>CAWATC010000008.1:0-155744 GCA_963784865.1 uncultured Verrucomicrobiae bacterium | reverse complement strand
AAGGCGGCGGCGGCGTCTACGCCGAAGGCAGCAACGCTCAGTTTCATCTCGGCAATACGATTATCTCGGGCAACGCCTCAACCACCAACCCTGATATCCGGGGTAACGTTACTTCCGATGGCTTCAACTTCATCGGCATCGTCGGCTCGGCCAGCGGTCTAACGAATGGCGTGAACGGCGATCAGGTTGGCAGCGGCGCGGGAATTAACCCGAACCTGGGTAACAATGGGAATTATGGAGGGCCAACCGATACCGTGGCGTTGTTGAGCCCAAGCAGCGCGATCAATGCAGGAAACGATGCTCTCGCTCCGGCCACGGACCAGCGCGGCTATCTCCGCTCCGGCGTCAGCGACATCGGCGCCTTCGAGTTTGGCGGGACTACTCCCACCCCAACTCCAACGCCTACGGCCACGCCACCTTCCACGACATTGGCCAACATCTCCACGCGCCTGCGGGTAGAGACCGGTGACAACGTGCTCATCGGCGGCTTCATCGTCACGGGCACACAACCGAAGAAAGTGATCGTGCGCGCGATCGGTCCTTCTTTGCCGGTTCCTGGGAAACTGGCCAATCCGACGCTCGAGCTTCATGGCCCCGGGGGTTTAATTGCGTCCAATGACAACTGGATGGATGCGCCGAACCGGCAGGAAATTATCGACAGCACGGTGCCACCGACGAACGACCTCGAATCGGCCATCCTGACCACGCTGCCCGCGAACAGCACTGGCTACACCGCGATCGTGCGCGGGGTGAGCGGCGGCACCGGTGTCGGTCTGGTCGAGGTCTACGACCTGGATCGAACGGTCGATTCGAAGCTGGCAAATATTTCCAGCCGAGGATTCGTCCAGACCGACGATAACGTCATGATCGGAGGTTTCATTATCTTGGGAATCAGGTCCCAGCGAGTGATCGTGCGAGCCATCGGGCCTTCGCTCCCGGTGCCGGGCGCGCTGGCCGATCCAACTCTGGAATTACACGACGGCGACGGGACGGTTGATCGCCTCGAACGACAATTGGCGGAGCGATCAGGAAGCGGAGATCATCGCGAGCACGGTGCCGCCGACGAACGATCTGGAATCGGCGATTGTCGCGACGCTGCCGCCGGCCGGGCACACCGCGATCGTGCGCGGCAAGAATGGAATGACCGGGGTGGCCCTGGTCGAAGTCTTCGCGCTCCCGTAGCGCCTGCGAAATCAGGTGCTATTCACGGCGCGACCATGACTGGTATTCGATCGAATCGCGCCGGGTGGCAGCCGTTACTGGAACGCGCGGGAAGATACTGAGCAATAGCGTCTGTCTTCGCGCCCGTTCCTACTCGCTACTTGGGCGCCAGTTTGCTTGGATTATCGCTCGGTCGGAGATTGGAGCCGATGACACGCCGAAACAGAGCCACGCTCATCCTGTTTTCGATCGCCGCGTTGCTGGCGACCGGCACCGCGGCGGTGCGCGCGCAATCCGCGCTCGACGGTTTCGATCCGAACGCGAACGGCCGATTTACGTCGTCGTCGTTCAACCAGACGGTAAGATTCTTATCGGCGGCGCTTTTACGACGCTCTCGCCCAACGGCGGAGTGCCGTCACGCGCAACCGCCTTGCCCGGCTGAACCCGGACGGTAGCTCGACACCGCGTTCAACCCGAACATCCGAACGGTGTTGTCCTTTCCATCGCGGTTCAGCCAGACGGCAAGATTTTGGTGGGCGGCATTTCACCGACATTGGTGGACAGTCGCGCAATCGCATCGCCCGGCTCGATGCCACTACTGGTTTGGCCGATTCGTTGGACCCGAACGCGAACAATGGCGTGTAACTCAATCGCAGTCCAGGCAGACGGCAAGATCTTGGTGGGCGGCAGCTTTCACCAGCATCGGCGGACAAACGCGCAATCATATCGCCCGGCTCGATCGCCACAACCGGGTTGGCGGATTCGTTTAACCCAGCCCCCAACGGCTTTGAGATCGATGCCGTCATCGTGCAGCCGGACGGCAAGATTTTGGTCGGCTGGCAATTTCGGCAGCATCGGCGGACAGACGCGCAACCACATTGCCCGGCTCGATCGCGACGACTGGTCTTGGCGGATTCGTTCGACTCCGAACGCGAACCCTGGCTTCTTGTCGTTTCCGCCATTGCGGTGCAGGCGGACGGCAAGAGTCTTGGCGGGCGGCACGTTTACGACCATCGGCGGGCAAGCGCGCAACTACATCGCCCGGCTGGATCCCACCACCGGTTTGGCTGATTCGTTCAACCCGAACGCGAACAATCATTGTCCGTTCAATCGTGGTGCAACCGGACGGCAAGATTCTTAGCGGGCGGCAGATTTCACCAACATCGGCGGACAGACGCGCAACCGCATGGCCCGGCTTCGATCCGATGACCGGCCTTGGCTGATTCGTTCGATCCGAACTCAAACAATAACGTCCACGCAATCGCGGTTCAGCCGGACGGCAAGATCATTATGGCTGGCGGCCAGTTTCACCACGCTCTCTCCCAACGGCGGATCGGCGATGACGCGCAACCGCATCGCCCGGCTGGAAAGCGACGGCCGGCTCGATCAGACGCTCGATCTCAACATCCCCATCGGATCTCCCTTCATTTACGCCACCGCCGTGCAACCAGACGGCAAGATTCTCATCGGCGGCTTCTTTACCAGTGTGCTGGGTGTGAGCCGGAACCACATCGCCCGCTTGAACACGGACGGCACGCTCGACACCGCCTTCAACCCAAACTCGGAGCTTCGCTGTATTTGCAATCGCGACTCAGCCGGACGGCAAAATCCTGGTGGGCGGCGATCTTCACCAGCATTGGGGGACAGCTTCGCAATCGAATCGCCCGACTCGATCCCATTACCGGTTTGGCTGATTCGTTCAACCCAAACGCGAACGGTGTTGCTTCGTTCAATCCGGTGCAGCCGGACGGAAAGATCTTAGCCGGTGGTTTTACAACGATCGGCGGACAAACGCGCAACCGCATCGCCCGGCTCGATCCGACCACCGGCCTGGCTGATTCGTTCAACCCAAACGCAAACACTGTTGATTCCATCGCGATGCAGGCAGACGGCAAGATTTTGGCGGGCGGCAGTTTCACGAGCATCGGCGGACAGACGCGCAATCGCATTGCCCGGCTCGATCCCACCACGGGCCTGGCGGATTCCTTTGACCCGAACGCGAAGACAGTTGGTCCACTCAATCGCGATTCAAGCGGACGGCAAGATTTTGGCGGGCGGCGTTTTCACCAACGCATCGGCGGACAGCGCGCAACCGCATCGCCCGGCTCGATGCCACGACCGGCCTGGCGGATTCGTTTGACCCGAACGCGAACAATGGTGTCTATTCAATCGCGATGCAGGCGGACGGCAAGATTTTAGCGGCGGCTTTTTCACGGATCTAACAGCATCGGCGGCAGACGCGCAACCGCTATCGCCCGGCTCGATCCTACCACCGGTGTGGCTGATTCCTTCGATCCGAACGCGAACGGGGATGTCTATTCAATCGCGCTGCAGACGGATGGCAAGATCTTGGCGGGTGGCCTCTTCACCACCATCGGCGGGCAGACCCGCAACGTTTTCGCCCGTTTGACCAACGACACTCCCGCGCTGCAAAAATTGGTCGTTACACCAACCACCATTACCTGGAGCGCGGCGGTTCAAGCTCGCACTTCGGGCGCGTTACCTTTGAATCTTCAACAGATAATGTGAACTACACTTCCCTAGGCCACGGCACTGCCTCGGCAGCAATTGGATCCTGACAGGTTTGAGCCTGCCGACTGGGCAGAACATCTATATCCGCGCTCGGGTTATTATCGCAGCGGCTACAAATGGCTCGGAGAGCATCACGGAATCGGTCCGGAATGCTTTTCTGCTGTCCGACTCAATTGGCGGCCACTCCGCTCCGACGCTAACCCAACTCCGACTGCGACCCCAACGCCGACCCGACTCGCCTTCTACCACACCAACTCACGCTGTCGCCGCAATATCTCCACGCGAATGCGAGTGGAGACCGGCGACAACGTGCTTATCGGCGGATTCATCGTCACCGGCACGCAGCCGAAGAAAGTGATCGTGCGCGCGATCGGACCTTCGCTGCCGGTGCCTGGAAAATTGGAGAATCCGACGCTCGAGCTTCATGGTCCGGCGGGACTGATTACGTCTAACGACAACTGGCAGGACGCGCCGAACCGGCAGGAAATTATCGACAGCACAGTTCCACCGACGAACGACCTCGAATCGGCGATCCTGACCACGCTTGCCCGCGAACAGCACTGGCTACACCGCGATCGTGCGCGGGGCGAACGGCGGGACCGGAGTTGGTCTGGTGGAAGTCTACGATCTGGATCGGACGGTGGATTCGAAGCTGGCGAATATTTCCAGCCGCGGATTTGTCCAGACCGGCGACAACGTGATGATCGGAGGCTTCATCGTCGTCGGAACGGGGACGCAACGAGTCATCGTGCGGGCCATCGGGCCATCGCTGCCGGTGCCGGGCGCGTTGGCCGATCCGACGCTCGAATTACACGACCGCGACGGAGTTTTGATTGCCTCGAACGACAATTGGCGGAGCGATCAGGAAGCGGAGATTATCGCGAGCACGGTGCCGCCGACGAATGATCTGGAGTCAGCCATCGTCGCGACGCTGCCGGCGACCGCGCACACCGCGATCGTGCGCGGCAAGAATGGAACGACCGGGGTGGCCCTGGTCGAAGTCTACGCGCTCCCCTAGCGTCTGCGAACTCAGCCGCGATTCGCTGCGCAACCATCGACTGGTATCTGAACAATCGCGCCTGGTGGCAGCCGTTGCTCGAGCGGGCCGGACGCTACTGATCAAGACCCTTTCCGAAAGCGGTGTTGACATTATGGTCACGTTGAGGCCATGATCTAGTCATGGAATCCGTAAGTGTGGCCAGTTTGAAGAGTAAGCTGAGCGCCTACCTGGCCGCGGTGCGGAAAGGGAAGGAGATTACCATTACCTCTCATCAGCATCCGATCGCACGCCTGGTCCCGGTGGAAAAGAGCACCGCTGGACTAAAGATCTTTCCTGCGCGCAAGCCCGTGTCCTCGGTGCGAAACCTCAAAGGGGTGAAGCTGAAAGTCGATCTGGTGGCTGATCTGCTGGCCGATCGGCGTCGGCGATGAACGTTTATCTTGATGCGTCGGTGGTTTTGCGACGATTGCAACGCGAGCCTGCACCGGGGATAACCTGGGCGCGCTGGGATCATGCCTACAGCAGCGAATTATTGCGGGTCGAGGTCTTGCGGACCATCGATCGGAGCCGGCTTCGCGGTGTGATCAGCGATCACGAGGTGGCCGAACTTATGACCCAGGCGCACGCGATCTTCGATGTGGTGGAATTCGTCGCGCTCAGTTCCTCCGTGCTCCAACGAGCAGCGCAATCGTTCCTCACCCCGCTCGGAACTTTAGATGCCCTGCATCTCGCGAGCGCGCTCGGGCTTAGGGAAGCAGGTGCCGGGGAGGTCACCTTCCTCACGCACGATAGCGAACTGGCCGTAGCCGCGCGGAGCGTCAATTTCGGCGTCGAGGGCGCGTAACGGGCCGCCGCGAAGACCCTAGCAACGCCTCCTCCACTGCTGTTCTTACTCGATTGGTCTTGGTCAGATGAAGGCGCTTTGATACAAAAGCGCAGCATTTGTTCGTATGAAGCTGCGCATTCTTGTCGTCGTAGCAGCCATTCTCGGCTGCGCCTGCGCGCTCAACGCCGCGACCTTCAACGTCAGTCAATGGCGACGTCGCTGGATTGATCACTGCGATCACGATGGCCAACACCAACGCGCAGGATGACACGATCAACCTCGCTGCCGGCGGCATCTACGCTCTGACGGCAGTCAATAACACCGAAACGGGCGCGAATGGTCTCCCGCTCGTGCGCACCGACGGCGGCCACACTCTCACCTTCAACGGTACCGCAGCACGATTACGCGGGCTTCGAATCGCCCGACTTCCGCATCTTTCAGCTCGCCGCGAGTTCCGTGGTGACGATAAACGGACTCATCATCCGCCAAGGTTCCGTCACGGCTGCGGGAGGGTTCAGTGCGAGTGGCGGTGGCATTAACATCAACAGCGGAACGCTCACCCTGGTCGACTGCACCGCTGAGTGGACACAGGGCTTATAATATTCAGAACGGCGTCGCAGTGGCAGGTGGCGGCGGCATCTTACAACAGCGGCGGCACGCTCACCCTGCAAAATTGCACGCCTCTTTGGAAACAGCGTCTCGACGCGGCAGTCAGAACGGCTCGTCCGCCATTTCGAATGGCGGCGCGATCGAGAACTTCGATGGCATCGTGCGAATGAGGAATTGCACCTTCCGCGCCAATTCGACCTTTGCTTCCAGCGGGAGCGGAATGACTGGCTTTCCGGACGCATCGGGGGGAGCGATCGCCAACTTCGGCTCCGCCGCGGGCAACGCCAGCGTGACCATGAACAGTTGCACGCTGTTCGGGAATGGTTCGACCAACAGCGGCGGCTTCGGCTTCGGGATGTCGATCGGGATCGAGAATAGCGGAACGACGGCGAACGTCACGCTTCGGCAACTGCATCTTTCAGAGCACAGCTTTCTCAAACTTCCAAGGCACGATCACTTCCGCCGGCTACAACCTGAGCGACGGCAATGGCGGGGGTTTTCTGCTCGGAACAGCGGACCAAATCAACGCCAATGCGATGCTCGGTGGCTTTGCCAATCATGGCGGGCAAACGGATACGCACCAGCCGTTGCCCGGCAGTCCGGCGATCGACAAAGGCAAACGCGACGCGGTGCCGTCGCTCGCGGTCACGACAGATCAGCGCGGAGTGGCGCGGCCGTTTGATTATCCCGGAGTCGGACCGGCGACCGGCGGCGACAGCAGCGACATCGGCGCGGTGGAGATGAATGAGTTCGCGCAAAGCGGAAACATCTTCACCGTGAACACACTCGACGACCACGATGACAGTCTTTGCGGGACGCTCGATTGTTCGCTCACGGACGCGATCAAGGCGGCCACCGCTCAGGCGGGGACTGATACAATTCGATTCGCCTCCAACGTCGTCGGGACGATCAACCTCGAGACGGCTCTGCCGAACGTTGACGACGAACATGAACATCGAAGGTCCGGGCGCGAATACGCTCACCGTGCGCCGGGATGCCACGAATGAATTTCGCATCTTCAACCTCGACCATGTCACCGTCAGCATTTCCGGCCTAACGATCAGCAACGGACTTCTAACTCCAACCGGGAGTACCGGGGCCGGTATCTACAACAACGCTGGCGTGCTGACGCTGACCAATTGCGCGTTGACCGGTAACACCGGCTACGCGGCCGGGGGGCTTTATAACAACGGCGGCACCGCCACCGTGACCAACTGCACTTTCAGCGGCAACACCGCCTTTGAGGGTGGTGGAATCGACAATGCCTCCCTCGGCAACACTTCGACACTCACCGTCACGAACTCGACCTTCAGCGGCAACACTGCCTCGAATAACGGCGGCGCCGTGACTAATGGCTCCTTCGCCGGCACTGCTTCGTTGACCCTGACGAATTGCACCTTCAGCGGCAACAGCTCGCCCACCGGCGGCGCGTTGAATAACGGAGCTTCTACTTTCGGCGCCACGCCCGCCACCGCCAGCACGACGCTGCGCAACACGATCTTCAAGAGCGGTGCAACCGGAGCGAATCTCGCCAACAGCGCCAGCTCCGGCGTGGTCATGTCGCTGATCACTTCGCAAGGCGCGAACATCAGCAACGACGCCGCCGGGCGGCGCTGGCGGGACGGCTCCCGGCGGGTTCCTCAATGCAACGGGAGACCTGCGGAACACCGACCCGAAACTGAGCGCCGCTGGCCTAACGAATAATGGCGGCGGCACCGAGACGATCGCGCTCGATCCGACGAGCCCGGCGATCAACAACGCCGTGAACGCGCCTCCGAGCGACCAGCGCGGTTATGCGAGGAACGGCGCGGCCGACATCGGCGCCTTTGAGTTGGGTGGGACAATCCCCGTGACTCTGGCGAACATCTCCACACGCCTTCGCGTGGAGACAGGCGACAACGTGCTCATCGGCGGGTTCATCGTCACCGGCACACAGCCGAAGAAAGTGATCGTGCGCGCGATCGGTCCTTCGCTGCCAGTGCCTGGGAAACTGGCCAATCCGACGCTCGAGCTTCATGGACCCGGGGGGTTAATTGCTTCCAATGACAACTGGATGGATGCGCCGAACCGGCAGGAAATTATCGACAGCACGGTGCCGCCGACGAACGACTTCGAATCGGCCATCCTGACCACCTTGCCCGCGAACAGCACTGGCTACACCGCGATCGTGCGCGGGGCGAGCGGCGGCACCGGTGTCGGTCTGGTCGAGGTGTACGACCTGGATCGAACGGTCGATTCCAAGCTGGCGAATATTTCCAGCCGAGGATTCGTCCAGACCGACGATAACGTCATGATCGGAGGCTTCATTATTTTGGGGATCAGCTCCCAGCGAGTGATCGTGCGAGCCATCGGGCCTTCGCTCCCAGTGCCGGGCGCGTTGGCCGATCCAACCCTGGAATTACACGACCGCGACGGAGTCGTGATCGCCTCGAACGACAATTGGCGGAGCGATCAGGAAGCGGAGATCATCGCGAGCACGGTGCCGCCGACGAATGATCTGGAATCAGCCATTGTCGCGACGCTGCCGCCGGCCGCGCACACCGCGATCGTGCGCGGCAAGAATGGAACGACCGGGGTAGCCCTGGTCGAAGTCTTCGCGCTCCCCTAGCGTCCGGCGAACCAGACACGAGCGCTGCGCTATTGCCGCGAAGGCGTCAACGCGATCATCGACTGGTATCTGAACAATCGCGCCTTGGTGGTAGTCGTCCTGGAACGCGCGCGGGAAGATATTAAGTTAATTGGAACTGGCTGACGACCGTTCCATGGTCGAAATGCGAATCAGCTTCGACGCGGACGCGCTTCGTTTGGAGTAGCTATGGCGCTTCGTTGAGGATTTCTTGAAGCGACGGAACAACTGCTGCTCCAAATTTTGATGAGCCCCTTCGCAGACAACGAGGGAAACAAGAATCGAGGAATAGGAGCCATGGAAATGAAGACGCCGAACAAAAACCTGCATAACCAATTACGAATCACTTCGATCGCGGCCTTCGCCTTCGCGATCTTCGCGACCGTTAGCACTTGGGCGCAGTGCCCCGTCACGGAACTGATCTCCGGCCTGCAGGGGCCACTGGGGATGACGTTTTCCAATAAGAACAACCTGATCGTCGCGGAGAGCGGGACGACCACGCCCAACAGCGGACGGATCTCGATCGTGGATCTGAGCGGAAATCGCCGCACGCTTCTGTCCGGCCTCCCTTCCGGCATAAGCACCCAGGGCGAGCCCTCCGGGCCGTCCGGCGTGGCCATGCGCGGGCGCACGCTTTATCTCGCCATCGGGGTGGGTGACTCCGTCCTGGCGGGACCCGACCCCGGGACACAAATTCCGAACCCGAATCCTTCCTCGCCGCTTTTCAGCTCGGTCCTCGAGATTCATTTCAGCGCTGCGGCGGAAAGGATCACCGCAGGATTCCAGCTTAGTGCTGCCGATCAGCAGTCGCTGGCCGACGGTCACCGGGTCAATCTGTCAAACGGCGGCGGTGATAAGATCAAGATCCAGTTGGTTGCAAACTTCCCCAATTTTACCCCCGATCCACTGCCTGGCTTCGCGGACAACGTGCGCCACTCAAATCCGTTCGCCTTGGTCATCGTGGCCAACCGTCTCTACGTCACCGATGGTGGGCAGAACTCGGTGCGGCTAATCAACCTCGCGCACGGCTCGTTCTCGACTCTGGTAACCTTTCCGCAGGTCGCGAATCCGCTCCAAGTCGGTCCGCCCATGATCGACGCTGTTCCGACCGGCATCGTCTTTACCAACGGCAAGCTTCTGGTCACGCTCTTCCGTGGGTTCCCGTTCCCGCCCGGCTCGTCGACGGTTGAGGAGGTTGATCCGACGACGGGCAGTCACATGCCATTAATTGACGGACTCAAAACCGCGATCGGTGTTCTGCCCATCACGAGCGACTCGGATGATGGTGATGACGAGGATGATGATGATAGTGGTAGCAGTGGCGGCGGCGATCATGGCATGAATCCGAGCTATCTCGTGCTTGAACACTCCTCGGGAAATGTCCTCGATGGCCCCGGGATCCTTTCTCAGTTCCCGACCCCGACGAGTCCCCCCGAGGTGATTGCAAACTGCCTCACCAAGCCGACATCCATGACCCTCTTTTCGATGACAAGCACGCTCTACGTATCTGAACTGGCCGGTCGTATCGTCTCCATCCCGGTGGATGCGGCGGACTTCGAAGATTGTGATTCCGGGGTCGACATCGTTCGGGCGCTGGCTCCGGCCGTTCTTAATACTTCAACTCGAGGCTTTGTGGACCGCGGAGATGCCGTGATGATCGCCGGCTTTATTCTCGATAACAGCGGCACGGGCAACGAACTCCGGGCCGTCGTCCGTGCGGTCGGCCCGTCGCTCGCGAACGCGGGCGTCGCCGGGACACTGCAGGATCCGGCGTTGGAATTACACGATGCCAATGGCGCCCTGATTGTCTCCAACGACAATTGGAAGGACACGCAGCAGGCCGAGCTGCAAGCCACGGGGATTGCGCCGACGAACGATCGAGAGGCCGCCATCCTGCGCAACCTCACTCCCGGCAGTTACACCGCGATTGTGCGGGGCGTAAACAACGCCACTGGTGTAGCCCTGGTCGAGGTTTACGTCCTGAATTAAGCGAGCAACGCCGGTGCGGTGCGGAACGTTGGGGGTGGCCGAGTTTGCTCTCGGCCGCCCGATCGGTTCGTTAGGCAAATCGCGAATTGAGAAAGCGAGTCCACTTGGCTGACTGGCTTTTCTCGTCCCGTGCAGAAAATGCCTCGCCTAACCCAATGTTTTTGATTACGATCACTGCATAATTTTCCGCGAAGACCTCGAAGCGACGATCGACTGGTATCTAAACAATCGCGCCTGGTGGCAGCCGCTCTTGGAGTGCGGGGGCCTACATCCAAGCAAACCGACGCCCGCTAATCGAGTAGAGACGTCTGCGACGACAGACGCTATTGTTCAGCATTCGCTCCGCCGGGGACTGGGCCGATGACACGCCGGAACAGAATTACGCGCATCTTGTTTTCAATCGCCGCGCTGCTTGCGACCGGCACCGCGGCGGTGCGCGCTCAGTCCGCGCTCGACGGTTTTGATCCGAACGCGAATGGCCCGGTTTACGTCATCGTTGTTCAACCAGACGGCAAGATTCTCATCGGCGGCCTTTTTACAACGCTCGCGCCCAACGGCGGACCACCAGTCACGCGCAACCACATTGCGCGGTTGAACCCGGACGGCACGCTCGACGCCGCTTTCGACCCGAACGCAAACGGAACTGTGCGTTCGATCGCGCTGCAGGCGGACGGCAAGATCTTAGCGGGCGGCACTTTCACCAGCATCGGAGCGCAGCCGCGCAACTGCATCGCCCGGCTCGACGCCACGACCGGCCTGGCAGATTCGTTCGACCCGAGCGCGAACTTTGGTGTCCTTAGGATCGTGGTCCAGGGGGACGGCAAGATTTTAGTGGGCGGTGATTTCACCAACATCGGCGGACAGCCGCGCAACAACATCGCCCGGCTCGATGCCGTCACCGGCTTGGCTGATTTCTTCAACCCGAACGCGAACAATTCTGTCCGTGCAATCGCAGTGCAGGCGGACGGCAAGATTCTGGTGGGCGGCGATTTCACAAGCGTGGGCGGACAGGCGCGCAATTATATCGCCCGACTCGAGGCCTCTACCGGCCTGGCAGATTCGTTTAACCCGAACGCGACTCATGATTCCTTTCCCTCTGTTTCCGTCAATGAAATCGTGGTGCAAACGGACGGCAGGATTTTGGCGGGCGGCACTTTCGACACCATCGGGGGACAAGCGCGCAATAACATCGCTCGGCTCGATGCCATCACCGGCTTGGCTGATTCGTTCAACCCGAACGCGAGCAATTCTGTCCAGTCAATCGCGGTGCAGGCGGACGGCAAGATTTTGGTAGGCGGTCGTTTCGGTGACATCGGCGACCAGATCCGTCGTCAGATTGCTCGACTCGATGCCACGACCGGCCTGGCGGATTCCTTCGCCCCAAACCTTAGCCCCCACTCTAGCGGTGTCCCTTCAATCGCCATGCAGGCGGACGGCAAAATTCTGGTGGGTGGGGATTTCACCACCGTCGCGCCGAGCGGGGCAGCGAGTATCACGCGTAACTACATCGCCCGGCTGGAAACCGACGGCAGGGTGGACCAGGCTCTCATCAGCCCTGTCGAAACCGTTGTTTACGCCACCGCCGTTCAGCCGGACGGCAAGATTCTCATCGGCGGCCTTTTTAGCACCGTCCTGGGCGTGACGCGCAACAACATTGCGCGATTGAATACGGACGGCACGCTCGATACCGCGTTCAACCCGAGCGCGGACGGTGTCGTCTTTTCAATCGCGGTGCAGCCAGACGGCAAGATTTTAGTGGGCGGTGGTTTCACGGTCATTGGCGGACAGACGCGCAATTCCATCGCCCGGCTCGATGCCACGACCGGCGTGGCTGATGCCTTTGACCCGAACCCGACTGCCGGTGTCGTTGCAATCGCGGTGCAGGCGGACGGCAAGATCTTGGTCGGGGGCCATTTCATGAGCATCGGCGGACAGCCGCGCAACCGCATTGCCCGGCTCGATGCCATCACCGGCTTGGCAGATTCGTTCAACCCGAACGCAAGCGGTTCCGTCCTTTCGCTCGCGGTGCAAACGGACGGCAAGATCTTAGTGGGTGGCGAGTTTACCGGAGCGAACAGCATCGGCGGACAACCGCGCAACCGCATCGCGCGCCTCGATGCCACGACTGGCTTGGCAGATTCGTTCAACCCGAACGCGAGCGATTTTGTCTTTGCGATCGCGGTCCAGGCGGACGGCAAGATTTTAGTTGGCGGGCAGTTTACCAATATCGGCCAGCAGCCGCGCAACCGCATCGCGCGGCTCGATGCCACGACCGGGTTGGCAGATTCGTTCAACCCAAACGCGAACGATTCTGTCGGGTCAATCGCGATGCAGGCGGACGGCAAGATTCTGGCCAGCGGTGGTTTTACCAGCATCGGCGGTCAGGAGCGCAATTCCATCGTGCGGCTCGATGCCACGACCGGGTTGGCGGATTCGTTCAACCCAAACGCGAACAACTGGGTTCACTCAATCGCGATGCAGGCGGACGGCAAGATTTTAGCGGGCGGCCAATTCACCACAATCGGCGGGCAGGCGCGCGGTCACTTCGCGCGCTTGAGTAACGACACCCCCGCGCTGCAAGACTTGGTCGTGATGCGAACCGCCATTAGCTGGACGCGCGGCGGCTCCAGCCCGCAACTCAGGCGCGTGACCTTTGAGTCTTCAAACGATAATGTGAACTACACTCCCCTGGGCAGCGGCATCCCGCAGAGCGGGAGCAGCAACTGGACCCTCACAGGTTTGAGCCTCCCGACCGGACAGAACATCTACATCCGCGCTCGCGGTTATTATCGCAGCGGCTCATTGAACAGTTCGGAGAGCATCACGGAGTCGGTGCGGATTGCTTTTCTGGCCGACACGAGCACTTTGGGTAACATCTCCACACGCATGCGGGTAGAGACCGGTGACAACGTGCTCATCGGCGGCTTCATCGTCACGGGCACACAGCCGAAGAAAGTGATCGTGCGCGCGATCGGACCTTCGCTGCGAGTCCCTGGTAAACTGGAGAATCCGACGCTCGAGCTTTATGGGCCCGCGGGACTGATTACGTCTAACGATAACTGGCAGGACGCACCGAACCGGCAGGAGATTATCGATAGCACAGTCCCGCCGACCAACGACCTCGAATCGGCGATCGTGACCACCTTGCCCGCGAACGGCACTGGCTACACCGCGATCGTGCGTGGGGCGAGCAGCGGCACCGGAGTTGGTCTGGTGGAAGTGTACGATCTGGATCGAACGGTGGATTCGAAGCTGGCGAACATCTCCAGCCGCGGCTTTGTCCAGACCGACGATAACGTCATGATCGGCGGCTTCATTGTCGTGGGAACGGGGACGCAGCGGGTCATCGTGCGGGCCATCGGGCCGTCGCTGCCGGTGCCCGGGGCGCTGGCAGATCCGACGCTCGAATTATACGACAGCAACGGGATGGTCATCGCCTCGAACGACAATTGGCGGAGCGATCAGGAAGCGGAGATTATCGCGAGCACGGTGCCGCCGACGAATGATCTGGAGTCAGCCATCGTCGCGACGCTGCCGGCCGACTGGGCACACCGCGATCGTGCGCGGCAAGAATGGAACAACCGGGGTGGCTCTGGTCGAAGTCTACGCGCTCCCTTAGCGTCTGCGACTCGAACCGCGACACGATGCGCCGGACTCGTTTTCGATCGACGACGATTTGTCGTGCAAACTGGAGCGACGGCGAGCATGATCGCGCGCATGCCCAAAGTCTTTGTAGCTCTTCTACTGATTCTAACTCCACTCGGCGCGTTCGCGGAAACTGCCCTCTGGCAGGACGTAAACCCAGCCTCCATCGCCGTCAGCGGCAAGCGCCCGATCAGGCCGAACTCGTATCGCACGGTGCGCTTGAATCGCGAGGCGCTGGTGCAGTTGCTCGCCCAGGCTCCGATGGAATTTACGCAGCGCCGCGCGCCAAAAAGTCGTCATCTTGGAAGTGCCGATGCCCGACGGAAAGATGGCGCGATTTCGCATCGAGGAATCGCCCGTGCTGGCGCCACACGTGGCCGCCGAGCTTCCCGGCGTGAAAACGTTTAGCGGGCAAGGCATCGACGAGCCCGCTGCGACGGCGCGTTTTGATTGGATGCCGTCGAAGGGCTTTCACGGATACATTCTTGCCCAGGCCGGCACGGTTTACATCGACCCGTATCAGGCAAAATGATCGCGAGCATTACCTGGTCTATTACAAGCACCAATATGGGGGCGGGACGAAGCGGAGCAGTTTTCATTGCGAGGTCGAACTCCACGTCCTTGATTCGGGCGGATTACAAGCCCTCGCGTCCGATCACGCCGATTTCGCGAACGGCGCAGATTTGCGGACGTATCGAATCGCCATCGCGGGGACAGGTGAGTATACGGCGTTTCATGGCGGGCAGACCAACGCTTTGGCCGTCGTAGTCACCGCGGTAAATCGCCTGGTCGGAATTTACCGGCGCGAGGCGGCCATCAGTTTTACGCTCGTTTCCGGCACGAACATCCTCTTCCCCGACGCCGCGACCGATCCGTACACCAACGCCGGAGATGGCGGACAGCTAACCGTCAATCAAACCGCAGCTCGATATGATTATCGGTGCGGCGAATTACGATATCGGACATCTTTTCGTAACCTCGGACGGCGGCATTGCCACCACGCCCTGTGTTTGCACTGGTCAAAAGGCGGAGGGCCTTTCGGGTCTGGCGCATGCCGACAGGCGACCCGTTTGTGGTCGATTTCGTGGCGCACGAAATAGGACATCAATTTAGCGGGGAGCACTCCTACAACAATTCTGGCGACGGCGTCTGCACGACTCGTTCGGCGAACAATGCTTTTGAACCGGCGAGCGGTGCGACGCTAATGTCTTACGTCGGTCAATGTAGCCCGCGCGATCTGGCAGCTAATTCGCTCGATTTGTTCACCGTGCAGAGCCTGACGCAGGTCATCAATTACAGGAATGACGCCGGCGGCGGCGGCAGTTGCGGCACGCTGACCACGCCCGGGAACACGCCGCCCGTCCTCGGAGCGTTGGCAAACTTCACCATCCCGCGCAATACGCCGTTTTTTTTGACCGCGACGGCGACCGACGCCAATGACCCGGCGAATCAATTAACCTATTCGTGGGAAGAGAACGACCTCGGTCCGGCGAGCGGCACAGCCACCACGCCCGATTCGGATGCCGACGGCATGGCACGTCCGATTTTCCGAATCCTGCCGCCGACCAATGCGGGTGCAACGCGGAATTTTCCGAGCCTGCCTTACATTTTGAATAACGCGAATGTGCCGCCGCTCACCTTTACCGGGACATCGCCGACCGGCGCGATCTGCAATGCCGGCCCCTGCATCACGGGCGAAATCCTTCCGTCGATCGCGCGCGTGATGAATTTCCGCGTGACCGTGCGCGACAACAATGCCGGATCGGGTGGCGCCGCCGATGCCGGAATGACCGTGACCGTTGACGGAACGAGCGGACCGTTCCGCGTGACCGCGCCGAACACCGCGATCACCGCGACCGGCGGGATGCCTTTCACCGTCACCTGGGATGTGGCTAACACCACGGCAGCTCCGGTGAGCGCGGCCAATGTGAAAATCTCGGTCTCCACCGATGGCGGCATGACTTTCCCGACTGTCCTCCTCGCGAACACCCCGAATGACGGTTCGGAATCCGTCACCCTCCCGAATGTCGCGCACCGCCACCGCGCGCATCAAAGTCGAAGCAGTCGGCAACATTTTCTTCGATATTTCGGACGCAAACTTCACGATTACCGGAGGCGGGCCCACGCCGACGCCGACCGCGACACCTACGCCAACCCCTGGAGCGACGCCCGGTTCAGCGGCCAACATCTCGACGCGGCTACCGGTCGGCACGGGCGACAATATTCTCATCACCGGATTTATCATCACCGGACCGACGGGTTCGACCAAGAGAGTGCTCGTCCGCGGGATTGGACCTTCGACCAACGTCCCCGGCGCGCTGGCCGATCCAACCCTCGAACTTCGCGACATCAACGGCGCCCTCCTGGCGAGCAACGACAATTGGCGAACGACCCAGATCGGCGGAATCATCACCGCTGATCAAGTCGCCGAGATCGAGGCGACGAACGCCGCGCCCACCAACCCCGCGGAGTCGGCTCTGATCGCGACGCTCGCTCCGGGCAATTACACCGCGCAGATTCGCGGGGCGAACAACACCACCGGCATCGGCCTCGCCGAGGCTTACGACCTCAGCCTGCCCTCACTCGCCCGCTATGCCAACGTCAGCACGCGCGGCTTTGTCCAAACCGGAGATAACCTCATGATTGGCGGATTCATTCTCGTCAATAATCCGGTCAGAGTCGTGATTCGCGGGATCGGGCCTTCGCTGACCGCGCTGGGAGTTCCAAACGCCCTCGCCGACCCGACGCTCGAGCTGCGCGGTGGCAACGGCATGTTGATTTTGGCTAACGACAACTGGAGAGACACGCAGGCCGCCGAGATCATGGCGACCACTTTGCAACCGACGAATGACCTTGAGTCGGCCATGGTCATGACCCTGCAACCGGGCAATTACACGGTCCAGCTCCGCGGCAGCAACAATGGCATTGGCAATGGCTTGGTGGAAATTTATGCCCTGCCAACTCTGCCGTAGACTCTCGGGGTGCGCCTGAGCCGCAGCCGCTTCGTTACCGCTGGCCGCTCGGAAATCCCGCTCCTGGAGATGACCAGTCCAATT
This sequence comes from uncultured Verrucomicrobiae bacterium, assembly GCA_963784865.1. Lineage (GTDB taxonomy): Bacteria > Verrucomicrobiota > Verrucomicrobiia > Chthoniobacterales > UBA10450 > JACCTI01. Next base: position 138,300 of record CAWATC010000008.1, on the reverse strand, counting down.
CTGTAAGAAAACATCTGGACAGTCGTACCGTGCCCTTAACCGCTTGTCAGGCTCCCGTTAACTCCGTCATGCTGCAGCTGCGCCTGCCCCTCTCACCGAGGGGCAGGCGCACGCCGCGGAGGTCTCGTTTAGTGCCAGGGAGGTCGACTGCAGGCGTCGCTCGGAGCACTTGGATTCTGGCCCCGTTTTTTTTAGCGCACCGCATCGTCCGCTGGGCTGGCTTCGCTTTCGAAGATCAAGCTACAGCAGGTCACTCCGGCTTCGGCTTTTTGCAATTCCGAGACGTCGATCGTCCGGACGCGAAAGCCTCGTTCTTCGAGCAGGGCGCGAGTCTTGGGAAAAGATGCAGGCATGATGACCACATCGTTGAGCAGGAGCGCGTTCGCCGCGCCTGGCTCCTCTTCCGGAACGTCGAGCAATTCAAATCCGCGCAGGCGCTCTGTGTCGATCCAGGATCGGTTTACGAGAACGGTGTCGCGACCAAGGTAAGAGCAGGCGCTCTTTAGATGCAGGCAACCTCTCACCTCGATCGGCTGCACGTGGTAGTCATGGCTCCGAAGAAGTTCGCTCAACTGCTCGATGCCCTCACGATTGGTGCGTCGCGATAAGCCGACGAAGAGCGAGCGGCCGACCCGCATCACGTCTCCACCATCCAGAGTGGCCGGTTCGGCAAGAAACTTAAGTAGTCGATAGCGCGCGAGCGCCTCCGCCAGACTCCGGGCCTCTGGCCGCCTGCTCGGTGCTCCCATGTTCGAGATGACCGCGATCTCGTCCAGCACCACCACCGGATCCTCGACAAAAACCGCATCCGGAAGACCCGGTTCGGCCGGAAGCGAAACGATCTGCGCGCCAAGGTCGGCGAGACAATCCTGATACGCCTTGTGCTGCGCAATTGCTTTGGCCAGGTCGATCGGTTGCCGTCCGTGGAAGGACAACTCGCAATCGTTGATGCTCGCGCTGACCTCACGAGTGATGGCTGTCAGCGGCATAATCGGAGAACGAATCGAGAATCCCTAACAAACCAAGACGAAATTCTTCGCGGCTGGCCAATGGCGCTCGATACCGAAATGTTACGTTTCTGTGACGAAAAAGTTTTTCCGTGCCGTCTTGTGCGGTTTGTGAAGAATCGCGGGGTGAATTCGCGTTTCATTCCGCCGCGGTGTTCGCATTCCGTTCCAGGCGCAGCGTAGGATCTGTTTCCATGTCGCTCAGTATCGTCTTCATCTGCCTCGCCCTGGTCGTCGGAATTTATTTCTATAACAATCCGCTCAAGCACGGCCCGTGGTTCCTGAGCCGGCGTTTCATTAACTGGTTCCCGCTCGGGATGACCTACGCGTTCCTGTACATGGGACGCTACAATCTCACCGTCGCGAAGAACTCGCTCGGCTCGCTCATGTCGAACGAAGAGTTCGGTCTGATCTTCGCCGCCGGCACACTGACCTACGCGTTTTCGTTCCTGGTTAACGGTCCGCTCGTCGATCGAATCGGCGGCAAAAAAGGAATTCTCATCGCGGCCCTCGGTGCGTCCGCCGCGAACGTGGCCATGGGCGTGATTACGTGGCTCGTCCTGACCGATCGATTGCACGTGCGGTTGCTCCGAATTTTTTCGGTCGGTCTACGCGTGAACATGTATTTCCAAAGCTACGGCGCGGTCTCGATCATCAAGGTCAAGGCGCACTGGTTCCACGTGCGCGAGCGCGGTGTCTTCGGTGCGATCTTCGGCACGCTGATTTCGTTCGGCGTTTATTTCGCGTTCGATTGGGGCCAGGCCGTGATAAACATCACGAAGGTTAATGCGCCCGCCGCGATGGATGGCCTGACGACGTTGATCCGGCGTGTCTTCGTTGCCGACGGCCAGACGATCGACGCGACGTGGGCGGTGTTCTTCGTCCCTGCTGCGATCCTGTTGGTGTGGGCGTTGCTGGACGTGTGGCTGATCAGCGACACGCCCGAGGACGCCGGCTTTCCCTCATCTCGATACGCACGACGCTTCCTCCGGTCACATGCATGAGGAATACACCCGGCTCGACCTGCTCAAGAAGGTATTCCTCAATCCGCTGATGCTGATGTTCGCCTTCGTCGAGCTGACCGCCGGCGTCCTTCGGAACGGCATCATGCAGTGGTACACGATCTTTGCGCACGACGTGAAGCAGATCGGGGCCGAAAGCATCCTCGCCAATTGGGGACTGCTCTTGTGCGTTTTCGGCATCGTCGGCGGATTTGCCGGCGGTTTGATCTCCGACAAATTGTTCCAGTCACGTCGCGGACCGCCCGCAGTGCTCTTTTGCGCGTTCATGCTCATGATGGCGGCGGTGATGGCGATGAATCTCTTTTCGCTCCCGTTTGTCGTTGGTGTCGCAGCGTTGCTCATCGTTGCCGCGGTGACCGGTGTGCATTCATTGATGTCCGGCACGGCGGCGGCGGACTTTGGCGGCCGCAAAGCGACCGCCACCTGCTCAGGCATCGTCGACGGCTTCGTTTACCTCGGGAGCGGCGTGCAGTCGATCGGGGTCGGTTATCTGGTCACGCATCATAGCTGGCAATGGTGGCCGATTTTCCTGATGCCGTTTGCGCTCATCGGCGGATTATTGGCGTTTCGCATCTGGCACGAACTCCCGGCCGCAACGCGCCAACTACATCGACAACGTCGAGCGGAAACACTCGGCGACTCGGGCCGCGGATCGCGGTCGGTTACGGTACAATAGACGCAGACGCGCGAACCGAAGTCCGTCCGCATTGACAGTATTTTCCGTGGCCGTACGCTTCGCTCTATGGCTGACAAATCCAGAATCGACGCGAAGTTCAATCCATCACGGCGTCACGCGCCGTAAATTTCTTGGCGCGACGATCGCAGGCGGAGCCAGCGTTCTCGCGGGAGGGTCATTGATGGTCCAAAAACTTGCGAGCGGCGGCGAATTCAGATACGAAATCTTCATACCGTCTTGGCGGCGATCTCTCGGTGAATCGGCTTGGCTTTGGCGCGATGCGCCTGACGGGCGAGGGGATATGGGGCTGGCCGGCCGATCGAGATAACGCGCGGAAAGTTCTGCGCCGGGCGGTCGAGCTCGGGGTGAACTTCATCGATACCGCCGATGCTTACGGTCCGGACGTAAACGAACTGCTCATTGCCGAAGCGCTTCATCCTTATCCGGCCGGGCTGGTCATTGCGACCAAGGGCGGAAACACTCGACCAGGCCCTAACCAGTGGGTGCCGGACGGTCGGCCCGAATACCTGACTCAATGTGTGGAGAAGAGTCTGAAGCGACTCAAGCTCGAGCGGATCGATTTGTATCAATTGCACCGCATCGATTCCAAAGTGCCGGTCGAGGAGTCGTTAGGCGCGCTCAAGAAAATGCAGGATGCCGGAAAAATTCGGCACGTTGGGACTGTCGGAGGTGACGCCGAAAGAAATCGAGCAAGCGCGCAAGGTTCTTCCGATCGTGAGCGTGCAGAACCAATACAACATTGCCAACCGCCAGTCGGAAAGCACCCTCGCTTATTGCGAGAAAGAGAACCTCGGTTTTATCCCCTGGGCTCCTATTGGCGGAGGCAGAGGTTCGTTGAGGAAGTCGGACAATCCGCTGGAAGCCGAGGCGAAACGTCACGGCGTCAGCGTCGTCCAGCTCGCCCTGGCCTGGTTACTCCAACGATCGCCGGTGATGCTGCCGATTCCAGGCACGTCATCTCTCGCGCATCTGGAGGAAAACATGGCCTCCGCGAAACTCTCGCTCACTCCCGCCGAATGGAAAACGATCGAGGCTGCGGCGGAGCAAGCGTGAGACAAGAGCGAAAGGAAAAGCCGCACGCGCTTGAAACGGGAAATCGCCAGTGAGTGTGAATTCCGAACTGCTGCTTAACGTCGCCGACTACGCACGTGTCGCGCGCGGCAAACTCCCAAAGGACGTGCCTCGATTACTACGAAGGCGGGGCGTTGGATGAAATTACCCTGCGGGAGAACACCGCGGGTTGGGAACGACTGAAACTTTACTACCGCGTGCTCGCCGGAGTGGGGAGCCGTGACCTGGCGACGACGGTTCTCGGTCAACCGATCTCGATGCCGATCGTGGTCGCGCCGACCGCGTTTCATAGACTGGCTTGCGAAGCGGGAGAGATCGCGACCGCCAGAGCGGCGAAGGCGGCTGGGACTTTGTTTATTCTTAGTTCGCTCTCGAACACCGCGATGGAGTCGGTCTTTGCGCAGGCGGCGAGTCCGCGCTGGTTTCAGCTCTATATCTACAAGGACCGGGCGATCACGCTCGCGCTGGTGCAACGGGCGGAGGCGGCCGGGGCGGAGGCGATCGTCCTGACCGTGGATGCGCCCGGCCTGGGCACGCGCGAACGCGATGCGCGCAACCGCTTTCGCTTGCCGGACGGTCTCGCGGTGGAAAACCTGGCGCCGTTAGGCAAGGGCGACATTCCGGAAGTGCAAGGGTCCGGCCTGGCCGCCTACGTGCGAGCAAATTTCAAAGCGGATCTCGGGTTCGATGATCTGGATTGGTTATGCGGCGTCGACGCGCTTGCCGGTGGTGGTGAAGGGTGTGTGTCGCGGTGACGACGCGCGCCGGGCGGCCGAGCACGGCGCGAAGGCGGTGGTGGTGTCGAATCACGGCGGACGTCAGCTCGATACCGCGCCTGCGACCTGCGAAGTGCTGCCGCGCGTGGTCGAGGCCGCGGGCGATCGCTGCGAGATCTACGTCGACGGCGGAATTCGACGCGGCAGCGATGTGCTCAAGGCGATCGCGCTCGGGGCGCGCGCGGTGCTGGTCGGCCGGCCAATATCTGTGGGGCCTATCCGTCGCCGGCGAAGAAGGCGCGACGAATATCCTGGAGATCCTCCGGCGCGAACTGGACGAAGCGATGTTGCTTTGCGGCTGCACGAAGCTGAGTGATATCGATCAATGGTTATTGAGGCCGAGCTGAATGAATCGAATTGTGGGGCGGGAGTTTCCAGCAGTAGGATCTCTCAGCTTGATTTTTTCCTTGCCAGATTTTGCGGCGGCTTTCGCACAGTAGGGCCACGGAATCGCTAGCCTGCTAATCGCCCCGAGGTTGGAGGTTTGGAGGCATCTTACGTCTGTCCAGCGCTTTACAATCTGAGGCTTAGGCGGCGGAGGGCAGGGTGTTGCAGTCGTGGCTGGATTGTTCAGTATTAACTAGAAATGCTGAAGTTCACAGCCACATTCTAGAAAATGGTTGCGGCGCGGGCCTTTAGTCTGCCATTATGCGAGCGCGTGATCGGCAAAACAATCAGGGTTTTCATTCCTGTCATGGCGGTTCTTCTCGGCTGGGGGATTCCGGGTGGACTGCGTGCGCAGAATCCCATTGTGACGGAAAATGCGCTGACTGGAAATCTGCCGAGCGAGTGGGATGTGAGCGGGGTTGGGGATGCGAGCATCCAGGGATTTGCCACCGACATCAGCGTGAATCGTGGCTCGACGATCAGTTTCAAGGTCAAGACGACGGCGACCGCCTACCGGATCGACATTTATCGTCTTGGCTACTACGGCGGTCGCGGAGCGCGCAAGGTGACGACGATTAATCCGTCGGTCAGCCTGCCCCAAACGCAGCCGGTTTGTATACGTGATGCGGCCACTGGTCTCACCGATTGCGGTAACTGGGCGGTGTCCGCCAGTTGGAACGTGCCTTCGACGGCAGTCTCGGGGGTCTATCTCGCCCGACTAGTCCGGACAGATAATAGTGGAGCCAGCCATATCATTTTCGTTGTGCGCAATGATTCGAGTAATTCCGATATGCTCTTTCAGACCTCGGACACGACGTGGCACGCCTACAATCTTTATGGCGGGGCCGACTTCTACAGGGGCGATGGTCCCGCGGTTGGCGGCCGCTGCTACAAGGTAAGCTATAACCGGCCGTTCATGAATCGTGACCCGAGCGGCTTGAACACGGGGGCGATCGAAGGTTTCCTGTGGGACTCGGAGTATCCGATGATTCGTTGGCTCGAGGCCAACGGATACAACGTGAGCTATGCCTCCGGGATCGATACCGATCGGCGAGGAACTGCCGGACTAACCCCGCATAAGATATTCCTCTCGGTCGGCCATGACGAATATTGGTCCAAGCAACAGCGTGCCAATATCGAAGCCGCGCGTGGGTCCGGTCTGCATCTGGCATTTTTCAGCGGGAATGAGATGTTCTGGAAAACGCGCTGGGAGAACAGCATTGCCGGGACGAGCACGGCCTACCGGACCTTGGTTTGCTACAAGGAAACGTGGAATAACGCGAAGATCGATCCGAGCGGGGTATGGACTGGCACCTGGCGCGATCCGCGATTCAGCCCGCCCTACGACGGCGGGCTTCCGGAGAACGCGGTCACGGGCACAATGTATTATGTCGACGCTTTCCGGAAGGATGCTTTGCGCGTGTCGTCGGCGGAAGGGAAGCTAAGATTCTGGCGCAATACGGGAATCGATACTCTGGCCGATGGACAGACCGCAGACGCTACCGGCCGGCATCCTTGGTTTTGAGTGGGATGAAACGCCGGACAACGGTTTTCAGCCGCCCGGCCAGATTCGGATGTCAACCACCACGATGGGAGTGAACAGATACTCCATCCTTTACGGACAGACGACCGTTCCTGGTATCGCCACGCATCATCTGAGTCTTTATCGCCATAGCAGTGGAGCGCTCGTCTTTGGCGCAGGAACTCACGCAATGGTCGTGGGGACTGGACGCGACTCACGACCTTCCCGGGACCCCGGTCGATACGCGAGTGAAGCAGGCGACGGTTAACCTTTTCGCGGACATGGGAGTGCAGCCGGCGACGCTGCAATCTGGATTGGTCGCGGCTACGCAATCAACGGACTTTACTCCGCCCACTTCGGTTATCACGCTGCCGGTTGGGGGAGTGGTCTCGACGGGCGCGCCGGTGACGATCATTGGCACGGCCACAGATGCCGGCGGAGGCCGGCCGGAGGGGTTGAATTTTCGCTCGACAATGGAGCGACCTGGCACCCGGCGACTGGGACGAGCGATTGGAGTGCGACCTGGATGCCGAACGGACCTGGTTTGGTGACAATCAAGAGTCGCGCGGTCGATGACAGTGGGAGACTCGAGACGCCTGGCCCAGGCATCACGGTCAACGTAGTCGATAATCCGGCCGGCTCTTCGCTTTTCTCGTCCGATGTGGCGCCGATGATATTCAGTCAGCCCGATGTCCCTTCTCTTGAACTCGGGATGCGATTTCAAACAGATCGCAGCGGCTGGATCAAGGCGATCCGCTTCTACAAGATGCGCGGCCAATACCGGAACGCACGTAGGTAATCTCTGGTCGAACACCGGGACTTTGCTTGCCTCGGCCACCTTCACCAATGAGACCGCATCCGGCTGGCAGGAAGTGCAACTATCGACTCCGGTCGCGATCACCGCTGGTAGCATCTACGTGGTCTCCTATCATCTCGATTCCGGGCATTTCTCGATGGATCCGGGATTCTTTGCCGGTGCCGGGGTATGATCGTCCGCCGTTGCACGCTCTGGCCGACGGGGTGGCTGGTCCGAATGGCGTGAATCATGTCGGCGCGAGCGCGTTTCCTACTGATACTTATGCTTCGGCCAACTACTGGGTCGATGTGGTTTTCACTCGCCAGCGCCACCTCCGATACGACCGCTCCATCGGTTACCTCGGTCTCGCCTGCAAATGGCGCGACCGGAGTGAGCACGGGAACGTCAGTCAGCGCAGTTTTTAGTGAGGAGATGGCGCCCTGGACTGTGGGGTCGCCAAACTATTCCTATCCAAGTTCCACCACCGCGTTCACTTTGGCTCCTCCGATTGATGCGGCGCATCAGGACATGTTGCGCACTTTCAAAATGGGCAAGGACATTCAGTTAACGCTCAGTGCGGTGCCCAACGGCACCTACGACGTCTACCTCTGGACCTTCGAAGACAGCAATCCTCTTACCGCCACCATCTCGGTCGAAGGCAGCGTGGTTGGCTACCTACAACAGCGGTTTGGCTGGCAGTTGGAAGCGGCTGGGGCCGTTCACCAAGACGATCAGTGACGGAGACATTCAAGTAAGGTTCCAGTCCAACGACGTAGCCCTTATCAGTGGTCTGGAAGTATGGAGCGGCGGAGGCACGCCCCCGGCGACCCCGCCATCGACCGATACGTTCTACCGCGCGATCAACCTCGGTGGGCCGGCCATGACCATGGATGGACACAATTGGGAAGCTAACGACGAGCTTACGCCCAACTTCACCTTCAACTATTCGATTAGTGGACTCCCGGGCGGCTATCTCGGCGGCATTCCGGGGTTCGTCTTCAATCCTCCGGTCGATACGCCTGAACACGCGGACCATGCTGCGGACGTTTCGCTACAATCACGATGTGCAATTCTCCCTCACGAGTATTCCAACGGGTTCCTATAACGTTTACGTCTGGACTTTTGAGCCCAATGCGCCGCTGAGCGCTTCGCTTTCGATCGAGCAGAACACTGTCTTGCCTAACTACAGCACTGGTCCGGCGGGCCACTGGGACCGGCTGGGGCCATTCCCGGTAACGGTCGCCGACGGAAACATCCAGGTGCAGTTCCTCTGTCATCGTCCAGACCGACGCGAGCTTCCTCAGTGGGGTGGAAGTGTGGCAGTCCTCAGCTCCGCTGCCGCCGCCCGCCGGCACATTCTATCGGGCGATCAACGTCGGCGGTCCGGCGACCGTGATTGATGGACACAACTGGGAAGGGGAAGCCACCACCAACTATGGCACCAATTCAGATCCGAATCCGTTTTCGCTGAAGAATAGCCTGGGCTATGTCGTGCCGGCAACGCTAACTTACGACGCCGTCAATCGCACGGCTCGGCTGCAGCCGTCCTCCGCGCTCAATGGCTCCAGCAATTACACCGCGACCGTAAAAGGGGGAGCGACCGGCGTAAGCGACCTGGCCGGAAACAGATTGCCTAACGACGTAGCGTGGACGTTCGCAACCGGCACGGCCGTCCCGGCGGCGCCCAGTTCGCTTGTGGCGACGGCAGTTTCCTCAACTCAGATCTCTTTGTTCTGGAACGATAACTCCTCGAACGAAACCGGATTTAAGATTGAACGGAAGACGGGCGCGGGTGGAACCTACAGTCAGATCGCGACTGTTGCCGCCGGGGTCACTGGCTACAGCAACACCGGCCTGACCGCTGGCACGACCTACTTCTATCGCGTGCGCGCCACCAATGCGGCTGGCGACTCGGCCTATTCGAACGAGGCCAGTGCCGCATCCCTGGCCGTCCCCGCCTTTCGTGCAGCCGCATCCAGTGCGGCCGCATCGGGTGCGCTGACGATAAATAAACCCACTGGGACCGTGCAGGGAGATGTGATGGTGGCTTCCATTTCCGTGCGGCCGAACACGGCGACAATCACCGCGCCCTCGGGGTGGACATTGGTGCGACGCCTCGACAACACCAACACCACCGCCAACTCGCTCGCAGTCTACTACAAGGTGGCGGGTTCGAGCGAGCCTGACGAGTTACGCGTGGACTTTTAGTACCGTCCACCGGAGCGGCTGGTGGCATCCAATCTTTCACGGGTGTCGACACGGCAAATCCGGTTGACGTTGAGGCCGGGCAGAACACCGCGAGTGCCGTGAGCCATCGCTGCTCCGAGCGTGACCACGGGGTACGCCAACGATATGCTGGTCACCTCGCATGCCTTTGCGAGCAGCGCGACCTTTACACCGCCCAGCGGAATGACTGAAGCCTTTGATGTGGCGAGCGCTTACTGTTCCTAACTCTGGCGGTGAGGCGATTGAGGGTAACTATCAATTGCAGGCGGCAATCGGCGCCACCGGCACGCGGACGGCGACGGCATCTGGAAATGCGGACGTCGGCAACGCTCACACCCTTGCCCTTCGCGGCATAATCCTCAAGCACCATCCCAGCTGCGCCTGGCAACCTTGCGGCAGCGGCCATCTCGACCAGCCAGATCAATCTGACGTGGCTGGACAATGCGACCAACGAAACCGGCTTTAAGATCGAGCGGAAAACTGGCGCCGGCGGAACCTACGCCCAGATCGGGACGGTCGGCGCGAATGGGACCACCTATAGCGACACTGGGTTAACCGCCGCCACGACCTATCTCTATCGAGTACGCGCGACCAACGCATCGGGCTGGCGCGAATGTGGCCACGTATGGCGACACTGGATTAACGCCGGGAACGACCTATTTCTATCGGGTACGCGCGACCAACGCGTCGGGCGACTCGTCTTACTCGAACGAGGCCAGCGCGACCACCCTTCCTAATCCTCCAGTTGCACCGAGCGGGTTGACTGCTACCGCCATCTCCAGCAGCCAGATTAATATTTCCTGGACGGACGTGGCCAACGAAACCGGCTTTAAGATCGAACGCAAGACCGGCGCTGGCGGCACCTACAGTCAGATCGCGACGGTTGGCGCAGGCGTCGTTGCCTACAGTAACACCGGTCTGACGCCGAATACGACCTACTACTACCGGGTGCGCGCGACCAACGCTGGCGGCGACTCGCCGTATTCGAATGAAGCGAATGCGACCACACTTGACGTTGCCCCGGCCGCCCCCAGTGGACTCGCCGCCACGGCGATCTCAAGCAGCCAGGTCAATCTCTCCTGGGCGGATAATGCAACGAACGAGACCGGATTCAAGATCGAACGCAAGACCGGCTCGGGCGGCACCTACGCGGAGATCGCGACAGTCGGCGCAGGCGTAACCACCTACAGCAATACGGGGTTAACGGGAGCGACCGCCTACTTCTACCGAGTGCGCGCGACCAACGCGATCGGAGATTCCGCTTATTCCAACGAAGCCAGCGCGAGCACCCTTCCTAATCCTCCGGTTGCACCGAGCGGGTTGACTGCTACCGGCAGTCTCCACCAGTCAGATTAATCTCTCCTGGACGGACGTGGCCAACGAAACCGGATTCAAGATCGAACGCAAGACGGGTGCTGGTGGCACCTACAGTCAGATCGCGACGGTTGGCGCGGGCGTCGTTACCTACAGCAACACCGGTCTGGTCGTGAACACGAACTACTACTACCGGGTGCGCGCGACCAACGCTGGCGGCGACTCCCCGTATTCGAACGAAGCGAATGCAACGACGCTCAACGCAGCGCCGGCTGCACCGAGTGGGCTCGCCGCCACCGCCATCTCGACCTCACAGATCAATCTCTCCTGGACGGATAACGCACCGAACGAGACCGGATTTAAGATCGAGCGCAAGACTGGTTCCGGCGGAACGTATGCGCAGATCGGTACGGTTGGCGCCGGCGTTACAAGTTATAATGACACAGGCTTGTCAGTAACGACGACCTACTATTATCGCGTTCGGGCGACTAACTCCATCGGCGATTCGACCTACTCTAATGAGGCCAATGCGACTACGCTCGATAACGTTCCTGCCGCACCGAGCAATTTGACGGCGAACGCGGCTTCCAGCAATCAGATCAATCTTTCATGGACCGACAATGCCACGAATGAAACGGGATTTAAGATTGAACGGAAGACTGGATCGGGTGGCACCTACAGTCAGATCGCGGCGGTTGGCGCGGGGGTAGTGACCTACAGCGACAGTGGCCTAACAGCGAGCACGACGTACTATTACCGCGTCCGTGCGACGAACTCGGCCGGAGATTCGGCCTATTCAGCTGAAGCTTCGGCTGCGACCAGTGCTCCCCCGCCGACAGGCCTTCAGGGCGATTACTTTGATAACATGGACTTCACCGCCTACACGCTATCCCGGCTTGATACGACCGTGAACTTCAATTGGGGTACGGGATCGCCTGATCCGACCATCGGCCCTGACACGTTCTCCGTTCGCTGGACTGGACAGGTGCAGCCGCAATATTCTCAGACTTACACCTTTTATACGACTTCCGACGATGGCATTCGCCTGTGGGTAAACGGTCAAAATATTATCAATAACTGGACGGATCACGGAGCAACGGAGAATTCCGGTACTATCGCGTTGGTGGCCAATCAAAAATATGACATCGTTTTGGAGTATTATGAGAACGGTGGATCGGCGGTAGCGCAACTTTCGTGGTCCAGTTCAAGTCAAGCGAAGCAGATCATTCCTTCGAATCGTTTGTTCCCCGTGCCTGCGGCGCCTGCTAATCTGGCTACGAGCGCCGTGTCCAGTAGTCAGATCAATCTGACGTGGGCGGATAATTCCTCGAATGAAACCGGCTTCAAAATCGAGCGCAAGACCGGCTCGGGCGGCACCTACAGTCAGATCGCTACGGTGGCCGCTGGAGTTACGAGTTATGGCGACGTGGGCTTGTCTGAGGCAACTATCTACTACTATCGTGTGCGCGCCAGCAATGGCAGCGGCGACTCCGCCTATTCCAATGAGGCTAATGCAACTACGCAAACCAGCCCTGCCGTAGCTCCGAGTAATTTGACGGCTGCCACGGCATCAAGCAGCCAGATCGATCTGACTTGGAGCGACAATTCCTCGAATGAGACCGGTTTCAAGATCGAGCGCAAGACGGGCTCAGGAGGCACATATAGTCAGATTGCTACGGTCGGCACTGGAGTGGTTTCGTACAGCAGCACTGGTTTGAACCCGAATACGACATACTTCTATCGCGTGCGGGCAACTAACGCCGGCGGAGACTCGGCGTATTCGAACGAAGCCAATGCAACAACACCCAACGCGGCGCCGGCCGCGCCTAGTGCGCTGGCGGCCACCGCTCTCTCGACCACGCAAATCAACCTTTCATGGACGGATAACGCCACCAACGAGACCGGGTTTAGGATTGAGCGTAAGACTGGCTCCGGCGGAACCTATGCGCAGATTGCCACGGTCAACGCTGACGTTGACAGGTTATAACGACACCGGCTTGGTCAGCGACCACCACCTACTACTATCGCGTTCGAGCGACTAACGTCTATCGGCGATTCGGCCTACTCTAATGAGGCCAACGCGACCACCTTCAGTCCGATTCCCGCTGCACCGAGCAATCTCGACAGCTACCGTCGATCTCCAGCAGCCAGATCACTCTCGCATGGGCGGACAACGCCACGAATGAGACCGGATTTAAGATCGAGCGTAAGACCGGAGCCGGCGGCACCTACAGTCAGATCGCGACTGTTGGCGCCGGGGCGACTGGCTACAGCAATACGGGCCTGACCGCTGGCACGACCTACTTCTATCGCGTGCGCGCCACCAATGCGGCTGGCGACTCGGCTTATTCGAACGAGGCCAGTGCCGCATCCCTGGCCGCTCCCGCCTTTCGTGCGGCCGCGTCCAGTGCGGCCGCGTCGGGTTCGCTAACGATAAATAAGCCCACTGGGACTGTGCAGGGAGATGTCATGGTGGCTTCCATTTCCGTGCGGCCGAACACGGCGACAATCACCGCGCCATCGGGGTGGACGCTGGTGCGGCGCATCGACAACGCCAACGCCACCGCCAACTCGCTTGCAGTTTACTACAAGGTAGCGGGTTCGAGCGAGCCTGACGAGTTACGCGTGGACGTTTGGTACGTCCGCCGGAGCGGCTGGTGGCATCCAATCCTTCACCGGTGTCGACACCTCAAATCCGATTGACGTTGAGGCTGGGCAGAACACCGCGAGTGGCTTGACGCATCGCTGCTCCGAGCGTGACCACGGGGTACGCCAACGATATGCTGGTCACCTCGCATGCCTTTGCGAGCAGCGCGACCTTTACACCGCCCAGCGGAATGACTGAAGCCTTTGATGTGGCGAGCCTTACTGTTCCTAACTCCGGCGGTGAGGCGATTGAAGGTAACTATCAATTGCAGGCGGCAATCGGCGCCACCGGCACACGGACGGCGACGGCATCTGGAGATGCGGACGTCGGCAACGCCCACACCCTTGCCCTTCGCGGCATAACGTCTCAACACCGTCCCGACTGCACCTGGCAACCTTGCGGCATCGGCCTTCTCGACCAGCCAGATCAATCTGTCCTGGGTGGACAATTCTACCAACGAAACCGGGTTTAAGATCGAGCGCAAGACCGGCTCGGGTGGCACCTACGCGCAGATCGCGACGGTGGCTGCGAGGTGTCGACCGCCTATAGCAACACTGGGTTAACGGCAGGGACGACCTATTTCTATCGAGTGCGCGCGACCAATGCGTCGGGCGACTCGCCTATTCGAACGAAGCGAGTGCGACCACGCTCTGACGCGTTGCCAGCGGCACCCAGTGGCCTCTCGGCCACTGCTGTCTCGAGCAGTCAGATCAATCTGTCTTGGACGGATAACGCGACGAACGAAACCGGCTTCAAGATCGAACGCAAGACCGGAAGCGGCGGCACCTATGCGCAGATCGCGACCGATGGGCGCAGGCGTGACCACCTACAGCGACACTGGATTAACGGCAGGAACGACCTACTTCTACCGAGTGCGCGCGACCAACGCCATCGGGGATTCCGCTTACTCCAACGAAGCCAGCGCGACCACCCTGACTAATCCTCCGGTTGCGCCGAGCGGGTTGACTGCCACCGCGATTTCCAGCACCCAGATTAATCTTTCCTGGACGGACGTGGCCAACGAGACCGGATTCAAGATCGAACGCAAGACCGGCGCTGGTGGCACCTACAGTCAAATCGCGACGGTTGGAGCGGGAGTGGTGAGCTACAGTAACACCGGTCTAGTCGTGAATACGAACTACTACTACCGGGTGCGCGCGACCAACGCTGGCGGCGACTCCCCGTATTCGAATGAAGCAAATGCGACCACGCTTGATGTCGCCCCGGCTGCCCCTAGTGGTCTTGCTGCGACTGCTTTCTCGAGCAGTCAGATCAATCTGTCCTGGATCGACAATGCAGCGAACGAGACCGGATTCAAGATCGAGCGGAAGACCGGTGCCGGTGGAACCTACGCGGAGATCGCGACGGTAGGCGCAGGCGTAACCACTTACAGCAATACGGGGTTAACGGAAGCGACGACCTACTTCTATCGAGTGCGCGCGACGAACGCGATCGGAGATTCCGCCTACTCCAACGAAGCCAGCGCGACCACCCTGACTAATCCTCCGGTTGCACCGAGCGGATTGACCGCGACCGCGATTTCCAGCAGCCAGATTAATCTTTCCTGGACGGACGTGGCCAATGAAACCGGATACAAGATCGAACGCAAGACGGGTGCTGGTGGCACCTACAGCTCAGATCGCAACGGTTGGCGCAGACGTCATGACCTACAGTAACACCGGGTCTGACCGTCGAATACGAACTACTACTACCGGGTGCGCGCAACCAACGCTGGCGGTGACTCGCCGTATTCGAATGAAGCGAATGCGACCACACTTGACGTCGCCCCGGCCGCACCCAGTGGCCTCGCGGCGACTGCTGTCTCAAGCAGTCAGATCAATCTGTCCTGGACGGATAACGCAACGAACGAAACCGGATTCAAGATCGAGCGCAAGACCGGTGCCGGCGGCACCTACGCGGAGATCGCGACGGTCGGCGCGGGCATCACAACTTATAGCGACACTGGGTTAACGGAAGAGACGACTTATTTCTATCGAGTGCGCGCAACCAATGCGGTCGGAGATTCCGCCTATTCCAACGAAAGCAGTGCGACGACTGCTCACTCCTCCTCCCGCTGCACCAGGCGGACTTGCAGGCGAACGCCATTTCCAGCAGCCAGATCAATCTCAGCTTGGACAGACGTGGCGAACGAAACTGGATACAAGATCGAACGCAAGACAGGCGCTGGTGGCACCTACAGTCAGATCGCAACGGTCGGTGCGGACGTCGTGACCTACAGCAACACCGGTCTGGCGTCGAATACGACCTACTACTACCGGGTGCGCGCCACCAACGCTGGTGGCGATTCGCCGTATTCGAATGAAGCGAATGCGACCACACCTGACGTCGCCCCGGCCGCCCCGAGTGGCCTTGCGGCCGACTGCTGTCTCGAGCAGTCAGATCAATCTGTCCTGGACGGATAACGCAACGAACGAGACCGGATTCAAGATCGAACGCAAGACCGGTGCCGGCGGCACCTACGCGGAGATCGCGACGGTCGGCGCGGGCGTCGCCGCTTACAGCGACACCGGGTTAACGGCAGCGACGACCTACTTCTACCGAGTGCGTGCGACTAATGCGATCGGGGATTCCGCCTATTCCAACGAAGCCAGCGCCACCACTCTGCACCATTCCTCCCGCGGCACCGAGTGGCTTGACGGCTACCGCGATCTCGAGCAGCCAAATCGATCTGGCTTGGACGGACAACGCCTCGAACGAAACCGGATTCAAGATCGAACGTAAGACCGGGCGCGGGTGGCACCTACAGCCAGATCGCGACGGTGGCAGCTGGGGTTGTTGGCTACAGCGACACCGCTCTGGTGGTGAACACGACCTACTACTACCGGGTCCGCGCCACCAACGCTGGTGGCGACTCCGCGTATTCGAATGAAGCAAATGCCACCACGTTCAATGTCACCCCGCCCGCGCCCAGTGGCCTTGCGGCGACGGCAGTCTCGATCAGTCAGATCAATCTTTCCTGGACGAACAATGCTGCGAACGAAACCGGATTCAAGATCGAACGGAAAACCGGCGCAGGTGGCACCTACAGTGCAGATCGCGACGGTTGGCGCGGGTGTCATCGACCTACAACGACACTGGTCTGGCGGCGACGACGACCTACTTCTATCGTGTGCGCGCGACCAACGCGGTCGGGGATTCCGCCTATTCCAATGAAGCCAGCGCGACGACCCAGAACAACCCTCCGGCTGCACCAAGCGGTTTGACTGCTACCTCGATTTCCACGCAGCCAGATCAATCTCGCTTGGACCGACAACGCCTCGAACGAAACCGGATTCAAGATCGAACGCAAGACGGGCGCGGGCGGCACCTACGCGCAGATCGCGACGGTGGCCGCGTCTGTAACCACTTACTCCAATACCGGTCTTACTGTCGGAACGACCTACTTCTATCGCGTGCGCGCTACCAATCGGCGGCGATTCGGCTTATTCGAATGAGGCAAACGCCACGACACTGGCATCAATCTGGCCTCCGGAGGCGACACCGGCGATTACTGATCAGCTCGATGGGGTACCATCGACGGAAGTCGGCGTGCGGTTCAACTCGGACCGAGCTGGCTGGATCAAGGCGTTGCGCTTTTACAAGGGTGCAACCAACACCGGCGTCCATGTTGGCCACCTTTGGACGAATACCGGGACTTTGCTGGCCACGGTGACCTTCACGAATGAGACGGCCTCCGGTTGGCAACAAGCGAATTTGTCGACTCCGATCGCCATTACCGCCAGAACCCCGTACGTCGCATCGTATTACTCTCAATCCCAGCATTTCTCGGTGGATTCGTCCTACTTCGCCGGTCAAGGCTACGATCGGGCGCCGCTGCATGCGTTGGCGGATGGTGTCGCCGGACCCAACGGGATCTTTCATGACAACGCGAGCGCCTTTCCCACGGATGGCTACCTTTCCAGTAACTTTTGGGTTGACGTCGTTTTTAGCGATACTCCCTGAGACGATGCCTTATGCGTCGGGTGAAGTCGATTTATCCGTGCGATCGAAGCGGACTAGAACTGGAAGTAAATAAACGGCGCCTTCTCGCCTGTGCGCGCGAGTAGGATCGAGACAACGAGCAGACCCGCGGCGCCACCTCCGAGCAATCCGTGCGCGAACGGGCGCGCGCGCACGCGGGCAAAAAAAGCCGGGACAGATTCGCCGCGGCGCAAAGCCGCGAACCAGAGCGTGGCCAGGCCGTAGACGATTAGCAGCACCCAGATCGAGAGATCATTTGCGCCACCCGCGAGCATTTTGTCGAAGCTCACCACTTTGCGCAGGCATTCCCAGCTTTCGGTTACGTGCGTCAGCCGGAAGAAGGCGCGTGCCAGGCAGACGATGTTGAAAGTGAGCGCGACGCCCGCGAACCATCGGATCGGCGGCGGAATTTTCTGGAGGGACTTGAATCGACTGAGGAGCCCGAGCTTCTCCCAGCCGCGATGCACGATCAGGAAAACGCCATGCATCGCTCCCCAGAGCAAGAACGTCCAACTGGCGCCGTGCCAAAAGCCGCCGAGCGTTAATGTGACTAGCACAGTGAACGCGCTCCAGACCGTGCTGCCGCGATTTCCACCGAGGGGAATGTAAACGTAATCGCGCATGAAACGGGAGAGCGTCATGTGCCAGCGCCGCCAGAACTCGCGAATGGACGGCGCGAGGTAGGGCGCACGAAAATTTTCCGGCCAGCGAAATCCGAAGGCCAGGCCGAGCCCGCGCGCGATGTCTGTGTAGCCGGAAAAATCGAAGAAAATCTGGTAGGCGTAAAGATAGAGATACGGCAGCGACCAGACGCCCGCGGTCGCCGGATTCATGACGTCGGCAAAAAAAGGATCGATCGCGACGCCGATGCTGTCCGCGAGCACCAATTTTTTGAAATACCCGCGCGCGATCAGACCGAGTGCCTCGGTCGGCATTTCGGGACGCTGTGGGAGTTCGCCCGGACCGAGGTGGGAAAGGAACTCGCGCGCCCGGAGAATCGGTCCGGCAACGAGGTGCGGGAAAAACGAAGTGAAAAGACCGTAGCGCCAGAGGCTCGGCTCGGCGGGGCCGACGCGACGATAGACATCCACCATGTAGGCGATGCCGGTAAAGGAGTAGAACGAGATGCCCATGGGCACGATCCAATCGCCGGGTGGCCCGACGAGCATGGCCAGCTCGGGCCGATGCATTGCCGCGGCGATAGTGGTGAGAAAAAGCGGCGTGTATTTCCAAAAACAGAGCACGCCGATGTTAAACACAAGACCGACCACCAGAACCGCGCGGCGCCGGCGAGTCCGGCCGAGCCACAACCCGACGCTCCAGTCCACCAGGCAGTAGGCCGCGATTATTCCGAGCACGGCCGGACGTCTCCATCCGTAAAAGGCCAGGCTCGCGGCGAGCATCACGGCGATTTGCGTGGAATAGCGACCGCGCGCCAGCCACCAAAGGCCGAAGACGATCGGCAGGAACCACACGAATTCGCGATCGACGAAACTCATGGCGCGTTGGGCGTTTCCGGTTCGGATTTCCAGTGCGACGAGCAATGCTGACAGCACGATGCGATTGGCCTTCGTGGTGAAATGCCAGTCGGGCAGGAAGAGCGAAAGCTTGTCCGGCTCATCCACGAAAAGATCGCGCGCATCGAAACAATCCAGGCCTTCGACGCGACACTTTTCGCGGACGAAATCCTGCAACACATAGCCGGCCTTCCCGAAGATCTGCTCACGATTTGGCAACAGGAGCAGGGTGATGGGCACGTGATGTTGGCGGGAAGTCCTGCCGAGGACATGGAAGATCGTCGCGAGGTCGTTCTGCAAATCTGGCATGACGGAATCCGTGACGTGCTTCGGCTGGAAGTTCGGATTTCCGACGTGTTGCCCGCTTCGCACCCAGGCCAGCATGGCGAGTCGGCTCGATCGGATGAGCGCGTCGAACGGTCTCATGGGGAGCCGCAGACGATAAGTGATCGCGCCCCGGCTGTTCACCACCATCGTGCTTAGTGGCTGTCTGCCGATCGGCGCGGTGTCGATCGGCAAGAGAACAAGAATGATGCGTTCCGGGTGCAGGCCGGAATCGAGCAGGAGGCGAATCTGGGCCACGTGCCGGACCAAATCGGCGTTGCGCTGCAGATAAAACATTCCCACATCGGGCACCGTGTCTCGTGCCAGATCGCCCAGCATGCCCGGCGCCTGGAGAAACGAATTCCCGAACCAACCCCAGACGCGCTGCGGCCGCCCCGGTTGCTCCAACTCCTTAAGCCGCGCCGCATATTCGCGGCGGAAATCTTCGAGGCTGCGGTAGTCGACACCGAGTTCCGGATCGGGGCGGTAAATGCCGGTCAGTGAAGAAGCTTCCCCAAGAAAAGGTTGCAGCTCGTCGGGCAGGCGAAGCCGGGTGATCAATTCCCCGAGCAGAATCGCACAGGCGAATCCGACAAAAAGTCCGATGAAAAAGCGGAGCGGCGGTAGGCGATTCACGGATGTATCTGTGGCGCGGGACGAGGGAAGCGTGCCCGCTCGGTCTGCTTTGCTCGTAAAGACCGCACGACCAGGCGGGCGCGCCTCCCGGCAAATCGCCTAACGATTCTTTCTGAAAATCCACCGAACGCAAGTCGGCGAGCGGTTTGGCCTGCGCGACTGCAAGATGAACTGCCGCACGACCCGGATGACATGGAACGCCTGATCTAGCTGCGCTTTTGGAGGAATCGACGTAGCCTGCTGGCGCATGCCCCCGGCACAGCATACTAAATCCATCCCACCCGCGCTGGCGGCTTCGCGCCAGGCCGAGGCCGTGCGCGGCATGTTCGATCGCATCGCCGCACGTTACGACCTGGCGAATCATCTGCTCAGCGGCGGGATCGATTTTTGGTGGCGCCGTCGCGCGGCGGAGATGGTGAGGCGATGGCAACCGGCACGGGTGCTCGATCTCGCGACCGGCAGCGGTGATCTCGCGCTCGCGATCGCGCGCAAGCTGCCGCGGGCCGAAGTCACCGGGGCGGATTTCTCCGCGGAGATGCTGGCCCTGGCGCGGCGCAAAGGGCTGGAGCGGACGGTCATGGCCGACGCGCTGCAGTTGCCGTTCGAGAACGGAAGTTTCGATTGCGTGACGGTGGCGTTTGGCCTGCGCAACATGGCGGACTGGGGCGCGGCCTTGCAGGAGATGGCACGGGTGCTCACGACCGGCGGGCATTTGCTGGTCCTCGATTTTTCCATTCCCGGCGGAGCACTTCAGCCGCTCTATCGCTTCTATCTGCATCGCTGTTTGCCGACACTGGCGTCGGTCGTGACTGGCCAGAAGGATGCCTATGATTATCTCGGGGCTTCGATTGAGAAGTTCCCCAGCGGGCGGGCGATGCTCTCGTTAGTCGAAGCAAGCGGGTTTCAGTCAGCCGCAGCCACCCCGCTCACCGCCGGGATCGCGGCGATCTACACCGCGCAGAAGTTGTAGAGAGCACCGCTGCACTAATTCGGCGGAGCGGTCGGCGAAGGAGATTGCGACGGAACCGGCGAAGCTGGCGTTCCCGCGAGCGGCAAACGCAGCGCGTTGAAATCCGTATTGTTGATAATGAAAGTGCCGTCGCGCCCTTCGACCCGCGCGTACCACATCCCCGCTCCAGACGGTCCGCCAACGATGAGTTTGTGCACGGCTTTGTCGTCCGGTGAGGCGGTGAAATTGATCGTGATTTGCGCCTTCTCGAATGCCTGCGGTGGAGGTGTCTCGCCGATCCAGCGCACCGCGCGGAGCTTCGTAAGCGTGTTCAGCAACGACTGGACGTTCGCCTGATTGATCGGTTCGCTTCCCTGCGCGCGCGCCCATTCGTTCTTCGTGCCACGAATGAATGCGGCTTCGCCGGCGCCGTCCACCGCGACCGCGAGGCGATGGATTTCATCCGGCTTAAACTTGAAGACCGCCAGGTCCTGCCATTGCACCGGGTCAGTGAAGATTTTTTCCAGGAGCGTCCGCCGGACCGCGACGATGAATGGCTCTTCGCCCACACGCGCGAAAACGTCGTCGCCCTCCATTTTTCCGAAAGCAACTGTGGCGAACGGATGCTCGCCGGCGCTCGACTCCGCGGTGTTCTCGGAAGCGAAGGAGCTGAAAGTCAGCTGCAACTGCGGATGGTCGAGACCGTACTTCGGCAGATCCGAAGCGACGTCTTCGACGAATTTCGTCACCTGCTCGTTCTTCAAACTGTCCAGCAGCCGCGTGACTTCGCCGGAGTTCGCCGGCTGATCCTTGAGATTCGCGATCGATCCAGGTTTGATCCTTCCGTGCGAGCACGACTTTGCTTTTTCCGGGAGCATCGATCGTGAAGCGGTCGAGGTTGTTGGTATCAATTCTCACCAGATGCCGATCGCGCAGGTCGTCCGGTGTTGATTTGAGGACCTCCTCGATCTTCTTCGGGAGCGTGTAGACGAAATTGCGGGCGGAGAAGCGCACATAAACCTGGTCCTTCTCCTTCTCCGGCACGGCGCCGATCTGGAGCACCTGGCCTTGTTTGTCCTCCGGAGTGAAGAGAGTGATGGAGCCGCGAGGCTCGGCCAACCCATAGGGCTGCAAGTCGCCGCGATCGTCGGCCACGAATTGCTGGATGCGCGCGCTCGTCACCTGCGCCACGAGATCGTTGATCTTCTGGCTGTCGCCCCGCGCGCGCAGCGGCTTCACGATGTCCCAGAGGTCGCCTTGCTTCTGCAACTCCATCTCGCCCGTCGGGGTTTTCAGCACCACCCGCGTTACCTGGCCTTGCGTGATCTCGGTCAATTTGCGATCGCGAAACTCTTCCGGTTTTTTGGCGATGTCGTTCCGCACCGTTTGCCTGGCGACGAAGGTGTCCTTGGCGTTATCGAAGCGGACGTACATGCGGCCCTCGAGCGCGCCGTCTTTTCCGAAGAGAATTTCCGGAGGCATTTCCTTCCCGAGCAGCTTCAGGCGCAGCTTCGGCTTGACGAGGTCGTACTCGGTCAACCGATTCTTGTCGGCATCGATTTCTTTGGCCGGGAACGTTTCGTCCTTCTCCCAGCTCTCCAGATCTGAAATCAGATTATCGATCGTGGCGCGATCCGCCTGATCTTTGATCGGCTCTTCCAGCCGCCACTTGTCGTTAGTCTTGCGCAACTCGATCCGGTCATCGCCATTTTGAATCAGGATACCTTCGAGGTTTTCGCGTTCGAAGTTGAGCACATTCTGGCCTGCGCCGTGTTACTTCTTCCGTGTTCGGGGCCTTGCTCTCGAAATATTTGATCCAGACCGCGACCGCCACCACGAGACCGAATAGGATCAATGTCGTCTTCGTCTTCATGAAGCGCAGGGAAGCGCTAGGCGCGGCGCCGCCACCAAACCGCCGCCCCGAGGACAGCGGGAATGAGCGGCATCAAGACCAGGATCAACCAGCGCAAATTGCGCAGGGCATTATCATCGAGGTTGAAGGTCAGCGTCTTCGGCACTTTCGGCGCGATGCCGATGAGCTGTTCGCGATTGAGCAGCCAGTTGACGCTTCCGGAAACGAAATCGAGACCTTGTTGTTCCTGGGTGAGCGCACTGTCCTCGCGAAGGTCGAGTTCGCCACCAGCACCATGCGCGATGAGTTTGCCTGGACCTGCTCATCCCCGCTCCCGCCTTTCTCGATGGCGACGCCGAAATACAGCGGCGCATCGTGATCGCGGCCCTGGGTGAACTGGAGCACGTTGTCGTCGTCAGAATTGTAATCCATCTCGCCCCAGTAACCCTTCTCGGCCTCGACCAGCGGCTGAAGCTTGATATTGCTTCCGCGCAACTGATCGGCCGTCGCCAGGTTGAGCGAAGAAGTCGCGCCGAGGAACGGTGCGCGCACATCCGCCAGCCGTTTCGTGATCGGACTGTCCCCGAGGAATCTGCCGATGACATCGCGAACCCGCGCCACTTCCTGGATGCCGGTCTTCATGTTCGCCATCAAACGATCGTCGTTCACTTTCACCCCGAGCTCGTGGAGAAAGGAGAGGAGCTTCGGCGTTTTTGCGGTCGGATCGAGGAGCAAGAGAATGCGCCCTTGCTTGTCCCAAAAGTCGCGCAGCAACTTCATCTCGCGATCGGAGAAATCGTACTGCGGACCGAGGATGACGATCGTCTTTATCTCCGCGGGAATGGCCGGGACATCGAAAAGATTCAGCTCCTCGAATCTTGATGTTCTCGTTTTCGATGAACGTCTTCAGCACGGAAATCGGGCTGCGTGCGCCCGCCTCGGGCGTCATCGAGCTGGACAACGTCGGCGGAGCATCGGCGATCGGCGGTTCCTTGTGCCCGAGGACGTAACCGAGGACGTTCTTTTTTCCTTCCACCAGGTCCATCATCGCGCTCGTGATGGCCTGTTCGCCCTTGAAGGCCGCGATCCTCGGTAGCTTCGCCGAACATGGCGTTGCCCTGATCGATCTCCGCCATTTCGGACGCTTTCACCGTCTTGTTCCGGCCCTCGTAATCGACAATGATCAGGCTCTCGTCGCTGACCACTTTGTACTTATCGAAGAGCTCTTTGGCGCGAGAGAGACTGCGCTCCGGGTCGACATTCTCGACGTCGATCTTTCCCTTGGCGGCGTATTGATATTCCGTCAGCAAATTTTGCACGTCCGCTCCGATCGGGCTGTTGGCCGCGAAGAAAACGGTCATGCGCACCTTGCCTTTGATGCTGTCGAGGAAGCGCTTCGATTTGTCGGAGAGCGCATACTTCTTGTCGCGCGAGAAATCCCAGCGTTTGTAGTGCTCGAAGCCGAGGTAGTTTACCATCACCGCGAGGAAGAGGATGAGCGCCACCTGCGCGAGGACGTTCACGCCGATGCGCACGCGATGGATCTTCTTTGGCGACTGCGCTGGTTTTTCGAGCGTTCCGGTGGCCATGGTTACAGTCTCCACTTCCGTGATTGGAACGCCTGATGGGTGAGCGCGAGCATCACGATGGTCATGCTCACGTAGAGAACGATCGGCCGGGTATCGATTTCCCCGCGCGAGAGCGTTCCCATTTGCTCGATCGCCGAAAAGTAGCCGAGCAATTGCCGCGTCATCGAGCTGATGTCGCGAACGATGAACGAGATCAGCCCGGAGAAGAAATGGAGCGTGATCGCGCAGAAGGAAATGATCGCGGCGATGATCTGGTTCTTCGTCAGGACCGACGCGAAACAGCCGACGGAGATGTAAAACATCCCGAGCAAGAGCAGCATCAGATAGGCACCCAGATAAGTGCCGATCGAGTTCGCCGCGGGCTGATGCGTGACCATCTGGAAGATGAAGAAGTAGAGAAGCGTCGGGAATCCAAAGCACGAGGTAAAAGACGAGCGCGCCGCAAAATTTCGCGAGCACCACCTGCCAGTCGCGGACGGGCGCGGTCATCAGCGGCTCGATCGTGCCGAGCTTAAATTCCTCCGCGAAAAGCCGCATCGTGATCAGCGGAAAAATGAGCACGAACGCGAACCAGAAGAAGACGGAGTTAAAGAAGGCTTCCTGGACCGAATACGCCACGGCCTGGCCATTCATGAACGACAACTGGATATAGAAATCGACGCCGCTCAGGAGGAGGAAAAAAACGAGGACGACGTAGGCGATCGGCGAATAAAAATAGCTCCGCACTTCGCGCGAGAGGAGGGTGGAAAACTTTCTCATAGCGCTGTCGCCCTCCAAAGTGTCATCCCGAGTCGCGCAGACGACGAGGGACCGCGCAAAGGCGAGAGAGACATCCTCAGGATGAAAGCGTGACCAATGCTCCGTAGGCGAGGTCCTTCGCCGTCTGCGCGGCTCAGGATGACACTTCGTGTAGATGGCATCGCCGGCAAATTAAACATCATCCGCATGGGTAATCTCGACGAAGACGTCCTCCAGCGTCGCCTTGCGTTGCGAGAGTTCGCGCACCGACCAGCGGCGCACTGTGGCCAGTTGAAACACTTGCTCGCGCACGTCCGCGCCTGACTCGACCCGCAGGGAAAATGTTTGCCACTCCCCATCCGCGGTTGCGATCACATCGCGCACGCCCGTGATCTGCTTCAACTGCTCGACGCCGTTGTCCGCGCCGACTTTCGCTTCCAGGACCACGCCGCCCGCGGTGCGGATTTCGCCTAACAAGTTTTCCGGGGTGTCGCAGGCCTCGATCCGGCCCTGGTTGATGATGATCACCCGGCTGCAGGTCATCTCCACTTCCGGCAGGATGTGGGTGGAAAGAAGGATCGTGTGTTGCTTGCCGAGATTCTTGATCAGATCGCGCACCTGCCGGATTTGATTGGGATCGAGGCCGCTGGTGGGCTCGTCGAGAATGAGCAGATCCGGTTCGTGCACGAGCGCATCCGCCAGGCCGACGCGCTGCCGGTAACCTTTCGAAAGCGCGCTGATCAGCTTCTTCTCGACCTCCTTCAAACCGCAAAGCTCCTTCACATCGCCGACCCGTTCCGAGATGCGGCGATGCGGCACGGCTTTGAGCGCGGCGCGGTAATTGAGGTATTCCGTGACGCGCATGTCGCCGTAGAGCGGGACGTTTTCCGGCATGTAACCGAGATGCGAACGCGCCTGGAGCGATTGCTCGAAAATGTCGAAACCGGCGATGGTGGCGCGGCCGGAAGTGGCCGGCATGAAACTCGACAGGATGCGCATCGTGGTGCTCTTGCCCGCGCCGTTCGGCCCGAGGAAGCCCATGATCTCGCCCTTTCCGACTTCGAAGTTCAGATCCTGGATCGCCGTGTGACCGGCGTAGCGTTTCGTCAGGTTCTCGACCTTAATCATGAGTTTCTTGAGACAATCGAACCGGCAGCGCGTTGCAGATTTTTTCCGAAACGCTCAACGCGCCGTCAGCGTAACTCTTTCGAGCCGCGGAGACTGTCCATTGCTTCGCACGATCCCGACAGTGAAATCGACGGGGGTCCCGCTATTCGCCCGCGAGAGCAGCTTCTCGACCTGGGCGACCGAGTGCACATCGTATTTTCCGACCCGGTAAAGCACGAGACCGCGCACGATCCCGGCGCCGTCCGCCGGGCTGTCCGGCTCAACCGCGCTAACGAGTACTCCCTTGCCGGCCGCGAGGCCGAACGCATCCGTCAGCTCGGGCGTGAGATCCTGCAACTGCAGGCCGAACAGACGCTCCGCATTGGAAGCGGCGGCTTCCGCGGTCGAGCGGAGCTTTGGGCGTCGCCTTGTTTTCCGCGATTTTCTTGAACTGCGCGACACTGTCCCGCACCACTTCGGCGGGAATGGCGAAGCCGAGACCTTGTGTCGGCACGCCCTGCGGGGTGAAGGCCATCTTTGCCGAACTGATGCCGACGAGCCGCGCGGAGAGATCGATCAACGGACCACCGCTGTTGCCCGGATTAATCGCCGCGTCGGTTTGCAAAAGATTCTTGTAATCGATATTGTCGATCGTGATGTCGCGCTTCATTCCGCTGAGGACGCCACGGCTGATCGAGCTGCTGTAGCCGAGGGCGTTGCCGACGACGATCACGGTTTGGCCGAGAAGATTTGGCGAAAGGTTGTTCAAGTCGATAAATGGCAGCGGCTCTTTCGCGTCGATCTTGATGAAGGCGAGGTCCTTCTTTTCGTCGCCGGTGATGTAGCGGCCGGGTACCGTTTTTCCGTCGTTGATGGTCACTTCAATTTTCAGATCCGCCGCGCGTTCGACCACGTGCTGGTTGGTGATGATGTAGCCCGCGGGATCGACGATGAAACCCGAGCCCAGGCTCTGCAGGGTCTGGCGAATTTCGCGCGGCCGCGAGCGGATAGTTGCCGAAAAATTGCGCGGCAAAATCTTCGAACGGATCGCGCACCCGCCGCCGGACGACGCGCTCGGTGTTGATGTTGACCACCGCGGGCAAAACCTTCGCCACCGCCAGAACCGTCGGCTCCGAAGCGGGATCGGCTTGCGCGAAAAGCAGAGTTGATCGCTGATAAACGAGAGCAACGCCAGCGCGAGGCGCAGGACGGGCGACACTCCCGTCGCCCAAGGTCGCAGCCACGGTGCGCCAGGACTGTCAGCCGGTCTGGTCGCTCGTCGCAGCCATGCATCGCGTCGCAAGTAACGAGCAGCCTCGCACTGTCAACTTGCCGCGCGGCGCATTGCTTGCAGATTTGATTCGTCATGCGCCCATCGTTTGCCACTCACCTAAACCTCGATCTCCTCGAGGAGAATTATCGCCGCTGGCAGGATGATCCCGGGGCGGTTGATGCCGCCTGGTCGGCATTTTTCGAGGGCTTCGAACTCGGGAATCTGGAGAAGCGAAACGGCGCCGCGACGGCGGAATTGCAGCCCCGCGCCGAACCCGAAAATCCACTGCAAACGCGCGTTGACGGGCTGGTTTACGCCTATCGAACTCTCGGGCACACGGTCGCGGAATTGAATCCGCTGGCCGACAAGCGCCCGGAAAATCCGCTTCTCTCGCTGCGCGAACTCGGATTCAGCGAGAAGGACCTCGGCATGCAGGTCTCGTCGAAATTCTTCCTCGATAACAAGCGCATGACGCTGCGCGAAATGATCGCGGCGCTCGAATGCATCTACGCGGATGCGATCGGCGCGGAGTTCATGCACATCCAGAACACGCGCATCCGGAATTGGGTGCGGCATCGGCTGGAATCGCGCCCGCCCAAACACGCCGCCTCGCGCGCCGTGCAGATCGCGTTGCTGCGAATCGATTTCGGAATCGGAGCTCTTCGAAACTTTTCTGCACACGCGCTACGTCGGCCAGAAGCGGTTTTCGCTCCAGGGCGCCGAGTCGCTCATGGTCATCCTCGATACCATTCTGCATAAGTGTCCCGCGCGCGGCGTCGAAGAAATCTGCATGGGCATGGCGCATCGCGGCCGGCTCAACGTGCTCGCGAATTTCCTGCAGAAATCGTTCAAGGTGATCTTCACCGAGTTCGCCGAGAACTACATTGCCGAACCTGGTCGAAGGCGATGGCGACGTGAAGTATCACCTCGGCTATCGGACGATTCGCAAGCTCGCGTCCGGCGCGGAAGTGGAGATTCGTCTCGCGCCAAATCCGAGCCATCTCGAAGCGGTTGATCCCGTCGTGGAAGGCAAGGCGCGCGCGCGGCAACGCATTCGCGGCGACACGGAGCATCGGCGGAAAGTTCTGCCGCTGCTGGTTCACGGCGACGCGGCCTTCGCGGGGCAGGGCATCGTCGACGAAACGCTGAACATGTCGCAGCTCCCGGGCTACAGCACCGGCGGCACGATCCACGTGGTGGTGAACAACCAGATCGGATTCACCACGCTGCCGGAGGATGCGCGCTCGTCGATGTATGCCACCGACGTCGCCAAGATGATCGAGGTGCCGATCTTTCACGTCAATGGCGACGACCCGCTGGCGGTGATGTTCGTCACCGAACTGGCGCTCGATTTTCGCCAGGAGTTCGGCCGCGATGTCGTGATCGACATGTATTGCTATCGCCGCTACGGGCACAACGAAGGCGACGAGCCGTCGTTCACCCAGCCCGATCTCTACGCGAAAATCGATCGGCGGCCGTCCGTTCGGAAGCTCTACAAGAAGGAGCTGATCGACGCCGGCCGCTTGAGCGAAGAGGAAGCGGCGACGCTCGAGCGCGAGTTCGAGGAGAAGCTGCAGGCCGCGCTCGATGACGTGAAGTCCCACGCGACGGAGCCCGCGGATCGCAAAGAGCAGTTCAACGAATCGACCGCGGTCTTTCAGCCGGATTACTCCTTCGGCTCGCCGCCGACGGCGATCAGTCCGGAGACGCTTGCGACAAATCGTCGATGGCCTCACGCGCGTGCCGGAGGATTCCACATCCTGCCGAAAGTGAAGCGCATGTTGATCGATCGCCGGCGCGAAATCTTCGAAGCCGGCGGTCCCTACGACTGGGGTTTTGCCGAGGCGCTCGCCTTTGGCTCGCTGCTGCTGGAGGGAACGCCGATCCGGCTTTCGGGCCAGGACAGCCGCCGCGGCACGTTCAGTCATCGGCATGCGGTGATCTACGATGCCGAAACCGGCGAGCCTTACATCCCGCTGCGCCATCTCGCGCCGAAGCAGGCGAGCATCTGCGTTTACAACAGCCTGCTCTCGGAGGCCGCGGTGCTCGGATTCGACTACGGCTACTCGCTCGATTACCCGGAGATGCTCTGCATTTGGGAGGCGCAATTCGGCGACTTCGCGAACGGCGCGCAGACCATCATCGACCAGTTCATCGTCTCCGCGGAATCGAAATGGCAACGGCCGAGCGGCATCGTGCTGCTCCTGCCGCATGGCTACGAAGGCCAGGGCCCGGAGCATTCCAGCGCGCGGCTCGAGCGTTTCCTCCAGGCCTGCGCGGAGGACAACATCCAGGTCTGCAACCTCACCACTCCGGCGCAGTATTTCCACGTCCTGCGACGGCAGATGAAACGCGACTTCCTCAAGCCGCTCATCATCATGACGCCGAAGAGTCTGCTTGCGCGCCGAGCACGCGACCTCGCGCGCGGAGGATTTCACGAGCGGCAGTGTTCGAGGAGATTTTGCCCGACGCGGGAGCCGCACCGGCTGAGCAAATCAAGCGCGTGATCCTGTGCTCCGGCAAAGTTTACTACGACCTGTTGAAGCTGCGCGACGCGCAGAAAATCACCGAGGCGGCGATCATTCGGATCGAGCAGCTCTATCCGCTCTGCGAAGAGAAAGCTGACGCGCGATCATCGGCCGTTTCGCGAAGGACGCGAAGACTCGTCTGGTGCCAGGAAGAATCGCAGAACATGGGCGCGTGGACCTTCATCGAGCCGCGGCTGCGCGCGCTCTTCGGCCGCGAGATCGCGTATGCCGGACGGAACGCGAGCGCGAGTCCCGGCGGTGGGCGCGTTGACCCTGCACAAGCGCGAGCAGGCCGAGCTTATCTGGGAAGCGCTCTTGTTGTAATCGGCGCGGCAAGGTGCACGTTCAATTCGACCGCGCGCTGCGATTCGGCATACTGTGAGTCCTTCATGAGCATCGAAGTCAAAATCCCCGCGGTCGGCGAATCGATCTCCAGCGGGATCGTTTCCGTCTGGCACAAGAAATCCGGCGAGCATGTGAAGGCGGGCGAACCGTTGTTCACTCTCGAAACGGACAAGGTCTCGACCGAGATCGTGGCCGAGCGCGCGGGCGTGCTCGAAACGCTCGCGGCCGAAGGCCAGGAAGTGAAGATCGGCGAAATCGTGGCGACGATCGATGAATCGGCGACTGCCGCTCCCGAGGCCAGCGTGGCGACGCCGGCAGACGTGAAGGACAAGCCGGACCCGAATCGCAAAGAAGCGCCGACGTCGGGCGAAAAGAAGTCGCCCAACGCAGAGGTGCTTTCGCCAGCAGTGCGCCGGATTGTCGAAGAGGAAAAACTCGATCCAGCGGCGATGACGGGATCGGGCAAGGGAGGCCGCCTAACGAAAGCAGACGTGCTCGCGGCCGCGGAAAACCGCACTGCTCCACCGCCCGCAACGGAGATCGCGGCTGCACCCGGTCAATCCGCGGATGGGCGTTTCACGCGCAAGAAGATGTCGCCGCTCCGGCGCAAGATCGCGCAGCAGCTGGTGATGGCGCAGCACACCGCGGCGATCCTGACCACGTTCAACGAATGCGACATGACCGCGGTGCAGGAGCTGCGCAAGAAATCGCAGGACGCTTTCACGAAGAAGAACGGCGTGAAGCTCGGCTTCATGTCGTTCTTCATCAAAGCGGCGGTGGAAGGCCTGAAGGCCGTGCCGTCGATCAACGGCCGGATCGAAGGCGACGATTTTATCCAAAATCATTTCTACGACATCGGGGTCGCGGTCGGCACCGAGCGCGGACTGGTCGTTCCGGTGGTGCGCGATGCGGACAAGAAAAGCTTCGCCGATCTGGAACGCGACATCGCCGATTACGCGACCAAAGCGCGCGAAGGCAAGATCAAGATCGAAGAGCTGCAGGGCGGCACGTTCACCATTTCCAATGGCGGCGTTTACGGCTCGCTCATGGGCACGCCGATTCTCAATCCGCCGCAAAGCGGCATTCTCGGGATGCACGCGATCAAGGAGCGACCGGTCGCGATTGACGGCAAGGTCGTCGTTCGCCCGATGATGTATCTCGCGCTCAGCTACGATCACCGCGCCGTCGACGGCAAGGAAGCGGTCACGTTTCTCGTCCCGGTGAAGGAATGCATTGAGGATCCGACGAAGCTGCCGCTGGATTTTTGAAGCGCCAAGTCGAGCTCCAAGCTCCGTGAAATCCAAGCTTCAAGACTCCTCTCGCTCGCGGCATGCCATGAACTTGGGATCGAGCTCTCGGAGCTTGACGATCCGACTAACTCATTATGGAATCATTTGACCTCATCATCATCGGCTCCGGCCCGGGCGGCTATGTCGCCGCCATTCGCGCCGCGCAGCTCGGACTGCAAACCGCGATCGTCGAGAAAGACAAGGAACTCGGCGGCACCTGCCTGAACATCGGTTGCATCCCGAGCAAGGCGCTTCTCTCCTCCAGCGACCATTTTGCTTTCGCGAAAAAGGAAGCCGCCAAGCACGGCATCCTGCTCGACAAAGTCGGCCTCGATCTCGCGATGATGCTGCAGCGCAAAGACAAAGTCGTGAAGACGCTGACCGGCGGCGTGCGCGGCCTGATGAAGCTGAACAAGGTCACCACATTTCAAGGCATCGGGAACGATCACCGCCCCGGGCAAAGTGTCGCGTTCAAGCCGCGCGAAGGCGCGGCGCAGGAAATCGAGGCGAAGAACATCATCATCGCGACCGGGAGCGTGCCGATGGAACTGCCGAGCATGAAGTTCGACGGCAACGTCATCGTCAGCAGCACGGAGGCGCTCTTGCTTCGACCGAAGTCCGAAGAAACTGCTCGTCATCGGCGGCGGCGCGATCGGGCTGGAGCTCGGTTCGGTTTGGAGCCGGCTCGGTTCGGAAGTCACCGTGCTCGAATTTCTTCCGCGGATCGCGCTCGGTTTCGATCTCGAACTGGCGAATGTGCTGCAAAAGGTCGCTCACCGCGCAGGGCATGAAGTTTCATCTCGAAACCAAAGTCAGCGCGGTGAAAGTGGAGAACGGCCGCGCGATCGCCACCGCGACGAAAGGCGACGAGCAACTCAACTTCGAAGCCGACAAAGTGCTCGTCTCAGTCGGGCGCCGCGCGTTCGCCGAAGGTGTCGGCGCGGAGAAAATCGGCGTCGAGTTGGACGACCGGAAACGGATCAAGGTCGATGAGCATTTCCGCACCAACGTCGAAGGCATTTACGCGATCGGCGACGTCATCGCTGGTCCGATGCTCGCGCACAAAGCCGAGGAGGAAGGCATCGCCTGCGTCGAGATGATCGCCGGCAAATCCGGCCACGTGAATTACGACGTCATCCCCGGAATCATCTACACGAATCCGGAACTGGCCGGTGTCGGCGTCACGGAAGACTTCGCGAAAGAGAAAGGGCATGAATGTGCGCGTCGGCAAATTCCCCTTCCGCGCCAATGGTCGCGCGCTCGCGAACGAGGATGTCGACGGCTTTGTGAAATTTGTCGCCGACGCGAAGACCGATCGCATCCTCGGCGCGCACATCATGTCGCACGCCGCCTCCGAGTTAATGGCGGAATGCGTCGCGGTGATGGAATTCGGCGGCAGCGCCGAAGACCTCGGTCGCACCGTGCACGCGCATCCGACGCAGAGCGAAGCGGTGAAGGAAGCCGCGCTCGCGGTCGAACAAGAGCGCCATTCACATCGGCAATCGTTAGGCCGCGGCTGACAACGCCGCTTCGCGACGTCGGATCACCAGCAGAGCGACCAGTCCCGCGATCGCGCAAATGACCGCGCCGAAGGCGAGCGCGAACGGCGCGCCTAACCAATGGGCGAGCGCCCCGGCCTCCAGGCTGCCGAGCGGAATCATCGCGCCGAAGACGAACCCCCAGACTCCCAGGACGCGGCCGCGCATTTCATCGGGCACGATCAACTGCATGACGGTGTTGGCCGTGGAGAAGAAGAGCAGCATCCCGAAACCGCCGAGGATCATGAAGGCGAGCGCCCAATAGAAATTCCGGGTAAGCGAAAAGGCGAGGAGCGCGGCCGAAAAAATCCACACTCCGGTTAACGCCATCTTGCGAGCTGGAAAGACATGGCCGGCGGTGGCGACGGTCAGTGCTCCCACCAGCGCGCCAATTCCGCTCGCCGACATGAGCATGCCGTAACCGTCGGCGCCGCGTCCGAAAACATCGCGCGCAAAGGCGGGCAGGAGCACCGCATAGGACCAGCCAAAAATCCCGACCGTTCCGAGAAGGGCAAGGATGGTCCGGACACGGCGATGTCCCCAGACGTAGGCGAGACCGCTCCAGGCGCTCGGTTGATTTCCATCTTTGTGCACTGGCGGCACGAAATCGGGTAGTCGCATCATGCGCAGTCCGATGATGACGGCGATGAAACTGAGGCCATTGATCAGGAAACAAACCGGCGTGCCTAACGAGCCGATGACCAGACCGGCGAGCGACGGACCAATGACGCGCGCGCCGTTGAAGATTGAGCTGTTCAGGGAAATGGCGTTGAGCAGATCTTCGCGGCTGGTCATTTCGACGGTGAAGGCCTGGCGCGCTGGCATGTCGAAAGCCATCCCGATGCCGGTAACCGTGGCCACGAGGACGATTAGCCATGGGGTCGCGAGTCCGAACCACGCCAGCCCGGCAAGGAAGAACGCCGGCAACATCTGCGCGACCTGCGTGCAGATGATGATCCGGCGCTTCGGATAGCGATCCGCGATCGCCCCGCCCCAAAGGGAAAAAACCATCATCGGCGCAGAGCCGACCGCCGCGACCACTCCGAGAAGCAGCTTCGAGCCAGTGATTTGATAGACGAGCCAGCTCATCGCCGTTTGCTGCATCCACGTGCCGATGAGCGAAACGAGTTGGCCGTAGAAGAAGAGTCGGTAATTGCGATGACGAAGCGCGCGAAACGTTTGCCGGAAACTGATCTTGCCCACGGGTGTGCGGCGCTGCCGCCCGGTCATTTCTTCGGGCACCTGTGCTGTTTCGGTGGTCGGCGGCATGAGAGTTAAAACAGAGCCGTCATCCCGAGCGAAGTCGAGGGATCCCGTGGAAGTCGCCCTAAAGTTTTCCCACGGGGTTCCTCGACTCCGCTTCGCTCCGCTCGGAATGACGGGCTTTTTTCGGCTAAGCCCGCCAAGGATTTGGCACACCGCCTTTGCGAGTCGACACTCGATTTCCGATGGAAAGCACGACCGCCATCCTCTTGCGCAAACGCAAGCTGAGCGACACGAGCCTGATCATCTCGTGGTGCACCAGCTCGTTAGGCTGCGTGCAGACGGTGGCGAAGGGCGCGCGCCGCCCGAAAAGCCCGTTCGCCGGCAAGCTCGATCTATTCTTCGAAGCGGAAATCCAGATCGCGCGCAGCCGGAAATCCAATCTGCATACGCTGCGCGAAGTGGCGCTGACTAATCCGTTCGCCGGAATCCGCGAGCGTTACGCGCGCATGCAGGCGGCCTCGTATTTCGTCGAACTGATCGAGCTTTGCACGGAGTCGGATCACGATGAACCGGAGTTGTTCGCGCTCTTGCAGCGGGCCTTCGGGTTTCTCTCCGCGAACGATCCAACCCTGCGGGCCATCTCGCATTTCGAGACCGAGCTGGCGCGCATCGCCGGGGTCCACGACGTGAAGGCGATCAAGCACGATCCGGCGTTCGCGCTCGCGAGTTTGTTCGGGAAGCTGCCGCGCTCGCGCGCGCCGTTGCTGAAAGCGTTGCGGAAAGGCGACACTCCTGTCGCCAGCGGATCACGGCGACAAGAGTGTCGCCGTTCCGTGAGACTGCTTCCGCAGCAACATCGCCAGCGACGTAGAACGCAATCACGAGCACCAGGAGCAGGTGGTAGCCGAAGAGCATGCTCAGATATTCGAGCATGCCGCCGACCATAATGCCGAGGAGATTCGAGGCGAACGCGACATCCGCCAGCTCGCTGTCGCGAAAGGAATTCGCGAAGATGACGTTGGCGAGAAAGACCGGCGCGAAGACGAGTCCGCTCGCGACCGCATAGCGCACGATGGCGTTTTGAAAAAGGAGCGTCTCCGGGCGGACCGCGAGATTGAGGGCGAGCATTCCGAACAGCAGCACGTAGAAAATCCAAATCCGGCGGAAACGGAAGCGCGCGTTCACCAGCACCGCCAGGAGCACGCTCGTGAGGATGGCGAAGAAGACGAGTGAGTTCACATTCCAGGTGCTGCCGAAGAGGAGCGCGAACGTCGTCAGCGCCTTCACTTCCAGAAGCGCAAAGGCGACTCCGAGAAAAAACATGTGCCAATCGAATCGGCGCAAGGTGCTGCGGGGCGCGATCACCAGGATGCCGGCGAGCGAAATGGCGGCGATCGCGAGCAAGCCCTTGAGGTAGATGGCGGGGAATGATTTCCGCGGCAGATAGACGAACGGCCAATCATCGGTCGCCGCGGGTCGATCGTGATTCGACATGAAACCTTCGCCGGTCACACGCAGCTCTGTATTCGTTAGGGCGTCTGAATTTTCGCGGTATGGACCGAATCGGCTCCGCTCGATCTCATGCAGTCGCGGCCCGTTGATGATGACCGCTCCGCGGCCGTGACCGCCGTAAGTCGAGACGAACGAATCCTGGCCAAACGCGCGGCTCACCATGTCCGCGAGTTTCTCGATCAACCACGGCTCGCGGTAATAATTGTAGAGGACGAGGACGCCATTGGGAGTGAGCGCGGCGCGCGCGGCGGCGAGCGCATCCTGGGTGAAGAGAAAGCTCTCGAGGCGAAGGCTGGCGATGCTCGAGGTGAGGGTGAGCGAGTCCGGCAACGCGAAAATGATCAGATCGTATTTCTCTTTGGTGTTGCGCAGGAAGACGCGGCCATCGGCGTTCACCTGTTGCACGCGCGGATCGGAATACGGACGATCCGGATGCAGTTGCGCGCCCAGTTTCAGAATCACCGGATCGATCTCGACCGCGGTGATCTGCTGAACTCCTTGCGCCAGCGCGGTCGCGGTGTCGGAGCCGGTCCCCGCGCCGAGAATCAACGCGTGCTCGAACGAAGCGCCGGGAAAGAGTTCGTACACCCGCCGGTAGAACGGCTCCTTATTCTGCCACGGGATCATGCTCTGATGCCCGATGCTGTTGACGTCGAGTTCGTAACCGCTCGGCTTGCGCGGGCGTGAGCGTGATCTTGTAATAGGGCGACCAATGGGTGCGCTGTTGGAGAAACAACGCGATCGCCGCCGCCGCGAGCATGAGCGCTGCGGAAAGCACCAGCGTCCTTCGCGTGCTCAGAAGCAGGACGAGAAACGCAAGAGTGCCGAACCAATAAATCGGCGCGAGGGCGAAGTAGCCGATGAGAAAGAATGCGGCCGTGCCCGCGAGGCTGCCGAGGATGTCGAAGGTGTAGGCGGTGAGCGGCGCGGTTTGCGTGAAGAGGAAACCAAGCGTGCGCGCGAGCGGAACGAATGCGGCTGCGACCAGGGTGAAGATCAGCGGCAGAAGGATAAAGCTCTCCGCACGACGCGAATCCGGTCGTGCCGGAGCCGAAGTAAAGCACGTCGGTGCTGGAGATATTTAGCTCGAAACGATTCAGCGCGACCACCGCGGCGAGCAGCAGGACCATGAAGGGAAACGGCGGAAACCGGAACCCGCGTCGGCGCGCCGCGAGGATGCCGAGGCCCATCCCGAGGAACGAGGCCAGCAGGATGAAGTTAGTGAAATAGCTGAGGTAACGGACGTAGGCCGGGATCCAGCGAATGCAGAGCAGCTCGAAAAAGAGCAGGGTGAAGGAGACGAGAAAAATTCGCAGGCGCACGCCGTGAACGAAATTTCCGCTCGGCTCCGCGGTGGACGCCTCGGGGGCAGGTTGATGCTGTTCGAACTGATGGTTCACGCGGCCGGTCTCGGGAAAAACAACGGACACTCTCGGAACTGGCTCCCTTGTCCATCGTCATGTCGAGCGATCGAGCATCTGGCGACCGACGTCTGCCGCGGGTCCTCGACTTCGCTGCGCTCCGCTCGGAATGACGGCGGGAGACCGCACTCGCCTTTCGCCTCCTTACGTTCTACGCAAATGAGCACCTGTTTCATTCAGCGGGCCGGGCTCCTGGCGATGACGATCCTGCTGCTCTCGCCGACGATCTGCGCCGCGGAGAGTTTCCGCATCGATCCGGCGCGTTCGACGATTACCTTCAAAGTCCGCCAATTCCTCGGGACGGTGCAGGGACGGTTCCAGCAATTCTCCGGCGAGATCGAACTCGATCGCGCGCAACCGGAGCGATCGACCGTCAGCGCCACGATTCAGGTGCGGAGCATCAAGACCGGGATTGCGAAACGCGACGAGCACCTGCTGAGTCCGGAATTTTTCAACGTCGCCAAATTTCCGGAGATAAGTTTCAAGAGCCGGCGCGTGAAACAGACCGGCAAGGAAACCGGCGACATCATCGGCGACTTCACCATGCACGGCGTGACGCGATCGATTGCTCCTGCACGTGCGCTTCCTCGGATTCGCCCCGAACAAGGAGGGCGGTCAGACAACGCGCTGGCAGGTGACAACGGAGCCGATCAAACGCGACGATTACGCTTTGCGCTGGAGCGACGCGACGGAAGGCGTCGCGATGATTGCCCAGAATGTGGCGGTGGAAATGGAGATCGAGGCCGCGCCTTCTCGCTGAGTCGCGGAGGACTAGTGCAACCGGACCTCCCGCTGTTTGAAAGCTCCTCGCACTGGGTTAACATGACTTTGCTCCCTCCAACCCAAACCACCCTATGGAAACAACCATCGCAGCGCCGCAAAAAGGATCCCTCCGCCGAAGCCGATTTTCTGCCGCTTCAGGGGACCGATTACGTCGAGTTTTATGTCGGCAACGCCAAGCAGGCCGCGCATTTTTACAAGACGGCGTTTGGCTTTCAAAGCCTCGCCTATTCCGGACCGGAAACCGGCAACAAAGAACGGCGCAGCTATGTCATTCGTCAGAACAAACTGACCTTCGTGCTGACGACGCCGCTGCGGCCGGACAACCCGATCGCCGATCACATCTACAAACATGGCGATGGCGTGAAGGTGCTCGCGTTGAAAGTGGAAGACGCGACCTCCGCCTGGAACGAAACGACGAAGCGCGGCGGCAAGAGTTACATGGAGCCGACGACGCTGACAGGACGACGACGGCGAAGTGGTCATGAGCGGCATCCACACCTACGGCGATACGGTCCATCTCTTCATCGAGCGCGAGAGATTACAACGGCGTCTTCATGCCGGGCTTCCGCAAATGGGAATCGGCCTATCAATCCGCCCGACACCGGCCTGCTCTATGTCGATCATTGCGTCGGCAACGTCGGCTGGAACCAGATGAATCCGTGGGTGAAGTTTTACGAGGATGTGATGGGCTTCCGCAACATCCTCACCTTCGACGACAAGGATATCTCGACCGAATACTCCGCGCTGATGAGCAAGGTGATGAGCAACGGAAACGGTTTCGTGAAGTTTCCGATCAACGAGCCGGCCGAGGGCAAAAAGAAATCGCAGGTCGAGGAATATCTCGATTTCTACAACGGCGAAGGCGTGCAGCATGTGCGCGATCGCGACGAACGACATCGTCAAGACGGTGACCGATCTGCAGAAGCGCGGCGTCGAGTTCCTGAACATCCCGACGACCTACTACGACACGCTGCCGGATCGGGTGGGTCACATCGATGAAGACCTCGAGCCGCTCAAGCGGCTCGGCATTCTGGTCGATCGCGACAACGAAGGTTATCTGCTCCAGATTTTCACCAAGCCGGTGGAAGATCGGCCGACGCTCTTCTTCGAAATCATCCAGCGCAAAGGCGCGAAGAGTTTCGGCAAAGGAAATTTCAAGGCGCTCTTCGAAGCCTTGGAGAAAGAGCAGGACGCGCGAGGCAATCTGTAAGAGGAGGAACGAACATGCCGTATTATCAAAAGCTCGGTCAGATGCCGAAGAAGCATCACATCTGGTTTCATCGCAATCGGCGCGGCGCCGACCTACAAGAACGAAGGCATCGCCTACGAACACGTCTTCACCACGGAAGGATTCGATGAAGCGTATTCGATCGTGTATCACCTGCGGCCGCCCACGCGCGTGCGCAACGTCGAGCTGATCAAACATTGGGAGCCGAAGAAAGTCACCGACAGTCCGCTGCGTCATCATCATTTCAAGACGGCGGACATTCCGCGCCGCGGCGATCTCTACACCAGCCGCATCCCGATGCTGTTCAATCAGGACATGACCGCGTATCGCGCGCGGCCGGCGAAGACCTACGACAAGTTCGAGTATTACAAGAACGGTGGCGCGGACGAAATCATCTTCGTCTTCAAAGGCGGCGGCACGATGGAAACGGTTTTCGGCAAGCTGCCTTATCGCGCGGAGGATTACATCGTCATCCCGCGCGGGATTACCTACCGGCTCGTGCCCGACAAGGTGGAGGAGGAAGATTATCTCATTCTCGAATCGGTCGGTCCGGTTCGAATTCCGCAACGTTATCTGAATCACGAAGGCCAGATCAAGATGGGCGCGCCCTATTCCGAGCGCGATCTCCATGGCCCGACCGAGATCATCACGATCGACAAGGAGGAAGATGTCGATGTGCTGGTGAAAGATGGCTCGCGCTTCACCCGCGTGACGCTGGCGCATCATCCGTTCGATGCGGTCGGTTGGGATGGCTATCTTTATCCGTTCACCTTCAACGCGCAGGACTTCGAGCCGATCACCGGCACGGTCCATCAACCGCCGCCGATCCATCAGACCTTTGAAATTCGCGGTTACGTCGTCTGCACCTTCGCGCCGCGCCTCCTCGATACGCATCCCGAAGCGGTCAAGATCCCGTGGGTGCACGACAACGTCGAAGCCGACGAAGTTTTGTTTTACGTGCGCGGAAATTTCGGATCGCGCCGCGGCATCGAGAGCGGCTCGATCACGCTGCATCCGCGCGGGATTCCGCATGGGCCGCATCCGGGCACGATCATGGCGAGCAAGGATGCGCTGCGCACCGAAGAACTGGCCGTGATGTTCGACACCGCGCACACGCTCGAGCTGACCGAGGAATCCCTCGCGCTCGATGATCCGAAGTATCCGCTGAGCTGGCTGGATTAAGGAGGGCTGCGGTGGCTCGATGGCAATTGTCGATCTTCCTCATGGGATTGACCTGGTTTGCTCTCATGGGCTTCAGCGGCGAAGGCCCAAACCAGCGGCGGCGAGTGGCAAACTCTGGCGTTCATGCCTTCGGAGAGGCAGGAACTCGCGACCGCCGTTTTGGACGGCAAGATCTACGTCATCGCCGGGTACGGTCCCGACGGTCGGTCGACTGACACCGTGGAGGTCTACAATCCCGCGACCGACACCTGGGCCTCAGCCCATCCCCTGCCGGGCGCCACAAATCACAACAGCGCGGCGGTCGCCGCGGGAAAGCTCTATGTTTTCGGTGTTGGCCCGACTCGTCGGACTTTCGTCTACGACCCGGCAAACGACTCCTGGTCAGACGTTGCCTTGACGAA
The DNA here is from genome assembly GCA_963784865.1 of uncultured Verrucomicrobiae bacterium. GTDB lineage: Bacteria > Verrucomicrobiota > Verrucomicrobiia > Chthoniobacterales > UBA10450 > JACCTI01. The sequence goes on along the minus strand of CAWATC010000008.1, from coordinate 97,436 downwards.
TTTTCCCCACACCAGCACGGCCGCCGTTGGCGTCATCAACGACAAGATCTATGTCGCCGGCGGCAGCGGCGCCAACCAGAACGAACTGGAAGTCTACGACCCGGTGGCAAATACCTGGACCAATCTCCCCCCAATGAGGGTGCAGCGACATCACTGCGCGGGGGGCGTGATCAACGGCAAGTTTTATGTCGTGGGCGGGCGCCCATCCCAAATGGCGTCAACCGCGCTCGAAGTTTATGACCCGCAAAGCAACGCCTGGACCACCCTAAGCTCGATGCCCACCGGGCGTTCTGGCATTGCCGCGGGAGTTGTCGGTGGCGAGCTTTATGTCTTCGGTGGGGAGGGTTCCGGTATTTTCCCTCAGGTGGAAGTTTATAACCCGACCACCAACACCTGGCGCAGAATACAGGACATGCCGACACCGCGGCACGGCATGTGGGCCTCGGTTATTGGCAATAGAATTTATCTGGCGGGCGGCTCGGTCGAAGAAGGCTTGGCCCCGGGACCGCTTAACGAGGTTTTCATCGTCGATCGCGTGGCAACCTTCGCGAACATTTCCAGCCGTCTCCGGGTGGAGACGGGCGAGAACGTTCTCATTGGAGGATTCATCGTCACCGGCAGCGCATCGAAGCGGATTATCGTGCGCGCGCCGGGGCCGTCCGTGCCGGTGCCGGGGGACACTGGCTGATCCAGTCCTTGAACTCTACGATGGTGCCGGCCAAATCGTCGCTACCAATGACAACTGGCAGGACGCTCCGAACATGCAGGAGATCATCGATTCAGGGCTCGCGCCGACCCGAGATTCCGAGCCGGCAATCCTCACTCGCGTCGCACCCGGCCAGCACACTGCGGTCGTTCGAGGCGCAAATGCGACCGCCGGAGTTGGACTGGTCGAAGTTTACGATCTGGAAGCCGGCTCCGAATCAAGGCTGGCTAACATTTCCACGCGCGGTTTTGTACAAACGGACGACAACGTACTCATCGGCGGCCTCATCCTGACGGGTTCGGCCCCGCGTCGCGTGATCGTTCGGGCCATCGGTCCTTCTCTGCCGGTCGCGGGCGCGCTCGCCGAACCCGCATCTGGCCCTGCACGACGCCAATGGCGCGCTCCTCGCGACGAACGACGATTGGCGCGCCACGCAAGAAAGCGATATCATCGCGGCCAATCTCGCGCCGCTGAACGATCTCGAATCGGCCATCCTGCGCACCCTTCCACCGGCGAATTACACTGCGATTGTGCGCGGTGCGGGTGACACTACTGGTGTCGCGCTGGTCGAAGCGTACGCCCTTGATTGAGGAGCGGCCGGTTGTCTTCCCGCCTTTCGGAAGGTAATCTCCCCCAAGCGCGGAGGAACGACAATTTCGCGTTTCGAAAATGCAGAATCACGAAACCGAGTTGGAAGCCGCCGAGCGGCGGATTCGCGAGCATTCCTCGCTGTGGCGCGGCCAAGCTCGCGAGCATGGAGCGCTCCTTCCACGAGATCGCTCGAAGCGGTCGGCGAAGATCCGCAGCGCGAAGGTTTGCTCAAGACGCCGAACCGCGCGGCGCGCGCCTTCGAGTTCCTCACGAACGGTTACCGGCAGGACCTCGAGGCGATCGTCAATCGAGGCGATCTTCCACTTCGGACGCGAGCGAGATCATTCTCGTGAAGGACATCGAGCTTTACTCGATGTGCGAGCATCATTTGCTGCCCTTCATCGGCAAGGCGCACGTCGCCTACATCCCGAACGGCAAGGTCATCGGGCTCTCCAAGGTGGCGCGGATCGTCGATGTCTTCGCGCGCCGCTTGCAAATTCAGGAGCAGCTCACGACGCAGATCGCGGATGCGCTCATGACAGCGCTGCATCCGAGCGGGCGTGGCGGTCGTGATCGAAGCGAAGCATCTCTGCATGATGATGCGCGGGGTGGAGAAACAGAATTCGGTCATGACCACCTCGTGTCTGCTCGGCTCGTTCAAAGAGGACGCCCGGACGCGCTCCGAGTTCCTCGCCCTGCTCAAGCCGTAGCGCGGCTGACGTCATGTTGTTGACGGTCAGCAAACGGCTCGAATTTTCCGCCTCCCGCCGCCTCTTCGACCCGAAGCTCAGCGGCGCAGGAGAACCTGGCGCGCTTTGGCGCGGAGAGCGCCGCGCGCTACGGCACCGGTCGCAATTACGTGGCCTGGTTTGTTTTCTCCGGCACGGTCACGCCCGAGACCGGGATGTTGATGAACATCAGCGAGATCAAGCGACGGGTCGGCCAGGTGATCGACGACGGGTTCGATCACAAATTCCTCAACGAAGACCATCCGGCTTTCGCCGGCGTCGTGCCGACGGCGGAAAATGTGGCGCGCCAGCTCTTCCGTCGAGGCCGAGCCGCTCTTCCGCGATTCCCAGGCGCAGCTCGTGGCTTGTCATCTCCGGGAAACGGCTGGACGCAGCGCGACGGTTTACGCGAGCGGGCTTTGCGAAGCGAATTACTGGTTCGAATTCTCCGCGGCGCGGCAGACGATGTCGCCTCGCCTAACGAATGCTGAGAACGAGCGCTTGTTCGGCGTGGCCTCGGCGCCGTTTGGTCACGGCCACAACTATCGCGCTCGCGTGACTTTCCGCAGCGCCGAAGGCGACTCATCTCCCGCCGAGTTCGCGATCGCCGAGGTGCTCCGCTCCCTGCGTTTGGAGCTCGACCACAAGAACCTCAACCACGAGGTCGCGGGATTGAAGGACCGGCCGATGACGACGGAGTGCCTGGCAGATTATATCTTCGAAAAGGTTGAGCACGCGCTCCCGTTGGAGCGAGTACGGCTGCACGAGCGCGATGATTTCTTCGCCGAATACTGGAAGGGCGCGAAATATTTCCTCGGCCTGCGGCAGGCCTTTCACGCGGCGCACCGCCTGCACGCGCCGGCCCTCTCCGTCGAGCAGAACGCTGAACTGTTCGGGCGCTGCAACAATCCACGCGGGCACGGACATCGTTACGTCGCGGAGGCGACCATCGGCGGATCGCTCGATGAGCGCAGCGGCACGCTTTACTCCTTCACCTCTCTTGCCGGACTGCTGGCAGACGCACTGGAACCCTGGCAGGACAAACATCTCGACCTCGAAACGGACGAGTTCCGCGAGACGCCGTCCACGGGCGAGAACATCGTGCAGGCACTCTGGCGCCGTCTCGATCCGCTGCTCGATCGTCGCCTTGCCCGGCTGCGGTTGTGGGAGACGCCGAACAATCGCTTCACCTTGCGGCGCTAGCGGCGGGTTGGCGTGCAAGATTGCTCACGAGAGGAGTCGAACCTCCACGGGTTTCCCCATACGGTCCTGAGCCGTACGCGTCTGCCATTCCGCCACGTGAGCGTGTTTTGCGAAGCGGCTGCTAAAATGCGCGCCGCGGGTGGCGACGCAAGGGCAAACCGGCCGCCCGCGCCGAATACTCAGCCTTTCCGCCGCTTGCGCGTGCGATGCTCCAGCTGGCTGGCCTGCCGCGCTTTGCCTAACGAACGCAACAAATCCGCGTAATTCGCGGCCACCACCTCGTAGTCCGCCGGAGGCTTCTCCATCGACTCCTCCCAGGTATTGAGCGACGCGCGGTAGAACTCGGCCGCGCGCTGATAGTCGCCACGCGCATGATAGACCACGGCCAGATTGCACTGGGATTGCGCGATATCCGAATATGCGGCCGGATGAATTTTTTCTCGAATGGCGAGCGCGCGCAGATGGGTTTTCTCTGCTTCGGCCAGACGCTTCTCGCTGGTGTAGAAGACCGCGAGATTATTCAGGACGGAGGCGACGTCGGGGTGTTCCGGGCCGAGTTGCTTCTCATACAGCTCGAGGGCATGCAGGTAATATGGCTCCGCGGCGGCTTGCCGGCCGGACTTGCGATACATCAACGCGAGGTTGTTCAGCATCGTGGCGAGATCGGAATACGGCAGATCAGGGATTTGCGCGCCCGCGGCGACAGCTTCCTCGTAATAGGAAATCGCCTGATCCGTCTTCGCCGAGATGGTCGCAGAGAAATCCGAGACGGCCGGCGGAACGATAAATCGCGCGAGGGTTGGGCGGGTCGCCTTTCCGCAAGAGCCGGTGCGCTTCGATGAGGGGAGATTTCGCGGCGACGTTGTGGCCCGATTGATCGTGCAGTTGGCCTAATTTTTCGAGGCTCAACCCGTAAGCGAAGAGCCCGGCGGGAAGGCGCGACGCGCGAGATCGACCGCGGTTTCGGCGACGCGCAAGGCCTCCGGCAGCTGGCCCATACTCCGCAGCAGGTCGAGCTTATCGTTGAGAATCGCCCACAGTTTCTCGTCGCCCTTCACGCGCTACCAGCCTTCGCTTAGCTGGCTGGTGAGATTAACCGCCAGAGCTTCGCCGGCCAGCGGCAACGCCTGTTGCTGATCAGTCGCGATATCCTGGTCGACGAAGAAGCTCGTCGTTCCTCCGACGTCGGCCGGCCCGGTGAGCACTTTTCCGTCGCGGCCGGTCAAGGTGTAATGGACGATCAAGGTGAGGTTGAATTCGGTCGTGGCGAGGACGTTTCCGCGCAGGGAGCGCAGCAGGAGCGCGCACGACGGATCGGATTTCCCCCTTCAGGACGGCGTCGGCCTTGTCCTCGTTCGTGATCTGGAATGTTCCGTCCTGTTGCAACTGCTTGATCACGGTGCCCGTGATGAGGGCTTCAATGCGCGGGAGGTAGGTATGATTGCTAAAGGTGGGAACCGCGATGGTGTGCACCGCGCTCAAATATTTCGGCTTAACCGTCCCCTACGCGGTAGCCGGCACAGCCGCCCAGAGTGGCGGCGAGCACGAGCGCGACGACAAACGTCTTCACTACTCCGGCGATGCCGTTGCTTCTGGGGTCGGCGAAGCAGCAGGGGGCGACGGCAGGTTCGGGGCAGTCGTTTTATCGGGCGTTAATGAAGCGGGCGGCGGGAGTGATTCATCGTACTCAGGCGGAGGCAGCGGCGCGACGTCCCCCGGAGAAGTGTGCATCAGAGAGGACGAACCGCCGGAAGAACCGGGCGGGCCCGCTGCGGCGGTCGTCGTAGCCTTGGGCTTCTTCGCGGTCGCCGCCGTGAGTTCGGCCGGTTGCAGCGCGCCATCGCCCACCTTTGCGCGCAACTGTTCCACGCGTTTCTTGGCGAGATCACCCGCAGTGGAGCCGGGCTGCTGACGGATGACGTCGTTATAATAGATGACCGCGGCGCGGTAATTCTTTTGCTTGTCGTAAAATTTCGCGATCTCGAACGAATTAGAGCTCTGTTTTTGGTCGAGCTTCTGCAGGTTTTCCCGCGCCTGCGCGGATTTTTCGCTCTTGGGATAACGGAAGAGGAAATCCTGGAAGCCAATCTTCGCATTCTCTGCGGCCTTCGGATCATGTACCCCCGAGCGTGCCGTCTTGAACCAGATGTAACCGATCTGATACTGCGCATCCGCCGCAATCGGATCGTTCGGGAATTTCTCCACGACTGCCTGATAGGCTCTGATCGCAGCCTTCGAGGTCGCCTTGCTTTTCCGAAGCCAGGCCGACATCGAACTGAGCCCGCGCGGTGTATTTCCCGTACGGCGCAGTCTTCACGATGGCGTTGAAAATCTCGATCGCTTTATCCATCGAGGCTTTCACCGGGATGCCGAGGATTTTCATCTTTTTCCCCGCCAGATACATCTCCCCGATACGAAACTGCGCTTCGATCGCTTCATCGAAATGCGGATCCTTCGGGTATTGCTCGACGAGGACGCGATAGGCCGCGGCCGCCTTCAGGTAGTCGCCGGTTTTCTCCTGCAATTGAGCGTAGCGATAGGCGGCCCCGGGGGCCAGAGCGTCGTGGGAATGCTTCCGGACGATGGCGCGATAGGCTTTGATCGCGCGGCTGAGATTCCCATTGCTCTCAGCCGCCTGCGCGATCTGAAACAACTCCTGGGCGCTGCCGCTGGTCTCTTCCTCGCCCGGCGCTTCGTAGCGGGCTTTTTCTCCAGGGCGGAAGACGACAGCCGCGGGAATTTGCTTCGGCAAAGCAAAGGCGGCAAGCAACAGGATAAGGACGTGGGAGCGGTAGCGCATCGAAGTTTTCAGGGTAGGTATCCTTGGCCATCGCGTCAAGTTGACCACCGACGCCGGCGACGTGTTTTGCTTGCCGGTTTTCCTTCGCGCCGCCCTTGGGGCATCTTGGTGTGGGAACATTCTCGAACTAAAATCAGAAAGCGGCATTTGAACCTCTCCGATCAGCAGAAAATCCGGCTCGGTGCCTGCGCCTGGAGCTTTGAGGAATGGCGCGGCGCATTCTACCCGGCGGATCTGCCGCCGGCGCGCTGGCTCGAATTTTACGCGCATTATTTTCCGGCGGTGGAGATCGATTCCACTTTCTACAATGTGCCTTCGGAAAGCGCGCTCAGGCGCTGGGCGGAAAGCACGCCCGCGTCCTTTCGCTTTGCCTGCAAGCTTCCGCGCGCCATCACCCACGCCTGCCGGCTCCGGGATTGCCGCGCGGAGTTCACCGAGTTCTTGCGGGCGCTCGAGCCGCTCGCGCCCAAGCTCCAGGTCATCCTCATTCAGCTCCCGCCTTCCTTCGCGCCGAAATCAGGGCGGCCAGTCCTGCGCAGTTTCCTCGAGCAACTGCCGCGCGACTTTCGCTTCGCGATCGAATTCCGTCATCCCGGCTGGCATCGCCCGCAGGTCGTGCGGCTTCTGGAGAAACACCGCGTCTGCTGGGTCTGGTCCGACATCAGCCCGCTCAGCGAGCGCAACCTCGCGCCCTTCGAGCTCTGGCCAAACACGACTGATTTCCTTTACGTGCGCCTGCTCGGCGACTACGCGACCAAGTATGATGGCGCGGGCGAACGCATTCATCGTTACGGCAAATTGCTCTGGAAACGGGAAGCCGCGCTCGAGAGCTGGGCGCTGAAAATCGAGCGGCACCTCGACGAAACGCGCAGCGTCTGGGCCTTCGTGAACAATCATTACGAAGGCTTCGCGCCCGAGACCTGCCAGCGGCTGGCTGGTCGGCTCGGCTACGACCTGGCCCTGCCTTCATTGCTGGAAACGGCTTCCGCCGCACGCGGGCCAGCTCGATCTCTTCCGGAGCGAGGCCGACTAGCGTCAGGTGATCGCCGCCGCGCCGAAATAGGACTGCAGAGCCGCTGGTAATTTCACCGAGCCATCCGGCTGTTGCCCCGATTCAATGAGCGCGGCGAACAGCCGCGGCAACGCCAGGCCGGAGCCGTTCAGCGTGTGGCAGAAGCGATTCTTCCCTTCGGCATCCTTGAAGCGCAGGTTCATCCGCCGCGCCTGATAATCCTCGAAGTTCGAACAGCTCGAAACTTCCAGGTAGGCGTTCTGCCCGGGCGACCAGACCTCGATATCGTAGGTCTTCGCCGAGCCGAAGCCGAGATCGCCGGTGCACAGTTCGATCACGCGATAATGCAGGCCTAACAACTGCAAAACGCGCTCCGCGTCGGCGGTCAGCGATTCGTGTTCTTCATAGGAAGTCTCCGGCGTGGTGATTTTCACCAGCTCCACCTTGTCGAACTGATGCACGCGAATGATCCCGCGCGTCTCGCGCCCGGCCGAGCCCGCTTCGCGCCGGAAGCACGGCGTGTAGGCGACAAACTTCTTCGGCAGTTCTCCGATGCTGCAGGATTTCTTCGCGATGAAAATTTGTCACCGGCACTTCCGCGGTCGGCGCGAGAAAAAGCTGGTTCTCCTCGAGGCCGTACATGTCCTCCTCAAACTTCGGCAACTGCGTCGTGCCGATCATGCAATCGCGCCGCACGAGAAACGGCGGACTCATCTCCAGGTAGCCGTGCTCCCGCGTGTGCAGATCGAGCATGAATTGAATCAGTGCCCGCTCCAGTCGCGCACCCGCGCCGGTGAAGCAAATGAACCCGCTCCCGCTCAGTTTCGCCGCGCGTTCCAGATCGAACAACTTCAGCCGCGTCCCGATCGCGACGTGATCGAGCACCGTCGCCACTGATCTGCGGTTTCTCGCCCCAACTGCGCACGACCGGATTGTCGGCCGCGTCTTTTCCGACCGGCGCCGCGGCGTGCGGCAGATTTGGAATCTGAAGCAGCAAGCCTTTTTGTTCTTCCGCACTGGCGAGTGTCTGCTCTTCAAGAGCGCGATGCTCTCGCCAATCTCGCGGACACGATTTTCCAACTCCTCCGACGATTCGCCGCGGCTCCGTTTGCCGCCGATCTCTTTGCTCAGCCGTTTGCGATCGGCGTTCAACTGTTGCAGCGACGTCTCCACTTTGCGCCGCTCGCCATCCGCGCGCAGGACTTCGTCGATCTTCGCCGCGTCATCGCCGCCGCGGGTGGCGAGCCGCGCTTTCACGAAATCCGGCTGTTCGCGAATGAGTCGGATGTCGAGCATGGCGCGGATTGTAGCACATGCGCCTCGTGTGTTCGATCAGAAGCGCAGGCCGCGACCTGCTCTACATCATTGAAAGCGCGTGACTTTCGTACCGCCCTTCACATATTTCCGCCGTGGAACAACTCAATCTTCTCGGAGTTGCCCTCGGCCTGGCCGCACTCGCGGGAATCAATCTTTACCTGACCGTTTTCGTCACCGGACTGGCGGTGAACCAGCATTGGATCACCCTTGCGTCCGCAATATCAGTCGCTCGAAGTGCTCGGCCATCCGGCCATCGTCGCGATCGCGGGCGTGCTCTATTTCCTGGAGTTTTTTGCCGACAAAATTCCGTGGATCGACTCCGCCTGGGACGCCGTTCACACCGTCATTCGTCCGATCGGCGGCGCGCTCCTCGCCATTCGGGTCCTCGGCCATTCCAGTCCCACTTTCGATGTCATCGTCCTCCTCCTCGCCGGCAGCACCAGCCTCATCGCGCACACCGCCAAGGCCTCGACGCGGCTCGTCGCGAATGCTTCGCCCGAGCCTTTCTCGAACATCGGACTGAGTCTGGTCGAAGACGCCGCGGTCTTCGGCGGTCTGGCGCTCATTCATTACAACCCGATCGTCGCGCTCTGCGTTTTGGTGCTCGCGCTCGCCGCCTTCCTCTATTTCGCGCCCAGAGTTTTGCGCGCGATGAAGGCAAAGATTTGGCTCATTTTCAAGAAACTGAACGGCCCGGCCGATTCCAGTGCGCCGGCGACCTTGCCGATCGCGCTTGCCCTCGAAGTTCGCCGGTGTTTTCAGTCAGCAGAATGTGCTCAGCGAGACGATCGCCTGGGCGGTACCGTGCATTAGCGGCCGCGGGCGGCGCATCGCGCCAAATCTTTTCGGTGCGCTCGTCGCGACAAATGAAGAGCCGCGCAAACTTGTCTTCGTCGGACGAAAGGGCGGACGCGGGATTTCCCAGACGATCGATCTCGACGGTTTGGTGGTGGCGCGGGAGCCGAAGTTTCTCTCGGAAAACGTCGTCATCTTTCCCGCTGCCGGCAAAGGACCGAAATATCTGTTCGTCTTTCCGCGCTCGAGCGGCGCCCTGGTCGAAGAGATCGTGGAATACTGCCGCGCACGAGTGGCCGTGCCGTCGAGTCTCGCCGAACCAGAGCGCGCGCCGGAGCCCGCGATTCACGCATAGGGTATAGGTCCTATAGGGGACATTCGACCTATAGGCCATGTCACAAGCAGCCGAACGTTACGCAGAGCTGCGCGAGAGCGGCCGTGTGCGGGAGCGCACACTCTTCGCCCAGCCGCGCAATCCAAACGAACTCGAGCTGCAGGCGCGCTGGTTTGCCGGGGATTTCGGGAAGCACTTCCGCTCGGTCTGCGGCCATGAAATCGAGATCGTGCAATTTGGGACCTGGAATCGCGAAGCTGGGCCGGATTTTCACGGCGCGGCGATTCGCGTTGATGACGGCCACAGCATCAGCGGCAGCATCGAGTTCGACCTTTCGGATCGAAACTGGGAGACCCATGGGCACGCGATCAATCCGGCGTTTGAAGACACCGTCCTGCACGTCTTTGTCCACGCGAGCGACCTGCGCGTTTTTCACCCGAACGAAATCGAATCGCAACGTCCTGCAAGTGCGGGTGGATCCGGACGCCCTGCCGCTTGCCTTTTCCTCGAACGTTCCACTTGCCCGCCCCGGCCGTTGTCAGGCGCCGCTGAAAGACTTGCCCGCCGAGCGCGTCCTGAGCGTGATCGCGGCCGCCTCATCCTTTCGGCAGCAGCGGAAAACAGCGCGGCTTCGCGCGATGGCAGAAAATCACGGACGGGAGGAAGCACTCTTCCAGGAGTTGGCCGCGGCGCTGGGGTACAAACAAAACAAGCTGCCCTTCACCCTGCTGGCGCAGCGCCTTCCGGTCGCCGTTCTGCGCACGCACGACGATATCGCGGAGGCGCTCCTCTTTGGCGTCTCCGGTTTTCTCGCCGCGCCCGATCTGTCCGTCTACGAAAGCGGGACGCGCGTTTACCTGCGCACCCTTTGGGATCAATGGTGGCGGCACCGCGATGAAATGCAGCGCCTGGTTCTCCCAGAAAAGCTGTGGCGGCTGAGCGGGGCGCGCCCACTGAATCATCCGCAACGCCGGCTCGGCGCGCTCGCGGCAATCGCACGCGAATGGCCACAGTTTCTGCACTCGTTAGGCGAGACCGATGCTCCGTCTCGGCCACGGCGGCTTTCCTTCATTCGGCTGCGTCATCCATTTTGGAATCATCATTACACTCTGACCTCCGAGGCCGCCTCGCCGGAGATGGCGCTGGTCGGCGAATCCCGGGTCAGCGAGATTCTGGCCAATGTCGTCATCCCGTTCCTGAGCGCGGAGGGCGCCGACTCTGACCGCGGACTACGCGAAGCTGCCCGCGCGACTCTCGAATCGACAGACTGGAAACGGCGGTGACCCGGCTCTTCGGCGACGACCCGCGCCGGCGCCGGCTTCGTCAAGACAGTCGCGCAGCAACAAGGCTTGCTCCAGATCTACGAAGACTTTTGCCTGCAGGACAATTCCGATTGCGCGCACTGCCCGTTTCCCGAGCAGATGCAAAAATGGACGTGAGCTACCGCGAGCGCCTTTGAATTGGACGTTGAGCGTTGGACGTTGAACGTTTCCCGCCGATGAGACTCTACCCCGGACACAGCCGCGCCTTCACGCTCATCGAACTGCTGGTCGTGATCTCGATCGTCGCCATCTTGATGGGCCTTGCATTCCCGGTTTTCCAAGGAGTGCAAAACACCGCCAAAAAAACGCAGGCGAAGAACGACCTCGTCCAAATCGTGACGGCAGTGAATGCATTTTACACCGAGTACGGGAAGTATCCGCTGCCCGCGGGTACGACTGGCGACGAGTACACCTATGGCCCGGGCGCAAACAGCAGCAAGGTGCTGTTCGATTCCTTGCGCGGAATTGATCCGATCACGAATCCGCGACAGATCGAATTCATCAAACCACCGGACGCGAAGGATTCCGCCAACCCGCGGGGAGGAATGGCCCCACCAGCAGATGGCCAATTCTACGATCCGTGGGGCCAGCCATACGCCATCAGTATTGACGCCGACTATGACAACCAGGTTACCAATCCCTATTCTGCGAATGCTGGGGCAGTCCCCAAACTTCGAATCGGAATCATCGCCTGGTCTCTGGGGAAAAGTCGGGACGGCGGTAGCGGCGACAAGAATTCCGGAGCGGCAAAAGACGACGTGATCTCTTGGCAGTAGACGCAATTCCGCCGCTATTCTCCTGCTCACCGCGGGTGTAGTTCAATGGTAGAACGCCAGCTTCCCAAGCTGGACACGAGGGTTCGATTCCCTTCACCCGCTCTCCGATAATAGCCGGCGTAAGCCATCTCTCGCCACGAAAACCATGAGAAAGCTCCGGTTCTCCACCCTTCTACTCCTCGCGGGAATCGTGCTGGCTGGCGCAGGTTGCTCCTCCGCGCCGACGAGTGCGGATCCGCCGACCAAGCGAGTAACCACCGCCATCCCGCAAACGGGCAGCAACGTGGGACGCCGGGTGGCGGTCGCAGACTCGGCTGATGCTCCCGATGACAATCAGCCGACGCAGGAAAAGCCGGCCAAGGCAAAGCCGAAAAGCGCGCAGGTTTCCGAAGAGGTCGTGACCCGCGGCGGGTTTCGCTAGGCTGCGCGCACCGACAGAAGGCGCCGCTCGGGGGAGGGGCCCGCCGTCGCCCGAAGGACCTCCAAGCCCCGCGCGATTGACTTTTACCCACTCTGGGGGAGATTTCCGGTGGTTCAGCTTGTTGGGCTTGTGTTAGTGAGCGCTATGCTTCCTCGTGAAGGGCGCTGATTATTCAGTCTCAATAGCTAGCGACCATCACGGTCGGCCCGGAGCCCTTCGAGGGGTTTCGCATAAACATAGCTAGCTGTTGGCTTTACCGCCTTCAGCGTTCGATTGCGCAGGGCTCGAAGTCTGCGCGTGAAGAGACATGAAACCTACATTCCAAATGGGTCGCCCGGCTCGCCGCGGCGACTCGCAGCGTCCGTTCGGCCTTAAGTGGCCGAAATTACCCGCGATCGATTGGAGCTTCCATGCTCCCGCGATTCGACCGCACGCAGGCGGATCCGCGTGGCTCAAACGCCGCGGTCTGCATCCATCGTTGATGCGGAGCTTCCGGGGCTTGAGCGAAGGATTCTTCGCCTCGGAGGCCAAGCGAGAGTCGCGTCTGGAAGGCGCGCTTTTCGCGATCATCGTGGCCCTGGCGGTCTGGCCGATGGTCCTCGCGGTGCAAGCGGCTGCGGGGCTCTTGAAATAATTCGCCGCAACCTCGTTTCACCTCTTCCGCATCAGCAATCAAGTTGATGCGGAGGAGTGTGAAATTGGGTGATTATTTCCGGCCGAAGAACTTTCGGAACGATTGAAAGACGCGGCCAGGTAACGCCTGGTTTTTTTGGCCGAAATCATCCTGCCGCTGGGCCAGTTGCGTTTGCGCGCCGCCGTGGATTTGACAGGCCGCGGTCGGCACCTTGTCGATCGGGAGATCGATTTCGTAACCCGCACCCGCGGCCAGGCACTCGTTCGTCGCGAGCTGGTTGGAATTCGCGCAAATTGTCGCGTGCACCAGTTGCATTGTCGGTTGGAATGGTTTGGCGGGATAACGTTGTGCCGCCTTCGTCATCGTGTTCGTCCAGACCGGCAGGGCGAGCGCCGCACCGTAGCCGCGCGGCATGATCGTGGTCGGCTGATCGAAGCCGACCCAAACGCCGCAAGTCAGCGCGCTGGTGTAGCCGAGAAACCACGCGTCCTTGTAATCATTCGTCGTGCCGGTCTTTCCGGCGGCCGGGCAGTTTGAAGCCTAACGACTTCGCGCTCGCCGCCGTCCCCGTCTTCAGCACTTGCTCCATCAATTGCGAGGTCATCCAGGCCGCGCTCGGATCGAGCGCCGGAATCGTGACGTGCGCTGCGCGATAGATCGGATTGTGATCCGCGTCGTCGATCCGCTCGATGATGTAGGATTGTTTGCGGATCCCGGCGTTCGGAAAAACCGTGTACGCGGAGGTCAGGTCCTTCAGATTGGTTTCGAACGAACCGATGTAGATGGCCGGGCCGTGCGGAACGTTCGCCGAGGCCGAGCGTGGTCGCTTCTTTTTGCACGTCATCGACCCCGGCAAATTCGCCGACGCGCACGCTCATCGTGTTGCGCGAATGAATCAGTCCGTAGGAAGCCGGCTGGATGCCGTCGTATTTGCCGTCCGAATTTCCCGGCGTCCAATTGCCGGCTCCGCGAATCTCGCCGGGCTCGATCGGGCCATCATCGATCGCCGCGCCCGGCAGCAGCCCGTGCGAGAAAGCGAGCGCGTAGACGAACGGCTTGAAAGAGGAGCCGACCTGGCGATTGGCCGGGGCGAGCGCGCGATTGAATTTGCTTTGCCCGTAATCGCGTCCGCCGACGAGCGCCCGAATGCCGCCGCTGCCATTGTCGATCACGACAAGCGCGCCTTCGAGATAGGGCATCGAACTGTCTTCGCCTTCTGCGGGCGGACTGTAGGTGGCTTTTGTCGGATGACGAAAACCGGACTGCCGTTCGACTTTGCTCAACTGCGTTTCGAGCGCCTGTTCGGCGGCTTGTTGCACTGTCGGATCGAGCGTGGTGTAAATGTAGAGTCCGCCGTTATCGATCTGGTCCGGCGTGAGCAGGAGATTCAGATCACGCTGCACCGCGTCCATCGCGTAGTTCTCCTGGATCAGCGGGAGCCGTTTCGGATTCGACGTAACCCGGGCGGCCTTTGCCTGCTCGGCTTGCGCGGCAGTGATCTTTTTCAGCTCGAGCATTCGATCGAGCACGGTGTCGCGCTGCACCGCCGCGCCCTCCGGATTCTTCAACGGCGAAAACCGATTCGGGCTCCGGATCAGACCGGCCAGGAGCGCCGCTTCCGACAGATTCAGTTTGGACGCGTTCTTGCCGAAGTAGGCCTGCGACGCGGTTTCGATCCCGTAACAACCGGAGCCGAAATAGATGCGATTCACGTAGAGCTCGAGGATTTGCTCCTTGGTGAATTCGCGCTCGATCCGCAGCGCCACCATTGCCTCGAGCATCTTCCGCCTTAGCGTGCGGCCGCCGAGAGGGAGACTGTTGCGCGCAAGCTGCTGCGTGATCCTGCTCGCGCCCTCCTTGGCGGAACCGGTCACGATGTCGCGATAGACGGCGCGCGCGATGCCGCGAGGATCAATGCCGCCGTGATCGAAGAAACGCGTGTCTTCCCGCGCGAGGAGCGCATCGATGAAAAACGGGGCGACTTCGTTGAGCGGAACGACGACCCGATTGGCGCCCGCGAGACGGCTGTAGATCTTGCCGTCGACGTCGAAGACGGTGTTCCGCTCCGGCATTTCGCCGAACTTCTTCAGGTCGAAAGTCTGCGCCCAAATTCCGTAGAAGCTGACGATGCCGAAACAAAGCCCGAGGAAGACGGCGACGAGCAGCAGCTTGAGCCCAAGCCGCCGCTTGCGTTTGTTCCCAGTGCGACCGGAGCCTCGAGATGAAACGCGGCGCGCGAAAAGTTTCATCCTTGTTGAGGCGTTAGTGTCAAACGCCGGACCTTAGCGCAAATCAGAACTTCATCCGCACCGGGCTCTCGTGCTGCTCGGTCGAGCATGGGGCATTGATCGGCACCGCCGGCTCCGCATCGTTTTCCTGCACGAGCTTGTTCGCGATCAGGTATTCCTCGACTTCTTCGCCGCTGACATCGGCGACCATCTCGCCATTGATCTCGACGCAAGGCGACAAGGGCTGGCCGCTCTTGGTTTCCATCTCCCAGCGGAAAGCGGGGTTCTGGATAATGTCTTTCTCGGTGTAGGGAAGATTGTATTTCGCGAGCACCGCGCGGACTCCGGCGCTCCAGCCGCAATGGGTCTTCAGGTAGGCAGTAATTTGTGGCGTTTCCATTGCGCCGAACTTAGCACGCTCGCCGCTTTCCGCACGTGCTCCTGTGCTGCCGTGCGAGCGCGCGACAGTCAAAACCGGCAGACGATGATCGGTATCTGCCCGGGATAGGCTCTCACTTCCGTCCGCTCTGCGCACATCTCGCGCTCCACGTTTTCTTGCCACTCGCGACGTCCACCAGAAGGGTCTGCCGAGAAAATCGCGAAGCGCGCCGGGCCCAGGCGCTGTGCGAAATCCCTCAGCTTCCGAGTTTCGGCGGGATCGAGAAACTCGCGCGAGACCGCGATGATGCGCAGGTTGGGGAAACGTTCTTGGTAAACTTCGAGCGCCGTTCGCGGATTGCCCCATTGCGTGTCGGCAAAAATAATGCCCGGCCTCTTTTCCTTTTCGAGAAGGCTATGACCTCCCGCACGCCGAAACCGGTGGGCCATCCTTTCAGATAAGCGACAGCGCCCCACGGCGTGCTTCGCTCGAGATATCTTCCCGGGGAAACTCCCATCAGGACGATTTGATACGTCCAGATAGGCGAGCACGATTGCCGCGAGCGACGAGGAGTCCTCCGCGAAAAAGACGGCTCGGTCCGGTGCGCGCCAGATTCCAGACAAACACTCCTGCCCTCGCCAGCAACGGCAGGAGGACGACGATCACGGCGGTGTTAAAGAGATATTCGTTGAAGCCGCGGAGCAGGAAGGTCACCGCGATCGCGCCTGCCAGACACATCGACGCCAATGCCAGGTCCGGCAGGCTCTTCCTGCGAAAAGCGAACCAGAGGAAAACGCCAACGAACACCGGCACGAGCCAGGAATAATAGGAGCCGATGTAATCTCCCACGAGGCGCAGATTCGCGCTCCAAACCTCGGTCGGGAACTGGAACAATTCGCGCGGCGACATGACCCAACGGCCGTTGAACTGTTCCTTGGTGGCGTTGAACTCAGAAGGAAGCAACGCGCTCGCCGCGAGTTGCGCACATGACCACCACCGCGGCGACGAGAAGGAAGTTCAACGCGACCTCCTTCCAATTATTCTTCATGCCCCAACTCGTCGGCTGATCCGTCTCTTCCGCTCTGCGCAGTCGCATCAAGGGCAGGAAAAACGAAACCGTCAGGAGCAAGGCCCCTGACTGTTTGAAGAGAAGGAGGGCCGTTGCCATGACCACGGCCACGACCGCCCAGGCCCACCGCAAATTGCCCGGCTGCATCGTCTTTAGGAGCGCCCAATAAACGAACGGCGCGGTCGAAAAGAGGAACGTCTCCGCGACGAACTGGTTGTTGTGGAAGAGGACCGACGGGCAGAGAACGTAGAGTATCCCAGCGATCACTCCTTCTCGTTCGCCGAAAAGTTCCTTCGCAAAAAGATAGAACCCGAAAAATCCGAACAGCGAAGCGAACAGCGCCACGCAGCGTCCGGCCAGGAGCGGATCGCCGCCCGCACCTGATCACGGGAGCGGCCATCCAGTACTGCAGTGGCGGCTTCCAGTCGCTCCAGTCATTGTTCATCGAGACGAACTTGTTCTTCGGCCAGTCGTCGTGGATCAACTGGGAGTACTGCAGGTAGATCGCCTCGTCGTTGAAGATGGGAAAAGCCATCAACATCAAGGCCCGCGTGAAGAGGAAGAGCGCCAGCGCAAGCAGAAACGCATTCCGCCAGTGCTTCGCGGCCGGAAGAAACTGCATGCGCGCGAGTTTAGGCCCGTTTCGGCTTGAGCAACGGGAAAAGGATCACGTCGCGGATCGATTCCGCGCCCGTCAGGAGCATCGTTAGGCGATCGATCCCGAGGCCGAATCCGCCGGCCGGCGGCATGCCGTGCTCGAGCGCGAGGAGGAATTCCTCATCGAGATTCTGCGTCTCCTCGCCCGCTTGTTCGAGCAAGCGCTGGCGTTGCGTCACCGGATCGTTCAACTCGGAGTAACCGGGCGAAATTTCCTGGCCGTTGATGATCAACTCGTAAACGTCGACCAGCGAATCGTCCTCCAGGTTCTGCTTCGCCAGCGGCACCAATTCCTTCGGACAATGCGTCACGAAAAGCGGATCGAATGTTTTCTCTTCCACCAGTTTCTCGAAGATCTGCTGGGTGACTTCGTAATCAGCCATGCGCGGATTGATCTCGACGCCCAGTTCCGCGCAGCGCGCGCGGCGCTCGTCGCTCGTGTAATCGAACCAGCGCGGATCGACCTCGCGGATCAAATCGCGATAACGCGCGCGCCGCCACGGGCGCGTGAGATTGATTGTCCGCGTCACCTTGCCATCCGCGTTTCGATGTTCGATCTTGAGCGGGTCTTCTTCTCTGTCCGGTTTCCGGTATCCGGTATCCGAAATCGCCACCGCCAGATGACAAATAAGCTCTTCCACCAGATTCGCCATCTGCTCGAAATCGGCGTACGCCCAATAGGCTTCCAGCATCGTGAACTCGGGATTGTGCCGTCGCGAGATTCCTTCGTTTCGGAAATTCCGGTTCAACTCGAAGACCTTCGTGAAACCGCCGACGAACATGCGCTTGAGATAAAGTTCCGGCGCGATCCGCAGAAAAAGATCGAGGCCGAGCGCCTTGTGATGGGTGCGGAAAGGCTCCGCCGCCGCCCCGCCGGCGACCGCTTGTAACATCGGCGTCTCCACTTCGAGAAATCCGCGATCCTCCAGAAAACGCCGCATCTCGCGCACGATCTGAATGCGCTTTTCGAAAACCGCGCGCGACTGCTCGTTAGTCAGGAGATCGAGATAGCGCTGTCGATAGCGCGCCTCCACATCCTGCAGGCCGTGCCATTTCTCCGGCAACGGCCGCAGCGACTTCGCGAGCACCTGCAGGCTCGACGCCCGCAGCGTCGGCTCGCCGGTCTTCGTCAGGAAACAAGTGCCCTCGACGCCGATGAAATCGCCGATGTCGAGCAACTCGAAGATCTCCATCACCTCCGCGCCCAGTTCCTTCGCCTGCACGTAAACCTGGATGCGTCCGGTCGCGTCGCGCAGATCCAGGAAATGGCTCTTGCCCATGTCGCGATGCGCGGTGATCCGTCCGGCGGCGCGCAAGGTCGCGCCTTCGGCAAACTTCTCCCGCACCTCCGCGATCGTGCCAGCTGTCTGAAACGCGGCGCCAAACGGCCGCGCGCCGCGCGCCTGCAATGCTTCCAGCTTTTGCCGACGCTGCGCGATCAGGTCATTCTCGTCGTCCATTTCCGGGCCGCGACTCTAAATCGAAAGTTTGAAATGAACAGCCAGAATCGCAGTTGCCATCACCGGCAGCGCGAAGACGTGCCATCAAGTATCCGTTTGCATATCGATAGCCTGGCGCGATGACATAGTGCGGCCCGGCGCGGAGTCTGCGCAAAAGCGGTCCCGAACCCGAGTCGCGACCCACTGCATGCCTCTCGATTTACCCCAAACCACCTCGAAAACTGGACGGACCGCTCGTCCGGCAATTCTCCATCTTCCTGCCGAACAAAGTGGGCGCGATGCTCGACGTGGTGAAGCTGCTGCAATACCCATCACACCGCACGTCGTCGCGCTCAGCATCTCCGAATCGACCGACTCCGCGATCGCGCGCATCGTGGTGAGCAATCCCGAGCTGGTGGAGGACTTTTCCGCGAGCACAACATTCGCTTTCGGGGTTTGCGAGATGGTCGTGGTCGAGATGCACCGAGATGGCGACGCAACTGGCCAAACTGCTCGCCGCGCTGCTCATGGCCGAGGTGAATGTCCACTTCACCTATCCGCTGCTGACGCGGCCGCGCGGTTTCGCGGCCCTGGCTTTGCATGTGGACGACACCGATTGCGCTTCCTCCGTCCTGCTCGGTGAAGGTTTCAAAATCCTCAGCCAGGCCGACATTTCGCGGTAGGCTATAGGACACGACGCGGGGGCGTTTGACAGCGCGCGCAGAACGCGTTTACAGAACGAAATCAGCACCATCTGCAAGCGACCAGTTTCCCTTCGCCCGGGCGCCCTGATAAGAATTTCACGATCGCGATCGCCGTCGTTTCCCTGCTCGGCGCGGCCGAGTTGATCGCGGTAGGACTGCACTACGCGGGGCGGATGCGCGCCGCGCGCAAAGCGGCCGAACCGGTGGCGGTTGCCATCCAGCCGGCGGCCCCTGTCGCGACGCCCGAGGCCGCTGCACCCGCGACTCCTCCACCGGCGGCGTCGGTCGCACCAGCGGCGACGACGCAGTCTTCGCCGAGCAATGCCGCCCTCTCCGCTGCCGAACACCTCTTGAAGGAGGCGACCTTGCTGCGTGAGCGTGGCGATACGAACAACGCTCTCGCCCGTTTGCAGGACGCTTCCCAGCGCGACCCGAAAAACGCCAACGTCCTCGCGGAGATGGCCATGATCTACGAATCGATGCAGCTCCTGGATCGGTCTAACGAGACCTGGCAAAAGATCCAGGAGATCGGCCCATCCGCCGGCGCGCTCTACGAGTTGGCCGATATGAAATTGAAAGTCGGTCCCACGCCGACGGCGGGAACGACTGCCGGTCCCGGTTTTGCGGGCGTTTCCCCGCTCGATGCCGGCACCAGTCGGAACGATCCCGAAGGCATTCCGTCCGGCTCCACTTTCGGCATCAGTGAGGCGACAGTGACCGAGAATCCGGATCAGGACGCGGACACTAACCTGACTCTGCGTGTCGGCGTAAAAGCTCGCGCGAACACCATTCTCGATCACACCAAGGTCAAGATTCAGGTCTACTTCTACGACACGGTCGACAACAACAAGGTCGCCCTGACCGACGCCGAGGTGAATTACGAATGGCTCACCCCCAACCATGATTGGAAAGAGGCGAATCCAGAGATCCTCGCCGTCGGCTACGTGCGCCTGAAAAACGGCGCCGCCCTGAGCGAAGCGGCCCTGACCGAAGCCGCCGCGGCAGTGACTCCACCGGGCGGCGGAAAGAAAGCGCGCGCACCGAAGAAGCCGGAAGCGGATGCCGCCACGCGAAAATATGCCGGCTACCAGGTGCGCGTTTATTATAAGGATCAGCTGCAGGACGTGCGCGCAGAGCCGACGAAATTGCTGAATCTTTTCCCGCCGCCGCTCACCCTCTCGTCGCCGTAATGCAATTGCTCATCGTCCACCACGACGCTGAGGTCGGAGAGCAATTGGTGCAGATGGTGACGGAATACACCGAGCACCACTGCGGCTTCGCCGTCTCTGATGCCCGCGCGCTCGATTGGGCGCGTGGCGTTCCGCGTTGTTCGCTGCTGATCACGCAACTTCAGGGCGACGGCGTCAATGGCCTGGCCCTCGGTGCGACGCTCAGCGACACCTTCGCCGGCTTGCAAACGATGTTCCTCCCGGATTACGCAGCCACCGAGCAGCGGCTCGAAATTCCGCGCACGAAAGTTTTCCCGGAACCCATCGACGGCGAGCGCCTGCTGAACGCGATCGAGCGCGCGGACGTGCAGCGGCAGACTGGCCTGGACGCGTTTCATGCGCTCGACGTTTTGCAAATGTGCTGCCTCAGCCGGCGCAGCGGCGCGATCCAATTCGTCCAGGGGTCGAAGACCGCGATCGTCTTCCTGCTCAACGGCCGGATTGTTCACGCCGAACGCGGATCGGCTCGCGGTGCCGACGCGCTTTACGAAATCGTCCCCTGGGAGGCGGTGGAATTCGCTTACGACTATTCCGTGCGCGCTCCGGCGGAAACGATCAGCACGCCTTGGGATGAAGCGGTCATCACCGCGGTGGCGCGTCGAAAGACGCCCGTGGTCGGCGAGCCCATCCAGACGGCCGCTCCATCACCCACGGCGGGCCAAGCGAAGCCAGGCCGCTGGGGAATTTTTGGCGGCTCACGCAAGCTTGGGCTCTAGCACCGGCTCCCGCGACCCGCTTTCTTCTCCGACGAGTTGCGGTATCCTTAGCGCTCCATGCGGCTTCCGGTCCTTTTTTGCTCTCTGATTTTCATCGCGGCTACGGCGCGCGCGCAGATCCAGGTGGAGTTGAAATTCAAGCGGGTGCAATACGTCGCCTACGAGCCGGTCATCGCCACCGTGCAGATCACGAATCTCGCCGGGCGCGACATCGAATTGCGCGACGGCAACGGCCAACACTGGTTCGGTTTTGAGATCACGACCAACGATGGGCGTTTTCTCCCCGCGCTGGGCGCGCAATCGGAGCCGCCGCTCAGACTGGCCACGGGGCAGACGGTCGCGCGGAAGGTCAATCTCACTCCGATCTTCCCGGTGCATGATCTCGGTCCGTATCACGTGCGCGCCAACGTCTTCTTCGGGGATCTAAACAAGTTCTTCTATTCGGAAACGAAAGTATTTCAGGTGGGCGACGCGCGGCCGATCTGGCAGCGGACCGTCGGAATTCCCGCGGGCAAGGCGGGCGCAGGGCGGCCTGCGCACCTACTCGCTCCTCGCCAATCGCTTTCCCGATCACACCAAGCTTTACGTGCGCGTGGAAGACAAGAGCACGGGCGCGGTTTACAGCACATTCTCGTTAGGCCGGGTGATCGCGGTTGATGAGCCGCAAGCGGAACTGGATCGCGCCAACCGGCTCCATGTTCTCCATTGCGCCGCGCCGCGGACGTGGGCGTATTCGCGGATCGGTTTGAACGGAGAACTCCTTGCGCATTCCACCTTCATGGAAACCAAGACGCGGCCGCGCCTGCGGCGGGGGCCAGACGGAGCGGTCGCCGTGCGAGGCGGCATGCTCGATGCTCCAATGCAGTCCGCTCGGAACCCGGCTTCGAAACTCTCCGCGCGGCCACCTTCTGCTCCCACAGATGACTAGAATCTTTTCAGTAAGTCGATCGCTCCAGGTAAGACTGGCCGCTCTGGTTTGCGGACTTCTCGCAATCTGTCCCGCGCCGGCACAGGCACAACGCACGGTTGTCATCGACGCCGGCCACGGAGGCTATGATCGCGGCGGCGTTCCGTATCAGCGCATCGGCGAGAAGAATCTGACGCTGGACGTGGCGCAGCGACTCCGGCGCATCCTGGAGGGGGCCGGCTATCGCGTGGTCATGACCCGCGACAGCGACGATTTCATCTCCCTCGGCCAACGGGTCGCGACCGCGAACTCACAGCGCGACGCGATTTTTGTTTCCATCCATTTTAATTCCGCGCCCCGCTCCGGCGCGAATGGCATCGAGACCTACTACTACCGCAGCGATAGCGCGTCGCTCGCCGCGAATATCCATCGCAATGTCGTCGCCGGAGCGCCTTCCGAGAACCGCGGAATTCGC
Source organism: uncultured Verrucomicrobiae bacterium (assembly GCA_963784865.1). GTDB lineage: Bacteria > Verrucomicrobiota > Verrucomicrobiia > Chthoniobacterales > UBA10450 > JACCTI01. The sequence continues at coordinate 74,994 of CAWATC010000008.1, read as the reverse complement.
CGGCGTGGCTATTACGTCCTGCGACGCACGAAGATTCCCGCGGTCCTTGTGGAATGCGGTTTCCTGACCAATCCCACTGAGGGGAGATACGCGCTCAGCGGCAGCTACCGGCAAAAGCTGGCCGACGAAATCGCGCGGGGGATCCGCGGCCTGCGCGCCCCGGTCAACCGTCCGCTCTCACGCTCCTCCGCCGCTTCCTCCGAGGTATTGCCACAGCCGTACGGCGGTCCGGATTTCGTCCGCTCGGCACCGCGCGCCAGTCGTTCGTCCCGCCATTCCAAAGCTTCGCAAGAAGAAGGCCTCCAAGTCCTCGAAGAAGAAAAAATCGAGCGCGAGCCAGAAATCGAAAAAGAAGAAAACGCAGTCGGAGGATTAATTGGATTCGCCGGTTGTCAGCTCGGCTGAGATGCGCGCCGCGGAAGAAGCGGCGTTCGCGCGCGGCGTATCCGCGGAAGCGTTGATGGACGCGGCGGCTGCCGGCATCGCGCGGGCGGTCTCGAGGTTTTTTCCGCAACCGGGCCGCTGCATCGTGTTCGCCGGAAAGGGTAACAATGCCGGTGACGCCCTGGCTGCGGCCGCTTTGCTGCGCGCACTCGGCTGGCGAATCGACCTCCGCCTGACTTGCGCCGGGGGCGACTGCGGAGAACTCGCGCGCAAGAAATTGGAGAACCTCCGTCCCGTTTGCCAGGACGAGTCGCCGCTCTTCCATGAGCCTGCCACTCCGTCCGCCACAATCATCCTCGACGGTCTGCTCGGAATCGGAGCCACCCCTCCATTGCGCGAACCGATCCGAAGCGCCTGCCGCGAAATCAATCGCCTGCGGCGCGAACAACGGGCCTACGTCTTCGCCCTGGATCTCCCGACCGGCCTCGGAGCCGATTCCGGATTGGCCGATGGCGACTGCGTGATCGCGGATTTCACCGTGACGATCGGTTTTGCCAAGCGAGGTCTGGTCGCTGATCGGGCCCTGGATTTCGTTGGGCGGCTCGAGGTCGTGCCGTTGCGCGAGCTGCCGGCGGGCGGCACAAAACCGGAGGCCGTGACGGCCGGCGCCGCCTCACTCCGCCGTCTGCTTCCGCGACGACATTTTGGTTCATACAAGAATGAATTTGGGCGCGTCGGCGTGGTCGCCGGCTCGAAAGGTTTTGCCGGCGCCGCGCTCCTTTGCTCGTTAGGCGCTCTCCGGGGGGGCGCCGGACTCGTGGAGTTGTTCGTGCCGGAAGACATTTACTCCATCGTCGCGAGCGCCGCTCCTCCCGAGGTCATGGTAAAATCCGTCGCCTCCTACGAAAAACTGCTCGAGGAACCGATCGACGTTTGGGCGGTCGGTCCGGGATTGGGGCGCGCGCGTGCCGCCGAAATCCTGCGTCTGATCGAAGCCGCGCCCAGCCCGATGGTGATCGACGCGGACGCGCTCAACATCCTCTCCGAGAAAATCACGACTCTCGAGCGCTGCGCCGGTCCGCGTCTGCTCACGCCTCATCCGGGTGAAATGAAGCGACTCTTCCCAACCGAAGCCATCTCGCGCGCTGAGTTGACCGAGCGCTTCTGCGAAAAATATCCGGTTACGCTTCTGCTTAAAGGCAGTCGAACAATCGTCGGTGAACGGGGCCATCCCCACAGTTACAACACCACCGGCAATCCCGGGATGGCAACCGGTGGAATGGGAGATGTGCTCACGGGCGTCTGCGCCGCATTGATCGCGCAAGAACTAACGCTCTTCGACGCGGCCCGCATGGGCGCATGGGTCTGCGGGCGAGCGGCGGAGATTGCCATCTTCCATCGCGGCGCGAGCGAACAATCTCTTCTCCCGACCGACCTGGCGGAAAACCTCGGCCGCGCCTTCCGCGAATTGGAATCGGCGGAAGTTCCGCGCGCTCAGCGCCTCAACTGAAATTGCTCGTGCGCCCGGATGAGGCGCTCGAAAGGTGCGCGCTCCTGCGCTGGCAACTCGGCCGGGAACTTGGCCCCGGAGCGATTCCATTTCTCCAGCCACTGCGACGAAAGCAAATCGTGTTCGTTTTCGAAGCGAGAGGCAGTGGCCTCGGGCGTCAGCGCGATGGTGGTCTCCTCTTTCTCGCCGGCGTTGCGACCTTTGGCGACGTAGAAACCGGCGGCGAGCAAAGCCACGCGCGCCGAGGTCGAACAGGTGTAGGTAAACAATTCGACCGCGCGGCCGCGACAAACCGCGAAGAGCTTCTTGAAAGCATCCAGTGTCCATTGCTCGCCGGATGTCTTGCTCGAAAACATGTCGTAGAAAATCAGATCCGGGAGCGCCGGAGCGGCATTCATTGTTTGGAGGAAATCGCCGTGAAGGAGGGACCAGCTCAATCCCGGGTGCTTCTTCGATTGCCATTCGCTCTGCTGCAAAATCGTCGCCGGACCCGCGTGCCGCAGGTACGGAAAGAGGTCGGTTAGTTGGAGGGCGAGTTTGAGAGAATCGAGGTCGTTCTCGAAGCTGATGAGTCGCATGGGTCTTATGGGACCTATCTCCTCGTAACACCGGATCGCCGCCATCGCGTTAGCGGCCGCGCCCAGCCCGACATCCCACATCACCAGCGGCTCCGCGGAATGGCGCAACCGCTCGGCGAGTTGCGATTGCTCGACGTAGAGCCGTTGCGCCTCTTCCATCGGGGCAGTGCGCGAGTGCATGATTTCACCCGAGGCACGGTGACGAATGCTGGCAAAGCCTTCCCGTGCGATATGAACCTCATACGCGCCTAACGAGAGAGATCGCTTCTTGTTCGGCCGCGGCTTGAGGATCGGATTGTCCGCATCGACCTCGTGGAGGAACTCGCGTTTGCTCCGGTAAAGGTCCATGAACCGGTCGGCCAGGATGGCCGCGCGGATCTCGCGCATGAGTTGATGGTAAAAATGGATGTTGTGTTTCCCGAGGAGTTGCCACCCGAGCGTCTCGCCTGACTTCGTCAGGTGATGGAGATAGGCGCGCGAATAGCGCACGCAGGTTGGGCAGCCGCATTCCGGATCGAGCTTCTCCTCGGCGAATTTGTAAACCCCGCGCCGCATCTGCAGGTAGCCGCGCGAAGTGAAAACCGCGCCGCGTTGCGCCACTTGCGTCGGGATGATGCAATCGAACATATCCACGCCGCGGTGGACGGCCTCGAGGATATCGAGCGGCGTGCCCACGCCCATGAGATAGCGTGGCTTGTCGTTAGGCAAGAGCCCGGCGGTGAATTCGCACAGATCCTCGCGTTCGTTTTTCGCTTCGCCCACCGCGAGACCACCGATGGCAAAACCATCGAACGGCATCTCCGTGAGCCGCGCGGCACTTTCCCGGCGGAGGTTTCGGAAGAGTGCTCCTTGCACGATCGCGAAGATCGCTTGCGGTGAATCTCCGCGCGCCGCCAGGCTCCTCGCCGCCCAACGATGCGTCATCTCCAGCGCGGCGCGCGCGGTGGCTTCGTCCGCGGTCGAGGCGATGCACTGATCCAGCGCCATCATGATGTCGCTGTTGATCGCGCGCTGCGTCTCGATGCTCACCTCGGGACTTAAGAGGATCGTCTTCCCGTCGAGATAGCTCTGAAAAACGGCGCCCGCCTCGCTCATCGAACGCGCATGCGGCAGGGAGAAAATTTGGAAGCCGCCGGAGTCGGTCAGGACCGCGCGCTCCCAGCTCATGAATTTATGGATGCCGCCCATGCGCCGAAAGACCTCCGGCCCCGGCCGCAGGAGCAGGTGGTAGGTATTCGCGAGCAGGATTTGCGAGCCTGCTTCCTCCAGCGTGCGGGTGAGCTGCGCCTTCACCGTCGCCCGTGTGCCGACCGGCATGAAGAGCGGCGTCTGCACCTCGTTGTGCATGGTCTGAAAAGTCGCGGCGCGTGCCCGCGAGCCGGTCGCTTGCCCGTCGAGACGGAAGTTCAATCGGGCAGCTCCTTCCACAATTCCGTTAGTCGTCGGCCGCCGGAACCACTTCATCGACCGACGCCGGGAGCGGAAGGAACGGCGCGAAAATTTCCAGCGAGCGAGTCGGGATCGTTGCGGCCACGCGAGTGAAATCGTGTTCGTATTGCACGTCGCGCACGGTGCCGTCGCGATGCAATCGAGCGAGCAGATCCGCGCGCGCCGAGGGCAAACGCAACTCGACCGTGATCGTGCCGCGGGCGACAAACTCGGAGATGCGCGCGATCAATTCATCCATGCCTTCGCCGGTCTGCACGGAAACAAAAACCGCTTCCGGAAAATGCCGCCGCAACGCGGGCAGCACGTGGGGCTCGCTCACTTTGTCGATCTTGTTAAAGACCACGAGCATCTGCTTCGTCTCAGCGCCAAGCTCTGCGAGCACGCGCATGGTCGTGTTGTAGAACTCCATCACTTCCTCCTGGGAAGCGTCGAGGAGGTGAATCAGAAAATCGGCGAGCGCAGCTTCTTCGAGCGTGGCCTTGAACGCTTCCACCAGCTGGTGCGGCAGGTTGCGCACGAAGCCGACCGTATCGGTGAGCAAGAGCGGTTGCTTGTTTGGGAGCGCGATCTTGCGCGTGGTGGTGTCGAGAGTGGCGAAGAGTTTGTCCTCGATGAAAACCTCCGCGCCCGTGAGCCGGCGAAGGAGCGATGACTTGCCCACGTTGGTGTAACCGACAATCGCGGCATTCGGCACCGGGGCGCGTTTGCGATCTTTCCGCTGGGTCGCGCGCGCTCCGCGAACCTGTTCCAGCTCGCGCTTCAGGCGATCGATTTGCAAACGGATCTTGCGTTTGTCCTGCTCGAGCTGGCTCTCACCCTCACCCTTCGCGCCGATGCCGCCGCCCTGCTGGCCCAGGTGGCTCCAGGCTCTCGTTAGGCGCGGAAGCGAATATTGCATCCGCGCGAGATCCACCTGAATGCGGGCCTCGCGCGTTTGCGCCCGCGCGCCGAAAATATCGAGAATGATCTCCTGGCGATCGGCGACGGTCATGCCGGCGAGGGTTTCCCAATTCCGCTGCTGCGACGGGCTCAGAGCATTGTCGAAGATGAGCACATCGCACTCGTGTTCCTTCGCGAAGTCGACGATCTCCTGCGCCTTGCCCGAGCCAATCAAATAGCGTGCATGATTTTCGCGATGCGAAATGAGTTTCCGCTCGACGATCGGGATGCCGAGCGTGTCGACCAACTCTTCCAACTCTTCGAGCAGACTCTGCGCCTCCGCCTTCTTTGCCGGATCGATATAGGCGCCGATGAGGAGGGCGCGCTCCGTCATCTTGTCCTTCTGTCTGAGTTCAAACATTAGCAGCGAGCATAGCAGATCGGCGCGCAACCTCCCCAGACTTAAAGCTGTCGCACCCTTGCTCAGGCCGGCTTCGGACTGTAACGTGCGCGCCCGCGGAGCTCCGCGGGCCTGCATGCTCACGATCCGCGATCTTCGAAAAACCATGGGCGGTCGAACTTTGTTCGAGAACGCCGGCATGACGGTGAACTACGGCGAGCGCGTCGCCTTGGTCGGACCGAATGGCGCGGGGAAGTCCACGCTCTTCAACATCATTCTCAAGAAGGACACGCCCGATGCCGGCGCGGTGGAACGCGACGCGTGGACGATGGTCGGTTACTTGCCGCAGGAGAGCGAGCCGGTCGGCGAAGAAACGGTGATGGATGTGGCGACCGGGCGCGCAGGAGAAGTGCCGGCGCTGGAGAAGCAACTGCACGCCTTGGAGAAAGTGGGCGACGTGAGCGGCCCGGAATATCTGGAAGCGCACGCCAAGCACGAGGCGCTGACTGATCCGCAGGTGGACGCGAAGGCGAAGAAAATGCTGCGCGGGCTGGGCTATCGCGAATTGGACTTCGAGCGCCCGGCGAAAGAGATGAGCGGCGGCTGGGTGATGCGCGCGCATCTGGCGCGATTGCTCGTGATGGAGCCTGATCTGCTCCTGCTCGATGAGCCGACCAATCACCTCGACCTGCTCTCGCTCCTTTGGTTGCAGGATTATCTGAAGAACTACTCCAGGCGCGCTCCTGCTGATTTCGCACGATCGGCAATTCATGGATGAAGTCGTGGAAGGCGTTTACGACATCGCCGAGCAGAAGCTCATCGGTTACACCGGCAATTATTCCGAATTCCTGCGCCAGCGCGAAGCGAACTACGAGCAACAGATCGCGGCCTACAACAACCAGCAAAAGGAGATCGCGCGGCTGCGGGAATTTTACGAACGCTTCCGGCAAGTCGCTTCCAAGGCTTCGCAAGCGATGAGCAAGCTGAAGCAAATCGAGCGCATGGAGTTGATTGAAAAACCGACGCCGCCGAAGAAGCCGTTCCGCTTCAACATTCCGCAACCGCCGCGCGGCGGACAGCGCGCCATCTCACTCGAAGGCGTGCATCAGGCCTACGGCGCGCACAAAGTTTATCGCGGGCTCGATCTCACGATTGAACGCGGCGAACGCACGGTGCTGGTCGGTCCGAATGGCGCGGGCAAGTCAACCCTGCTCAAGATTCTCGCCGGCGTGATCGAATTTCAGAAAGGCGAGCGCCACCTCGGGCACAACGCGAAGATCGGTTACTTCTCGCAGCATCGCGCCGACACGCTCGACGCTGCGAACACCGTGCTCGCAGGAAGTGATGAATGCGGCGCCGACGCTGGCGGAGAACGAAGCGCGCGGCATTCTCGGTTCGTTCCTCTTCCGCAAGGACGACATCTACAAGAAGACCGCGATCCTGAGCGGAGGCGAAAAGAGCCGGCTCAACCTGATCAAGTTCCTCGTCGATCCGCCGAACCTGCTCCTGATGGACGAGCCGACGACGCACCTCGACATCCACGCGGTCGAGTCACTCATCCTCGCGCTCGGCGCCTACGAGGGCACGCTCGTTTTCATTTCGCACGACGTGCATTTCATTCGCAAGCTCGCCACGAAAGTGCTGCAGGTGAACGCCGGCCAGGTGACGCCCTATCCGGGCGGCTACGATTATTTCCTCGAGAAAAGCGGCGCCCTGGTCACGGACGAACGCGCCGCGCTCACGGCAGGCTGAACTGGAAATCAGTTCGTTGCGGCCAGTCCGGTTTGCGCGCACGATCCTCTCCACATGCCGACGAAATCTTCAGGCACCAGGAAGACGCGAAGACCGATCGAGAGCCGGATCGAAGTGCGCGCTTCAGGCGTGCACGGGAAAGGCGTTTATGCGACGAAGGCGATCCGCAAGGGAGCGCGGATTATCGAATACACGGGGAAGCATCTGCCGTGGAAAAAGGCGATGAATCTGCCAGCCCGCGACGCGGATGATCCTTATCACACGTTCTTCTTTTCTCTGGAAAACGGCGATGTGATCGATGCCTCGATCGGCGGAAACGAATCGCGCTGGATCAACCATTCGTGCGATCCGAACTGCGAAACCTTCGAAGAGGACGACCGGATCTTTGTTTACGCATTGCGCAGCCTGAAGCCGGGTGACGAGTTGCTCTACGACTATAAGCTGATGTCCGCGGAGCGCCGGACGAAGAAGGTGGCGGAAGAGTTTGCCTGCCATTGCGGAAGCGCGAAATGCCGGGGCACGATGCTGGAGCCAAAGTAAATTCCGCGTTACTATTTCGGCATCGACAGTGCCGGCCAGGAAGAACAATTCTTGCTGCATAAAGAGGGGTGATCGCGCTGCAAAGCGCGCCCCTCCCAGGCAATCATGACTGAACAGAAGCAGACCGAAGAACGCTTCCCAAGAGAGCTGGAACTTCTGCGGCGTCTGGCCGACAACCTGCCCCAAATCGTCTGGGTAACGCGGGCCGATGGTTCGCACGAGTATTACAACCGGAAGTGGCATGAGTTCACCGGCTTACCGCCCAACGGATCCCTGGGACAAAGCTGGGATCCTTTTTTTCATCCCGATGACCTGGCTCGGGCCAACCAGGCCTGGGCTGAGGCCCTGCAAACGGGAGAACCCTACGACATCGAGTTCCGACTCAAGCGCGCGTCGGACGGGGCTTATCGCTGGTTTATCGGCCGCGCCTTGCCCGCGCGCAACGCCGAAGGGACGATCACGAATTGGTTCGGCACGTGCACGGACATCCACGAACAAAAACTGACCGAGGACGCGCTCCGCGAAGCAGGCGACAGAGTGCGGCAGGAGAATTCGGACAAGGATGAATTCCTCGGGATGATCTCGCACGAATTGCGCACCCCGCTCAATGCGGTCTTCGGATGGACGCGCTTGATGCAGGAGAATTTGCTCAGCGAAGAAGAGCGCGGCGAAGCGGTTAACTCGATCATGCGCAACGCAGAAGCGCAGGCGCGCTTGATCGAGGACGTGCTCGATATCACGCGCATCATCAATCACAAACTCTCGCTCGAGCGCGAAGTGCTGAACCCGTTGCGCATCGTGGCGGAGGCGGTCGAGGCCGTCCGCCCGTCCGCCGATGCCAAGGGGATCCTGCTCGAGACCGCGAACGAAGCCGAGGACTTGCTCGTGGATGCGGATCCCAGTCGTTTGCAGCAGGTCCTGCTGAATCTGCTCACGAACGCGGTCAAGTTCACGCGGCGTGGGGGCAAAGTGCGCGTGCGCACCGCGCGCGAGCAGGGTAGCGCGTCGATCGAAATCTCAGATACCGGCCAGGGGATCAGCGCGGAGTTGCTGCCCCACATTTTCGAACGCTTCCGCCAGGGCGACAGCAGTTCGACCCGCCACCATGGTGGTCTCGGTCTTGGGCTAACGATCGCGCACCAACTGGTCGTGATGCATGGGGGCACGATCGACGTGCAAAGCGAAGGCGCGGGTCACGGGAGCCGCTTCACGGTGCGGTTGCCGATCGTCGCGCTCGGGACTCGCGCACCGCACCCAGCGGAACGGACGGCAGCGGATGGGGATATTTTTCCCGCCAACAGTCTCCGCGGCGTGCACGTGATGGTGATCGACGACGAACCGAGCGTGCGCGACCTGGTCGGCTTGACTCTCGCGAAGTGCGGAGCTTCGGTCACAGTCGCCGCCTCGGTGAATGATGCACTGAACTTGATGCCAAATCTAACGCCGGATGTGGTGGTGAGCGACATCGCCATGCCGGAAGCGGATGGCTACGAATTCATCCAACGGTTGCGCGCTCTCGCGAAACCAAACGGCGTTGAGATTCCCGCGATTGCGCTGACGGCGTACGCCAGCACGCAGGACCGGCGCCGAGCGCTGGAATCAGGATTCGACCAGCACCTAACGAAACCAGTCGATCCGGCGGAACTGGTGCGCGCGATCGTCAGGACTCAAACCGCGAAGGCCCGACGTGCGGGTTGAGATAGAGCGCGCGTATTAATTGCGCTTGCGGGATTGCCCTACGACCGCGCCCAACCCACCGACAATCATCAGGACCGCGCCGAGCGGCAACCAGATCCAAGCTGACGCCGGCACTTGTCGAAGCGCCTGGGCCCAGCCAAGCATCAGACACATCAGACCAAGCCATGCGATGGTGATGCCGAGACCGATAACCGCCTCGGGAGACATAAGTGCAGTGCGCGGCCGCGGCGTTTCTTCAGGAGTATTCATAGGCTTCGATCTGCGAGGCTAGCTGGCGCGCGGGCTCGGTGCAAACGTTAGCACGCGAAGATTATTCCGGGCCGCATGACAACATGGAGAGTCAGTCCTACGCTTCTGCGCCATGGAAAAACGGCAGCTTGGCAAAACAGACATGCTGGTCTCGATTCTCGGCTTCGGAGGAGCGGAGATCGGATTTGAAGGAGCTACCGCGGAGACGGTGGCGAGGTTGTTGAATAGCGCACTCGATGCCGGTTTGAATGTCATCGACACGGCTGAATGCTACGAGGGGAGTGAGGAATTGATCGGCGCCGCGGTGGGTCATCGGCGGGATGAATTCTACCTCTTCACCAAGGTCGGCCATCCGAAGGGAGTCGGGAGCGAGGATTGGTCGACGGCTTCCATCCTTCAAAGCATCGAACGCAGTCTGCGCCGGTTGCAGACGGATCGGCTCGATCTGGTCCAATTACACGGCTGCTCCGAGGCCATTTTGCGGAAAGGCGATGTCGTTACGCGCATTGCAAACGGCGCGCGAGCGTGGCCACACGCGCTACATCGGCTATAGCGGAGATAGTCGCGCGGCGAAGTTCGCGGTCGAATCAGGAGCGTTCGACACCTTGCAGACGTCGATCAATATCGCGGACCAGGAAGCGCTCGAACTTTCCGTCCCGCTTGCGCGCGAAGGCAACATGGGAGTAATCGCCAAACGTCCGATCGCCAATGCCGCCTGGAAATCCGGGCACAAGCCGATCAATTCCTATCATCAAACCTATTGGGATCGATTGCGGAAGTTGGACTACGAGTTCATCCGCCTCCAGCCCTTGAAAGAATCGATCGCTCATGCGCTCCGTTTTACCTTGAGTGTGCCCGGCGTCCAGACCGCAATCGTGGGCACGACCAAGCCGGAGCGCTGGCAGGAAAATGCGCGGCTGCTCGAAGCCGGCCCGCTGACGCCGACGGAGTTCGACGCGATCCGGGAGCGTTGGGACGACATTGCCCCCACCACCTGGGTCGGCCAGACATGAAGCAGCGCAAGCTTGGCCGTGACGGGCCGATTGTTTCGGCAATCGGTCTTGGCTGCATGGGAATGTCCGACCTCTACGGCGGACGGGACGAAGGCGAAGCGATCGCCACGATTCATCGCGCTCTGGAACTCGGGATTACTTTCTTCGATACCGCCGACGTCTACGGTCCGCATACCAACGAGGAACTACTCGGCCGCGCGTTGAAGGGACATCGGGAGAAGGTTGTCCTCGCGACGAAGTTCGGCCTCATCCGTGATACCGGTAATCCGCAATTCAACAAAGTGAATGGCCGGCCGGAATACGTCCCGCAGGCATGTGAAGCGAGTCTGCGGCGGCTCGGAGTTGAGATGATCGATCTCTACTACCTGCATCGGATTGATCCACATACACCCATCGAGGAGACCATCGGAGCAATGGCCGAACTCGTGCGCGCGGGAAAGGTGCGTTACCTCGGACTTTCGGAAGCCGGCGCGCAAACGATCCGCCGGGCGCATGCGGTGCATCCGCTCACGGCGGTGCAATCGGAGTACTCGCTCTGGACACGCGATCCCGAGGATGGGGTTCTGCAAACATGCCGTGAACTCGGGATCGGATTCGTCCCTTTCAGTCCCCTGGGTCGAGGTTTTCTAACCGGACAAATCAAACGCTTCGCCGACCTGGAGGAAGGCGACTACCGGCGTTCCTCGCCGCGTTTTCAGGGCGAGAACTTCCAGCGCAATCTCGATCTGGTTGAACGCGTGAGCGAAGTCGCGCGGGAGAAACATTGTTCGCCCGCGCAACTCGCCCTCGCCTGGGTCCTCGCCCAGGGCGAGCGATATCGTTCCGATCCCCGGGACGAAACGCCGCGCATATTTGCAGGAAAACCTGGGCGCGCTCGAAGTTGACCTAACGAGCACAGATCTCGCGTTGATCAACGAGGTCGCACCCCGGGATGCCTTTTCCGGTCCGCGTTACAGCGAGCCGATGATGAAGATGGTCAACCGATAAGGATGGTTCAGCGGCGTGCCGCCGAGTTCTCCTTACCTACCCTTGGCTCCGGCGGCTTTCCGTCGCGCGGCCCAACGAGCCTTCATCGAATCGGAGAGCTTCTTCCGGCCGGCAGCCGTGAGACCGCTGCGCCGCTTGCGCGTTTTGGCGGGCTTGGTCGCACCCTCAGCCTTGCGCACATTGGCCCAGCGCGCTCTGGCTGCGGCCGCCAGCTTGGCCCGCGTCGCGGCCGACATTGGGCGGCGCTTGCCCCTTCTCCTGCGGGGTGCGCCTTCGGATGTTTGTGTTCCACCACCAAACAGGGAGCTAAGGCGCGCCTCGAGGGAGTGTATTTGTTCGCGAAGCGATACGGCTTCTTTCAGTTTCTGAAGTGACAGGTCCATGGCACTTAATAAGACACAACTTTGTAAGTGCAACTAAAGAGCTTGGCCCTACGCAACAAAAGAATCCTCGGCAGACCCGCTCGCTTAAGTATAGTGCACCTCCGCGCGACGGGCAGTTAGCTCAGCGGTAGAGCGGCACGTTTACACCGTGTTGGTCGGGGGTTCGATCCCCTCACTGCCCAGGCGTGCCCCGGCGGAGTCGGATCAACGCCAGCCGTGAATGACGCCGCCGATGATCGTTCCGCCAATTGTTCCAATGATCAGGATAGGTGCGTAGGCCTTGGTCACGAGTGCGTCCGGCAGACTGAGCAAGAACCCGAAGGTCAATCCCACCAGCCACCCCGGCCCCGGCAGCTGAACGCAACCGATGACAAGTCCGATGGCGAAACGACTGGCAAACGCCGCCAGCAATGCAGTGGTCTTGTCCGGAAAAGACATGGGTAACATCATCCCGACGGAGATGAGTCCGAAGATGCCGCCCGCGATGAGACCTTGGATTGGGTTAGACATTCTCTCTTACCTCCGGCGGCTCCCACAGTTCGATCCGATTTCCTTCAGGATCCATGACCCAGCCAAACTTTCCGAATTCGGATTCCTCCATCTTCTCATCCACTGCGACACCTTCATTGCGCAATGCCGCGAGCACGGCTCCGAGATCGTGCACACGGAAGTTGACCATGAAGCTTTTCTCGCTCGGCGCGAAATATTTTGTGTCCGCCTCGAACGGCGACCAGACGATATGTGATTGCCGTTTCGGCTCCAGCTCAGACCCGGCTCCTTCCTGAAAATTCACTCCGCCCCACTCCTCAACGTTGAGGCCGAGGTGTTTCCGGTACCATTCGCCGAGCTTCTCCGGGTCGTGAGCTTTAAAAAAGATTCCCCCAAGTCCGATCACTCGTTGCATGAAAACGACTTTGCGACAGACGCTGCCTCTTCTTCAAGGTTGAAGCGTCCGAACTGCGTTTGAGCGGAAACCCGGCGCGGAACACGCTAAGGTGAGAGCGATGGACGCAGCAGATCCACCAACCTCGGAGGGCTTGGAAGTCAGAACCTATTTTGTGCGCGAACGCAACGCCTTGAGCGAGAGGATGCGCGCACTTTTTCATCGTCCAGTGCGTGAAACCATTCCAGATCGCAGTCGGCTTGCGCCGAGACCATGACGAAATCTTGCGGACCACGGCAGAAATATCGCGCCGGCGACCGCTGAGCGGCGGCGCGACCCTGGCGATCTTGACTGACGTGGTGCACCGCCTCGGGGCGGAGAACATCGTCAGTTTTGATGGCGGCGACGATTCACGGCAGTACCGAAACGACATTCTATGTCGCGGCGGTTTACGTCGGCTCGGTCGGAGTGAAACAAACCCGCCACGCCATTCCGGCCGGTCTGATGGGGGATTTGGCCGGTGTGATTGCGTCGATAGTCATTTGCCGGGCGGTGCTCACCTGATGATGGCGGAATTTTTACCTCGCCAGCAACCCGCGCGAGTTCCTATCGTCCTCGCTCGCATATGATCCAACGCGACTATCTCATCATCGGCTGCGGTATTGGCGGCGGCAGCGTTTGCGAAAGCATCCGCAAATACGACAAGCGCGGCAGCGTGACCCTCGTCGGCGCCGAAAGCTTCCTGCCCTACAAGCGCTGGATGCTTTCAAAATCGTTCCTCCGCGAAAAAGTACCGCCGGTGAAGAAGCTGCCGCACCTCGAGCACGGTTGGTACGATTCCCACAAGATCGAAACGCGCCTCGGCGCGATGGTCACGCAGTTGAACATTGACCGCCGCCTGGCGGTCTTGGGGAACGGCGAGACGATCGAATTCAACAAGGCCTGTCTCGCCATGGGCAGCCGCCCCGTCCGGCCACCGGTCGCCGGCATTGGCCTGGGCAACGTGATTTATCTGCGGACGACGCGGGACGCGCTGGCCCTGCGCGAAATGGCCAACTTGGAAAAAACCATCGTCATCGTCGGCGGCGGCCTGCTGGCCTGCGAAGTCGCCTCCAGCTTGCGCCAGATGAAATTCAAAGTCAGCATGATGCATCGGAACGCCCATCTGCTGAACCGTTATGTCGATCCGCAGACGGGCGCGTGGATCACCGGTTATTTCGAGAAGCACGGCGTCACCCTGCTCCTCGGCGAGAGCCTGAACGGTTTCGAGGGCAAGACAGTTCTGCGCAACATCCAGACCAAAAGCGGCAATCGCGTGGCCGCGGGACTTGCCGTGGTCGCGTGCGGTGCTGAGCCCAACCTGGAACTGGTGCGCAACACACCGCTCTCGGGTCCGCATGGTTCTCCGGTGAGCGAGTATCTGGAGACGGAAGAAAAAGGCATCTACGCCGTCGGCGATCTCGCCTTCTATCCCGATCGTATGATGGGCGGCGTGCGCCGGCAGACCCATTGGGAGAATGCGCGCGAACAAGGCCTCGTCGCGGGCGCGAACATGACCGGCAAGAAGCGGATTCGCTACGAGCAAATTCCTTATTTCTGGACGGAAATGTTCGACCTGAAGCTGGACTTCGTGGGCGACTTCAGCGTGCAACCAACGCGGGTGGATCTTCGGGGTACGCACGCCAAGAAGAAGTTCAGCGTGCGGTATTATCTGGGTGACAAGTTGCGCGCGATTCTGCTCTCCCAGGCCGCGCCGCGTGAAGTGGATTCCGCGCGCGCAGAGTTACGCACCGCGCTCGGGAAGTAAACGCGGCGAGAGTCCGGGCACTCGAGGGGCGATGCTTGTCATCGCCGAGGATCAGCGGCCGCGACGACGGAGCGTCGCGCTCCAGCGTTGGCATTACGAAAAACAACACGGCATGAACCGTGCTGATTCACGTAACTTCCTGAGTCATGTTTACCATCGGCGCCATCCCCATTCTTGGCGGCGATGGGCGAGCATGTGTGGAAGACCGCGACCAGACCTAAAGCCTCCACCGTTATGCTGAATCAGGAAGACTTGAAGTGGATCGCCAGCACCTCCACCGAGCTGAACTCGATGCTCCAGCAGATCTCGCGATACTCGGACCTGGCCCGACAGCATAAGGGCGAATACAACTACGTCGAGATGTTGAGCGAGCGCGTCGAGCTGGCCTCGAAAACCGCCCAGGCGATCTTCGATCGCGTGACTTCAAGCATCCTCGAAGGCGCCGCCAAAAAGGGGAAGCGCGGTCGGAATTCTACACATTCTCCCTTCTCGATCGTGCCGCCGCCTGATGCTTCAACGCCGGGCGAGAGTAGTCCCGCGGCCGAGCTTTCCACGTTGTCGTCGAGTGATCTTCAGCCACCATCCGCAACGCCCGCTGCCGAGCCGCCGCAATTCCCTCTCTTGAATCCGCAGGGCAAGCGCGAGCTGATCCTGATCGTGGATGACGACACGGAGATCACGAAGTTTGCCTCACAAATGCTGACGGAGGAAGATTACCGGGTCATCCTCGCCAAAGATGGTTTCGAGGCGCTGAGAATCTACGAAAATCTGGGCCGACGAATCGGCCTGGTAATCCTCGATTTCTTCCTTCCGGTCATGGATGGCGACGCTGTCTTCGACGAACTGCGCGCACTCAATCCAAGCGTCGACGTGGTCCTGAGCAGCGGCTTTGCCGAGCAGAGCAAACTCGGCGGCATGCTGGCGCAGGGCTTGCGCGGTTTCATTCCGAAGCCGTACACGCGCGAAAAACTGCTCGAGCAGGTGCGTTCCACGCTCGACGCAGGACGCGATCTGAGCCGCTAGCGGTGGCCGGCTGCATCGGCACCCCGCGCAGACTCCTCCGACCGCCGGTGAATGACCGCGGCGTGGCATCGATTTAGCTTATCACGATTCGCACTCCATGGCCCGCATCGATTCATTCTTCAAACTGATGGCAGAGCAGAAGGCCTCGGATCTTCATCTTTCCACGAACAATCCGCCGATGCTCCGCATCAACGGCGACCTGGTCCGCGTCGACTTATCCGCGCTCTGCAGAACGACGACCTCAAGGCGATGGTCTACGAGATTGCGCCGGAGGGGAAAATCAAGGTCTTCGAAGAAACCTCCGATATCGACTTCGGCTACGAAGTGCCCGGCGTGGCCCGTTATCGCGCAATTTCTTCCAGCAGAAATACGGCATCTCCGCGGTCTTCCGTTTGATTCCTTCGACCGTGCTCACCGTCGACGAGCTTGGTCTGCCGCCGGTCCTGAAGAAGTTCCCGATGCTGAAGAAAGGGCTGATCCTGGTCACCGGGCCGACCGGTTCCGGCAAGTCGACCACGCTGGCGGCGATGATGGATTACGCGAACATGCAGCGGCACGATCACATCATCACGGTCGAAGATCCGATTGAGTTTGTGCATCGCAGCCAGAATTGCCTCGTGCAGCATCGCGAAGTTGGCGTTCACACCCGCTCCTTCGCCTCTGCGCTTGCGCGGCGCGCTGCGTGAAGATCCGGACATTCTGCTCGTGGGTGAAATGCGCGACCTCGAGACGATCGAACTCGCGCTGACCGCCGCCGCCACCGGTCACCTTGTCTTCGGAACACTCCACACTTCGAGCGCGTCGAAAGCGGTCGATCGCATCATCGACGTCTTCCCGACCAATCAGCAAAACCAGATTCGCGCGACCCTCGCCGAATCGCTCAAGGGCGTGATCGCGCAAAATCTCTTCAAGCGCATCGACAAGCCGGGCCGAGTCGCCGCGCTCGAGATTCTGGTCGTCGACATGGCGATCGCGAACCTCGTTCGCGAGGCGAAGACCCACCAGATCCCGGGCATGATCCAGGTCGGCAAGAAGAAGGGCAACCAACCGCTCGACGACGCGATCATGGACCATCTCGCCAAACGCCGCATTTCGCCGGAAGAAGCCTACGACAAGGCGATCGACAAGAAAAAATTCCGCACGTTCCTGAAAACGCCGCCGGCGGACATGTCCGAAGAATAAGCTCCAATGAGAATCCCCGATCTCGACAGCATTCTTGTCCGCGATGCTGCAAACCTACGACGGCATCTCCGATCTCAATTTTTCCGTCGGTCATCCGCTGCAGGTGGAAGACTTCGGCGAACTAAAGCCGGTCTTTGTCGATCCGCCGATCGAAGCGCTCACGCCTTATCAGACCGAGCAAATCGCGCTCACGCTGATGCAGGGAAATCGCCGCCTCATCTACGATTACCTGACCGGCGGCTCCTGCGATTGCAGCTACTCGCTCGGCGACGAAGCGCGCTTCCGCGTCAACATCTTCCGGCAACAGGGACATTTCTCGATCGTGATGCGAAAGTTGCAAGGCGCCATTCCGTCGATCGAGACGTCTCGGGTTGCCGCCGATCTTCGAAGAGATCGCCAAGGAAAAGACGGGTCTCGTCCTGGTCACCGGCGCAACCGGCAGCGGCAAGACGACGACGCTGGCCGCGCTGCTGAACGAGATCAACGAAACCAAGCGGTTCACGTCGTCACCCTGGAGGATCCGATTGAATTCGTGCATCCGACTGCGCAAGGCGACCTTCAATCAGCGAGAACTCGGACACGACTTCAACAACTATCCAAACGGCCTGCGCGCCGCGCTGCGCCAGGCACCGAAGGTGATTCTTGTCGGCGAAATGCGCGATCGCGCCACGGTCGAAGTGGCGCTCATGGCTGCGGAAACCGGCCACCTCGTGCTCAGCACGCTGCACACGGTCGATGCCGGTCAGTCGATCAATCGTATTCTCGGTCTCTTTTCGTTAGGCGAAGAACAACAGTTGCGCATCCGCCTGGCCGACACGCTTCGCTACATCGTCAGTCAGCGCCTCGCGCCGAAAGTCGGCGGCGGCCGGCAACTGCTCACGGAAATTCTGGCCACAATCTGCGCACCAAGGAAACGATCGCCCTCGGCGAAGGCGAGCACCGCAGCTTCTACGAAATCATCGAGGCGAGCTCGCCCTTCGGCTGGATGACCTTCGACCAATCGATCCTGAACGCCTACGAAGAGGGCGACATCACCGAAGAAACCGCCTGCCTGTTTGCCTCGCGCAAGGGAAGAGTCACCCGCGGCATCGACCTGATCCAAAAGGCCCGCGGAGTCGACAACGACCTCGACTCCGGCCTGCGCCTCGACCTCCCGGCAAACGCCTTTCGCTAGACCATGGAAACGAACCTGAGACACATCTTTCTTCGACGTGGGCGATAACACCGCGCTCGTCTGCGTCGATCATCAGCAATACCAGAAAATGATCGTGCCGCAGTTGATCGACATGACCTACAAGGTGCACCTCGGCTTGTTCGAGGAAGATGTCCTGCTCAAGCTCCAGACCTACAGCTACAACGTCGTCATCGTTTACGAGAACTTCAAAGGCTCGACCGCTGCAGAGCAATCCGATCCTGCACGAACTGATCAAGCGTCCCGGTGCGCATCGCCGGGAACATTTCGTCGTTCTCTTGAGTCATCGTTTCCCCACCAACGACGCGATGAGCGCGTTCGTGCAGAGCGTTGATCAGATCGTCAACATCGCCGATCTCGCCAACTTCAAGCCGGTCCTGCGACGCGGCGTCGCGCAATATCGCGAGCTCTACCACGCCTTTAACGAGACGCTGAAGTCCGTCCAGGCGATCTAGTTCTCGGCCGCTTCGTTTCGTCGGAGCTTCATCCGCCGCTGCCGCGGTTTTCGTCGCTTGACGCGTTGCTGGATTGCAACGGAAATTACTCACGTCGAGATTTCACCGTGAGAATCCATCTCAATCCGTCATCGCGAAAGGCAACGTGAGCACGCCCGAACCGAATCCCGAAAGCCGGCTGGCGCACGGTGTCCCTTCGCCGATCCGTCTCGCTCCCTCCCGCAATCAAAAGCAGCGCTCAAAGCTCAAGCAAGTCGACGACCCCACGCTTCCCGAGGAGCCAGCGCCCGCCCCGCCGCCGGAGCCGCTCAAGCCCGTTCCGGAACCCCCGCGTCGAAAGAAACTAAAGCGCTCGGGGCAAATGCACGCCGATTTGACCGGACCGATACCTCCCGACCCACATAAGGGCGAGCCCGAGTATTAGCCCGCGTCCCGCGCGTACCAATCGACCCGGCGGGTCACGAACATCACCAGGCCGAGGACGAGGTAGAGCGTTTCTGCCCGGGGAGCGCTCCGTCCGGCCTGATCGTCCTTGCCCCTCGCCGCTTGCCCGAGGATAAGCCTGCCCTCAAGCTCCGCCTGCAATGACGCCATCCACCCTTCTTTCTCTTCGGGCGCACCGTGGCTTCCTTCTCTGCGCTCTTGTCCTCGCCTTTTCAGCATCTGCGCTCGCGGACTTCGATCCGGATTTCGGACAAATGTTGCGCTGGCGAAACATCGGTCCGTTCCGCGGCGGACGGACGCGCGCGATCTGCGGCGTGCCTTCGCAACCGAACGTCTTTTACATGGCGCAGGTGAACGGCGGCGTCTTCAAGACCACGGATTACGGGCGAACCTGGCAACCGATTTTCGATGATCAACCGACCGGTTCAATCGGCGCGCTCGCGGTTTCGGTTTCGAATCCGGACATCATCTACGTCGGCAGCGGCGAAGGTTTGCATCGTCCCGATCTGTCGGTCGGCGACGGCATCTACAAATCGACCGACGCGGGCAAGACCTGGACGCATCTGGGTCTGCGCGACGGACAACAAATTGCGCAGATCGCGGTCGATCCGCGAAATCCCGATCGTCTCTTCGTTGCCGTTGCCGGTCATCCCTACGGGCCTAACGAGGAGCGCGGGATCTTTCGCTCGCTCGATGGCGGCAAGACTTTCGAGAAGGTCCTCTACAAAGACGAAAACACCGGCGGCGCCGATGTGCAGATCGATCCGGCGAATCCCGAAATCGTTTACGCGTCGCTTTGGGAAGCGCGCGAAGGCCCGTGGGAAAACAGCGCCTGGAATGGAACCAACGGCGGCATCTTCAAATCGACCGATGGCGGCAAGACCTGGAACCAACTGCGCAAAGGTCTTCCTGACGAAATCGTCCAGGCCAACCTCGCGATCGCGCCGAGTTCGCCGAAGACCTTGTTCGCCGCAGTCGCCAGACGCCGGCTCCGCGAAACTTTATCGCTCCGACGACGGCGGCGAGAACTGGGCGATCGCGACCGACGGACTCTCGTCCGGCAGGTCGCATCGGCGGCGGCGATCTGCCGGTCGTGCGATTCGATCCGAAGAATCCGAATGTGATCTACTCCGCGAGCATCGTTTGCTGGAAATCGACCGATGGCGGCAAGACCTGGGAAGGCTGGCGCGGCGCGCCCGGCGGCGACGATTACCAAAATATCTGGATCAATCCCGAACAACCCGGAGATCATCCTGCTCGGGAGCGACCAGGGCGCGATCATCACCGTCAACGGCGGGCAGAGTTGGAGCTCCTGGTATAACCAATCGACCGCGCAGCTTTATCACGTCAGCGCCGACAACGCGTTTCCTTATCGATCTGTACAGCGGACAACAGGAAAGCGGCTCGGTCGGCATCGCGAGTCGCGGCAACGACGGCGCGATCACCTTTCGCGATTGGCATCCGGTCGCCGCGGAAGAATACGGCTATGTCGCGCCCGATCCGCTCGATCCCGACATCATCTACGGCGGCAAACTGACGCGCTACGATCGCCGCACCGGCCAGGCGCAGAGCATCCTGCCGATGCCGTTGCGCTCGCCGGATTTTCGAATGATCCGCACGCAGCCGATTGTTTTTTCGCCGGTTGATCCGCATCTGCTTTTCTTCGCCGCCAATACTTTGTGGCAGACGCGCGATGGCGGTCAGAATTGGAAACAGATCAGTCCGGACCTGACCCGCAAGACCTTCGAGTTGCCGGCGAGCGATTGGAAAATATCGCAGCGAGCCGACCGCGGAAGCGAAGCAACGCGGCGTGATTTACACCGTCGCGCCGTCGCCGCTCGACGTGAAGCGCATCTGGGCCGGAACGGATGACGGCCTGATTCACCTAACGAGCTGATGGCGGCAAGAACTGGACCGACGTCACACCGCCGCAGATCTCGGCCTGGCAGAAAATCTCGCTGATCGACGCCGGTCATTTCGATGCAAACACGGCCTATGCCGCGGTGAACACGCTCCGCCTCGACGATGTGCGTCCGCACATTTATCGGACGACACGACGCCGGGAAAACCTGGAAGGAAATCGTCCGGGGAATTCCGGATGGGCAAACCGTGAACGTCGTGCGCGAAGATACGCAACGGAAAGGCCTGCTCTTCGCCGGGACGGAACGCGCCGTCTATGTCTCGTTCGACGATGGCGAAAACTGGCGATCGCTGCGCCTCAACATGCCGGCGACTTCCGTGCGCGATCTGATCATCAAAGATGACGACATCGCGGTCGCGACGCATGGCCGCGGCTTCTGGATTCTCGATAACATCACGCCGCTTGCGGCAACTCACGGTCGGCAGTCAGAAGGCGATCCTCTTCAAACCGCAGACCGCGCTGCGTGTCCGCTGGAATATGAACACCGACACGCCGCTGCCGCCGGATGAGCCGGTCGGCGAAAATCCGCCGGACGGCGCGATGATCGATTATCAATTGCCCCGGGACGTTTCCGGGTCCGGTCACGCTCGAAATCAAGGACGCAAAGGGAAACCTCGTGCGTCGTTACGCCAGCACTGATGTGTTTTCGCCGCTTGATCCAAAGGACCTCAAGATTCCAGCCTATTGGGTGCGACCGCGGCAGCCCTTATCAGCCGAGCCTGGTAATCATCGCTTCCTTTGGGATCTCCACCATGCGCCTCTGGCCAATGTCGATGCCGATTATCCGATGACCGCGATTTATCGAAACACACCTGCGGAATCAACCGGGCCTTGGGCACTTCCGGGCGATTACTCGTTAGTCCTAAACGTAAGCGGCCAGAGCTACACTCAGCTACTGGTTGTGAAAATGGATCCACGAGTGAAAGCCTCGCCGGCCGATCTTGCCGAGCAATTCGAGCTTTCGGATAAACTCTACGATCTCCGCGTTCGCCTCGAGCCGATCGGAAAAAGATTCGACGCAATCAACGAGGCCATCGTCAAAGCAAAAGAGCGCGCAGGGGATAAGTCAGTAAAGCAGCAACTCGAAGCCTTCGTGAAAAAACTCGAAGAATTCGCGCCGCCGAACCCGCGTCCTGGTTCACCTCTTAGCTTCGCCGCACTCGACGACGCCCAACGCCTCGTCGGCACGATTCAGCATGTCGATGCTGCACCGACCGCGCGAGTCAAAGCAGCCGTCGAAGATGTCGTCCGGGACACGCCAGCCATCGTCGAACGATGGCAGACACTCGTCTCCCAGGATCTGCCCGCGCTCAATCGCGAGCTGGAAAACGCCGGAATCGGGAAGTTGGAGATTAAAGAGTAGCGAAGATGATTAGCGATGCGGCGCGTTAGGGGAGGAAGGTCCCTGAGCGCGTGCGCACCACAGTCGCATCGCCGCTATTGACGAAGCCATCGGTGTTCACATCGGAGCGGAAGTTAGTCGCGTCGGTCGCCTGACCCGAACGGTTGCGTGTTTGCAAGGCGTCGCCCGCATTGACAAAGCCATCGCCATTGGTGTCGCCAACGAGCACGCCCATTTGCACGCTAACGTTGCCCGTCACCCCACTACAGTCGGTCACACTGGAGAGCGTTACCGTGATCCTTTGCGCATTGTTGACATTAGCGAGGTCGACGGTAACAGCGGTCGTCCCGCTGCCGCTCGCATTCTTGATTGTTCCCGTCCCCGCAGTGACCGCCGCGTTGTTGAAAGTCACGGGGCTGGCGAAGCTAAAGACCATTTCGTAATCGTTGATCGCTCTGCCGGAACGGCATTCGATGCCGACAGGGCCCGTGCCAGTGAGCGGTAGATTAACGTCGAAGAGCACACCGTTGTGGCTCTTTCTGGAGACGACCTGCGTAGGTGTGGGGGGAGGAGGAGTCAACAGACCGACCGCGATCGGAGCACCGCTGTTATCGTACGCGTAGGAAATCAGCGTCCGCGGCTGAGAGCCCGGAGTGGTAGACAAGCCAAACTGGGCCCAACCAAAGTTAATTTGGCCGGTGGCTTCGTTGAGAAACCGAAAGCCGACATAATTACTCGTGCAGTTGAGGACGAAGGCCGTAGGTCCGGTCGTTTCGATGCCATTGGTCCGACCGAAAGTAAACGCCCCGTTGACCGTCGATCCCAAGGGGAGGTTGTCGACGAGTGTCGCCGATGTGCCGCCAGGAAAATTATTGATGACGCCGTCGTTCGGACTCGCGGCATTGTTCGCCCAGAAGTTGAAAGCTGTACTGCCCCATGGGTTGATATCCCAGCCGGGAACAGCGCCCGGGCTGGTCGCGAACACGCCCGTTAACAGATTGATGTATATGCCGGCAGTCGTGGAGGGCACGTTGATATTAACTATGCCGCTGTAAACGATGGCTGCATCGGACGACGGGACAACGGCAAGCGAGGCGCCCGCGGCTGCAGCACAGGCTGCCAGACAGCGGTCAACTCGATTCAAGAGCGTATTCAGTTGTGACTTCGAGCCTGGCGTGCCCATCGTAAACACATCGGGTTCTCAGAACCGACAGTCTTCATGGCTGAGCGGGGCGTGCAGCATTTTTCCCAAGCTGTTCCGAATCCTTGTTCTTTTGCCACCACGATTTTATTCTTCATCGCGTCCAGAGCCTGCCAACACCGGTATTCTCGCTGCCCAGAAGCCCACGTCGAGAGACACATTCACAGAGCGAAGTTTCCAAAATTTGAGGAGGTGGCTGGGGAGGGAATTGAACCCCCGACACGAGGATTTTCAGTCCTCTGCTCTACCAACTGAGCTACCCAGCCGTGCGCGGCCGACGGAGCGCGAAGGCGCGTCCGCAGCCGGGCCGTCACTATGCAAGCTTCCGCGTGGCGCAAGCGTCCAGCGCGTGGCGCGGCGACCGCGCCGCGAAACTGGAGCGCGACGCTCCGTCGTCGCGAGGCAGGCGTGCTGGCAGAGCAGCGCCTCCAAAGTTTCCGCGTCCGCCATCCTAAAACTTTCGCGTGAGCGCGACCGCGCGGTTCAGCAGATGCATGTATTGCCGCCCGCGAAATCTCGATCCCACCGAATCTGCTTCAGATGCGGCGTGAGCCATTGGGTATCGAGCAGGACGAAACGTCGCGCGCGCAAACGCTCGACCAGCGCGCAGAGCGCGATCTTGGAAGCGTCGGTCACGTCGATGAAACATCGATTCGCCAAAAAACGCGCCGCCGATCGCGACGCCGTAAAGTCCGCCGACGAGTTCGCGGCCGCCAGGCCTCGACCGAGTGCGCCTGCCCGAGCTCGTGCAGGCGCGTGTAGCTCCCGATGATCTCGTCGTTGATCCAGGTGTCGGCGCGGCGGGCGCAGTGGCGGATCACGTCGGCGAAAGCAGGTGTTGATGCGAATCTCGAAAACCTTCTTGCGGATGACGCTTCTGCAAGCGCGTGCGGGACATGTGAAATTCCTCCAGCGGCAGAATCGCCGCGCGGATCGGGCGAGAACCACTCGATCGCGCCGTCCTCCATCGCCATCGGGAAAACGCCCAGCCGATATCCTTGCGACAAAACTTCCGGTTCGATCATCGCCGCGAGTCTTCTGTTCAAATGGAGAGTTCGCAACAAGGAGGACGATTTCCAAGTGCCTCCGCGTCGTCCGTTCCGGCGATTTTCTTGCAATGGTTAACCACGGCCTCTACTCTTACCGGGTGAAACGTCTCTTCACCGCGCTCGCTTTCGCGGGCGTTTGCGGCCTTGGTGGCTGCGCGGGTGAAAGCCCGACGGGCCAGGAGTTGCAGGATCAAGTCAGGCCGGGGCGTCCGAGGCGAAGGCCAGCTTTCTTCCGACATCGATCGCACGAATGACCCGTACGTGACGCCGCGCGAAGGCGCGCCACCTCGCGCGATAGGCGTGAACATGTCCACGCCTTCGGCACATTCCAAGATCCTCATTCTCGATTTCGGTTCGCAGTACACCCAGGTCATCGCGCGGCGGATTCGCGAGTGCCAGGTCTATTCGGAGATCGTCCGCTTCGATATCCCGGCGCAGGAAGTCGCGGCGCTGCCAAGCCGAACGGCATCATCCTCTCCGGCGGGCCGGCGAGCGTTTACGACGAAAGCGCGCCGCACCTCGACCCGGCGATCTTCTCGCTTGGGCATTCCGGTCCTCGGCATCTGCTACGGCATGCAATTGATGGCGCACCATCTCGGCGGGCAGGTCGAGTTCAGCGCGCGGCGCGAATACGGCGCCGGCATGCTGCACGTCGCGAATGGCTCGCGCTTTTCGACGGAATCGGCGAGCAGATCGACATCTGGAACAGTCACGGCGACAAGGTCACCGCCCTGCCCGCACGGATTCCGCGCCGTCGGCGCACACGGAGAATTCCGCCTTTCGCCGCGATCGAGAACCCGAGACGCAAACTCTTCGGCCTGCAGTTTCATCCCGAAGTCGCGCACACGCCGCGCGGCAAAGAGATCATCCAGAATTTCGTCTTCCGCATCTGCCACTGCGCGATGGATTGGACGATGGGCTCGTTCATCGACGAAGCCTGTGAGCGCGTGCGCGCGCAAGTGGGCGACCAGAAGGTCGTGCTCGGCCTGAGCGGCGGCGTCGATTCCTCGGTCGTCGCGGCGCTCTTGCACAAGGCGATCGGCGATCAGCTCACCTGCATCTTCGTCAACAACGGACTGCTGCGCGCGCACGAAGAGGAAATGGTGCAGCGCGTCTTCGGGAAAATTTTCACATCCGACTGAAATACGTCGATGCGTCCGAACGTTTCCTCCAACTGCTCGAAGGCGTGACCGATCCGGAAGCAGAAACGAAAGATCATCGGCAACGAGTTCGTCAAGGTCTTCGAGCACGCGACGGAGGAATTGCTCGACGAGGAGCGCGCGAACGGCGCGGACGCACACGCCGGTTATCACTTTCTCGCGCAGGGCACGCTCTATCCCGATGTCATCGAGAGCGTCGCCATCGGCGGCAATCCGGCGTCACTTGATCAAGAGTCATCACAACGTCGGCGGGCTGCCGGAGAAAATGCATTTCGAGCTGGTCGAACCGGTGCGGCAATTGTTCAAGGACGAGGTGCGGCAGGCTGGTTTGCAGCTCGGTTTGCCGAAGGAAATCGTCTATCGCCAGCCGTTCCCCGGTCCCGGACTCGCCGTCCGGATCCTCGGCGAAGTCACGCCCGAAGCGGCTCCGCATTCTGCGCGACGCCGACACGATCGTGGTCAGCGAAATGAAAGCGGCCGATTGGTATTACCGCGTCTGGCAATCCTTCGCCGTGCTTCTGCCGGTGCGCTAGCGTCGGCGTGATGGGCGATCAGCGCACCTACGAAAACACGATCGCGATGCGCATCGTGGAAAGTCAGGACGGCATGACCGCGGACTGGGTGCGGCTGCCCTACGAATTGCTCGCGCGCATCTCGAGCCGCATCTGCAACGAAGTCAAAGGCGTCAACCGCGTCTGTCTACGACATCTCGAGCAAACCGCCGAGCACGATCGAGTGGGAATAAGGTGGTTGCCGGCGCTTTGGGTCGATGTTATTACCGTGCTTACGCATGAGCACTGTGGTGCTAAAAATCTCCCGCATTGGTAACTCGCGCGGCATCCGGCTGCCGGCCGCGATGCTGAAGAAATATCACATGGTCGATTCGGTAATCGCGGAAGAAAAAGCAGACGAGATCGTCTTGCGGCCGCGGCGCGCGAAGCTGCGGAAACTCTCTTGGGAGGACTCAGCTAAGGCTATGGCCGCTGCCGGAGAGGATTGGTCCGGTTGGGATGCAACGATCGGCGACGGTTTGAATGAGGTTTAGTCGTTACGATATCCACTGGGTGAACCTGGACCCGGTTCGGGGCAGCGAACTTCGGAAGACACGCCCGAGCGTCATCGTCAGTCTGGACGTGCTCAATCGCGCGCTGCCGACCGTGGTCGTTTGTCCGCTAACGACACAGGTGCATCCCGAATGGCGCGCCCGCCTCGGCGTGAAAGTTGCGGGGAAACCCGCGGAAATCGCCGCTGACCAAATTCGCGCGGTCAGCAAGAGCCGTTTGGGCCGAAAACTGGGACGTCTCTCGGCACAAGATGCCGCGAGTCTACGGCGTCTGCTGTCCGAAATGTACGGGACCGGTTAGCGTCGACACGCGCGTGCTCGTCGAGACAATCACCGAATGAACGCCGAACAACTTCGGGTGGAGCGGAACAGTCGCGGCGAGGAAGCGTGGGAGCTTTGGGGACCGTATCTGAGCGAACGCGCCTGGGGGACGGTGCGCGAGGATTACAGCGCAAACGGGACCGCCTGGGATTATTTTCCGCACGATCACGCTCGTTCCCGCGCCTTCCGCTGGAGCGAAGACGGCATCGCCGGCCTTTGCGATTCCAAGCAGCGGCTTTGTCTCGCCTTTGCTTTTTGGAATGAACGCGATCCGATCCTGAAGGAACGGCTTTTCGGTCTGGCCGGACCGCAGGGCAACCACGGCGAAGACGTCAAGGAGGTTTACTTCTACGACGACAATACACCGTCGCACAGCTACATGCGGATGACCTATCGCTACCCGCAGTCGGCCTTCCCCTATGAATCACTTGTTAGGGAAAATGCCGCTCGCTCGAAGCGCGACGCCGAATTCGAACTCGCCGACACCGGCGTCTTCGCGCACGGCTTTTTCGAGATCGAGTTCGAGTATGCGAAACAATCCGCCAGAGACATTCTCGTGCGGGCACGGGTGTGGAATCGCGGACCGGAAAACGCGCGCCTGCATCTGCTCCCGACGCTTTGGTTTCGAAATACCTGGAGCTGGGGACGAGACGATCGCAAACCGCACATCCGCGTCCATGAAGAGGCGGGCTGTTCCTGCCTCCTCGCGTCACACCACGCGCTCGGCGATTACCAGTTGGCTTGCGAAGATGCGGGCGCATTTCTCTTCACGGAAAACGAAAGCAACTCAGAACGCCTCTGGGGTGCGTCGAACGCGAACCGTTTCGTCAAGGACGGCATCGACGATTTCATCGTCCACGGGCGGACCGAGGCGGTAAACCCCGACCGCTCCGGGACCAAGGCGGCGGCACATTATCACTTCGAGCTCGGGCCGGGTGAATCGCGCGCTGATCCGCCTTCGGTTGACCCAGGTATCACAACCGAGCACGCCAGATTTTACCGAACCGCCGCGGTGGACTCCGGTGCCGCGCTCGGCCCTTGAGCGGACGGCTGAGGAAGGGGAGGAGAATCGCGCGGAGGAGCGACCGTTCGTCGGCTTCGACGACGTCTTCCGCGATCGCATCCGCGAGGCGGACGAGTTCTACGCGGACCTCGCTCCTGAATTACTAAATGACGAACATCGGGCGATCCAGCGCCAGGCGCTCGCGGGAATGCTTTGGAGCAAACAGTTCTACCATTACGTCGTCGAGCAATGGCTGGAGGGCGATCCCGCGCCAGCCGCCTCCGCCTAACGAACGCAAGGAAGGCCGCAACTCGGAGCTGGCGTCACCTTTACAACGAGCGGGTCATGTCGATGCCCGACAAGTGGGAATACCCGTGGTATGCCTCGTGGGATCTGGCGTTTCACTGCATTCCCCTGGCCCTGGTCGATCCGCATTTCGCGAAGACCCAACTCGATCTCATCGTGCGCGAATGGTACCAGCACGGAAACGGACAGGTGCCGGCCTACGAATGGCAGTTCGGCGACGTCAATCCGCCGGTGCTGGCCTGGGCCGCGTGGCGCGTCTACAAGATGGAGCAGCGGCAGAGCGGCCAGGGCGATCGCGGCTTTCTCGAGACCGTTTTCCATAAAATGCTGATCGCCTTTACCTGGTGGGTGAATCGCAAGGATTCATCGGGCGACAACATCTTCGAAGGCGGCTTTCTCGGGCTGGATAACATCGGCGTCTTCGATCGGAGCGCGCCTTTACCCGGCGGCGGGACCCTTGAACAGAGTGATGGCACGAGTTGGATGGGCATGTTCTCGCTCAACCTCCTGCGGATGGCCCTGGAGTTGGCCCGCGAAAATCCGGCCTACGAAAATATCGCGACGAAATTCTTCCAACATTTCCTCGCCATCGCCGGCGCGATGAACAACGTGGGCGGCAGAGGCATCGGACTCTGGGACGAGACGGATGAATTTTTCTACGACGTCCTGCATTTGCCGGATGGGCGTTACCTGCGTCTGCGCATCCGTTCGCTCGTGGGACTGATGCCGCTGCTCGCGGTGGAAACGATCGAGCCCGAATTACTCGATGCGGTTCCGGCGTTCAAAGCCCGCCTGGAATGGTATCTGGCGAACCGCCCGGATCAGGCCGCGTTGATTTCCCGCTGGCACGAACCGGGCGCGGGCGAGCGCCGCCTGATTGCCATCACCCGCGGCCATCGGATGAAGCGTCTGCTTCGGCGCATGCTCGATCCGGAGGAATTTCTCAGCCCGTACGGCGTCCGGTCGGTGAGCAAATTCCATCGGGAAAATCCGTATGTGCTCCACTTCGACGGACGAGGAAAAGAAGGTGAGCTATGAACCGGCGGAATCAGAGACCGAACTCTTCGGTGGGAACTCGAACTGGCGCGGACCGGTCTGGATGCCGATCAACTATCTCCTGATCGAGTCGCTCCAGAAATTTCACCACTACTACGGCGACGATTTCACCGTCGAATGCCCGACCGGCTCGGGTCAGTTCATGTCGCTCGATTGCGTGGCGAACGAGCTGTCCAATCGGTTGATCTCGCTTTGGCTGCCGAGCGAGACCGGGGAGCGTCCTTTTGCCCGCGCCCCGGGTGTGGGGCTCGATCCCGCGCACGACGGGCAGCGCCATCTCTTCCACGAATTTTTTCACGGCGACACCGGAGCGGGACTCGGCGCTTCGCATCAAACCGGCTGGACCGGTTTGGTGGCAAAATTGATCCAGCAACAGGGCAGCCGCGGCACGATCGTGAAACGAGATCCGTTCACTGATCTCTGAGGCCCTGCGATTATCGCAAGAAATCGACCCTCAAGGGTTGCGTTACTTTGTCAGTTAAGGAGCACGCCATCAGTTCGATTTGCCAAGCTGGGGGCTGGCGCGGATGGAACGCGCCAAACCCCTGATAATCGGTCAGAGATCGAATCTCATCGCAACGGTCGAGGGCGGGTCATGCCTTATTCAAACCGCGTGCCCGCTAGCATTAGCGCAGAAGGTGGCGATCACGGTGACCGTTGGCATCGAGAACTTCGACTGCAGCATGGGATGTAAACTCATCGCCGCTGGCTCCGAGTTCCAAGGCAGACCTAACTTTCTGCGATCCGGTGACAAAGGCCGCTCGAGTCTATAGTTATAGATACGTGAACGCGAGCGAGTAATCCCGCCAACTCCGCTCGCGCTCCCAAACGCCGTGGCCGGGGCTACGCAGAGCCGGAGTCGAAAACCCGGACTAATCCCATATTCCGACATCGTGCCGCCATCATTAAAGGTCAACAGACTCGCGAAGGGAGGCGCGAGCGGGTTGCCATTCTGACAATCAACTCGGCGTAACCATGTTTCGCCACACTGCCTTGGATGGTTCGTTGGTGTCCGTTACGCCGAAGCGGTGCTGGACGTGCCGACTGCGCCATTGCGGTTACCAAGCTGACCAACGCACAGGCGAAGCAGTAAGGACGCCATTATTCTTTTAACTAGTTTTGTCTTCATCAGGTCATTTCCTTTTCTTGTTTTGGCCTTCTTTGATTTCTCGTCATTGAGAACTCATTTCTGGCCGTCACTGAGGTAGTGCGTAAAATCGGGCGTGAGGTTACGCGGAAAATTCAGAAGACTTGCGAACCACGGGATCCACCTACGCCAACCAGCCGTCGTTCCCGAAATCGCGGGACTACGGCCGGTCGAGAGGCTTTGGCGTGACAGCCTGCCCGGATATCACGGATAAGGGCAAACCAGAAACACAGAAGAGAACGAACGGAATATTCTAAGGAGAAGATAACTCCGACGGCGAACCACTAATGGACACGAATGACCACCAATTATTCGAATCGGTGTCGATTCGTGTGGGTTCGTGGTTAGTTAGATTTCAACTCGAGCGGCTGTTTGGCTTCCTCGACGAGTTTCTCAAAGCACGGCTCGCCGCGCAGCGGGTCCCACCACGGCGTCAGTTTCAAGTCGCCATAATAAAGCGACGCTCGTAGGTGGGGCCGGATACCGAAGGGCCCTGGCAAGCTGCTCGCAGGCGAGATCTTTTTCACCAGCCCAGGCAGCAATCATAGCCAAACACTGGATCATGAGCTGACCGTTACCTGAATCTTTTTCCACCGGAAGAAGCTCGACTGCGCGCCGGCCTTCACGCAGGGCCTCCTCCTTTCGTCCAAGAGCGGCGTCGATCAATCCAAGCACGCAGAGAGGCGGGCCGTAATCTGGCTGAGCCTGGACGATTTTCTCCTGCTCCGCCCGCGCAGCGGCAAAAGCCAATTGCGCCTTGCCCTCGTCCTTTGTCATCCGAGCGATCAGGCCTTCCATGAAGCGAGGAGTGAAGTGGACAGTCTCGAAGGCGAACGTCTCTTCGCCCAGCCGGCTCAAGGCTTCTCTTGCCGTAGCAGCGTCGTGTTCGGCCAAGGCCAAACGGAGCAGCCAACC
The DNA here is from genome assembly GCA_963784865.1 of uncultured Verrucomicrobiae bacterium. Lineage (GTDB taxonomy): Bacteria > Verrucomicrobiota > Verrucomicrobiia > Chthoniobacterales > UBA10450 > JACCTI01. Next base: position 43,702 of record CAWATC010000008.1, on the reverse strand, counting down.
GTCTATGTCGGGGATGGCGCTGCGATCTGTGGCTCGGATTGAATCGAGCAATTGGTGCAACGGACGTGTATCGCTTTCCAACTTAATTCGACGGCCGCGCGGTCGACTTGAAAATCGAGATTGTTTGGCTCGATGGCCAGTGCGCGATCCACCATCGATTTTTGATCCGCGTAACGCCGGAGGGATGAGTAAGTGAGCGCCAGCTGGTTGAGGGTATGAACGTTGCGCGGGTCGAGTTCAAGTGCGCGTTTGTAGTTTTGAATCGACTCTTCCCAGTGTCCCTGGCGCCTCTGGATTGAAGCCTTCGTCGCGAATACGCGCGGGTCATTCGGTAGTTTCGGCTCGGCAATTTCCAGTTCAGCCAGAGCGCCGGCATAATCCCGTACGACATAAAGCTGCAACTGTCGCGCGAGGTGCGTTTCACCTGCGTCCGGACGAAGACGAGATGCTTCCCCGACGGCTGCCTCTGCCATAGCCAACCGCGCCGGAGTATGGTCGTAGCCATACCGATAAAGATCCGCGTGAAAGTCAGCGAGTAACAGATACGCTTGGAAAAACGAAGGATCGCGCGCCACCGCCTGGGTCAGCAGATCGATTGCCTGCTCAGACTTGCCGGTATACTTCCCCGCCGACTGGCCGAGCTCCAAACGAATATCTTTAGCCTGCGAATAGAGCTCGAAAGCAACCAGGTCGTTCGGTCGGCTTTCGCTCAATCGCCAGTTTCTCCGCAGCTGTGATTTTGGCGTTCAGTCGTTCGGCGATTTTTTGCGCGATCTCGCTTTGAACCGCGAAGAGCTCGTTCAAATCGCGGTCGTATTGTTCGACCCACACGTGGGTATCAGTCCGCGTGTCGATTAACTGCGCGTTCAGATGAAGCTGCGTGCCGGTCCTGCGAACACTGCCTTCCAGCACATGAGAGACCCGCAGCTCGTTCCCGATCTGCCGCATGTTCCGCTTGCTGCGATAATCCATCACGCTGGTCCGGCTGATGACTTTCAGGGCGGCGATCCTCGCAAGCTTGGTTAAAATGTCGTCCTGCAGACCATCAGCAAAGGCGGCGTGTTCTTTCTGTTCGCTCAAGATTTTCAAACGGCAGCACGGCGATTCCAGTTGTTACCGGTTGCCGGATCAATTCGCTTTTCCAAACGATCCATCCCGCGGCTGCCGCCAGTGCGATCAGGGACGTTGCCAGAAGCGCGCTGGTTGGATTGCGCCGCACCCATTTTCTGCTGCGGCCGACGATTCCGGTGTGTCGGGCTGAGATCGGCTCGTGCTTTAGCCAGCGTTCCAAATCTTCGGCCAGCGCGAGAGCGGAAGAGTAGCGGCGCTTTGGATCTTTCTCCAGACACTTGAGACAGATTGTCGAGAGGTCGCGATCTATTTTCGGATTTAACAGGCGCGGCTGCCGCGGCTCAGTATCCAAGAGGAGCTTGATCGTCTCGTAGGTTGTTCCACCGGCAAAAGGCGGCTGACCTGTCAGCAATTGGTAAAGTACTGCGCCAAGACCATAGACATCGGTGGCGCTGCTCACTGCCGCGTTGTTTCCCACGGCTTGTTCCGGCGCCATGTAGCTGGGCGTGCCCAGGACGTCCATCGTCCGCGTGACACTGCTTTCAGATTCGACTAATCGGGCTAGTCCGAAATCGGTGAGATGCGGTTCGCCTTTTGCATCCAGCAGAATGTTTCCCGGTTTGATGTCTCGATGGAGAATTCCATGTTCATGCGCGTAGTGCACTGTGCGAGCCACCTTGGCGATGAGCTCCGCCGCCTGCCGGATCGACATCGGCGTGCGCCTGACGACTTCGTCGAGCTGGCCGCCTTCGACGAACTTCATGCTGAAGTAGCACGACCCATCGCGCTCGCCGACTTCGTAGATCGGAACGATGCCCGGATGCTCGAGGCTGGCGGCAGCTTCCGCCTCCAGCCGAAAACGCTTCAGATGCGCCTTGGTCGCCCACTGGCCGAGACTGATAACTTTGAGCGCGACTGTGCGGTTGAGACTCTTCTGCCGCGCGCGAAACACTACGCCCTGACCGCCTCTGCCGATTTCCTCCAGCAATTCGTAGTCGCCCAGCTCTCCGAGCATCTCAACAATGCTGTGCGCTCTGGCTCGCGCAATTAAAACGAGAAAGCGACGCCAACGTTCCCGCCCAACTGGTCGACGCCGTAGTTCGGGCTCTTGATGCTGGCGTTCGAGATGTGCCGGTAACCCATCTCGGTGAGCACGGACCAATGCGAATTCACGATGAAGCGAATGCCGCCCACCGCCTGCAAGTTGAACTCGACCGGCAAGCTAATGGCGTTATCAGATTCCTCCGCGGTGATACCGGTATAGACCACCCCGCCGCCGCCTTGAACGTAAGGGAAAATCCGCGCACCCGGTTGGACAAAGTTATAGCGCAGAAATCCCGTGATCCCCGTGACCGCCGTGCCGGGCCCATGGAAAATCCCACCAGCGAATACCTCGCCCAACGCTTCGACGTTCCCCCGAAGAATTCCCGGGCCCTTCGGGTTGGCGAGCATCGCGCCGAATCGGAAACTATCGATCAGATAATCAATCGTCACCCGCTCGTTGCCACCGCGATCAAAGAGGAAATAGGCGCCCACGAGATTCTCCACTTCCCATCTGCCGCCGCGAAATTGGTCCGCCGCGCTGTTCTCTTCGCGCACGATGTGCGCGTCCTGACCGGCGTGCGCGGCCCCCACCGCGAGAAAATAACCGCAGACGACGGCGAGGTGCCGGGCCCGATTCATTTTCGCGCGGGATGAAATACCAGATCGGCGGTGGGCTCTGCCCAGGGGCTCAGACACTAACGGGCCGACGGCCGAGTCATCCACGGCGAAAAGCAAAGCGCGAGCAAGCCGGCGAGAATCGCGAAATCGATCGCGAGATGCCAGGTGAAGCTAAGCCCTTTACCGACGCTCCCGAAGCAACCGCAGTTCACATCAATGCCCCGCGCACGGGCCACGATGGAAGCGATAATAAAGATCGCGGTAAGTCCGAGGAGGATGGCCGCGCCACCGGCCCGGAGTCGGCCAAGAATCAGGGCAAACCCGCACAGAATCTCCAGCCATGGGAGGTAGAAGGCCAACCGAATGCCGAGCGGCCAGGAGAGCATCTTGTAGTGCAAAATGTCATTCGCGAAAGTCAGCGGATTCCAGACCTTGGTCACGCCAGCATAAACGAAAACGGCGCCGATCACGATCGCCAGCACCGGCCAGACGAAAGACGGCCGGACCACGCCCGGCGGCACACCCATGAGCGGCGATTGCATATGCGAAGACGTGCTCATCTACTTGCCATCCTTATTTGACTCCTGCCATGTCTCCCACCCACCGTGCAGGACCGAGACGTTTTTTAGGTTCGCTTCGTCACGCAGGCGCCGTGCGACCTCGTGGCTCGCCGCGCAGCTCTGGCTGCTGCAATAAACCACCACGCGTTTGTCCGGCGACCAGACCGCCAGCATCTGCGGGAGCAATTCGGCCCAGCGATCTTCGTTTAACGGCAGCGCGCCGGGAATGTGCTGCTCGAGAAACTGTGCATCGGGCCGGGCATCGAGCCAGAGGATCGTGTCACCCCAATCTTTCGTCTGCTCCAAAGTAACCTCGTCTTTCGCCACCGCGGGAGCGTGCCACGAGACGGAACCCCTGTAGTAGACGGCCTGGCCCATGGCAGGCAGAAAAGCCAGACCGACCAGAGCCAGCACCTGGCGAAAAACGCCTCGATTCACACCTTAATGACCCGAAGCGGGAGGAGTCGTCTCAGCAGTCGGACGGGCGGCAGCACCAGCTGCGGGAACGGCCGCGGCAGGAGCAACCGCAGGAGCGGCCGCGGCCGGAGCCATCGCATCAGTCGCAGCCGCAGCCGGCGCAACCGCGGGAGCGGCCGCCGCGCGAGCAGCTGCCGGAGCGGCAGCAGCGGGCGCAAGCGCGTTAGCCGGAGGAATCACGCGCGCCGTCGCGTAGAAGACCCCCGGGAAATCAGGCTTGAAGGTGAGCGTCGCGTTGAGCATCTGCTTCGTATCCTTCGGGGTCACGGTTACTTTGAATTCACCCGGCGCCGATCCCTTGTCCACTTTCGTGGTAAACTCCGGCCCCGATGAAGTGACATCCAGCGTCGTCAACTTGACGTCCTTGCCCTGCTTGACAGTGATCGTCTTCGGGTTGGGCGCCTCGCCATTTTCCCAAAAGACAAAGTTCGGCTGAATCTCCAGGGCCACCGGGATGTCCGCCTTGAGCATCAGATTGATCGTCGGCTGGTCAGGATCGTCGGTCGTCACGGTGATGGCTTTTTGCTGCAAGCCGGTGCGCCCGCCGATCTTGAAATTGGCCGTGACCTCGCCCGTTTCGCCCGGCTTGACTTCGTCCTGCTTGGATGACGCCACAGTGCAACCGCAGGAGCTTTTCACCGAGGTGATTTTGATCGGCTTCTTGCCTTTGTTTTCGTATTTGAAATTGGCGATCACCTCCGCATCGGTCGCTTTTGGGTGGAACTCCATTTCCGTCTTCTCAAACGAGAGTTGCGCCTGGGCACTGGAGAGCGCGCCCAGGAAGACCGCACCGAGAATAGCTTTTGCCTTCAGGTTCATGTCGTAGCAAAGAGGATTTCGGAATTTCTGTCAAACCGTCATCCGAGGTTTCACGTAGTCGCGGACATATGCGGCCACCGCTTTCCGCCAATCGCGGGGGGCCTCGCCCGTAACGCGTTCGTACTTCAAGGTCGCGAGAACGGAGTGAACCGGCCGCCGCGCGATGAAGTTTTTCATCTCGGCCAGAGTTATCGCACCGACCTCGTGCGCGCGCAGTGGAATCCCCTCCGCCTGGCAGCAATCGAGCGCCCATTGTCCATATTCCCGCCAACTGCAGCCCCCGTGATTAACCAGATGGAGCAAACCGCCCGGCGCCGAGGGAAGAAGGAGCGGCTTCAGCAATTCCGCGATGTCGAGCGTGTAGGTGGGAGTGGCAAACTTATCGGCCACTGCTTGCACGTGGTCGTGCTCACGCGCCTGCGCGATGACCCAGTCGACGAAGCTCGGCCGATCCGGACCGAAGACCCACGAGACGCGCACGACCAGATGGCTGCCGTCGACCGCGAGGACAAGCTTCTCTCCCGCCCGCTTCGACGTGCCGTATACGCTGACCGGATTCGCTTCCTCCTCTTCGGTGTATGGCTCCGCTTTGCCGCCGTCGAAGACGTAGTCGGTACTGATGTGAATGAGTCGCGCACTTTTCGCGAGGCAAATTTCCGCGAGAACGCGTGGCGCCTCCGCGTTGAGTGCGAAGGCTTCCTCCGGATGCGTCTCGCAGCGATCGACATTGGTCTGCGCCGCGCAGTTGATCAGGACCTCGAACTTTGTCGCGCCGAGCGTCTCCCGGAGTTTCGCCGAGTCACCCAGATCAAGTTGGGCGTGATTGAAGCCAAAGACCTCGTGCGTCCGGCCGTAGGCCCGCGCCAGCGCCGCACCCAGCCGGCCGCCCGCACCGACGATGGCAATTCTTGGAAACGGCAGCAGACACGGCTGCGACTCTAGCGGCGGCATCGCCCACGCGCCAACGCCGCCAGCAATGCCTTTGAGTTCCAGGAGTCCGCGGTGTTCCTTACGGCTTCTTGCGCTTGAGGGTGAAGAGGATGTGCCCCTTATCGGAAATTTCCTTCAGGGTTTCGCCGGCTGAAGGAAACGCGATCTTGAGCGTGTCACCATTCAATTCATAAGGAGTGCGGTCGGGTTCATCGCCGGGCGCATGCGGATCGCGTTGCACCACCAGCACTTTGGGTTTGGTGGTCGTTTCCAGTTTGAAGGAGCCCTTCGCGTCCTTCCCGCCCGTTGGATGGACCGTGAGCGTTTCGCCCGCAAAAATATAGTCCACGGAAACACGGCCGCGAACCTTCCCGTCCATGCTGGCGCTTTCGAGCGCCCAGGTGCCCTGGATGCTCTCCTGATCACCGGCCGCCGCTGACTCAGCCGCGAAGCCGCCGAGCCCGGCGAGTGCCAGAGCGAATGTGGTGAGGAATGATTTCATGGTGTGGTGGTCCCCCTTGGTTGGATCGAAAAGACGATGCGTTGATTTGGAAGTGCATCAGAAGCAGGGACAATGCCGATTTGGATCCCTGCGAAGTTGTTTCGAAGAACTCCAATCGGTGGCCGTGCAGCTACGCGAGTGGAATGCGTGTCCCCACGGGCGCGTGGCCACGCTTGATGATCGGCCACGCGGCACGGTCGGCGAAGAGCATTGGTCAATCTGTGAAGATCGACAAGTCGAAGGCCAATCTCGCCGAACGTCACCAACCCGTGGTGAACTGCGATGTGATCCTCTCGAAGGTCACTTGCTCTTCAGTCCATCGCGCCAGGCCATCGCTTCCAGTTCGACCCGGACTGCGTCCTCGACGGGAATCACGGGTCGTGCCTGGAATTCAAAAGCAGGCCAGGTCGAGCATACCTTGTGAACGGTCGCCGGATCGTCGCAGTCCACCAGCATATGCCCACCCCACTCGCCCACGCGCACCACGAACACCTCGATTTTGAAATTGGCCGGCGCCTTCCATTGAGTAAAAACCTCCAGGATCCGCTTCTGGGCATTTTCGTATTCCATCGGCGATCCTTGCGTCCGCTCGAACCAGCTGATCATGTATTTCATGGGGATTCTCCTTTAATCACAAGGGAGGGGGCTGGCCAAGCCTCAATAAACGTCGCGTTTGTAACGTTTGTCGCTCTTCAGCTTTTCGACGTACTCGTTAGCTTGCTCCACGCTCTTGCCGCCCTGTTCCTGGACGATGGTGCGCAAGGCGGCATCGACGTCCTTGGCCATTCGGCGGGCGTCGCCGCAAACGAAAAAGTGGCCGCCCTCTGCGTCGAGCCACTGCCAGATTTCGGGTCCATTCTCGAGCATCTTGTGCTGGACGTAGGATTTTTCGGCCTGATCGCGCGACCAGGCGCAACTGAGGTGCGTGAGAAAACCATCCCGGATTAGCTCTTCAAATTCTTCCCGGTAAAAAAAATTGGAGCGTTGATGCTGCGATCCGAAGAAGAGCCAGTTCTTCCCTTTTGCCCCAACCGCCTTGCGCTCCTGGAGGTAGGCGCGGAACGGTGCGATCCCGGTGCCAGGTCCCACCATGATGATGGGCGTGTTCCCGTCCGCGGGCAGATGAAACTTCGACATGCTTGGAAAAACGGGCACGGGCACATGATCGGCTCGTTCCGCGAGGAAGGTGGAGCAAACGCCTTTGCGCTGCCGCCCGTGACTCTCGTACTTCACCACGTCCACGGTCAGATGGACCGAGTTCGGAAACGCCTTGAGGCTGGAGGAAATCGAATAAAGCCGCGGCTGCAATTTCGCCAGGACATCGACAAATTCCTGGGGCGAAATCTTAATCGAGGGATGCTCGCTGAGGAAATCGATCACCTCCATGCCCCAGAGATAGCGGTCGAGATCTTCTTTGCGTTCGGGATCGAGCAACTCGGCCAACAAGGGCGCGGCGTTCGCCCGGGCGACGATCATCTTCAAAAACTTCGGGGTCGTTTGAGTGATCCGGCAATCGCTCGAGAGCGCTTCGCGCAAGGTGGTCTCGCGCTTCGGGCTCTTGACCGGTTCGTCGCCCTTTGCGGAAATTGCATTCAGGATTTCATCCACCAACACGGGATCGTTGGACGCACACACTGCCAACGAGTCGCCGACTTCGTAACTGAGTCCCCAGCCGGTGAGGTCGATCTCGAGATGCCGAGTGTCCTTTTTCGAACCTTCGCCGCACAGGCTGCGATTGACGATCATCTTGCCGGGGAAAGGATTGCTGCGGGAGTAGGGCACGGAAGCAGGGGATTTAGTTGGCATGGGGAGGTGCAGAGTTGGGAGGGAGAATGGAGGGCAAATTCCCGCGTGGCAACTACGGAGCGAAGAGGTGCGAAAAGCGCACAAGAATTTCGAAAGTGGAATAAAGTTGAGCCGGGCTTATGAATCGGAGTCTGGAGTCGAATGTCCTCTGCAACCGAATCCTCTCCGCCTTTCCCGCGACGGGTCCGGCCGGGCTCGCCGTGAGAGTCTCCCGATGAGTGCTGAATCGAAGCCGAATCTTCAACTGGAGATTGGGCATGTGCTCTTCATCGACATCGTCGGCTACTCGAAGTTACTCATCAACGAGCAGACTGAAGCGATGCATCTCTTGAACGAGGTGGTGCGGGAGACAAAGCCGTTTCGCGCGGCCGATGAGGCGGGCGAATTGATCCGTTTGCCGACGGGCGATGGGATGGCGCTGGTCTTTCTCAGTACTCTGGAGGCGCCCGTGCAATGCGCGCTCGAAATCGGCCAGGCTTTGCGGCGCGGGGCGAAGTTCGCGCTGCGGATGGGGGTGCACAGCGGACCGGTGAATCAGGTCGCGGACGTGAATGGCAGGCTCAATCTCACCGGCGCTGGGAGTGAACATTGCCTGCCGGGTGATGGACTGCGGCGATGCCGGGCACATTCTGCTCTCGAAACGGGTGGCGGAAGATCTCGAGCACTACCGCGAATGGCAGCCGCACCTTCATGACCTGGGGACAGTCACGGTGAAGCACGGTGTCGAGCTCGGCATCTTCAATCTCTACACCGAGGATGCCGGGAATCCTGCGCGACCGGAAAAGATCCGGCGAGGAAACCGCCAATGGTCGGCTTGGGCTCGAGGTCGCAAGGTGGCTGCGGGTGCGCTTCTCCTGGCCGCGCTTGTTCTGGGCTTCGGGGTCTGGAGATATGAGCAAGGCAAACGCGGGGCCGTTGCGCCTAACGACAAGTCGATCGCGGTCCTGCCTTTTGAGAACTGGAGCAACGACAAGGCGAACGCCTATTTTGCGGAGGGCATTCAGGATGAAATCCTGACCCACCTGGCGAAAATCGCGGACTTGAAGGTGATCTCGCGGACTTCCACCCTGCAATACAAGAGCACGCCGGAGAACCTGCCCGAGATCGCGAAGCAACTCGGCGTCGCGCACATCCTCGAAGGGAGCGTGCGGAAGGAAGGCGATTCGGTCCGCGTCAACGTGCAGCTGATCAAGGCCGAGGACGATTCGCACATTTGGGCGGAGGTCTACGACCGCAAACTGACCGACGTCCTGGCGGTGGAGAGCGAGGTCGCGAAGGCGGTCGCGGAGCAGCTAAGAGTGAAATTAACCGGGAGCGAACAAACGGCGCTGAGCCTGAAGTTAACCGACAACACCGAGGCGTACGATGCCTATCTGCGCGGACTCAGCTTCGAAGGGAGTGCGGGTTTCTCCGCGGAGTCGCTCGAGGCCAAGGTGAAGGCGTATGGGCAGGCGGTGGAACTCGATCCGCGTTTCGCGCAGGCGTGGGCGCGTCTCTCTTCGGCGCACATCTGGACGTACTACCAATTTGATGGCACGCCGCAACGGCTCGCCCTGGCCAAACAGGCGCTCGATAACGCGACCCGTCTCGCGCCGGAGGCGGGCGAGGTGTTGCTCGCTCTCGGCCATTATCGTTACGGGACGCAAGACTATGAGGGCGCGCTGGAAGCGTACACGCAAGCGCGCGGGCGTTTGCCGAGCAGCTCGGAAGTGCTCTTGCGCATGGGTGGCGTGACCCGCCGGCTTGGCCGCTGGGAGGAAGCGCTCGCACTGCACACGCAGGCCGCGGAGCTCGATCCGCGGAATCCCGAGACGTGGAAACATCAGGCGTGGACTTTGCGCGGATTGCGGCGCTATCCGGAGGCGCTGACCGCGTTCGACCGCGCACTGCAAGTGGCGCCGGGCGATGCCGAGTTGATCGCAGAGAAGGCGGCCACTTATCAAATGGAGGGCGACTTCGCAGCGGCGGAGAAACAGCTCGAGGCTCTGCCGAATCCTCCCGCGCATCCGGAAATTCCCACGGCGCGCCTTAACCAGTGGATCTATCAACGCCAATACCCGGAGGCGATCGCCGCGCTCAAGCTGGAATTGGAAAAGAGAGATGCGCTCCCGAACACCTCGGTGGCGGAGGCGCTTTCCATGCTGGCCTTTGCCGAGATTCTGAATGGCGAACGCGACGCGGGGCTCGCGCACGCCGCGGAGTCGCGCGACTTGATGGACGCGATGCGTCGGCAGGGCGACGACAATCCCTGGTATGCGATCCCGTATGGCGCGCAGACCTACAGTCTGCTTGGCGATCACCCGGCCGCGTTGCGCGCCGCCCAACGCGCGGTGGACGCCTACGCGAAGGATGCTTTTCTGCTTCCACAGGCTCTGACCGTGCTCGCACGGGTCCACGCGCAAGCGGGAGACGTAGAGAGCGCGATCACGACGCTCGAGCGCGTGCTCGAAATGCCGTGCGCTTACGCGGTGACGCCGGCGCTCTTGCGGGCGGAGCCGGTGTGGGATCCAATTCGTGGTGACGCGCGTTTTCAAAAACTCTGCGAAGAACGGAACCCGTGATTGTTGCCCTCGGTCGGGGCGCTGAGGCCCCGGTTCTGTGAAACGCCTGCCTGCGCGCTAGGCAGCGAGAGTGCCGGGGAGCAGGGCGACAGCTTCCTTGGGAGGAAGCATGGGAGCGAACGCCGCCAGGTTTAGCACAATCATGACGAGGGCAAAAAGCGGCATGCCCATGCCGAATCCTATGCCGACGTGCATCGCACAAATCAACAGCAGACAGATCCTGCGCGTGCGCTGCGGCCAGATGAAAATCGGATACGTCATTTCCAGCAGCCAGATGGCGATGCCAAGAATCGGGAGCACGTCTTTCCACAGGATGAGGAATCCCAGCGGAAGCACATTGAAGGGAGGCTGGGTGAGGGCGCGCCAGAGATTCGATCCATCCCACCACCCGCTGCCCAGCGCCTTGGCCAGACCGCCAAAGAAGTAGATGAAACAAAGATGAATCTGGAGAGCGCGGCGAAAAAACCCGAGCAGTTCTGGGAACCGCGGCGCGCGACCGAACAATTTCCGATCCAGCGAAAAGCGATCCGGCAGCGGCGCGAGCATGAGGTAAAACATGCCGAGGGTCATGAATTGATCGACGCCATACGAAAGAACACTCCGACTATCCGCCAGGCATAGGTGAAGGAACCAGGCCACGATCGCGCAGGGCCGGCAGAGAAAGCCAGCGATAAGACCGCAGCTTGCGCCGAAAAGAAGTAACCAGACCAGAAACAGACTGGTCCTTTCGTTGAGTCCGACGCATGTGCCCGCATTCAGGAGCCACCCGATCTTTGGCAGCAGCGGATTTGCCGCGCGCGGCCAGGAGCTCCGCGAGCTCGCGGCTAACGAGACCATTCCCGGTCTGGCCGAAAAGCGAAGTCCAACTCGTCCGCAGCGTCAGGCAATAGAGCGCGAACTGTATTCCGAGTCCGAGACGGAGAATCGCAAGCCAGCGATCATCTTCGAGTGGAAAGAAGAACGGGCGCAGCCCTGCCCGGCTCACGATTTAACGCTCAAGGTTTTTTCGGAGCCGGCGAACTCTCCGGACGAGTCAGGTCATAAGCGGCGACGAAATGGTATGCTGCCCCGGTGCCATCCAAGAGTTCGGCTGGCGAGGGATACGACAGCGTACCCAGGATCGCTCGTATTCTTATGACGTCCGGACGGCGTTGCCAGATCGGCTGGGCCAAAGACCTGATCAGGATGTCGCGCAGTGCTTGGGACTGGGTCCTGCCGACATAATCCATGAAGCTGGCGAAGCGAAGACCGCTCTCGTTAGGATCAACACCCGCGGGTTCGTACTCCACGCGCCCGTCGGCGAAATGCAGCTCAAAAATCAGTTTCGAAGTGCCGCCGACATTGGGAGCAAAGAAGCCATAACCCGATTCAATGCCGGCGGCGTGGAGGTAGAGATCGACAGTCTGGCGCGAAAGATTGGTCCGGTGCAATTCCTGCCCGAGCGCTGCCGTGGCCACTGATTCGCCGGTCTCCGTCAGGCCGGTTGCCCGTTCCGGCAAGAGGGTGAGTCCGCGTGCGATGAGCCAGAATGTATCGCGACAACAAACCGCGGAAACGGCAGAAAATGCATCGCGAAAAACGCGATGCACACCTTCTGCGATGTCCCGCTCAGCAGCAATGGCTTCCAACCACCTCTCACTCCTTACACGGAGTGGGAGTCGAAGATTGGGTCTCTTTCAAGAAGTTCTCCAAATGTTGCACGTCGGCGAAGGAGACGTACTGAGTGACGTGATGACCAACGTCAAGATTAGGTGGTTGTCCGGGCACGCCTCCTGTGACGGACCTTCCGCAATAATAGAGGACGTGTGTTTTATGAGTGCCGTCGTACGGTTTGCTTTCGAGATTTACAATTTTCGTGAAAGATTCCTCGTCCACAACATTGTCGAAACTATTCGGAGGGAAATGAAGGTTAAGGTCGGCCGCGAAGTTGTATCGGGTCGAGCGCATATATAAGAGAACGAGGGCGATAACGGCGACAAGCCCAACGGCACTTATCCAAAGTAAGCTGTTGGATCTCATTTTGGTTTCGCCTTCGATTTTGGACCTCGCAGTCGGGGAGAATTGCGTCTCCAGCAGAAAGACTTGTAGCTCCTGATGGACGCTGACTACTGAGTCACGTGATGGCCCACCACAGCAGGCACTGCCGCGGGACCCGAACGTGAGCCTACGAATCCTCCCTTTGGGGAGCGCAATGCGCAACAGAGCTGCTTCAATTTTTCTTACAAACAACCTGCGTCCCGTCTCCCGTGGGTAATAGATGAAGATGCGAAATCGTAGAGAGGCCGACAAGCGCGAAACCGACGAGACCCGACTCCAGAATATTCTTCTTGTTGCATGGATCGCCTTTGTGTCCGCCGATCGAGCTGCAATTGCGAGATCAAAAAACTTGGGCAAGTTAACGTGACCAGCTTTCGATCGAAAACTCACTTCGGCGCCAGCGACTCCACGATTGCTTCGAAGCGCGGATCACCGCGCAGCGGGTCCCAATAGGGATGGAGGCAAAGGTTTCCGTAACTCCAATAACTGGGAACTTTCGTGGCCTGCTCGAGTTGATCGAGCGCAAGCTCTTTCTCGCCGGTCCACGCGTAGATAATCGCCAAATATCCCACGACGAGCGGTCCGTTGACCGCATCTTTGTCGGTCGGTAGTCAACTTGCACGGCACGTTCCCCGTTACCGATCGCGCTCGTCCTTCTTCCCGAGGAATGCATTGGCCATGCCCAAAACGCAGGCCGCGCCGCCATCCTCCGGGTGATCGCGCAACAAGACCCTCGGCTTCCGACCGCGTTTTGTGTGAAGGCAAGCACGCGCAGCAGTCGTCGTCACCGCGAATCCGAGCAGCCATTCCTTCACACCAACTGCGTGGAAACGGTATCCCGTTCGACCGCGCATCCGTTGTCGCCGAGAAGTTAAGCGCGCGCATGCCGCAGTCGGCATCGCGTTCGTAAGATCGCCAGATCGATCCAATGGTCCGCGATGGTTGCGGCGCCTGACGGATCCTCCCTGACTGCGCGACTCGATGACGGCATGCAGCGGCTTGGTGTCGCCACGCCAATCGAGATCTACTCCGCGAGTTGCACGCGAAGCGCGAGGCTGCTTGGATCGAAATCGATCGCCCGTCTCAATGCCTCGGCCATTTCCGGGAAACGGCGCAGCTGGCAAAAGCTCAGCGACATCTGCTCGAGGATGAGCGGATTTTGCGGATCGAGGTCGAGGGCGTGGCGAAAATTGCGCATGGATTCGTCCCAGCGGCCCTCCCGCCGATCGATGTAGGCACGGAGCAACGGCACGTCCGATTCGTTAGATAAGGAACGTTGCGCGATCTCGAGTTCCGCTAGCGCGGCCCCTGTCTCCTGGCGGGTCAAATAGAGATGCCATGCCGAAGCCAGGTAGGTCTCGCCGGCTGCGGGACGGAGGCGACGCAACGCCTGGATGGCGTTCTCGGCCTGTTCCTTTCGCGTGGTGGTTTGGTCATAACGACTGTAAAGCTGGTCGTGCGCTCGGGCCAACTGGTAGTAGCCGAGAAAGAACGTTGGGTCAGTGTTTACCGCTTTCGTCAGCAATTGCACCGCTTCGGTCAGATCCTCCTTGCCGCGTGCGCTTGAGACGACGGAATCTTGAATGAGACCTTTCGCGCGAGTGTAAAGGTCGTAGGCATCGCAGATTGTTCGTCGGACGCTGTTCGATCGCCGTCCGCACCTCCGGCGAGAGTTGCAATTTTAGTTGCCCGACGATCTTCTCGGCGATTTCGGTTTGAATCGCAAAAACGTCCGCCAGTTCTCGGGTGTAACCCTCGGCCCAAAGTTGTGTCCCGGTCGCGACGTCAGTGAGCGTCGACTTGAACGCGGACCCGATCACTCACTTTTTGCACACTGCCCTGAAGGATGTGTGTAACGCCGCCCAGCGTCCGCGCGATAGCCGGCAAATCCCGCTCGATCCCTGCTTTGAATGGTAAAACGGAAATGGAGCTGATGACCTTGAGATTTGGAACCAACTTCAGGTCGCTGAGAGACCTCTCCTTGGACGCCGTTCACGAAGTGGACGTTGTTCGGGTCCTCACTGGCATTTTCGAAAGGAAGCACCGCGATACTTTTCTCGATGGGGGCGCGATGGAAACGCGAACCAGCACGCCAACGTCATCAGCCCTAAGACGACGATTGCGGCAGCCGCGAGGGCACGCTTTCGTCGCGGAGACCCTGTCAGCCAGTGGGCGGTCGATTTTTTCCAACGCTGCCAGCGGCCGCGCTGACGACTGATCGCGGCGGGAACGGCGGGATTCCCGAGGCTGTCTTTGCACAGGTTGTAGAGGTGTAGTTGCACCCCATGTTTTACCTCGCACTCGCCGAGGTCGTGGAGCCAGGGGTGCCAATGTTGATATGAGCGCAAATCCTCCGCCAGGCGCTGCGAGACGAGAATGTGGCCCGCGTCACCGCAATCGAGAACACGCTGCGCGAGGTTGATTCCGGCGCCGGCGAAATTAGAACGATCATTCACGTCCTTGACTTCCTTGATTGGTCCGCTGTGCGCGCCCATGCGCAGTTGCATCTGCGGGTTGGCCTTGCTTGCCTCGCTGATTTCGAGGGCGCACTGCACGGGCGCTTCCGCGCTGTCAAAGAAGAGCAAGGCCATCCCGTCACCGGTCGGCAGGCGCATCAATTTCCCTTTTGCTTCCGCGGAACGGAAATGCGCGGTCTCCCGCACGATCCGGTTGAGCTGTTGCAAAATCTCGATTTGCCCGTTCACCAGCAGCTTCGAATAACCGACGACGTCGATCAGCAAGACGTGGGCGATCTCTAGTTCGAGATCGGAGTCTTCCGGGATAGACATGGAGAGATGAACTCGGTGCGGCCCGGTGGGATCATCGCAAACCGCCCTCGCCAACGTCGAGACGAAATGGCGGCGACATTTGCCGCATTCCCGGAACGGCGCTATTGGCAATTTCGTCGCGGACTCTGGCGAAGAACATCATGGCTGAAGAAGAACTCCTCATTCCCGTTATCCTCGGGACCGCGCGTGAAGGGCGACGCAGCGAACACGCGGCCAAGCTTGTCCTCGCCGAGCTTCAGAAGCGCGCGGGCGTGAAGACGGAACTCGTCGATATCAAGAATCTGAAGTTCGATCTCCACGGTCCGAACGACGAAACGCGTGACCAGGAGTGGGCTTCGTTAGCCGAGCGCGCCGATGGATTCATCATCGTCACGCCGGAGTACAACCACGGCTATCCCGGCCTGCTGAAGCATGCGCTCGATATGAATCTGAAGGAATACATCCACAAGGCGGTTGGGATTTGCGGAGTGTCGGCGGGTGCGTTCGGCGGCACGCGGGTGATCGAGGCGCTCCTGCCGGTGATGCGGGAGCTGGGGCTTGTGACGACGTTTACCGATGTGAACTTTGGCCGCGCCGGGAAGATCTTCAACGAGGCGGGAGAATTGCAGGATGAGAGTTTCATCAAGCGGGTGGGGGAGTTTCTCGACGAACTGATTTGGATGACGCGCGTTCTCCGCTACGGCCGCGAGAAGATCACACCGGTCTAACGACCAGCCCCTTGGCGATGGGAGAGACTTTCGAGGAGCGGATGCGGCGTGCAGGAATCCGGGACGTCGATCTCGAAGAGACCTTTGCGCGCTCTGCCGGTCCGGGCGGTCAGAATGTTAACAAGGTCTCGACCGCGGTAACGCTGCGGCACCGTCCGTCCGGGGCGAGCGTGACTGTGCAGGACTCGCGTTCCCAGGCCATGAACCGGAAACTGGCGCGTGAGCGCCTGCTGGCGGCGATTGAGCAAGAGCAACGACATGTGCGCGACGCGCAAAAGGCGCGACGGGAGAAAATACGCCGGCAAAACTCACCACGACCACGCGGATTGAAGCGCCGGATTCTCGAGACCAAGCGCAAGCGCTCGACCTTGAAGAAGCTGCGGGGCAACGTCGCGGAATGAAGCGAGGTGGCGCCTGCCTGACGCTCGGCGGCAAGATTTCAATCGCCGGAAGCGATGATCTGCGATACGACTAACGCGCCATGGCGGCACGTTTGGAACCGAAATAAGAACATATGAAAAAGTTGACTACTTTGACTCTGGCGGTGGCGACACTCGCACTCGGCTTCGCCGGCTGTGAAACCACCACCCACACGACGTCGACCTCGACGAGCAAACCGAAACCGCAAGTCGCAGGCAGCACTTCCACGCCCAACCGGGGCGAAGGTGGCGGAGGCTTTGGTAGCGGCGCCGGCGCGATCACCAACGCCCCGCATTGATCTTCGCCAGCGGGAAACGCGGCTGCTTGTAAAGCGAGGGCGGGCAGACCGCGTGTCGCGTTCTCCTTGTGGATTACGGGGCGATCTCGACTTCTGACTCTTCGCCCGCCTGACTGACGACCGGCGCGATCGCCTGCAGTTTTTCCGCGCCGCGCAGGTCCATCAGCTTCACGCCCATGGTGTTTCGGCCGACCGCGCGAATTTCTTTCACGCGCGTGCGCACCATCTGACCCTTGGTCGTGATCAGCATCAGCTCATCGTCTATCGGTCACGGTCAGCGCGCCGACGACCCGGCCGGTCTTCTCGCCGGTCTTCATCGTGATGATGCCTTTGCCGCCGCGTGATTTGCGTCGGTAATCGTCGAACGGCGTCCGTTTGCCGATGCCGTTCTCGCCGGCCACCAGCAGCATCGCATTGCGAATCACGAGCGCGATCGCCGACGACGAGATCGCCTTTCTCCGGTCGAATCCCCCAGACGCCGACGGTGTTGCGCCCCTGATCGCGCAACTGCTCTTCGTGGAAGCGCAGGCTCATTCCCTCCTTGCGTGATGAGGACGATTTCGTTGTCGCCATTCGTTAGTTTGGCGTCGATCAGGCAATCGTCCTCTTCGATCTGGATGGCGATGATGCCGCCCTTGCGGACGTTGCTGTAATCGGAGAGGTTCGATTTCTTGACGATGCCGGAGCGGGTGGCGAAGACGATGTGGAGATTCTTCGTCCCAGGTTTCGTCCACGATGTTCGCGCCCGTGCCGGACTTCTTGGCCTGAACGCGAATGGTGGCGGCGATCTTTTCGTCGGCGCGCAATTCGAGCAGATTCGCGATGGAGCGACCTTTCGCCGCGCGGCCCATCTCGGGAATTTCGTAAACCTTCTCGACGTAGGCGCGCCCGGATGGTGGTAAAGAACATCAGGTAATCGTGCGTCGTCGCGGTGAAGAGATGCTCGATGAAATCGCCCTCTTCCTCCTCCGTCGCACCTTCGCGCGTGGTCATGCCGATGACGCCTTTGCCGCCGCGGCGCTGCGCGCGAAACGCGCTGACCGCGGTGCGCTTGATGAAGCCGCCGTGCGTGATGCTGATGATGCAGCCTTCGTTCGCGATGAGATCCTCCATGTTGATCTCGCCTTCATCCGGCACGAGCTGGGTCAGGCGCGGCGTGGCGTATTTGTCGCGGATCTCGCGCAGCTCTTTCTTGATGATCTCAAAGACGCGCGACTTCCTTCGCGAGAATGTCGCGCAGATCCTTGATCGTCTCGATCAGCTCCTTGTATTCGTTGATGATCTTCTCGCGCTCGAGCCCGGTGAGTTGATAGAGGCGCAGATCGAGAATCTGATTCGCCTGATGTTCGCTGAAGGCGTAACGGCCTTCGGTGAGGCGCGCTTCGTTGCGGATCAGGATGCCGATCTGCTCGACCTGTTTTCGGGTGAACTCGAAGGCGAGCAATTTCACCCGCGCTTCATCGCGGTTGGCCGAACCGCGAATGATGCGGATGAATTCATCGAGATTCGCCAGCGCGATGAGGTAACCTTCGAGCGTCTCGGCGCGCTCCTCGGCTTTGCGCAATTCGAAGCGGGTCCGGCGCAGGACGACTTCGCGGCGATGCTCGATGTAGGCCGCGTTCGCTTCCTTGAGCGTGAGCAGCTTCGGGCGGCCGTGATCGATCGCGAGCATGTTGACCGCGAAGGAACTCTCCAGCGCGGTGTGCTTGTAGAGATTGTTGATGACGACCTTCGGATTGCCGTCGCGCTTCAGCTCGATGACGACGCGCGTGTTCTCGTCCGACTCATCGCGGATCGCGGTGATGTCGGTCAGCACTTTCTCATTCACCAGGTCCGCGATGCGCTCGACCAGCGTCGCGCGGTTCACGTTGTAGGGAATCTCGGTGATGACGATCTGCTCGCGATTGCCCTTCAGTTCCTCGACGCCGGCCTTGCCGCGCACCTTCATGCTGCCGCGTCCGGTCTCGAGATACTGTCGGATGCCGGCGAGCCCGAGAATGGCGCAACCGGTCGGGAAATCCGGTCCTTTCACGTACTTCATCAGCCCGTCGAGCGTGATGTCCGGATCGTCGATCTGCGCGCAGATGCCGTCGATCACTTCGCCGAGATTGTGCGGCGGCATGTTGGTCGCCATGCCGACGGCGATGCCGGTGCCGCCGTTGACGAGCAGATTCGGGAAGGCCGCCGGGAAGACGGTCGGCTCGGTCCGGCGTCTCGTCGTAGTTCGGGACGAAGTCGACCGTGTCCTTGTCCATGTCGGTCATGAGCGCGGCGCCGAGATGCGTCATGCGCGCCTCGGTGTAACGCATGGCCGCCGGCGGATCGCCTTCGACGGAACCGAAGTTTCCCTGGCCATCGACGAGCGTTTCGCGCATCGCCCACGGCTGGGCCATGTGCACGAGCGTCGGGTAAATCACCGCCTCGCCGTGCGGGTGATAGTTACCGCTCGTATCGCCGCAAATCTTCGCGCACTTCCGATGCTGCCGGTTCGGGAAGAGCGACAGATCGTGCATCGCGTAGAGGATGCGGCGCTGCGAAGGCTTCAGTCCATCGCGCGCATCCGGCAGCGCGCGCGAGATGATGACCGACATCGAGTAGTCGAGGAACGACCTCGAGACTTCCTCGGCGACGTTGATCAGCTCTATTTTTTCGTTGGGGTTATACATCGGGGAGTGACTTTTGAGACAGGAATGTAACAGGATTTCCGGATTGGATTGACGGAGATCGAGCAGATTCAGGTGGAACTCGGCGCTGTCGGCGAGATTTCCGTTTAAATTGCAGACTGCGTTCACGAAATTCAGGAAGGCAGCCCGACGTCGTGGTTGCGATGCGCAGTTAGATAATTCACGACTTGAGACTTCGTCGTCTGCTTCGACAGATTGCGAGATGCCTTCAGTTCACAAATCAGATTGCGGTTCGATAGATCGGATTACGGAAGTCGACGAACGATACGCCTCGACCGAACGTGAGCCATCGCAACTCGAATGAGTAGGCGAGGGCGTCGAACTTCGCAATGCGAGCAGCTTTCGAGAACGACTCAGACCTGTCCCAGTGTGCGATGGACCATCGCAACCGTGACTTCGCATCGCAGTTCCTTCGGTCATTCGCCATTGGAAATTCGTCATATCCTGTCTAAACATCCAGATTGCGGACATTGAGCGCGTTGTCCTCGATGAATTGGCGGCGCGGCTCGACGACGTCGCCCATCAGGATGGTGAACATCTGGTCGGCCTCGACGGGTTGTCGTCGTTCAGGTCGACCTTCAGCAGCTTGCGCTTCTCCGGATCCATCGTGGTGTTGAACAGTTCCTTGGCGTTCATTTCGCCGAGGCCTTTGAAGCGCTTGATCTGCACGCCGCGTCGCCCGATCTCGACGATCTTTTGGTGAATCTCCGGGATGGAGAAGAGCGGATGCACCATCGCCTTCTCGCCTTCGCCTTCGATCAGTTCGAAGATCGGCTGATCGCTCGCGGCGTAGTGATCGACCTTCAAGCCTTTGCGCGCCAGTTCCGCGATGAGTTTCTGGACGGTGGCCGACTCGTGAAGTTCGATCATGGTTCGCGCGCCGCCGAACGCCGTTGGTCTTGGCGCCCGCGGCCGGTGCGGCGAGCGGCAAGCAGTTCCTGTCCCATCTCCGCGTCGAACAGATTCAGGTCGAGATTCTCCTCGTGAAATCGGCGGACCTCGTGCTCGTCGTGGAAATAGTGCACCGACTCATCGTTTCCTTCGCGCACCTTGACCAGATAGGTCGGGAGTTTGCCGGTCTTCGCGTCGCGCTCGCCGAGGAAAGTCTCGAAATCGCCGCCGTGCCGGCGGACGGATTCGCTCAGCTTGGCCAGTTTTTCGAGCGATTCGAGAATGTCCTTCAGCTGCGCGGCGCTCAGTTCCTTGTCGTCGGCCAGATTCTTCAGGCGGACGTCTTCCGCGCCTAACGAGATCAAAATCTTGTTCAGCTGCACGTCGTCATCGACGTATTCCTCGCGCTTCTTGCGCTTGATCTGATAGAGCGGCGGCTGCGCGATGTAGATCTTGCCGGCGCGCACCAGCTCGGTCATCTGCCGGTAGAAGAACGTCAGCAGCAGGGTGCGGATGTGCGAGCCGTCCACGTCGGCGTCGGTCATGATGATGATGCGGCCGTAGCGCAGCTTGCTGATGTCGAAGGACGCTTCGTCCTTGGTCGTCGTCTCGTCTTTCGGCTTGCCGATGCCGGTGCCGATGGCGGTGATCATCGACTGGATTTCCGTGTTCTTCAGCACCTGATCGAGGCGCGCTTTCTCGACGTTGATCAGCTTGCCGCGAATCGGCAGAATCGCCTGGTAGCGCCGGTCGCGTCCCTGCTTGGCGGAGCCGCCGGCGGAATCGCCCTCGACGATGTAAAGCTCGGTCAGGTCCGGATCGCGCTCGGAGCAATCGGCCAGTTTGCCGGGCAAGCCGCCGCCGGTGAGCGCGCCTTTGCGGATCGTCTCGCGCGCCTTGCGCGCGGCCTCGCGGGCGCGGGCGGCGGTCAGCACCTTGTCGAAGATCCGTTTCGCGACCGGCGGGTTCTGATCGAAGAAGGTCATCAACCCGTCGTAAACGACCGAGTTGACGATGCCGTCGATCTCGGTGTTGACGAGCTTCACCTTGGTCTGCGATTCGAAGCGTGGGTTCGGCAGCTTGATGCTGAGGACGCAGATCAAGCCTTCGCGCACGTCGTCGCCGGAGATGGCCGGATCCTTGTCCTTCAACAGGCTGTTGGTCTTCGCGTACTGGTTGACCGCCTTGGTCAGCGCGGTGCGGAAACCGGTGAGGTGCGTGCCGCCGTCCGGATTCGGGATCGAGTTGGCGAAGCACAGAATCTGGTCGTTGTAGCTGTCGTTGTACTGCAGCACGACGTCGACGAAGACCTCGTCCCGTTGCCGCGAGAGCGATGACCGGCTTCGGGTGAATGACCTGCTTGTTCTCGCCGAGCTGGCTGCACGAATTCCTCGATGCCGTGCTTGTAGAAGAACGTCTCCTTCTTCGGCGACTCGCCGCGCTCGTCGGTGAGGGTGATCTCGAGGCCGGGATTGAGGAAGGCCAGTTCGCGCAAGCGGCTGCGCGAGGCGCTCGAACTTGAACTCGGTCGTGATCGTGAAGATCGTCGGGTCGGGCAGGAAGGTGATGAGCGTGCCGGTCGTGCTTCTTGTTCTTCACCTCGCCGATGACGTTCGAGCTTCTGCGTCGTCTTCCCGCGCTCGAAGCCCATGTGGTAGACCTTGCCGTCGCGCGAGACCTCCACCTTGAACCAATCGGACAGCGCGTTGACGCATTTCGCGCCGACGCCGTGCGAGACCGCCGGAATATTTGTAGGCGCCCTGGCCGAATTTGCCGCCGGCGTGCAGATTCGTCAGCACCAACTCGACCGCCGGCATCTTGAACTTCGGATGCATGTCGACCGGAATGCCGCGGCCGTTGTCGCGGATCGAGACCGAACCATCGACGTGGATCGGCGACCTCGATCTTGCTGCAATAGCCGGCGAGATGTTCGTCGATCGAGTTATCGAGAACCTCGAAAACGCAGTGGTGCAAGCCGCGTTCGTCGGGGTCGCCGATATACATGCCCGGGCGCTTCCGGACAGCTTCGAGGCCCTCCAGTTTGTCGATCTGGGCGGCGTCGTACTTCTGATTTTGGCTGATGCCGGTCGCGTCCGTCTGACGCTTTTGATTATCGGAATTTTCGTCGTCGGGATTGGCTTGAAGAGCTGATGGCATGAGCACCGAAAAAGATAGCGTGGCTCACTTCGGAAACAAACAGTTTCTCATGCTGTCGAATCAGCAAAATCCGCTACTAATTGTGACTGGGAATCCTGGCGAACCCTCTATCTTGTATGCGCGGACTTGGATCACCAACCGGACGGGAATCCCGAGCTTAGACGCTGCTTGACCGCCTATTAGCCTGACCCCGAATCTACCGGCGAAAGTATGCGCTGGCAGACACTTTATGAAGGACGTTGGATCTTCCTGGTTCTCGCGCTCCTCGCGCTCGTCGCATCGATACTTTCACTTTGGCTTTCACTTCTTTTCGTCGCGCTCATTATTTACACTCTGGCCTTCTTTCGTGATCCCGAGCGCGTCTCTCCCGCCGATGTCGAGAGTGTGGTCGCCGCGGCTGACGGCGTGGTCGCCGACATCGTAGAGATCGAAGAAAATGAAGTGGTGAAAACAGCGATGCGGCGTGTCGGGATTTTCCTCTCGGTCTTTGATGTGCACACGAATCGTGCCCCGATCGCCGGCCGGATCACCTATCGCGAGCATCGCGAGGGGCTGTGTCTCGATGCTCGGAGCCCTGAATGCTCGGGAAAAAACGAATCGATGACCTGGGCCTTCGAGAGTCCGCGTGCGACCCTTGTCGTTAGGCAACTTACCGGCGCGATCGCACGACGAATCGTGGCCTGGTCAAAGCTGGGCGATGAATTGCAGAAAGGGGAGCGTTTCGGCATGATCCGTTTCGGTTCGCGCACGGAAGTCTATTTGCCGCTCGATGCCACCGTGCTGGTGAAAGTGGGCGACCGCGTGGCGGGCGGAGCGACCGTGATCGCGCGACTCTCGTAAATTCATGAGCGGGCAGAATCCGAAGATCTACCTCCTGCCGAATCTGATGACGGCGGGCAATCTCTTCTGCGGATTCGCCGCGACGCTCAAGATCGTGCAGGGCGCTCTTCTCCAGGGCACGGATCCCGATGCGGCTGCAGCGCTTTTTCACACCGCCATCTGGTACATCCTCGGCGCCTGCATCTTCGATCTGCTCGATGGCAGACTGGCGCGGCTTGGCGGCCAGGACAGTGCATTTGGACGCGAATTCGATTCGCTCGCGGACACGGTTTCTTTCGGACTGGCGCCGGCTCTGATGGTCTATCGCATTGTCCTGGTCGATTTTCCCCGCGCGGGCTGGGTGGTCGCGTTTATCTATCTATTATGCGGGACGATGCGCCTGGCCCGGTTCAATTGCATCGCTGCTAGTGGGACGCCTGCTGAGTTCAGCAAGAGTTTCCGCGGCTTTCCCATTCCCGCGGCAGCGGGCCTGATCGCCTCGCTCACGCTCTTCATGCTTTGGTGGCTCGGAGAGCGCGATCACGAAATCGGCCGGTGGAAGTGGGTCCTTCCGCCGCTGATGCTTTTCCTGTCGTTCATGATGTTCAGCCGGTTCAGCTATCCGAGCTTCAAAGGGCTCAACTGGCGCACGACCCGCTCGCTCCCGCGCTTCTTGATCATCGCCATGGTTTCGATTTTCACCTTCTTGAACTACGAGTGGATGCCCGCGATTCTCTTCCTCGCGTATTTGCTTTATGGATTTCTGCGGCCTTGGCTTTCGATGGCCTGGCGCCGGGAGATTGAAGAGGAAATCGGCGAAGAGGCGCCCGACGAGGCCGTGGAAGACGTGCCGTGAGGTAGCGCCTCTACCGCGCGTTTAACTGCGCGAGAATCTCCGGATCGCGCACGTCCGCCCACGTGCCGGCGATTTCCAGCGCTTGCACCTTCTTGCCCGACAGGGCGAGTTCGCGGATGGCGTCGGTCAACTCGTATTCTCCGCGCGCGGAAATCTGCAAGCGCGCGACGAATGGGAAAATGCTCGGGCGAAAAGCATAGACGCCAGCGTTGTACCAGGGGCTCGTGGGTTCGCCCGGCGCAGGCTTCTCGCGCAGATCGATCATCTCAAACCTTTCGTTCACAAAGACCGCGCCGCCTTTGCTCACATCATCCATCCGCTTCACACTGATGATCGCTTCCACGTCATCGGCGGGCGAGGCGAGCAGGGGATAATGCGCGGGATCGAGCAGGATATCGCCGTAGCTGAGCAGAAACGCATCCTCGCCGCAAAACTCCCGCGCCAAGCTCCACGACTTTCCCGGTCCCGTTCTGCTCGAGTTGGGTGACGTAATCAATCCGCGCGCCGAAGGCAGAGCCATCGCCGAAGAATTCGCGGACGACGTCCGCGCGCCAGCCGACGATGAGCAGGAAATCGCTCACACCCGCCGCGCGCATCCCTTCGATGATGTGTTGCAGGATCGGCTTGCCCTGGACCTGGAGCATCGGCTTGGGCAAATCGCTCGTTAGTTCGCGCATCCGCGTGCCGCGCCCGGCGGCGAGCAGGACGGCTTTGGTGATTCCGGGCATGCTCAGATGTTTCGGCGCGCGCCTTTGATTTGCAATCTGTCTTTGATCCGTTCAGCGTCGCGCGATGCGAATGGCATTTCTGGCGAAGTATCGCGAGGCAGGACTGCTGATCATGCGCGTGAGTCTCGGTGTCCTTTTCATTATCTTAACCGGGCCGGTCTTGCTCGGAGGTCCGTCGCGCTGGGCCACCTTCGGGAGCGCGATCCGAAACCTCGGTTTGCACTCGCACTTTCAGATCTGGGGATTCGTCGGCGCGCTCTTCGGTTGCCTTGGCGGGGCCTTGATGATCTTCGGGTTATTCTTTCGCCCCGGCGTCCTGCTCGTCCTGGCGATCACTCTTGTCCACGTCCTCGGCGCGCTCGATGGCGGAACGTCCGCGGCAACATAGCGGCGGTCGAGTTGGGCCTGATCCTGCTCAGTTTGCTTTTCGTCGGCCCGGGCAAATACAGCGTCGATAAGAACTGAACGCTTGGCGCACCCCAGATGCGCTTTCTAGTGGGCGCGCTCGATTGCTTGCACGCCTTCCGCTTCCAGCGCCTCGGGCACCGCCGCGTCTGGCTCCGGTGGGGTACCGCGCAACATCCGCGCGCCGAAATAAGAGCCGATCACAAGGATCGCGGCGATGGCCTGCCCAGTGAGCGTTTCCACGGTTGGGAAGACCGCGAACCACATTCCCATCCAATCCGGAATCACATCCTCGAGCGCCGCGATAGGCGTGGTCGAAACCCAATGCGCGAGCTGCATTTCCTGCACTTGCTCACCCACCATCACGAGGAGGACGACACCGAGCAGGATGCCGGTGGTGATGAGCATTTTGCGGTAAGGCAATCGCTGTTGCAGGGCGAAGGTCAGGATGGCGACGAATGCGGAAAGGGTGAGTCCGAGGAGCGCGCCTTTCAACACCACGCCGCCACCGAGTCGCAGATTGTAGCTTTGCAGAAAGAGCACCACCTCGACGCCTTCGCGATAGAGCGAGGTGAAGCCAAGGAGGATGAAACCCCAATAGAGGCGGCTCGGTGTGATCACGACGGCGTTCGCGAGCAGGGCTTTGCGGCGGCGATTGTGCGCCCGGATCCAGCCGCCCCAATAAATCTTGTGGAAGAACCAGTTCATGATCACCAGCAGCACGATCACCGCGAGCAGTCCGGTTGCGGCCTGGAGATCGAGCGCGGGCACGCTCTCGGTCAACTGCCCCATGATGCCGACCGCGATGAACCAGGTGACGAGGGTCGCGCCGAAAGCGATCGCGGCCCCGATAGCGACCGGCCGGCGGTGCGCGCGCTTTGCCCCGATCATGCTGGCGGTGATCGCCGCGAGCACGAGAATGCATTCGAGGCCTTCGCGGAAGACGAGCACGCCGATGTCGAGGAACGCGACTGTCGGGCTGGTCTGCGGCCGCATCGGATCGGGCGCGCCGTGGGCGGTGACTCCCTGCCAAATCAGAACCGCGACCACAGAGATCATCGCGAGCGCGAGGAACACCTGAACGCACCAGCGGAACGCCGAACTCCTTGATCGCGCGATCGCTTTTGGTGTCGGAGCAACTGTCATTCGGTGCACTGGTGAATCCGGCTTGCTCACTGTAGCCGTTTGTTGAGTCACGGGGAAATCCTAACCTACCCGCCGCCGGGCTGCTGCCGTTCGCTTGCTAATTTTTAGCGGCTGGTTGCGCGCTTGGTCGCCGGGCGCCGTCGCCTCATCTTGTGAATCGGGGCCGAGGCATTAGATTTCCCAATGCGGCGAAACCAGCAGGCGTTCACTATGATCGAGATCGCGATCGCGGTCTTCATCATGCTCATGCTCTTGTTGCTGGCGGTGCCGAGTCTCAACGGCGTCCTGGCCGATCGTCGGCTGCGCCGCTCGCTCGACGCGATGAACAACCTGGTCCGCACCGCCCAGGAACGGAGCGTGGCCGATCGTCGCCCCTATCTGATTTTGTGGGACAAGGATCGGCTCGTGCTTCGGACTGAGGCCATGGAAAAAGGCGAAGATCCTGAGCCCACGGCCATCCTGCCGCTGCAGAAAGGGGACGCATTTGTTCTCCAACTGCCGGCCGCGCTAACGGATGATCCACCCGCGGAATGGGTTTTCTGGCCTTCGGGCACCTGCGAGCCGGCGGTCGTTTCCTATAAGGGCGTCGATGGTTCGTGGACGGCGAATTATTCTTCCCTGACCGCGCGTCCGGAGCTCTCCCGCTATGTCGCGAAATAAGAAAACGCTGCGCGGTTTCGCGCTTTTCGAGGTGCTGATCGGGCTGACGATTTTCGTCGTCGGCACGCTCACCCTCGGCCGTGCGGTGGAGAACTGCATGAACGCCACGGTGCTGAGCGAGCAGGAAGATCGCGTGCGACAAATCCTCGGGAACCGCATGGCGGAGATTCAGGCGACGCCGGGGTTTCCCGACGCGAAAAAAGAGATCAAGGTCGAGACCGGTTATGGCCTGGTCGTGGTCACGCAGAAGAGCGGGCCGGCGGGATTGAAGAACGAAAAGGATATCGAGCTCGCCGGAATTAGCCGCGTGACCCTGACGGCCGAGTGGCAGCGGGGCGGCATCACGCAATCGCGCAAACTGGAATTTTATGTTTTCCGCATCGGATAAAATGGAACGCCGCGGAGCGTTCACCCTCCTCGAGATCGTGCTCGCGGTCGCGATCCTGGCGATGATGTCGGTGTCGATTTATCGCTTCGTGCAGACGAACGTCACGGCTCTCCGGATTTCCTCGGAGGCAAACGCGGCGGATGCGCAGTTTTCCGGATTCCAGAATCTCCTCGCCGCGCAATGGCAGAGCCTTACGCCGGGGGCGGGCGCACTCCTGGGTGAGCCGTTGAAATTGGGCGATCGCTCGCGCGACGAGATCACCTGGATCTGCGGCGCGGGCCCGGGATTACTCACGCGCTACGCTGTGGGCGAATATCGAGTGAGCATGCGGCTGCGGCCGATGTCCAAGGGAAAAGACGAAATGGAACTTGGAATCATGCGCAGCCCGGCAGATGAGCCGGATAATGGCGGCAGCGGTAGCGAGAATTGGGTGCCGCTGCTGCCGAATGTGCAAAGCCTGCAACTGCGCTACTTCGATCCGCGGCTCAATACCTGGGTCGACAAGTGGACCGACACCGTCACGCTGCCGCGGTTGGTGAAGGTGGCGATCGGACGCGCGAACAATGCGGTGCCCTGGGAAGCCGTCATCGCACTCGGAAGGACGCCTCTTTAAGAATGAAATATCGCCATGACAAGCAACGCGGAGGCGCCGCGCTCATGCTTTCGCTCTGGGCGTTGTTCCTCCTCAGCGGGATGGTGATTTCGTGGGCGCTCGATATTGACTCGCGTTTGGTCCTGAACGGCAACGCGAGCCGCGTCCTGGAAGCGGAAGCGATGGCTTGCTCGGGCAGTGAAATCGCGCTCCATCCCGCCGTAAAACCGGGCTCGCCGATCCTGCGGGGCGGCGCGAGTCGCACGCAAACCTACGAAGCGCGCATCACGGGCGAAGGTGGCCGGTTAAACCTGAACTGGGTCGTGGCGGGCGAGAATCCGCAACGGCTGGAACTGTTGCGGAAGTTTCTCGAGACCAAAGGGGTCGATTTGAATGAACGCGACCACATGATCGATTGCCTGCTCGATTGGGTGGATCCGGACAATCTGGTGCGACTGAACGGAGCGGAGGACGAAGGGACCTACAAACCGGCGAACAGTTTGCTGACGCGAATCGACGATCTGAAGCGGGTCAAAGGCTGGGCGGAATTTGTCGCGCGGCCGGGCTGGGATTCTGAGCTTACGGTGAACAGCACCGGGCCGATCGATCTCCTCTGGGCCTCGAAAGACATGCTCCTGTCGTTGCCGGGAATGACCGAGCCGATCGTGGATCAGTTTCTCACCGTCCGCGCCGGGCCGGACGGCATCGAGGGGACGGAGGACGATCCGACTTGGAAGACCATGGAAGACGTGCGAGCGGCGCTCGGATTGTCGCCCGATCAGTTTAAAGAACTTGCCCCACTCGTGGGATTAAGGGATCAAGTGCTGCGCGTGACCAGCGTCGGGAAGTCCGGCGACGTCAAGCGCGTCGTGCAAATGGTCATCCGCAAAGTCTGGCAATATTCCGCAACTGATCAGCTGGAAGGAGCTGTGAGGATGGACACGGCGACGTCCCCGGTATTTTTGATGCCGGCTGCGGAGGGCTGGAATGTCGTGCGGCGCACCGGAGAGGAAGGCGCGTGGGATGTGCGTCCCGCCGCGAACCTGGAAGAGGCGATTCCGTTTTTGAACGGCACGGAGGATCTGGTCCTGGGCTTGCCGCTGACCGCGGTCCTCGCCCAACGGCTGCGCTTGCCGGTGGTGGAAGCGTCCGAGTTCAACGAGATGGTGCGCATCCAGATCGAGAAAGCGCTGCCGTATTCGACCGAGGAAGTCACCACCGACTTCGAGATCATCGAACAAACGGAGGAGGGGAGCGTGGTCTCCGCGATTGCGGTGCACAATGCGAAGCTCTCGGAACTGGCCGCACCCTTGCTCGCGCGCGGTTACATCCCGAGCCAGGTCACGGTCTATGCCGCGCAGCGAGCCGCGACGCACGCCGCCTCCGGTCGCGCCTTTCTCATTTATCGCGAAGCCGAGGGACTCGCCTGTGCGATCACGGAGGACGGCAAGCTCGGGTATACCCGCTCGTTCGAGGGCACGGACGGGGGGCAACTGCAGCGCGACCTGCCCCAGCTCGCACTCAGCGCCGAGCTGCAGGGGATCGACACTTCCTTCCCTGTTGTCCTCCTGGATGAAAACCTCTTTGACCTGCGCGAAACCGTGCAGGGACTCTTCGTTAGCCGCGCGGACCTGATCGCCGTCGAGGCGCCGCCTGCGGAAACAAAATTGAATCTGCTCCCGGAGAGCTGGCGATTACGGCGCGGAGAACTCGCCCGGCGCGCGGAATGGAAGAAACGTCTCCTATGGGCCGCTGGCGCCTATGGGGTCTTGCTGGTTTTGTTCGCGCTCTATCTCGGGATTCTCAAGATTCGGACCAACCTCCTCGATCGCAGCATCGCCCGTGATGCGCCGGCGACGGATTTCATCAAGAAGACGGAGACGAAGTGGAAGGCGCTCGCGCCCGCGATTGATCCGCACTATTATCCGATCGAGGTCTTGCTCCATCTTTCGGCCAGCCTTCCGTCGCCGGATGTGCAAATCACCCAGTTCGCCCAATCCGCGCGCCAGGTCTCGGTGGACGGCGAGGCCAGTTCGGCGGCGCTCGCCTATCAATTTGCCGACAAGGTGAAGAAGAATCCGGAGTTGAAGGCGTTCCAATTTGAAATGGCGGCACCGCGCATTTTGGCGAACGACCATGCGCAGTTCCGCCTGGAGGGAAAACCGAAATGATGCCGGCCTGGTTCCAGCGGATGAACCAGCGCGAGCGTGTCCTCGCGCTCGTCGTGGGAGGTGTGCTCTTCCTCGTGGTCAATCTCCTGATCTGGAGTTCGCTCGTCGGCATGCTCGGACGGTCGCGGGCCAATCTGGCCGAGCGGCAAGCGACTCGCGCCCAGCAGACGGTTTTCCTGCGGGAGCGAAAAACCTGGGAGCAGCGCGACGAGTGGCTGAAGAAACATCAGCCTGTGCTCAAGAGTCCCGTGGAAGCTTCGACCTTGCTCGACCAGTTGAAACAGGTGGCCGGAAAACACAACGTGCTGATTGAAAATCCGGCGATCGGTTCCGGGGATTCGACGCCGAATCATCAGGCCGTCTTCGCCAGCATTGAAACCAAGAGTCCGTGGCCGCCGCTCGTCCACTTTTTGTATGATGTGCAACAACCGGAATCTTTCGTAGTATTTGAAAGTGTGAGCCTGGCGATCGATTCCACGGATCCGACCATGATGCGGGGAAAATTCAAAATCGCGCGCTGGTTCGCGCCCAAATCATAATAAGATGAAACCGAAACTCCTGGCTGCAGTCTTGCTCTTCTTCTTCATCGCGGCGCCGGCGGTCACGCGGGCTGCGGATGAAATGCCGAAACAGGCCACCTTCGCGCGCTACGAAGCGATGACGAACCACTCGCCGTTCGCCGTTGCGACCGCGGTCGTCCCGCCTCCGGTCGCTCCAAATTTCGCGAAGGATCTCTACATCGCGAACGCAGCGCGCCTGGAGGACGAAGGGGTGGTCACGCTCAGTTCGAGCGCGGACAAGAACATGAAGGAATACCTCAGCACGAAAGAGCCCAATCCTCATGGCTACAAGATCCTGAACATCGAATGGTCGGATCGTGTCGGATCGACCAAGGTGACAATTGAGAAAGATGGGCAGTCCGCCGAACTCACCTTTAATCAAGCGCTCGTCTCCCAACCAGTCGCTGGTATCCAATCGCAGCCACCTCCACCCCAACCGCAGGCGCCAATGCAGCCCGCTGCCCAGGGGGCTCCGTACGCATGCCAACCAGATCAGGCCCGCGCCGATACCGACGCTGCCTACCCCGCCACCTCGGGTGCGTGGGGTGATCCAGCGCAACCCGGTCCCAACAAAAGAGCAGTTGGCCAAGGAGCAGCAGTCAGTTGCCCCAGCCGCGGTCCAGGCGGCCCAGGCGACCCAGGAGCCAACTGATCAGTAACGCGCAGGACTCGCCGCTGCGGAAGATTTTCGCAGAGGGCACCGGACGGAATTTTACCGGTTAGCCGCCGCCCCAGTCGTCGTCCGCCGTATCCGGAATGCGATCGGGGCCCGAGGAATACAGATCGTAACTGTTCGGATTTCTCCGGCCGGGGCTGATGTAAATGTAATCCTTGCCCCACGGATCCTTCGGCACCGAATCGAGGAATTGCGTCCAGCGCGTGGGTCTTGGTTCGCCTTCCGGTTGGACGACCAGTGCCTTCAGACCCTGCTCGGTCGTCGGAGGAAATCCATTCAGGCTCTCGTAGAGTTTGAGCTGCGTCCTGATGCTGGTGAGAGAGCTTTGCACCGCAACGCTGCGGCTGATCTCGATGTTGCCTCGCAGCTTGTAAATGGCCGTGCCAAGGAGCAGCCCGATGATCATGACCACGAGCATGATCTCGAGAAGGGTGAAGGCACTTTGGTTGCGATGTTTCATATCAAGGAAGTTCGGACCGTCTGGTGGTCACGCAAAGGATTAGACGCCTCCCGGAGAGTTTCGCTCAATCGCGGACGCTGCGAGGAACACGGGCGTTCCGGCCTACTGTTCGGGCAGCAGCAGGTAATCCGATTTGTCCCACAAGTATTTCAGCTGAATCTGAGTCGCGCGGATGGCTGACGCCGGTGTGCCCGGGCCGGCGACGACGAGCATGTCGTTGATTCCGACCCTTAGGCTGGCCGCCGGCACCAGTTTTTGTGCGCGCAGCCAGCCGGTGTAACGAAAATGCATTGGCCTAACGAGTCGTTCGGTCTCCCCCCGGTAGGCGGGATCCGCCAGCTCCGGCAAGGCCAGCGAAACCGAACCGAGATTTTCCCCGTTCAAATAAATCTCCGGCGGCGCATCAACCCGCGCGGTCGAGACCTCAAAGGTCACCAACGCCATCAACGGTTGGGTTTCCAGGCCGAATTGGAAGGCCGCCCCTTGTTGCACGCTGGCCCCGATCCGAATGGTCTCAGCCGCCAGGGTGGCTGTGACCGTCCCGAAGGTTTCCGTATCCTCTTCTGGCGCATGCAATGGCGCCGTCGCCGAGAATGGCTCCGGGATCACGTCTCTGCGTTCAGCTGAGAGCGGACGTGCCACAGTGCTGCTCGTCATCCAATCCATGAAGACGCCGCGGACCGTGCTCCCGTCGCCGGCCACTTCCACATCGATGCACGAGACGCCGATCATGGGAAGAATGACGGTGTCGGAAGTGGCCAGGTCGGTGCCGGCTCCGAGCGCCGCCGAGCGCAGGACTTGCGTGCCCGATTCATCCCAGGCGACGATCGTGGGACGTTGCTCGGCTTTGTCATCGAAAAAAAGGCGCACCAGGAGCATCTGCAAGTCCACGCGCGGATGCGAAACGCGAATGCGAAAAATCGTATGGGCTTGAACGCCCTCGCGCTGCCGGAAGCGGGACCAGATTGACCGACTCCACCCAGGCGGGCGCATTTTGCGGAGTGGAATTAGCGGCCGCATTTTGCCGCAGATCGAGCCAGGCGCTGGTGGCCGCCGTTGCCCTGCCGGCGGCAGTGAACTGGAGCGGGACATCCGGTAAAGGCTTCCTGCGCATGAACGCGGATTGCCAGGAGGAAGAGAGCCGCGAAAGCCAGAGCCCGTAGGAACATCGGGAGCGAGAGTATCTTAGTGCGGGCGTACCTGCAAGCTGCTCGTCATCTCGAAAACCGCCGAGAGGATGCTGTAGACCACGAAGCCGACCACGACCGCGATCACCGCGATGATAACCGGTGGAATCAGCGCCGAGATAATTTCCACCGTCCGGTCCAGCTCGCGCTCATAGACGTCGGCGATGGTTTGCATCGTTTGCGCAAAATGCCCGGTCTGTTCGCCCACTGCCATCATGTCTGTAAACAACTCAGGAAACAGTTTCTGTGCCGCGAGCGCGGCCGAAATGTTTGCGCCGTCGATCACCGCCCGCCGGACCTCTCCGAGCTTCCTTTCCAAATAACGATTGCCTGCGATTTCCGTCACCAGATCCAGAGCTTTCAGGAGCGGAATGCCATTCTCCATCAGCGTCCCGAGCGTGCGTGAGAATTGCGCATAGTAGCGGTGCCGGATGATGCGGCCGAAGCCGGGAGCCGAAAGCCGGATGCGATCCCAGGTCACGCGTCCCTCGTCCGTCCGGACAAAGGCGCGGCCGGCGATAATTCCGGCAACGACCAGAGCCAGACCGACCCACCAATAGCCGGTGAGGAGGTGATGGAAACTGACCAGCATCCGCGTCGGCAGCGGGAGCGTCCCGCCATTCTGCGCTCATGAATTGCGTCAAGCTGCGGCACCATGAAGGTGATGAAAATCGTCATCAAGGCCGCGCCCGCGAACGACGAGAAACGCCGGATAAATGAGCGCCTGCTGCACGCGGTCGCGCAGAT
The DNA here is from genome assembly GCA_963784865.1 of uncultured Verrucomicrobiae bacterium. Taxonomy (GTDB): domain Bacteria; phylum Verrucomicrobiota; class Verrucomicrobiia; order Chthoniobacterales; family UBA10450; genus JACCTI01. The sequence goes on along the minus strand of CAWATC010000008.1, from coordinate 9,936 downwards.
TCTTCGCCTGCATCAAATGCCCCACGAGCCGGCGTAAGATTTCCGGCAAGCGCGCCGCTCGCTTCGCCGGCCGCGATCAGGTTCACATAGATCGCCGGGAAGATGCGCGGAAACTCACGCAGTGCTTGCGAGAAGCTGCGCCCGTCCACCAACGCCTGGTGCAGCGCCGATGTCATCTGTTGCACCCGCGGATGCTTCAGGCGTTTTTGCAGAATCGAGAGCCCTTCGTCGAGCGTCATTCCGGCTTGCAACAAATGCGCGAGCTGTTCGGTGAAGATGAGCAACTGGGTGTGCGGAATCTTCAGGTTCTGTGTCGCCGCTGCGGGCGTGGCGCCATTTACGCCGGCCACTGCTTGCGGGCCCCCGGCTACCGTTTCGATACGGATCGGGATGTAACGCAGTTGCTCGATCTGGCGGATCGCCATCGATCGATCGGCGCAATCCAGCGTGCCCTCAACCAGACCGCCCTCTGAATTGCGCGCGCGATAAGAAAACTGGGGCATGACCGGATTATCCTACCACATCACTGCAATCTCGCAGCGAGAGCAGTGGGCGTGCCGACGCCTTGCGGAGTCATCGAACATTCGACCCGCTGTCCACAGCCGGAAAGGGGGTTGCCACGTACGGTAGGCTCTTCGCAACATGAATACCGATCCCGCTCTCATTGGGCTGCCCGCCGACCTTTCCGCAGAGGACGCGGCCGCACAGTTCGATTCTCTTCAGCAGAAACTTGTGCCGCTCTGGCGTTCGATTGAGTCCTTTAATCAGGACGAACAAACCATCGTCGTCGTCCCATCAATGTCGATCGACATGGCCATCACCGGCCTGGAAGTGCAGGCCTACGAAGAGCGTTTTCTTTTTCTGCTTCTGCTCCTCACGCAGCCGCGCGCGCGCATGATCTACGTCACCTCGCAGGCGATTCATTCCAGCGTCATCGAGTATTACCTTGATCTGCTCCCGGGTATTATTCCGCGCCACGCCCTGCGCCGCCTTACCTTGCTCGCGCCGTATGATGACTCGCCGCGGCCCCTCAGCCTGAAAGTCCTCGAGCGGCCGACTCTGCTGCAGCAGATCGTAGGCGGTATCGCGGACAAAAACCGCGCGCATCTCGTCTGCTACAACACCACCTACTTTGAGCGAAATCTCGCTCTCCGCCTCGGCATTCCTCTCTTCGGCGCTGATCCGCGCCATTCGTCCTTCGGGACGAAGACGGGCTGCCGCCAGTTGTTCGCGCAGGCGGGGATCAATCACCCGCTTGGTTTCGACAATTTGACGAGCCTGGATGAAGTCGCGTCGGCGCTGAGGCAGATGCGCCTGCAACGGCCGTCGATGACGCAGGCCGTGGTAAAGCTCAATGAAGGAGTCTCGGGCGAAGGCAACGCGCTCGTCGACCTCTCAAATCTCGGGCAGCCTAACGAATCCGCCATTGCCGAACTAGTCCGCGCGATGCGCTTCGAGCTCGCGGGCACGCACTTCGATGAGTACTGGGAGAAATTCCGCGAACGCGGCGGCATCGTCGAGGAACGGGTCGGTGTCGGTGCCCAGGAAGTGCGCAGCCCGAGCGTGCAATTGCGGATCACTCCGCTCGGCAAAGTGGAATTGCTTTCCACCCACGATCAGATGCTCGGGGGCCCGAGCGGCCAGAGCTATCTCGGCTGCATCTTCCCGGCGGACCCAGCCTACGCCGCCGCCATCACGCGCGATGCCGGCAAAGTCGGCGATCTCTTGCGCGATGCCGGTGTGATTGGCCGCTTCGCGCTCGATTTCGTGGTCACGCGCGCGAGCGATTCCGCCCCGTGGGAAACCTACGCGATCGAAATCAATTTGCGCAAAGGCGGCACGACCCATCCTTTCCTAACCCTGCAATTCCTCACCGGTGGCACCTACGATCCCGATCGTGCCACCTTCGCCACGCCGAACGGGCGCAAGAAATTTCTCGTCGCCAGCGATCATGTCGAGTCTCCGCTTTATCGCGGCTTCACCCCGGACGATCTCTTCGACGTCGTCGTCCGCCGGGGTCTGCATTTCGGCCAGGTGCGCCAGACCGGCATCGTCTTTCACATGCTCAGCGCGCTCGGGAGCGCTGGACGACTCGGGCTCACGGCGGTCGGTGATTCACCGGAAGAAGCGCGCGCGATCTTCGAAAAAGCACAGACGGTTTTGGATGAGGAGGCGCGCTTCGATCCGCTGTGATCGGTTCCAAGAGCGAGCGAGCCAGCCCGCGTCCGTTTCAAAGGCTCATCGGCCCGCGCGCGTCGCCTAAATTAGCTTCGTCGTCTAAGCAGACCCGCCGAAAGAGCGAGCAGGCCGCCGGCCACAAGCGCGGTGGCAGTGGGCTCAGGCACGGCGTGAATGTTGTCGATCCCGAGCTGTCCGACGACATTTGTGCCACTCAGACTGGTCGTGCCGACGGCGTGGATGAAGCGCACCTCGCCGATAAAAAACGTGGACCACGGTGCTGGGTTGTTCACCGCGATCAGGTTCGCGAGCGCGATCGAGATGCTGAAGTGCTGCCAGCCGCTGCCAACCGGTAGCAGGATCGCCTGGCTGAGATAACCCGGTGCGCTGCCGTCACCGCCCGGTCCGTTCTTAAATGCGAGCCGGATGGAGAGACTCACCGAGCCTTGATTGCGCAGATCGACCTCGATCGCGGTTACGCCCGCGTCCAGGTAACTTCCCAGCCACTGTTCGCGATTCCACGCGGTGAGTTTCCCGCCGGAGCCGCTTCCATCCGAGGTCGCCTGGATGAAGGCATCGCCCGCACCGGCCGGTCCGCCGGTTGGAACGTTAACCACTGGAGTAGTTCCAATAATTTCCCCGTTATGCCAGTTCATCGTGGTCCCGTCCTGGAAATCATCGGTCTGACCGATACCAACTGCCCCGGCTGGCCGGCTGAAAAGGAGCAGCAGCAGAAGAAGAATGAACGCGCCCGGGAAGTTTTTTCCGATCATCTGGGGGGTGCGAATGCTGGCAGCCACGGCGTCAAAAAGCAAGCTTTCCCTCAGTGCGATTTTGTCTGGTTTGCCTCCGCCATTGACGGTCACCCTACGGGCGGTCGCGCTCTGCTGGGAGCCAGTTGGCCTCCTTCATCACTTCCAGCAGCACAGGATCGTCCGCGGCTAACGGCGGGAGCCACGTGCCTAACGACTCCCGTTCCCACCAAACGCCTGCCGAATTCGGTGGGACGAACTTGTAGCGATACCAGGTCGCGCGGACGTAGTGCGGCGGCTTGTCGGGAAATGGGTTGGCCGCGAAGAGGCCGAGCGTGCCGGGATCATTGTGCAGGAGTTTCCAGACGAGGTGCAGCGTCCACGGATAGTTGTTAGGCCGGCCCATGGCCGCGAACCACATCTGCCAATCGAGCCGGAGCTGATACGGCGCGATCTGCGGCGGCCGCTGGTCCACTTCCCCTGGCAGACCTTTGTAAGGATATGGCTTCCAGATCGCATTCTTGTCCGGGGTGGCCGCGTCCGTGCCTTCGAAGACGACATTGAAACGCTCTTTGCCGACCGCGCCGAACGCGCCGTAGGTGTTCACCAATTCCAGCGGATCGAACGAGGTGTTCATCACTTGCCGCGATGAAACCAGGTTGAGCAGCGGCTGAACGCTGAGCAGCGCCACTACCGCGGCGATGCTCCAGGCGGTGCGCAACATCGGCCGCGACGGCACCGCGGATTGCGCCGCCAGTTCGGCACGTCTCGTTAGGCCGCGTGGGAGGATTTTCCTCCAAAAACTGTCGTCGAAGCAGGCGAGCGCGGGGACGATCGTCAGCCAGTTTAGAAACGACAGGTTGCCGCTCAGGATGATCGTGATCTGAAACAGCACGATCACCACGCCCGCGATATGGCGCGCAATCCGCGGCCAGAAGACGAAGAAGGGCGCGCCCAATTCCGCGATGTGATTGAAGAGCGTGCCGAAGCGCAGAACCCCGCGCGGAAGGAAATGAAACCAGCGGCTCAGTCCATTCGGGATTGGCTGCGTCTCGAAGTGATAGTAGAGCGCGGTGAGATCGCGCCAGCTCTCGTCGCCACGGATCTTGATCAACCCGGAGCCGAGCATGATCCGGAAGATCAGCGCGCGGAACAGCCAGAAAATGATCGTCGGCGGCGGGCGCTTCGGAAAGGGCCGGGCATCGAGAAGTGGACAAAGAAAGATCGCGAGGAAGCCAGTCTCGAGCAGCTGAAACTCCCACCCGTAACCGTACCATTCCTGCCCAACATGAACGAATGACATGTAGAGCGCCCAAAGCACGGCGAGCAGAATAGCGTTCGCATAACCGGCCAATACGACGCACGAAAGTCCGACGCCGATCCACGCGCTAACGACCAGGGCGGTGTCCGAGTGATTGAACCAAAAGATCGAGGGCAAGCGCCGAAATCCCGCCCCCGTCCCGCCGAGCCCGGCGCTCACGCGATCAAGGAAGTCACCGACCGGGAGCAAGCCGTTCGCTCCGATCAGTGGGAGAATCTGATTCGCCGCCACCAGAAACGCGACTGCATAGATCAGACCGAGGAGCCGCAGGATCACGAATCGCGTCAGCCAATAGCTCGCGTCCTTTTCCGGCAAAGATTGCTCGAGCTTTTCGACGCTCACGCCAACCTGGTTACCCGGCGATCGCCGCGGCCGAAATGACCTTGGCAACGCCAGCGATAAAGATCGCAAGGCCAGCCACTAAATAGCAGCGCTCAACCATTGTCACTTCTGCTGCATCTTCTTCAGCGCTACCTCAAGCCGATCCAGATTTTGTTCGTTCGCCTCGGCCACGATCGACTTCACTCGCTCGAAATGTTCGCGAGTATCGAATCGCTGACGCCAGCGTAGCCGCGTTTTGTTTTCCCCTTCCTCTGCCAACGTGATGAAGAGTTGAAAGTAATGCGCGGGATCAGGATGACTGATCACAATCCGCTCCGGCTCCACGATCTCCTCCACCAGATATTCGTTTTCGTAATCAGCGCCGTCCGGCCCGTGCAATGTCAGACGCAAACGTCCGCCCGGCCGGAAGTCGAATGAATGAATGGTGCTCCGAAAACCCTTCGGTCCCCACCATTGCGCGAAATGTTCCGGCTCGCGAAACGCATGGACGACCTGCTCGCGTGAGGCGTTCACCACGCGCGTGTGCACCGACTCCTCGATCGGCGTCACAGCAAGTTGATTTTGTTTGGACCATGAACTCGGCTCAAAGAAACTTAAGCAGCGCGTCAGTCGTTTCCTTCGGTCGTTCTTCCAGGATCCAATGACCGGTGTTCGGAAGAACGATGACCGTGACATTGTCCGCGACCAGTTTCATTTGCGCGGCGAGCTCGTTGCCTAACGACTTCTCGCCGCCGATCGATAACACCGGCATCGTCAGCTTTGTCTTTGAGAGCGGCGCGAACTCCGTTGCCAATTGCGGCCACGACGCGAAGTAAGCCCAGGCCGCTCGCATCCTCCCAGGTCGGGCATAGGCAGTGGTATAAGCTTTGCGCTCGGCTTCAGGAATCGAATGCGTCTTATCCGCCGCAAACACATTCCAGAAATACTCGAAGTAAGTCCGCTCCCGCCCTTGCACCAGCTTCTCCGGATACTCGCCGTTGAAACGGAAATGCCAAACGTTCGGCGCATCGTAGATCGCTTCCCATCCTTCCACTCCCGGCAGGAACGCATCCATCACCGCGAGCTTCTCGGTCTCGTTAGGGAATTGCGCCGCGTAGGCGTACGCCACCATCAGTCCGATGTCATGACCGACCACGCGTGCCTTCTCGATTTTCAGCGAACGCGCCAGCTCATGGATTTGCTGCGCCGCGATGAGCATGCCGGTCTTGGCCGGAATCGAAGAGTCACCAATGCCCGGCAGGTCCGGGGCGATCACGGTAAACTTTTGCGCGAGCAACGGAATGATCGGTCGCCACATCCGCGACGTCTCCGCGAAACCATGCAAAAGGATTACCGCCGCCGGTCCGTTCCCAGCCGTTAGATAATGCAACCGCACATCGCCAATTTTCGCGTCGCGCGAAACAATCCCTTCGGCCGCTTGAAGCGAGCTAATGCAAAGAAAAACGCAGCTTAAAAGTGATGAGAGCGTTCGCATGGTGGACACTATTTGCGTCGTTCGTTGAATAGACGAGCCTTTTCGGCAGCATGTCAGCCGCATTGCCGCGCACAATTCAGGATTACATCGACGCGAGCAACGCACACGATGTGCAATCAATTCTGGCTGTTTTGCTGACGACGCGACGGTGCGCGACGAAAACACAACGCATCGCGGCAAAATCGACATCGAACGTTGGGCGACGAAAACAATCGAGAAATACAAATTTCAATTCAAACCGCTCACCACCGAAGAGCGCGACAACGAGACCGTTGTGATGTCGAAATATCAGGAACTTTTCCGGGAAGTCCGATTTCTCTCGACTATCGCTTCACCCTAACGAGCGACAAGATCACAAGGCTAATCATCGATTCCTAATCTTCCCGCGTGGGTGTGCGATTGGGAACTCAGTAAGGTCACTGAATTGCCGCTGAAGCCACAGCTCGAAGACGCAGGATCCCATTTCGAACCTCACTGGCCGTCGCTCATCGCGGCTCGAATTTTCTACCGTTGCCTGATGCTGGCAGCAACCGGGTCTGTCCCGGCGTCATGGCTTTGGCGAGGACATTAACATATTATGACCGGACGGGACGTTGTTGTTTGAAGGCGGCCAGATGCTGCCGGAGATCGGCCATCAGCTGCGGCGGCAAACCTCCAAGATCTATGGCTTGCTCCTGAAAGCGAATTGCCGATTCGAAGTCGCCCGCTTCCGCGTACGCTGCGGCCAACGTGTCGATGTCTCCGGCGTCTTTCCAAACCAGGAGCGTGCAGGCTCGTTTCGCATAGTCGATTGCCTGCTGCGCATTGCGGAAAGCCGGATTTGGACAAGTAGCGCGAATCCATGCGAGATGATTGAGCGCCGCAGGATAAGTGGTCCCTTTCGGCTGCAGACTGATAACGTGCTCCGTTTCGGCGATGCTTTCGGCTAGTTTGCCGAGTTTCCAATTCGCTCTGGCGCGGAGCAGCGCCGACGCCGGGAACCAACTTCCTCCCTGCAACGCCGAGGTCGCGTCCGCCACTGCGGCCGCATACTTTCCTTCCTTCATGTTTAACTGGCCCCGGCTGAAGTATGTCGGCCAGAAAGATGGGTCGGCCGTTATCGCGGCATCCAGTTTGTGACGCGCGTCGGCGAGGTCCCGGCCCGCGGTCACCTGGTCGGCGGCCTCGTTAGCCATGCGGATCGCGGCCACGTCCCTTCCGGCACGCACGCGCACCCGTTCCGGGGCCGCGTGCGCGGCAACCGCGAACATCACGATAGTAATAAAGTAACACTGCTCGCCAATACCTCATCGGTATAACGAGTGTCTCAACATTAGGCCTTGGTGTAAACCTCGGAGTCGGTCCAAAAATCGACGGATCAACGGTTCGTCCACGCGTATCCGCACCTCTGTTTTGCCGGCGCGGTGGAATTGGCTGTGCAATGGCCTTTGAGAGCGCAGCCACGGGATCTAACATTCACTCCAAATGATCGTTCACCTGGTCGACGGCACCTACGAGCTCTTCCGTCACTTCTACGGCTTGCGCCGGTTCACCAAAGGCGTGGATCGCCCCTACGGCGCCGTCGTCGGCGTGCTCCAGACCGTGCTCCAAATGATCGAAAACGGCGACACCTACCTCGGCGTCGCCACCGACCACGTGATCGAGTCTTTCGCAATCGGCTTTGGGCGGACTACAAGACCGGCGCCGGTATCGAGCCCGCGCTGCTCGCGCAATTCCATCCGCTGGAGGAGGCGCTCGCGGCGATGGGCGTTGTGGTTTGGCCGATGATCGAGCTCGAAGCCGATGATCCGCTCGCTCGGCCGCGCATCTCGCGTCGAAGGACAAAAAGGTCGAGAAAGTCGCCATTTGGACGCCGGATAAGGATCTGGCGCAATGCGTGCGGGATGCGCGCGTGGTGCAGATCGACGGCCGGCGCAAAACGATTCGCGATGCGGCTGGGATACGCGAAAAGTTCGGCGTCAGCCCACAGCTCATTCCGGACCTGCTCGCGCTCGTGGGCGATGCGGCCGACGGCTACCCCGGCACCCCTGGATCGGCGCCAGAACCCGCTGCCAAGCTTTGAACCGCTACGGTCCAATCGAAAAGTTTCCGTCAAACGTTCTCGGCGAACAGCGCGATCTCGCGCTGCTCTTCAAGAATCTCGCGACCCTGCGCACCGATGCGCCGCTCTTCAAGAAGGTCGAGACGTTGCGGTGGCGCTGTGCGACCCGGCATTCGCGGCCTGGGCGGATCGGATGAAAGCGCCGCGGCTGCTCGAGCGTTGCGAAAAAGCTGCGGGGCGATGACGATGCGCTATTAGCCGGGAGCCAAGAGTCCGAGCCGGACCGGCGTCTGACCTCGGCTGAGTCAAATCGCACGGGCGTGTGGCGTCTTCAGTCGCTGGGCTTTTCTTGATGACGCGAATGCGACCAGTCTCGACGATCCAAAGCTTGCCGATAAGGAATTCGGCTTTCATGGCGTCGGCGAGAGTCTGGACAAGCGCGGCCAAATCAGCGGCGGATGGCTTCGCCGAGAGGCGCAGAACCGCGATCCCGGAGTAGCTGCTTGCAAGAAAGATCAGCGGATTTGCGAAATCCAGATCGAGCGTGACGAGGCACCGCTCTTCAATCCGACATCGCTCGATTAGGTCGCAATCGGCTGCCTTGCAGATGTTGTTTCGTGACCGTGGAGACATCGTGCCCTGCGGCTTTCGAGAATTTCCTGACCGCGGCGCCCGAGGTTCTCATCGAGCTTGAGTTCACCCAGCCACTGGCTCCAGCGGGACATCAACATATCGTTCACGCGACATCTCCGCGCCATAGGCGATGCACGCCTGGATGTCTGCATCAGTTAGGCCGGGATAATTCTCGCGGACCTCGGCCATCGTGGAACCGGAGGCGAGCAGGTCCAGGATGAGTGAGACCCAAATGCGGTGGCCTCGAATACACGGTTTGCCGAAGCATCGCTGCGGGTCGATCCAGATTCGCTGAAGGAGTTCGTCGCGGTTCACGGGTATCAGCTTAGCGACGTCAGAGCTTTAGGAGTAAACTGCGGCGGAGGGGAGATCGGTCGAAAAGTTCATTTCGGCTGGCAGCCAAGAGTCCGAGCCGGCCCCGGCATAGGCATTTTCAGTTCGGAAGCCGCGCGAACTCTTCGAGCTTCAGCGACACTAAGGCCATCCTGGTCCTCGGTGCAGGCGCGGCAGGCTGATCGAATCGCGGGAGGTGAACCTCGTCAACGCTTCAGCGGGACGGCGATGATTGCCGTGCCCTTGAGATCGTCGGCATACTTGATCGTCCCCATCCGGCTGATAGTGCGTTATGCACGAATTGCCAATCACATGCAGTGAGCCATTAGCAATCGCGCCGGTCGTCGGCTCGTCGAACTCTGGGTGATGATGCGACTGCAACACCGTTAGCCCCGCAATCCGCTGGCCTTTATCCGCGAGCGCGATCCGGATGACGCGTCCGGGTTGGTGCTATTCTGCACGCCAAACAGGTCGCCATCGTGCCAGTACAATCCATCACAGCCTCCCGTGACCACGGTATGGGGCTGCGGTAATCTCGTGGGCTTGCCGGTGGCCGTGTCGATCCGTGCGATCCCGGTCGCCAGCGCAGCGCCACATACAACTTGCCGTCGGGCGCGACCGCGATCCCATTGGCGCCGCGCAACGCACCCGTCTCCCCGAAGCGGGTCAGCACTGCTTCACTGGGCTTCTTGCGAAACAGCGTCCCACTCATGGAATCGGTCACGTAAAGCGTCCCGTTTGGCGCGACCTCCAGGTCGTTGAGTTGTTTATGCCTCCGGCGCAGCAAAGCGATCCAGAAGACGACCCTTCTTCAGATCGTCGCGGACGACGGCGTTGCGAGGCTTCGTCTTCGCGCTCTCTT
>CAWATC010000007.1:0-195787 GCA_963784865.1 uncultured Verrucomicrobiae bacterium | reverse complement strand
CAGGGGCCGGCGTTGCAGGCGAGAACGCGAAGAGCGGTTGCGCCACCGGCTCGAATGACCGCCGATGGATCGGACAAGGTCCGTGCGCGTGCAGTTTCATGAGATGGAGTTCGGTGCCGTAGCCCTTGTGCTGGCTGAAACAATACTCGGGGAAGCGCGCGCAAAACTCACGCATCATGGTGTCGCGCGTGACCTTGGCGATCACGCTCGCGGCCGCGATACTGAGGCTCAGGCAATCGCCCTCAACGAGTGCGGTCTGCGGGAGAGGGAAGGGAGACACGGGCAGGCCATCGATGAGCGCGTGGTCGGGTTCCGCCTGGAGGGCGGCGATGGCGACGCGCATCGCTTTGTGCGTGGCGCGCAGGATGTTGATCTCGTCGATCTCGACCGAATCGACAATGCCGACAGCCCAGACGATCGCGCTGTTGCTCGTCAGGTCGCGGTATATTTCCTCGCGAAGCTCCGGCAGAAGTTGTTTGGAATCGTTCAGCCGGCGGTGGCGAAATTTCTCCGGCAGAATCGCGGCCGCTGCGACCACCGGACCCGCCAGAGCGCCCCGGCCGGCTTCATCGATGCCGGCGATGCGGGAGAATCCAACCGCGCGCAATCGGCGTTCATGGCGAAACCCGCAGCGGCGGTACATGCGACGCGAATCTAGGTCAATGATCCTGCGCGCCGTGGAATGGAAAATGTGAATGGTGATCAGAACTTGCAGGCTCCTGCGATTCATGCCAGTCACCGGTTCACAATCACTCGCGAACCGCGGTCGCTTCCTTGCCCTTGCGCTGGCGGAGATAATTCAGCTTCGCGCGGCGCGCTTTGCCGGCTTTTTCCACTTCCACCTTCGAGATGCGCGGGGAGTGAATCGGGAAAACGCGCTCGACACCTTCGCCATAGGAGATGCGGCGCACGGTGAAGGTTTCATTGATGCCGCGGCCCTTGCGGCCAATGACAATGCCGGAAAAAATCTGAATACGCTCTTTGTCGCCTTCCTTCACCCGGGTGTGGACGCGGACGCCATCGCCCACGTTGAAATTCGTGACCTCAGTCTTCTGCTGCTCTTTTTCGATGGTGTCGATGATCGTGCTCATACGTGTGCTTTCGTTGCCGGCGCCAGGCGTGCGAACTTGGCGGGCCTGCCGCGCCGTGGCCTCGGCGGAGGCGGGGCGTTCATTTTCATTCGAGCACGGGGCAAAAGCAAACGGGAATAACACCGTGCCCCTTAAACCCAGAGCGTGCGATCGAAGGTGCGATACTGGATCGCTTCGCTCACGTGCTCCGAGGTGATCTCGTCCGCGCCGGCGAGATCGGCGATGGTGCGCGAGACTTTCAGGATGCGATCGTAGGCGCGGGCGCTCAGGTTCAGCTCGGTCATCGCGACGCGGATCAGTTCCTGGGATTCGTCGCTCAGTTTGCAGTGCTGCTTGATCTGGCGCGGGCTCATGCGCGCGTTGCAGTTGATTTTCGCGTCGGAATGAAACCGCGCCTGCTGACGCTCGCGCGCGTGCATGACGCGCTCGCGAATTGCGGTCGAATGCTTCTTCCGCGCGCGTGCTCGAGATGTCGCGATATTCGACCGCGGGCACTTCGATGTGCAGATCGATGCGATCGAGCAGCGGGCCGGAGATGCGCTGGCGATAACGTTGCACCTGCACCGGGCTGCAACGGCATTCGCGTTTCAGATCGCCGAAGTAGCCGCAGGGGCAGGGATTCATCGCGGCGACGAGCATGAACTCGGAGGGAAAGGTCACGCTGCCGGCCGCGCGCGAGACCGTGACCTTGCCGTCTTCGAGCGGCTGGCGCATCACTTCGAGGGTCGAGCGTTTGAACTCCGGCAGTTCATCGAGAAAGAGAACGCCGTGATGCGCCAGACTCACTTCGCCGGGCGCGGGAATGGCCGAGCCGCCTAACAAGCCGACATCCGAGATGGTGTGATGCGGCGAACGAAAGGGCCGCGTGGCGACGAAGGACTGCTCGCCGTTCAGCAGCCCCGCGATGCTATGGATCTTGGTGCTCTCGATCGCTTCCTCGAGCGACATCGGCGGAATGATCGTGGCGATGCGTTTCGAGAGCATCGATTTGCCGGAGCCGGGCGGGCCGATCATGAGCAGGTTGTGGCCGCCCGCGACCGCGACTTCGATCGCGCGCTTCACGTGGCCCTGGCCTTTGACGTCGGCAAAATCGACGTCGTAGCTCTGATGATTGGCGAAGAAATCCGTCCAGATCGCCGCGGGTCGGTTGCAATTGGGTCTCGCCCCGGATGAACTCGAAGGTCTGGCGCAGATTCTGCACGCCATAGACGTCGATTCCCTCGACCATCGCGGCTTCGCGCGCATTCGCCTCCGGCACGAAGAGCGCCTTCTTCCCGCGCCGCCGCGCCTCGATCGCCACCGGCAGGACGCCGCGCACCGAACGCACCGCGCCGCTCAGCGCCAGCTCGCCGACAAAGCTGTATTGCTCCAGGACAGGATCTTCGAATTCCTCCGCCGCGATGACCATGCCGAGCGCAATCGGCAGATCGAAGCTCGGCCCTTCTTTTTTGATGTCGGCCGGGGCGAGATTGATCGTCGTCCGCCCGTGCGGCCAGAAATAACCGCTGTTGCTGATCGCGGTCGTGACGCGATCGCGGCTCTCTTTCACCGCCGCGTCCGGCAAACCGACGATGATAATGTGCGGATCACCGCGGCCGGCGTTGACCTCGATTTCGACTTCGTAGGCGTCGATCCCGTAGACCGCAGCCGAGTAGATCTTCGCCAGCATTGCGGGTCACGTTGTCAGAGAACTGCACGAACGAAAAGATGCAAAAGTCGCGGGCGTGCGTCGCCCCTCGTCGACGGACCAGATCGTTTGCTGGTCCTATATTTTAGCAGCGAAAAAGACGTTCCAGCCCAGGATGAGGGCGCTAATGAAGAGACCGACGACAAACACCGAGTATGCGAAACGAAGATAGCGATACTTTTTCGTTCCGAGAAACACGCCGAGGGTAAAAATTTCGCGCACCTGAACTTCGTAGGTCTTGCTGGCGTCGTTCAGGACCTCCTCCATCGCGGCCTCGAACTGCTCGTAATCCATCGCCACAAAAGTTCCGAAGAAAAGCAGATTAAACTTGCGATGACGCACGTCTGGTTCGGCGGTTTTTCTGATCCAAAGGGGCGTGCCCGGCATGACCGCGAAGGTTGCGAGGACAATCGTCAGCAGAGATGAAATCATCAGGGCGATGACCGCAGAGCGGAATTGTTCCCGGATGATAAACGGCGCCGAGAATGTCATCATGATGGCGGAAATGGTCATCAAGCCGTTGGCTTTCACGTCCGCCATCATGCTGAGCTGAACGTGGTGGTTGCGGGTCTGCCGCAGCATGTGGTCGAGATGGGAGCCAGTCTGTTGAACTTTCATCGTCTCTTGAATTCCTCGGCCGCGATCACGATGACGAGCGCGATCGGGAGGTCGAAGCCCGGTTCTTCTCGTGATGTCGGCTGGCGCAAGATTGATCCTTGTCCGCCCGTGCGGCCAGAAATAACCGCGCGGTTGTTGATCGCGGTCGGGTCCAGTTTTCTTTTAGCGATCGTGTCCGAGGACGAGAGCCGGCCCACAACGGACGCGCATAGCGGACGAAGTTGCGCAACGCGGCCGATTCGGCGATCGGCTTCAAGCCGACGGGCGTGGACACTAACGTGGTTATCAGGAGGCGGCTTGGGCCGACTTGAGGCCAAGCGCCAGTGCGCAGGGATCGGAGCGTTATCCCTGGACAGCACAAACCTTCCGCAGACAGCGCCATCGCTGTCTGCGGAAGGAGTTTCTTTACTGTGATTCGTTTTCTCTCGCTCGCGCGCTAGGGCAACGCAGTGCCCGAGCGCGCTCTTCACGGCGGAGGAATCGCCGGCGTTGATGACGCCATCGGTGTTGACGTCGGAACGGAAGTTAGTCGCATCCGTCGGCTGACCGGAGCGGCCTTTCGTTTGGGTCGTGTCGCCGGCGTTGACGGCGCCGTTGCCGTTCGTGTCACCGACCAGGACGCCCATGGTCACACCAAGAGTGCCAGTGTTGGCCGGGACGGCGTTGTCGGTCAGATTCGCTATCTTAACAGTGATTTTTTGGGCATTGGTGACGCCAGTCAAGTTGATGGTAACCGTCGTCGTCCCGCTACCGCTACTGCTCATAACTGTCCCCGTGCCTGGGCTGATGCTGACGTCGCCGGGCAGGAACGTGACCGGGTTGGGAAAGCCGCTCAAGACAATTTGGTAATCATTGCCTGCTCCACCACTGCGGCATTCGATGGGGTTAGCCGCGAGCAAGTCGATGTCGAATGGCACGCCGGCGTGCATCTTTCGGGAGACGGCCGTCAGAGGTGCCGGGACCCCGTTCCGCAGGGTCACCCCGACGTTGAGCTTGAAGCCGGCGCCGGCTTGCGTTTGTTTCGTCGGCCCAGGCGGTCACTGGGAGGGGGGCCGCAAGGAAGAACGCACCGCTGCGGAGGGGCTGCTCGTTAGTCGAAGCCTAAGCCGGCGTTGGTCGCGAGTGTCTGCTGAATCCCGACGTAGAAGTTGCCGGCGGCGACGGCCACCGGGGCGGGAAGCGTAATGGTGACAGGCCCTCCTCCAACCGGCGGCGTTCTATCGGCGGCGTCCACATATAGCGTCGTCGTCGAGGGCGTTCCGCCGGAATCTCCGTAGATCGCCACCCTGTAGGTCGGGGAGGGGGCGGGAATGGGGCCGGGAAACTCCAGTTTGACGTCGACGACCGCGTTGGCGGCGGTGGTTGTGAACTTGGCCACAAAGGCCCCAGTCGCAGTGTTAAAGCCGACGCCGCCGTCAGATGTGGTGCCTGGGTATTGGTAGGAATAACTGCGCCCGGTGACCAAAAGCGGATTGGTTGCGCTGTTGTTCGCCGGGGCGTCATCGGAGGGTACGGAAGCCGTGACGCTGTTGGTCCCAAAAGCAGTCGGCGTGAACGTCGCGAAAGTGGAGGTCGCCTGACCGACGCAAGCGGCCAGAGACGCAACCATCTGCATGTTGGTGAATGTATTGGCACCCGTCAGGTTCAGCGTCACTGGCACATTGTTCTGAGCAAGAGCGCCCTTGTTGGTGGTCACCGCCCTAACCGTCTGAGCCGGGACGATGCCAAGAGGCAGCTGACCGAAAGAGTAGACGGGGCCGACGGCAACATCGTTCTGGACGTTCGAGGTCAGGCGAGTCTCGGGGCGGAAGTTGCTGGCGAGGAGCGCGTCGGCGCCCGTGTTGTTGCCCGCCAGGCCGTTGATAAGGCCGGTGCTGTTGCACCACACGACCGTAGTCGTCGAGAGAGTCCCGGCGTACGGGCCCCATTCATACGCGACGTAGAGGCCGCCACCCGTGTAGGTGAAGGGTGCGCCACCCATCAGGGCGATGTCGAATGTCCCCGCAGTGCCAGGGAGCAGCGTCGTCGCATCGTGCACCTTGGTCATGCCGACAATGGCCGTCCCAAAACTCAAGCCTTTGAGATAGGTCGTGTCAGCGGTGTTCTGCAGGTAGATTTTCAGCGGAGCTGAACCCGCAGACTCCCGGCGCGGTCATGTAATCCCATCCGAGGGACGTCGGCGCATTGCCGGCGATGTAGCCATTGGCTGCCAGCTCGGTCGCGGTGATCAGATAAACCGCTTTCGAGCTGGCGAACCGCGTCGAAGGCGCGCGCGCATTTCCAGAGGTCGAATTGTCCTGGGGCAGCACGGTTGACGGACAACCGATAAAGCCGTTTGGCACTGCGATACCGGAACCGGACACAGATAGTTCTGGCGCCTGTTGTGCGGCGGTTAGTGTTTGTGCCAGCGCGGTGAGCGTTAGCATCACCAAAAGGCTGAGAGCCCATTTGGTCGCGGAGCGAATGAGTTTTTGATGAATCATATATGTAGCTTCTGTTTAACCGAAGTGGGGGTGAGGGTGCAATCACGTAAAACGGTGTTCCAGCGAGGTCCGGCCCCACGGGCTCACTTCCGCCCGGCCGAAGATGCGTTGAAACGTCGCATGACGTAATCCAATCAATAGCTCTACTGGTCGTCCCCTCAGAGATCAAGCATGATTTTGTGATCCAAACGCGCCGGACTCGCCTTGGCTTATGGCAGGAACAGGAAGACCGCCATCATGATGGCAGTCGGGACGAGCGCGCCGACCAGCAACCAGAGTGCTGAAACTCCGTCGCCGAAGTAGCGGCTGAGGATTGATTGGCCCGCCGGGTTGGGAGCGTTGGCGATGACGGTCAAGCCGCCGCCGGCGACCGCCCCGGCGACCACCGCATACTTGAGCCCGTCACTGAAATTCGGGACGAGCGTGGCGAGATAAGTGATGGCGGCGTTGTCGTTGAAAGCAGTCAGCGTCATCGCGCCGAACGTGAGCGGGATGTTCGCTCATGCTCGCGAGCACCGGGCCGATCCACCAGCCCTGGAGCCCTCCGTGAATGACGAGGCCGGCGAGGAAAAATCCGACGAGCAACGCCGGCTTGAGACTGAGCGGATTCTGATGGTGCTCGGTGGCAGTGGTGAAGGCGAGGAAGAACAGAAAGCCGCCGATGAAAAGCGAAGGGGTGTGCGCGTTGAAGACGGTCCAGGCGAGAAAAAACAGATGCACGATCGTCACCGGCGCCGGTACCGGATCGGTGCGATCGCTCCACTTCTCTGACAGGTCGCTGATCCGGCTCGCGGAGAGCGCAACGCGCTCGAACTCACGGCGGAAGGCGGCGAAATAGATCGCGTTCGCGACGAAGATGCCGACGACTGCCTTCCAGCCGAAATGCGTGAACATGAAAGGAGTGTCCCAACTCCAGCGCGCCGCGACCATGAGGACAGGCGGCGCGGCAAAATGCGTGAGCGTGCCGCCGACGGAGACGTTAACGAAAAGCAGGCCCAGGGTGGCGTAGCAGAATTTTCTGCTCGGCTTGAGATCGTAGAACTGCCGGGCCAGGAGCAGCGCGCAGATGGTCATCGCCGCGGGCTCGGTGATGAACGAGCCGAGAATCGGCCCGATGGTGAGAATCGAGAACCACCACGCCGCCGGCTTTCGTCCGCCGAGGACGGCGACGAGACTCATGAACCATTCGGCAAACCGAAGCACCGGCCGAGTGGCGGCGATCGTCATGACGACGACGACAAACATCGGCTCGGTGAAGTCGACGCCGTGGCTGACGTAGTGTTCCGCGGCCGGCCAGCCATGGTAGAAGGTGATCGCGAGCAGCAGCGGCACGACCCAGATGCCGAAGATGGCTTCGACCTCGCCGAAGAAATGCATCACCTCGGCTTTCAAGCTCACTTCCTGGATCACATCGTTTTGAGATTTCATCTGCGACACGCCGCGGCGCTGGCGGATGACGGCGTCGTGTTCGTCCCGCCAACGATGGGCGATTTTCATGAAACACGGCGCGAGGAATGTGTGGACGATCGCGAGCAGGAAAATGAGCGTCGCGACCAAATTGAACGGCTCCGCCGCCGCCCGATGGCGCAGGATGTTGCCGAGGCCCGTGATCCCGGCGTCCGCGTACGCGTCCAAAGGAAGCGGGAAAACCTGTGTCTCGGCGCTCATGGGCTCAGCCGCGGACGCAGCGGAGAGAGCGAGGGCCGCGCAGCACACGCCGGCAATCACACCGCTAACGAAACGAGCGGTCCGCCGGTGGAAGGATAAAACAGGCGCGCCCACGGTGCACGATTGTCGCACTTGTCGGGAAAGGAAAGCGTTCCGTCGTAATTGAACGCGGGATAAGCTATGGGCCACTTACATTTTTTCGCGAACTTCTGCTAAGGGTTATCCGTGCATCGGCCACTCTTTCTTTTCGCGCCAGGCGCCGGGGCGCCCTCGTCCCATCCCTGGATGCAGCGCTGGGTGAAGTTGCTCCAAACGATCGGCGACATCCAGACCTTCGACTACCGCTACATGACCCAAGGCCAGCGGAGGCCCGACCGTTTGCCGGAGTTGATCGCGGCGCATCGCGCGGCGCTGGGCGCAAGCGCGCGCATCGCACGCCGGGCCGACGGTCCTCATTGGCAAGAGCATGGGTTCGCGCATTGGTTGTCATGTTTCGCTGGAAGAGAATGTGAACGCGCTCGTTTGCTTCGGTTATCCGCTCTGCGGTGGCGGCGATCCGACAAAGTTGCGCGACCAGGTGCTGCGTGAAATCACCACTCCGATCTTGTTCGTGCAGGGGACCCGCGATCCGCTTTGTCCATTGGAGCTGCTCGAGTCCGTGCGCACGCAAATGCGCGCGGTGAATCAACTGCACGTGGTTGAAGGCGGCGACCATTCCTTGCTCGTGACAAAAAGCCGTCTGCGCGCGGACAACGAAACGCAGGACGAGGTCGATCAGCGAATCCTCGGAGCGATCATCCGGTTTATTGCCGATCACGTTGTCGATGGAGGCGAACTAAGATGTCGCAAAAGGAGAACATCGACGTGGACGGGCGGGAGCTGGCGATCTCCAACGTCGACAAAGTATTCTTTCCCGAGAGCGGTTTCACGAAGGGCCAGGTCATCGCCTTTTACTCAGAGATCGCGGACGTCATCATCCCGCATTTGCGAGATCGGCCGCTAACGATGAAGCGCTATCCGGAAGGAATCGGCGGCGAGCATTTCTATGAAAAGAACGCGCCGAAACACACGCCGCCGTGGGTGAAGCGATTTGCGGTTCCGCGGAGCGAAGGCGGGCCCGACATCCAGTATATCCTCTGCAATGATCGCGCGACCCTGATCTGGGCCGCAAACCTGGCGGACATCGAGAAGCATGTCCTGCTCGCGCGCGTGCCGGAGTTGAACCACCCGACCGCCGTGGTCTTCGATCTCGACCCGGGCGAGCCTGCCGGGATCATCGAGTGCGGCGGCGTGGCCTTGCACTTGCGAGACCTTTTCACGGCCTGGGGATTGCAGTCTTTCGTGAAAGTGTCGGGCTCGAAAGGCCTGCATCTGAGCGTGCCGCTCAACTCCGGTGCGACCTACGAAATGACGCAGCCATTCGCCAAGGCCGTCGCGGAACTGGTCGCGAAGGAAATGCCGCAACGCGTGGTCTCGGCAATGCCGAAGAACCTGCGCACCGGCAAGGTCCTCATCGATTGGAGCCAGAACTCGGATTTCAAGACGACGGTGTGCGTCTACTCGATGCGGGCGAAAAGCGCGCAGCCGTTCATCTCCATGCCGGTGACTTGGGATGAACTCGCAACGGCAGTGAAACGCGGCGACGAAAAGCGGCTCTTCTTCACCCCGGCGGAATCCATCAAGAGGATCAGGAAGCTGGGCGATTTGTTCGAAGCGACGCTCTCGCTTAAGCAGCGCCTGCCCGCCGCTTTCACGAAAGCGCTCGCGGCCGGTCCGGCTCCGCGGCTCGCCTCATGGCCGAAGAACCGCGACAAGAGCCTGCGCGAATACACCGCCAAACGTGATCTCACCAGGACACCTGAGCCTGCCGCGCGCGTCGCTGCCAAGACGAGCGAGAGCAAAGGCCATCACCGCTTCGTCATTCAAAAACATGCCGCCAGCCACCTGCACTACGACTGGCGACTGGAGATGCAGGGCGTGCTGCGTTCCTGGGCAGTCCCGAAAGGTCCGCCCACGGCATTGAAGGAAGCGCGTCTGGCCATGCACGTCGAAGATCACCCGCTGGAATACGAGAAGTTCGAAGGCACGATCCCGCCGGGTAATTACGGCGCCGGTACGGTGATGGTATGGGATTACGGCGTTTACGACGACATCACCGGAAACGCCGCGGCCGCATTTCACGCCGGCAAGATGCACATCGTGATGCAGGGCCAAAAACTGAAGGGCGAATGGATTCTGGTAAAGGACAAGCGCGAGCCGGAGAGCAACAAATGGCTCCTGATCAAAGCGGGCGAATCTTTGCCGCCGATCTCGGCGAAGGTGGACGACACCTCGGCGATCTCGCGTCGATCGATGGCGGCGATTGCGAAGGCGAACGACGCGCAATGGCAGAGCCACCGTCCGGCGGCGAAGGCGGCCAGGCGTTCGGCGGAGACGCCGAAGTTCATTGAGCCGATGCAGTGCAAGGCGGTCACGAAATTGCCTGAGGAGACGACGTGGACATTCGAGATCAAGTTCGACGGCTATCGCTGCATCGCGGTGAAGGACGATGACGAGGTCTCGTTATTCTCGCGCAATGAAAATGTGCTCAACGCGCGGTTTCCAAATGTGGTCGCAGCGTTGCGCGAGCTTCCCGGATCATTCACCCTCGATGGGGAAATCGTCGCGCTCGACGAGCAGGGAAGACCCTCGTTTCAGCTTCTGCAGAACAACGTCTCGCGCCCGCTGGAGGTCTTCTACTACGTCTTCGATCTCCTTCATCACGACGGAGAGCATTTGATGCGGCTCCCGATCGAGCGCCGCCGCGAATTGCTCAAGCAAATGCTGTCATCGCCGGGCGGACCCGTTACGCCTGTCGCCACTCCTCGAGGGTACGCCGCAACAGGTTCTCGAGGCTGTCCGCAAGCTCAACCTCGAGGGCGTGATCGGGAAGCGCGCTGGCTCAGTCTATGAGCCGGGCGAGCGCTCGGGTGCGTGGATCAAACAGCGCGCCGATCGTGCACAGGAATTCGTCATCGGTGGCTACGTCCCCGGCGCGCGCGGGTTTGATTCTTTGCTTGTCGGGATCTACCAAGAAAAGCGCCTGCTCTTCGTCGCGAAAGTGAAAGACGGATTCGTCCCGCGAGTTCGCGAAGAGATTTTTGCGAAATTTGGCAAGCTGCGCACGCGACACCTGCCCGTTCGTTAACCTCCCGGAGAAAAAGGGCTCGCGCCGCGGCGAGGCTCTGACCACCGAGAAGATGAAAGAGTGTCGCTGGCTCAAACCGAAGCTGGTTTGCCAACTCTCCTTCATGGAGTGGACCGACGCCGCCAATTTGCGCCACGCCACCTTTGTCGCGCTGCGGGACGACAAAAGGGCGGTCGACGTAGTCCGCGAAACCTAAAGCAGCGAAGGGTCTAAGTCTTCGACCTGGTGCCGTTGCGCAATTTCGTTTTTCGCGGCGCGTGGCCGTTTCGCTTCAACGGCCCGGGCAGCACGACATCGTCGTCGCCCCGGATAAATTCTTCCGTCTTTTGCCGCGCCTCATCGTCGGTGAATTGTTGCGGCGGCGACTTCATGAAATAACTCGACGGCGCAACGAGCGCGCCGGAAAGACCGCGCTCGAGCGCGAGCTTCGCGCAGCGGATCGCGTCGATGACCACGCCGGCGGAATTTGGCGAATCCCACACTTCCATCTTCAGCTCGCAGTTGATCGGCACATTGCCGAAGGTCGTGCCTTCCATGCGGATGTAGCACCATTTGCGATCGGTCAGCCAGGGCACGTAATCGCTCGGGCCTACGTGGACATCGCGTGCCGGCAACGCGTGGCCGAGCTGGCTCGTGACCGCTTGCGTCTTGGAAATTTTTTTCGATTCCAGCCGGTCGCGCTCGAGCATGTTCAGGAAATCGGTGTTGCCGCCGAAATTCAGTTGGTAGGTGCGATCAAGCCGCACGCCGCGGTCGCGAAAGAGATTTGTCAGCACGCGATGCACGATGGTCGCACCGACCTGCGACTTGATGTCGTCGCCGATGATCGGCAGCTTCCGCTCCTCAAATCGGTGCTGCCAATAGGGCTGCGAGGCGATGAAAACCGGCACGCAATTGATGAAGGCGCAGCCGGCTTCGAGGATCTGCTCGACGTACCACTTGGTCGCCATTTCCGAGCCGACCGGGAGATAGGAAATCACCACGTCGGTTTTCGTTTTCTTCAGAATGCCAATGATATCGTCGGTCGAAGCGGACGACTTCTTGACCACCCTCTTGAGATATCGGCCGAGCCCGTCGTGGGTCATGCCGCGATGCACTTTCACCCCCAGGTTCGGCACCTCCGCGAACTTGATCGTATTGTTCGGCTCCGCGAAAACAGCTTCACCGAGATCGCGCCCCACCTTGGTCGAAGCGATGTCGAAGGCGGCGGAAAACTCGATATCGCGCACATGATAACCGCCGAGGTCGACGTGCATCAGGCCCGGCACCAGGTCGTCCTCGCTGGCCTTGCGATAGAACTCGACGCCCTGAACGAGCGACGACGCGCAATTGCCAACCCCGATAATGCCGACCCGAATTTTGTCTCTCATGTTTGTCACTTTCTTCGCCACGCAAACGGAAAACGTTGCGCGCCGGGACTCTCCGGCATTTTCGGCAGAATCTCCAGCACATCTTCTCGACCTCCCGGCGCGCCTTGCCGGTCGGTGCCCAAAATACTTGATTTTTCGTCTGGACTCGCCGGCCGATTTATCTCCACATAAGCCACTGGCTGGCCCCCACTTGGGACGAATTTGAAAAACTTTGAACAAAAGGTCCCCACGGCGTGTCAGTTATGCGATAATTAACCTAGTTAAATATTGTGACATTCACCGGAGCGTGCGTCCTCGGAAGGTCCGGAATCCGATTCCACCTGCGACCTGTGCGCGTCCTCCATTTTTCCCCGCATGAAGAGTTTTATGGCTGCTGAAGATAGCGATACTGGAATAAAGATTTACCTGCGAGAGATCGGGCAAATCCCGCTCCTGACCCCTGATCAGGAGATCGATCTCGCCGCGAAGATCAAGAAGGGTGACCGCGAGGCGCGGGCGCTCATGATTCGATCCAACCTCCGTCTGGTGGTGAAGATCGCGCATGATTACGCCAACCTTGGTCTTCCCCTTCTCGACCTCATTTCCGAGGGCAACATCGGTCTGATGAAGGCGGTGGAGCGTTTCGACCCGGCGAAGGGCGGAAAGCTCAGCACCTACGCCGCTTGGTGGATCAAGCAGTCGATCAAGCGCGCTCTGGCCAACCAATCGAAGACGATCCGACTGCCCGTTCACCTCGTCGACAAGATCTCGAAGATGCGGCGCGTCTCGCTGCAGATGAGCGAGGAACTGGGTCGCGAACCGACCGATGACGAGCTGGGCGAGGAGATCGGCATTGCCAGCGGCAAGGTGTCGCAATTGAAGACCGTTTCCATCCGTCCCGCCTCACTCGATGCTCCGATCAGCGATGATGATTCGACCGAGTTTGGCGAAATCGTCGGCGACGAAGAGGCGCAGACGCCGTTCGAGCTGCTGCGCGACAAGAATCTTCGCAACGAAGTGGGCGGCCTGCTCGATGTCCTCGACGATCGCGAACGCAAGATCATCTTCTCGCGCTTCGGGCTGGACGGCGGCAAACCGAAGACGCTGGAGGAAGTCGGCAAGAAGTTCGGCGTCACCCGCGAGCGCATTCGTCAGCTGCAAAACATCGCGCTTGTCGAAACTGCGCCGGGCGCTGAGCAAGAAAGAGCGGCCAGTGGACGTAGAGCTTCCGGTCGAAGCGTAAAGCGGGACCACCTCAATCATTTCAAAGCGCGCGGATGAAAACGTCCGCGCGTTTTTTGTTTCGTTAGTCCATCATCGATTCCTGGTCGCGCAGAGGACGCGACGGCATGCATGGCTCATTGCCCTTTGCCTTCCGCACCTGAATGGAATCGATCTGTTGATCGCCCGCCTGAAGGTCGCTCAGAATCACGAGATTATCGTTCTCCCGCGTCAGGTCGGCTTCGCGCAAGTACTTCTCCGCCGCTTCGATGGTGTTATTCGGATCGTGGGTAAACGGCAAGAGCACGGGATGCGTTCCCCAGCAGAGGGCGAGCTGGCGGCAGACGTGTTCGCTCGGAGTGAAGGCAAAGATGGGCGCGCGCGCCGGGCGCATGTTTGAAACGTAACGCGCCATCGTCCCGTGCCTCGTGAAGACGATCAGTTTCGCGCTGGGAAGGGAGTTGGCCAACACGACCGCGGATGACACGGTCTTCTGGCGGGCGTCGCGCAGGAGCGCGTCAGCGGCATAATTGGCACCGCCGCTCCGCTCGATCCGCCGCGCCACGCGATCGAAGACCTCCACGCATTTGACCGGATATCGCCCCGTGGTGGTCTCGCCGCTCAACATGATCGCGTCGGCCTGCTCGTAGACCGCATTGGCCACATCGCTGATCTCCGCGCGCGTCGGCACCGGGTTCTCGATCATCGACTCCAGCATGTGCGTCGCGACGATCACCGGTTTGCCGAACCGAATGCACTTCTTCACGATCCGGCGCTGAATGATCGGCAGCTCTTCCATCGGGCATTCGATCCCCAGATCGCCCCGCGCGATCATGATGACATCCGCCGCCTCGATCATCTCATCGATGTCGCGCACCGCGGATTGATCCTCGATCTTCGCCATGATCTGCGCCGTGCTTTCGAGCTTGCGCATGACGCCACGAAGCTCATCGAGGTCGCTCTTTTGTCTCGCGAAACTGAGCGCAACAAAGTCGACCTTCATCTCCGCGCCCAGGCGCACGTCGTCCAAATCCTTTTGCGTCAGCGGCGGCAGATTCACCCGCACGCCCGGGAGATTGATGTGCCGGCGCGAACCGAGCGTCCCCGGAGTGAGCACCTTGCAGCGGATGCGATTGTGCTGCTTCTCGAGCACCAGGAGTTGAATGACCCCGTTATCGACCAGGACCGTATCGCCCGCGGAGATGTCATTGATCAGGCCGTCGTAATTTACATCGACCGAATAGGCCTCTTCACTCTTCGCGCCGCGGACGGTGAACTCGAGAATGTCGCCCGGCTTGAGTTGCAAATTCGTCGTCAGATCGCCGGTGCGAATGGCTGGCCCCTGCGTATCGAGCAGGATCGCCACCGGCCGCCCGATCTCGTCTGCGATCCTCCGAATCTGCGGCACAATCTCGCGCACCCAATCATGCCGCGCGTGACTCATGTTGAGTCGGAAGACGTCGGCGCCTTGCATCATCAACTGCCGGAGCACGTCCGGTTTTTCCGAGGCCGGCCCGAGCGTGCAGATGATCTTGGTCTTGCGCATCTCGCTCACGCTTCCGGCTGCGCCCGCGAAAGCAAGATTGTTTTTGCCGATGCCTTCGCGACCGAGCGGCTGAAGATTTGGACAGGATTAACAGGATTGACGGGATCATTCAGAATCAAAATCCTGTTAATCCTGTTAATCCTGTCTAAGTAAGAGCCGAGTCATGTCCACGCCGCAAAACACCATCGCGATCGTTTACGATTACGATCAGACGCTGAGCCCGAGCTACATGCAGGACGAGGTGGTTTTCCCCGCGTTCGGAATTAACAAGGATGGCTTCTGGCGCCGTTGCTCTGAACTGGTGCGCGACAATGGTTACGACAGCGAACTCGCTTACATGAAGGTGTTGCTCGACACCCTCGGGATGGATCGCCCGACCAACACGGAGTTGAAGGCACTCGGCGCGAACCTGAATTTTTACAAAGGACTGCCGGAGATGTTTGAGGAATTCGGGAAGGACCTGCTCACCGAGGAACACCTCGCGCACGGCATCGCGGTCGAGCATTACATCATCTCCTCGGGGATGAAGATCTTGATCGAAGGCAGCCGCCTGGCGCCCTTCGTGCGCGCGATCTTCGGCTGCGAGTTTGCGGAGGATGGCGAAGGCCGCATCACCTTTCCGAAACGCGTCATCAGTCACACGCAAAAGACGCAATACCTTTTCCGGATCAACAAGGGCCTGCTCGATATGGCGCAGGACGTGAATGATCACATGGACCCGGAGATCCGACCAATTCCGTTCCCGAACATGATCTACATCGGCGACGGGCCGACGGATGTGCCCTGCTTTACCGTGATGCGGAAGAACCACGGCGAAGCGATTGCGGTCTACAATCCGGACGATCCCGCGCGCGCCGGCTTCAAGAAATGTTACCAGCTTTCCACCCATGCCGATCGCGTGAAGCACATCGCGCCGGCGGACTACCGGCAGGGCACGCATCTGCGGATGTTGCTCGAGCAAATGGTGGAGGAAATCGCGAACCGCATCGTTGCCGAGCGGCAGATCGCGATCGAGACCGGCACCGTGCGCGCCCCGAAGCACTAGGGCGGTCGGCAATTTGCGCCGGCCCGCCTGTATGTTAGAAACGGGAATGCCGAAGCTGCGTTTCACGAAGATGAACGGTGCGGGCAACGACTTCGTCATGGTCGATAACCGTTTGGGTGATCTTCATCTCGAGAGACGAACAAATCGCCCACCTCTGCGATCGTCATCGCGGGATCGGCGCGGATGGCGTGCTCGTGCTCGAGCGAGCCGACCAACGGCGCGAATTTTCGCATGCGTTACTACAACGCCGATGGCGGCGAAGCGGAAATGTGCGGGAACGGCGCGCGCTGCTTTGCCCGTTTTGCGGATCGCGTCGCCGGTCCGTTGCCGGAGCTTTCCTTCGAAACGCCTGCGGGCGTAATCGCCGCCGCCCTCGAAGGGGAGACGGTCACGCTCCGCATGAGCGACCCGAAGGACCTGCAGCTCGATTTACAAATCTCTTCGTTAGGCGAGGAGATTCGCTGCCATTACGTCGACAGCGGCGTGCCGCATGTCGTCGTGCCGGTGGACGCGATCGCGGACGTCGATGTGCGCAAGCTGGGCGCGGCGATTCGCCACGAGCCGCGTTTCGCGCCCCGCGGAACGAATGTGAATTTCCTCGAGCGTCGCGGCGAAACGCAGATCGCGATCCGCACCTTCGAGCGCGGCGTGGAAGATGAAACGCTCGCCTGCGGCACCGGCGTGGTGGCGAGCGCGCTGATCTTTGCAGCGACCGAGAACGTTAACGGACCGATTGCCGTGCTCGTCCGTGGCGGCGATGAACTAAGCGTCGGATTCGAGAAAGATGGGGCGCAGTTTTCAGAAGTAACGCTGACAGGCCCGGCCGATTTTGCCTTCGAAGGAACCGTCGAACTCTAGCGCTTAGATTACCCAATGTTTCGCGGCACGTTCACGGCGCTTGTGACGCCATTTCGCGACGGCCAGATCGACGTCCCGGCGTTCGAGAAACTGATCGAGAGCCAGATTGCAGCGGGCATCACCGGGGTGGTTGCGGTTGGCACGACCGGCGAAAGCCCGACCCTTTCTCATGACGAACGAGAGCAAGTCATCCGGCTCGCGGTCGAGATTGCCGCTGGCCGCTGCCAGGTGCTGGCTGGCACCGGTTCTTATTCCACGAGCGACGCCATTACCGCCACGGTTGCGGCGGAGAAGATGGGCGTGGACGGCGCGTTGATCGTAGCGCCCTATTACAACAAGCCGAGCCAGGAAGGACTCTTCCGGCATTTTCGTGCAATCGCGCAGGCGACAAAACTGCGCATCATGCTCTACAACATTCCGGGGCGTTGCGGCGTCGATATTAACGCACCGACAGTGGAACGGCTGGCGAACGAGTGCAGCAACATCGTCTCGATCAAGGAAGCGAGCGGCAGCGTCGAGCGGGTGAGCGATCTCTGCGGCCGCATGCCGGAAGCATTCACCATCCTCAGCGGCGACGACGGACTGACGCTGCCGTTCATGGCCGCGGGTGCGGTCGGTGTGGTCAGTGTCGCCTCGAATCTCCTGCCGGCGGAAGTCTGCTGCTTTGGTGCGCGCGTTTGAGAGCGGCGACTTGAAGACCGCGCAGAAAATCCACCGGCGGCTCTCCGGAATTTTCAAAGATCTCTTCATCGAGCCGAATCCGGTTCCGGTGAAGACCGCGCTTGCCTGGCGCGGATTGATGTCGAGCGAAGTTCGCCTGCCGCTTTGCGAAATGAGCGCGGCAAACCAGGAACGCCTGCGGACGACGCTCGCAGCTTTTGCAAGCGGTGCATGAACACGGTGGCGCAAGGCGATCCGGGTAGCGCGCGCGTCTCGCGTGCTGGCGGCGGTGTCTCACCGCCGCGAACTTTTCCGACGCGTGAGCTCGCCAGCCAAGCCTGTTTCCGCGAGACGCAGAAACCAGCACGCGAGACGCGCGCGCTACCCGGGCGATGAGTGTGATGCGTGTGGCGATTATCGGAGCCGCGGGGCGGATGGGGCAGGCCATTGCTCTGGTGGCGGAGGCCCAGCCAAGCATCGAAATCACCGCGCGCTGTGATCTGGGCGACAACATCGAACCTGCACTTAACCATTGCGATGTGGTGATCGATTTCAGTCACGCCGAGGCGACGGAGCGAAACTGCGCAGCCTGCCTAACGAGTCGCAAGACCGCTGATCATCGGCACCACAGGCCACTCGGGTGAACAACTCGCCGTCGTTTGCGAGACGGCGAAGTCAATTCCAGTGCTGCTGGCGGCGAACTTCAGCATTGGCGTGAACACGCTCTTCTGGCTCACGCGCAAAGCGGCCGAGTTGCTCGGCGAAGGTTTCGATCTCGAGATCGTCGAGACGCATCATCGGTTGAAAAAAGATGCACCAAGTGGGACCGCGAAACACTTGGCGGAGGTACTCTGCGAAACGCGCGGACTTGATTACGAAAAGGATGTCGCGCACGGGCGCCGGGGGATGATCGGCGAGCGGCCGGCCAACCAAATCGGCATGCATTCCATCCGTGCAGGTGACGTCGTCGGCGATCACACGGTGATCTTCGCGGCCGCGGGTGAGCGGCTGGAACTGACGCACAAAGCTTCGAGCCGCGAGACATTTGCTCTCGGAGCTCTGCGGGCGGCGCGCTGGATTTTGGCCAAGCCCTCCGGTCTCTACAGCATGGAAGATGTCCTGGGATTGTAGCAATGAGAGCGGGCATCGCGCTCGGGTCGAATCTCGGGGATCGGCTCGCGAATCTGACCGCAGCTCGCGCGCAGTTAAGCGATTTGCCAGGAGTTGAGTCGCCGCTACTCGCGTCCGCCGTTTACGAAACCGATCCGGTCGATTGCGAAGCAAGTGCCGGCAAGTTTCTCAATGCGGTCATGGAGATCGGTTATGCGGGAACGGCGACCGAATCTGCTACGAGCCCTGCGTGGCATCGAAGCCGCGCACGGCCGTCCGCCGGCGCATGCGCGAAACACCTCGCGCACGCTCGATCTCGACTTCCTCTACTTCGGTGACGTCACGCTCTCGACTCCGGAATTGCAGCTGCCGCACCCGCGCATGCACGCGCGCCGTTTCGTGCTCGGGCCGCTGGCGGAAATTCGTCCCGATTTGATTCTTCCAGGCCAACGGGAAAGCGTCGGGGCCTTGCTCGAGCGACTGCCGGATCGCTCGCCATTGGTGCTCGTCGCTTCGGAGTGGTAGCCTCTTCCGCGATGGAGGATTTCCGCGAGAAAAAGCGGCGCGGCGAACGGATCACCTCGCTGACCGCCTACGATTATCCGACCGCGCGCCTGCTCGATGAAGCGGGCATCGACATCATTCTCGTCGGTGACTCGTTAGGGATGGTCGTTTTCGGATGCGAGGACACGACCGAAGTGACTCTGGACGAAATGCTGCATCACACGCGGATTGTCGCCCGCGCGGTGAAACGTGCGCTCTTGGTGGCCGATTTGCCGATCCACACCTACGACACTCCGAAGCAAGCGCTCGCGACCGCGCGCGCCTTGGTCGAGCGCGGGGGCGGAGGCGGTCAAACTCGAAGGCGGCGCGAGCCACGTGCGCCAAATCGAAGCGATTGTGCAGGCGGGCATTCCTTTGATGGCCCACATCGGCATGCTTCCGCAAAGCGTGCGCGAAGAGGGCGGTTACAAGCTCAAAGGCCGCACCGAAGCCGAAGCAAGGGTTTTGCTAAGCGACGGTCGCGCGGTGGAAGCGGCCGGAGCATTTTCCGTGGTCCTGGAAATCGTCGCGGCGGAGACGGCGCGACAGATCACCGAGGCGCTGGAAATCCCGACCATCGGGATTGGCTCCGGCGAAAGTTGCGATGGGCAGATTCTCGTGACCCACGATCTAATCGGTCTGTTTCCCTGGTTCACTCCGAAATTTGTCAGACCAGAGGCCGACGTCGCGGGGGAGATTCGCAAAGCGGCGAAGGCGTTTATCGAACGAACCCAGGCGCATCGACATCTAAGTGCTGAGGTTTAACGTCATGAAGGCAACTGCAGCACGCGATTTCGACGACGACGACATCTGGTCGGGAAGCAAGCAGCGGAACTGGCTCCTTCTCGGCCTCTTCCTGTCCCTTCTCCTGCATGCGGTTCTGTGCGTCTATTTTTACCGGACGCAATTCCAGCCTGTGAGCGAAGCGATCAAGCCGCTCGAGCAAACGCCCACCTTCAAGGTCAAGAATGTTGAGCTGCAACCGCTCGATAAGGCGAGCATGGATCAATCGACGCAAGCGGCCAAACCGGAGCCGGACAAAACCGACGTGCAATTGCCGGACGAAAAGAAGTCGTTCGACAAACTGCTCGAGGAAGTTCACGCGACCACTGCGCTGCCCGATGACACCAGCGATGTCTTGCCGGACAATCCGAAGGTCGATCCGAGCAACACCAGCTCGATCATGAAAGAAATCGAGCGCAGCAGCGCGCAGGTGCTCGCGAACAATCCAAATGCCACCCGCGAGCAATCGCTTCTCAACGACTCCGCAGTCTCCGGCCGGCCGCAGCCGGCGCTCACCGGCACCGAGATCGCGACCAGCACCACGATCAAACGGCCGAATGTGATCAACAAACTGCCGGGCGACAGCGCGGGTCCGGATCGCGGCCGCGCGCCGGGTTTCAGCGATTTGGATTCGTTGCTCTCGCAGAAGGGTCCGCTCGGTTCCGGCACGGCGATTCGGATGCCGGACGATCAATTGTTTTCCTACGACAGCGCGAACCTGGAGCAGAGCGCGGTGGAGCAACTGCAAAAGCTCGGAACGTTGATCAAGCGGAATCCGAAAGCGACCTTCCGCGTGGAAGGCTACACGGACTCGTTAGGCTCGTTCGAATACAATCTCGACCTGAGCCAGCGGCGCGCGGAGAGCGTGAAGCGGTATCTCGTGGAAGCGGTCGGGATCAATCCCGCGCAAATCGAGACGCGCGGATTTGGCGCGAGCAAGTTCCTGGTCGCGCCGCGCGGCATCGCGCCGGCGACGGGCACGCCAGAAGAGGAAATGGAAATCGCGCGGCAACGGCCGAACCGGCGCGTGGTGATCGTGGTCAACACGCAAGGTAGCGCTGCGCGAACGCGCGAGGTCACTTCACCAGTTCTTGATCCACTGCGCGGAGTCGGTCGAATTCGCCGTGCTCCAGAGATCGAAGGTTGGATTGTAGCCAGCTGTAGGGGGCGTAGCCGCTTGATACGCGGTCGAGTATCCATAGCTATTGCCGAAGGGGTCGCGAACAAAGGTCACAGGATTGACGTTGCCATTGGCATCGCGAGCTCCGCCGAGCATCTGCGGTTTGAAACTGAAGTACGACTTCGCATTCGGGATTGGAGTCTGATCAGCGTTTAGGCCGCTCAGCTGCTGGAAAAGGAAAAAACTCGCGTGTTGATAAGCCGCCTGTGTTGAGTCCATGTCGAGCCGGGCATTTAAGGAGTCGGTCGTGTTGTTTTGAGTGTCTCGTGGATAAGTTCCATTATCCGCCTTGTAGCTTTCGAGCGCCGCCGACATCGCGGCGATCTCGGCTTCGGCGCGGGAGCGCGCGCCTTTCTTCTGCACGTAGCCGGACGTCGCGAGGATCAATCCCGCGAGCACGATGATGATCGACATCACGATTAGCAGCTCGATGACGGTGAAGGCGGAAGGTTTGGGTAGCGCGCGCGTCTCGCGTGCTGGCGAAGGCGTCCCCGCCTTCGCGGACTTTTCTGCCCGCCAATGTCCCGCCGCGAAAGATCGTTTCGGTGAGACACCGAAACCAGCACGCGAGACGCGCGCGCTACCCAGATTTTCGCGGCCATGCTTTTCACTCGTGTCCGCTAGGTCTGCTGCTGCAATCCGCTGATGATGCTGATCAACGGCATGAAGAGCGCGATGACAATGGTGCCGACGACGAGCGCGAGAAAGACAATCATGATCGGCTCGAGCATCGACGTCAGACCGGCGACGGCATTATCGACTTCGTCGTCATAGACCTCGGCGATCTTCAGGAGCATCTCGGGCAGCTGTCCGGTTTCCTCGCCGACGTCGATCATGCTGATGACCATCGGCGGAAAGACCCCGCTCGCTTCCAGCGGTTGCACGATCGACTCGCCTTCTTTCACGCTGTCATGCACCTGCGTGATGGCGTTGGCGATGATCGTGTTGCCGGCCGTTTCACGGGTGATGTTCAAGGCCTGGAGAATCGGAACGCCGCTGGTGACGAGCGTTCCGAGCGTGCGCGAGAAACGCGAGATCGAGGTCTTGCGCAGGAGATCGCCGAAAAGCGGCACACGCAGTTTGATCTGATCAAGCGCGCGCCGCCCGCGCGCCGTCCGGGCGAGCAGTTTGAATCCGACCACGACGACAAAAATCACGCCAATGATGATCGGCCAATGGTCCTTGATCGCGTTGCTCACGCCGATGACGAAAAGCGTGATCGTGGGCAGCGGCTTGTCGCCGAGCATGTCTTTGAAAATCTGTTCGAATCTCGGGACGATGAAGACGAGCAGGAAAGCCATGATCGCGAGGGCGAGAAACATCACGATGATGGGATAGACCATCGCGGCGACGACTTTGTTTTTGATCTTCTGCGCCTTCTCCTGGAACTCGGCCAAACGGTTGAGCACGAGTTCGAGGACGCCGCCGAGCTCGCCGGCGCGCACCATGTTGACGTAAAGATCGTTGAAGATTTTCGGATGCTGCGCGAGGCCTTCCGAGAAGGTGCTGCCGCCTTGCACGGCATCAGACAAACTGCCGATGGTGCGCTGGAGAACTTTGTCGCGCTCCTGTTTCGCGAGCACGGTGAGCGCGCGCAGGAGCGGCAGACCGGCGTCGATCAGCGTGGCGAGTTGACGGGTGAAAATCATCAAGACGCGTGGCTTCACGGTCTTTCGCTGGAAGAGAACGATGCTCTTCTTTTGACCCGCCGGCGCCGCGACGCGCGCGGCCTTGGTCTTCTTCTGCTTTACTGCCTTGGCCTCGCGCCCTGTCGCTTTGCCTTCTTCGAATACGTTCGTCGGGAAATAGCCAGCCTGGCGCAGCTGCCCGATGGCTTCGTTCGTCGAGTTGGCGTCAACCAGTCCGGTCGATTCCTGTCCGCGCGCGTCGAGAGCTACGTAGGTGTAACGGGGCATGGCTGGAAATGACTAATGACGAATGACCAATGACGAATCAATGACGGAATGACGATGACGAATAACAAACGGCGCCCTCTGGATTAATTCGGCATTCCGTCATTCGTCATTGGTCATTTTCCTCACGTATATTTCAGCACTTCCTCCATCGTCGTCTCGCCTTCGAAAATGCTCCGCAAGCCATCCTGCCGCAGCGTCACCATGCCGAGCTCGATGGCCTTTTGTTTCAGGACGACGGTCGGGGCGCGTTCGTTGATCAATTCGCGGATCGGATCGTTGATCTTCATCAATTCGTAGATCCCCTTGCGGCCTTTGTAGCCGGTGTTGTTGCAGGCGTCGCAGCCTTTGCCGTAGAAGAAATTCTTGTCGCCGATGTCGCGTCGCGAGAGCTGGAGCTGGTCGAGAAAGGTCTGGTTAGGCTCATACGTGGTGCGGCATTGCGAGCAGATGCTGCGGAGCAGGCGCTGGCCGAGCACGGCTTCGAGCGTGGAGGAGATGAGGAATGGCTCGACGCCCATGTCGATCAAACGCGTGACCGCGCCGGGCGCGTCGTTCGTGTGCAGGGTGGTGAAGACCAGATGTCCGGTGAGCGAGGCCTGAATGGCGATCTGCGCCGTCTCGAGGTCGCGCGTTTCTCCCACCATGATCCGGTCCGGATCCTGCCGGAGGAACGCCCGCAAGACGCGCGCGAAGGAGAGCCCGATGCCGTCGTTCACCGGCACCTGGACGACGCCTTCGAGGTCGTACTCGACCGGCTCCTCCGCGGTGAGCAACTTCGAGTCGATCGTGTTGATCTTGCGCAGACACGAATAGAGCGTCGTCGTTTTTCCGGAGCCGGTCGGGCCGGTGACGATGAAGATGCCGTTCGGCCGATTGATGACATCGATGATGTAATCGTGGATGTAATCCGGCATGCCCGAGCGCCTCGAGATCGAGGTTCACGGTCGAGCGATCGAGCACGCGCAGGACGACGCTCTCGCCGAATTGCGTCGGCAAGGTCGAGACGCGCATGTCGATCAGGCGGCCGGCGATGTTCTTTTGAATGCGGCCATCCTGCGGCAGACGGCGCTCGGCGATGTTCAAGTTCGCCATCACCTTCACGCGCGAGATGACGGGCAGCGCGAGGTGGCGCGGCGGCGGCGCCATCTCGTAGAGCGCGCCGTCGACGCGGTAACGAATTTTGAATTCGTGCTCGAAGGGCTCGAAATGGATGTCGCTCGCGCGGTCCTGGATCGCCTGAAACAGGATCAGATCGACGAAGCGAATGATCGGCGTGGCGTTCGCTTCCGCCTCGACGTCGACGGCGCCGCCCTCGTCGCCGCGCAGCGTCAGCAACTCCCCGGATTCGCCGAGTTGCTGGAGGATTTCCTCCATGCTGGAGGTGTCGCTGCCGTAGTAGCGCTTGATGCGCTCCTCGATCTGATCGGTCGGGGCGACGACGACATGAATGTCTTTGCCGAGCGCAAAACGGAGATCTTCGGCCGCGCGCAGATCGAGCGGATCAACCAGGGCGACGGTGATCCCGTTCTCGCTCGCCCCCATGGGCAAGGCACGATGAAGGCGCGCCAGGCCGCTCGGAATCAGCCGCAGCACTTCCGGAGGGATCTCGCCCGCGAGCGGCACGTATTCCGTGCCTAACGAATCGGCGATCGTCTGGTAGAAACCGTTCTCGTCGAGGAAGCCACCATCGACCATCGCCTGCGCGAGGGTCTTGCCGTTGAGATTGGCCTCCTGGAGGACGTCGTCCATCTGCGTCCGCGGCAGGACGTGCTGCTCGAGAAAAAGCTCGGCGACCTGGTTATTGTTCATCGGAAAACATGCACGCGGTTCGGCCTGGGTAGCGCGCGCGTCTCGCGTGCTGGTTTTGGTGTCCCACCGAAACGAACTTTTGCTGCGGTGGCGTTCTGCCGACGGACTAGTCGTCGTGACAGAAAAAGTCCGCGAGCGCGGGACGCACTCGCCAGCACGCGAGACGCGCGCGCTACCCAGGCGACCTCGGCCGACACGCTCATCTAGTTCACATCTCCCAGGGTGATTGAGATGACTTCCTCGGCTGAGGTCAGACCGCCGAGAACCTTGCGCACGCCATCCTCGCGCAAGGTGCGCATGCCCAGTTCGCGCGCCTTCTGCCGCAGCAGGAGCGGTCGAGCTCTTGTTGTTGATCATGTGCCGCACGTCATCATCGATGACGAAGATCTCGAAGATGCCCATGCGTCCGCGATAGCCGGTGCCGCGGCAGTGCTCGCAGCCGACCGCCTTCATGACCCGGGCATCACCGAGCTGGGAGGCTTCGATGCGGAGCGCGCGCATCTCGGTTTCGCTCAAATCGGCCGGTTGTTTGCAATGCGGGCAAAGTCGCCTAACGAGACGTTGCGCCATGATCGCGCGGACGGAGGAGGCGACGAGAAAAGGCTGCATCCCGATGTCGATGAGGCGAGCCACGGCCGAGGGCGCGTCGTTCGTGTGCAGGGTGCTGAAGACGAGATGGCCGGTGAGGCTGGCGTTGGTGGCGATGGAGGCAGTCTCGAGATCGCGAATCTCACCGATCATGATGATGTTCGGCGCCTGGCGCAGGATGGAACGAAGCGCCGCCGGAAAGGTCATGCCGATGTCGGCGTTCACCTGCACCTGATTGATGCCGTTCATCTGATACTCGACCGGCTCTTCGACCGTGATGATCTTTCGGTCGGGTTTGTTCATGACATTCAGACACGCGTAGAGCGTGCTCGTCTTGCCGGAGCCGGTCGGGCCGGTGACGAGGAGGATGCCATCCGGTAAGCGCAACAAACGCTCGAAGGTTTCCTGGTCGTCGCTCAGGAAACCGAGCTCCGGCAGTCCGAGCGACGAGGCTGGATTTGTCGAGCAGACGCATGACCATGCTCTCGCCGTGATTCGTGGGGATGGTCGAGACGCGCAGATCGATCGGCTTGCGCGCGATCTTCACCTGAATGCGGCCATCCTGCGGGAGGCGTTTCTCGGCGATGCTCATGGAACCGGTCATGATCTTGAGCCGGCTGACGATGGCGGATTGCAGGCGTTTCGGCGGCGCCTGCATTTCCTGGAGGACGCCATCGATGCGAAAGCGGACGCGGAATTTTTTGTCGAGCGGTTCGAGGTGAATGTCGCTCGCACCGAGGCGATGCGCCTCGATCAGGAGCATGGAGACGAGGCGGATGATCGGCGCGTCGGCTTCGTCGCCGGAATCGAGCTCTCCGCCCTCCGTGACCTCTACTCCGAGATCGGTGTCGTCGCCCAGCCGTCCCTGCAGGATGTCGGAAGCTTCGTCGGCGGTGCCGTAGTATTTGATGAGTGCCTCGCGAATTTTCTCCGGGCTGCTGCAGACGAGCTCGATCTCGCGTTGCAGGAGAAAGCTGAGGCTGTCGATAGTGTCGATATCGAGCGGATCGCTGACCGCGACGATCAGACCGCTGTCGCCGAAGCCGACCGGGACGACCTTGAAGCGGCGGGCATCCTCGCCCGCGATCTCCTTGATTACGTCCGAGGGAATGGTCTTGGCCGAAAGATCGATCCAGTCCATTTGCGCCTGCGCCGCGAGCGCGCGCGAGACATCGGTCGCGGAGATCACGCCGTCCCCCGTGAGCACGGCGACGACGTCGGTGCTGCCGTTCAGACGGGCGCGCGCGCTCTCGATTTGGGAGCGTGTTACCAGCCCAACGTCCTCGAGGACCCTGAGCACATAATCATCGTTGGAGGACAAGGGTGTGAAGGCGAAGCCTTGGCGTGGAAGTGAATCGTACGATGGGGCTCGGGGGTGTCAACGAAGTGGAAGCCTGCCCTATCCTCGCCCGTGCGGTTGCGCGAGATCCAGCTCCGGGCCGATGGGCACGATGCGCGTCGGATTTATCTGGTCGTGCGTGATGTAGTAGTGACGCTTGATGTGATCGAAGTTGACCGTCTCGGCCACGCCGTCGTGCTGATAGAGATCGCGCAGATACGGCCAGAGATGCGGGTAATCGACAATCCGGCGCAGGTTGCACTTGAAGTGGCCGTGATAAACCGCGTCGAAGCGGATGAGCGTCGGGAAAAGGCGCCAATCGCTTTCCGTCATCCGTGCGCCTAACAAGTAACGCTGTGATGCGAGACGCTGGTCGAGTTCGTCGAGCGTTTCGAAGAGTTTGCGCGCGGCGCGTTCGTACGGCTGCTGTCGGGTGGCGAAGCCGGCGCGATAAACGCCGTTGTTCACCCGCTCGTAAATCAAGGGTATTGAGCTCGTCGATCTGCGGCTCGAGATCGGCCGGGACAAAGTCGTAATCATCTTTGCGCGAAGTCGCTGAACTCCGAATTGAACATGCGCATGATGTCGTCATCGGAGTTGCTCACGATCCGCTTCGTCTCGCTTGTCCCAAAGCACCGGGACGGTGACGCGATCATCGTAATTTGGATCGGTCGCGCGGTACGCTTCGCTGAGGAATTGGAAACCGTTGATCGGATCCGCGCTGTGGCCCGGACCATCGCGGAAAGCCCAACCGCGTTCGTCGCGCACGGGATCGACGACCGTCATGCCGATGACGTCTTCGAGACGCCTTCAATTTGCGCAGGATGATGGTCCGATGTGCCCAGGGGCAGGCTAACGAGACGTAAAGATGATAACGGTCACGCGCCGGCGCATAAGGTGTCGAGCCGTCGCGCCTGACCCAATCGCGAAACGCATCCTCCTGCCGCTTGAATTCGCCGCTCGTCGCTTGTTCTGCTGGGAATTGCGCCATGAATTCCGCAGTCTAGCAGTGGAGACGTTGTGAATCGAGAAACACCAATCCGCATCGCCATGTGGTCAGGGCCGCGAAATATTTCCACCGCGATGATGCGCGCCTGGGGGAATCGCGCGGATACCGTCGTGGTGGACGAGCCCTTCTATGCCTACTACCTGCAGAGGACCGGCGCGGATCATCCGGGCGCGGAGGAGGTGATCGCGCACGGCGAGACCGATTGGCGGAAGGTGGTCGAGCATCTGACCGTGCAGACGCCCGAGAAGCCAATTTTCTACCAGAAATTGATGACGCACCATTTGCTGCCGGAGATTGGCCGCGACTGGCTGCGCGCAGTGACGAATTGCTTTCTCATTCGCCATCCGGCGGAGGTGATCGCCTCTTACATTAAGAAGAACCATGATCCCTCGGTCGAAGATTTGGGGTTCGTGCAACAGACGGAAATCTTCGATTTTGTGCGCGCTGGCCTCGGAACCGTGCCGCCAGTTCTCGACGCGCGTGACGTTCTTGAGAATCCAGGTCGGATGCTTCGGCTTTTGTGCGACGCCGTGGGCGTGCCGTTTTGCGAGCAGATGCTGTCGTGGCCGCCAGGATTGCGCGAGACGGACGGGATTTGGGCGAAGTATTGGTATGCGGAGGTTGAGAACTCGACTTCATTCCGGCCTTACACCGCAAAGCTGGCTGACGTTCCGGAGCGGCTGCGCGGCGTTTGCGATCGGTGTTGGCAAATGTATGAGCAACTTTACAAGCATCGGCTGCATTGAGCGGGCCGTGTAAGGCATTGTCATGTTGCAGCAATTTGATGAGAGAAATCGCAACCTGTTGATCAACATCAACGGCGAGCTCATTCATCGGGACAAAGCCGGAGTCAGTCCGTTTGACTCGGCGGTGCAGGGTGGTGATGCAGTCTGGGAAGGACTGCGGCTTTATCGGGGTCGAATCTTCAAGCTGGACGAACATCTCGACCGCCTCTTCGCTTCGGCGCGCGCTCTGGCTTTCGCAGAAACTCCCTCGCGGGCCGCGATCGTGGAGGAGATC
Organism: uncultured Verrucomicrobiae bacterium; assembly: GCA_963784865.1. Taxonomy (GTDB): domain Bacteria; phylum Verrucomicrobiota; class Verrucomicrobiia; order Chthoniobacterales; family UBA10450; genus JACCTI01. The sequence continues at coordinate 167,077 of CAWATC010000007.1, read as the reverse complement.
AAGCGCACCCTGGCGGCCAACCAAATGTCCGATGGCGTGCACATTCGCCTGACCCTGACGCGCGGACGGAAAATCACGTCAGGGATGGATCCGCGGCTAAATCGAAGTGGTCCGACCTTGATCGTGCTTGCGGAATTCAAGCCGCCGGTTTACGCGAAGACGGGATTGTCGCTCGTCACGAGCAGCATTCGTCGTCCGCCGCCGGAAATTCTCGATCCGCGGATTCATCACGCGAACCTGTTAAACTCGATCCTGGCCAAGATTGAAGCGAACGAGGCCGGTGCCGACGACGCGCTCATGCTCGATCTGCGCGGATTCATTGCGGAGACGAATGCGACCCACGTTTTTCTGGTGCGCGATGGCGGGGTGCTGACCAGCCATGTGCTGGCATGTCCGGAGGGAATTACCCGTGCGACCGTCCTGGAGCTCTGCGCGGTGAACGGAATCCCACACCGCGAAACCGATCTGACTCTGGATGACGCTTACGCCGCCGACGAAATGTTTTGCACCGGCACGATGGGCGAGTTGGCCGGCGTGACTAAGATGGATGACCGCGTGATTGGGAATGGCGAGATAGGCGCGATGACCAGGAGGTTAAGCGACCTCTTCGCGGAGCGGACGGCGAATGAAGGGACTGACGTTTGCGGTGGTTCCGCGCCGTGAATTCCTGCGCTTTAAGGAAGGAACGCCCCGGACTGTCCCCGCACGATCACCGTATCGCCGCTATTGACAATGCCATCGGCGTTCACGTCGGAACGGAAGTTGGTCGTATCCGTCGCCTGACCGGAACGATTGCGTGTTTGCAGCGCGTCACCGGCATTCACGACAGCATCAGCATTGGTATCTCCGACCAGAACGCCCATCGGGATAATAACATTGCCGGTGTTAGTCCCATCGCTCACGTTACCAAGCGTAAGCGCGATCCTCTGAGCGTCGGTCACACCAGTAAGGTCGACGGTGATCTGCGACCCGCTCACGCTGAACCCGCCCACGCTCCCGGTACCAGAAGTTACGGTCGCGCCGCCGGCTGTGACTGGCGTCGCGAAGTTAATGATCATCTGATAAGTCGGGCCGTTGCGGCATTCGATTCCCACGTTGCCAGTAAGTGGAAGCGGGAGATCAAAAGAGCCTGCTCCGCCGTGCGTCTTTCGAGAGAACGCGCTTAGCGGCACGGGAGCCGATGGGAATTTGAAGCTGCCGATACGTGTGCGCCAGGCGGAAGCGCTGTCGCTCTCGTAGTATTCGTTGGTGTACCAGAAGGTGGTGTCATCCACCGGATCAATCGTCAGGCAACTGAAAGTGCCCCAGCTAGTGTTACCACCGGTTTGGCTGCCCGTGCCCGCGTAGAGAAGCTTTTCACTAGTAAGCGTATTCAATGGGTCGCCCGCGTTCCGCCCCGCGTAGCGGATCTGGGGGTTGATAGCTGGGGCTGGAGGCGCTAAAGCCTATGGCGAGATTACCGTTCCCATCCATCGCAGCGCTGCCCAGCCAGCGCCAGGTGGAGTCCGGCTGGTAGGTGCTTTCTTGAAACGCTGTCACCGGTCCGGCGGTGACGTTGCGCAGTTCGAACCAGCGGATGCCTGCGACTCCGCCTGCGCTTACGGTATAACTACCTACGATAGACTCATGAGTGCCAAAATTCCGATAAGCCAGGCGAAACATTAACCGGTTTCCGACGGCGTCGAGGCTGGTTGTCGTGCCCAATTGAGGCACGCACGCGAGCGTCGCGGGGCAAATCTGAGTAAAGGGCGCGGCCGCCACCAAAGGTCCGAACTGGGCAAATGTTGAGTTGGCCGGCACAGCGAAATCAACGTGGAAGTGAAAGAGCTTGTAATTACCTCCGTTGTTTCCGCCTGGCCATCCAACAAATGTGTTCGGAGTTCCGGCTGGTGGCAAAGTTAGGCCATCCAGGTGGGCAGGCAGGAAGCCCTCCTCGGCAGGGCCACCGGTGATCCCGAGGGTGATGAACGTGGCGGGGGCGCCAGCGATCATGGCCGCGCGATTGAAGGCGATCGCCTGCGGACCGAGGTAAGCCGTGCCCGAGGAATTGAAAACGTTTCTGCTCATGTAATAAGCGTCCGGCCAGACGCTCAGCCTGGGATTGGAGGAAATGTTGGAGCCGAGGTTAAAATCATAGCGATTGTAGGTGCCGGTGGCATCGCTGGTAGTGGAGACGGCAATGCACTCATGGGTTCCTGATCCCGCGGGCTGAGCAATAATCCAGCGGTTAGCGAGCTGGTCATAGAGCAGGATCGGAGTGCCACCGCCATCGGTTTGGCAAACACCGCCAAAGCCTGTCCAGAGTGAGTCGATACTACTCGGCCCCAAGACCGAGGTACCGGTGTTCTTGTCAAAGACCTGGTAGGTCGACTTTACTATTTGAACGTATTGCGTTGCTCCCACGGCACCATTTGTATCCGGCGCTCCGCTAGCGCCCGTGGACGGGATGCCGCTAAAGTTACGGATGGGATCCGATAATACGGAAGGCAGGACTTGACGGCGCGAATCCCTGGGTCATCGGATCGGCGCCGTCTTCCAGGCGATCAGGTATCGTGGTGTTTTCGCTGACCCCACCCAGTGGGGACTTTGCGATGGACGGCCAAATGATTGGCATATCACGCAGCGGCAGTGAGACGTCGTTACGATTGGACTGAACTACGACGATGCGGTCTTCCTGTGCGCCAGGCGTTTGTGCCACTTCGCCCCGGATGGGGTAACTACCCAAGCCGACCAGGCAAAAGCCAAGACCGACGAAGGTGCGTGGATTAAACATGGCAAGCTATGGTCCGATGGTGGTTCCCGAGGCTGTGCGTACGATAACAGCGTCGCCGCTATTGACGAACCCATCGGTGTTCACGTCGGAACGGAAATTGGTGGCATCCGTTACCTGACCGGAGCGATTGCGCGTTTGCTGGGCATCGCCGGTGTTCACAAACCGATCGTTGTTCGTGTCGCCGCGGAGGAGACCCATCGCCACCGTCGTATTGGCGAGCGTACTCCCGAGAGTGTCATGCACACCAGTCAAAGTAATCCCGACGTCATGCGAGTTACAGACCACGCTGGTCATGTTCACGATGTATCTGCGCGAATCAGTCGGATCGACCAGTCGGCTGCTCACCGAGCCGCAGCTCACGGTCGCCTCATCGACCGCCGCGAGGGGATTTGTGAAGGTGACGACGACGGTGAAATCGCTGCTCGCGCCCCCTCTGCGAGGCTCCGTGGTGGCCGGACCGCTAAGAGCCAGGGGAATGTCAAAGGCCCCAACCCCGGTGTGCGTCTTGCGCGAAACAGCCGTCGCGATGTCGAGCGGATTAAGCGCCGCTTCCCACATGCCGCGGCCATGGGTGGCGATGCGCAGAACCCGCTTCACTTTTTGGATAGCCATATCGAAGACGGCGACCCGCGGCAGGCCCTGGCCGAACGGATTCCAGGTCGCGCCGCCATCACGTGATTGATAGACGCCGATGTCAGTTCCCGCATACAAGACGGTCACGCCGGGACTGGTTGGATCGTTCGCGTCCGCTGCAAAACCGTTCACCGGCACGTCGGGTAAGGTGGCAGCGCCGCTGCCGTTGATGCTGGTGATGACGGGCGTCGTGTTGAGGTTGGTCACCTTCCAAACATGGGACTGCGAGGCCGCAGTGCCGCCGGCGTAATTGCCCAGAGCAATGTAAACTGTGTTCTTGTTTGTCGGATCGAAGACCAGACGCGCGACATAGAAGTCGGGGATCACACTGCCGGCGCCTACTGGATCGAGGCTGGTTAGGGTCGAGGAACCAGCGACCGTGTACCAGAGCGCGCCGTTGTTGTTGCCGACGATGCGGTAGTTGTCATCAAGCAGCGAAATGCCCACGGAGCTGATGGGCACGCCGGCAACCAGCGGCGCCTGGCTGACAACGGTGTTCAGCGTGCCACTGGTGGCGGTGCGATACAAACGATCGGAGCCAAAGTAGAGCGTGTTGGGGTTGCCCGGTCCGAGAGTCATCGGAGCATAGAAATTCGTGCTGTCGGTGCAGCTAATGCCGTTGGCGCAAAGGGCGGAGAACGGCCAGCTCGAACCCGCATCAAGCGAACGGACATAACCGATCTGGCTGCTCGTTTGGTTGAAATAGGTGTGATACATCGTCACCGAAGTGGTGTTGGTTGCGTTCTGATCGATCAAGGCGAAGCCACCGTCGCCGGCATCGGAGCGAATCCAGGTCGGACCCGTGGTCAGTTTCTCCGTGCCATTATCCTGCGTGCCGCCGATGCTGAAATTCGGATCCGTCGGATGGACTGCGATGCTCTGGAACTGCGTTGCCCTGAAGGTGGTGTTGTTCAGAGCCGTCCAGGTAGCACCGCCATCGGTGGACTTCCAAATGCCGCCGTCGTCGCCGCGATAGACGATGTTACTGTTGGAAGGCGCGATCTTGATCACATGGGTATCGGCATGCAGGCCGACATCAGTATTGGCAAAGACCGTAGCTCCGCCATCGAGCGAGGTTCCTTGCAGCTTCGCGCAACTGGTGCTGCGAACATTTCCGCCTAACAAAAGCTTATCCGTGGCCGTAGCCGCGCCGGGGAGGACGTCGAAGCCGATGTTGTAGAAACATTGGCCCGGCACAGAAGCCGCCGCCGCCGGCCAGCTTGGCCGACCAGGTGACGCCGCCATTATCAGACCTGCGCAAAGCGCCAAAACTCGTGGCGCTGTTACAAAGGGTGGCTCCAGTCGGGACATTGGATGGTTCGCCGCTGGCGGCGTAGATCACGGTCGTGCCCGCGCGAGCGTAGGCTCGAAGTTCTCCCCGGCCATTCGAGGTTGTGGTGGAGGTCGTAACCAGTGTCTGGGTAAAGGTGGGCGATCCCGACATCGCATTGGTCGAGCGGTAAATACCGCCGTCACCGGCGATATTAAGTCCATTCAGCCACGCGATGAGCGTGTTCCCTGAAGGGTCCTGCGGATCGAGCACCAGATCGTTGACGCTGCGATTGACCGTGCACGGGGTATCGAAACAGAGACCCTGGCCGGTGTCGGTGGTGCTGACGGCGAGGCGCGTACCGGTGATCCCGGCCGGCGCGCCGGTAACATTCGACAGTCTGACCAGTCCCCGCATCGCCTGCGGCGGCACCACCCCACCGAAGGCGGGATTTCCGCCGAGGCCGATGATGCCGCCGGCGACCCCGACAAAGAGCGTGTTCGGATCGTTAGGCACTCTTACGATCTTGCTGATGGAACGGCCGGTGAAGAAGCCCGCGCTGACCGGATTGCCATTTTGGTCGATTGTAGTTGCGAATGGGATTGATCGGGCCAACCAGAGTCGCGGTCGTATTGACGTTCTCGATCCGGTAGAGACCTACGCCGGCAATAGCAATCAGCCGATCCATTGGCTTCGCCGGTGCCCACCCAAAGCCAGCCATTGACCGGGTCGAGATTGAGCGTGCCGATGGCCAGGGTTTGCGCCGTGTCGAAAATCGCCGTCCAGGTGGCGCCGCCGTCAAGCGAACGATAAACGCCGCCCTGCGCCGCGCCGACATACACCTTGTTGGGATCAGCCGGATCGATTGCAATCGCGCTCACTCGTCCGCTCACGGGCGACGAAGTTGTTTGCGTTTGCCCGTTGGGAATAGGGTTCGGTCCAAGCTCGATCCAATTTGGCAACGTCATCGGCTGATCCGTGCCCTTCGATGCTTCAACCGTCTGTTGGAGCGCCGCCATCTGCTCATCCATCTTCGCCACCGCTCGCGTGCGCGCCTCGGGATCAAACGGCTTGTTCGGATCCACGCCGCGGAGCAAGGCGATGAACGCATCTCTCTGTCTCAGATATTCGCCCTCATCGAAGCGGCCCTGGAATCCGGGTAGCCGGTCGGGGTCCTCAGTCGGGTCCTTGTCGGCGCTCGCTCCTGCCTGCGGAATAAAACTCCAGATCAGCAGGCTCGCGGACATGAGAGCGAGCGCGATGACGACGGTGATTTTGATGCGGTGCATGGATAATGCCTCGGGCTATTGACGTGCTCCCGCCAGGGCTGACGCAGCCCGGACGAAGAAGGACTAGCACGTCAAACTGGGTGGCCGACATTACCGACGAAAGGTCGTGAATGTCGAGATTTTCCGAAACGCTCTCCGTGTCCGGCCGCTTTCTCCCGGGCCGGCGCGGCGATGGCCCTTCTCGTTTTGCGCCAACCCTCCAACCGATTGGCTCATGCCCTTACGGGAGTGCGTAGGCCTCGACTACTGCGATGCCCGATGTGCCACCCACACCCCGAACCACCGCGGTGTAGTTACCAGGCGCGAGGTTCGGCAGAATCGCTGACGTTGTGAACCCGGATTGGGATCCGCTCCGCGGCGATCCGCGCTTTGAGAAAATTGTCGCCTCGCTCGCGCCGAAAGCCGCTTCGCCCTAAACGATAAATCGGGCCGAGGCGAATGCGCGCAAGGAATGACACGCGTGGCCTGAATTTAGAGACTCGCATTCCAACGACGCCATCCATCAGCGGAGATAGGCGGTCGGTTCCGCCAGCTGAAAGCCGGGCGTGTGCTGAACGAAATCGCGCAGCCAATAAGCGTGGCCGGCGCCGAAGACGACCAGGATGCGATCGCCCGGCTTCGCCACCTGCATGAGCTTGGCGAAGATCTTGGCGTTGCGCTGATACCAGGCTGCGTTCAGCTCTGCGCCGGGCTGTTCCTCCTTGTTCCCAAAGCGAGGAGGCCGTAGTAAAAGCTCTCGTGCTCGGAGGTCAGGCGGGCCGGTTCGTTCAGCTTCGCCAGCATGAGGCGAACCGGAGTTGTTTTTTGCGCGGCTTCCATCTCTTTTACTTTCTGCCCGATGCTTTCCTGCATGCGATCGAGAGCAGCGCTTTGATCATGCGCTTTGGCGTAGGCGTCCACTTTCTCGAACGGAAAATAATTGATCGACTCGCTCTGCTCATCGATGCCGTAGACCGCGCTCTGACCGAGCTGATGCGCCAGCCGAAACGCGATCTGGACGCGTTCGTCGGGGTTCTTCGTCAACGACTCCTCGGTCAAGCCATCGAATTTTTTCGTCACGAGATCCGGGCCGTCGGGCAGCGCTTCGATCGCGATTTTCGTGGGCTTGAACTTGGCCAGGCGCGTGGCGACATCGGCGAGTTCGGCCTGTTTCTCCGGCGTCAGCACGCTCTCGACTTTCATGTTGTGCATATCCAGGCCGGGATTGCCGAAATGGTAAGTGCCGAGAACCATCACTTGAATCGGCTCCTTCGTTTCCGCGAAAAGGCCCGTGGTGAGGAAGAGGAAGGCGCAACAGAGAATACGGAACGTGGTCATTGTGCTCTGTAGGATGCGGGCCGAACAATGGCTGGATTCAATTTTGTTTCCGAGCGCAGATTCGCGCGTCGGCCTTCGGCGGCGAAACGATGAGGAGGACAACGAGACAGCGGGCAAGATTCATCGTCGCTCAGCGCAGGCTGATTTCTCTTCAGGATCGACCTCAGCTTGCCAGTGGCACCGGCGCGGCCTTGAACGTCTTCGGACCGGAAACAAAGCGGCGGCCCAGTCCGATTCCCGGCAGTTCAACGTAGCGCCAGCTTAGCCATGCCAGCGGCGTGATGACCGCGGTCGAAAGGACCGTGAAAGCAAAGGCGATGGCGACATTCGAGATGCCTGCCCCGCGGAGGGCGTTGATCGGACCCGGTATGTCCCAGAGGAACATGAGGCTGAGCGGATGAAGGACGTAAAAGCTGTAGGAGATTTGTCCGTAGAAACGCAGGAATGGCCAGTCGAGCACCTGCGCGATCTTCATCGACGGGCCGTAGGCGAGAAGGCCGATCATGGTGGTGGCGGCGCAGGTTTCCAGAAGCGGCGCCCAATGCGGAGTCAGGGGACGCCCGCCGAAGAAGACGATCATGGCACCGAGAAAAATCGCGGTCGCCTGGCGCGATGAAAAACGCTGGACGATCGCGTGGTCCCCGCATTGCAGCAAAATCCCGAACACGAACGCGAAGATCCAGCCGAAGTGTTTTTCCCGTCCCAGGAAATGCGCCCACGGCCCCCAAAAAGAGAGCAGGATGAGAATGATCGCGAGCGCGGGCGCGGTGAAGCGCCAGCGTCTTTGCAACCGCACGGTGGCGAAAATCATCACCACTGCCATCACTTCCAACTGCAACGACCACATGACGCCGTCGATACTGGTGTCGAGCAGGAGCATATTGCGCACGACGTTGGCGGCGGAATAGGCTGGCGCGGTTACTCCCGGTATCGACAGCCCGACCGTCCAATAGAGGAGCGCGAACAGAAGCACCGTGGAAAAAATTGCCGGATAAATCCGACACGCGCGCGCCACGAAAAAGCGCTGCGCAGCCGGCCCGAGGGTTTGCGGTCCGCGTTCCATCGTCCGGGCGAGGACGAAACCGCTGATGACGAAAAAGGTGATGAGCGCGCCCTGGCCGTTACAGAGGATGCGATAGGCCAGGCCGAGTGCGCCGGAGATGGGATCTCCCTCGCGCAGGTGATTGAGAAGATTGCGGTCCGGAGCAAAGGGCGCCTGCGCGCAATGCACGCCTGCCACCATCAGGGCGCCCAAACCGCGGAGCGCTTCGAGCCGCGGGACATAGGCGGTGGACGACGCGGCGGTTTTCTTCATCGGCGCCAATATGACGGCTGGCCGGCCGGGCGGCGATCATACAGAACTTCAAGGGCCAAATTCCAAACTGGCAAAGACCATCCGGCAATTCCAAGCTGCGGCGATGGCTGAAGCGCTCACGCCCGATGATGCAGCAATACCAGCGGCTGCGCGCGAGCGTGCCCGCGGATACGCTGCTGCTCTTTCGCCTCGGGGATTTCTACGAGCTGTTTTTCGAGGACGCGAAGGAAGCCTCCGCACTGCTCAATCTCGCGCTGACCAAACGCAACGGCGTCCCGATGTGCGGCATGCCCTATCACGCCGCGCAGAATTACATCGCGAAGTTGATCAAGGCGGGCCGCCGGATTGCGGTTTGCGATCAAACGAGCGAGCCGCAGCCGGGCAAGATCGTGAACCGCGAGATCACGCAGATCATTACCGCCGGGACGGTGAGCGAGCTGGATCTGCTGGAAGCGAAACGCGCGAATTATCTCGGCGCGATATTTTCCCACGGCGGCCTCTTCGGTTTCGCTTATGCCGACCTGAGCACGGGCGAATTTCGGCTCCTGCAGGTCGCGACCAGCTGATTCGCTGCAGGACGAGCTGGCGCGGGTCGCGCCGGCGGAATTGCTCATCAGCGATCAGCAACAGGAGGTCTTCGCGCAGATGGAGGGCGCGCTCGCGCACGACGGCTACGCCTTCCTGCCGGAGCAGGCGGTCTTCACTTTGTGCGAACATTTCGGCGTCAAATCGCTCGATGGATTCGGTTGCGGCGCCATGCCGGCGGCGGTCGCGGCGGCAGGCGCGATCGTGCACTACCTGAAGCATCAGCTGCGGCGGAAGATCGAGCATCTCACCGCCCTGCGTTGCGAGGTCGCGGGCGAACACGTCATGCTCGATCTCGCGACGCAGGCGAACCTCGAGTTGGTCGCTTCGCGCGGCGCGCGCGACATGAGTTTGCTCGCCGCGCTGGATCGGACGGTCACGCCGATGGGTGCGCGCCGGTTGCGCACCTGGATTCTGCAGCCGTTGCGCAAACTCGACGAGCTGGAGCGCCGGCAGCAGATGATCGCCGATCTCTTGCAGGAACCGGAGCTGCTCGCGTCGCTGCGCAGCGCGCTCAAAGGAGTGCGCGATATCGAGCGCGCCGTCGGCCGGCTCAGCCAGGCGTCTGGGAACGCGCGCGACCTTGTCGCCTTGCGCACTTCGCTTGAGCAAATCCCGGAGCTGAAACGAGAGCTGGGGAAATTGATCGAGCGCGCGAGTTTCGGACAGAGGGACGCATGTGTCCCATGGGTCATCTACGACCCAGTTGAATGACGACCTCTGCGAGATGCCGGATCTCCTGGAGAAGCTGGGCCGCGCTTTGGTGGAAGACCCGCCATTCGTCTTGAAGGAGGGCGGAATTTTCCGGGATGGCTTCGACGCGGATCTGGATGAACTGCGGCGCGCTTCGCGCGAAGGCAAGAACTGGATCGGTGAGTTGCAGGAGCGCGAGATCGCGAGCACCGGAATCAAGTCGCTCAAGGTGCGCTTCAATTCCGTTTTCGGTTACTTCATCGAGATCACGAAATCGAACCTCGCCGGCGTGCCCGCGCATTACACGCGCAAGCAAACGACCGTCGGCGGCGAGCGCTTCATCACGCCGGAGCTGAAGGAAATCGAAGCGCAAATTCTGGGCGCGGACGAGCGCGCGCGGCAACTGGAGTTCAAGCTTTTCCAAGCTCTGCGCGAGGAGACCTTGCAGCATCTTGCGACGATTGCAGCGAATCGCTGCGGCGATCGCGACTTCTCGATGCGATCGGCGGCCTCGCCGAGACGGCGCGTCTCTTCAATTATGCCCGGCCGAAGCTCGACGAGTCATTGCGGCTGGTGATCAAAGACGGACGGCATCCGGTGCTCGATCAAAATCTGGCCGAGGAAAAGTTCGTGCCTAACGACACCTCGCTGGATGGCGAGACGCTCCGGCTGGCGATCATCACCGGGCCGAACATGGCGGGCAAATCGACCTACATCCGGCAGGTCGCGTTGATCGTGCTCATGGCGCAGATCGGGAGTTTCGTCCCGGCGGCGAGCGCGGAGATCGGTCTGGTCGATCGCATCTTCACCCGCGTCGGAGCGAACGATGATCTCTCGCGCGGTCAATCGACCTTCATGGTGGAGATGAACGAGACGGCCAACATCGTGAACAACGCGACCGAACGCAGCCTCGTTATCCTGGATGAAATCGGCCGCGGAACTTCGACCTTCGACGGCCTCTCGATCGCCTGGAGCGTGGCGGAATTCCTGCACGACAAGATCAAGGCGCGGACACTTTTTGCGACGCATTATCACGAGCTGACCAAGCTGGCGGAGGAGCGGAGCGGCGTTTGCAACTTCAACGTCGCGGTGCGCGAATGGAACGAGCAGATCATTTTTCTGCGCAAGATCGTGCCCGGCGGCGCGGACAAGAGCTACGGGATCCAAGTCGCGCGGCTCGCCGGTTTGCCGAAGGAAATACTCGATCGCGCGAAAGACATTCTCGCGCATCTCGAAAAACCGAACGGCGCAGCTGAGCCGAGCGCACCCGTGAAGCCGAAGCGCGGCGAAGGCTATGCCGACTGCGCGAAGAGCCGCAGCTCGATTTGCTGTAGGTATTCGCGGCGCAGCTGATTCATCTGATACACTTCCTCGCGTATGCCGATTAAAACCGAGAAGGAATTGAGCGAAACGCAGCGCAGCCATTGGCTGAAAGCGGTCGCGGCGATCGAGATGCGCAACTTCGGCTACGCCATCTCGCTTTTGCAGGGAATCCTGAAACAGGAACCGGAATTTCTGACCGGACGTCAGCTCTTGCGCCGCACCGAGACGACGAAAGCGAAGGCGGAGAAGAAAGGATTCTTCAATGTCTCGACCGCGTCGATCGGGGTGATGAAAGCGCAGCGCGAGCTGAAGAAGGATCCGAAACGCGCGGTGGAGATGATGGAGAAAATTCTCGAAGACGAGCCGTACAACCGGCAGGCGAATTTGCTTCTGAAAGAGGCGGCGGTGGCGGCGGGCTGGCCGGAGATCGGCGTCCTCGCGTTGCAAACTTTGCTCGAGGAGAAACCGCGCGACATGAAAATCCTGCACGAGCTGGGCCGGCTCTATCACGAGCTCGGCGAAAGCGACAGGGAGGTGGAAATTTACAACCGCATCACGGAAATCGATCCGACCGATTCCGAGGCGCTGCGCCTGGGCAAAGATGCTTCGGCGCGCGCCTCGATGAAGACCGGCGGCTGGACGCAGGCCGAGAGTTATCGCGACCTGATCAAGGACAAGGAGCTGGCGGTTTCGCTGGAGCAGCAAACGCGGATGGCGCTAACCGGCGAATCGCTCGAGCAACAAATCGCGGAGACTTACGAACAGCATCAGGCCGAGCCGGAAAGCGTGGATCATGCGCGGCGCCTAGGGTCGCTGCACGAACAGAAGGAAGATTTCGAGAGCGCGATCGCGTGGTACCACTATGCGGCCGAGCTGACGAATCGGACGGACGCCGGTCTGCTGCGCAAGGTCTCCGATTTGGGGATGAAACGCTCGGAGCTCGAGATCGCGGAGCATGAGAGATTTCTCGCGGAACACGGCGCGGAGCACGAGTCGCATGCGGAGCGGACGGCGGCCTTGCAGGAAGCGAAGAAGCGCCGCGCGAAGATCCTCATTGAAGACGCGCAAAAGCGCTCGGAGCGCAATCCGACCGATCTGCAACTGCGTTTCGAACTGGGCGAACATCTGCTGAATGCGGGCCAATTCAAGGAAGCGCTTCCGGAGCTGCAGCGGGCGCGGCAAAATCCGAATGCGCGCTTGAAGGCGATGAACTTGTTAGGCAAATGTTATCGGGAGCTGGGAATGCTCGACCTCGCGGCGAAGCAACTGGAGGAAGCGGCGCGGGAAATTCTGGCGATGGACGCGATGAAGAAGGAGATCGTCTACAACCTCGGGCTGGTCTACGCGCAGATGGGCGATGCCGCGCGATCGATCGCCGCGATGAAGCAAATCTACGAGGTCGATTACGGTTATCGGGACGTCGCGCAACGGGTCGAGAGCTCTTATCAGGGGACGCAGACGGCGTGATGAGCGATCCGGCTGTCGCGTCGGCCTTTGCGGAACACGGGAGCTGGGTCACCCGCTTTCACATTGAGGGCGCCGACTACGGAGGCGCGTTCGATGCGGTTAACGACCCGCGCCTGGATTTATTTTGCGCCGCCTTCCCAGACGCGGCGACAATTCTCGAACTGGGCGCGCTCGAAGGTGGACATGCGATTGGATTGGCGCGCCGGCCGGGTGTGACGAGCGTCCTCGCGCTCGAGGGCCGGCCAGCGAACCTGGCGCGAGCACAAACTGCCGCCCGCCTCCTGCAGGCTGGCAACGTGCGATTCATCCATGCGGATTTGGAGACGGTCGCTTTGCGGGAATTTGGAAAGTTCGACGCGATTTTGTGTTCCGGCCTGCTCTATCACCTGCCAGCGCCTTGGAAATTGCTGCGCCAATTTAAGCAAGTGAGCGCGCGTGCTTTTTTCTGGACCCACTACTGCAAGGAAGAGCAGGCGAATACGACGGTCGAGGGCTACAAAGGCAGGATGCAGGCGGAGGGCGGCCTCGATGAACCATTGAGCGGCCTTTCGCCGCAATCGTTCTGGCCGACGCTTGGCTCGCTCGTCAAGATGTTGAACGACGCGGGGTTTCCCGTTCTTCATATCTTGCAGAACGAGGAGAACCATCCTGATGGACCAGCGGTGATCATCGCCGCCTTTGCCGAGCGAGGTTGAATCGATCAGTGCTTCAGGTCTGCGGATGGACCCGCAGTCGCAATTGTATTGTGAGCGAATGCTCGCCAACACCAACCTCGATCGAAGGGAGATACAGTTGCGGATCAGCGCCGGTGATTTTGCAGACGGAGCAAACTTCATCTGGCAAACGCTCCGCGTCGCCCGCCACCCGGATGCTTTCGAAATCGCGCGATGTGGTGGCAGTGAAATATTCCCGTCCGGCGGAGGTGACCCGCAGGTCGGAGATTTCGACCAAGGTGAGCGCGCCCATGAAATCAATCCGCAATGGTGCGGCGCGCGCGCCGGCCGGTAGCCTAACGAGAACATTTGTCCAGCCGAGCTGCTCGACGCCGGCCACGACTGAATCCTCCTCACGGTGGGTGTTGTCGGAGGTATGAAAAACCTGGACGAGTGCCTGGATCTTCGACGGGAGCGGCTGCAGCCGTCGCTGCAAAGCACGCAACAGGCGTCGTCGGATTCTTGTTCCACCCGATTCGCGCGGCTTCCGGGCAATCAGGATGGAGTCGTGCCACTTGTTGCTTTCCGCGTCGTGGCCGGGGAGCTCGCCCCATTGCGTGCGCGCCTGCAGCACCTCGAGATGCGCATAGCGGGCGATGGCCCGGAAACCATCGGCGTAAATGCGCCAGCAATCGAGCGGATAACGATGTTCCGGACCGGCGGCAGGGGCGATCAGGCAACAAAGCCCGTCCGGCTTGAGAACGCGCGCGATTTCAAGAATGGTCTCCCAGAAAAATTCCGTGTGCTCGAAGGTCTGTCCGGAGACGAGGACATCCGCACTTTCCGATTTGAGCTCGGGCCAGTGGTAGGGATCGCGGAGGACGAGGTCGACGTTGCTCCCCGCGACGAGATCGACGCCAAGGTAACGCCACCGCCCCTGGGTGAAGAGAGGGCGATAGGAGCCGTTGTGATCGCAGCTCCCCAGATCCACGATCGTGAGCGGTTCGTCCCGGCGTGCCTCGAGGTAATCGCGGCAAAACTCCGCCATTTTGTCGTAGGAACTTTGGTGCATGAGAAAGCGCGAGGCTCGTCTCGTTAGACCGGCTTCTGAATCAAGCCCACTCCGCAGAAATCCTTGTAAACCATCTGCGGTGTTTCCATCGCGCGGACGCCACGATTGAGTGAGAAGGTTTCGACCCCAGGATGCAACTGGCGCCACTCGCGTAGCGCCCGCGCGACGCCGCCTTTCTTTGTCACGTCGAAGCTCTCGGCGAACTCACTCGTATCGTGCAGCACAATCAAACCGCCCGCCGCGAGTTCGGGGTACCATGATTCGAGTTCCGCGAGCGTGCTGGCGTATTCGTGAGAGCTGTCGAGAAAGATCAGTTCCGGGCGGTCGCCGAGATATTCGCGGGCGCGCGCGCTCGACAAGGGATCTAGCGAGCTGCGATTTTCGACATGCACGAACGGCGTCAGTCCCGCCTTCTCAATCCACTTCCGCGCGAAGACGCAAAGCGGTTCGTCGATTTCGAAGGTGCAGAGGCCGTGCGCCGCCTTCATCTGCCGCAGAAAAAATCCCAGCAACAAGGTCGAGTATCCGGAGTGTGTCCCGAGCTGGACGATGCGCCGCACACTGTTGCCAAGGACGAAGCCTTGCAGGAGGGACATGATCGGGACCGCGCATTCCCCGATCAGTTCCCGGCGGCTGGTCTCGGCAAACCAGTCACGCATGATCTGCCACTCTTCGTCGGTGAGATTGCCATAGATGGGCGGCACGTGGTTGCTTCCCGCAAGGCGATGCCACCAGAAACGCGGTTCGGAGGACGAGGCGAAGGCGAGGGAACGCTGCTGCTCTTCGATCGCATTCATGGCAAGCGGAACTTGAAGCTCTCTTCCCGTTCCGCAAGTGAAGGCGGCGCTGTCGTTAGTCCAGCGGCGCTTCCTCTGGGGAAACTCGCAATCGAAGAGTCAGTCGCCATTCGTCCGCCGGTTCCGGCGAAGTCAGAGATGGCAGATGTAACTGCGGATCGGGGCCGGTGACCTTGAGACGCAGGAATCGTGGATGCGCGCGTCGCTCGGCGTCGCCGGCGACTGTGAGGGCGGCGAAGGCGACGGGTTGATCCGCGATGAAGACATCTCTCGTTCCGTTCGTTAGGCGAAGCGCGGCGATGTCGATGACGGTAAAGGCGCTGAGAAAATCGACGCGCAGCGGCGCCGCGCCGGCGCCAGCCGGGAGTGGGATCGAAACTTCCTTCCAGCTTCCATGACCCAGGCGTGCGAAGACGGAGTCTTCCTCGCGATGAATGCCATCGTGAGTGTGGAAGATCTGGATCGTCGTCTGGCGGCCCGCGGCGGTTTCGCTGATCGTCCCATCCCGCCACTGTTCGGCGATTCTAGTCTGCAGCGTCTGGGCTCGCTCGCGGTAGTAGGCGACCAGATCGTTTGCCGCAGTGCTCGCTTCGCCCAGCAAGAGTTCCAGCGGATCGGGCAAAGCGGTCGCGGGTGGATTTTGCCAAACGCCCAGGCCTGGTCCTTCGGTGAAGGTGAACGACCGCCCGCGTCTGGTCAGTTCTTCCCAGACCTTCCAAACACCGAAGCCGCGGCTCCGAACGGCGACGTCGTGCATGAGCAGAACGCCGCCCGGGCGCAATTTCGGCAGCCAGTTTTCCAGATCGTGCCGAACCGCTTCTTCGGTGTGCAGGCCATCGAGGTGGAGAAGATCAATCGATGCGTCGGCGAAAGTGGTGAGCGCGGCGTCGAAGGTCGACCTGAGCAGCGTGGAAAAGGCTTCGTAGTTCTCGCGATTGTGCGTCGCCACCTCTTCATAGGTGGTCTCATCGTAGCCGCCCGCATGGACGTCACCTTGCCAGGTATCGATCGCGACGCAGCGTGTGCCCGTCCGGTTCTCCGCGGCTGATTGGCAGAAACAAAAATAGCTCTCACCCCGGTCAGTTCCGAGTTCCACGAGCAACTGCGGCTTCAGAAGCGCGACGAGATCGTATGCGAAAAAGAGATTGTCGGTCCAGGCGCCGATTCCATAAAGACGCGGCTGAAAACTCCGGGAAGGCAGTTTGGAAACAACGCTTTTCTCGCCGTCCATCGGTCGGGCAAACTACAATGCCTCGGTCGAAAGTCAGCGCGCGAACTTGCTTCGCGTGCCGGAGGCGGTGACTAATTGTTGGTCTGCTCACGTTTCGCCGCTCGCCGCATGCTGCCTGAACTTCCCAGTCTCCATTTTCAGCCGAGATATTACACGGGCGGAGCGTCCCGGTTTTATCTCCCGCTCCTCTACGATCTGGTCGCGCTGCACAAACCTGCGACGGTCGTCACGCTGGGCTTTGGTGATGGCCAGGCGCATTTCACGTTTTGCCAGGCGATCAACGAACAGAAGATCGCCGGTCGCTGCGTCACCATCCGGCGCGAGAGGGCGGATGAGAACGCCGCGGACGATGAGGCCTGGCAAAAAGCGCTCGCCGAATCCGACGAATTTTACCACGGCCTAACGACACTGATCGCCGGCAATCCCGTGGATCTCGCCTCGACGCACGCGGCGGGCTCGATCGACCTCTTGCTGCTGGACGACTGCGATTCCTACGAAATCGCGCGCGCCGAATTGAATGCCTGGCTGCCCAAACTCGCTCCGAACGGCGTGGTTCTATTTCACGGCCTTGAACTTGAAACGACCGCAGCCGCCAAGGCTGGCGTGGGAGGAAATGCTTGCGCAAGGCCCAGTCGCAGAGTTCCGCGAGGGGATCGGAATGGGCGTCGCATCTTCGAAAGCCGACGAACCTTTCCGAGCGACGATCTTCGGTTCTGCCGAAGCGCGGCAAGATCTCGCGGCGCTTTATCAGACGATCGCGCTTCGGATCGATGCGGAGAGCCGGGCGATGGAGGCGGAGAAAAAAAGCACCGCGCTGGAGTTGCGACAGGTGTGGCTCGACACGCTCATCGCCGACCGCTGGCAGGCGCAGGAGATCATGGACACCCAGGCGCGCGAAATTGCGGAGCGGCCGCAAGCTTTCGCCGAACTGCAGCGCGATCGGATGAAAGCGCAGCTCGTCATGGATGCGCAGGCCGAGCAATTGAAGCAATGGGTCGGCCGGAGCGAAGCGCTGAGCAGCGAAAACAAGAAGCTGAAAACGCAGCTCGCCCAGGAAAAAAAGGCCATGAACGCGGCGAAAAAGGCCTGCCGAAAAAAGGGCCGCTGCTTCGGCGGGCCGGATGAGCCGAAGAAACGGCGGTCCGTTCCGGAAAGAATCTTGCGGGAGCTGCGCCGGATCCCGGGAAATATCAGTCGCGCCAAGTCAGGGACGGCCGCGGCGATTGCCAAGAAAGGTGCTCCGGAGCCTCCGGTGGATCGTTATCCCGAATGGATCGCCGAACATGAACCGGACGCGTCTCGCCTGGACGAGCAACGCCGTGCCGCCGCCGCGATGGTGGATCAGCCGACGATCAGCTTGCTGCTGCCGACCTACAACCCACCCGGCGCTTTTCTGGAGGAACTGCTGGCGTCGATCGTCGCGCAGACCTACGGGAAGTTTGAAATCTGCGTGGCCGACGGCGGATCGGACGCAGCGACGAAGGAACTCCTGCATCGCTGGCGGGAAAAGGAGTCACGTTTGCGGATCGAATTTCTGCCAGAGAATCTCGGGATTGCCGAGAACACTAACCGCGCTTTGGCATTAGCCACCGGCGATTTCGTTGCCTGCATCGATCAGGACGATCTCCTGGCGCCGTTCGCTCTTTACGAACTCGTCCACGCGATTGCGCGCGATTCGCAGTCCGACGTTTTTTACAGTGACGAAGATCGCCTCGAGCGCCGACGGAAAACGCCATTCGCCGTTCTTCAAACCGGAGTGGAGCCCGGAGTATCTCATCTCCTCGATGTATCTCGGCCATCTCACCGCCTATCGCCGCGAGCTGGTCGAGCGTGTCGGTAAATTCCGGAACGAGTTCGACCTCTCGCAGGATTATGATTTCGCGTTGCGTGCGACCGAGCAGGCGCGCGGCGTTGGCCACATTCCCCACGTGCTTTACCACTGGCGCGAGCATCCCGCCTCCGGATCTGCCGGCGGGAAACCGCACGCGCGCGCATCCAACCTCGCCGCCCTGGCCGAGGCCATGCAACGCCGCGGCCTGGCGTCCGACATCATCGAGTATCCGACAGCCAATCGCGCGCGCCTGAAAGTTTCGCCGTGGCCGAAAGTCTCCATCATCGTCCCGACGGATTCCGCGGAGCGCGCGCGCGCCTGCCTCGAGCAGTTGCCGCTGATGACGGTCTATCCCGATTACGAAATCTTGCTCGTAACCAACAGCACGCTGGCGCGAGAGCTCGAACTGAGCGCGCCGAAACCGTCCGCGGTCCGCATCGTTCGCTACGACAAGCCGTTCAATTTCTCCGACAAATGCAACGTCGGCGCGGAGGCCGCGACCGGTTCGCGCCTGATCTTTTTCAACGACGACGTCGAGAGCGGCCAGCCCGATTGGATTCAGAATTTGATCGAGCCGCTGGAGAATCCGGAGATCGGCGCGGTTGCGCCGAAGCTGCTTTACGCCACGGGAAAAATTCAACACGCGGGGCTGGTCACGGGGGTGCGGGGATTGGTGGGCACCGCGTGCCACCAATGGCCGGGCGACTCCACCGAATACACAAACTTCGCGCAATCGATGCGCGATGTCGCGGCCCTTTCGGCCGCGTGTCTGGCGATGCGGCGGGAAGATTTTTTTGCCGTCGGTGCGTTCGATGCCGTGAATACGCCGATCGCGCATTCCGATCTCGATCTTTGTTTCAAGGTGCGCGCCGCCGGCCTGCGCTGCGTCTACACGCCCTTCGTGACCATGACTCACCGGGGGCACGCATCCATTGGCGCGGTGCCGGAGAAAAAGCAGGCGCCGCGCGAAAAAGCGTCGGTCTATTTGCTGAAACGCTGGCCAGAGTACAGCTGCCGCGATCCGTACTTCCCGGACAACATGCGCGACTGGTTGTACGCCGATTCCCCCACGCCCATTCGCATGTGGGCGACGGAACGACCGCGCGCGAACGACAACGGACAGGCGCTTCTTTTCGTTTCCCACGATCTGAGTTGGAGCGGCGCTCCGCTGATTTTGCAGCACGTCGCGAAATGGTGTCGCGACCGCGGTTTCTTTGTCGTCGTCTTGTCGCCGACGGACGGTCCACTGCGAGAGAACCTCGTCGAAGCGGGCATTCCGGTTTTGGTGGATCCGCTGATCACGCGCGGCCATCCGTCATTCACCGAATTTGCGCGGGAGTTCGATTGCGTCGTGGCGAGCACGATCTTCGGGGCGTCGATCGTCCGCGCGGCCAAAGCGGAAGGCATTCCCCATCTTTGGTGGATTCATGAAGGTCGGGTGGCGGAGCATTATCTCGGAGAGGACGCCAGCCTGCGGGTCGCTCTGAGCACGGCGGATTTGATCGTCACCCCGGACACGGTCAGCTCGCAGGTTTATCAACCATTCAGCGAGCGTCCGATCCGCGTTTTGCCTTACGGCATTCCTGATCCGGAAAGCGGAGGCGAGCCTGCGACTGCTCGGATCCGGGGATCGGTCGAGTTCCTTCTGCTGGGGACGATCGAGCATCGAAAAGGACAGCGCGTTCTTCTGAAAGCTCTGCGTGGACTTCCCGCCGATGTCTTGCGCAGGACGCGTTTTCAGATCATCGGAAGGCCGCATGATTCCGCGATCGCTGCCGAGGTGAAGAGGGCCGCTGAGGATTCTCTTCTCACTTGCCGCGAGAGCGTCTCCCACGAAGAAGCCCTCGCTCTAATCCGCGCGACCGATGTCATGATGAGTTGTTCCCGGGATGAAACCGGGCCGCTCATCCTGATGGAAGCGCTGGCCTTGGGGAAACCGATCCTCAGCACCACCGTGGGCGCGGTGGCGGAGAATCTCGAGCGCGAAGAAAGCGGTTTGTTCGTCCCGCCCGACGACGCAACCGCTCTGGCCGCGGCGATTGCCCGTCTCGTCCGCGAGCCAGAACTGCGCGCGCGCTTGCAAAGGAATGCGCGCCGCAGCTACGAGAAACATTTCGCCTTTCCACGCTTCGCGGAAGGCTTTGAGGCGTTGGTGAAGGAAGTAATCACGTCCGCCGAAGATCGAGGTTAAACAACCCGCGCTCGCCCCGGTCGGCGTTTCCGCCCGTGTCTGACCAACTTGATTCCCGCCGCCTGCTGCTTTTCTCGCACGAGACGACGTTGAGCGGGGCGCCGCTGGCCTTGTCGCATCTCGCCGGTTGGTTGCACGACCACGGACGATCGGTGGTGGTCGCGGCGCCGGAGCAGGGGCCGATCGCAGATCTTCTTCAGGCGCGCGGACTCGAGGTGATTTTGGACAGTTCGTTCCTCACCGATCCCGCGCGGGCGCGGCTCAATGAACTCGTTCGCGGTTACGATCTGGTCGTCGCCAACACTTTGGCGAGCTGGCCCGTGGTGCGCGCGAGCCACGCCGCGGGTGTGCCCGTGATTTGGTACCTGCACGAAACGCTCGTCGCCTTTGATCTGATCAGAAAAATTCCGGCAATCGAGCCGACGTTCGCCCTGGCCGATCTGCTCATCACGCCAACCCGCCAGACCGCGCGCATCTATCAAGACATCGCCCGGACAAAGGTCGAGGTCGTGCCGTATGGAATCCCCGAGGCGGCGGCCATCGCCGCCACGAAGCGGACGACCAACGCAGTGAGTTTTGTCGCGCTCGGCAGCTACGAGCCGCGCAAAGGACAAGACATTCTGGTGGAGGCGATCGCGCGGCTCGCCCCGGAAGTGCGGAGTCGCGGGCGTTTCACCATGGCCGGCCGCGTCCTCGATTCAGTCCTTCTTCGAGAAACTGCAAGCGGCCGCTGCCGGTTTGGAAAACGTCGAACTCGGAGGCGCGCTCGATCACGCGGGTTCGCTGCAGCTCCTGGCGGATTCCGATGTGCTCATTTGTCCGTCGCGCGACGAGACGATGCCGATTTCGATCATCGAAGCGATGTCGCTCGGGAAGACGGTGATCAGCGCGAACGTCGGCGGAGTTTCGGAATGGCTGCGTGATGGCATGAACGGCCGCGTTGTTCCGCCTAACGACCCGGAGGCTCTCGCGCGTGCGATCGAGCGAATGCGTGAACGATCGAGAGCGCGCGCCAGGCGTATGGCGCGGTCGCGCGCAGAACGTTCTTGCGGCACTTCACCCTCGAGCATTTCGGAGAACGTTTCGCGACCGCGATCGACCGCACGATCAAGGACCGGGAGCGGGCGCCGGACGAAGAGCGACCCCCGTACGACGGATGGATCTCGCAGTACGACACACCTGCAAACGGCGACCGCATCGTGTTGAAACGCGAACTCCGCGCGCTGCCCGAGCTTCCGCGCATTTCCATTCTCCTGCCGGTTTACAATCCAGACCTCCGGCTGCTGGCCGCGGCAATCGATTCGGTGAAGGCGCAGAGTTACGAGCATTGGGAGCTTTGCATTGCGGATGACGCCTCGACCGACCTCGAGACGCGGCCGTTTCTGGAGCGCGCACGCGCGAGCGATGCGCGCATCAAAGTCACCTTCCGCGAAACCAACGGCCACATCTCGGCCGCTTCGAATTCAGCTCTCGCGCTGGCCACCGGCGAGTGGTGCGCGTTGCTCGATCAGGACGATGCGTTCGCCGAACACGCGCTCACCTGGGTGGCGCGGGAGATTGCCCGGCATCCGGAAGCGCGCGTCATTTACTCCGACGAAGACAAGATCGACCTCGACGGCGTCCGCTCGAATCCGTTCTTCAAAACGGATTGGGATCCCGAGCTATTTCTCGGGCAAAACTACATCAACCATCTCGGCGTTTACCAGACGGCGCTGCTCCGAAGCGTAGGCGGATTTCGCGAAGGATTTGAAGGTTCGCAGGATTACGACGTGGCGTTGCGCTGCTGCGCCGGCCTGCGCGCGGAAGAGGTGCGGCACATCCCGCGCATCCTTTATCATTGGCGGACGGCTCCCGGCAGTCTGGCGGAAGTGCCCGACGCAAAACCGTACGCGAAGGAAGCCGCGCGCCGCGCGCTGGCGGATCATTTGCAACGAAAGGATATCGCCGGGCGCGTGGAACCGTGTCCGGAAAACGCGGAGTCGCATCGCGTGATCTACGCGGTCCCCGATCCCGCTCCGCTGGTCACGATCATCATTCCGACGCGTGATCGGATCGCCCTGCTGCGCCGCTGCGTCGAGAGCATTCGCGAGGTGACGGACTATCCTTCCTTCGAGATCGCGATCGTCGATAACGGTTCCACCGAAAAAGAAGCGCTGGATTATCTCTCGCAGATCGAGAGCGAGCCGGCAGTCACAGTGATCCGCGACGCGGGTGCTTTCAATTTCAGCCGGCTGAATAATCTCGCGGCCGCGCAGGCGCGCGGCGAAATCCTCGCCTTCCTGAACAACGACATCGAGGTGACGGAGCGCGGTTGGTTGACCGAAATGGTCAGCCACGCGGCGCGTCGCGAGGTCGGCGCGGTCGGCGCGCGTCTTTGGTATCCGGACGGAACGCTGCAGCATGGCGGTGTCGTCCTCGGCCTCGGCGGCGTCGCGGGCCACGCGCATCATCGCATGCCGCGCGGGCACACCGGTTATTTCAATCGCGCCATTCTCCAGAAAAACTGCTCGGCCGTGACCGCGGCCTGCATGCTCACGCGACGCGAGGTTTTCGAGCAACTCGGCGGATTCGACGAGAAGAACCTGAGCGTGAATTTCAACGACATCGACTACTGCCTCCGGGTGGCGGCGCGGGGCTGGCAGGTGGTCTGGACGCCCTACGCAAATCTCGTGCATGACGAATCGGCCTCACGTGGTCATCACCGCAGCGCTGAGGAGCAGGCGCAATTTTTCCGCGAAGCGACCTACATGCAGACGCGGCACGGCGCGGCGCTCCTGCACGATCCGTTTTACAATCCGAATCTTTCCCTGCGACTTCCGGGCTACGAGATCGCGTTCCCGCCGCGCGTGGACATACGGGAGACGAAGTCCGCGAAGAGCGGGGCGTAAACCTCGCCGCCGCGTTCCGGATGATACTGCACCGCGAGCGCGAAGGGATAATCCTGCAAGCGCATCTGCTCGATGATGTCGTCGCTCGCGGACCACGCTTCCACGACGCAACCGTCGGCCAGCCGATCGATCGCCTGGTGATGCGAGCTATTCACTTTCTCGAGTCGATGTGATGCCGCGCGTTCGGTGCGGAGCGGCTGAATGTCGTTGTCCTTCATCTCGGGTGCGTCGTGGCCGGGAATATCGAGTCGCAGGGTTCCACCGAGCGCGACGTTAAGAAGCTGGAGACCTTTGCAGATGGCGAAGATCGGAAGCTGACGCTCGAGCGCTTCTTTCGTCGCCTGAAATTCCCAGCGATCGCGTGCTGGATCGGTCTCGGTGTCGATCACGGACGGATCGGGAATTTCCTGGCGCAAGAACTCCGGGGCGATGTCCGCTCCGCCGGTCAGGAGCAAGCCGTCCATCTCCGCCATCGCGCACCGCGCCCCTGCGTGGCGTTCCAGATAATGACCTCGGAATGCGCGGCAAATGAGCGCCGGAAGAAGGGCTCGTCCTTGGGCCGCATCCAGGTCGCGAGGTTAGGCATCGCGGAGTTTGCGGCTCTTCGTTCGCGTTGTAAATAGCTGCCCAAAGCGATGGCCACGTCCGAGCAAGAGCAAAACCTAAGCCGCGCGATCGAGCAGATTACGCAGGCACGCGCGCTCAAGCATTGCGGAGTTTCGGTGCACGATTTCGAGAGCGAATTCCGTTTTTCGATGAACGGCGATCGTCTCTTTCATGCCGCGAGCACGATCAAAGTGGCGATCCTGCTCGCGTTCTTCAAAGCCGTGGACGACGGGCGAATCCGCACTACCGATCCGCTGCATGTGCGCAACCGATTCACGAGCGCGATCGACGGCAAGCCCTTCCGGCTCGACCCGGAAACGGACGGCTATCCGCAGCTCTACCGCTCGATTGGCCGCACCGCGCGCGTCGCCGCCCTGGCGGAAAACATGATCATCTGGAGCAGCAATCTCGCGACCAACCTCTTGTTAGACCACCTCGGGATCGACTACGCGACGAGCGTCCTGGTCGATGCGGGCGTCACCGGAGTGCACCTGCGTCGCGGTGTGGCCGATGACCGGGCGCACGCGCAGGGATTGGACAACGAAACCACCGCGGATGGATTGGTGCAGTTGTTTGGCGTGCTTCGCGGCGATTTCCTCTCCAAGGCGAGCCGCGAACAGGTGATCCACATTTTGCTCGAGCAAAAATTCACTTCGATGATTCCCGCCGGCCTGCCCGCGCATGCGACCGTCGCGCACAAGACTGGTGAGATTTCGACGATGTGCCACGATGCCGGCATCGTTTACCTGCCGGAACGCGAGCCCTACATCCTCGCCATCCTCACCGAAGTGGAAGCGGAAAAGAACGGCCGCCGTGAGACGGTCAAACAAATCTCCGAGGCCGTTTACGAAAGCGTGACCGGAAAGAAGAACCCGAAATGAACGAGCCCGATCTCGAAGTCGTGGACGGTCTCACCTTGTCCGAGGAACACCGCGCGCTCCTGCGGCCGGGCGAGCCGGTCGCGGGCGAAAACGGAAGAATCCATCACCTGCCGCGCTTTTTTTATTCCGTCCCGAGCTGGGCGGCGGCGCGCGAGATTCGTTGCGCCCCGCATTTCAAACTCGCGGAATTGATGAGCGTCGATTGCCGCGAAGCTCCGCTGCTGCTCGACAAATTTCCCCACTACGTCCCGTGCGCGGTGGCCTTGCTTGCGGGTTATCTCGAGGCCTTCCGTCGCGCTGCGGACGCGACGGTGTTCGTGAGCGTGAACGGCGGCTATCGCTCGCCTTCGCACCAGCTAAACAATGGCCTCAAGAGTATGCACTGCTGGGGCACGGCGGCGGATCTTTACCGCGTCGGCGACACCTATCTGGACGACGAGAGATCGATCGCACGCTATGCGGAGATCGCAGAGTCGTTAGGCCGGCAGGTTTTCGTCCGGCCTTATGCGGAAGGGGACGATCACCTCGGGATCGATCTTGGATTTGTCACGGTCACTCCGCGAGAATGCAGCGAAAGCCAGCCGCTCGGATGAAAGACGCGCGAACATCTCGCAACCATCTGGCGCACCTCGATCTGCGCCGCTCGCCGCCGCGGCCGGTCATCGGCATCGAGGCCGAGTTCACGCTCTTTGTCGATGACGTCCAACGCCGCCCGGAGAAGGTCTTCGGCACACCGCGTGGCCTGATCAGAAAACGGATGATCCCACGGACCGGCCGTTCCTTTCAGCTTCCGGCGGGCGGCGCGATTTACTTCGACACCGGCGTGATCGAAGTGGCGACGCCGATCGTGGAGCTGGGTCCCGGATGTTGCTATCGCGCGACGCGGTTGCTTTGGGAGCAAATCCGCTGCGTTCGCCGGGAACTTGACGCCTGGAGCCGTCGCCACAAGCGCCGGGCGCGGCTGCAAGGCTTCAGCACGCACTACAATTTTTCGTTTCCCGCCGCGCGGAAATCGGACATGCGCACCTGTTCCAAACTTGCATATCTGCTCGCGCACATTCTTCCGGTGCCGGTGGCGCTGCTGGCGGCGAACCGGAAGAGCACTGCGGTGGGCGTGCGGCCACGCGGCTCGCGCTTTGAAGTGACCGCGGACTTCACGCCCGATCCGGCGTTGATGCTGGCGGCCTGCAGCTGCGATCGCGGGAGTCGTGCAAGGCGTCCTGCCCTGGACTGACTACTCGCTGCGACAACTTGAGCGCCACCGGATTCCGCGCCCGGTCCCGTTTCGCCTCCGCAAACATTCTTCCCGCCGCGGCTGGCGCGTGCTCGCGTCCTCCCTCGAGCACAATCCATTTACCGCTGATCCGAACGAGCCGATCTGGAAATTGCGCGACGGACGCACTGCTCAGTCTGCGCGCGATCGCCGCGGAAACGATCGCGCCGTTCCGAAAAGAGATTCGCCGACTGAGTGATGCGGCCACCTTGCAGCACATCGAGGCGACGTTCGCGGGCGATGCGCGATCGCTCCTTGATTTTGCGGAACGTCCCAAGGCCTACGACGACGTCGGACACGACTTTGACTGGAACCGGCGGCGCGATGCGGCATTGGCCGCGTTCGCAATACGAAAAAGTGATCCATCGTGTCGTCGCAGGCGACCCGATGCGGATCAATGGCAAGAGTTACACGGTGGAGCGGATGCGAGGCTGGTATGAGATTGTCTTCCGCGAAACGAAGACGGGCGCGCGGCGTGTCTTCAATCTGGATGATCTTGTGCGGCTGACGCGCGACGAAGCCGCGAAAGAAAAAGCGCGCGTCGTCGAAAATCGATCCGAGCCGCTACAAGCCCAGTAGCTCGCGCACGTATTTTGCCGGCGGGCTTCCGAAGGAGAGAACGCTGTCGTTGTACTTCTTCAGATCAAACGCCGCGCCTGCCTTGGCTTTGGCGCGCTCGCGCAAGTCGAGATGCTCGGTCGCGCCGATGAAATAGGTCGAGAGCTGGGTGGAGGAAAGGCGCGCCCGTTTCCATTTCGCGACGGCTTCGCCTTCCTGCTGGAAGCCTTCCTTCATCATCAAATCGAGCGCTTCCTTTTCGCTCATGTTGGCGGCGTGGATGCTTTGATCGAGGATGGCGTTGCAGATCACGCGCAGGCGCATTTTCAACTGCTGCATCTTCACTTCCGGTCCGCCGAAGCCGGCTTCGGCCATGAATTGCTCACTGTAAACCGCCCAGCCCTCGATGAACGAGCCGCTGCGGAAAATCGCCCTAACGAGTGTGGGCGCTTTGAAGCGATTGGCGTGCGTGAGCTGGAGGAAATGTCCCGGCATCGCTTCGTGGACCGTCAGGTCGTGGACCATGTTGTTGTTGTACTCCCGGAAGAAGGATTCCTTCCGCTCTTTCGACCAACTCGCCGGCGTCGGCTCGATCGCGAAGAACGTTTCGCCATTCTGCTCGAGCGGTCCGGGCGAATCGCAATAGGCGATCCCCTGGCCGCGCTTGAATTCCGGCATGACGATGACCTGGAGCGGCTTGTCGTAAACCGTGACCAGGTCCTTCGCCTTCGTGAAGTCGGTCGCCTCGCGCAGAGTCTTCTGCGCATAGCCGACGATGGTGTCGTCATTCGGATGTTCTTCCGCGAGCTTGTCGAGCACGCCTGTGGTGACCTTTTTCTTGTCGGCCAAGGTGGCCGCGTCGGCGTTCGGGAAATACTTTTTGTAGAGCGGGAGCGCGGTCTCGTAGATCGCCGTCTGGGTGGCCGCGAGGTCGGCGCGCGCGCGTTTCATGATTTCCTCCATCGACATGTCGGAGGCGAGGGAGAAGCGGAGTTTCTTGCGGAACTTCTCCGCGCCGAGCCGGAAATCGCCGTCGGAGCGCGGGAGGAGATCCTTCTCCAGCCACTTCTTGTATTCTTCGAGCGCGACCGCGGTTTTCTCCTGCAAGGGCGCGAGCTCTTTCTTCATCTGCGGCGCGCGATCGAGCACCGGGCTCAATCCTTCGCGGACAAACGAGATCGCGCCCTGCATCTGCTCGATTGCGGTCTCGGTGTAGATTTTCGGCGGATGCTGCAGATTCGCTTTCGCCTGCGCGATCACTTTTGGGATGCCTTCCATGCGTTTGCGGATGTTTGGGATCCGCTGCTCGGGCGGCGCGAACTCGCGCGCGACCAGGAGATAGAGGCTGTTCGCGAGGCTTTGGTTGTAGACCAGCGGGTTCCACTCCGCTTCCTTCAATTCCTCCAGCTCGAAGATGGCGCCTTCCACATTTTCCTTCAGGATTCGGAAGTCGACGCTGTTCGCGCCGGTCAAATCGGCCGCGCCGCTAAAGCCGTTCAGCTTTTCGAGCAACGCCTTGTGCTCGGCTAATTCCTTCGCGCGCGTCTCGGCGGAATAATCGGTCAGTTGGCCGTCGAAGCGATGATCGCCCAACTCCGTTGCTCCTTCGGGATGCGTGCGGAGAACGTTCTCGATGTAATCACCGGCCAGCTTCTGGAATTGGTTCATCCGCGGGGGTGGCGTTAACGCGCATTGAGGCAGCGAGACCAAGGAGGACGATGAATGTGGAGCGATCTTCATAGGCCGGCGAAGGTAGAGAGAATAGACAGGATTTACAGGATTACTTGAGAATGACTCTCGAGTGCCTCCGCGGAGCGCAGCATAAACAACCGTTTATTCCTTTTTGTATTCATATGGCTGATGGGAGGAGCTTTCTTGTTCCTCATCCGGATTTCATTTCCGTGCACCCGACAGGCCGGCTCGTCTTCGTTCATGAAGAAAAAGGCGGGTCGCATGTTCTGGATCGGCTGCTAATGACGGAAATCGAGTTCAGGGATACTTCGCCGGGCGAACCGTAACCTACGTCGGCGCGCCGCTGGCGAGGAGCGGCTCGGTCGCGATTTCATCCGGCTCCTGCGATTGCAGGTAGGTCTTCCCTTTGTAAAAGAGCGAGACGATCGAGAAGATCGCGGTCGCACCAAACATGAGATAGGCAAAGAACATGTAGTAGTTGAAGTCGCTCATTTTCGAGCTGCCGTCCGGATTGGAGATGAAAAAGTTCAACTGCGCGGTGAACTGGTTCCCGAGCGACACCGTAAAGAGCCACACGGCCATGACCGCGCTCTTCATCTTGTTAGGCGCCTGGGTGTAGGAAAATTCCAGACCCGTGATCGAGACCATCGCTTCGCCGAGGGTGAGAATGACGTAGGCGAGGAACTGCCACCATACCGTGGGCCGGCCACCGGCGTCGATCAGCCGCTGGATAAACGCAATGACGAGATAGCTGCAGGCCGTGAGCCCGAGACCGATCCCGATTTTGCGCAGGGGCGTGACCGTAAAGAACTTTTCCATCAACGGATAGATGACGTAGTTCACCAGCGGAATGAACAGGAGGATGAAGATCGGATTGGCCGTTTGCACTTGCTCGGGCAAGAAGCTGAATCCCGAAGAAAGTCAGGTCCATTTTCTTGCATTGCAGGGTCCAGGCGCCGCCGCTGCTTTGGTCCCAGAGCGACCAGAAAACCGCGACAAAGATGTAGACGATCGACAACCGGAGCAGTGCGCCCAAGCCTTCCTTGCTAAAGAACTGCTTGATGAAGCCGAAATCCCGCCGGCGGGATGTGGACGAATTTCTTGCGGCCAGCCCAGAAGAAAATCGTCGCGATCACCATCGCGACACCCGGCAAACCGAACGCGTAGCGCGGGCCCCAGTTCGGCGAATTGAGCAGGATGGGACACAGGATCGTGGACATGAACGAGCCGGCATTGATCGAAAAATAAAACCAGCCGAAAACTTTCGAGAGCAGATGCTTGTTCGAATCGCCGAATTGATCGCCCACATTGGCTGAGACGCACGGCTTGATCCCGCCCGAACCGAGCGCGATCAGCCCCAGCCCGATCATGAGCCCGAGGCGGGTGTCGTTGAGCGCGAGCGCAAAATGCCCCGCGCAATAGACGAGCGAGAGCCAGAAGATGGTGTTGTATTTGCCCAGAAAACACTCGGCCAGAATGGCGCCGAGGATGGGCAGGAAATAAACCGCCGAGACAAACAACGAAAAATAGCCGCGCGCCTCCGCGTCACCCATCCGGTCGGGCATCCCCAGCTTGTTCACCATGTAGGTCGTCATGAAGACGATCAGGATCGAGCGCATCCCGTAGAACGAGAACCGCTCCGCCGCTTCGTTGCCGATGATGTACGGCACGCCCGGCGGCATCGTGGAGATGTTGGGCGGTTTGGTGGCGTACTGGTGCTTGGCCATGATCGAATGGGCTGCCGGTTAACTGCTACGGGGTCGGAGACGGGAAAAACTGCGCCGGCGTTCCGACGGGTGAAGCGGCCGGGTGCGCGGCGCCCTCGCTTCCATGCTTCGTGCGGCTCGCCCGCGGGCTGGCTGTGTTTCGCCGGGTCGGTCGAGGGATCTTCGGCCGGGGAGAGTTCCCCGGGTTTATGGCGTTCGCAGGAGCAGAAGAAGATCAACCAGGCTGAGGCGGCGCCAACGACAGCCCGGCGGAAGAATGCTCGCATTCGCGGGACACTACGCATCCGCGTGGAAGGGGCGCAAGAGCAAACAGCGGGGGTTTGGGGGGAGTCGCCAGTTTTTTGGCCCGGAAAACGCTAACAAAAAAGTTCAAAAAAATCTGAAAAAGCCTTGACCGCGACCAGGGAACTTCCTAAAACCTTCGATAGTCAAAGGCACTAAGCCCACAAAACAACCACCCCCAGAAAACTACATTCTATGAATAAACAACTGAACACCCTTCTAAATCGCGTTGACACCCGACTCGCAGCCTGCGCTGCGGCTGCGGGCGCCTCGCTCGCCGTCGTCCCCGCTGTCGCAAGCAGATATCGTTTATAGCGGAATGGTCAACATCAACGTCCCGTCCACCACGGCCGGCATTTACATCAACCTCGTCACCGGCGTATTTGGGACAACTCCGGCGTCATCTCCTGGCTGGGATCTCAACCCTTGGAGCTGGTAGTGCCAACAACTTCTGGGCGAACAACGCCGCGAGTCCGAACGACGGCGTCGTCAATAACTTTACGGGCGGCTCTTCCGCGACTCTGGTCGATAATCTCCCGTTGGGAACCATTGTTGACGGGAGCTGGACTTTCGGCTCGGAGCAACGGCAGCGAAACGACTGGGCGCGACGGCGTTTACCCTCGGTAGCTCCAACAACTACATCGGCTTCCGGTTCTTGAACGAAATGACCGGCCAAATCAATTTTGGTTGGGCGCACTTCCAGCTCGGTGCCACCGCAGGTGCTCAGCCGCGAACGCTCATCGAGTTTGCGTTTGAGAATACCGGGGCTGCAATCGCGGTCGGCGCAATTCCAGAGCCAACAACCCTTGGTCTTCTCGGCTTGGCGGCGATGGGCGCTCTCGGTGTGCGTGCCTGGCGCGGACGCAAAGCCGCCTGACCTGCGACTGACTAGCATTCTGATAAAGCCCGCGCGGATGGTTGTCCGCGCGGGCTTTTCTTTTCTCTGATCCCTGGCGCGACTTACGATTCCGCGCGATCGCACCGCAGCAGCTTCGTGGTTGCTGTTCCGCGGCATTGTCGCTTGCGCTTTGGGAGTCAGCCTGTTTTGTTTTCCTACGATGCGTTGCTCCCTTCTCCCGGTGTTGGTGTTCGGCCTGACTGCGTTTGCCCCCTGCAGGGCCGAACCAACCGTTGATCAGCCGAAGCTGGTTGGCGAGTGGCGTTACGAGAACGAGCAGCAGAAGCAGACGGCGAAATATGTCTTCCGCGCCGACGGCACGTTTACCGCGGAGTTGCTGCAAGGCGGCGAATCAGTGCGCAAGTTCGAAGGTCGTTGGAAGATCGTCGACGAGTTGGCTCGTCTACACCTACGAGAAAGACTCGGTCGGCCAGGTCGGCGCCGGAGCGCGCGAGCGCGATCGCCTCATCCGCCTCGACGAGAGTTCCTATACGATCGAGGGCGGCGACGGTGGCCAGCGCACCTACTGGCGCGTAAAAGAGAAATCGTAGCGCGGAGTCGCGACTCCGCCCATGTCCGCTGTGTCGTCACCGCGTCCACGCGTGCTCTTGATCGGCTGGGATGCGGCTGATTGGCAGGTCATCCATCCTTTGGTCGATGCGGGCCTGATGCCGAACCTCGAAGCGGCTCATCAATGGCGGCACGATCGGAAACATCGCGTCCCTCGCGCCGATGCTTTCGCCGATTTTGTGGACCAGCATCGCGACCGGGAAACGCGCCTATTTGCACGGAGTGCGGGGATTCGCCGAACCGTTGCCGGATCGCTCCGGAATCCAACCGGTGGGGACGCGGACCCGCAAGTGCAAGGCGCTTTGGAACATTCTTTCGCAATCCGGTCGCCCGAGTGTGGTCTGCGGGTGGCAGGCCAGCCACCCGGCCGAGCCGGTGCGCGGCGCGATGTTTTCGAATCTCTTCGCCGTCCCGCCAGCGGGTTCGACGCCTCAGGATTGGACCGTGGCGGAAGGTAGCGTGCAGCCGCCGCGACTAGCCGAACCTCTCGGCAAACTGCGGGTCCATCCAAGCGAGGTCGAAGGATCGATGCTGCAGCAGCTAATCCCGCGCGCGGCCGAGCTGGACCAGTCGGATCCGCTGACTCAGCGCCGATTGACCTTTCTCGCGCAGCGATTGGCCGAGGTCATCACCGTGCACGCGACGGCGACCGAATTATTGGAAAACCAACCGTGGGATTTCGGCGCTGTCTATTACGAGTGCATCGATCAGGTGGGTCATGGATTCATGCCTTTCCACCCGCCGCGTTTGCCGGAAATCCCGAAGCGCGATTTCGAATTCTACAAGGACGTGATGAGCGGCATTTACCGTTTTCACGATTCGATGCTCGAGCGGCTGCTGCAGTTAGCGGGTCCGGAGACGTATGTCATGATTGTCTCCGATCACGGTTTTCAGAGCGGGATCAATCGGCCACGCACTGCGGTGGAACCGGCGCAATGGCACCGGCCGCAGGGAATGTTCCTTCTCTCCGGACCTGGCATCGCGTCCGATCAAATGATCGAAGGGGCCACGCTTCTCGATATTGCCCCGACCGTGCTCACCTTGCTCGGGCTGCCGGTGGGCGAAGACATGGAAGGCAAGGTGCTGGTGAATGCTTTCGTGCAGTCACCGACGATCACTCGCGTGCCTTCGTGGGAAGAGATCGACGGGTGAAGATGGCCGACTTCCCGCGGACTCCGGTGAAGACGACCCCGCGGCCGCGCAAGCCGCTCTGCAGCAACTGGTGGAGCTGGGCTACGTCGCGCCGCCCGGTGACGATGCGGTCCGCGCGGTCGCCCTGGCCGAGGCCGAGGCCGACTTCAACACGGCCGTTTCGCTTGGTGAAGGCGGGCGATTTTTGGAAGCGAAGACCATTTTCGCGTCCCTTGCGGACCGCCACCCGAACGAGCCGCGCTATTGGCGCATCCTCGGGCAAACATGTTTCGCCGCCCAAAGGCCCATGGAAGCCGCGCCTTGCCTGGCTGCCTTGGAACGCCTCGAACCGGATCGCCCGCAAACTCTCGTCCTGCGAGGAATGCTGGCCTGGGCACAAGACGACCTGAAGGCGTGTGCCGAGGCTTTCACTGCGGCGGAGAAAATCGCTCCGGACGATCCGACCACCCAAGCCTATCTCGGTCGGCTCTATTTGCGCCAACGGCGGTGGGCTGAAGCGGAGCGGGTGTTTCGGCGAACCCTGGAGATTGATCCTGATTCCGCCGACGCGCATTACGGATTGAGTGTGGCCTTGCCGCGGCAGGATGAGATTGAACCAGGAATCGAACACGCCTTGATGGCGGTGGGGCTGCGGCACGATTTTCCAGAGGCGCACTTTCAACTCGGAGCCGTCCTCTCCCGTCGTGGCTGGTACGACCGTGCGGTGCAAGCCTTTGAAATTACTCTGCGGATGCGACCAGGTTTCGTCCTCGCGCATCGCTATCTTTCGAAGATTCACACTCACTTCGGCCGCCTGGAAAAAGCGCGCATTCATCGCGAGGCCGCCGATCGGCTCCTGGCCGAGAAGGCGCCACAGCCGCACGTTGATTGATCATATTCTGGTGCGCGCCGTGCGCTGGGTCATTGAATTGAAGCAGGCGCGCGCCTACTATTGCAGCCGGTGGCCCGGAGAGTAAAAAACAACGCCTGGAACGAAGTCTTCGCGCTCGTTCTTCTCGGCGTGGGCACGCTGCTTTTCCTCGCGCTCATCTCCTATAATCCCAAGGACCTGCCGGCCTGGGTTTGGTTCAGCAAAGTCGCGACGCCGAATTCGCCCGCGCAAAATTTCATCGGCCCGCTCGGCGCGATCGTCGCCGGCTTCTGCTACTTCATGGTCGGCGCTGCTTCCTACTTGCTCGCGGTCGTCTTGTTAGGCTTCGGCGCGGCGAAACTGTTCCATGCGCAACTGGGAGTGGCCCGGCGCGCGGTTTGGATTGCGCTTTTTGTTTTCTCCGGCGCGTGTCTGCTGCATCTGCAATCTTATTTCCTGCGCGACTGGCATTCGGCTTTCAACATCCAGGGTCCGGGCGGATGGGTCGGTTATTATTTTGGCCACAACGTCCTCCAGCGGCTGATGGGACGGGTCGGCTCGATGATCCTGCTCAGCGGTCTCTACCTCATGAGCATCATTCTGATGACCGGACTGCGCCCGATCCACATCGTGCGCCAAAGCGTGGCCGGCGTGCGGAAGGCGGGCGCGAATTTCCGGGAATGGCAATTGAACCGCAGCCTGCGCCGCACCGATCTGAAGGGAAAACTGGAAATCAGCCAGCGGGAGCTGGCCAAGCAACAACGCTTGCTCGAAAAACAATTGAAGCGCAAAGGCGCGCCGGTCGCGGAATCGTCCGCCGCGCTTATGTCGGCGGAGGAATTGGCCGATCGACCAAAGCCGAAAGTGGTCGATACCACCGCCTTGCCTTCGGAGCTGCCGGACGCGCGCAAGAAACCCTCGCTCGCGGAACTGCGCGGCAAGGAAAAGAGCGGCAAAACAGCTCGACGGTCTAACGAGTCAGAAATGGGACGCGGAAAATTACACGCTCCCCGGACTTCGATCTGCTCGACGAGCACGATGTCGAAGGACGGGTCGCGGCGGATCCGGCGGAACTGGAGCGCATCCAGCAGACTTTGATCGAAACGCTCGGGCAGTTCGGCATCGCGGTGGCGCCGGGCGACATCACGAAAGGGCCCGACGATCACGCGCTACGAAGTCTATCCGGCGAAAGGCGTGCGGGTGGACAAGATCGTCAGCCTGGAGCGCGACCTGGCCCGCGCGACCCGCGCCGAGCGGATCAACATTCTCGCGCCGATTCCGGGCAAGGACACCGTCGGCATCGAGCTGGCGAACAGCCGCAAGGTGAAAGTCACGCTGCGCGAGCTGCTGCAGTCGCCGGATTGGAACGCGAGACCAAAGCCAAGCTTCCGCTCGCGCTCGGCAAGGATGTTTACGGCAAGACGATCATCGCCGATCTCGCGCAAATGCCGCACCTGCTCGTCGCCGGGACGACCGGCAGCGGCAAGAGCGTCTGCATCAATGCGCTCATCGCGAGCATGCTCTACCGCTTCACGCCGGAAGAACTGCGTTTCATCATGATCGATCCCGAAAGTGGTCGAGATGCAGGTCTACAACGCCTGCCGCATCTGGTCATTCCGGTCGTGACCGATCCGAAGAAGGTGCTGCTCGCGTTGCGCTGGGTGATCGATGAGATGGAAAAGCGCTACAAGATTTTCGCGCAAGACGGGCGTGCGCAATATCACCAGCTTCAACGGGCGGCCGGCGAAGAAGACGCAGAAGGAACTCGATCTGGAAGAAGCGGCGAAACCGGCGAACAACGGGTTTGACGACGAGAAGCCGCCGATCGGTTCAGTCGAGGAATACACGCAAAAGCTGAACATCCAGGTGCCGCGCGACGATGAGCCGATCATTCCGGACAAACTGCCTTACATCGTCGTCATCATCGACGAGCTGGCCGACCTGATGCAGACCGCGCCGGCCGATGTGGAGAGCGCGATCGCGCGCATCACGCAAATGGCGCGCGCGGCCGGCATTCACATCATCGTCGCCACGCAGACGCCGCGCGCGGACGTCGTCACCGGCGTGATCAAGGCAAACATTCCGAGCCGGATCGCGTTTCAGGTCGCGTCGAAAATCGACAGCCGCGTGATCCTGGATGAGAACGGCGCGGACCGCTTGTTAGGCCAGGGCGACATGCTTTACCTGCCGCCGAGCACATCGCGCCTCATCCGCGCGCAAGGCGTGCTCGTGACCGACGAGGAAATCAGGCGGCTGGTCGACTTCGTTTCCGCGCAAAGTCCGCCGGCCTTCGATCTCGCGATGCACGAAAAGATTTCCGAGCGGCGGCGGCGCGGCGGAGGATGACGTGACCGAAGAAGACGAGGAACTGGTCGAGAAATGCCTCGAGATTATCCGGCAGGAAAAACGCGCTTCGACTTCGCTCCTGCAACGTCGCCTGCGCCTCGGCTACACGCGCGCGGCGCGGATCGTTGATATTCTGGAGCAGCGCGGCATATTGGGTCCCGGCGAAGGCGCGAAGCCGCGCGAGATTCTCGTCGACCTCGACGCCGCGGTGTAACCGGGCGCACGACGAATTCACTCATGGAAGGTCTTGGCGAAAAATTTCAGAAGGCACGGCTCGCGCGAAATCTCACGCTCGAAGAAGCGGCGAGCATGACCAAGATTCGTCCCGCGAAGCTGGCCGAAATCGAGAGCGGAAGATTTCTCGCACTTCCCGAGCCTCGCCTACGCGAAGGGCTTCCTGCTCATCTACGGAAAGTTTCTCAACGTCGATGTCACGCCATACTTGGAGGCGTTTGAAACGTCCGAGCAGTGACGGTCGATGGCTATTCCTATCTTCAGGATAATCCCGCGCCGAAACCGCGCCGCACGGAAGTCATCCGCAAGTCTTCCGGAAACAGGAGCTCGCTCATGCCGTTGGTCATCGGGATCGTGGTCCTGGTGGCCGGCTTCGCTTTCCTGAAGCTGATGATGGACATCCGCCGGATCAAACCGGCGAGCGAGCGGGATGCGCAAGCGCTCGCTCTGGCGACGCCCACCCCGGTTCCGGAAATCCCCGGAGGAATTGTCGCGCCGCGGGCGCTGCCAGTGGACTCGACTCCGGCCCCAACTGCACCGACATCGCCATCGCGGTGGCGCCAACGGTTGCGCCCACGCCCATCGCGACTCCGGAGCCGACGCTCATGGCGGTCGCGACGCCCGAGCCTTCCGAACCTGAAGTGCGCCGGGCCGAACCGGTGCACCCGGCAGATTTGGTCAAAGCGCAAGCGGCACTGGCGGCGAGTGCGAGCCCTTCTCCGGCAGGGAATCGTTTCGACATTCGGCCGTTGCGAAAAACATTTGTCAGAGTCACCGTCGATACTGAGGGAGGGGAGCGTTCTTCTTTCGCGCGCTGGATGGATGTCACCGGTGGTTCGGTTCAACTCCGCGGAAAGCGGATTTCGGTGAAAGTGCTCGATCCATCCGATGTCGAGATCCGCAAGAACGGCAAGATCGTGGCCGGTGGCGACACAGACGTGAGGCTGGAGTAGACCGGTGGGTGAATCACCATCAGCGGTAGCGCCGCTACAGGTTGGCATGATCAGCCTCGGCTGCGCGAAGAATCTGGTCGACGCCGAGATCATGCTCGGAAGCGTCCGGCAGCACGGGATGCAGATCACCGCCGACGCGGAGGACGCGGATGTGCTGGTCGTGAACACCTGCGCGTTCATCGATTCGGCGAAGGAGGAATCGATCGACGCGATTCTCGGACGCGCATCAGCAGCGCGGTCTCGCGAAAAAGCCGGGGCAGAAACTGATCGTGAGTGGGTGCATGTCGCAGCGATTTGCGCAGCGAACTGCGTGAGCAGATGCCGGAAGTGGATGCTTTCATCGGGCTCGACCAGGTGAAGCGAGCTCGGCGCGATCATCGAGCGCGTGGTCGCCGCGGGCATCGAGCCCGGCGGCAACCTGGTCACTCCGCGTCCGACTTACATTCCGGATTGCGATACGCCGCGCTTTCGGCTCACGCCGGCGCACAGCGTTTATCTGAAAATTGCCGAAGGCTGCAATCACCCGTGCAGCTTCTGCGTCATCCCGCAGATGCGCGGCCGGCATCGCAGCCGGCCGCCGGCCTCGGTGCTCTCCGAAGTTCGCGCGCTGGTCGCGGAAGGCGTGAAGGAGATCAATCTGATCAGCCAGGACACGACCTATTACGGGATGGATCTTGTGGGCGGAGAAAGCCGGGCCGCGTCAGCCGGTCGATTCGTCGCGGGGCCGACGCTGTCCGCGTTGCTGCGCGAGATCCAGAAGATCGCCGGGCGAATTTTGGGTGCGCCTGCTCTACACGCATCCCGGCGCATTGGAGCGGGGAATTGATCGAAACGATCGCGGCCTGCGACAAGGTCGCGCGTTACATCGACATGCCGCTGCAGCACATCGATGAAGCGATGCTCGGCCGGATGCGACGCGAAACGAGCCGGCAGCACATCGAAGATTTGATCGTCGCGCTGCGCGCCGGCATTCCCGGCGTGGCCTTGCGCACCACCTTCATCGTCGGCTTCCCCGGCGAGACCGAGGCGGAGTTTGAGACGTTGCTCGATTTCATCGAACGCGTGCGCTTCGAGCGTCTCGGGGTTTTCAAATACTCGCAGGAGGAAGGTTCGCGCGCCGCCAAGATGCCGGAGCAACTGCCGACTAGAGTGAAGAACGCACGCTATCGGCGCGCGATGATCACTCAGCAGCGGATCGCGCGCGAAATGGCTCAGGAGCGCGTTGGCCGCGAGTTGAAACTGCTTGTCGATCAACCGTTTCTCGCGCGGACCGAGGGCGACGCGCCGGACGTGGACGCGACGGTCATCCTCGGACAGGCGGCCCCGGTGGGAGAATTTGTTCATCGCACCATCCTCGGGAGCCGCGGCTACGATTTACTCGCGTAGCCTCTTGGCCAACGCCGGTTCGGGCGCAAAATCTGTCAAGTTAACGAGTGACAATTGCGCGACAATCCGCAAGTCTCGGTCGAGCAAATTGCGCTGCCGACATGAGTGATTCCGAGGGACCCAAGAAAGAGACTGTTCGTATTACCCTGCCGCCGCGCGTGCGACCGGGCGAATCGCGTGGGACGGTTCGGATTGGCATTCCGCCCAAAACGGTGGCGAACGGGAATGCAGCGCAATCGCCTCCGCGCCCTCCTCCGCCTGGTTCTCCGGCCCGCTTAAATTTTGTTCCACCGTCTCCCGCTTCACCGCCCAGTCCAAACGCTCCTCCGGCCGCGGCGGTTCGCCCCCCCCCACCTCCTCCTACCCGCCCTCCTCCGCCTGCGGCTGCAGTTCCGCCAGCGATCCTGCCGTCCCCCGTCCTACCTGTGCGGCCTGTAGCGGCGATTGCTCCGGTGCCGAAGCCTCCTCCCGAAATTCCGGCGGCTGCTCCACCCATGCCTCCGCGTCCCAGGGTTTTGCCGCCGCCGCCACGCGTTCCGCCACCCGTAGCGCCGGGTTCCGTGACTGCGGCGCCGGCGATTTATCCAGGATCCGTGGCGCAGGCCGGTCCGAAAAAAGAGACCGCGCGCATCAGCATCCTGCCGCAGCCCGCCGCACCGCATGCGCCCACGGTGAAAATGACGAAAACGCAGCCGCTGCAGACCGTTCCGCAGATGACTATCCACAGCGCCCCAGTGACGGTGGCCGCAGTCCCTGAGCCCGCCGCTGCGCTCGCGTCATTCGATGCCGTGCCGCTGCCGATCTGCTGGACGATTTTCGGAATTTCCGCAGTCACTTTAATTATCCAGATTTGGAACTACTTTGCTGCCTAAATTATGGATAACTCCTCGACTGTAACGATCGACGAAAACAATTTCGAAGCTGAAGTAACCAAGAGCGACAAGCCGGTCCTGGTCGATTTTTGGGCCGAATGGTGCGGGCCGTGCAAGATGATCGCGCCGCTACTCGACGAGATCGCCCGGGAAAAAGCGGGTGCCCTCAAAGTCGCCAAGGTCAACATCGACCAAAACCAGAGCCTTTCTTTCCGCTTCAACGTTCGCGCGATTCCGACGCTGCTCTTCTTCAAGAACGGGCAGGTCGTTGATCAAGTGACCGGCATGACGAGCAAGAAGGATTTGCTCGGGCGCGTCGAAGCAATGGCATAGAGTTCACGAAGCGGGCGCCGCGTAATGCGCGGGAAACTGGTCCGCTGGCCCGGACGCTGCTATGACTCTCTCGATGAAAAAAACCTTGCGCATCGCATTGATCGAGTCGATATGGGGCGCTTCCGTGAGAAAAGTTACCCCTTTGACGATCGTTTGCGGCTGCTTCCTGGCGGCCTCCGTGACCGCAGCTCCACAGATTTTTGAACCGGTTCGGGCCATGACCACCTCGGACGCGTCAACCGCCGCCGCGAACAAGCGTTTCGTCTTGAAGGACGCAAGCGGCCAAGACTCTCTCCGTGCCCTTGGTCGGGAAGCAGGAGCAGTTCAAGCTCGGGAAGACTGACAAGCGGTTGAATCCCAGCCTGGCCCGAGCGGCAACGATCGCGCAGGAGCGCGCTTACGCGCATTCCAAATCGCGCTGCTGGCGTTACGTGAAGCAAGCTCTGGTCGCCGCCGGCGCGGTCAGCTCGTATCCCAAGAGCGCTTTGGCGAAGCAGGCTGGCGACGAACTGGTGCGGGACTTTGGATTTAAGAAATTGCCGGTGCAAGATCCGTATGCAGCGCCGGTTGGAGCTGTGCTCGTCTACGGTGGTCGCGGCGCGGGCCACGTTGAGATCCGGAATAAGACTGGCTTCGTGAGTGACTTTCGCGCTGACAAGCCGTCCAAGCGCCGGCTGATCGGTGTCTACGCGAAGGCGTAGCTTCTTCGCTTCGAGGCCTTTTTGGGCCAGTTTCTCGGAACGAGAAATTCCTTGCTGTTCCAGCCGTTTCACGGCATAACCGCGGCCTTGAAGCGGTTTATTTCTGTCTCTCTCGCCGGCTTCATTCTTGTCGCGTCGGTTTGCGCGGCTCAAGCAACGAGACACAAAAAACGCTACTTCGACTCCGAGAGTCGCTTTGTCTACAAGGACAAGAAGACGGGCAAAGTGGCCTCGGCGCCCGTCATCGAAGAATATCAGGGGCGAATTGTTTATCCCCTGGCGAAGGTGGACCCGCGCCTCGACAGGCGCATGGTGCGTGCGGCCTCGATTGCCCAGGAGCGCTCGCACGCTCACTCGAAGTCGCGCTGCTGGCACTACGTGAAGGAAGCTTTGCTCGCATCTGGTGCGGTGACGGAACGGCCCAAGAGCGTTCTGGCAAGACAGGCCGGTGATGAACTGGTCCGCAGTTTTGGCTTCAAGAAGCTGCCGATCAAAGATCCCTACAAAGCACCGATCGGTGCGGTCCTGGTCTACGGTGGAGGCCGAGCGGCCGGCCACGTGGAAATCAGGACACAGACGGGCTTCGTGAGCGACTTCCGCAACAAGAAGCCATCGCGGCGGCCGCTGATCGGCGTCTACGCGAAGGCCTAGTTCGCCTTGGTGCGGCCTTGGCGGTCACTGCGAAGGCCCCGTCGCGATTCGTGCTCTTGACGCGCCTATTTCTCGCTGGTCTCCCAGACTTTCGAAAGTCGCGCGGTCGGAACGTCCGGGATGGCAAGACCGCTGGGGGCGTAGTGCGAAGTGTCGTTGAAGAGCGTCAGGCGCGCGTGCACCGTATCCTTGAAATCGACGATGTTCAGTGCCGCGGGGTTCTGGTCGAGGCTGTCGCGATAACGGCGCGGATCGAATCCCAGAAGGGAACTCAGGAGCAACCGAATGGTCGCTTTGTGTGAGACGACGATGACGCAGTTCGCGGTATGTCCGCGGACAATATCCATCAGCACTGGCAGCGCCCGCGCCGTCACCGCCAGCCCGCTCTCCCCGCCGGCCGGGGCGAAGGTGTAAGGATCTTCCTCCCATGCAGCGGCCTCCTCCGGAAAAGCCTCGTCCACCTCGCGCCGCGTCATTTTTTCCCATCGGCCATGGGAGATTTCCCGCAAGCCGTCGCGCATCGCCACTTCCAGTTTGTGCGGTGCCGCGAGAATCTGTGCGGTCTCCACCGTGCGGCCGAGCGGAGAAGCATAGATCGCTGCCACCTTCTCTTGACTGAGGCGAACGGCCAGGCGACGCGCTTGCTCCCGCCCATCGTCTGAGAGTTCCACATCGGTCGCGCCGGCAAACCGGTCTTCGGCGGTCAACACCGTGGCGCCGTGACGAATCAGAAAAATGCGGGTGTTCATGAGTCGAAGGAATCCAGCGCCGCGACAGTGTTCGATAATTCCCGCCACATTCCAACCTTCAACTTTTCGCGACGGCGCGAGTCCGCTAAGCGGAGGGAACTCGAATGTGCTCCTTCGAATCGCCGGAGTCGATTGGTCAACAAGTGTTTAACGCTTGGTGCTCGCCTTGCAAGGGTCTGGGTTGGGTGGGACTCGAACCCACAACCAACGCCTTAAAAGGGCGCTGCTCTACCATTGAGCTACCAACCCGCCGCGGGATTCCGTTTCTAGACTACTTCACGAGACGGCGCAAGCGACCAACACGTCGCGGAGCGAGTTGCGTGGTCGCTCCAGTTCGAAGACGGCGACACCGGCGCGTGCCGCTCCCTCCCAATCGCGCACCGGATCGTCGCCGACGTGCAACGCTTCCCCTGGCGCGACGCCGCAAAGCTCGGCCGCCCGCTGAAAGATGAATGGGTCGGGTTTATCGGCCCCCACTTCGCTCGAGATCGCGAGCGTCGAGAAGAACTTCGAGATGCCAAGCTGCTCGAGAATGATTCGGAGACGGCCGTCGAAATTCGAAACGACGGCAAGTTGGCAGGCAGGCTGCAACGCCGCCAGAACGTCAATCACTTCCGGGTAAAGCTCCCAGACTCCCGCTTCCGCGAAGTGGGAGTAAGCCGCTTCGAAGAAGGCGTCGCGATCCAAGTTTCCTGTCGCGGGCGCCACTTGCTCGAGGACGCGCTCGACCAACTCCCGCCACCAGCCCTTGTCGTCGTCTTCGCGCGGAGCCCGAGTCGTCTGTCGTGCGGGCATGTGGTTCCACGTCGCTGTGAAAGCGCGCTCCAAAGCCGCAGCCTCCAGCGGAAGGCCCACGCGGTGGCCAACGAGCGCGTAGTGATAGCCCACACTCTTCGACAAGTGAAAGAGCGTCCCCGCGGCGTCGAAAAATACTGCCCGGTAGTTAGGATGACGCGGGGCCACGTCCGTCGAATATCAGCGCGAACGGCGCACTGCAAGCAGGGTGGAAAGACGCGGGCGATTTCGTTTTCGCAGCTTCGCTTCCACGGGTAACGTCCACGACGATGGATCTGGTCGATGAACTCCGGGCCGGAGCCAGATGGACGCAGTCGCACGGTGAAGAAATCGCGAACAGCGTGAGCCATGGGCTCGGATTGCTCGCCGCGGCGATCGGCACGCCGATTCTTCTTCGCGCGGCGGCGGAGCGTGGCAACACGCCATTTCTTATCGGCAGCTGCATCTTTGCCGCGACGGTCCTCCTCCTTTATCTCGGCTCCGCGATCTATCATGTCTGGCCGCGAACGCACTTCAAAGGGGCTCTTCAGGTAATCGACCACTCGGCGATTTTTCTCCTCATCGCAGGGACTTATACGCCCTTCACGCTCGGTCCGCTCTATGGCCCGTGGGGTTGGAGTATTCTCGCGTTGGTTTGGCTATTGGCGGTCTTTGGCGTGATCCT
Source organism: uncultured Verrucomicrobiae bacterium (assembly GCA_963784865.1). GTDB lineage: Bacteria > Verrucomicrobiota > Verrucomicrobiia > Chthoniobacterales > UBA10450 > JACCTI01. The sequence goes on along the minus strand of CAWATC010000007.1, from coordinate 123,576 downwards.
GAAGACTGCGAAAGGCGCGAATCATCGACCGCGGCGAGCGGTTTGCCTCTATCTCGGGATGAGTTGGCTGATCCTGATCGCGATTCGTCCTTTGGTGCTGACGGTCTCACTTGCGACTCTGCTCTGGCTTGTGGCGGGCGGCATCGTCTACATGGCAGGCGTGCTTTTCTTTATCAACGATCACAAGCGTTACTGCCATTTCATCTGGCATCTTTTTGTCCTCGGCGGCACCAGTTGCCATTACTTCGCCGTGCTTTCCTGCGCGGGCTAACGACAGTCTGTTGGACAAGAGCGGCGCTGGCAGGCTTATTAGATCCCGCATGCTCCCGGTCGAACATAACGATCCGATCAACGAGAAGATCCTCGCCGTTTCCGAGGACAAGATCGACGGCTTTGTGCGCGAGCCGTTCGAGGAAATCGCGCGTCGTTCCGGCGTTCGCGGCTGAGGTCGTGATGGCTCGCATCGCCGCCATGTTGCGCGCGGGGACCGTCCGCCGCGTCCGCCAAACCTTGCTTGCCACCAATCTGGCCGACGGCGCGTTGGTCGCGTGGAAAGTTCCGCCGGAGAAGATCGAGGCGGCCTTCGATTACATGTCGCAACAGGATCCTTTCTCGGGCCACGTTGTCCTGCGCTCCACCGACACGGTCAGCGCCGGTTCGGAATACAAGCTCTGGACGACGCTCAAGGTTCCGCACGGTTTTTCGCTCCAGCGTCACGGCGAGCTGCTCGCGGAAAAGGTCGGCGCGGAGCATTTTCGTTTGATGCCGGCGAAAGGAATTTTTGCTCTCGGCGTGGGCCACGTCCGGCGAAAGACCATCGAGCCCGGCAGCCGCGCCGATGAACCGGCGACGATGGCTCCGGTCCACGTGGCGGAGGTGAATGACCTGGAGTGGAGAGTCCTGCTCGCGCTGAAACGGGAATTCGCGCCGGAAGAAATTCAGCCGTCGCCGTGGGAAGCGCGCGCGCGCGAGGCGGGAGTTTCGCTGGAGGAATTTTGCCGGATCGCGGAGGCGTTGAATGGACGGAAAGTCATCGGACGTTTCTCCACGTTCCTGGAGCACGTGAAGCCGTCCGCCGGCGGTGTCCGCGTAACGCGTTTCAATGCCTTGTTTCACTGGGCCGTCCCCGTCGGTCGCGAACGGGAAGCCGGCGGCGAGGTCGGGCGTCATCACATTTTGACCCATTGCTATTGGCGGGAAGCAGGGGCGGAATTCAAGAACGTCAACATCATGGCGGTGGCACATGGCACGGACAAAGATCTCTTGCTGGAGCACAAGCGCGCCATCGATGAGCATCTTGCCGCCTGCGAAATCCCGGTGTCCTACACCAACGTTTTCTGGGGCGGACGCAGTGAGATCAAGCCTTCCGAGATTTCGCCGCTCGTCTATCGCGGGTGGCTGGCGGAGATGAGCGCAATGCCTGCCTAACGATCGGTGTGCGGTTCGTAATCCGGCAATGAAAGCGCTCATCGAAAAGCTCCAGGCGGGCCTGGACCTCAATCGCGGAGACGTTGGCTACGGCGTGACGCATTTGCTCTCGGAGCAAACGGAGGCAGCGCAAAAGGCCCGGTTTCTTTTCGCCCTCCATGAGAAGGGCGAGAGCACGGAAGAGATCGCCTGGTTTGTCGAACAGCTGGTCGATCGCGCGGTCGATCCGGCGATCGACCCGGGAATTCTCCCCGGGCCGATGATCGATGTTTGCGGCACCGGCGGCGCCGGTCTCGATCTCTTTAACGTTTCGACGACGATCATGTTCATTTTGGCCGCGGGTGGGGCGGCGGTCGTCAAGCACGGCAATCGCGGCGTCACCTCGCGCTGTGGCAGCGCGGACGTGCTCGAGGCGCTGGGGGTGCGCTTGGAATGGCCGCCGGAACACTTGAGGGAATGCTCGCAGCGTCATGGGATCGGTTTTATTTTTGCCCGGACCTACCAACCCGCGTTCCGTGCCCTGGCCGAGATGCGGACGCAGCTGTCCGCGGAAAACAAACGCACGATTTTTAACCTGCTCGGTCCACTCTTGAATCCAGTGCGTCCGCAGCGGCAGCTCATCGGAGTGTACGCTCCGCGCCTAACGAGTGTCCTCGCGGACGTCCTGCGTCAACTTGGGACGGGAACGGGCCTGGGTCGGTGCACGGCTCAACCGAAGAGGGCCGCGGCATGGACGACATCTCCAACTGCGGGGCGACCACTCTGACGGAATTGTCCAACGGCAAGGCAACGTCCGCGGTAATTGACTGTCGCTGGCTCGGAATTCCCGGAGCCACCCTTGCCGATCTCCAAGGCGGCGGCGACGCGGCGGAAAATGCGAAGACATTGGATGGAATCTTGAGCGGCGCGGTGCAAGGGGCCAGGCGCGATCTTGCCGTGGTGAACGCCGCGGGCGGATTTGTGGTCGCGGGTTTGGCGCGCGATTTGGGAGATGGAATCGCCCTTGCCAGGGAGCAGATCGACAACGGAGCGGCGCTCCGAAAACTGCGCGCGTTGCAGGATTACCGCATCTAGTCAGGAGCGCAGGGCAGCATAGCGGCTGTCCACGTTTCGCAGCAAGCGCGATCGCCAGACAGTTTCGATCCACGCGCTCGCCGGTGGCCAGGGCCAACGAGCCAGCGCTCCCGCGCAACTCAGGAGAAAAATCTTCGCCAATCTGGTTTACGTTCACTCCAATTCCCGCGATCGCCGCGTAACTGCCGTTGGCCTCGACTCGCATTTCGACGAGCACGCCGGCAATTTTTTGCGTGGCCAGATAAACGTCGTTCGGTGGTTTGATTGAACACGCCCGGCCGGTTTTCTCCTCGATCGTCACCGCCACTGCACGCGCGAGAAGATCAGTGAGCTGAGCGGATTCGCTGACGGCAATGTTTGGCCGCAAGAGAATGGAAAGCCAGAGGCCCTTGTGCGCCGTGGACTCCCAACGGCGCCCATACTGACCACGCGCGGCCGTCTGCGTTTCCGCGAAAACGACCAACCCTTCGCGATTGTCCGCAGCCATCTCGGCGACGACATCGTTGGTCGAACCGGCCTCCTGCACGACGACGACGCGATTGCCGATGAGCTGATTCGCACAAGCCGCTCCGATTTTCCCGGCGTTTAGCCGAGCCTCGGCCTCAACCAGCGACATGCGTCAGTTCCAGAGTGAGATCGATCGCGCGCGCGGAGTTCGTCAGAGCGCCGACCGAAACGTAGTCCACGCCTGTCGCGGCGATTTGTCGAATGTTCTTCAAGGTGATGCCGCCGCTCGCCTCGAATTTCACGTTCTTCTTCTTCCCGAGCGCGACCGCTTCGCGCATCTCGGCCGGTGCCATGTTGTCCAGCAGGATGACGTCGATGCCGTCCATTTCGAGGAAAGTGCGCACCTGTTCCAGGCGATCCGCCTCTACTTCCACGCGCACATTGGGACGCTCTTGGCGAACGCGCGCGATCGCCGTCGCCAATCCCGAAACGCCGGTGCTCGCCAGGAGGTGATTATCTTTTACCAACACCATGTCGTAGAGGCCGAAGCGATGATTGGCACCACCGCCCGCGACCACAGCCGCCTTTTCCAAGGCGCGCAAGCCCGGTGTGGTCTTGCGCGTATCGAGAAGTTTCGCTTTCGATTTCCCGGCGGCTTCGACGAACTGTCGGGTGAGGGTGGCGATGCCGCTGAGGCGTTGCAGGAAATTGATCGCCACCCGTTCCGCGGTGAGAATTGACCGCGCGGTGCCGCGGATTTCGAGGATGGTCTCGCCGCCCATGAGCGCCGAACCGTCCGGTTGTGCAATCTCGACGTGCAAGCTGGGGTCCACCCTCCGAAAGACCTCCTCCGCCGTTCCCGTGCCGGCGACAACGGCCCGTTCACGAGCAATGATGCGACCGAAGGCCTGCAGCTTCGGTGGAACGAAAAATTCTGTTGTGATGTCGCCCTCACCCACGTCTTCGGCTAGGGCGGTACCGATGGGATCCGATTGGAGAGTGTTCATGCGGTTGACGGGCTTGGCGAGATGAAGGATCGCCCGGGGATTGCGCGACGCCAAGGGCTTCGATCTGGTTTCCGCGGCGCCGAGACCGGGCCGTTCCGATGCTGGGCCCGGTACAAAAAGATTCGGGCAGTGCACGCCAGGAGAAACAACAAATACGAGAAGCGTGCTACCGCCCGAATCGCCTTAACCTGTTGATTTGACAGCCCCGGCTCTCAGGCGTTCAACAATTCTAAAATAATACTTGCGACCGGGCGAATTCTCTGGGGGCGGGAGTCCATTGGATAGCCCGCGGGGGACCGGTAACCCCGCCAGCCGCTGCTCTGAGGTCGCGGCGCGCTCCAGCGATCCGACTTAGTTCACCGCGGCGGCAATAGGACTGTCCATGGGGCGCTGATGTCGCTGGGCAAGCCCAGGCCGGGGAACGGACCGGCTTTGCTCCTCGCTCGGAGCGCGGAGGCGCGTGCGAAACGCGCTCGGAGTCATACCAATTTGACGTTCGAAAGCCCGCCGAAAAGAATCCGCGCTTTTGAATCCGACGGAAGCCGCCACGCTTTCGATCCTGGCGCGAGAACGGACGAGGCGTCGTCGGGCTTCGCCGAGACGCAGTTGTTCCACAAACTCGGCGGGTCCTGTGCGGAAGACCGCTTGGAAAAGTCGGCGGAAATGTCGGGGAGAAACGCAGGCTCGTTTTGAGAGCGTTTCGACGGACAAATTTTCATGGAGATGTTCCAGGATCCAGGCGGGCAGCTCTGCGAGTCTCTCGCTCGACTCCCGCTGACTTTGTGGAGGATGAATGAGGGCTCTTTCGGCGCCGGCCGGCCGGAGCCGAAGCACAAATTCACGCGCCACTTCCAAGGCTGTGCGCGGACCGTAGTCTTCCTCGATTAGGGCCAGACTCATCTCCATACCCGCCATTCCAGCGCCGCAGGTATAGAATGGTCCGTCTTTGATGAAGGAAGCGGTGTCGCTGACGTGCAACTTGGGAAATCGCGCTGCCAGTTCCTGGCAAAAACGCCAGTGGGTTGCTACCTGCCGGCCGTCGAGATAGCCGCTCGGCGCGACGGCGAAGATGCCGGTGCTGATCGAAACAATCCGCCGACTGCCAGACGCGTTTGCGCGCAGCCACAGCGAGATTGCTTCGCAAACTTCCGCCGAGCGCTTACCGCCGGCGCCAGGAATGATCACAGTGTCGAGGCCAGAAATTGCGGAAAGAAGCGCCTCGGCTTTGAAGACAACGCCTGACTCGGAGACGAACCGTTTTCTTGTCAGCGCAATCAAGACGACTTCATAGCACGAATGCATCCGGTGATACTCGCGATAGGCGCGCGCGGCCTTGAACGCTTCGAGCGGGGCGATCAGGTCGAGCGCGGAGACGCCGTCGAAACCAATGATTCCCACCGTTCGCGGACGGATGTCGCCCGGCAATCCTGGCGACTTGAGCTTCGGCGCATGCATCTCATTCCGTTATCCGATCCGGAGCCCAGGACGGCAATGGCCACTTGACGCAAACGAGCAATGCCACTTCGCGCTCTACGTCGAGTCCTCACCGACGAAAGGAAAAGCGTCGGCCAGAAATGGATCGACTAACTTTCAGCCATTCTTGGAGGTTTGTGTTACGGTCATGTGTCGACCTTGAAGAACGGAGAGAAGACTAATTTGGTCCCACGCGCGCGGAAGAAGAAGGCTTCAGACCAACGGCGTCGAAGCTCGATTATCGCCTTCGACATGGTTCGGCTCGATCGGGCCGGGACCGAGCCCTTGCATCAACAACTTTACCGGCAGATCCGTGACGAGTTGGCTTCGGGCAATTTTTGCCAAGGTTCTTCTCGACTTCCCTCTTCGCGGTCCTTGGCGACGGACCTCGGAATTTCAAGGCTGACGGTAAACCTCGCCTTCGAGAAACTTCATTCCGAAGGCTACCTCGAGTCCAGAATCGGATCAGGAACGTTTGTCGCTAATCCGCTGCCCGAAACTTTCTTGCGCGCGGCAAAGCCAGAAGGAACTCTGGAAATCGAGCGTCCGCCGCGGATCTCGGAACGGGCGCGAAATATTCCTGATTCGCGCACGGGAAAGCAACTTGATGTGGGGATCGCGGGCGGTCCCGAGATCAGTCTCATTCCCGGTATTCCGGCGGTGGATGAGGTTCCGATGACGGTGTGGGAACGTCTCCGAGCGGAGGTGCTCGCCAAGAAAGGTGCTCATTTATTGCGTTACGCGTCGAGTCACGGAGATGCCGACCTGCGCAAGGCGATCGCAGCTTATTTGTGCGATTCTCGCGGAGCGCGTTGCCATCCCGACCAGATCGTGATCGTGGCTGCGATGCAGCAGGCGATGCTCGTTAGTGCGATGACGCTGGTTAACCCGGGAGAATCGGCGTGGCTGGAAGATCCCGGTTTTCATCAAGCGCGCAGGGCCTTCATTTTTGCCGGAGCCAGGCTGGTCCCGAGGCCGGTTGACGCCGAAGGAATCGTCATCGGGCGTCTCTCCAAACAGTCCTCGCCCAAGAATCATTTTCGTGACTCCGTCCCACCAGTTTCCACTTGGTGTCACCATGAGTCTGAAGCGCCGAAGAGACCTGATCGACTTCGCGCGAGATCGCGATGCTTTCATCCTCGAGGACGATTACAACTCCGAGTTCCGCTTCAATGGTCCGCCGCTTCCGTGCCTGCAGGGACTCGATCACGCCGGTCGCGTCATCTATGCGGGGACCATGAGCAAGATTCTTTTCCCATCATTGCGCCTGGGATATCTGCTGGTACCGGAGCCGTTGATCGATTCGATGATCAAGGTTCGAGCGGTCATCGATCAACACTCATCGGCGATCGATCAGGCGACGCTCGCTCGTTTCATCAGCGAGGGATTTTTCCTCAGCCATATCAAACGCATGCGAAAGCTCTACGCCGAACGCAGACTTATCTTCATCGAAGAATTCAATCGCCTGTTAGGCGATCGGTTCGATCTGCAAATTGCGGAAGCTGGATTGCATTTCGTTGCCTGGCTGCGACGCGCATCTGATTTCACGAAAATCAGGAGCCTCGCGTCCGAATTGGGGATCGGGACGAATCCGTTGTCCTATTACTGCATCGAAGCCAAGCTGCCGCCGGCGCTGATCTTTGGTTTCGCCGCCTGGCCGCGGGCGCAGATTCAGGAGAGCCTCGCGAAACTCGCCCGGGCGCTTGGATCGAACGGAAGCAAATGAGTTTCGCACCGCCGCGCGCCAGCGTGTCGGCTACAAAAGCAATTCGGTTTGCAAACTCGAAGGAACCCGCGCCGCTTCAGCCTTCACTTCCTGGAGCACGGATTTGAGTTCGCATTTTTCCAGGACTTGGATGAGCTCCGGATAATTCGGAGTAATCCGGAGATCGTCCAACGGGACCGGTAGTTCAGTGTCGCAATCCAGCTCCACCATCTTGCGATTCTGGAGGATCTGCTCCCGGGCAGCGGTCAGTTTCTCGCGACTGCGGGGGCTCTTCACGGCTGGGATGTTGCTCAGAAGCGAATCGAGACCGCCGTGCTCCCGGATCAGGGCCGCCGCGGCTTTTCGCCCGATGCCCGCGCCCGGGATGTTGTCCACTGAATCGCCCGCGATCGCGAGAACGTCGCCAATCAGCGCCGGCGGCACGTCCCATTTCGCGACCACTTCTGCTTCCCCGAGGAGGGCGTAGGTGTCCTTGGGCGAAGCGAGGTCCGCCTTCGCCGTGGTGTACACTTTGACCTTGTCGTTCACCAACTGGAACAGGTCCTTGTCGTTCGTGGCGAGGATGACTTCATACCCGCGTCGCGCGGCGGCGATCGCGTAGCAGCCCATGAGATCGTCTGCCTCGGTGTTCGGGAGGGAAATGTTCTTGAATCCCATCAGCGGCGTCAGATCGCGGATGAAATCGAGCTGCGGAATCATCGGCAGTGGCATTTCCTTCCGCGTTTCCTTGTAGGCTGGCTGGAGCTCCACGCGTTTCTGCGGCAGGCCTTCGTCCCAAAAAACCGCGCCCATCTCCGGCTGTAAATCCTTCAGCATCCGACGGACGGTTTTGGTGAAACCCAGGATGGCATTGGTGGGTTCACCGCGAGAGTTGGAAAGACTCGGGATCGCGAAAAACGATCGGTAGACGTAGTAATGCCCGTCGATCAGAAGCAGCTTCATCAGCCGCAGTCCGTAGCGCTAGATTCCTGCACGGGATGATCGCCGCGAGAGGAGGCCTCCTGGCGCTCCATCGAGATTTCGCGCGGCCTGCCGTTTGCGAGGCTCGTATTTCCGCGTGCTCGAGGTCCCTCGTCGTCTCGCACCGTACACCCTGCTGTAAATGATGCCCGTCGCTAGGTTCCCTTAATCGCGCGTAATACACGAATGCCAGAAGAGTGGTTCGTCCGAGTGCAGGAGAAAGAGTATGGCCCCGTAGATCTCGAGGCCTTGCGGGAGTGGAAGGCAGAAGGTCGTCTCCTGCCGGAAAACCCAGTGCGGAAAAGTGGCGAGACGGACTGGTCGATCGCGCGCGGAATTCCCGGACTCTTCGAAACCGCGTCAGAGCCGGAGTTGCCTCCCGAGACCCCGTTTCGCCGCCGGACATTCAGCCAAATCATGGCCGACACCTTTCGGATTTATCGCCGGGGCCTTCCGCAATTTTTCGGACTCGCGCTCCTGGTCGCGCTCCCTTCGCTCGCGTTCAAGCTCAGTCTCGCCTTCGTCAATTATCGCGAAGGCGAGGCCATCACCGCGACGACGCGCATCGCGAGTGCCATCGCCGTCGTCATGCTGGCCGGCGTCCTCGTCGCGTGGCCGCTCTTCGTCGGGGGGCTGCAGTTCGCGACCGCGGATCTCGCCGCCGGTCGTGCCATTCGGTTCGGCGACATCCTGCGGCGGGCGGTCAACTTTTGGCCGCGCATCGCGAGGCTCTGCCTTTTCGTTTACGGCAGCTACGTTTTTTGGACGGTGCTCCCGTTTCTCGCGATTCTCGCCCTCGCCGGGACGCCGACAATCATCGCCGTGCTGCTCGCGCTGCTGGCCCTCGCCTTTCAGGTTTACATGGCCGGCCGCCTCTTCATCAATTTCATGTTTTGGCAGCAATCGTCCACGCTCGGGGAGCTGGAGGGCGCGGAGGCGTTGCGAGAGAGCAGGGACCTGGCGCGCAGCCGCAGGGAAGCGCCGCGCACTGGAACGCCCACTTTATCGCGGTGCCATTATCGTTTCGTTTTGGGTGGTCGTTCTGCTTTTCCTGAGTGCTGCGATCGAGCTGCCGTTCATGGTCGTCCGGCTTCAGGGCATCACCACCTTCGAGCAGGCGTACGCGATGATGCAGAGCATGGTCAACGCCCCGGCGCCCGACGGAATGACGATCGCGACCTACGTCCTGAGCAGCCTTGTCCACGCGGCCTTGCGCCCGTTGCTCGGGATTGCCTTCGTCGTCCTCTACTTCGACGCCAAGGCCAGGTAGGTTGGACTAACTTAGCTCCAGATACGGCAGCAAACCGTGCCGCCCGCCTTCGCGGCCGAAGCCGCTTTCCTTGTAGCCGCCGAAGGGACTGGTCGGATCGAATTTGTTGAACGTGTTCGCCCAGACCACGCCCGCGCGCAGCTTGCTCACGATCTTGAAAATCTTGCTCCCCTTGTCGGTCCAGACGCCGGCGCTGAGACCGTAGGCGGTGTTGTTCGCGCGCTCGATCGCTTCCTCCGGCGTGCGGAAAGTCATCACGCTCAGCACCGGTCCGAAGATCTCTTCCTGCGCGATCCGATGCGACGCGGTCACGCCGGTGAAGAAGCTCGGCGGATACCAATAGCCTTTCTCCGGCAAGCGGCAGCGCGGCTGCACCAGCTCGGCGCCTTGCTGCAATCCGCTATCGACCAGCTCGTGGATTTTATCGAGCTGCATCCGCGAATTGATCGCGCCGATGTCGGTGTTCTTGTCGAGCGGATTGCCGACGCGCAGGACCGCGATGCGATCGCGCAGCTTGCGGATGACCGTCGGGAAAATGCCTTCCTGCACGAGCAAACGCGAGCCGGCGCAGCAGACGTGGCCTTGATTGAAAAAGATGCCGGCGATGATCCCTTCGACCGCCTGATCGATCGGCGCGTCTTCGAAGATGATGTTGGCCGCCTTGCCGCCGAGTTCGAGCGTCAGCTTCTTCTTCGTGCCCGCGACCGCTTGCGTCAGCATCTTGCCGACCGCGGTCGAACCGGTGAACGCGATCTTGTTGATGTCGTCGTGATCGACCAGCGCCTGCCCAGTTGCGCGCGCGCCGGTGACGATGTTGACCACGCCATCGGGCAGTTCCGCTTCCTGAAAAATCTCCGCCAGATGCATCGCGCGTGATGCTGGTCGTCTCCGCGGGCTTGAGGACGCAGGTGTTTCCGCAGGCGAGGGCCGGCGCGAGTTTCCACGCCGCCATCAGGAGCGGGAAATTCCAGGGAATGATCTGGCCCGCGACGCCGAGCGGTCGCGTCGTGCGGCCGGGGAAAGCGTACTGCAGTTTGTCCGCCCAGCCGGCGTAGTAGAAGAAATGCGCCGCGACCAGCGGCAGATCGATGTCGCGGCTTTCCTTGATCGTCTTGCCGCCATCCATCGTCTCCAAGACGGCCAGCTCGCGTGACTTTTCCTGGATGAGCCGCGCGATGCGGTAGAGATATTTCCCGCGTTCGCGGCCCGGCATCTTGCTCCAGACATTTCTGTAGGCCGCGCGCGCGGATTTGACCGCGAAATCCACATCGTGCGCGTCGCCTTCGGCAATTTCCGCCAGCTTCTCCTCCGTCGCCGGATTGATCGAAGGAAAGTATTTTCCCGAATGCGGCGCGACGAACTTCCCGTTGATGAAATGCTGATAGCGCTTCTTGAGCTGGATGTAGTTACTGGCTTCCGGAGCCGGCGCGTAACTCCATTTCTCGCCGAATCTCAGGGTGCGATCGCCCAGTGCGATCGCGCGTCGCCCAGCAGGCGATCCATTTTCTGCGACGACGAGCAGCTCTGTTTTGCGTGATTTCTTTTTGGCCATAGGAACTTGCTCTCGTTAGGGCAGCGAAAAATAGTCGTTGCTCTGGTAATTGCCGTCGACGGTCTTCACGATCTGCATGAGGACGTCGTTCACCAGCGTGCTCGCGCCGAAGCGAAACAGATCGGGCGTGAGCCAATCGTCGCCGAGCGTTTCCTTCACCATCACGAGATAGGCAAGCGCTTGCTTCGCGGTGCGGATGCCGCCCGCGGGCTTCATGCCGATGCGGAAGCCCGTTTCGTAGAAGTAATCCCGGATTGCTTCGAGCATGACGAGCGTGACCGGCATGGTGGCGGCGGGCGAAATCTTGCCGGTCGAGGTCTTGATGAAATCCGCGCCGGCGCGCATCGCGATATCGCTGGCGAGGCGGACGTTGTCATAAGTCTGCAACTCACCGGTCTCGAGGATGACTTTCAGATGCGCCTCGCCGCAGGCTTCCTTGGTGGCGGCGATTTCGTCCGCGATGCGCGCGTGTTCGCCGGCGAGGAAGACACCGCGATTGATCACCATGTCGATCTCGTCCGCGCCATCGCGCGCCGCGCTCCGCACTTCTTCCAGCTTCAACCGCAGCGGCATCAGGCCGGTCGGAAAGGCGGTCGCGACGGAGGCGACTTTGACGCCCGAATCGCCGAGGAATTTCTTGGCCGCGCGGACCAGGTTCGGGAAGACGCAGACCGCGGCGCAGGGCGGCACGCCGTAGCGCGCGTCCAACGGCTGCATCGCCTTGCGGCAGAGGAAGGCAATTTTCCCCGGCGTGTCTTTTCCCTCGAGCGTGGTCAGGTCCATCATGGAAATGGCGAGCTTGAGGCCGGAAAGCTTGGCGGAGGTCTTGATGCTTCGCTTGCCGAAGGCCGCCGCGCGTTCCTCGACCATGACTTGATCGATGGTCGGCAACTCCACGCGGCGGCGCGTGAACGCGGGGAGACCCGGAGGGGCGAGAGCTTTCATTTTATTTTGTCCGAGATCCGTTCCGCCAATCTTCCCGAGTCGCGGCGACGGACGGAGTCATATTGATGACGGATCGGACCCTGTTTCCAAGCTAAATCACAGGTTGATGGCTTGTGTGTCCTATTAGGATTCAATCCTTCCGGGGCGCATCCCGAAGCATGGAATGCCGCGAGAAATCATGAGATGTTGGAAATAGAGCCGGGCCCCCCGGAAGGGGACCAACTCAGAAGACGTTATCTCCATCAGCCTTGAGAATGTCCGTTCCGCAAACGCTTCAGGTTACACTCCGAGCGGCCTGAGTGACAGCGGCTTTGCGCCATCGTAACCGACGAAACGGTCGCGGCTAAATGGATTGCCAAAGTAGCCAAAGCGCGATAGGAAATTTGCCGCGCCACTTTCGCTTATCTTCAGATATGAAATTACGCTTACTCATATTCTCATTGTTGTGCATCGGAACCTGCGCGGCAGATAACTCCTATTTCTATCCAAGTGGGGGAGGACGGCAATGTGCTGACCAGTAATTTGCCTCCGGGGGTTGGAGGTATTGGAGAGTCGGTAATCTCCGTTGCGCATGATAATGCGATGCCTACGAGTTATCTTCTCGCTTCGGATGGTGATGCTTCGCGTGGCGCGGCGCTAACTGCGGCAGTAGCCGCCGCCGGACCTGGGGACAAGATCAAGCTGGGACCGGGAATTTACACCGTAACTAGCCTTGTTTTGGCTGACAATGTGGACATGGAAGGCTCGGGCAATGAGGAAACCATTATCGAAAGCTCGGTGGACGCCACCGTGATTGTGACGCCGGGAAGCAATTCGACTATTTCCAACTTAAAAGTTAGGGGGACTCTGGACGCTTCGCATTTCCAATTTCCGATTGGTTGCACAGGCGCGACTATTTCCCCAGTGACTAATGTCACCTTAATAAATGTCAGGACTGATGCGTATTCGGACGGTATCTATTGGAATAAGCCAGGGGCCAGTATGCGCGCCTTTAATTGCCTTTTCAAAGGTGGTTATGACGCGGTTAATGTTCTAAGGGGGACGGGGGAATTTTACGATTGTGTGAATGATGTGGACCGCGGGCGATATCGTGGAGCTCCCGTCAGCGCCGACGTTCGCGGATTGGCAACCTCGCTATCCGGAGCGCTTCGTTGGTATGGAGGTTCAATAAGGGCGGCGGGCGGCACTGCCGTAAATGTGTGCATATCGGCGGGCGGAACTTCTACGATAGAAGTTCAAAACACATTCATTACCAACTCGACCATTTTGAGTCCGCCTTACGATATTGATACGCAGGCCGGGAGTCCAACCGTCCGTTACAACAATGTTGTTAACGTCGACGGAACGCCGTTGCGCATTCATCTGGGGCCGGGATCTCCGCAAATAATAAATTAATCGCCGCAATCGTCCATGAGATCCAGTATGCGGTCGCCCCGGCGCGGATCGGCATAGGTCGGCGCGTCCCGCGAGAAGACCTCCAGACCGGAGATTGCGCGACCCGGGATGAAATTCTTACCGCGCGAGGACGACGTCTTTTTTCGTCCAGGCGTGGGTTCCCTGACAATGGGGGCAGGGCAGCTTGTGCTGTTTCAGCTTGGTCTCGCCCCAAGCCTCTTCTTCCACCGTCTGCCCCGTCGGCGTCAGTTTCGAAGTTGCCGGGCATCTCACTAAGATTCGTTTGATCATGAGGACTGTAGGGTTGGTTGGTCGAAGGAAAGCTGGTCAGCCGAGTCGGTAGACGATTCGGGCTTTATCGATGTCGTAAGGAGACATCTGAAGCTTCACGCGATCGCCGGTGGTCAGGCGGATGAAGCGTTTGCGCATTTTGCCCGAGATATGGGCGAGAACGGTGTGGTCGTTAGCCAACTGGACGCGGAACATGGTGCCCGCGAGAACGGAAGTGATCTTCCCTTCCAGTTCGATGGCTTTTTTGGAATCCATATTTTTTGCAAAGCCGGCGCCCAAATCAAAGAGCGCCGGCTCGCATAATCAAAAAACGCTAATTAGTAGCGTCCGCCGGCGGACTGCCGCGGCCGCTCTTCGCGAGCCCGTGCTTCGTTTACGGTCAGGGTACGCCCCTGCACTTCCTTGCCGTTGAAAGCGGTCATGGCGGCATTGGCTTCGGTCGAGTCGTTCATGGTGACGAACGCAAAGCCACGCGAGCGGCCAGTGGTGCGATCCATCATGAGCGCAACCTCGGAGACTTTGCCGTGTTGCTCGAACATATCTTGCAGATCATTTTCAGTGGTCTCAAAGGAGAGATTACCTACGTACAATTTCATTGTGTTTTTATTTTGGAGCAAAAACCGCCAGCTACAGAGCCGTTCCCGAGAACCGGGTTTCAGAATCACCAATGAGGAACCTCAACTGACGACCTACCATGCAACGAACAGAACAGAACTTATTCCAATAAGCGCCCATACTCGCTCATTTTCCGCGGAACACAACCATAAGCTTTGGCGGGCGCATCGGCACTCGATCTGCTGAGCTAGATCGATCGCACAATCTCCTCTGCCGGCGTTTGCGCATTTCGGACCGGTGCGGGTTTTCTCGACATGGCCAGAAATTCTCGTTAGATCCAGACTCTCCATGACGAGCACCGTGCCAGCTCAGAAGGAGGACAGGGTTGTCTTCACCGCAGGACCGAAGAGTTTTTCGGTCCGTGACGTAATCGACGCCGCGGATTTTCGCGGCGAGACTGGACCGCATTGGGAGGAACTGGTCGGGCGCTTAGAAGCGCAGAAAAGGGCCGAAGACGCGGGAGCGGAAATCGATCGCTCGGCCATCGACGCCGCAGCGGTCGCGTTCCGCTATCAATATGACCTGATTACCGCTGAGGAGACCGAGCGCTGGCTGGAGCTTCGCGCTGTGACTCTGGCGGATTTTACCGACTATTTTGCGCGCGCCCGTTGGGGGCAGATCTTCCGTGCGACCTCCAGTTCGCCCGCTCCTCCCTTCCACGAAGCGCCGGCAAAGGCGCGTGAGCTACTTGCGGTCGAACTCATTCTTTCCGGCGAATTGGACGCGATGGCTCGCCGACTGTCGTGGCGGGCGGCGGCTGCGGAAGGTGGGGCAATCGGAGCCGCCGCGACGGATGCGGAGCGCAAACGCTTTGCGGACCGCAGCGGCTTCGGGCCGGGTGAGATTTCGAAATGGCTGGAAAATCTCGGGCGCGATGATGCCTGGTTCGAGCAAACCCTGGCTGCGGAAGCTGCTTTTCGGATGCAGTGCGACAAGCTCCTGACTCCCAATGCCGCCGAGCGAGAAATCCTCGCGCTGCGTCTGCCTCTTACCCGTTTTGAGGTTGAGACAATCGAATTCAAATCCCGCGATGCGGCCAGCGAGGCGGTCTGGTGCGTCCGGAGACGACGGCATGTCCATGGCGGAAGTCGCTCGGGAAGGTGGTTATCCGTATCGACACCTCGGAGCTGATGTTCGAGGAGTTGGCGGATGATCTTCAGCAAAAGTTCCTCAGTCTCACGCCCGGCAGTGTGCTCGAACCGATTCCAAGTGAGGACGGGTTCCAGCTTTGGCGCCTTCTCGGCAAAACCGAACCGACGCTGGCCGACGCAAACATCCGCGCGCGGATCGCGCAACGTATTCTGGAACGCCACTTCGCCGACCTGACTTCGAAGTGCATCCGCTGGGAAATCGCGCCGGTCCTCACGGGATGAGACCCCAGGCCGAAGAAATTCTGCAGCGATCATCGCTGTTCCGATTCCTGCCGAAAGAAAGCTTCGAGTACTTGCGTCCGTTGCTGCAGGAAAAGCGATACGATTTTGGCGAAGTCATCATCCACCAAGGGGAGCCGGCGGAGCAGGTCTACGTCCTTCTCTCGGGTCGCGCGCGCGCGATCAAGATCGATCGAGAACGGCGAGGAAATCGCACTGGCCACGCTACGCCGGGCGATGTCTTCGGTGAAGCTGCACTTGGCGAAGGCGGCACGCGCAACGCGATGGTGCGCTGCAGCAGTGCGGTAGAGGTGTTGCGGCTTAACCGGGCCGATTTCCTCAAGGCCTGCGAGGAGGTGCCGGAGCTGGCGCACCAGATCGAAATGACGAAGCGCTTTCGCGCGTTGCAGGGGTTTCTTTACGAGTTCAGCAATTTCGGGCGATTGCCGACTGCGGCGCTGCGCAGCCTGATCGAGAAACTGATCCGGTGGCAGTGAAAAAAGGCGACCTCATCATTCGCCAGGGCGATGCCGCGGGCGCGATGTTCATTCTCGAGAAAGGACGGGCGCGCGCTTTCTCATTCCGACAATGGCCGCGAACACAACCTCGCCTTCTACCGCGACGGCGATTTCTTTGGCGAACTCTCGATCCTGAACGGCTCGCCGCGCGCCGCTTCCGTCGAGGCCTTCAGCGATTGCAGTTTGCTCGCTCTCGAACCCCATGAGGTCCGCGAGCTGAAGCGGCACTTTCCGGAATTCGGGAAGCTGATGGAGGAACGGCTAGCGCAATATCAGGCGAAAACCGAAGCGCGCGTTCCGCTCGATTTCACGACGGAAATGTTGCCGGCCGAGGTGCGAGCGCACGACAAGATCGCTGTCGATGCCGATCAGACGGCAGCGAATCGGACCGGGACGCGCGGACCCGTTCGCCGACGAAAGCGGATTGTTCCGGAAGCGCAAGGCGCGCATTCGAAAAATCGAGTACATTCAGCAAATCGACGAAATGGATTGCGGCGCCGCCAGTCTGGGAATGATCTGCCGTCACTTCGGACGCAAGGTCAGCCTCTCGCGGATTCGCCAGCTCTGTCACACCTCGACCGACGGGACGAGCCTGAAGGCGATCTGTCGCGCGGCCACGGAATTGGGCTTGGCAGCGCGTGCTCTCAAGGTGTCGCTGCGCAATCTGCCGGTGATGCCGCTGCCGGCGATCATCCATTGGGAAGGCAATCACTGGATGGTGCTCTTCGAAGTGAACGAGAAGTTTGTCCGAGTGGCCGATCCGGCGATCGGTCTCCGCCGGATTCCGCGGAACGAATTCGAGACGAATTGGTCGGGCTACGCCGCGCCTCTTCGATTACACCGTCGCCTTCGAAGCGGCGCCGGAAAGCAAGGCGCCGCTCGCCTGGATGCTCCCGTTCCTCGCGAAGTTCAAGACAACCTTCCTCCAGGTGATGCTGCTCGCGGTCGTGATCACCTTCCTGCAGACTGCTCTTCCCCGTCTTCACCGAAATCGTGGTGGACAAGGTGATCGTCGAAAAGAGACATCAGCCTGCTGAAAATCATTCTTCTCGGAATGGGGGCGGCGCTCGTTTTCGTGCAGGCGGCGACGCTCGCGCAGAAGTATTTGCTCGCCTTCGCCGCGGTGCGTCTCGACACCGCGATCCTCGATTTCCTGAGCCGCCAGTTGTTGTCGCTGCCGATGAGTTATTTCACCAGCCGGCGCACCGGTGACATTCAGCGCCGGCTCGATGGCGCGCGGCAGGTGCGGCAGTTCGCCGTCGAGCACGGCATCGGAGCGATCCTCGCGCTGGTCCGTTAGTCGGCGCGCTCGCCTTGATGGCAATCTACAGCCCGTGGCTGACGTTCGCGTTCCTCGCGACCACTCCGCTCTACGGCGGGCTGATGTATTTCTCCCTTAAAGTGCTGCGGCCCTTGTTCGCCAGCGTGGAGGAAAGCCAGGGCAAATACAGCTCGCACCAGATCGACGCGATCAAAGGCATCGAAGCGGTGAAAGCCGCCTCCGCCGAAACCGTCTTTCGCGACACGATGCTGAACGAGTTTCTCTCCGTCTCGAAGAAGATTTTCCGCAGCAGCTTCATCGTCATGTCCTACGACAGCGTGCTGCAAACAATCGGGATGCTATCGACCGCGATCTTCCTCTGGGTCGGCGCGAATCAGGTCATGAACGGAAGCCTCAGCGTCGGCGGTTTTGTCGCTTTCAGCTCGCTCACGGCGATGGCTTACGGCGGAATCCTGCGCACGCTCGGGACGTGGGACAACATGCAGTTCGCCTCCGTTCTGCTGAATCGGCTGAACGACATCTTCGAACAGGAACCGGAACAGGGCCGGGATCGCTCGCGCCTAACGCCGGTGCACAGCCTGGAGGGGCGCATCGAATTGCGCGGCGTCAGTTTCAAATACGGCGGACCGGAAGCGCCCGACATCTTATCCAACATCACGCTCGATCTCGCGCCCGGCCGAATGGTCGCCATCGTCGGCCGCAGCGGCTGCCGGCAAGACGACCCTGATCAAGCTCATCGCGGGGCTGCTCGAGCCCACGGAAGGGACGATTCTGTTCGATCACGTCGATCTGAAAACGCTCAACTATCGCGACGTGCGCCGGCATATCGGGATGGTCTTGCAGGAGAATCACATGTTTAACGAAACGATCGCGCGCAACATCGCTTTCGGTGACGCCGGAGCCCGATCTCGATCGCGTCCTGGCCGCGGCGCAAACGGCCGGCGCGCACGATTTCATCATGCGCCTGCCCTTGGGCTACGAAACGAAGATCGGCGAATCGGGCCTCTCGCTTTCCGGCGGTCAAAAGCAACGCATCGCGATCGCGCGGGCGATCTACAACAATCCCTCCGATCTTGATTTTCGACGAAGCGACCAGTGCGCTCGACACCGAATCGGAGCGTGCGATCCAGGACAATCTGGGTCGGTTAACTGCAGGGCCGAACAACGATTGTGATCGCGCACCGGCTGAGCACGATTCGTGAAGCGGACTCGATCGTTGTCCTGGAGAAAGGGAAGGTCGCCGAGGTAGGCAACCACGACCAACTGATGGCGCAACGCGGCCTCTATTTTTACCTCTCCACTCAGCAGCTCGGCATTTAGAAGATCGCGGCGCGAGGCGGTTCACGCTTCTTGGAAGTCGTGGAAAGACCGCAGTTGCAGATCGCTGCGGTCGAGCGCGGTGCGAACTTCCGCACTGCATAAGACCCGAATCTCTTCTTCGCGTTCGATCGAATACACCGAGTCCAATCCATCCGCATACCCCGGATGGCAGCCCACCTCAGTCCAGCCGGGTGCTAACGTTTGGACCATGCGGAGAAAGGCTTCGGCGGAAATTCCCGCGGGGAGAGACTCGCCCTCGTCGGTCTGCCCGTAGAAGTTTCCGCAGTACGAAATTGCCGGAGTGCAGCTCCGAAGCGGAACTCCCAGTTGCCTGGCGTAGTCGAGCAGGATTGCGCGAGCCGGCTCTGCCAGGTGGACGTGCTGATGAGAATCGAGATGAGTCGGCGCGCTTCCAAGCAGGCGCTGGAAAACAGCGAGTTGGCGCTCAAATTCCTGGCAAACAGCTCGAGCGTCTGTCGTGTCGATGAGTTGATAGGCAGGCTCCCATTTGCGATCGCGATAACGCCACTCTTGCGCATCGAAATGCAATCCGACGCTCAATTCCGGGTGCGCGCGCGCATACTCCGCGGCGGGCGTTGCTGCCGGATGCCGCACCATCAGACTGGCGCTGGTTACGATTCCGCGCTCGTGCGCTTCGATGATGCCGCGATTTACGCCATTCGTTAGGCCGAAGTCGTCCGCATTGACGATGAGAAAGCGCCTGCTCGGTTTCTGCTTTCACCGATTGTGAGCCCGCGGCGTGCTGCCGCGGCAGAGAAACGCCCGCTTGCTGGAGCAGCTTCGCCAGGACCGTTTCGGCGCGGAAATATTCGAACGCAATCTCGGAAGCGGCCTTGGAGTGTTGCGCGTAGTCACCGTTTATTTTCGCAATCGCCTCCAGGATTTCCTCCATGCTCGAAAACGCGAACAAGCCGCTGCCGGTCGGCAGAATATTGCTGAAGCCGGTCTCCTGCGTGATCACTGGTCGCCCGGCCGCCAGGTAAGTGGCCGCGCGATCGCTGAACCAGCCACTGCGGAGCCTCACGTTTTGGTCTTTCGCGACTGTCCATTCACCGCGCGAGGTCGCGATGTACTGTCGATAGGCGTCGGGATTACCCGAGAATTCCAAAGCAGGCCGGACCCTCCACCCGCGTGCCTCAAGCATCTCCCGATCCCGCTCTTCGTAGCTGCTCAAGGCGAGTTCAAATTCCTGAGAGGTGCGTTTGGGAAGGTCGAGAAACTTCAAAAACTCGTGATGCTTGCTCCAGTGGTAGACCTCCCCGGCGAACGTCATTTGCCGCTCCGGCTGCCTCCAATTGGCGATGGTGGTGAACAACTCGCCCGGGCCGGTGGCCTGCTCTTGCCAGAAATCGAGGACCACCGGCTGACGCGTCGGATGGAATTGGTAAGGTTGCGGCGGCGTCGGCACTTTGCAGTCGGGCGCCCCCAGGTTCTCGCCGAAAGTAAAATAGGCCGTGTGCAGGTCGAGAAATTCTCTCGTGACCTTACGGTCCTGATGCAATTCCACCTGCGGTAACACCGGGTCGGTTTCGAGATAAATGAAGGCTCCGCCGCCCGACATGTGCTCCGGCCGGGGCAATGTTGCACCATGCAGATTGATCACCGCGGCGGCGCCGGCAAATGCGCGGTCGATCACAGTCTGCCCCACGCCGTAATAACCGCCCCCGCCATGCCAGGCGTGATAGGACCATCGTCGTGCCGAGGTCGTACCGCTCCAGGGTCCGTGCGATAAAGGCCGCGGCTCTCTCCGTTCCATCCACGTCGCTCGCGTCGGTGAACATCGACGGCGCCATGCCGTTGTCTTCCGCGTAGTAGACATCGAAGCCCAGTCGTTTCAGTCCCACCAGGTAATGGATCGTCTGCCAGATAACGCCGCCCACCGGCATCGAGGTCATCATTCCCAGCAGGACGATGATGGGATTGCGGTGGACGTTCATACTCGGTCAATCAGGGCTCCACAATATGCGCCAGAGCGCGCCGCGCGAAAAGCCCGCGGCTCTTCGGGTTGGATCGCTGACTCAATCAAGCCGCAGAGTCCGGAGGCGCAGCGCGTTCGCGATCACCGAGACCGAGCTAAAGCTCATCGCGGCGCCGGCGATCATCGGGCTCAGGAGAATCCCGAAGACCGGATAAAGCACGCCGGCCGCGATCGGGATGCCCAGGACGTTGTAAACGAACGCGAAGAAAAGATTCTGCCGGATGTTGCGCATCATCGCCCGACTCAGGACGATCGCGTTCTTGACTCCACGCAGGTCGCCTTTCACCAGGGTGACGCCAGCGCTTTCGATGGCGACGTCCGTTCCGGTGCCCATCGCGATGCCGACATCGGCCGCGGCGAGCGCGGGCGCGTCATTGATCCCATCGCCGGCCATCGCGACCACTTGCTTTCTGCTCGCGCAACCGTTTCACGTAGGCGCTTTTTTCGCCCGGCTCGACGCCAGCTTCCACCTGGTCGATGCCCAGCGGCTTCGCCACGGACTCCGCCGTGCGGCGCATTATCGCCCGTCAGCATCACGATCTTGATTCCGGCGGCATGGAGCGCGGCGATGGCTTCCGGCGTGGACGTTTTCACCACGTCAGCGACGGATAGTGCGCCGACTGCGTGGCCATCGACGGCGACGAGCACGACCGTCTGCCCCTGATTCTGTAACGCGACGGCGCGCTTGCTCCAGGCTTTCCGCGGCACTGATTCGCTCCCGAATGAACTTCGGTTTTCCGATCAGAACCTCGCGACCGTCCACTCGTCCCATGACGCCACCGCCGGTGACCGATTCAAAATGCTCCACCTCTTTCAGCTTAACCCCGCGCTCCCGGGCCCCGCGCACGATCGCGGCCGCGATCGGATGCTCGCTCCGCTCCTCGAGCGCGGCGGCGAGCGCCAACAATTCGTTAGGCTCAATCCCTGGCACCGGCAGTATTTCGATCAGCCGCGGTTTGCCTTCCGTGAGCGTGCCGGTCTTATCGACCACGAGCGTCGTAATTTTCTCCATCAACTCCATCGCCTGTGCGTCTTTGATCAGGATACCCGATTGCGCGCCGCGCCCGATGCCGACCATGATGGACATCGGCGTGGCCAGTCCCAGCGCGCACGGGCAGGCGATGATCAAGACCGCGATGGCATTGACGAAAGCGTGAGCAAAGCGCGGCTCTGGTCCGAGCGAACGCCCAGACGACAAAGTAATCACTGCCGCCGCGAGCACTGCCGGCACAAAGTATCCCGCGACTCGATCGGCCACTCGCTGGATCGGTGCGCGGCTCCGTTGCGCCTCCGCGACCATTTGCACGATTTGCGCCAGCATCGTCTCGCTGCCGACACGCTCGGCCTTCATCACGAAACTGCCGGTGGTGTTAATCGTTCCGCCAGTCACTTTGTCGCCCGCCTCTTTGCTGGCAGGCATCGGCTTCTCCCGTGATCATCGACTCGTCGATGCTCGTCCTGCCTTCGGTGATGGAGCCGTCCACCGGAACCTTCTCGCCGGGACGGACGCGCAATTGATCGCCCACGACAACCTGATCGAGCGGCACCTCCCGCTCCTCCCCATCGCGCAGAACGCGCGCCGTGCGCGGTGCGAGATCGAGCAGTGCCCGAATCGCGCTGCCGGTGCGGCTGCGCGCTTTCAACTCAAGCATCTGCCCGAGCAGAACGAGAACGGTGATCACGGCTGCGGCTTCGAAGTAAATCCCGATCCTCCCGTGCGCGCGGAATGATTCGGGAAAAGCGCCCGGCAGGACCATCGCGACCGCGCTGTAGAAGTAGGCCGCGCCCACGCCCATCGCGATGAGCGTAAACATGTTCAGGTTCATCGTGCGCAGCGAGCGCCAGCCGCGCTTAAAGAACGGAGCCCCGCCCAGAGAACGACCGGCGTGCTGAGTGCGAACTGAATCCAGCGCGAAAGATCGCCCCCGACCCAGTGCGGTGCGGCCGGGAACATGTGCGCCATCGCCAAGAGAAACACCGGCAGCGCGAGCGCCGCGCCGATCCAGAAGCGGCGCGTCATGTCCGCGAGTTCCGCATTTTCCTCCGGAGCGTTCGCGAGAACGTTCTTCGGCTCCAGAGCCATGCCGCAGATCGGGCAATTTCCCGGATGATCCTGCTCGATCTCCGGGTGCATCGGGCAGGTGTAGATCGCTCTTTGTTGAGCGAAGTGCGGCGTCGCGGGTTCGAGGGCCATTCCGCATTTCGGACAACCGCCGGGCTTGTCGCTTTCCACCCCCGCGCACATCGGGCAGAAGTATTTTGCCTTTACTGGTGGCCGGACCTTCGCTGTCGTCGGCTGCTCTCCGTGACAGCATGCGGCTGTCTTAGAATCGTCGTCGGTGCCTTTCATTTCTGACTGGAAGAATACCCGTACACTGGCGCGCGCGCCGCAAAGCGAGATTCAGGCGCGTGCCTGGAGGGATTCGAACCCCCAACCTTCTGATCCGAAGTCAGAAGCTCTATCCGGTTGAGCTACAGGCACAACTCCAAGCCCGGGCAACGATAGCAACCTGGCGATCCGGTGTCATCACTTCAAAGAAGAAGAAGAACGTTTTGAAGTTGGTCGCAATTTTGCTGTTACGCTGGTCTTCGGGCGAAAGAGGCGCGGGAGCGGCTTGGAGTGGTTCCGCTGGTGACCGACGATCTCGCCCTGGACGGTGCGATGGTCGACGCGGGTGAGGTGTTTCAAAAGCGCTGGCTTGAGGAGAGGCGTGTGCGGGATCTCGAAGAGATATTCCGGGATCATCCAGTTATCTTTCTCGGAGGTCATCCAATCCGCGGAATCGAAGCGGGCCAGATTCACCGGGCGGGAGTACCGGCGCAGGGTGCGTTCGCCGCGCAGGTTGAAGTAGATGTGGAAGTAACTCAGGGCCAGTTCGCGCAAGGTGCGGTAAATCGGCTCGCGATAGCGGCACCCGGTGAAGTTTGATTTTCCGATCGCGCCCCAATGCCCGCGCACTTTGAAGATGGCGAGGACGTGGTCGATGTCGTGGTCGGCCTCGAGATCGAGGATGAGGGGAGGGAATCCGAGCGCGCGGAGCGCGGCGGCGGCGAAGGTGGCGCCTTCGAGGCAATGGGCGGTGCGCTCGCGCAGGACGACGCGGGGCGACCAGGCGGTGGTCGCGAGATGATACGGCATGTCGTCGAGAAAGCGCTGGATTCCCAGGGGAGTTTTTAGGGAACGAAGGATGCGGAGTTCGGACGGGGACACAGGGAAGAAAGGATGAAGGATGAACGACTAACTAGAGCAACATCGGTGCATGTGGCATTCTTTAGGGAAACTCGCGCCGGCCCGATTTGAAGCGGTGAATTGGTCCCGTGGCCAGCTCTGCTCCCGCACCAGTCGCTCACTTTGCCATATCTTGCGTGCCAGCATTTCCATCATAAGAAAAGCGAACTCGGCGGTCGCTTCTGTGAGCACGTCGCTGTGTTCGTGAACGAACCTTGTACTTGTTAGCGCCGGCGAGGTTAATGTTGTCGAAGCCGACGGCGATCTGTGCCACGACCTTGAGCGAGCCCTTTCCTGCTTCGAAGATCTCGGCGTCGATCGGATCGCGCAGTGTCGTAATCAACAACGCGTCGATACCGCTCTTCACCTTTCGATAATCAATTTCTTCGGAGGCGCCTCAGGACCAATCCCGGACGTAGCAAAGAATCGGAAACGTTTTTTCTCAGTCATGGCTGAAGAAACGAAGCGCAAATATAGACGCGGCTGCTCTGTTTTGGCTAACAGAACTGCCGACTCGCGCAGAGATTCTCAGCGCTCCTCTGTTTGAAGTCCGAGCGCAGTGAGTTTTTCGCGGAGTGTCAGGCGTGCAATGCCGAGCCAGCGCGCGGCTTTGGTTTTATTGCCCTCGGCAAGGCGCATCGCCTGCGAGAGCAGTTCGCGCTCGGCCGCCGCATTGAATTCAGCATACACCCCTTCGCGTTCACCGCCTTGCGCTGCGGCAAGAAGATCAGCAGCATATTCAGCAAGTGTCTGCCGCGCCGTCGCGCTTGCCGGCTTCGACTTACGCATCACTTCTCGCAAGTCGGCAAGCGTAATGGCGTAACCGCGCGCGGCGAGCATCGCTTTGCGCGTCACGTTTTCGAGCTCGCGCACATTACCCGGCCAGGGTTGTTGCTGGAGAAAAGCGAGCGCATCGGGCTCGATGGCCGCCGTTTTCATCGCAAGTTCTGCACTATCGCGACGTAGAAAATACGCCACCAGCTCCGGGATGTCCTCCGCTCGGTCACGCAATGGCGGCAGTGCGATCGCGACAACATTGATCCGGTAGAACAGGTCTTCGCGAAACAATCGCTCTGCGATCGCCGCTTCGAGGTTACGATGCGTGGCGGCGATCACGCGTACTTCGGTCGAAACCGGTTCCTTCCCACCGAGACGCTGAATGCTTTTCTCCTGCAGTACGCGCAACAGCTTGGCCTGCGTTGCCAGACTCATGTCGCCGACTTCATCGAGAAAAATCGTGCCGCCATGCGCCTGTTCGAATCGCCCGATGCGTCGCGTGTCGGCGCCAGTGAACGCGCCGCGCTCATGGCCAAAGAGCTCGCTCTCGAGCAGCGTTTCGGGGATGGCCGCGCAGTTGACCGCGATGAATGGCTCTTCCGCGCGATCGCCGTGCTGGTAAATCGCCCGCGCGATCAGCTCCTTGCCGGTCCCGGTCTCGCCTCGGATCAGCACCGGCAGCTTTGTCGCGGCAATGCGGCCGACCTGTTTGAAGACCTCCTGCATCGAACGGCTGCGCCCGATGATCGCGTCGCGTCCGGCGGATCCCTCACCCAGCGCGACCGGCGTGGTCATCGCACGGCTGCTGGCCACGGCGCGTGCGGCGACGTCGAGCAACTCATCCATTTCGAATGGCTTCAATAAATAGTCGTAGGCGCCGAGTTTGGTTGCCTCAATGGCGGTTTCCGTCGTGCCGTGCGCGGTCATGAGGATTACCGGCAGGCGCGGATGCAGCTTGCGCAACTCCTGCACGAGCGCGAGACCGTCGAGGCCGGGCAGTCGCAGATCGGTCACAACGGCATCGAACTGCTCTCGGCGCGCCATTTCGAGACCGCCGTCACCGCGCGCGGCGTGCGAGACTTCGTAGCCTTCTTCGCCGAGCACCTGCTGAAGCGCGGCTGCGGCGCGCGTGTCGTCTTCGATCAGAAGAAGTTTAGCAGGCGGATTCATCCGTTTCGATTGCGGGCAAAATAACGCGGAAGATGGTGCCGCGCTGTGCCTGGGTTTGAAATTCAAGCACGCCGCCGTGGCGCTGTACGATGCGCTCCGCGATCGCGAGCCCCAGGCCGGTACCAGCTTCTTTCGTGGTGAAAAAGGGATCAAACAACCGCGCCTGCACTTCGAGCGGAATGCCGGGACCAGTGTCTTCAACTTCGAGCGCGACGGCCGCGACGCGCCGGGGCAGGAATGGCAAGAACGTTCGGCGCACGCGCAATGTGATGGCGCCGTCGCCTGCGATTGCATCGGCGGCGTTGCGGATCAAATTCAACATTGCCTGGCGGATTTGAGCTGCGTCCATTTGCACGGACAACTGGTCCGAAGGTTCGAGTCGCAACTCGATCGCGCGTGCGCGCAGCTCCGGCGCCATTAACTCCTGCATCTCGTGCAGAAATGCCGATGCGTCCTCTCGCGCGAGATTCGGCTCGGCTGGCCGTGCGAACTGCAAGAAGTCTTTCACAATCTGCTCTAATCGATCGATCTCCTCGCGAACGAACAGCGCGTCGGCGTGCTCGGCGGAGTCTCGCTGAAGCCGGCGAGTTTGGGAGAAAAGCCGTGCCTTGATTGCGGTAAGCGGGTTGCGAATCTCGTGCGCGACGCCGGCGGCGAGCAGGCCCAGCGAGGCGAGCTTTTCCTGTCGCGCGATCACGGCATGGCTTTCCACGAGCCGCGATTCGAGCGGCGCGATCAACTGCCGCTGCACAGTGCGCCCAAGCACGAGCGCCAGCACGAGTACCGCAATGCATGATGCGATTAGCCAGCCCCGAAATGCCCGCAGCGAGATCTGCGCCTCCGTGACGAGAGCGAGCAGCGCGGCGTGATCCTCCGGGCTTGCTTTCGCGCTCTGTGCAACCGCGCGCGCCAATGCGGGCGAACGAAGCTGCCGCTGAAGCTCGGTAACTTCGCGCCAGCTCGTGTATTCAGCCCGCGCAATCACGCCAACGAGCGCGCTGATGATGAGCAGCGAAAAAAGCAGACGTTTGTTCATCGGAAAAATGCGGCGAGGCTTGGTCAGTTCGTGATCATCGCCGGTAAGTCATTTACCAGCAACACGAGCGGCTCCGCCTGCTTCCTCTGGGGAAAATGGCGCGCACACGCGCTGGCACCAAGACTGCTAAGGGGCCGAGGCATGAAAATTCATCTCATCCCACGCCAATTCCAACTCACCAATGCTATCGAAAATTTCACCGCCGAAAAACTCGCCGCGCTGGAAGAGATCGCGTGCGACGTGCAATCGGCCGACGTCGTTCTCGCCCACGACGTGGGAGTGAATCGAGCGCGGCGTTTCACCGCAAGCGTGCGGCTGGCGTTGCCCGGCAAAGACGTGCACGCCAGTGACACTGGCCCGGATCTTTATGTCGCGATCGGCAGTGTCCAGCGCAAGCTCGCGCGACGATTGCGCAAGCGCAAAGCGCGCTTCGCCGTGCGTCGGCAAAAACTTCAGCGCGCCATTGAGCATCTGCGTCAGTGGGGCGCGACGCCGATCCACCACGCCATCGGATGAACGCGCAAACTCCAACATCAACCTCAATCAGGCATGTTCACACTAATGCTCATCTTCGGCCTTACGATGCTCATCTCCCTCATCGCGACGATGCGGGTTAAGAGCACCTACGCGAAATACAGCCATTTGCCGGCCGCTTCGGGCTACAGCGGCGCGGAAGCCGCCGAGCAAATTCTCCAGGCGGCTGGCATTCATGATGTGGAAATCGTCGAGCACGACGAGTCGCTTGGAGACTATTACGATCCGCTGCACAAACGGCTCGTGCTCTCCCCGGAAAATTTTCGCACGAGCTCGGCCGCCGCACTTGGCGTGGCGGCGCACGAATGCGGGCACGCCATTCAGCACAAGATCGCTTACGCGCCGCTGCAATGGCGTATGCTTGCGGTGGGCGCAACTAATTTCGCCAGTCAAATCGTGCTGTGGCTGCCGCTGGTCGGCATGCTCACCGGCCTGCTCCCCACCTATTCCGGCATGTTCATCCTTGCGCTCGGTTGGGGCGTCATCATGTCCTTCAATCTCATTACGCTGCCGGTCGAGTTCGACGCTTCACGACGCGCGAGGCTAATCCTCCGGCAGATGGGCTTTATCAAGCACGGCGAGGAAGCCGTCGCCGTGCGAAAGGTACTGGACGCAGCAGCCTGGACCTATGTCGCCGCCTTCATCACCTCGCTTGCTTATTTCCTGTGGCACCTGTTGCCGCTGCTCACAGGTCGCCGTGAGTAACCCATGTAACTACTACTGCCTTTCCCAATTATTCCAAGCCCGGCCGCACCCAAAATCAAACTAACGAAACATGACCATGAAAACCACAAACCCACGAAACAGTGAACTACCTCCGCAAGTCCGAGCTTTCATCCAATACATGCCGGAGGAAGGAATTGATTTCGGGCAGTTTGTCGAGCAAGGCGGTTGTCTGGTCGGGCGCGCCCCCGCGCGCGGAATCAGGCTCGATGACGCCGAGCTGGAGGAGAAGGTCACGGCGCTGCCTGGTAAGCACTCGCAGCTGGCGAGACAATTGATGTTTCTCAAGAGCGTGTTGGCAGTCGACCCCGCGGGCCTGCCGCGAAAGACACGCAACGAAATCCTCTTTGCGCTGCTCTATGCCGTGGCAGACGCAGACCTGATCCCGGATTTCATGGCGGAAATCGGCTACAGCGACGACGCGGCGATTACTGAGCTGGTGCTTTTGCGGCACGCGGACTTTTTCGAACGCTACTGCACAGCGCACGAGATCGAGTGGGGCGAATTGAAACCGTGACCAATTTCGCGCGGTATTGCGAAGGACACTGCCTCGATTGGACGGCCTTAACCCGTGACTGCGCTAAACGCTTTTCTAGGCAATCGGCTAACCCGGCCCGCAAGCTCGTCCTCGCCGGTCACACTTTGACTCTTGCATCGTGGGCGTTCGTCACCGTGTGCTGGCTGCTCGGGGTCAAGGGTCTCGAACGGATTTTCGATATTATGGGAGGATAAGAGGCAACATCGCTGGTCTCCGCGGCAGCTTCCGCCTGCCGTATTGCTCGCACGCTCGTTGTCTGAGCGGAGTGGCTCCTGCACTCGATGCGTCGAAACCTCGCGCACTACCGGATTTACCAGTTTGCCAGTTTAGCCTGCTAAAGCCATGAGTGACCAGACTCTCCTGCTGTGGGGCGGCTTCACCGCGTTTATCATGGCGATGCTCGCGGTCGATCTGGGCGTGTTTCAACGTCGGTCGCACGTCATCAGTTTTCGCGAGGCGATGGCATTGTTCGGCGTCTGGACCGGGCTGGCGCTCCTTTTCAATCTTGGCGTGGTCCTTTTCCACGCCCGCGGGTGGCACGCGGGCGTGGAGTTCTTCACCGGGTTCCTCGTCGAAAAGTCGCTCTCAATCGACAACATCTTCGTCTTTATCCTGATCTTTAATTATTTCCGCGTTCCGGCCACTTATCAGCACAAGGTCCTGTTCTGGGGCATTGTCGGCGCGATTGTCCTGCGCGTCGCATTCATCGTGGGCGGGCTCGCGCTGATGCAGCGCTTTCATTGGACCATTTACGTTTTCGGCTCGTTCCTCGTAATCACCGGGCTCAACATGATGCGCAAACGCGAAGCCGAGTATCATCCGGAGGGCAACTGGGTGATCCGAACTTTTCGCCGCTTTTTCCCGGTCTCGGCTCGCTATGAAGGGAACCGTTTTTTCACCCGCATCGACGGCGGGCTGATGGCGACGCCACTATTCATCGTGCTGCTGGCGATCGAATCATCCGACATTGTTTTCGCCGTCGATTCGATCCCCGCGATCTTCGCCATCACTCAAGATCCGTTCATCGTTTATACCTCCAACATCTTCGCTATGCTCGGCCTGCGAGCGCTCTATTTCGCCGTCTCGGGCGTCATGCGCATGTTCCATTTCCTGCACTATGGATTCGCCTCGATCATCCTGATCCTCGGGGTGAAAATGCTGCTCAGCGACATCTTCCATCTGCCGGTGGGTGTGTCCCTGGGGCTGATCCTGGTGATCCTGCTCGTCTGCGTAATCGTCTCGCTCCTGCGACCTCGTCGGGAAGATCTGAAAATGATGTTCGAGCGACCGGAACGTCTCGGCCTCATTCCATTTCGTCGGTTGCTCCTTTTGGAAAACATCGTAGATCTGGGCGATCTCACCGTGCGCGATGCGATGCGGAGGTGCAGCGCTGTGCGCGTGCTGCGAGTCGATCTGCCGTGGCGGGAGAATCTGCGAGTCATCGCTGAATCACAGTTTTCGCGCTACCCGCTTCTTGAGCGTGAAGATGGAAAGCCGATCGGGGTCATTCACGTAAAAACTCTTCCATGTGCAGAACCGGGCGCAGCTATGACGTCCGAGCGGCTGAGCAGGCTCGCGCGACCTGTGCTCGAAATGCGTGAGGATTTCCCGCTCGAAGAAGCGCTCGCGCGTTTCCAGCGGCGCGCCAGGCATCTCGCCATCGTGGTGGACCAAGCCGGCGAATGGACCGGCATCCTCACGCTCGAGGACGTGCTCGAAGAGCTGGTAGGTAAAATCGGCGATGAATTCGATCACGCGCGCGCCGGCCCATCTTTCTCGCTCGCTGATGCGCTTGCGCCGGGTCGCATTATTTTCGATCTGCGCGCCAATTCGCTACACGAAGCGATCCGGCAAATCGCGCAACGCATTCCGCGCGAGCAGCTGCCCGCCGCCCGGGAGACAATCGTCACTGCGGTCCAGCAACGCGAGGAAATGATGAGCACCTATCTCGGCAAAGGTCTGGCGCTGCCCCACGCGCGTATCGATGGTGCGGAGCGACCGGTACTCGCTTTTGCGCGTTCGGACGAGGGCATTCCGTTGAAAAGCACGAACGAACGTGCGGAACTGATTTTTCTCCTCCTCATCCCGGCAGGTATGGCGTGTGTCCAGCCGCGGCTGCTGGCGGATATCGCCGGCCTGATCGAGAGTGATTACGTGACCGAGCGGCTGCGCACAGCCGAAACCGCCGAGGAAGTGATCGAAGTCATCCGTGTGGGCCAGGAGGTGGCACTGGATTGAAAATCGTCATCTGCAGTGTGCGCGGATTGGAAACTCGGTGGCACAGATGCACTCGATGACAATCAAACGGAAAGGTCTCTTGGCTCAACGAATCGAAGCGCGACTATAGATGCAATTCAGCTTTGTCGAAAAGTCGAGCCGACGTGACTCGCACTTTCAGCGCTAGCGTTGAATTTCATTCGCCTTGGGGCGTTGCCCCAATCAAGGCGGGCGCAACATCCTTCCCTCGACCAGACCGTTTTCAGATTTACAGTCCAACACGGGCGATGCTGCCAGCGGCCAAGTCGGAGGCAGACGGCGAACGTGAAAGCATTTTTCCCTAACGAGCAAGATTTCGCGACCATGATCGAAGACCGAATTGAGAAAATCCAGTCGACCATCCAGCAGGCTGGGAATATCCCGAGTGAAAGAAAGACCGAGCTTTTGCAACTGGTCGCGGGGCTGCAGTCCGAAATCAGAAATCTCTCTGCGACGCACGAGGAAGAGGCCTCGAGCATCACGCGTTTCGCCGAGGCCTCCGCGCACGAGGCCTCCCGAGCGCAGAAGAATCCACAGCTCGCCGAGACAGCGTTACACGGACTGCGCGTTTCCATTCAGGGACTCGAAGACTCGCACCCGGTGCTGTTCGGAGTGGTCAGCCGCTTCGCCACCGCATTGTCGAACATGGGGATTTGACGTCTGTTTGGCGACGCCTTGGCGACCCGAAGCTAATGAACCAAACAAACACTCCGTCGCTCCCGCCGTTGGTCGCTTCTCGCGTCGAGCGGATCTTTCCGAAGCTGACCCCGGCACAGATCAAACGCGTTGCGGTGCATGGCCGCGTGCGCGCGATACGACGCGGGGAAGTGCTCGTGGAGGCGGGCGCACTGGTCGCTCCGTTTTTTCGTTGTGCAGTCCGGACAAATTGAAATCGCCCGACCGACCTGCGAGGGCGAACAGATCGTCGCCGTGCATCATCCGGGCGAGTTTACCGGTGAAGTGAACATGCTTTCCGGCCGCCGCTCGCTCGTGCTCGCGCGCGTGACCGAGCCCGGCGAGGTGATCGAGATCGATCGCGAAGACCTGCTCGCGATCGTGCAGACCGACTCCGAATTGAGCGAGATCCTGATGCGCGCCTTCATCCTGCGGCGGGTGGAACTGATTGCGCACGAGATCGGAGACGTGGTCGTCGTGGGCTCGACTCATTCCGCCGGGCACGCTGCGGGTGCGCGAGTTCCTGACGCGCAACGGGCATCCGCACACCTACATCGATCTGGAGCGCGACGCGGGTGTGCAGGCGATGCTCGATCACTTCCATGTCGGCGTGAACGACGTGCCCGTAGTCATCTGCCGGGCGAAACGCGTCCTCCGCAACCCGAGCAATCAGGCAGATCGCCGGATTGTCTCGGATTCAACGAGGCGATCGATCGGACGAAGGTGCGCGACCTGATCATCGTCGGCGCGGGACCGGCCGGGCTCGCCGCAGCGGTTTATGGCGCGTCGGAAGGACTCGATGTCCTCGTCGTTGAAATGAACGCGCCGGGCGGGCAGGCGGGATCGAGCTCGCGGATCGAGAACTATCTCGGCTTTCCCACCGGCATCTCCGGACAGGAACTGGCGGGGCGCGCTTTCACGCAGGCGGAGAAGTTCGGCGCCCAGATCATCATCGCCAAAGGTGCGACAAAACTAACCTGCAACCGCAAGCCGTTCGCCATCCAGATCGACAATGAACCGGAGATGCACGCGCGCGCCATCGTCATCGCGACCGGCGCCGAGTATCGACGGCTGCCGCTGGAGAATTTGGCGCAATTCGAAGGCACCGGCGTTTACTACGGCGCCACCTTCATGGAGGCGCAGTTGTGCGGCGGCGACGAAGTCATCGTCATCGGCGGCGGCAACTCAGCCGGCCAGGCGGCCGTCTTTCTCGCGCAGACCGCGCGGCACGTGCACATCCTCGTCCGTGGATCCGGGCTGCGCGAAACGATGTCGCGTTATCTCGTTAGGCGAATCGAGGAGAATCCGGCGATCACCCTGCACACGCGCACCGAAGTCATCGGCCTCGAAGGCGACGGCCAACTCGAGCAGGTGCGCTGGCGGAATAACGAGACCGGCGCAGTTGAGACGCGCGCCATCCGTCACATCTTCACCCTGATGGGCGCGCGGCCGAATACGGGCTGGCTCGGGCAGTGCGTCGCACTCGATTCGCAGGGGTTCATCAAGACCGGGCCGGCGTTGACGCCGGAGGATCTGATCCAGGCAAAATGGTCGCTGCAACGCGCGCCGCATCTTCTCGAGACCAGCCTGCCCGGCGTCTTCGCCGTCGGTGATGTTCGCGGAGGCAACATCAAACGCGTGGCCGCAGCGGTGGGCGAAGGATCAATCGCGATCGCCTTCGTGCATCAGACCCTGCACGAGTAAGTGCAGATTGTGGTCGGTTTGAACTGGGCGCCTCACGATCAAGTTGGATAATGTCCTCGGTGGACGCCGCGAAACTTCTGCGCCTGGCCTTCGATGCCGCCGTCGCCGCGGCGAATCCGCAACATCGGCTGCCCGCGTTTCTTCCCTCTCCGCCTTCCGGGAAAACGGTCGTCGTCGGCGCGGGAAAGGCCGCGGCTTCCATGGCGCGCGCTGTCGAGGAACATTGGCAAGGAGAACTCACTGGCCTCGTCGTTACTCGCTACGGACACGGCGTGCCGACCTCGAGGATCAAGGTAATCGAGGCGAGCCATCCCGTGCCCGACGTCGCGGGGATGGGCGCCGCGAAACAGATCATGGAATCCGTTTCCGGCCTCGGGCCTAACGACCTGGTGCTTTGCCTGATTTCCGGTGGCGGCTCTGCGCTCCTCGCCTTGCCTGCTCCGGGCATTCGGCTCGAAGACAAACAGGCCATCGGACGCGCGCTCCTAAAATCCGGCGCTTCCATCCAGGAGTTCAATTGCGTCCGCAAACATCTCTCCGCGATCAAGGGCGGACGGTTGGCCGTAGCAGCGGCGCCCGCGAAGGTGGTCACGCTGGTGATTTCCGACGTGCCCGGAAACGATCCGTCCATCATCGCTTCCGGTCCCACGGTGCCGGATCCGACGACAACCGCGGACGCGCTCGGCGTTTTGGAAAAATACCGGGTTGAAATCTCGCCCGCGGTGCAAGCATTTCTCCGCAGTCCGGAAGCGGAAACGCCCAAACCGGGCGCGACCTGCTTCGCGCAGAACGAGGTTCGCTTGATCGCCACTCCTCAGGACGCACTCGAAGCCGCGGCCACAGTTGCCCGCGCACACGGCGTCACTCCGCACATTCTCGGCGACGCCATCGAAGGTGAGGCTCGCGAGGTTGCGAGGGTGCAGGCGGAAATCGTCAAACAAATTTCCGCGCACGATCAGCCGGTGGCATCTCCCTGCATGCTCCTCTCGGGAGGGGAAACAACGGTCACCGTGCGCGGCTCGGGACGGGGCGGGCGAAACACGGAATTTCTTCTCGCGCTGGCCATCGCTCTCGACGGTGAACCCGGTGTCCACGCCATCGCCTGCGATACCGACGGCATCGATGGCGTGGAATCCAATGCCGGCGCCATCATCGCACCCGACACCTTGTCGCGCGCGCGTTCGTTAGGCCTGAAGGCCGAAGCGGAACTCGCGGACAACAACGCCTTCGCCTTCTTCGAAGCGCTCGGCGATCTCGTGGTGACGGGACCGACGCTGACGAACGTGAACGATTTTCGCGCCGTGCTTCATCGGCGAAAGCGATGAGCTAGGTTCAGCGTTTCGACACCGCGATGATGTAGTCGGCTCGGGATCGAAGGGTCGGCTACAACACGGAATCGAGCCGCAGGAGTTCGCCTAACGACCAGGCCTGAAATGGGCAACCGGCCGGCGTGTGTGGTGCATCGCCATCGGCAATCTCGGAAATGTGACCGAGCCCGGCATGATCGAGATGTTCGATGAGCGGCATGAGAAAACGCCGGCCGGCTTCGGTTTTCGTTTCGACAGAGTCGTCGCGCACGCGCACCCAGGCTTCGACAAACGGACCCATCAGCCAGGGCCAGACAGTTCCCTGATGATAACTGCCGTCGCGTTGCGCCACGCCGCCTCCGTAATGACCGACGTATCCGGGCTCACCGGGAGCAAGCGAGCGCAAGCCGAGCGGCGTCAGCAGCCGCGCTTCCACCGCATCGACCACTTTGCGCGCTTTCTCGGGCGAGAGCAGGACGAGCGGCAATCCGCCCACCGCGAAGATCTGGTTCGGACGGAATGAACCATCGACGGTTCCGGCCTGGTGATCACAATCGACGACATCGTAAAGATACTCGCCGTCGGCATTCCAGAAGCGTTCTTCGAACGAACGCCGGCCTTTCTCCAGGATTGTTTGCCAGCGGGGCGAAAACCGCGCGCCGATCGCGAGCGCATTCAGCCAGAGCGCCTGGATTTCAACTGGCTTGCCGATCCGCGGCGTGATCGCGCGACCGTCCACGCGGGCGTCCATCCAGGTGAGTTGAGAGCCATGCTCGCCGGCCCGAAGCAGGCCGTCCTCATCCGCGCGAATGCCGAAGCGCGTGCCGTCATGATAACCGGTGAGGATTGCCTCCACCGCGCTCCGCAATTGGTCCGTGTGGCAATCGCTCGCCACTTGCGGCTTGTGCTCGATCGCGCGCAGATAATCGCCCACCGCGATGATGTACCACAAAGAAGCATCGACCGAGTTGAACTCCGGCTGGTCGCCCTGATCATGAAAGCGATTGGGCAACATGCCTTCGGAACGAAGGCCGGCCCATTCCACGAGGATGTCGCGCGCAGCTCGTTAGCCGGCCAGTCGCAATGCAAAGGCCACGGATCGCGATAAACGTGTCGCGGCCCCAGTCGCCGAACCAGGGATAACCAGCGATGATGGTCTTGCCGTTGCCGCGTCGCACCAGGTAGGCGTCGGCTGCGCGGTGCAGCGGCGTGGGAAATTTTTTTCGACGGCGGCGCTCGCTCGTCCAGAGGTCGGCATATCGCGTGGCAATCGAATCGTGGTGGTCGTTTGTCTCCTCGTTCGCGGCGAGCATCAGGACCGCGCGCTTCTCGGAGATGGAAAATTCGAAGACTCCAGGTGACGCGAGATCTTCGGTCGCGTCGAGTCCGCGCAGCTCCTCTTCGCGATAGAGGAAATTGCGATACCAATCCGGCTGGCTGAGGTAGCGGCCGTTCGACCAGGCGGTGACCGCCGGCAATCCGTCGTAGGGACGCCAGATGATGCGCCCGCCGTTTTCCTCGGCACCGAATCGAAAAGCACCATTCTCGTGGTGCATCGAGTGAAAATCGCGTCCTGAAAGAAACGGGCGGACGCGAAGAGTGACGCCCGATTTCGCGGAGGTCGATTCCGCGCTGGCGTCTTCGCTCGCGTGGACCAGCTTCCAGGAAACGAAGGTGGCCGAGGCACCCGGCCTAACGAATATTTCCTGCTCGAGGACGAGATCATCGGCGAGTCGAAATCGCCAGCGCGGCCACGGCTCATGTTCGAACGATTCGATCCGCGATGCGCCATCGGGATGAACGACATCGGGGGCGTAGCGTTGCGACGAAAGGGCGAAACTGCCGCGCGGCGTGTCCACCCAGGCGTCGAAACCGTTGACCAGTACGACGCGTCCGGCGGGTGGCGTTGTCGCGGTCAGAAGCAGGGCATGGTAGCGCCGCGTCCGGATGCCGGAGACCGTGCCACTCGCGAATCCGCCAAGGCCGTCCGCCTCGATCCACTCTGCGCTGGGGTCAACTGGATTCATGCGATGCGCCCCAATCGAAGTGGAACAGCAAAATGATAGGGAGAAGAGCGAGGAGAACAAGGATGGCTATCCTCCTGTCTCGACGCCGCGATCATCGAGTTTAGCTGACACCGATGCCGCTCTGGCGGTAGGTTGGCGAGTGTCGAGCAGCAAACCCCTGCGGAAGCAAAAACCATGAAACGACTTCTTCCATTTGTAGCGATCCTGTCCTCCCTCGCATGCCGACTCCACGCGCAGACCGCGCCCGATGCGGCGGAACTGACAAAGCTCCTGCAGGATTTCCTCGCGGGCGCCAGCCGCAACGATGCCGCGATGCACGAACGTTTTTGGGCGGAAGATTTGATCTACACCGCTTCGGCCGGCCGCCGCATTGGCAAGGCCGACATCATGCGCGATGTCCGCGCGGAGCCACAACCAAAGCCCGGCGATGAAACCACGGTTTACACCGCGGAAGACATTCGCATTCAGCAATACGGCGACACGGCCATCGTCGCGTTTCGTCTGGTGGCCACGACCGACAAGGGCGGAACGAAGCAGGTCGCGAATTACCTCAACACCGGCACGTTTCTCAAGCGCGACGGCAAATGGCAGGCGGTGAGCTGGCAGGCAACCGCGATGCCGAAACCCGCTGGGCAAACGCCGTAGCGAAGGAGATGTGCAATACTCGGCAGCGAATCGTGAACCCGAGATTTTCTATCGGGCGACACGCGGGATGGTTGATGCCGATTTATCGGGTCGGCAGCAAATCCAATTCATCCAAGGCGACGATAATCTCGCAGCCGGCCAGAATTTTTTCCAGATCAGCCAGGCCATCCAGCGAATGATCGGTGAGCAATTGCTCCCAGAACCCCGGTGGATCGCGGCGGACCAATGTCTTGGCGAGCGCGCAGCGATTGTCCACGCCCATCTCGTTTAGCACCGCGCGTGCCAGTCAGGTCACGGCCGCGAAAGTAGCGGATGGGTGGCCAACGGGACTCGAACCCGCAACAGCCAGAATCACAATCTGGAGCTCTACCATTGAGCTATGGCCACCGGCAGCGGGAATTCTAGGTTTGCGAGGGTCGATTGCAAAGGCAAAGCGCGGATTGGCACGCGGTTCGCTTAATTGCTCTGGCTTACCTGCCGTTGCAACTCAGCGGCGGTCGGCTATTCTCCGCTTCTCCCACGCATGAAGAAAATCGGTCTGATCCTGCTCGCCGGTTTTGCGCTTCTCGCGGCGCCCATTCCGCTTGCGGCCC
Organism: uncultured Verrucomicrobiae bacterium; assembly: GCA_963784865.1. Lineage (GTDB taxonomy): Bacteria > Verrucomicrobiota > Verrucomicrobiia > Chthoniobacterales > UBA10450 > JACCTI01. The sequence continues at coordinate 85,690 of CAWATC010000007.1, read as the reverse complement.
AGGCCGATGATCCAAGCGAGGTCTTCCTCAAGGCCTACATGACGTCGCAGCAAGGCGACAAACTCGAGCACGACAATCAATTCCAAGCCGCGCTCGTGAAGTTCCGCTCCGCCGGAAGTTTGCTCGAAGAACTGCGCAAGACTCACGCCGAGTGGCAGCCGGCGATCGTCGAATATCGGGCGCGCAAGATCGGCGAAAGTATTTTGCGCGTGCAGACGAAGATCGGCACGCAGGCCGATTTTGCCGCGACCTCGCAACCCGCTCCCGTAGAGCCGCCGTTGCTCCCGCAAAACGCCGGCCCGGCGGAGCCGAGCGTGGAGATCGGACCGAACTCGCAGGCGCGCCTTCCCGTCCCGACGCAAACGATCGCGCCGGTGGCTCCGGCGCCGGTCGCGGCAGCTTCTGTCCCGAGCGATGCGGCGATCAAGAAGGCCACCAAGGAGCTGCAGGACAAGGTCGATCAGCTTCAAGCCGAGCTGCAGAAATCCCGGACGCAATACAGTTCGGTGCAGAAGGAAAAGGAAACACTGACCAGCAGGTTGCAGGAGACAAATTCCAAGCTCGAAAAGGCGCAGGCCGAGGTGCAGAAGAGCAAGGGCGCGGAGAAGATCGTGCGCGATCAACTCGCGCAAGCTCAGGAATCGCTCAAGAAGATCCAGGCCAACGGCGGCTCTGACGGGAAGGCGACGGAAGCGTTGCGCGCCGAGATCGCACAGTTGAAAAAGGCGGTCGCGACCGCCGAGCAAGGTCGCACCGCAGCCGAGAAGGAAAAGGAGGCCGCAACCGCGAAGCTGGATGAAGCGGGCAGCGAGATCGCCAGCGTGACGAAGGAGCGCGATCAGCTGATCGCCGAAATCAAGGATGCCAAGGGAGCACAGGAACGCGTGCAAACGCTGGTCGCGGAGAATTCCGATTTGCAGAAGAAACTGGCCGAAGCGGAGAAGACGGTGCGCGAGATCACCGACGACAAGCCGCAGAAAGAACAGGAGATCGCGGACGTGAAGCGGCAGGTCGAGCAGTTGCGTCAGCAACTGGCGGCCAGCCAGAAACAGAAGCCACGAGTTCGAAGTCACGATCGGCGAATTGCGCACCCAACTCGAAGAAACGAGCGGCGAGCTGGCGAAAGCGAAACTCACTGGAGCCAGTGCCGAGGAGACGGCGCGCCTAACGAAAGAAAACGAAATGCTGCGCGCGATTGTGATGCGGGAACGGCAGGAAGATGCGCGCCGCGAGGGGGCGAAGAAACTGATGCTGGCCGAGTTCGAGAAATTGCAGATCAAATCGGACACGCTCAACGAGCAGATCGAACTGCTCGCGCAGCCGGTGGCGAAATTGAGCGCAGAAGAACTGGCGCTTTTGAAGCAGCCGGTGGTGGCCACATCCGACAGCAATCCGGCGGCCGTGACCGCGAGTTTTGCGGTCGCGAAGGAGGGTGCCGACTGCGGGCAACTTCGGGTCCGAACGTGGAGACGTCTTTCAAACCGGGGGTGCCGGACGAGTTGATTCCGCATCGCCCGCGAAGCGAAGGAGAATTTTGATGCCGGGAAGTTCCGCGCCTCGGAAAAACAGTACGAGGAGATCCTGACCAAGAGTCCCAATAATCTTTACGCGCTCTCGAACCTGGGGGCGGTCTATTTTCGCACGGGCCGGCTGAAAGCGGCGGAGCTGACCCTGAAGAAAGCGGTCATTCTGTCGCCGAAGGATGAGTTTTCGCGTCGCACCCTCGGCATCGTTTATTACCGGCAGGCGAAATACGACGACGCGGTCACGGAGTTGACCAAAGCGCTGGCGATCAACCCGAAGAGCTTCATCGCGCATAATTATCTCGGGATTACAGCGAGCGAGAAAGGCTGGCAGGAAGCAGCCGAGAAAGAGATGCTGGAAGCGATCGCGGCCAACCCGGATTACGTCGACGCGCATTATAATCTCGCGGTGATTTACGCGACGAATAAGCCGCCGGCGAAGGAGTTGGCGAAGCGCCATTACTCGAAGGCGATGGAGCTGGGCGCGGAAGCGAATCCTTCGCTCGAGAAGTTAATTCACTGATCCGGGCCCAAGGCCTGAAGCGTGCGCCGGCCATTTCTCACCGCAGAGTGGCGGCACCTCGCGATGTTGAATTTCGTCGCGGACCCAGGATTGCTTGAGCCGCTCGTCCCCGCGGGAACGGAACTCGACTTCTACCAGGGCGAGACTTTTCTCAGCGTGGTCGGGTTCATGTTTCTCGAAACTCGGGTGCTCGGTCTGCCAATTCCGCGGCATCGTGATTTCGAAGAGGTAAATCTGCGCTTCTATGTGCGGAAGCGTTCGGCTGAAGGTTGGCGGCGCGGGGTGGTGTTTGTGCGTGAACTTGTTCCGCGGCGTGCCATCGCCTTTGTCGCGCGCGCGTTTTACGGCGAACCATATCTAGCGCTGCCCATGCGCCACGTGATCGCTCAAAACGAGGATGGACTCTCGGTCGAGTATCAATGGCAGCCGCACGATCGCGCATGGGAAACGCTCGCGATGACCGCCAGTGGCGAAGCGCAGGATTTAGGAGAGAACTCGCACGAGGAGTTCATCGCCGAACATTACTGGGGCTACACCGCTCGCGGACCGAAGACGAGCGAGTATCAGGTCGAGCATCCGAGATGGCGCTACTGGCCGGCGCTCACGTGGAAATTCGAAGCGGACGTCGCGGCGCTCTACGGCGCGCGATTCGTGGATGCACTGGCTGCCAAACCGGCCTCGGCCTTCATCGCCGAAGGTTCGCGCGTGCAGGTGCACCGTAAGACCCCGGATCCGTAGTAGCGCGGGTGGCCGCGAACCGTCTGGGTAGCGCGCGCGTCTCGCGTGCTGGCGACGGTGTCTCACCGTCGCGAACTTTTCCGGCGTGTGGGAGGTTACGCCAAGCCTGTTTCCGCGGGACGCAGAAACCAGCACGCGAGACGCGCGCGCTACCCAGCGCCGGATTTTTGCGCGCCCGCTGCTATGCGACTTGGAGATCAAGTCCACTAGCGCGCCATTAACTCGCGCAGCACGAACGGCAGGATGCCGCCGTGGCGGTAGTAGTCGATCTCGATCGGCGTATCGATGCGCAGTTTCACCGGCACTGATCTCGCGTCGTGCCGTCCTTGCGCGTGATCTCGAGCGTGACCATCGCGCCCGGCTGAATCTGCTCGGACAAGCCCGTGATGCTGTAGGTCTCCGTGCCATCGAGGCCTAACGACTGCGCATTTGTGCCTTCCGTGAATTGCAACGGCAGCACGCCCATGCCGACGAGATTGGAGCGATGGATGCGCTCGAAGCTCTGCGCGACGACGGCCTTCACGCCGAGCAAGCGCGTGCCTTTCGCCGCCCAATCGCGGACTGAGCCGGTGCCGTATTCCTGGCCGGCGATGATGATGAGCGGCGTGCCTGCTCGGTCTGATATTTCATCGCCGCGTCGTAGATCGACATCTGCTCGCCGGATCCGTCCGGTTCCGAGATATTTCGTCACGCCGCCTTCGACGCCGGGCACCATCAGGTTCTTGATGCGCACATTGGCGAAGGTGCCGCGCGTCATGACGCGATCGTTGCCGCGGCGGCTGCCGTAGCTGTTGAAGTCCGCGGGCTCGACTCCGCGCGACTTCAGGTATTGCCCGGCCGGCGAGGTCTTCTTGATCGCGCCGGCGGGCGAGATGTGGTCGGTCGTGACCGAGTCGCCGAAGATGCCGAGCGGCCGCGCGCCGTGGATGTCGGCGATGTCGTCCCGGCGTCCATCGAGAAGTCCTGCGAAGAATGGCGGCTCCTGGATGTAGTTGCTGTTCTCGTCCCACTCGTAGACGTCGCCGGTGCTCGACGGGATCTCGTTCCACTTCGGATTCTGCGCGGCGAAGTCGCGGTAGAGCTGGCGGAAGACCTCCGGCGTGAGCGCGGTCTGCATCGCGTCGCGCACTTCCTGCAGCGTCGGCCAGAGGTCGCGCAGGTAAACGTCGCTGCCGTCCTTGTCCTGTGCCGAGCGGTTCGCTTCGTCAGGTCGATATCGACGCGGCCGGCGAGCGCGAAGGCGACGACGAGCGGCGGCGACATGAGGAAGTTCGCCTTGATGTTCTGATGCACGCGCGCTTCGAAATTGCGGTTGCCGGAGAGCACGCTGGCGGCGACGAGATCGTTCTCGTTGATCGCTTCCTCGATCGCCGGATCGAGCGGGCCGGAGTTGCCGATGCAGGTGGTGCAGCCGTAGCCGACGAGGTTGAAGCCGAGTTGATCGAGATAGCGTTGCAGGCCGGTCTTCTGCAGGTAATCGGTGACGACGCGCGAGCCGGGCGCGAGCGAAGTCTTCACCGCCGGATTGACGCGTCAGCCCGCGCTCGACGGCTTTCTTCGCGAGCAAACCGGCGGCGAGCATCACGCTCGGATTGCTCGTGTTCGTGCAACTCGTGATCGCGGCGATGAGCACGCTGCCGTGGCCGATGCGACTGTCGCCTTCCTTGAACTCCGGTTCGTGCGCGCTCGCCAGCAGGTCGGCCGGCGTGGCGGTCGGGCGATTGGTGATCATCTCGGTCTGGCCAGGCGTGTCCCCGATCTTCGGCCCGCCGTCGCGTTTGTCGGTTGGCGCGGGCACGCTGGCCGCCTCGACGTCGCCATTGCTCGGCTGGGCTTCGCCGTTGAGATGAAGCGGGAAACGCCGCGTCAAAGTTTCGGGCGCCTTGCCGTAGCCGCCCTCGTTAGTCGCCTTCGCGAACAAGGTGCGAAAAGTGTCGCCGAGTTCCGGCAGATTGATGCGATCCTGCGGACGCTTCGGTCCGGCGACGCTCGGTTGGACGATGCTGAGGTCGAGATCGAGATCGACGCTGTAATCGACTTCGCCTTTGCGCGGAATGCCGCACAGTCCCTGCGCCCGGTAGTAAGTTTCGAAAGCCAGGCATTGCTCTTCCGTGCGGCCGGTGGCGCGCAGGTAGTTCACGGACTCCGCGTCGACGGGGAAAAAACCCATCGTCGCGCCGTACTCCGGCGCCATGTTGGCGATCGTCGCGCGATCCGGCAGCGGCAGCGAGGCCGCGCCTGCGCCGTAGAACTCGACGAACTTGCCGACCACCTTTGCGCTTGCGCAGCATCTGCGTGATGTGCAGCGCGAGGTCGGTCGCGGTGACGCCTTCGCGCAGCGCGCCGGTCAGGTGCACGCCGACGACTTCCGGCGTCAGGAAATAAACCGGCTGCCCGAGCATGCCCGCTTCCGCTTCGATGCCGCCGACGCCCCAGCCGACGACGCCGAGGCCGTTGATCATCGTCGTGTGCGAGTCGGTGCCGACGAGCGTGTCGGGATAGAAAAGTTCGAGTTCCGATTCCGATTCGAGTTCGAGAGAGCACGCCTTTGGCGAGATACTCGAGATTCACCTGATGCACGATGCCGATGCCGGGCGGCACGACACCGAAAGTCTTGAACGCCTGCTGCCCCACTTCAGGAATTGGTAGCGCTCGCGATTGCGCTTGAACTCCAGGTCCAGGTTCAGCTGCAACGCCTGGGCCGAGCCGGCGAAATCCACCTGCACCGAGTGATCCACCACGAGATCCACCGGCACGAGCGGCTCGATGATCTTCGGATCGCCGCCGAGGCGCGTCACCGCGCTGCGCATCGCCGCGAGATCGACCAGCAGCGGCACGCCGGTGAAATCCTGCAGAACAATGCGCGCGACGACGAACGGGATTTCTTCATTCGCCGGCTTCTTCGCGTTCCAGTTCGCCAGCGTCTCGACATCCTTGCGCCGGACCTTCTTGCCATCGCAATTGCGCAGCACGGACTCGAGCACGATGCGGATGCTGACGGGCAGGCGCGAGATCGGGCCGACTCCTTGTCGCTCCAGCTCAGGCAGTGAGTGGAAATGCGCTTCGCGGCCCTTGCCGGCGTCAAACTGTTGGAGGGTTTTGAATTCGTTAGTCATAATTTTCGATGTCATCCTGAGGCTGGCGAAGCGCGTCGAAGGACCTTACCGCGAAGCGCTCGATTCCCCCGGCACGCTCGATGACCAATCCTCGAATGCGAGGTCCTTCGCCGTCTCCGCGGCTCAGGATGACACGGTGTGTGCGCTCTCTCATTTCAGCTCAGCCAGTCGGGCTTTCACTTTCTCGAAATTCGGCAGCGCTCGCGCGTCATCGTTGCTCTCGGAATATTGGATGACGCCGTGGCGATCGATCACGAAGACCGCGCGTTTCGGCACGCCGCCCATCGGCAAACCAATTTGCGGCAGGAACGAATCGTAGGCGACGTCATAGCTGCGAGCGACATGGTGCTCGTAGTCGCTCAGGAGCGGCACGCTGATCTTCTCCTTCTGCGCCCACGCCTCCTGCGCGAAAGGATTGTCGCCGCTGATTCCGTAGACGCTCGCATTCAAACTGCCGTAGACCGAAAGATCCATGCTCACGCCGCACATCTCGGTGGTGCAGGTGCCGGTGAAGGCCATCGGGAAGAAGAGCAGCAGGGTGTTTCCTTTCCCGAAGTGATCGCTCAAGGTGATCTGCTTCGGGCCATCGGCAGTCTTGGTGGGAAGGGTGAAGTCTGGTGCTTTGGTGCCGACGGGAAGTGCCATGCGCTGCACTATCGGGCTTTTCAATCATCAATCGCAAATCGAAAATCGGAAATGGAACTAGTCTGGTGGTTCAGCGCGATCGTGGTCATGGCCGTGGGTTTGATTGGCACGGTGCTGCCCGTGGTGCCGGGCACCACCATCATCCTCGCCGCTGCGGTCGTTCATCGCGTGCTGGTTGGACCGGAGCAGGGGATGAGCTGGTGGGGACTTGCCGTCCTGGTGGCATTCACGCTGGTTTCGTACGCGCTGGACTTCGCCAGCAGCTATTTCGGCGCGAAGTATTTTGGCGCGACCAAGTGGGGCGTTGTCGGCGCGGTCATCGGCGGGATCGTTGGCCTTTTCACGGGATTCGTCACCCTGCTCATCCTGCCTATCGTCGGCGCCGTCGCCGGCGAGTTGATTGCCGGCAAGCAGTTGGTGGACGCGGGCAAAGCCGGTTGGGGCGCGTTGCTGGGCAATCTCGCCGGCATGGTCGGCAAACTAATCATCGGCCTGGCGATGGTGAGCTGGTGGCTCGTGGCGGTGCCGTCACCACTGAATCCTCGCCCGAAGTCCACTGCCTATCATGATTTGGAAATCATGATAGGTTCTGTGTGATGGCAGATGATCGCTGCCGCGAAGCAATTCGGGCTGGAGGAAAGTCCGAACACCAGACGGCAGCATGCCGCGGAGAACACGCGGACGCCGCATTCCCAAGAGTGCGGTGATGGAAAGTGTCACAGAAAATATACCGCCGGCGGGCAGCGAGGCTGGCAGGTAAGGTTGAAAAGGCGAGGTAAGAGCTCACCGCTCGCGGAGTAATTCGCGAGGCAGGAAAAACCCCATGCGGTGCAAGACAAAACAGAGGAAGGGCAGCCGGTCCGACGTTCCTCGGGTATCGTCGCATCACGGTCGCGCGCAAGCGCGATCGGGCGGCTCGCGCAAGTGGGTTGAGATAAATGATCATCCGCTCGAGCAATCGAGCCGGACAGAATTCGGCTTATCGCCATCGAAATGGAGGGCGCGTTCGGAAACGAGCGCGCCCTTCCTCTTTTTGGCATCAATCGGTCGTAACTCGCTTCGCCGTGGCGTGAGCGTTCACCAGGTCCACGACATCCCACCGTAAAAAGCTCGACCGTCGCCCGGATGAAACACGCGCGCGTCTTCCGCAGTTCGTGCGTCGGCAATTGGATCCACCGCGGAAGCGAAGCGTTTGTTCGTTAGATTTTTCGCTTCGAGGAAAACGGCGAACCCTTTCTTCGGCCGATATCCGATCTTGAATCCAAGCAACGCGTAGGAATCGGCGAAGAGCGTGTTCGCCTGGTCGACCGGGTAACGCGTGATGTTCCACTGCACGTTAGGCCCGGCGTAAAAGCCGGACGTGGTCAGGTAAAGCAGTTCCGCTTCATAGAAATGTAATCGGCACGCCGCCGATCCGATTGTCGCCGTAGACCGGATCACCATCGAAATGAAAATCGTTCAAGGTGTAGGTCTGACTTAACGTTAGCCGATCTCTGGAGCTGCCCTTTTGCTTTGGCAGAAAGACCGCGTCCAGCAATTCGATGTCGAGACCGGCCTCGATGCCCTGATGGTAGGAGCGATCAACATTGACCGCGCCAATTTCGTTTCCGCGGGCGTCGTTCAGTTCGAGCAACTCGTCCTGCAGCCAGGTGTGATAAACGGACAGTTCCCACTCGAAACGCCCATGCTCGCCGCGCGTGCCCAGCTCCAGGGTCCGCGCGCGCTGCGGGTGCAGCGGCGTGTAGACCACGCTCGAGTTTTCGCCTTCCTCAAATTCGACCATGTTATCGAAGGAAGGCGGTTGCCAGCTGCCGCTGTAGTTCATGAAAAGCTGGTTCTCTTTGTCGAACTCGTAGATCAGGCCGACCTTCGGATTCCAGCCGTAGAAATTCTGTTTGTGCGATTGATCGCCCTGGTCGTCGCTCAGGAAGTCGTCTTCGAAATGACGTTGCGCGTAGATCGCCTGCATTCCGAGCAGGAGGGAAAGCTTGTCGGTCAGATAATGCTGGTTCTCGAAGTAGAGCGGCGCGTTGATCGAAATGCCGGTGTTCAACGCGGTGGTCTGTCCGCGATGACCGCCGAGATTCTCGAAGTTTTGCGCGACCTCCACCTCGAGCTGCGCGCTTGCCCCCACGGTGAAAATATTGCGCCGGCCGAACAGTCTCGTCGTGCGTCACGTAGTTCAGGCTGACGCCGTAGTTGTCCGAATAGAAGGCGGTGATGCCTTCGCGGAAATCCTCCTCGAAGAAACCGCGTTCCTCGACGTTGCGATGAAACCAGAACACGCCGGCATCGAATTCGTGTCCGGCATTCTGTAGGCTGAGCTTGTCCGCCAGCCGCAGGAAATTGAACTTCTTGTTGAAGTCTTGCGCGATCGCGATCGGGTCCGCCTGTTGCGGATCGTCATTCAATTGCTCTTTGGTTAGGCCACCGGGCAACTGTCGATCCACGCGGTCGAGGGTCAGATAGAATCGGTTCTCCAGTTGATCGCTGAACTTGTAGCCCAGCGTGCCGAAAAGCCGCTCCGTGTTCTCCGTGCTGTGCTCGCGGAAACCGTCGCGATAGCGGCCCATGAATGAGCCGATGTAATCGAACGACCCGACCACCCCGCCGGTAGTGAGTTGGCCGCGGAAGTAACCAAAGCTTCCGCCTTCCAGTCGAATGCCGAAGCGATCGGCGTCATAGCCAGTCATCGTCACCAGATTAATCGCGCCGCCGAGCGTGATCGCGCCGTACTTGAAGGCATCGGCGCCGCGGAAGACCTCCGCATACTTGATCGTCGCCAGGTCGAAATCTTCCAGGATCACCTCGCCATCGGCCTGGTTGAGCGTGAGCCCGTCGAGCATGAACTGCACACCCAACGGCTCGTCCTCCGACAAAATCCCCGAGCCGCGAATGGAGACTCGCGTCACTTCGGTCCCGTTGTCCGTCTGCATGTAGAGCCCGGGAGTTCGCTGCAGCAGATCCTCGAAATTCGAAGCCCGCCCGCGATCCATCTCTTCCGGAGTTCGCACGCTGAAGCCGCCCGGAATCTCGTTCTTTTGTTCCTCCGCTTGCTCGACCGACGGAGAGGTCAGCGATGCCGGTTCGGCCTGCGCAGTCACGATAACCTCGGAAGTCGCTTCCTGAGCGTTGGTCGAGATACCGCTGATCGCCAGCCACTGAACGACCGCCGCGAAAAGCAATTTGTGGCGGCGCACGGGAATTTCCTACCGTCAGCGACCGTGACGCGCACGACTCCTTCGCCAACCGACAAAAAGAGCAGTGAGTATGATCACCCCCCAACCTATGAAGATGATCGTAATCATTTGCTTGGCGACGAGCGTGAACATGAGGAAGTCGATCGTGCCCGTCTTCCAGAACACCCATTCGCCGGCCACCGTCGTCGCGAGTAACTGATTACCGCTCTGCAAAACAACAATGCCGTCACCGGTCGAGGGGTTCAGACGCACGGTCGTGTTAATGGCAGGCTGCCTCTTGCCGTCGTGGCCGATGATAAAGTCCCCGGCGCCATTGGGAACATAGAGCATGGTGCCAAGGCCCCAGATATCAGCTCCCATTTGCGACGCATGCGGTTGCCGCATGAGTTTTAATGTGTCGGGCTTCAGCACGCCGCGCCCGGCTGGCTCTCCACTGGAACCCGTCAGATGCGCTTGAATAAACCGGGTCATATCCGACGCCGTTGTATATAAACATGCCGCCGCCAGCGCCGTGAATCGGTGGTGAGTCGCTTCCTTCCCATCCGCGTCGAATAACGGTGCCACGTTCGGCCACTTGTCCGGATCGAGGACATAGGTTGAGCGGTTCATGCCGAGCGGCTGAAAAACAGCTCGCTGCATATACGATTCGAAGGCCTCCCCGCTGGTCTCTTCGATCACCAATTGTAGGAGTGTGTAACCCCCGCCGGAGTATCGCCATTTCGTTCCCGGCGCTAACCCCACTCGCACTCTGCCATCTGCCTCTGGAGACGCGTCGGCGGCGCGGGTCAGCGACTCCTCGAGCGACTGCACCTTAGCGCCGGGTGCAAAGCCGGCGTAACCAAGGCCATCCGTCAGCCCGGCCGTGTGGCTCAAGAGCCGGCGAACCGTGACCTTACTGTTATCGAATTCACTTTCGGGTAAGGTCCAGCGCGTCAGATAGGTTGCGACCGGTGCGTCGAGGTCGAGCTTGCCCGCTTCCACCAACGTCATGACGCCCCAGGCGCTGATCCATTTACTGAGAGAAGCGACTTGGAACATCGTTTCGCTGTCAACGGTGTCTGCCGACGAAATACTCATCGTGAAGCTTCCCCTTTTCGATTAGTCGAAAGGCAGCGTTCCCGCGGTGTTTTGCGCCAATTTCTTTCCTGGCCGCCTCCATGAACGCGTTCGCGTTCCCGGCTGGTGCGAGCGGCTTTCGTCCCCATCCGTTCAAGGTTCCCATGAACACCAATCCCGCCCACAACACCATCGCGACGATGGCGACCAGGAGAGGAAGGAGGAATGAACGCATCTGTGATCGAAAACCGTGTCTTATCTGGTCTTGAACGCATCGGTGCTCAAGTACTTCAGGTCAGAGTTGGCCATCGAGCGTGACCACTTTGGATCGTCATGCACGACCAATACGAACGGATCATTGCTGGCCGTTAGCGTAGCTGAGACCGCGTGGCTTTCCGCATTCGTCGCGCGCTTGACGTTGTTTGGGCTTGGGGAAGGATGGCTGCGAACGCGCGAAAGCTCGACCAAATGAGAACGCTGCATTTCCTCCTCGTCGTCTGCGCGCTCTCGTTTGCTGGGCTGCTTAAGGCGGAACAAGACGGTCCTGGCGATCCCGACGACTCCGAGCGTTCCCAGTTCACCGAAGAGGATCTGCCCAAGGACGAAAAGGATCCCGCGGGCACTTCGGAAATCGACGAGGTCGCGCGCAGGCTCGGCTTCAACTATGCCAGGGTTACCCGACGAGCTGCGCGCGGTGATGAGAAAGCGCTGAAGCAATTCTTCGCGATGGCGAAAGAGGTCGATGGCGCGGCGGCCGAGTCTTACGCCGGAATGCCGACGGTGGTCTATCACCTTCTCGGCGACGCAAAGTTCGCGAAGTTCCTCAACGCTCAGTCAATGGCGTATCGGATGATGGTTCGAAACTCGATCGCGAGCGACGGCACATATCTGCGTCGCCACTTTCCCGAGACCGCGAAAATTCTCTTTTCCCGCGAGCTGGTCGCCTGGCCGTCGCCGGACAAACGTTACGCCATCCGCAAAATCTTCTCCGACGAGTTCGATCTCCGCGGATCGAAAGTCGAGCGCGCGGAGCTGATCGACCAGAAGAGCGGCCAGGTGCTCTGCGATCTGACGCACGATGATATCGGCACCGGCGCGGACCGCGAAGGCGAGGTCCTTTGGTCGCCCGATTCGAAACGATTCGCTTATCGTTCGAGCGACCTGACGCAGCAGCAAGGCAATCTTTTCAGCACTCCGCGACCGACGCCACACAGGAAACAAACCGCGGTCTACCAGCTCTCCGGCGAATCATTCAGCCGCGTCGAACTTAATCTAAGCGACGTGCCCGGACGCGAGAGCGATGAGGAACTCAAGGGCGCAATTCTCGGCCACGATTACATCGAGCCGGTGCGGTGGGAGAAGCCAAACGTGCTCGTCCTGGAGCGACACGAATATTACGAGAAGCTCAAGCCGACGGAGATCGACGGCGTGAAGTTCGAGTCGATTCACACTCTCGCTCGGTGGTATCGAATCACCGCCACCATCGCGCCAGATGGAAAGGCCGCAGTCGTCTGGAAGCTGCGCAAAGACCGGTGAGCGATGTCAATTAATGCGCGCCCCCAAAGCTCCGTCTTGTCGGAGTTCGAGAATGAACTCGGAGTAACGCCCTTTCGATGAGGTACACTTTCAATCGGATCAGCGCGACGTTGACCCGCCTTGAACGGTATGCTGTCAGATTCGACGCCCCCCTGTGGCACCAGCCCGCTTTCTCATAGCAATGGAACAAAACCGCAAGCTCGGGTCGAAAGGACCGTGCTAGGTCTCAAGTCCACGTGCTACCCCGACCCATCAAGGCTGCGAAAATAGGTCACATCGCGGTGTGAAATGAATGACCGCGTCTTAAGCTTTTTTTGTGCCGCGTTGCAGTCAGGACAGAATTGGCATATCCGTCGATCGTCGTCGGCTCCCCGTAGTTGTCCTCGAGTAACGAGGGTAGCACTAGTCATGCAGGTCCCAAAATTCGCTGACGAAAGAAGGTGCTCTCCAAGTCGCGTTTACGTCCCATCCGGCACACTGAATGTCGCCGCTGGGTGTGACAAAAAAGATTTCCAGCTTCCCAGGAGAACGGCAAACCGGCCAAATGGGACCTAGCGACCAGCAGTTGCTAACTGGAACCCATCCGCTCCACCCTCCGGCCAACGTCCGTGTATCAGTATAGACACGGCCGTCCGTACCACGGGTGAAAATGTGAACCATGTCTGGTTGTGAAACCACCGCGGTCACGAAACCTTTCGCGTCCGATGCAATTCCACTGTCAACGTGCGACCAAGCACTCCAGCTCGTCGCAGGCTCCCAAGCCGCGCTCATGGTGCGGCCAAGCGCATCAACCACGAAAATATCAATTTTGTCTGTATTCCGGGAAACTGCACTCACGTAATTTCCCAGATTTGCGACCACCGCTCCTACTTGCGTCCAAGCGCTCCAGCTGCCGCCAACACTCCACGCTGATGTATACACGCCCCCGCCCGTGCCAACGCAAAACGCGTCTAGCAGCCCTTGGCGGCGGCTAACGGCAGTCACGTGTCCTCCAGGGGATGTCACGCCGCCAGACAAGAACTGATGATCGGGCCACGCGCCGCCCGCAGCCTCGTCACGTCTCGCGACGAGAATACGCCCTGCGCCATTCGCGTAGAATACGTGGAGCATACCCGGTTTAGAGGAAGCGCCGTGCACCGCGCCTCCGGGGACTCCGTTAAAAGGAACATTCGAAGTGTTGCCCACAGGAAAAATGAATTTCCATTGTCCGTCGCTTCCGCGGAGTCTATAGTATACCCGACCGTCGGACCCGACCCATAACAGGTAGCCTCTATCACCCTCGGCTGCCGCGCCAACGAAGCTGACTACGCCGGCAGCACCAGGAACTCCGCTGGCGACCAACCACGCCAGCCGTTTACCGCTTCCCACTCCGAAAGCATTAAGCGGCCCTGACCAAAACTACTTAAAGGAACCGGACCTAAAAGCTCGCAGCTAATACCGACGACTACAATCTCATCACGTCGAGGTGAAATTGCAGTAACAGGGCCTATACTGCGCACCTTCCAAGGATGTAGATCCCAGCTCTGCCCCCAACGTTCCGCTCGAGCGGGTAGAGAATGCCCGGCAGCTTTTCGTTTGGTCACGAGTTTTTGTATTTGCGTGCCTAGGGCCTGAATTTCTACCAGCTTCGAAGTGTCAGGGGCAGCTTGCGGTTCGTTCGGAGCAGTCGGAATCCGTTGGCCAAATAATTGGCATTCCTTACGCCATTGCTGCCCGCGAAGGAGACAGATTTCATCGACTTCTTTGGCAGTAAGCGAATGACGGTCGACGTTATCCAATGTGTCGGCCGCACGCATATACCCGTAATCCATATTTATCCGGACAAGGCCTGGATCGATCGTTAATAGCTCATGAAGGCCAATTGTTGGTGCTATTAAGTGGTATGTTCCGGTCCATCCCGCCGCTGGAACGATGTCGTCATGAAGAATCTCGTCTAGATGTACCCGACTATCGCGCGTGCTCCGATTTCTGCCGCCGTAGCTTGTGCGTATGACGCTTGCGTCGGAGATGGATTTTCGAGCGTCGGCGCATCAAGTTCTGGCGGAGAGGCTAAAACGGCAATGATCTGGTTTGCTTTCAAATCCACCGCGGCTCGAAGCGGCAAGATTTCGCGATGTCCGCCATCGACATAAGAGTCATGCCCGAGTCCCGTAGGAGGGAAAACGACCGCTATTGAAGATGAAGCGAGAGCTCCTGGCTGATCCGCACTTTCAAGGGAACCTGCGTAATGAGATTCCTTGCTTTGCGCAGCTTCTCTATCAGCGGTCCTAATAGTTTTTTCTCGGCGGTTATTCTCTTTACTATACCTGGTTTAGAACTCGGAGCGGCCTTGCTCAGATCATCGGCTAGCGTTTCAATTGTGTCTCGCACTGCGTCGATGTCCTTTTGCAGCTGACGAGTTGCAGCTGTCTCGACATGTGCATACATCACGGGGGTAATCTGATCGGCTTCGATAACTGCCCCTGTCTCCGTTACGAAGCGCATTCGGCCACTCTCTAGACTGACTGTTCCAAGGCGCAGCTTCTTTCCGGTCGCGGCCCACTTCTGCACCAGAGTTTCGTTCAATCCGCCCGAGTCGAGCTTGGAACGAATAGGTTGGAGGTTGAAAACAGATCTCGTCGAGAGAATTCGTCGATCGCTGTGAGAATCGCCCTGCCTGATGTAGCGAGCCATGCGACGTCCGTTATCGCGTTGCTTAGATAATATGCTATTTCACCTGGCCACCCCGCTTCGGGAGCCCACGTCGCTGATGGTGGACCCGCGATACTAAGACTGGTACCATTTATTAGCGCATCAGACATGGCCGGATCGATTCGCGAAAGCCACGGCTCGGCTTCCCACATGTCCGCATTCGATAGTAGCGAAAGCCATATCTTTCGTAGTCCCTGCAAGCCCTGATCAGGGCCGCCTTCGCCCTCTGCGAGCTTAGCCGCATTGATGGCACCAACTGATGTCCCTACGAGTATGTCTGGTCGGTAGTTTCGTTCGTAGACGCACTCCATGGCTCCAACTTCGAAATCACCGCGCGCGCCGCCGCCAGACAGAACAATCGCGAGTGCCATAAAATTTTCGGGACCACCTCCGCCGATCGGTCCGCCAAATCAGCCTGAGAGTGTCAAACAGTTTGGTGGATGTATACAAAAATGTTCTTCTGGGGTTCCCCACTAAGTGAATAGGCCAAACAAACCTATGAGAAGCACCCGCCTTCGCATAAAGCTACGGCGCGGCGTGCTTTCATGTTGAGGCTTTGGCGTGGCAGCCGCGACACAGCTCCGAAAGGGTTCGCGAAATCTTAACGGCCCGCAGGCTGCGCGGCATCCGTGACCATCTCTCTGAAGGCCGGGGTCGCAGCTTTCACGACGGTTTCGGGACCCGTCATCTTAACGAAAACGTCGCCGCTCTTCCGCGTTTTCCAAGATCGCGCCGCGGAGCGCGTAGTCCGGCATGGGCGTGGTCGGGCCGCCGGGCATTCCGCTGCTGAAGGTGCCGGCGGTTTCGACGAAGGTAATCTTCACGCCGTTCACCTCTGTGTTCTCGGTCTTGCGATTGGCTTCGCTACCGGAGAATTGCGAGAACCAGCGCGAGACGTTGTCAGCGGTGGAGCCGCTGCCGCCTCCGAAATGGAAGAAGGTCACTTCGGCTTTCAACGTCCCTTCGCCAACTTCGAGCTGGGCTTTTCGCATCGGAGAAGGCGGCGCCACTTTTTTCCAACCTTCCGGAACCGCGAAGGTGAAGCGATCGACGGTGAATGTTTCCTTTGGCTCTGCGGCCAGCAGAGTCGCGGCGATTACTAACTGGAATAGCGATACATGCCTTCTTCATCGCGAGAACCTGCTTCACTTCACTCCCTTTGACCAGCGCGCGTCCGGCGGCGCTGGGGACCGACTAGACTAGAAGTCGGGTGTGCCTCAGGCGTTGGCGACCTGGCATTCGATCCCATCGGGATCGTCAAAGTAGATGCGGTCCCCGCGGCGTTTGGGAGTCAGGCCGGCGGCCTTGAGCCTTTCGGCGGCATCAGCCGGATCGTAATTCTCGATGCTGTAGCAGTAGTGGTGCAGGCCGGGCTTTTCGCCCTGGAACAAGGCCAACCAGCCTTTGCCGGTGGTGAGGAACCCTTCTGTCCCCCTCGGCTTCAAACCAAGGTGTTTTTGATACCATTTCTGCGAGCGCTGGACATCGCTCACGCTGAGCGCGACGTGGTCGAGGTCGACGGCCTGAAAAGTCGTGGCTGCATCGGCCGGCTTGGCCGCGCCGGGTTGGCCGAAGACGGTCCTCGCGCCCGCGGCCAACGCGATTATCCCGGCCAAGTGCGCAATCAATTGCCGCCGGCTCAGCCGGCCGTGCTCGAAGTCCAGCACCATTCGGGCGATCTCATTTTGCATCTTTCTGTCTCCTGTTTTTTTAGCTATGCCACCGCCTCACGCGATGGGTTTGGCTATGCTTTTCGATAGTGATCCGCCACCGGGTAGGTGCGCGCGACGAGACCGAAGGCGAGCGCGGCGACGAAGGCGAACGCGGCGAAGAAGAACATCTGGAACGCCGTCACGCCGAAGCCCGCTCGACGTGATGAAGTCGGTGACCGCGTCGTTCTTCACGCCGGCGTTCACGAGCAGCACCCAGAGGTTGCCGACCGTCACCGACAGATTCCAGAAGGCCATGATCGCGCCCTTCATCGCCGGCGGCGCCTGGCTGTAGGCGAACTCGAGGCCGGTCGCGGAGACCAGCACCTCGCCGAGCGTGAGCAGCGCGTACGGCAGCACCTGCCAGGTGATCGAGAACGCGTTGCCGCCGATCGAGCGCCAGCTGCATCGCGCCGACGACGATCCACGACAGCCCGGAGAACGCGATGCCGGCGGTCATGCGGCGCAGCGCCGTCGGCTCGAAGCCGAGCCGCCGCAGCGCCGGGTAGAGCACGAGGTTGTTGAACGGGATCAGCAGCATGACGAGCAGCGGGTTGAGCGCCTGCATCTGCGACGACTGGAACCAGCTCGGCTTGGTCATCGCGTCCGCCTGCAAGCACCCAGGTCGACGCCTTCTGATCGAAGAGCGACCAGAACGGCGTGACGAGCGCGAACAGCACCAGCACGCGCAGCACGGCGCGCACGCCGTCGACCGCCTCGTCGGGATGCTGGCCGCGCGCGCGTTCGAGTTGCAGCCACACGCCGATGCCGCCGAAGCCGAGCAGCGCCACCAGCGCGAGGCAAGCCGCGATCACGAAGCCGAACGTCGGGATGAGCAGGAACGACCACGAGCGCCGCCGCCGACGCCGATGAGCGCCAGCGACGCGGCCGGCGCGTGCCCGAGGCCAGCGCGGTGCGCGCAGACGCGCAGGAACGAGTGCGGATTCGGCGGCGCCGGCGGCACGATCACGTAGCGCTTGCGCGCCGAGCCAGAGGATCGACCGTCGCGATGAACATCAGCACGCCCGGGATGCCGAACGCGACCGCGCGGCCCGAGACTGCGCAGAAAGATCGGCATCAGCAGCGACGCGAAGAACGAGCCGAAGTTGATGATCCAGTAGAACGCGTCGAAGACGACCTTCGCGCGATGCTTGTTCGTCTGGTCGAACTGGTCGCCGACGAACGACGCGACGCACGGCTTGATGCCGCCGGAGCCGAGCGCGATCAGGAAAGCCCGGTGTAGAAGCCGGTGCGGTTCGATCGCGAAGAGCGCGAGGCAGGCGTGGCCGACGCAGTAGACCAGGCTGAGCCAGAAGATGGTGTGGTACTTGCCGAGGAAGCGGTCGGCGAGCCAGCCGCCGAGCAGCGGGAAGAAGTAGACGCCGATGACGAAGGTGTGGAAGACCTCCTTGGCCGCGCCCGCGCGATCCGCCTCCGGCAGATACGTGCAGCAGCGACGTGACCAGGAACACCGTCAGGATGTTGCGCATCCCGTAGAAGCTGAAGCGCTCGCAGCCCTCGTTGCCGATGATGTAGCGGATCTGCGCGGGAATCGGCGCCTTCGGGTCCGGCGACCGCAGGAGTGTGGCTCATCGGAACTTCCTTCACGAAGGCGAGAGTCGGTATAACGAACCGGGCGCGCAACCGCAAAAACGAAGCGTCGCCAACGTCAGCAGAGTTGGGTTTCGCCCGGCTGTTGAGCGTGCTCGATTTTGGCTGAGCTATTTCGCATCTTGAAGGCCGGGTGACAAAGGAAGTGATTTACTCATTGGTCGTCTGCGCCATCGGGGCAGCCTTGGAAGGTCTCTTCGCCGGAGGCGGTATTAGGCAGAGGCTCGGAGAGCTTCGTTTGCCCCGGTATGCGGTTCCGTTCTGGGGCTGGATCATGATTGGCGGCGCCTATTACGTGATCTGCTTTGCGATTCTGCACCGCCTTTTTTCGCTGCCGCCTTCCTCGCCTCAAAATGTGGCCTTCGCGCTCCTGGGCGCGATCATGTTTATCAATGCGCTCTGGAATTATTTCTTCTTTCGGAGCCAAAATCTCTTCCACGCTTTCCTGCTCGGTTTGCCTTACGACGTGCTCGCGGTCGCACTTTTCGTGGTGTTATCTCGGATCGATCGACCGGCAGCTTGGTGGTTTGCCCCCTACATTTTCTATTTGTTCTACGCCAACGTTTGGGGATACCGCACTTGGAAGCTAAATCCAGAGTCCGGGAAGTCGCAGTAAGACGCGTTAAGTCACTGCGGCGATCAATCGCCGCACGCGCCGTAAATCCACGGGATTCGTCGCCACGCCGTCCTTCTTGAGCGCTGTCCCGACGATGAAGCCGTCGGCGCTTTCGAGGAATTGGCCGATGGTCGCCGCGGTGATGCCGCTGCCGATGAACACCGGGGTTTTCGGGGCCGCGCGTTTGGCTCGTTCGGCCTTCGCGGGATCGGTCGCTTTGCCGGTGCCGGCGCCACTCACGATCACGGCGTCGGCGCGTCCGCGTTCGATCACATCCGCGACCTCATCTTCCAAAGGACGCTCCGCCAGCGCGGCGGAATGTTTCACATCCACGTCGGCGAAAATCTTCACCTCATGCGCGCCGAGGAGCGCGCGGTCGCGGAGCAGATCGTGCGCGATGCCCTGGATCAGTCCCTGGTCGGCGACGCGCGCGCCGCAGAGGACATTGACGCGGATAAAGTTCGCGCCGGCCGCATGCGCAACCGCGAGCGCCGCGCGGCCGTCGTTTCGCAGCACGTTGATGCCGAGTGGAAGATTCGTGCGTTCGCGCACGGCGCAGGCGAGCGCCGTCATGTGCGCGACGACATGCGCGGGCACACGACCTGGATAAAACGGAACGTCGCCAAAGTTTTCCATCATCAATCCGTGCACGCCGCCGGTGGTCAGAGCCTCCGCATCGCGCAGCACAGCGGTCTGGATTCGTTGCAGGCTGAGCCGCGCCAGCGGCGCGCCTGGGAGCGCCGGCAGGTGCAGCATGCCAATGACAACTTTGCGGTGGCCCTTCCAGGCGGGATGGAGCGAATTCATTGGCGGCGGCAAAAATGAATCTCTTCGTTAGGCGAGACAATCGTCCAGACAGGCGAGCAAATGCGAGACCGTTTCTTCGGTCTCGTCGCCCATGTTGGAGAGCCGGAAGGTTTGGCCTTTGATCTTGCCGTAGCCGCCGTCGATCACGAGGTGATGTTTTTCGCGCAGGTCGCGCACGAGTTTGGCGACGTCGATTTGTCGATTGTTGCGCACGCAGGTGAGGGTCACGGAGCGATGGCCCTCTTCGGCGAAGAAATCGAAGCCGCGCGCGCGCACCCAATCGTGGACGAGGGCGTTCGTTCGCTGGTGGCGCGCGTAACGCGCTTCGAGGCCTTCGGCGAAAATGTCCTCGAGCTTGGATTGCAGGGCGTAGATGTGCGCGATGCTCGGCGTGGTCGGCGTCATGTCGCTTTCCTGGTTCTTTTTGAATTCGAGGAAGTCGAAGTAGTAGCCGCGGTTCGGAATTTCGGCCGCGCGCGCGAAGGCTTTTTCCGAGACGCTGAAGAGGGCAAAACCCGGCGGCAGCGCGAGCGCCTTCTGGGTGCCGGTGAGCAGCACGTCGATGCCGAGCGCGTCCATCGCGATCGGCACCGCGGAGAAGGATGAGACGGTATCGACGATGAGCGCGACGTCCGGATACTTCGCCATCGTGCAACAGATCTCCGGCAAGGGATTCATCACGCCGGTCGAGGTTTCGTTGTGGATCAACGTGACCGTGTCGAACTTCCCGGTCGCGAGCTGCTGATCGAGCGCGCCCGGATCAATGTGCCGGCCCCATTCCACCTGGAGCGGCTCGGCTTCCTTCCCGCAGCGTCGCGCGACATCCAGCCATTTGTCGGAGAACGCGCCGCACATGCAGCAGAGCACGCGCTCGCGCACGAGATTGCGGATCGCGGCTTCCATCACGCCCCAGGCCGACGAGGTGGAGAGGAAGACGGGCTGCGCGGTCCCGAAGAGTTGCTGCAGCTGCGGGTGAATCGCGCGGTAAAGCTCGCGAAACGCTTCGCTGCGGTGGCCCATGATCGGACGGGAAAAGGCGGCCCAGGTTTTCTCGGAGACTTCGACCGGGCCGGGGATGAAGAGCTTGTCGTGCGGAAGCATCCGGAGAAGGTCCAACGTTCAACGTCCAACGTCCAACGCTTCAATAAGAAGGCCTCGGTGGATAAATCCGCGGGTCGCACGAGCTGCGTTTCTCCTATGAACACCAACCGACAATACCATGGCACAAGGCAGCAAAGCGAAATACACCGACAAACAGAAACGCAAGGCGGAGCACATCGAGGAAGGCTACGAAAAACGCGGCACCTCGAAGAAGGAAGCGGAGCGGCGCGCGTGGGCGACCGTGAACAAAGAGGATAAAGGCGGGAAGAAGTCCGGTTCCGGTCGCGGCAAGAAAAGCACGAAGGCAAGCTCGCGCAAAGGCGGTCGGAAAGCCGGCGCAAAGAAATCCAGCAGCAGTCGCAGGAAGAAATAGGCCGCCGACCGGCCGCGGCTTCTACGTCGATGCCGTCAAGGAACCCGGATTTGCACCGCGCGGCGGCGATGGTTCGCCGGCCCGCCGTACGCCCTTGCGTGGGAAAGTAACGCGTGGCATAAGAGCGAACCTTGCCTTCCAATTCGACCCGCTCCGCCTCTGCCATGCCGCCAGCTTCGACTTCTTCGGATCCTCTGCTGGAGACGCAGTGTCTTTTGGGTTCGCTACAAGAGGTCGATCATGCTCGGACTGGTGGCGGCGATCTGCGTGCTCGTGGCGTTTGCTGGCTACCGTCTTTACACGATACGGCGGGACACCGCCGCCGCCGCCCTTCTCGCTGCGGCGAAAACCCCGGCTGATTTCCAAAAGGTGATAGCGGATTATCCTGGCTCCTCCTGCGGCGCCGAGCGCGGCTGCTTCTCCTGGCGGGCGAACAGCGCCGGGAGGGGAAATTCGCGGAAGCGAATGCCACGCTTGAGGGGTTCATCAAGCGAAATCCGAAGCACGAATTGGTCACCACCGCGAAAATGGCGATGGCGGGCAACCTCGAATCGTTAGGCAAGCCGGACGAAGCCTTCGAGATGTATCGCCGGATCGCGGCCGAGCATCCGCGTGATTTCAATGCTCCCGCGGCGCTTCTCTCGGAAGTGCATTTGCTCAAGCAAAAGGGGCAAATCGAAGAAGCCCGGCGCGTTTGCGAGACGGTGATGACGCAATATCGCGAGAGCTACTCAGCGCAGGAGGCAACGCAGCTTCTGAAGACGCTCAAGCCAGCGCCAGCCTGCGCCAGCCGCAGTCTCTGCAACACCTGCTGCGAGCGTGCCGGCGGTCGCCGCCAGTCCAGCAGCGTCAGTCGCGCCGCACGCCGTAACGCGGTTGTAGCGGTGCTGGTGTCAAGCACCGCAGCGCGTGGTTCAGGCGCTTGGCAGCAAGCGCCTCTACACAGCTCTACCGCTTCGAGAACTGGAAGCGCTTGCGCGCCCCGGGCTGCCCGGATTTCTTCCGCTCTTTCATCCGCGGATCGCGCCGGAGCAAACCTTCCGCTTTCAAGGTGCCGCGGAGATTTGCATCGACCAGCAGCAGTGCGCGCGCGATGGCGAGTCGGGCTGCGCCGGCTTGTCCGGTCGCGCCGCCGCCGGCCGCGTTAATCGAAACGTCGTAGGAATTCGTCAGCTTCACCGCCTGCAGCGGCTGGAGCACCGTGTTCTGCAACGGGATCGTGGGAAAATATTCTTCGAAGGTCTTGCCGTTGATGTCGATCTTGCCGCTGCCGGCCATCATACGGATGCGAGCCACGGAAGTTTTGCGGCGGCCGGTGGCGATGAATTCCTCAGTAGTTGCCATGAGATAATGTTCCAGGGACTAGGCGAGAGTAACGGCGGCCGGTTGCTGGGCGCTGTGCGGGTGCAGATCGCCTTTGTAAACCTTCAGCTTCCGATAAACGGCGCGGCCGAGCTTGTTGTGCGGAATCATTCCGCGGATCGCGCGTTCCACGATCAATTCCGGATGGCGGACCCGGCGTGCGCGGGCGTTTTCCGTTTTGTGACCACCGACGAAACCGGAAAAGCTCATGTAGGTCTTCTGCTCTTCCTTCTTGCCGGTGAGCCGGACCTTCTCGGCGTTGATGACGACAACGAAGTCGCCGGTGTCAACGTGGGTGGTGTAAATCGGCTTCTCTTTCCCGCGGAGAAGATTGGCGGCCTTGACCGCAACCCGGCCGAGCACCTGGTCCTTCGCGTCAATAATCCACCACTTGCGTGGGACCTCACTGGCTTTGGCAGAAAACGTCTTCATGTGGCTGAAAGGGCACGGAAATTACGGGGGAGGGGTGAGGGTGTCAACAGCTTGTTGCCGCCGTCCGCGCCGCAGCGCGCTGCGCTGTCGGTAGCGCGTTGCAGCCACGGTCGTGGGCCGTTTCCGTTCCTGTCTCTCAGTCGCCGCGTGCGGGACGTCCCATCAAGAGTCGCGCTCGGAGCGAGCGGGAATCTTGTCGAGGATTGGCTGAATCGAAGGATCAGCGCGCAACATCGCGGCCCGCCTGGAGTCACGAAGTTCGCGTCGAGCCTGGCGCATACGATCTTTCGCCGCCTGCAGCGCAGGATCGGCCATCGCTTTCTGATGCGCGGCGCGCAATTTGGCGCGCTCTTCGACTGAGAGATTGGCGAGAAACTGCGCGTGCTCTCCGTGCCGTCCGTGTTTGCCGTTCCAGTCGTGACCTTGTGCGTCGGGCACCTGCGCAAATCCAGTCGACGCGAACTGCAAGGTCGCCGCCGCCGCCGAGATGATGAGTAGTGTTTTCAGTTTCATATGTCTGAAGACTCAAACCCGTCGCGGCGGAAAAGTTGCGGCATCCGGAAACGAATCCCGGTGTTGCCTCGCGCGTTGCTCAGAGGCTGAGATCAAGCGCGGAGTGAGTTTCATGGTGCGAGCGTATCCGTACCTACCCGCTGAAAAGATGAGATGGGCAGGTGGCACGGAATCGGCAACTCGCGCTCGTCATTTCGGCGGAGTCGGCTTAATTCTTCCCCCCATGTCGAATCCTGTTGCTGTTAAGACCGCGATCACGCCGCGGCGCGAAGAAGATTTTCCCGAGTGGTATCAGCAGGTCATCCGCGCGGCGGAACTCGCGGAGCCCTCCGAGGTGCGCGGCTGCATGGTCATCAGGCCGTGGGGCTACGGCATCTGGGAAAACATGCAGCGGCATCTCGACGCGATGTTCAAGGCCACCGGCCACAAGAACGCCTACTTCCCGCTTTTCATTCCGCTCAGCTATTTCGCGAAGGAGGCCGCGCACGTGGAAGGCTTTGCCAAGGAATGCGCGGTCGTCACGCACAGCCGTCTCGAGATCGATGCCGATGGAAAAATGGTCCCGGCGAGTCCGCTGACCGAGCCACTGGTCGTTCGGCCGACCTCCGAGACGATCATCGGCGCGACCTACGCGAAGTGGGTGCAGAGTTACCGCGATCTGCCGATCCTGATCAACCAGTGGGCCAACGTCGTCCGCTGGGAAATGCGCCCGCGGATTTTCCTGCGCACGACCGAGTTCCTCTGGCAGGAAGGCCACACCGTGCACGAGAGCGAAGCGGAAGCGCGCGAGGAAACGAAGCGCATGCTCGACGTCTATGAGACCTTCGTGCGCGATCATTGCGCGATCCCGGTCTTCAGCGGGGAGAAATCGGAGAGCGAGAGATTTCCCGGCGCGGTCCAGACCCTGTGCATCGAAGCCATGGTGCAGGACCGGAAGGCGATCCAGGCCGGCACGTCGCATTTTCTCGGGCAGAATTTTTCGCGCGCGAGCGGGATCAAATTCCAAACGCGCGATGGCAAGGAAGAGTTCGGCTGGACGACCAGTTGGGGCATGAGCACGCGGATGATCGGCACGCTGATCATGGCGCATGGCGACGACGATGGCTTGATTCTGCCGCCGCGCATCGCGCCGACGCACGTCGTCATCATTCCGATCACGCCGAAGGACGAGACGCGCGCGGCGGTCATGGCGGCGGTGGAAAAACTGGCCGAGCAATTGCGCGCCGTGCGCTTTTACGACGCGCCGCGTGGAGGTGGAAGTCGATCGCCGCGATCTCGGAGGCGGCGTGAAGAACTGGGAATGGATCAAGAAGGGCGTGCCGCTCCGAGTCGAGATCGGTCCGCGCGATCTCGAATCTGGCAACGTCGCGGTGAGCCGGCGCGATCAGCCGGTAAAGGCGAAGGAGTTTGTGCCGAACACCGAATTCGTCGCGAGGTCGCCGAGATTCTGGAGTCCATTCAGCAGAATCTCTTGAAGCGCGCGCAACAATTTCGCGACGCCAACACGCGCGTGATCAATTCGAAGGAAGAATTCTACGACTTCTTCACGCCGAAGAATGCTGCCAAAGCAGAAATCCACGGCGGCTTCGCGCTCGCACATTGGTCGGGCTCACGCGAAGTCGAGGAGCAGGTGAAGAACGACCTGAAGGTGACGATTCGCTGCATCCCGTTCGACGATCCTGGCTCACCCGCGGAACCCGGCACCTGCATTTTCAGCGGCGCGCCAAGCGCGCGTCGCGTGGTTTGGGCAAAATCGTACCTAGACTCTTCCCGTGCGCCTAACATACGCCCCACATCAGCGAGTTGTTGTCGAGCGGCGAGGAATTTGGTTGGATGGCGGTGATGTTTCGTTCCCCTTCGAACGTCTGGCGATTGGCCGCGATCCTGCCCATCGCGCTAATCGGGTTGCTGGCAGATAGCCCAGCCGCAGATTTCTCCGCGGTTTGGAATGGCGGTAACGGCAACTGGAGCGACGCGCTTCATTGGAACACGAACCCCAATTATCCGAATAACGGTGGAGGTATAACCTACGATGCCACGATCAATGGCGGCACCGTGACACTCGATCGCGACATCACGATCCAGCGGTTCTTCTTTAACGGCAACGTCAACGGTGGCATTCTCAATGGCGCTTCTCGTTGACTCTCAATGAAGGACTGACTTGGACAGGAGGCCACATTGCGCTTGCACCTGGTGGCGCAATCAATCTGGCGGCAGGATCGACATCGACATCTCAAGTTCTTCTGGAAGTGATCACGTAGTTTCAGATTCCGGCACGATGAACAACGCGGGCACCGTCACTCTTGGTCAGAGTTCCGGCTTTTTCGGCGCTCATGGCATCATCAATAACCTGGCCGGAGGAAGCTTGGATATTAGCAATCACGATCGATCATGGGTAACTTCGGTGTTTTTAACAACGCGGGCAACGTCACGGTTTTCGGAGATTCGTAGGCGCTTTCCACCTTTGTTAACTGTGTCTTTAATAACAGCGGCACCGTGACTATCCCGTCAGGGCGGTGTTACCGTTTCCGATCTATCGCGGAGGCTCTGCCAGTGGAACGTTTGTTGTACCATCGCAGTCCACGCTGACGTTTCTCGACTATTTCCAGTGCCAATACCTATACCTTGAACTCTGGCGCTTCTATTACGGGCGGGCGGTTACCACAATTATCAGTGTGACTACCGTTGGACTAGCATCGCTAGCAATAGCGACGATTAGTCACGACCGTTTACACCAAACTGCGCGATGCTAAACGTGCAATCTGGGGCGACGCTGTCATTAACCGGCACCTTCATCCTTCCGCCACAATCCGCCTCGAAGGAGGAACCATTTCCAGTGCAACGCCGCTTGATCTTCCAATTTGGCAGTCTCACCGGGTCGGGAATAATCAATGGGGACATCAATAACAACGGGACGATCTCTCCAGGTGCTTCGGCTGGAACACTAACCATTAACGGCAACGTCTCGTTGCTGAGATAATTCGAAGATTGTGATGGAGATCGGCGGACTGATTCAGGGCAGGCAATACGACAATCTTGCCGTCAGCGGCACCGTCGGACTTGGCGGCACTCTTGAATTGCGCATGCTCAACGGGTTCGAATTGCAGTTGGACCCGAGCCAGACTTTCACGCTGCTCACTGCAAACAGTCTGCTCAGTGGAGTGTTTGCTAATATTGCCAATGGGGCGCGACTAACGACCGCGGATGGCACCGCTTCCTTCCAAGTAAACTACGGTGCCGGCAGTCTCTACGGCGCCAATAATCTTGTGTTGAGTGACCCCCGCATCGTGCCAGAGCCCGAGAGCTTGGTGTTCCTGGTCGGAGGCGCGGCGGGGTTGGCATTCAGTCGTCTCCGAAGGCGGTAGCCGAGGTAGTTGAAGAACCGATTCACATTCCGAGCGGTTGACGGCGTGGGACGCGGCTTGTTTATTCCTCCGGTGCCGACGGAAATAACTCTCTACAGCCGCGAATGGTGCTCGTGGTGCATGGACGCGAAGGAATATTTGACCGAGCGCGGCTATAATTTCACGGAAGTGGATGTGGGCGAAGATCGCGGCGCCTACAAGGAGATGACCGAGTTGTCCGATCAAACCTACGTGCCGACGCTCGTGGCCGGCGATGAAGTCCTGGCAAATTTCGATACCGATCAGTTGGAAAAATTCCTGAGCGCGCACGGAATCAAGCCTTAATGCTGTTTGGCCTTTTCCTCACGCTGGGCGTGGCGGTGCTCAGCGTCGCCCTGCGGAGTTACCAGACTTCGCTCGCCCAGAAGGCGGGCGCGCTCGGCATTCTCGCGGCGACGTTTCTCTTCGTTTATTTCCTTACCGATAGCTGGATCTGGGGCCTGGTCGGCGCGCTTTCCTGGCTCCTCCTGCCGTGGCTGGAAATTCTCACGCGCATCCGGGCGCTGCGCTTGCCGAAGGAGAAGGCGCTCCGTCCGAAGAGTCCGCCTTCGGCTGATGTCTTTCCGACGCTCAACGAGATCACCCGCGAGATCGAGAATGAAGGCTTTGCCCACGTCAATGATGCCGGATGGGATTGGGAGGATTACCGGCAATTCTTCCGCCTCTTTTACAAAGAAGAAGATCGGGCGCAGGCGACCATTTGCCTGAACGAGCAACACGATCTGTCGTTCTACTACCTGCGCATTTCGTCGCGCGCCCACGACGGGATCATCTGGACGACCTGGAATTATCCGCTGTCGTACGGGCTAAGATTGACGCCGCAGTTTCGGATTAATCGGCAGCGGCCCGAGCAATCGTTCTGGGAGCTCTACCAAAGCCACAAGGAATACCTGCGGTCCAATCACGTGGAAACGAGCGTGATCGATCCGATGGATGAAGACCGCATCCAGGCGGAGATCGAGAACGATCTGCGCGCGCAAATCGCCCACAATATCGAGAAGGGCGTGCTCAAACCGGCCAACGAAGACGAGGTCAAGTACTCGTGGCGCGGGATGATTTATCTCTGGTGCCAGTTCCTGCTCGATCTCGTGCGGCTTTGAAATGACGAATCAATGACGAATTCCGAAGGACGAGCGCCACTCGTCATTAGTCATTCCTTCGCCATTTCGTCATTGGTCATTCCTAAACCTTCATCACTTCGGCCTCTTTCCGGTCGAAATGCTCATCGACTGATTTCACGAAGCGGTCGGTGAGTTTTTGCACGTCGATCTCGATGTCGCGCAGGCCATCCTCGGTTAATTCGCCCGCCTTCTGGAGCTTCTTTGCTTCGTCGAGCGCGTGACGACGATTCGCGCGCACGCGGACCCGCGCTTCTTCCGCCATCTGCTTTAGCGATTTGACCAGGTCCTTGCGTCGCTCTTCCGAGAGCTCCGGAATCGGCAGGCGAATCAGTTTCCCGTCGACCAGGGGCTGGATACCGATCTTCGATTCCTTCAATGCCCTCTCGATGTCCTTGACGGTGGAGGCATCGAACGGTTGCACGACCAGAAGCCGCGGTTCCGGCGTGGTGATGAGCGCGAGTTGCTTCAGCTTCATCGACGATCCGTAGGCTTCCACGTCCACATTTTCCACCAGCGCCGGCGAGGCTTTCCCGGTCCGCACGGAGGAGAATTCATGGATCATGTAATCCACGCTTTTCTCCATCGTCTCTTCCGCCTCGAACAGTATTTCTTCAGCGCTCATCGGCGTAATTCTCTCTCAGCAATCAGGGGTCGGCAACTCCGACCAGGAGTCGCGAGCACGCGAAAGATTCAGCGTCAGAAGTCAGACACCGTCGTTCCGATGGCTTTGCCCAGGACGATATCCGTGAAATTGCTCGCGACGTTCATGTCGAAAACGATGATCGGAATCTTGTTGTCCATGCAAAGGCTGAAGGCCGTGGAGTCCATCACTTGCAGACGTCTCGTCAGCGCATCGGTGAAACTGATGCGCTCAAACCGCTTCGCTTCCGAATTCTTTTTCGGGTCGGAATCGTAAACGCCGTCCACCTTCGTTGCCTTCAGAATGACGTTGGCGCGAATCTCGCTCGCGCGCAGCGCGGCGGTGGTGTCGGTCGAGAAATACGGGTTGCCGGTGCCGGCGACGAAGATGACCACGCGGCCGACCTCGAGATGGCGAATCGCCCGGCCGAGGATGAAGGGCTCGGCCACGTTTTTCATTTCGATGGCGGTTTGCACCCGCGTTTCCACGCCCAGTTCTTCGAGTGCGCTTTTCAAAGCGAGGCCATTGATCACGGTGGCGAGCATGCCCATGTAATCGGCCGTCGTCCGATCCATCCCGCGATGGCTGGCCGATACTCCGCGCCAGATGTTTCCCCCGCCGACGACCACCGAAGTTTGCACGCCCAGCTCTTTCACTTCTTTGATGCGATGAGCGAGCTCGCGCACGATGGCCGGCGAGATGTTTTCGCGTGCGCCAGACTCTTGCAGGGCTTCCCCGCTCAGTTTGAGCACGACGCGTTTGTAAACGGGCGTGGCGGTTTCGTTTTCCATTGGGCCGCAACCATCAACCAGAACGTCGCGAGCTTGGGAAGAAAAATGCAAAGGAAGGGCGACGCTCCCGTCGGCGTGGGTCGACCGACTACGATCCCGGCGACAGGAGTGTCGGCGCTCCGTGTGCGAGCGACGGATGACCGCGCAGGAAATCTTCGGCGTTCATTCGATTTTTGCCCTCGAGCTGGACTACCTCGAGGCGCAGCGCCCCATCGGCGGCGCCGATAATCATGCTTTGCCCTGAGACTGCGAGCGTGCCCGGTGGCGCTGGTGTCTGATCCACGAAGGCACGGAAGATCTTGAGTTTTCGTTCACGGCCGGCATCGTCGCGAAGAATGGTGTAGGCTCCGGGCCACGGATTGAAGGCGCGAATCTTGCGCTCGATCGCCTGCGCTGGTTGCGACCAATCGATCTCGCCGTGCTCGCGTTCCAACTTCGGCGCGTAAGTCGCTTCGGCGTTGTTCTGTGGCACACGCGGAGCGCTCCCGGATGCAAGCTGCGCGAGCGCTTCTGCGAGAGCCGCCGGTGCAATATCAGCGAGACGATCGTGCAAAGAGCCGCCGGTCTCATCCGACGCGATCATGATGCGGGACTGCGAGAGAATGTCTCCAGTATCCAGCCCTTCATCCATGTACATGACGGTAATGCCCGTTTCCGTGTCGCCGGAGGTGATGGCTGCCTGGATGGGAGCAGCACCGCGATGACGTGGCAAAAGAGATGCGTGCAGGTTCAAACAGGCGATCCTCGGGATTTTCAGAATCGCCGCGGGCAGGATCTGCCCGTAGGCCATCACGACGATGACATCCGGTTCATACGCGCGGATCGTTTCCACCGCTTCCTCACCCTTGATGCGTTTCGGCTGAAGAATCGGGATTGATGAATCGGCGAGCGCTATCTTGATCGGCGGCGCCTGAATCCGTTGGTCGCGTCCGGCCGGTTTATCGGGCTGGGTCACAACCGCGACCAGCTCGTGCTCTTCTGTCTTCAGCAACCAACGAAGCGTCGGCAGGCCGATTTCCCCCGCACCGATGAAAACAACGCGCATCGCGCGTTACAGCCGAATTCGTTTTTGAGTGGCCGGGCGTCGTGGCCGGCGAGCGGCCATGCTTTGCGCCATCAACTTTTCGCCGGCGGTCACTTCACGGGAACCGACGGAGGAACCGCAACCGGTGCAAAGATAATCGTAGACTTCCTTGTCCGGCAGAATCAGCAGAAGCCGCTCGCGCACCGGCATGGCGGCTTTGCACTTTTCGCAATAGAGACTCGACGCGGTGAAATTCTCAAACTGTGGCTGACTCATGCTCCCCGTTGACCCCGTTCAAGCTTTCCAGAACGTGTAGCAAGACTTTCGCCGGAGGCTGGGTGGCGTCAATGCAGGTAATGCGTTCGGCTCCGTAGTAGCCGAGGACTGGCTTCGACTCCTCCTCGTAAGTGGCGAGGCGGCGCTTGATCACCTCTTCGTTGGCGTCGTCGAGGCGGTTGTCTTTCAAGGCGCGCTTCTTCAGGCGCGAGTAGAGCTCGTCCCGATTGGGACAGGAAAGATGGAACACCTTCTGCACGTCGATGAGCTGATCCATGATCTTTGCCTGCCCGACATTCCGCGGGATCCCGTCGAGCACCAGCGCATCGATATCGGGCTTGAACTGATGTCCATCGACTGCGGCGTCGATCCGTGCTTTCCAGAGTTGCACCGTAATCTCATCCGGGACCAACATGCCTTTGCTGGAGTATTCCAGAAACGCGCGGCCGACTGTCGTGCGGGTGTCGATGGAGCGAAAGACATCGCCGCAGGCGCAATGAAAAAAGCGCGGAATGGTTCCGAGCGTTTTGCCTTGGGTGCCCTTACCGCTGCCGGGCGGCCCGAAGAGGAGGTAGGTTTTATATTTCATGCGCACGTCGTTTATAGCGCAAAGACGAGCCGGGGCACAACCACTCAGATGGCGGGCACCGAACTGGCCCCGGCGAACGCGAGGCGAGCGTAGCTACTTCGCCGCGACCGCGGGCTCGACCACATTCACGCGGCGCCCCGCGCGGTCGAACTTCACCTGGCCATCAACCAGGGCGAAGATCGTGTAGTCGCGTCCGAGACCGACGTTTTTGCCCGGGAGAAACTTCGTGCCGCGCTGGCGGATGATGATGTTGCCGGCCACGACTGTCTTCGCTGCCAAATTTTTTCACGCCGAGACGTTTGCTGACGCTGTCCCGGCCGTTCTTAACGCTGCCTTGTCCCTTTTTATGAGCCATGAGATTAAGCCGAAGCCTCCGGTTTGTCCTGTCTTCTTGGACTTGGAAGAACTGCTGCCCAGGCTGATCTCGGTGATCTTCACCCGCGTCAGCTTGCGCCGGTGTCCAACCGTCCGGTGATAGCCTTTCCGGCGGCGGTATTTGAAAGCGATGACCTTCTTGTCCTTGCGTTGCTCGACGACTTCGCCGGTGACGGTCGCGCCTTCGATCAGCGGTGAACCATGGGTCAGATTATCCCCGTCGCCGTGGAAAAGGACATCGGCGAACACGCCTTCCTTGCCAACTTCCGCATCGAGAAAATCGACATCGATGATGTCCCCTTCTGCGACGCGGTGTTGTCTGCCGCCAGTTTTGATGATTGCGAAAGCCATGATTCGAGAGCGCGCAAAGTCACACGCCTGATCCCTTCTGGCAAACGGAAACTCAGCTCTCCTTTCCCCGGAATCAAGAACGTGATTTCACCCTTGGCCGGTCGCGTTTCGTAGTGGGCCAACAGCTCCGCGCCTGTCCCGCGACGAAACTCCTCGAATTTCTTTGTCAGCTCCCGCGCGACGCAGAGTTGCCGTTCCGGCATGATCTCGGCACACGCGGCCAGGGTCTTGTTGATCCGGTAGGGCGATTCAAAAAACACCGTCGTCTCTTCGCGTTCCGCGGCCGCGCGCAATTCACGCTCCCGGCCTCCGCTCTTCACCGGGAGAAAGCCACGATAACAAAACTGCTCGAGCGAAAACCCCGAGCCGACCAGGGCGGTCAGAATCGCCGAGACACCTGGAATGATTGTGTATGGCAGGTCCTTCTCGATGCAGGCGCGGATCAAGCGCGCGCCCGGATCGGAAATACCGGGCATGCCGGCGTCGCTGATCAGCGCCACCGTTTCTCCAGCCGCGAGCCGCTCCGAAAGCTCCGCCGTGCGCATCGCTTCGTTATGCTCGTGATAGCTGACGAGCGGCTTTCGGATTTCGAAATGGCGCAGGAGGTTCCCGGAATGCCGCGTGTCCTCCGCCGCGATCACATCCGCGGACTTGAGCGCTTCCAGCGCGCGCAAGGTGATGTCATCGAGATTTCCAATCGGCGTGCCGACGACGTAAAGCATGACCCATTGTAACTGCGCCAGCTATCTCGCCACAATGCCAGCGGAGCGAGGGAAGCGTAATCGGTCAACGGCCGCCGGTGGAGCCACTCGGCGCTGGGGTCGCCAGGTGGCTTATCGGATCGGGCGAGTGGGGAGCCGGCGGCCGATCCGTTATTTCCGGCGAAAGGTCATCGGCGCACCCGCATAACAGCACGACTGCGGCCAGGCACAAGCATCTCTTCATTGCTAAACTTAGGCTGGTTCTTGTCTCCACCGCCACAACATCTTTGCAGTGCGCCATGGCGGCGCAGAGCGAAGTTTTCGGCGTGCCGCGCGTTAATCAACCGTCGCGGGAATTCTTCGGCAAGAGGAACTCTGACCGGTACCTGGGCGTGGTCTCGGGCGCGAAACCGTGACGCATGATGTTCTCGGTCACGACGCGCGGGACGAGGAAGTTCAGCAGGTAATCGGCGCCGCCGGCTTTGGTGCCGCCGCCGGACATCTTGAAGCCGCCGAACGGATGCCGGCCGACGACCGCGCCGGTGCAGGAGCGATTGATGTAAACATTGCCGGCTTCGATCTCCGCTTTCACGCGCTCGATGTTTGCCGGACTGCGCGAGAAAAATCCGCCGGTGAGTGCGTAGGCCGTGTTGTTCGCGATCTCGATCGCGTGATCGAGGTCGCGCGCCTTCAACACGCTCAGGACCGGGCCGAATATTTCTTCCTGCGCGAGACGCGAATCCGGTTTCACATCGGTGAAAATGGTCGGCGGAATGAAGTAGCCTTGCGGGGGAAGATCCTTCGCCTGGTAAGCGAGCGTCGCTTCGGTCTTGCCGTGCGCGATCCGTTCCTGAATCCGCTGGTAAGACTTCTCGTCGATCACCGGGCCCACCGTGATCCCCGGTGCTTCCGGGTTGCCGACACGCAAACTGGCCACGGCGGCAATGAGCCGTTCCATGACGCGATCGTAGTTTTCTTCGAGAACAATCAGACGCGAGCAGGCCGAGCATTTCTGACCTTGATAGCCAAAGGCGGAATAAACCGTATCGATGATCGCTTCGTCGAGGTCGGCATCGGAGTCGACGATGACCCCGTTCTTTCCGCCCATTTCGCAAACCACGCGCTTGAGTTCGCGCTGACCCGGCCGCGTTTTCCCAGCCGATTCCCAAATTCTCAGACCCACTTCCTGCGAGCCGGTGAAAGCGATCATCTCGACATCCGGATGATCGACCAGATGCGCGCCAATCACTGAGCCGTGGCCAGGAAGGAAATTCAACACGCCCGGCGGCACACCCGCTTCCTCAAACATTTCCATGAGCAGCGCACCGGTGATCGCTGAGGGCTCGGCGGGCTTCATGATCACCGTGTTGCCGGTGACAAGAGCGGCGGAAGCCATGCCGGAGAGAATGGCAATCGGGAAATTCCAGGGCGCGACGACGAGTGCCACCCCGCGCGGCCAGTAATGCTGATAGCTTTCTTCGCCGAGGACGTGCTGAGTTAATTTCGGCCGGCCCATGATCCGCATTTGCTGCGCGTAGAAGAGGAGGAAATCGATCGCCTCGCGGATGTCGCCATCGGCTTCGGCCCACGCTTTTCCGACTTCGTAAACTTCGAGGGCGGAGAGCTCGAAGCGGCGCCGATCCATGATCGCCGCGACACGCTCCAGGAGTTGCGCGCGATGATCGACACTCGTCGCGGCCCCAATGTTTGAAGGCGTCGCGCGCGGCCTTCACCGCCAACTCCGCTTCGGGAATTCCGGCTTCGGCGACGGAGCCGACAACTTCGGTTGGTGCGCTGGGATTGACTGACGGCATCCATTTTCCGGTCGTGATTTTCTGTCCGTTGATCACGAGCGGGTAATGCTGTCCGAAACGCGCGCGGACTTCGCGTAATGCAGTGCGCATTTGTTCCTGGCTCTGGCGGTGGACGAAGTTCACCAGCGGCGAGTTCTCATAGGCATCACCAGGAGGCGTCTCCCGGGATTGACCGTTGCGCGATTGTCCGGCATCGATCTCGCGCGGACGTTGCGAGACCAGCTGGGCGGGATCGCGCAGGAGCTGAGTGGCCGAGGCGTTATCGGAAAATTTCGCGCGCAGGAAGCCCTCGTTAGACGTGTTCTCGAGCAAGCGCCTAACGAGATAAGCCATCCCGGGAAGCAGTTCGCCCACGGGACAATATTCGCGCACCCGGTAACCCATCTCGACGAGCGCGCGCTTGATCGGCCCGGCCATTCCGTAAAGGAGTTGAAATTCGAACCGGCTCTTGTCGATCCCCATCTGCTCCGCGAGTGCCTGCGCGTGGGCGATGCTGCGGACGTTGTGCGAGCCGAACGCGGAGGTGACGATGTCTTCGTTTTCCAGGAGCACGCGCGTGCAGGCCTCGAAGTTCGCATCGCTCTCCGGCTTCTGTAGCCAGACGGGACAACGCCAGCCGTTCTGTGCGGCTTTGATCTTTTCGTAATCCCAATACGCGCCTTTCACCAGGCGCACGGTGAAGCGCGTGCCGCGCTTCCGCCCCCATTCGATCAGGTCGCGCAGGTCGCGTTCGGCGTCGCGGAGATATGCCTGGATGACAATGCCGGCGTGCGGCCAATCCTTGAAATGCGGCTCTGTGAAGAGCGCTTTGAAGAGATCGAGCGTGGAGTTCTTGTGCGCGTAGCTCTCCATGTCGAAATTGACGAACGCGCCGAGTTCCTTCGCGCGGCGCAGGATCGGCCGCAGCTTCGGAGCTAAGATGCTCGATCGCGTCTTCCGGATCGGCCGGATTCATCTGCGAATAGAGCGCGGAAATCTTCACCGACAGATTCACCACCGGGAATAATTCCGCGTCTTCGCCGAGTGGATCGGTCCAGCCGCGGGTCTGCGCGGCGAGGCCTTCGAGCAACTCGAGGCAGCGCACCCCGTATTCGTAAGCTTCCTGCTCGCTCACGACGGCTTCGCCTAACAAGTCCACGGTGAACCCGATGCGGTGCTTGCGCCCTTTGCGCAGCGTTTTCAGCGCGTCGGCCGGATTACGCCCGGAGATGAACTGCCGGGCCATCCCCGAGACGTTCCAGCGCAGGAACCAGCTGGAAAACCAGGGCACCACCTTGGCCGCGCGCACCCCGGTTTGCAGGAGCGGCGCGAAGCCGTTGCGCATGGTCGCAAAATATTCGTCGAGATGGCGCACGATCTCGCCGGAGTTCCGCAGCGAGGCGAGGACGTCGACGAAGCGAAACATCTGCACCTTGAAGGTCTCGTCGCGCATCGAGAGCGCCATCATCCGCTGGTAGAAACCGGCTTTGCTGAAAATGGATTCGGGATGCCGATCGACGAGTTGAAAAATTTGCTCGCCGCGCCGCTCAATCTCCGTCTGCAGAGGACTCATCCGCCGATGATACTGCTCTCACCGGCATTGGCAAAGCTGATACCGCGCCGCCCGTTTCCGAGAAAAAAGTGCGCCGCGAGACGCGCAAAGAAAGCTTCTTGTGCGTATTCTCAGGCAACGCGCCAACACGGGATGAAAATCAGAGAACAAGCTGGGCAGGAGGCCGCGATGGGTTACGTCCTGTTGTGGATCCTGGGAATTCCGATTCCCATTTTGCTCTTGCTTTTTCTTCTGCGTGGTTGCACCTAGAGATCAGGGCACCAAGGGGTATCGCCTGGCGAAATCTCGATGCGTGAAAGCTCGGGATCCCCGTCAGGCGATCGTTTTTTGTACGAGAGCCCGCGGCATTAGGACGGCTTGCGGCGCGTTTCTTTTCCTCGCAAGCGAGAGGCATGCGCTACTTTCCCGAAGATGGATCGCTACGAACTGGCCAGCGACAACACAGCAGGGATTTGTCCGGAAGCCTGGGCGGCGCTGGAGGAGTCGAACAAGGAGAGCGCGCCGTCATATGGCGACGACAAATGGACGCAGCGCGTTTCCGACCTGGTGCGCGAAATCTTCGAGACCGACTGCGAGGTCTTTATTGTCTTCAACGGAACCGCGGCCAACAGTCTCGCGCTCGCCCAGCTCTGCCAACCGTTCCACAGCGTCATCTGCCATGAGCATTCACACATCGAGGTGGATGAATGTGGCGGTCCGGAATTCTTTTCGGGCGGGGCCAGGTTGTTACCGACACGTGGGGCGAATGGCAAATTGGACCTGGCCGAGGTTCAAGCAACGATCCGGAAGCAGCACGAGTTGCATTCCACCAAGCCACGGGTGGTGAGCGTGACGCAATCGACGGAGCTCGGCACGGTCTACTCGCTCGCAGAACTGGCCGAGATCGCCGATTTTGCGCGCGCGCGTTCGCTCTGCCTGCACATGGACGGCGCACGGTTTGCCAACGCCGTGGCGGCGCTGGGCTGCACGCCGAAGGAGATCACCTGGCAGATCGGCCTGGACGTTCTCTGCTTCGGCGGGACGAAAAACGGAACCGGCTTCGGAGAGCTGGTGGTGTTCTTCAAGAAGGAGCTGGCGCAGGAATTCGACTACCGCGCGAAGCAAGCCGGACAACTCGCGTCGAAGATGCGTTTCCTCGCCGCGCCCTGGTGTGGACTCTTGAAAGATGGCGTCTGGCTAAGGAATGCCCACCGGGCCAATGCGTCCGCCAGTTTGCTCGAAGCGAAACTGCGGGAGATCGGCGGGTTCGAGCCGGTTTTCCCGTGCGACGCGAACGCGATTTTCCTGCGGATGACCGAGAAGTTTGTTGCCGCGCTGCACGCGCGCGGCTGGCATTTCTATAAACATATTGAACCAGACATCTATCGACTTATGTGTTCGTGGACGATGACAGAGCAGGCCTTGAACGAATTCGTCGCGGATGTCAAAGCCGTGCGCGAAGAGTAGGAGATGCACGACAACGACGGTCCCCGCGATCCCGGTAGCTTGTCAGTAACTTCGCCGGTTTCCCGCCGCGTACAGCGCGGTTTCTTTTGCCTAACGCTGACTCGGGAAACCTTCTACAAGGCGCGCATGGTGTCGGCCGCGCGCCTCCTGATTTTTGGCAGCGTGATCCTGACCGGGTGCGATACCGTTAAGACCGCCGCGGTCGGCACTTTTCGCGTGGTTGACGCGCCGGCGCGCTATGTCCGGGAGAAGATCGACTCGCCGCCGCCGACCACCACGACGACGACAGAAGCCGGCGGAACCTCAGACGTTTCCACCCCGGGCCAACCGGTAAATCCTCCGGCAAAGACATCGTCATCCACAGAAACGCGGGCTGCGACGCAAAATCGCGAAACCGCTCCGACTGGCGGGACTTCGACCTCCGAGACCAAGACAACGGCTTCCTCCCGCAAGCCGTCGCCTTCTGCCACCCCGCGGACGGCAACCGCAAAAACAGTCGAGTTTCCGACTGCGCGGCCGGTCCCAGGGAAACCGGGGTACGTCTACAGCGTCGATCCACAGGGCGGGATCATCGACGTGACTGGCTACAAGGCGGGAGACAAGGCGAAGGACCCGTACACGAAGCAAATCTTCATCGTTCCCTGACCGCCGCGTAGAATTACTGCGCGATGGGTTGCGTCTCCGCCAGGGAGGCGCGGGAGAGAGCCGGCCCTTTGGCAGCGGCGGCGTGCCGCCGATCGCCTTTGTTTGCGCCATTCATTTCGAGGGCGTTCCTGATGCGATGCCGGGGAGAAAAGCGGCCGAATCACGCCTGATTCTTGCTTTTATAGTAAGTATGATTTGCCGTTTCTCTTTCCTCGCCATGCGGGCGCATCGACTCGGCTCTCCGGCACTCCTTGGCTTCGCTCTGGCCGTGGGTGTCCTTCGCTTTCCTTTCGCAAACGGTCCATGGCTACGTCCTTGCGGGAAAGAGTTGGCCAGCTGGCACCACCATTGTCCTGCAACTCGGACTCGGCAATCCACCCCAGCCTCTCTCCGATGGAAATACCTCGTGGAATGCCGCCATCCTTCCTGCTCTCGACCAGTGGAACCAGCAAATCGCCAACGTCCAGTTTAGCGGAGTGGCGAATCCCAGCACCACCGCTTCATCGGGCGATCACGTTAATTCGGTCGTCTTCGCGACGAATGTTTTCGGGCAGTCCTTTGGAAACGGGACGCTCGCCGTGACCTATTATCGAACCCAGGGAACGAACATGATCGAGGCAGATGTCCTCGTAAACCGTGCGCAGACTTTCGATTCTTATCGCGGGCCCCTGAGAGTTGGCGGAGCGGGCGGTTTCGCACTTGGCGACATCCGGCGCGTCCTGTTGCACGAGTTGGGGCATGCGTTTGGATTGAACCATCCCGATGGTGCCGGCCAACATGTCGATGCGATCATGAACTCCATCACGAGCAATCGTGAGGTGCTCTCGAGCGACGACATCGCCGGAGCGCAGGCTCTCTACGGTGCGCGGGCACCGGCTCCTACTCCGACGCCCACTGTGCCTCCTGGCGATGGCCCGAGCCGGCTGGCGAATATTTCCACCCGGATGAAGGTGGGACTGAATGATGACGTCTTGATCGGCGGGTTCATCATTCGAGGCTCGCAAGCGAAACGGCTGATTATTCGCGCGAGTGGACCATCGCTGGCTGCGGTTGGTGTGGTTGGAGTGTTGAGTGATCCGTTGCTCGAACTACATGACAGTGCGGGTGCTATCATCGCGCAAAACGACAACTGGCAGGCCGGCGGGCAGGCTGCGGAAATTACCGGCACCGGCCTTGCGCCTGCCCAACCGGAAGAGGCCGCGGTAGTCGCAACGCTTGCGCCCGGCACCTACACTGCCGTCGTCCGTGGCGTGAACAACGGAAAGGGCATTGCTCTCGTCGAAGGCTACGAACTCGATACGCCGACCACGCGCCTGATCAACCTCTCGACCCGCGGCCGGATCGGCGTGGGCGACGAGGTGCTCATCGGAGGACTGATTGTCCAGGGCAGCGGCCCGAAGAAGGTCATCTTGCGAGCTCTCGGGTCTTCCTTGGCGGCTTCGGTTACGGGAGCTTTGGCCGATCCAGTCATGGAGATGTATAACAGCTCGGGGACTCTGATGGCTTCAAACGACAACTGGGCGACGAGTGCGCAGCGGGCGGAGATCATCGCCAGCACGGTGCCTCCGACGAACGATCTGGAGAGCGCCATTGTCGCAACGCTTAACCCAGGAAGCTACACCGCGATCGTGCGCGGCGTGAATGGGACCTCCGGCGTAGGTTTGGTGGAAGTCTACGATCTCGAGCCATAGAAATTGGATGCGCACAATGGTCGATTTTTCACGGAACCCGTGGCAATGTTCGAAGTCCGCTCGGCTGCGAGTCGGTCGAGGAATTACCAGTCTCCTTTCTTAATGAAAACACGTTGTCGACTTCTCGGTGTGCTTTGCACGTTCCTGGCTGTTTGCGGCATGCGAGCGACCACCGTCATCCCGCCGACCTTTGACGAACTCGTTAGCCAGGCTGAGCTGATCTTCCAGGGCACCGTCACCAATGTGCAATCGCAATGGACGGGCGAGGGCGGCCAGCGCCACATCGTCAGCTACGTCACCATCCAGGTGGAAGACGCGCTCAAGGGAAATCCCGGGGCCAGCTACACCATGCGGATGCTGGGCGGCACAGTGGGCGAGGAGACGATGGAGGTCAGCGATGCGCCCAAATTCAAAGTCGGCGATCGTGAGATCCTGTTCGTGGAGAACAACGGGAGACAATTTATTCCGCTGGTCGGAATCATGTTTGGACGCTTTCAAGTGCAGCGAGATGAACGCACCGGCGCCGACATCGTGCTCAACAATGAGGGCAAAGCCGTGACCGATCTGGCCCAACTGGGAAAAGCCGATCTCCATGCGAGTCCGAGCGTCGCGACCAATGCTGCTGCGCCGCTCAACGTGGCGGCATTCAAGTCCGCCATTCGCTCCAAGCTGAACGCTCAGTGATGGGTGCGGGCCCGTGCGCCCTGAATCTGCGAGACTCCGCCTGGGCCTACTAGCGGCCCTCTTCTTTTCGCTTCTCCGCCACCTGGCGCTTAACGTCTGCGACCCTGTCGAGCGCGCTCTTGGGCCAATTGTGCTCGCTTGCCTGGCGTGGTGAGGTGACCGGGGCGGCCACGGATGCGGCCACCGCTGGAGGCGGGGCGGCTGGTTTCTCGCGGTGACGGTCCATGACGATTCCAGCGACTACCGCGCCAACGATTACCAGCCCGATTCCGATTCGCATGACCCTATCCAAAGCAAAGCGCGAGCCATCGCGTTGCCGCTGGTTTTGTTGGAGCGCGTTGCCGTGCCGCCTCGCTGATGGTAGCTAGTCCCATGTCCGTCGCGCGCTCTCTTCGCCTGGCGCTGCTGACCGCAGCGATCGCGGGAGCGTGCTGGCCCGCGCTCAATCACGCCCAGGTTTACGAAG
This sequence comes from uncultured Verrucomicrobiae bacterium, assembly GCA_963784865.1. GTDB lineage: Bacteria > Verrucomicrobiota > Verrucomicrobiia > Chthoniobacterales > UBA10450 > JACCTI01. The sequence continues at coordinate 44,568 of CAWATC010000007.1, read as the reverse complement.
GCCGTCAGCTGGTCAAAGCGGAGCTGCTCGCGAATACGACGGCCATTGTTCCCGGCAAGCCTTTCACGGCCGGTGTCCGCCTTCGGATGGTGCCCGGCTGGCACACCTATTGGAAATTTCCGGGCGACGCCGGCATTCCGACCGAGATCAAATGGAATCTCCCGCCGGATTGGAAAACGGGCGCGGTTCAGTGGCCGATTCCGCTGAAGATCGACGAGCCCGGTGACATCCAGATCTACGGTTATCACGACGAGGTGCTGCTCCTTCAGGAGATCACCCCGCCGGCGACAATTCCGGAGTCTGTCGTCAAACTTTCTGCCGAAGTGAACTGGCTCGTCTGCGAGAAGATTTGCATTCCGGGAGGAGCGACCACTTCAACTCGAGCTGCCCGTGGCCGCGACCGCCGCGCCGGCTAACGAGGAGTTATTCGCGCGCTTTCAACGATCCTTACCGCAGCCGTGGCCTGATAACGACGTGGCCGCGGTGACCTGGACGCGCAACGGAGCAGAGCTGACGCTGCGTGTGAAGAGCACCGCGCTGGTAAATTATCCCGCCGTCGAATTTTATCCGCTACCGAACGAAACCGTGGTCGTCGGACATCCAGCTACTCGCCGCGAAACCGACGGCGTCTCCTTCACCATTCCCATCGACACGGCCGATCCGAACCTCGCGTCGATTTCCGGCGTCGTGGTCTTTGGTCAGACGGCTGAAGGAGCGGATCGAAACGCCTGGCAGCTTGCCGGCGCCGCGGCTTCCACCGCCGCCGCTGCGGTCGCGAAACCTGCGACGGCCCCGCGCGGCCTCGCCATGTTTCTCCTCTTCGGTTTCATCGGCGGCTTCATCCTCAACCTCATGCCCTGCGTCCTGCCCGTGATCTCGCTCAAGATCTTCGGGTTTATCCAACAGGCCGGAAAAAGCCGCGGCAAAATCTTCCGCAGCGGCCTCGCCTTCTCCGCTGGAATCTTTGCCTGGTTCATCGGGCTCGCACTGGTGATCATCGGGCTGAAGGCCGCCGGGCACGAAGTCGCGTGGGCGCTGCAATTCACCAATCCCTACTTCGTCGTGGGCATGAGCGCGCTCGTGCTCGTGTTCGCCCTGAACCTCTTCAGCGTTTTCGAAATCACTTTGCCGAGCGGTGCCAGCACCGGCATTCTCGCCTGGGCCGCGCGCGAAGGCGACGCCGGTTCGTTCCTCCATGGCGTCTTCGCCACCGTCCTCGCCACGCCCTGCACCGCGCCGTTTCTGGGCGCCGCGCTGGGCTTTGCCTTTACCCAATCGGGCGTCGTCATCGTGCTCATGTTTCTCGCCATCGCCGCCGGGATGAGCGCGCCGTACCTGGCCCTTGCCGCGCATCCCGCCTGGCTCCGCCTCCTCCCGCGGCCCGGCGCGTGGATGCTGCACGTGAAGCACTTCATGGGCTTCCTCATGATCGCCACGCTGCTCTTCCTCCTCGCCGTCCTCGGCGCGCAACGCGGCACCGACGCCATCGTCTGGACCGGTTGCTTCCTCCTCGCGCTCAGCATCGCCTGCTGGATGCAGGGCGCATTCAATACGCCCCGCGCGTCCGCCACTTCGCGCGTCATCGTGCTCGTGCTCATGCTCGTGCTCGTGCTCGGCAGCGGGGCTTACTTCATCCGCGATAAATTTGCGCACACGAAAATCGCCGACGCCGCCCCGCTGGAAAATGGCTGGCGCCCCTTCACCCCGCAGGCGCTCGAGGCCGAGCTGGCCCAGGGTCGTCCAGTCTTCATCGACTTCACCGCCGCCTGGTGCGTCACCTGCAAATTCAACGAAGCGACCGTGCTCGAATCCAGCGCCGTCCGCGACGCCTTCGAGCGCCGCGGCATCGTCAAATTCAAAGCCGACTGGACCAACGCCGACCCTGTGATCACAAAAATTTTGCAACAATTCGGCCGGCCGGGTGTCCCACTGTATGTCCTCTACCCGGAGGGAAATCGGCCGAGCCGATCGTCTTGCCGGAGTTGCTCACCAAGAACATCGTTTTGGAAAAACTTGAAACCATCGCGCCGCAAGTCGCGCGCAAATAATCTATGAAAACAACCCTGCTCATCACCGCTCTCGCCTCCCTCACCGCCACCTCGCTCTTCGCCGCCGAATCGCCCAAGGTCGGCAGCGCCGCGCCAGACTTCTCGTTAGCCGACGCCAAAGGCAAGACGCATTCGGTCTCGGAATACAAAGGCAAATTCGTCGTCCTCGAGTGGTTCAATCCCGAATGCCCGTTCGTGAAGAAGCATTACTCGACCGGCAACATGCAGAAACTGCAGGAGGAGTTTGCCGGCAAAGGCGTGGTCTGGATGTCGATCGATTCCTCGGCTCCGGGCAAGGAAGGCAACCTCACGCCGGAAGCAGCGAGCAAACAGATCACTGATTGGAAAATGAATTCCACCACCTTGCTCCTCGATCCCGAAGGCAAAGCCGGGCAGGCCTACGGCGCGAAGAACACCCCGCACATGTTCGTCGTCAATCCTGAAGGCAAGATCATTTACGAGGGCGCGATCGACAGCAAAGCGAGCGCGAACGTCGCCGATCTCGCGGGCGCGACCAACTACGTCAAAGCCGCGCTCGATGAAGCGATGGCCGGCAAGCCCGTGACCAACGCGAACACCAAGCCCTACGGCTGCTCGGTGAAATACTGAAGCGCCCTCAACGCAACTGCAGCCGCAGTCCATGACCGAAACCTGCATAGCCGCCGTGCCGCCGCGGACATCGGGCGTGCGAAAATCAAAATCAGGCACATCCCTGCCGCCGTAAGAATGGCGTAGCGAACGCACGCAACTCTGTGTTCTCGTGAGTTGGGGTGTCTGAGCCCTATCCTATAATAGCTTGATTGAGCGGACACTCTTCGAGTGTAATAGCGGCGTGCCTCCATGAGTGCAGTTGCCTCTCGCCAAAGCGTCGACGGCGGCGCGGCCGCCTTTGTCACAACTCATTGGAGTGTGGTATTGGCCGCGCAAGGCGAATCCGAGATTGCGCGAGAGGCGCTCGAAAAACTTTGCCGCACTTATTGGTGGCCGCTTTATGGATTCGTTAGGCGAAGTGGCTATCGCCCAGAGGAAGCACAGGATCTGACCCAGGGTTTTTTCGCGCTCTTTCTGGAAGGGCGCGACTTGAACGCGGTTCGTCGTGAAAAGGGGCGCCTGCGTTCCTATCTGCTCGTATCGCTCAAAAATTTCTTGGCGAAAGCGTGGCGTCGTGAGATGGCGGTGAAGCGAGGGGAAGGTCGGGCGCTTGTGTCACTGGATGAACTCCTCGAGCGCGAGCGCGCCGATCTCGAGCCAGCGGACACGCTAAGCGCCGACCGGGTCTATGAACGACGCTGGGCGTTGAGGTTGTTAGAGCAGGTGCTGGCACGGCTGGAAGAAGATTATCGGGTTGCGGGAAATGAGATGTTGTTCGCGCAATTAAAGGAACTTCTCGCGGACGAACCCGGTCGACGATCGCAAGCAGATATTGCGAAGAGTTTAGGCATGACGGAGAACGCGGTGAAGCAGGCGTTTCATCGATTGCGCAAGCGCTATCGCGAATTGTTACGCGAGGAGATTGCTCACACGGTTGCAGTGCCAGGCGACGTCGAGGACGAATTACGCCACTTCATCGCGGTGTTGCAGGCGTAACCTCGAAAGGAATTTCGAGCAGTACAGGTGGAGATCGACTCGGGACGATGATAACGAAGACCGGCAGAGTGTGCGCAAAATGCGGAACGACCGTTTTTGCGGACGCACCCCACGGATTTTGCAGCGTTTGCCTGTTCCGGACCGGTCTTGGCTCGCTCGACGACGAGAATGACGATGCGCCGGAACCGAAGCGAATGCAGATGGATTTCGGCGACTATGAATTGGTGGAGGAAATCGGCCGCGGCGGACAGGGCGTTGTCTATCGCGCGCGGCAGAAAAGTCTCAACCGCACTGTCGCACTAAAAGTCATTGGTCTGGGTCACTGGTCGAGCACTCCGCATTTGAAACGTTTTCGCCACGAAGCGGAGGCGGCAGCACGTCTGGAGCATCCGCAAATCGTCCCGATTTACGAAATCGGCGAGTGCGACGGTTCCTGCTACTTCAGCATGAAATTTGTCGAAGGCGGGCAGCTCGACGAGGTCGTTAGGCGCGAACCGATGTCAACCCGGCGCGCCGCGGAGTTGCTGTTAAAGATCGCGCGCACGGTTCAGTTCGCTCACGAACACGGGATTCTTCATCGCGACATCAAGCCGGGAAACATTTTGTTAGATCGTCAGGGCGAACCGCACTTGACCGATTTCGGTTTGGCGCGCCTGATCGAACAGGAAAGCACAGTGACAAACTCATTCGATGTCCTGGGCACTCCGAGTTACATGGCGCCCGAGCAGGCGGCAGGTGATACAAAGGAGCTTACCGCCGCGGTCGATATTTATGCGCTTGGCGCAGTCTTGTATCAGATGCTCACTGGCCAGCCACCATTTGCCGGCGGAAGCACTTATGAAACGATTCGACTAGTCCTGGAAACCGAGCCGCGAAATCCGCGGCTTTGGAATCCAAAAGTGGATATCGATCTTGCCACCATCTGCTTGAAGTGTTTGGAGAAAAATCCAAGGACGCGTTACGAAACGGCCGAAGCGCTGGCGCAGGACGTCGAACGCTGGCTTCGGCACGAACCGATCCGGGCGCGGCGCGCCGGTGTCATCACGCGCAGCCGAAAATGGGTGCGACGTAATCCAGTGCTCGCGGCCGTAATGCCGTTGGTGGCCACCCTTATCGCGATTGTTGCCGTCCTGTTTTGGAAAAACCTAGCCACCCAACCGCCAACTACTGGTGTGGCCGTGCTTCCGTTCGAAAATCTGAGTGAGGACAAAGACAGCGTCTTTTTTGCCGATGGCGTCCAGGACGACATTTTGACCAAGCTGGCGAAGATTGCCGGGCTCAAGGTGATCAGCCGTACGAGCGTCATGGAATATCGTGGCGTCCGGAACATTCGTCAGATCGGTGATGCGCTTCGTGTTTCTCACGTGCTGGAGGGAAGCGTGCGCAGGAACGCGGGTAGGATTCATTTCAATGCCCAGCTGATCGACACACGCACCGATACTCATGTCTGGGCGGAGGAATATGACCGTGATGTCAACGACATGTTTGCAATCCAGAGTGAGGTCGCGCAAAAGGTCGCGCAGCAGCTCCAGGCCGAGATCGCGCCGGCGCAGCTAGCCCAGATCGAGCGCAAACCAACCGCCAACCTGCAAGCTTACGAAGCGTATCTTCGCGGCGTGGCTCACGCCCGAGCAGAGTACGACCTGTCTGAATCCGACAAAGCGGAAGCGATCAGGAATTTTCGCGAAGCAGTTCGTCTCGATCCCTCTTTTGCCGAGGCCTGGAGTTGGTTGGCACGCCAACTCTCGCTCACCTACTTTCGCGAACACATCCGAAATCCCGCCACCTTGGTAGCTGCGCGTGAAGCAGCCAGAAGAGCTTACGAGCTACAGCCCGGTTCCGCGGAAGCGAACCTCGCCCAAGGCTATCTCTTATACTACGGCGAGAAAAATTATGACGAAGCAACCCGATGGCTGCAGAAAGCGCGAGAATTGGCCCCGGGTGATGCCGAAATTTACGATGCGCTCGGCCTGATTTCCCGGCGGATGGGGAAATGGCGCGAGAGCGCCGATTATTTTCAGCGAGCGGTCGAGCTCAGCCCGCGTGACACTCGATTACTTGAAGGACAAGGACTCACCCTGCTCGCCCTGCGCGATTATCCTGCCTTGCTCAAGGTTTCCGACATCTTGCTCGAGATCGATCCGGATAACAAGTGGGCGCTCTCCGATAAGATATCCGTTTATCAAGATATCGGCGATCTCAAGACCGCGGCCAAACTGCTACCCCAACCGATCGATAGCGATCGCTTGTTGCTTCTGAACCAGACGACGCAGTGGCTCTATGAGCGTCGCTATGATGAAGCGATCAAGGCACTCACCGCCGCGCTGTTGGAAGCGAAAAAGCCGGATATGTGGTACGAGCGGCAAGAGTATCTGGCGCCACTCGCCAAGCTCTACCACGTGACCGGCAAAACATTGGAAGCGCAAGCCACGGCACGTGCGCTCAAGGAAACACTCACGACCGATCCGAAGAACGAGGTCGCCATTTATGATTGTGCGCGACTGGCAGAAGTTTATGCCTTTCTAGGTGACAAAGAGAAAGCAATCGACGCTTTGCAGCCGCTGGAGAAAGAGAAGGACGCAGCTGTAGCCGTCATTTATTCCAACTATATGGCGGAGATAGGCGCACTGACTTCCGACAAGGAGATGGCATTAACCTATCTCGCCATCGCGGTCCGCACACCCTGCGACTTGAGCTACGGCGATTTAGAATTTAATCCTCTTTGGGACGCGCTTCGCGGCGATGCGCGCTTCGAACAAATCGCAAATTCGCTCGCCCCAAAGTAATCGATTCCTGTTCTAGCCGCGCGGTAGCCTCGGCGACGGCGGGTCGCCTCTCTGGCGCCGAAGCGCTCGTAATCGAATCATCCCTGATCATTCCCCGTAACCTTGTGCGGGATTTGGGACTGTACACCTCCAGAGGGCACCGCATGACCGCTGGTCAGAGGAAGCCAAAGGACCAATCGCAGGAGGAAAATGTGAACAGACTGAGGCGCAGAGTTCTGATTTTGATTTTCGCTTGTATGACACTTTCTTTCGCCAAGCCGTTAGATGCCGGTAACTTCGACATTGCTAATGGCGATGTCACCGCATTGGTGAACACGATCTCTATCTGCCAGATCAACAACGCGGATGATACGATCAATCTCGCTGCAAACGGCACTTACTTTCTAACGAGGGTCGATAATACCACAGTCGGGCCAAGCGGATTGCCGGTCATCACCGGAGATAACGGGCAGCATTCGCTCACGATCCATGGCAATGGTGCCACCATCACGCGTTTTGGAAACGCTCCCGCCTCCGCATCTTTACACTGCGCAACCTGGCTGGCGGCGTCGCGGGTAGCGTGTCCATTGATAACCTAACGATCAGTAATGGCCTTGGCGCAGCTAGCGGAGGCGACGCTGCCTTTGGTGGCGGCATCTGGAATTCAGGCGTGACCCTAACCCTCACGAATTGCAGCATCAGCGGCAATTTTGCCGGCGTCGGCGGTGGTATTTTCAATCAAGACGCAATCGTGTCGTTGGTCAGACCACAATATCGGGAACATTCTGCGATTGCTGGTGGAGCGATTTCGAACCAGTCGTCTTTCGCTTCGACGCAGGGCGGGTACATTTTCATCGGCATATGTACGTTGAGCGGAAACACCATAACCAGCCTTGCCGGGACAGTCATCAGTAACGTTAAGAGTTCAATACGGGTGCTGATTCTAGAATAGACCTAACGAATTGCACACTGAGTAGCAACAGCGGTCCGCCCGGCGCTTACGGCATTTACGAACAGAGTGCTAACTCGGAACCAGCCAGATTACATTAAGCACGTGCATTTTGAACCAGTGTTCGCTGAAACACGAGAACGTCAACGGTGGTTCTTGGTGACATTTTTTCGAACGGCTACAATCTTAGCAGCGACGACGGTAGTGGAAAGCTCACCGAAACCACCGATCAGATTAACACGGACCCCGGTCTCGATCCGCTTGGGCTACAAAACAACGGTGGCGCGACACAAACAATCGCGCTTGACCTTTGGCAGCGAGCAATCGATAAGGGTAAGAGCTTTGGCGCGATGACGGATCAGCGCGGCGTCACACGACCGTACGACAATCCGTCAATTCCGAACGCGAACGGCGGCGATGGTAGTGATGTTGGAGCCTATGAGGTGGCCCCGGGTCAAGATCCCGTGCAAGGCGGCACTGGATTTGTCGTTACAACCACCGACGATCATGACGATGGCGTTTGCGGTGGCGCCGATTGCGCCTTGCGAGAAGCGGTGGCGCGGGCAAACTCGGTTCCCGGCGACAATTCGATCATTTTTGCTCACTCCCTCACTGGCATCTATTACTCTGACCATGGGTGAACTGGTGGTAACCGACTCGCTTACTATCACTGGGATACCGATTGGGACGATCAGTGGTAATAGCTCATCGCGCATTTTTAGTTTTACCGGCGGCACCAGCTTTCTGAACGGGCTCACCATTCGCGATGGACGCAAGCAGGTACTATTGGCAATCCGACGAATGGGGGCGGCATCTACAACAGTGCCACGCTCCACCTCTACAGTTGTTCGCTAATCAATAATCATGTGCTGGGCACTGACACACTTTCTCCCAGTTCAGCTAGTGGCGGTGCGGGACAGGGCGGCGGTATCTATAACTCTGGCACGTTATACCTGGAAGCATCGGCTTTTGTCCAGACCAATGAGGCTAGTGGCGGCAATGGTGGACCGGGCAACTTTGGTCATGGTGGTGTTCCCAGTGGCAGTGGAGGAGCTGGTCGTGGCGGCGCAGTTTTCAACGACACTTCTGGTTCACTCTTCATCACCAACTGCACCTTCAATGGGAATGTGGCGCTAGGTGGCAACGGAGGAAGCGGTGGACCATCCGGGGGTAATGGCGGCAATGGCGATAGCGGTGCGCATTTACAATCTTGGCGCGCTAACAATCAAGAGCGCTACCATTAGCGGCAACTCTGGGGGCGGCGGAGCGGCAGGCACCGGTACCGTTAATGGAGTAGCTGGCGCAGGTAGTGGCGGTATAAGGGTTGCTGGCGGCACTACCGCTATCGCCAACACGATTGTTGCCGGCAATGTTGGGAACAACGGCGGCGCGCAGGATGTCGGCGGCCCTTTTAGTTCGAGCGGCTACAATCTAGTTGGCATTGGTGACTTCAGTAGTGGTTTTAGTGCTACAGGTGATCAGGTAGGCACGACCGCCGCGCCCATTAATCCTCAACTTGGTCCGTTGCAGAACAACGGCGGGGTACCCGCACCATGGTTCCACAAACCGGCAGTCTCGCCCTCGATCGCGGCTTTGCTTTTGGCCTAACGAGTGACCAGCGCGGCCGCTCCCGTCCCTTCGATGACCCGGCCATTCCCAACGCTTCCGGAGGCGATGGAAGCGACATCGGTGCGGTCGAGATCGGCAGTGGCCCGGCGCCCATAAGCGTTGTCTCGCGCAAGGTTCATGATGTGAATTTGAATCAAAGCTTTGATATTCAATTGAGCGCGGACACTCGGGAGACGAGTGTCGCAGTGGGGGCGCCGGTGGTAATTACACGCTCATCTTCACCTTTGGCTCACCAGTTACATTCACCTCCGCTTCCGTTTGGTAGTGGGACGGGTGGGATGGTATCGGAGCGCCAAGGCCAGTGGCAGCCAGGTAACAGTCAATCCTCCCCGCCGCCAAAAGTTACTAAGCGCGGAGATTATCTAATATTTGCTGAGTGTCAGCGACGGGACAACCAGCAGCAACGTATCCGTACCAATCCCGCGTTTTGGTTGGCGACGCAACAGGTAACGGCTCGGTTAACGCGCTCCGACGTTAGCCTGACAAAACTGAAATCGGGACAGACGGTCGATGCCACCACTTTCCGCAACGATGTTACCGTAAACAATTCAATAAACGCGAGTGGTCGCTCGTAAAGTCACGCATCGGGCAAATCGGCAGATTTGGGACTGTACACCTGCGAGAACCCATGAACGGTATAAGCAGTGCCAGAACCGTGAAGCCGAGAGCAATATTTGGTTCCTTCCTTGGAGCTGCTGCGCTGTTGTTTTGTCCGCGCTCAGTGCTAGCGACCACCCGCACTGTCACAAATCTGAACGACAGCGGCGCAGGCTCGTTGCGCCAGACGATTGTCGATTCTTCCTCGGGCGACACGATCAATTTCTCCGTTACCGGCACAATTGCGTTGACCAGCGCTTCGCTGAACGTCAACCAGAACTTGACGATTCAGGGCCCGGGCGCCGGCAGCCTGACCATCATGCGATCGAGCACTTCGCACTTTCGCATCTTCTATTTCGATAACGGAACATGGACCTTATCCGGTGTCACGATTAGCAGCGGCTATGATGACTTCACCAGCGGAGGGATCTACAACGGCAACGGTAATCTCACAGTCAATAACTGCATAGTCAGAGATAACATCGCGGTTCGGACAGCAGGTGGCATCGGCAACGACGCAACGACCACTTTGAATAACGTCACCCTCATTAACAACAGAACGCTCTTGTATGGCCCGAGTCTAGGTGGCGCCGCCATTTTCAACGGCGGTACGCTGACCATGACTAACTGCACACTGAGCAATAACACCAGTGCATACGAGGGCGGTGCCATCTATAACGTCAGCATAAACGCGAGCATCGGCACACTCAACATAAGCAACAGTACATTGAATGATAACAGCAGTGGTGCGGGTGCCGGTGGAATCTACTACGACAGAGCTGGCCCTGGTTGCGTACGTCACAGAACTGTACCTTTACCAGAAACCAAGGGCCCAACGGCAACGCCATTGAAATCGGAGCTGGAACTGTGACTGTTCAGAGTTGCACGTTTGCGGAGAATATTTTCAGCGACCATGGGGCTATCTACCTGAATCAGGCGATGCTGCCAACATTGAGGATCGGTAACACGATTCTACAAGGCCCGGGAGGGATCATTAGGAATAATGGTGGCACCGTTACCTCGCTCGGTTACAATCTGACTACTGATGATGGCGGCGGATTTCTGACGGCGACTGGTGATCAAGTCCACGCCGACCCCAAGCTCGATCCCGCCGGCCTCCAGAACAATGGCGGCGCTACCCTAACCATCGCGCTACTGCCAAACAGCCCGGCGATTGACCAAGGCAATAGTTTCGGCCTAACGAGTGATCAACGCGGTGGCGCGCGTCCGATTGATAATCCGAATGTGTCCAATGCCAGCGATGGAAGCGATATCGGCGCATTCGAAGCCGCGAGCGATCCACAGCAAAGCACGATGCCGTTCTTAACGGTGACCACGGCCAGCGATCACGACGACGGTGTGTGCGGCGCGGGCGATTGCACCTTGCGCGAAGCGGTGGAGCGAACCAACACCGTGACCGGAGACAATACGATCATGTTCGCTAGCAATATAATTGGGACGCTCACGCTCCAGACAGCCCTGGGAGAACTTGTCGTGACTGATTCGATCAACATTGTCGGACCGGGCGCGCGTATTCTGGCGGTCAGCGGAAACGAAGCTCATCGCGTTTTCAATTTCGCAAGCACCAGCACGACGAATAGCGTCTCCGGCCTAACGATTCAGGACGGATGGAACGCTGGCGGCAACAGCGGGGCCAGCAATTTCGGTGGCGGAATCTACAATCAAAGCACGTTGAGGCTGACCGATTGCATGTTTACGAATAACTTTGTTTCCGGGCGGCCTAACAACGACGGCCACGGCGGGGCCGGTGGCTCCGGTTTCGGCGGCGGCATTTACAACGCGGGCTTCGTGGGTTTGGATCGTTGCACGTTTTATCGCGTCTCCAGTGGCAACGTTGCAGGTGGCGGCCAGGGCTCGGATGCGACTCAGTTCAACACTCCCGGTGGTAATGGCGGTGATGCTGCGGGCGGCGCGCTTTACAACGCTGCCGGCGGCGGTGTCGCGATTTCCAATTGCACCTTCAACGGCAACAGCGCCGGCGCCGGCCGCGGTGGCGCAAGCGGCTTGTCCTTCGGTGGCAGTGGCGGCGTGGCCAGTGGCACGATTTGCAATCTTGGAACAATAATAATAACCGGATCGACCATCAGCGGTAATGTCGGAAGTGGCGGAGCCGGAGGCACCGGCACGCACGGCAACAACGGCGCTAGCGGGAAAGGAATTGGCGGAATTGCCGCAATCGCCGGCAACAGTTGCACCGTGCAAAATACAATCACCGCCGGTAACACGGGCAACAACGGCGGCGGTAATGACGTCGATGGCGCATTTGTCTCCAGTGGTTACAACCTTATTGGCAATGGTGACTTCAGCACGGGCTTTACTGCTACTGGGGATCAGGTAGGCACAACCGCCGCTCCGATTAATCCTCAACTTGGTCCGTTGCAGAACAATGGGGGCGCCACCGACACGATGGCGCTGCTGACTAACAGTCCCGCCATCGATCAAGGTAAGCGCTTTGGCCTGCTGCGGACCAACGTGGTCATGAGCGACCATTTGACGCGGCGACTATTGCGAACGCGACCGGCGGGGATGGCAGCGACATCGGCGCGTTCGAACTTGGAGGAACACTCGTGCCGATCGCCGCGGTATCCCGTCAGCTGCATGGCGCAGCCGGCCCGTTCGATATACCTCTTCCACTTACTGACCCCGTCGGCGTCGAATGCCGCAGTGGCGGACCGACCGGTGACTATCAAATCGTGCTGACCTTTGCAGCTCCGGTTACTGTCGCCGGAAATCCGCAAGCGCAGATCACATCGGGACGGGGCAAATAGGGACTGGGGGATCTTCCAATGGTGGCGTCGTGAGTGTCGATGGTGCGATCGTGACCGTGCCACTGACCAACGTTGCCAACGCGCAGCGGATCACGCTAACGCTTTTCGGTGCAAGCGATGGAGCAAACACAAACAATGTAAACCGTGTCGATGGGCGTCCTGCTGGGCGACACCAACGGCGACGGTTTTGTTAACGCGGGCGACGCCGTGCAAACGCGCAGTCGCGCTGGTCAGGGGACGAACGCGACGAACTTCCGCTCGGATGTGAACGCCGATGGCTTCGTCAATAGCGGCGACACGACCGTCGTGCGCGCGCGCTCGGGCACCGCGCTGCCGTAGCGGAAGTGTAGCAACTGTGTTGCGAGCAAGAGTTAATTGGCGAGTTGGAAGGAGGGGTATTTGAGGAGGTGATTGAGGAGGATGGCGAGTTTGCGGATGACGGCGGTGAGGGCCACTTTGGCCGGTTTGTGGCGTCGGCGCAGTTGTTGATAAAAGCGGCGCAGGATCGGGTTATGGCGGATGGCGGTGAGGGCCGCCATGTAGAGGGCGCTGCGCAGTCGGGCGCGGCCGCCGGCGATGTGACGCTGGCCTTGGCGCGGACCGCTGTCGTCATTGAAAGGGGCCACCCCGACAAGCGCGGCCACTTCGCGTTTGCTTAAAGTGCCCAGCTCCGGGCAGAGGGCGACACAGGTGGCGGCGGTGAGCGCCCCGATGCCGTCGGCTTGCCCCAGGCGCGCGGCTTTTTGCCCGAGCACGGCTTCTTCTTGGAGCGTGGCGTTGATGGCGGTCGCAAGTTTTTTGATTTGCCGGTCGAGCATTTTGAGCCGTGCTCGGGCCAGACTACGGGTGAGCTTGAGCGCGTTACCGGCGCTTTGTTGGAGGACGACGGTGCGCTGTGCGACCAACTGCTGCCGGGCGCTGACCAGTTCGACCAGGACCACTTGCGCGGGGCTGGGCACGGGATCAGCCGTTGGGGCCACCGCTTGACCGAACTGGGCGAGAGTCGCGGCATCGATGGCATCGGTTTTCGCCAGGCGCCCCAGACCGCGGGCGAAGTCGCGCACCTGGCGCGGATTAACCACCGAGACGGCCACGCCCGCCTTGTGCGCCGCGGCCACGAGCGCGCGTTCATAGCCCCCACTGGCCTCGCAGATCAAGTGAGCCTGCTGGGGCAGACGTGCCAGGAGGCGGCGCTGCCCGGCGGGATCGTTAGGCAGGTGAGCCCTGCACGCCGGGGCCGTGAAAGTCGAGCGTCGCTTTGGAGACATCGACCCCGAAATAGGTTTTGGAAGAGAGCATAACAATGGATTAAACTCAGCCTTGTGTTTACGAGCTCGCGCGTGGCGGCAAACCCCGCGTGGCTCTGGCAACTGTTCGAGTTACCCAAGCATGGCCACGAAGGATCCAGCTACAAACGGACTTGCCTTTCACGCAGTCCCAAGGCGGCTTCGATCTCATCGGTGCCGCTGAGAGCAGGGGGTTAACGCCCCGCTCTCAGCACTCGAGCCGATCCCCGCGCTCACGGAGCACCGCGCCCCGTAGCGGAAAACCGATGTAGAGGCGGTTGTGTCAGCCAACTTCGAAAGCGCTCCCCGTAATTGGAACATCAACACCGACAGCCGCGCTGACCGTGGCCTCGCCCAACGACGAAATGGATGGCGGTCTCCGCCAGCCGACGCGGAAAACGTCTTGACGCATGCCAAGCGCTTCCGTGAGATCGCTCTTGCAGGTCCACTTCAATTAGAAAGCCTTGGTTTATGCGTCAGATCAGAAGCGCAGTCTTAATAGCTCTGTCGGTTGTCTCACTCGGTCTGCTGATATCGGTCTTCGCGTCGAAAGCTGGCGCGGGCAGTCTCGCAGCGAGGCCGACTCCAGGAGACGGTATTTGGGAAACCATCGATAACAATTCGCTTGCCGCCGCAGACTGGCAGGCGCCGGCCCCGGATTCTTATCGCGTTCTGCGCCTCAACAAGAATGCGCTCGCGCAACAACTTGCGCGCGCTCCGATGGAACGGACTGGAGAGCTTCGGAAGAGTCCGGCGATTGTGTCGCTCCCGATGCCCGACGGCTCGTTCCAGCGCTTTTATTTCGAACAGTCGCCGGTGATGGATGCGGAATTGGTCGCCCTCTACCCGGAAATCAAGAGCTATCGCGGCCAGGGAATCGATGACACAACGGCGACGGTGCGCTTCGACTGGACGCCACTGGGCTTCCACGCATTCGTGCTTCCGGCCGAGGGCAGGGCGATCAACATTCAGCCGCCGAATGCGAAGGACCTAACCACTTATGCCAGCTATTACGATCAACGCGTGGCCTTCAAGTGCGGCGTGATCGAAAAATCTCACATTGACCTCAACCAGGCACGCGCGGGCGTTCCCAATGTCGCCATCGGCGGAACATTGCGCACGGAGCGGCTGGCGGTGGCGGCCGATTGGGAATTCTGTAACACCCTCGGCGGTGACACTCTGGCCGGCTCGATCGCGGCAATCAACGCCTACCTCAATACGATCAACGCCATCTATGAGAAAGAATTGTCGACGCACATGAATCTCGTGAACGCGCCCAATATCATTTACGCCTCCAACAACAACGTCTGTGGCCCCGGCAGCAACGTTCCCTGTAACGCCGGTAACGATCCCTACGACAATAGCAACGAAAGCACGATGCTAAGCCAGGTCGCCCCCGATCTGCGCGACAAGGTTGGCTCGGCTAATTACGACGTGGGCCATGTTGTCGGCACCGGCGGCGCCGGGATAGCTGGGCTCGGCGTAGTGTGTGACAACAGCGGAACTTCCCCGCGTAAGGGTGCTGGCGCATCGCGTATCTTTGGTCCTCCCGGCAACTCTTCGGCCAGCGGCCTTTGGGCGCACGAACTCGGCCACCAACATGGAGGCAGTCACTCCTTCAACGGGACGGGTGACTTTTGCGGCCCGGCGCGCAACGGCGCCACCGCCTGGGAACCCGGCAGCGGTAGCACGCTCATGGGTTACAGTGTTTGCGCCCCGGACAATCTCCAGAGTGATGACGACAACCGTCTCCACAATGGCAGCTATAACGAGATGCTCGCCTACCTCGCCGCCTCCGGAGGCTGCGCGGCCATGACAGCCACCGGTAACAGCCCTCCGACGGTGGATGCGGGGACGCCGAAAACGATTCCGAAGCTAACGCCGTTTACTTTAACTGCCACTGGCAGCGACCCGGATGCTTCCGACATCCCGAACCTTCGATTCATCTGGGAACAGTTCGATGCCGGCGGGACGCTCTATGCCAACCCACCTTATGGTGACCAGGCTGGCGATCCTCCCACGACGACAAGACCCCTCTTTCGTGCTTTCTCGCCCGTAGCCGATAAGTCGCGGATCTTTCCGAGCTATACCTACATCCTGAACAATGCGAACATTCCGCCTGCCACGATTGCTGGATTTCAGACGGCAGAGAATCTTCCCGCGGTTTCGCGCACGATGAATTTCCGCTGCACCGTCCGCGATCAGCGCGGCGGAGTAAACGATAGTTCTGTTGCAATCATAGTGGACGGTAACTCCGGACCTTTTGCGGTCACGTTTCCTAATGGCGGGCAGACCATCGGTGGAATGCAGAATGTTACCTGGAGTGTTAACGGAACGAACGCCGGTCCAGTTAATGTGGCTAACGTTAAGATCTCCTTGTCCACTGACGGCGGTAACACCTTCTCTACCGTCCTTGCCGCCAGCACACCGAACACGGGCAACGCAATGGTTAGCCTGCCCAACGGCATTCTCAATAACACCGCGCGGATCAAGGTTGAAGCGGTCGGGAACATTTTCTTCGACATTTCGAACGCGAACTTCAGTATCACTCCCGGCGATGGCTGCCCCGCGGTCAGTAACTTTGCTCCCTCGGCTGGTCAGATCGGGACGGTCGTGACAATTACCGGCGTCAATTTCACCGGAGTGAACTCGGTCAAGTTCAATGGGACACCGGCGACGACTTTCAACGTCAACAGCGATACCCTGATCACGGCCACAGTTCCGACCGGGGCCACCGGTGGACCGATCGTCCTGAGCAAGCCGGGCTGCGGAGACCTCCAGGCCGGCGCCTTCAGCCTCTGCCCCAACGCGCCCACGGCGATTACAATCGACGATGGCACCGTGGAATCAGCCAGCAGCTCCGGGAACGGTGCTTACTACGTAAACCGGCTGACTCCTGGCACGTATCCGGCGACAGTCACCAAGGTCTCGATCTTCTGGGATCCTTTCCAGAGTTTTCCGCCTGGGACTGCGATCAACGTTGTCGCCGGGCCAAATACTGCCGGCACGGCAAACATTAACGGCACCACCTTCCAAGCGTTCGCCGCGACTGCTGGCGCGCAGCCAGGTTTTACGACTTACACCCTGCCTAACCCGGTTACAATTACCGCGGGTGATTTCGTCGTAGGCTTTCAAGTCCCAGTCGACCCGGGTTTTGCGGTCGCAGTCGACACTAACAATCCACTGAGTCGTTCTTACCGATCAAGTAATGGAACAACTTTTACTACCGTAACCAATGGTAACTACATGATCCGCGCCGCGCAGGTCTTTACCAACTGCAGTGCCGGCACTCCGACCTTAAAAATCCTTTCGATCGCACGGGCCGCGAATGGCCACATTATCTTGCAGTGCATCGGTGCCCCCAATCAGGTTAATAACCTCCAGGCGTCTCCCGATTTAAGCCCCATGAGTTTTATAACCCTGGTCCCAGCGCCGCCGGCAGCGGACGGGACCGGCGCCTTCCAGTACGATGACGCCGTCGCAGTGGGTCTAACGAAGCGATTTTACCGCCTCGGTTTTCCGTAGGCCGCGCCGCTGATCAGAATCAGTGCCGCGAAAGTCCGTTCCGATGTGAACGCCGCGGCCACTCGGCGCAACTCCTCTGGTTGCAAACCAACCCACTGTATTGGTGCCACTGGTGGCTTAAAACCGCGTTGTCAAAACCAAAGTAAACCCCGATCGGCTTTCATCCCCTCGTCCCCCAAACTGACCAGCAACCACCTCATCATTACAAGTCTGCAATCAAATCTTGACGCCATTGTGTCGCCTCCACTACCCTGTATGTCATCAGCCAAAGGCCGGTCGCCGGAACTCCGCTGGGAGTGCTGCTAGCACTTCGTCTCCATCCGCCCACAACTCCAACACAATATGAAAATGTTTTCGATCTTATTCAAGAAAACAAGAATATCACTGCTCGTTACGGCAACATTTGTTCTGTCCGTTGTCGCCGCCATTTTTGGGCAGGGCGCCAGACAGCCTAACGAAAGGATGTGGAGGGCCGTTGACGAGCGCTCGCTCGATCAAGCTGGCCAAGCGTGTGATTGTTCCGATGATCTATCGGACGGTGCGCTTGGACAGCGCGGCCCTGGCGCAAGCGCTGGCAGGTGCTCCGATGGAATTCACCAGGGATCGCAACCCAGAATCCCATCATTTATCTGCCCATGCCCGACGGGACGATGGCTCGTTTTCGCTTCGAGGAATCTCCGATCATGGAATCGGGATTGGCCGCAAAATATCCCGGATTCAAGACCTATCGCGCCCAGGGCATTGACGATCCCACCGCGACTTCGCGCTTCGATTGGTTGCCGACCGGATTTCACGCCATCATCCTCGCTCCGTTCCGGCACCGTGCTGATCGACCCTTACGCCGAGGGCAACACCACCGACTACATGACCTATTGGAAGAAGGACGCGGCGAATACCGCTCAGGGATTCGAGTGTGATTTCGTTGATCCCGAATTGCCCCCGCTGCCCGCGGGCGATGTTCCCGTGCCAGCGGTCACTTCCGGCACAACCTTGCGGACCTATCGCCTCGCCCTGGCCTGCAACCAACGAGTACTGCGTCGCCGTCGGCGGTAATACGATAGCGGGCGCATTGGCGGCCGAGGTCTTGATCATGAACCGCGTCAACGGCGTTTACGAACGAGACCTTGCCATTCACATGAACATCATCGCCAACAACAATCTGATCACCTACGCCGGTGATAATATCAGTTGCGGCGGGGCCTGCACCGCCGCGAACGATCCCTACACCAACAACAATGGCTCAACCATGCTGGGTCAGAACCAGACCACCTTCAATACCGTCATCGGCTCAGCCAACTACGACATCGGTCACGTTTTCAGTACGGGCGGTGGCGGTGTCGCACAACCTGAGCGTTCCTTGCGGCTCGAGTAAGGCGCGCGGTGTAACCGGCTTGCCGAATCCTGTCGGAGATCCTTTCGCCATCGACTATGTCGCGCACGAGATGGGACATCAATGGGGCGCAAACCACACCTTTAACGGCACAGTCGGCAACTGCGGAGGTGGTAATCGATCCGGCTACGTCATGCCTATGAGCCGGGCAGCGGCATTACCATCATGGCCTATGCCGGAATTTGCGGTAACCAGAACCTCGCGGACCACAGCATCGATACCTTCCACGTTAAGAGCCTCGAAGCGATCGTCGCCTATAGCCAAACCGGCGGCGGCAACGCGTGCGCGGTCAGCTACCGCGACCGGCAATACGCCGCCGACCGTGACCGGCCCGGGAAACTTCACCATACCGAAAAGCACGCCGTTCTCGTCTGACCGCTTCGGCCACGGACCCCAATGGCGATTCAATCACCTACGACTGGGAAGAGTATGATCTCGGCGCTGTCGACAACGGCGGTTCCGAATACGGATTCCGATGGCACGGCGCGGGCCAATCTTTCGTCCCTATCTGCCGACCGTCGGAGGAACCAGGACCTTCCCCTCGTTGCAGTACATTTTGAACAACGCCAATGTCCCTCCGGCGACCACGGGCGGATTCCTCACCGGGCGAACTCCTGCCGGCTATTTCCCGCACCATGACGTTCCAGGTGGTGGCACGTGATAACCGGGCCAACGGCGGCGGCATTAACACGGCGACATCAGTCGTGACCGATTGACGGCACCGCTCGGCCATTCGCGGTCACCGCGCCCAATACCGGCTATCAGCATTCCAGGGTCAACTAATTTCAACGTAACCTGGAATGTCGCCACCGCGGCAATGCGGCCAACGTCAAGATTTCCCTCTCGACGGATGGTGGCAATACCTTCCCGACCGTGCTTGCTGCGAGCACGCCAACGACGGCTCCGAATCGGTCTTGATTCCCAACATGCCGACGACGACCGCGCGAATAAAGGTCGAAGCAGTGGGCAATATTTTCTTTGATATCTCGGATACAAACTTCACCATTACTGGCAGCGCACCTCTTTCCCTGGCTACCGCCGTCTCGCGCAAGAGTCACGGAGCGTCCGGCCCCTTCGATATCGATCTCCCGCTTTCCGGATCAACGGGCGTGGAATGCCGCAATGGCGGAGCAGGCGGTGACCATACCCTTGTCGTCACGTTTAGTAATCCGGTGGTCAGCGGAAACGCGACGGTTACCGGTGGCACGGGGAACGTTGCCGGTGCTCCCGCCTTCAGTGGTAACACCATGACGGTGAACCTGACCGGCGTGGTGAACGCCCAAACCGTGACCGTGAACCTCAGCAATGTTACCGATAGCTTCTCGCAGGTCCTTCCCACGACCGCGATCTCCGTCGGCTTTCTCCTGGGCGACACCAATGGCGATCGGTTCGTGAACACCGGCGACGCGCAGCAAACGCGTAACCGCTCTGGTCAGACGACCGATGCGACGAACTTCCGCTCCGACGTAAACACCGACGGCTTCGTCAACAGTGGCGATACCACCGCCGTGCGCGCGCGCTCAGGGACTGCACTACCGTAAAGTGTAGCGGCGGCTGTGTCAGCCGCGCGGCGGTGGATGTGTCGTTAGGCGCCGGGGCAGGTGCTTGTACACAAGCGCCTCTGCATCTGCGGCGTGCACTTCTTCGCTGGCTCGTGCCAAGAGGTGGCCCGATTCCGCTTGATCTACTGGTGTCCTAATCGCCACACTCGTCCCACGAAAAAGCTCTTTCCCCTTTGGGCATTAGTACGGACAGCAGTCCTGCTGTGCCTTTTCGAGCTGACAACAACGCCAGCGCGCGGACAATCCGCGCTCGACGGTTTCGATCCGAACCCCGACGGCGTCGTTGAAGTCGCAGTCGTGCAACCGGACGGCAAGATTCTTATCGCCGGCTTTTTTGGCAACGTTCTTGGCGTGGCACGTAACCACATTGCCCGGCTGAATCCGGACGGCACGCTCGACATCGCCTTCGACCCGGACGCGAACGGTCGTATCATTACAATCGCGTTGCAGGCGGACGGCAAAATCTTGGTGGGCGGCTATTTCACGAACATCGGCGGACAGCCGCGCAATTACATCGCCCGGCTCGATGCCACCACCGGATTGGCTGATTCGTTCGACCCGAACGCGAACGATTTTGTCGTTGAAATTACGGTGCAGGCGGACGGCAAGATCTTAGTGGGCGGCGATTTCAATGGAGCGAACAGCATCGGTGGACAGCCGCGCAATTACATGGCCCGGCTCGATCCCACCACCGGATTGGCTGATTCGTTCGACCCGAGCGCGAACGGTCATGTCTTGGAAATCGTGGTGCAGGCGGACGGCAAGATTTTAGCGGGCGGCGGTTTCGGAACCATTGGTGGACAGACGCGCCACCAAATTGCGCGATTTAATACGGATGACACGCTCGACGCGGCTTTCGACCCGAACGCGGACGGTAGTGTCCATGCAGTTGAGGTGCAGGCGGACGGCAAGATCTTGGTGGGCGGCTTTCTCACGACGATTGGCGGGCAGGCGGTCAACAACATTGCGCGATTGAACACGGACGGCACGCTCGACGCCGCCTTCGACCCGAACGCGAACTACTCTGTCTTGCCAATAGCGGTGCAGGCGGACGGCAAGATTCTAGTGAAAGGCGATTTCAACTCCATTGGTGGACAGCCGCGCAACCACATCGCCCGGCTCAATGCCACAACCGGACTGGCTGATTCGTTCGACCCGAACCCGAATGACATAGTCCGTGCACTCGCGGTGCAGACGGACGGCAAGGTTTTAGTGGGCGGCGATTTCACTACGCTGACGCCGAACGGGGTAGCGCCAGTCACGCGCAACTACCTCGGCCGCCTGGAAGCCGACGGCAGGGTCGAGCAGACGCTCAATCTCAGCATCCTCGGCAGCTTTGTTAGCGCCACTGCCGTGCAGCCGGACGGCAAGATCCTCATTGGTGGCAGCTTTAGCAACGTTCTCGGGGCGCCGAGGAACAACATCGCCCGCCTGAATACGGACGGCACGCTCGACCTGGCTTTCAACCCGAACGCGAACGGTCAGGTCGATTCAATTGCGGTGCAGCCGGACGGCAAGATTTTGGCGGGCGGCATTTTCTCAGGCATTGGTGGACAGACGCGCCACCACATTGCGCGATTGAATACGGACGGCACGCTCGACGCGGCTTTCGACCCGGACGCGAACAGTATTTTCTATGCCATTGCGGTGCTGGCGGACGGCAAGATTCTAGCGGGCGGTAATTTCACAGTCATTGGCGGACAGCCGCGCAATTTCATCGCCCGGCTCGATGCCACCACCGGTTTGGCTGACTTGTTCAACCCGAACGCAAACAGTTTTGTCGATTCACTCGCGGTGCAGGCGGACGGCAAGATTTTAGCGGGCGGTAATTTCGCAGACCATTGGCGGACAGCCGCGCAATTTCGTCGCCCGGCTCGATGCCACCACCGGAGTGGCTGATTCGTTTGACCCGAACGCGAACAATCAAGTCCGAGCACTCGCGGTACAGGCGGACGGCAAGATCCTGGCGGGCGGCATTTTCACTAACATCGGCGGACAGCCGCGCAACTTCATCGCCCGGCTCGATGCCACTACCGGAGCGGCTGATTTGTTCGACTCGAACGCGAACAATCATGTCCGAGCAATCGCGGTGCAGGCGGATGGCAAGATCCTGGCGGCCGGCTTGTTCACGAATATCGGCGGGCAGCCGCGCAACCGCATTACCCGGCTTAATGCCACGACCGGTTTGGCTGATTCGTTCGACCCGAACGCGGACTTAGATGTCAATTCAATCGCGGTGCAGGCGGACGGCAAGATCTTAGCGGGCGGTAAATTCACAACCATTGGCGGACAGTCGCGCAGCCTTTTCGCTCGTTTGAGTAACGACACCGCCGCATCGCAAAATCTCGCCGTGACGCAAACCACCATTACCTGGACACGCGGCGGCTCCAGCCCGCAATTCACGCGTGTTACGTTTGAGTCTTCAACCGACAATGTGAGCTACACTGCCCTGGGCAACGGCACGGCCGCTGGCAGCAACTGGATCCTGACCGGTTTGAACCTATCGACCGGACAGAACTTCTTCATCCGCGCGCGCGGTTACTATCGCAGCGGCGACGACAACGGCATCGGAGAGCATCGCGGAATCCGTGCGGAATGCGTTTATCCACGACAGCTGCCCGTGCCGACGCGGTCGTCTCCAGAAAGCTGCATGGCGGCACGACCTTCGATATCAATCTGCCGCTTCCCGGGAGCCCGGGCGTCGAATGCCGGAGTGGCGGAGCGAACAATGATTACCAGGTCGATCTTCTCCTTCGCCAACCCGTCACTTTCACGTAGCGCGCCGGTCGTGACGGGCGGAACCGGTAAGCGTCAGCAGCCGCAGATCGACGCCGACCGCATAACTACATCGTCAACCTGACTGGCGTCAGCAACGCGCAGGTGATCACAGTCAGCCTGACGAATGTGAATGATTCGGCAGGGAACAGCGAGCGATCTGTTCCGTGTCCAATGGGCGTGCTCGTCGGCGACACCAACGGCGACGGGTTCGTCAATGCCGGCGACGCGCTGCAAACGCGCAACCGCTCCGGTCAGGCGACCGATGCGACGAACTTCCGCTCCGACGTGAACGTCGATGGCTTCGTCAACAGCGGCGACACGACCGTCGTGCGCGCGCGCTCGGGGACGGCGCTGCCGTAGCGGGCGCGCCGTCGCTACCGCCTAACGAGCGAAACGCCACGCCAGTCGCATGACTGGCATCGGCGTTAACCGCGCGAGGAACATTCCGATCTTCATCGCGAGCCCCGGAATGATCATCGCGCGATCGTGTTCGACCGCTTCCAGCGCGACGCGCACGACCTCCGCCACGTCGACATAGACGAACTCCGGCGCGTTCCCGTCTGAGGCGCCAGCGCGCTGGGCCACGGTATCGAATTCGGTGTGCACCGGGCCCGGGCAGAGCGCGGTCACGGTCACGCCGCTGCCGCGCAGCTCGCCGCGCAAGGCTTCGGAAAAGCTCGTCACGTAAGCCTTGGTCGCCGCATAAACCGCGAAGCCCGGGCATGGGCAGAAACGAGGCGCACGAACTGACGTGGAGGATCGCGCCGCGTTTGGCCGCGACCATCGCCGGCAGAAGTTTCCGCGTGAGCAACGTCAGGGAAACCACGTTCACCTGCGTCATGTCGTTCAGGCGACCGAAATCGCTGGTCGACAAACGAGCCGCGATCGCCGAGCCCGGCATTGTTGATCAGGACGTCGGGGACAATTCCATTCGCGGCCAACGAGTCACACAACTGCGAGACGGATTTGTGTTTGGAGAGGTCGGTCGGGAAGACGTGGACCTGCAACGCCGGGTGTTTCCGGGTGAGTTCGTCGCGCAACTCTTCGAGCCGCGTCGTTCGCCGGGCGACGAGCACCAGCGTCTTCGCGCGGGGGGCCAGTTGCCGCGCGAACTCGCGTCCAATCCCCGCGGAAGCGCCGGTGATCAGCGCGGTGCAGCCTTCCAAATTCATGGCCTTATTGTTGCCGCAAGATCGGCTCCAGCGTCCGCCAGACCACGTCCGCGATCACCCGATGTCCGGCCGCGGTCGGATGGATCAAGTCCGGTTGATTCAACTCGCGCCTTCCGCCGACGCCATCGAGTAGAAACGGAATCAGCGTCGCGTCGTTAGCCTTTGCGACTTCGCCAAACGCGCGCTGAAAACTGCTCGCGTATTCGCCTCCGAGATTCGGCGGCATTTGCATTCCTGCGATGACCACTTTCACGCCCGGATTCTTCGATTTCGTTTTGTCGATGATCGCTTGCAGATTGGATTTGATCGCCGTCACCGGCAGCCCGCGCAATCCGTCGTTGGCGCCGAGTTCAATCACGAGCACGTCGATCGGTCGCTGGAGCAGCCAATCGACCCGGCGCAGACCGCCGGCGGTGGTGTCGCCGCTGAGGCCGGCGTTCTCGACCTGATAGGGAAGATTGGCCGCGCGAATCTTTTCGCCGATGAGCGCGGGAAACGCCTCCGTCGGTTTCACGCCGAAGCCGGCGCTCAGGCTGTCGCCGAGAAACACCAGGGTCTTCGGCGATTGTTCCTCGCAGAAAACGGTCGATGCCGAAAGCCACAGCGCCATCCCAACGCCCGAAAGTCTGAGGATCAATTTCCCCATGCGCAGCGAATCATGTTCGCGTAAGCAAGACGCACCCGCTCCCACCGTCAATGACCGCCATCCCGATACTCGACGTCCAGCGCCTGACGAAAACCTACAAGACCGGCGCGGGCGCGCTCACCGTCCTGAAGGAGATTTCGTTGACGCTGCCGCAAGGCGCGACCTGTTCGATCCTCGGGCCATCCGGCAGCGGCAAGACGACTTTGCTCGGCTTGTGTGCCGGACTCGACCGCCCCACTTCGGGTTCTGTCCTGCTGAATGGAGAGCCGCTCGCGCAGATGAGCGAAGACGAGCGGGCGCGCATTCGGAATCAGCATGTCGGGTTCGTCTTTCAGAATTTCCAGCTCATTCCAACGCTGACCGCGTTGGAAAATGTCACCGTGCCGATGGAGCTGCGCGGTGATCGCACCGCGCGCGCGCTTGGTCTGGAATTGCTCCGGCGCGTCGGGTTGGCGGAACGCGTCGCTCATTATCCGGCGCAACTTTCCGGCGGCGAGCAGCAGCGCGTCGCGCTCGCCCGCGCTTTCATCAACCGGCCGAAGATTCTCTTTGCCGATGAACCGACGGGAAATCTGGATTCGGAAACGAGCAGCGGAATCATCGAGATCATGCTCGAATTGAATCGCAGCGCCGGCACGGCGCTCGTCCTGGTGACGCACGATCCCGATGTGGCCGCGCTGACGGAGCGCACGATCCGGTTGCGCAACGGCGAGGCGGTCTGATGCATCCCTCCTTCATCTGGAAAATGGCCTGGCGCGACAGCCGCTCGAGCCGGCGGCGGCTCCTTGTTTTTTCCATCTCGATCACGCTCGGCATTGCCGCGCTCGTCAGCATCGGTTCGTTTCGGAAGAGCCTGGCGCAAGCGATCGACGATCAGGCGCGCACCCTGATCGGCGCGGACTTGATCGTGGAAAGCTCGCGCGCCTTTAGCGCCGAGGAGGAAACATTCTTGCATTCGTTAGGGGAGACGCAGGCGCGGGAGATGCGCTTCACCACGATGGCGGTCTTTCCGGCGACGGGCGGAACGCGCCTGGTCCATGTGCGCGCGCTTGGCGGCGAGTTTCCATTCTACGGCGCGATGGAAACGGAGCCGCCGTCGGCCGCGCGTGATTTTCGGGACGGGGCGCGTGCCGTGGTCGAAGAAAGTCTCCTGATTCAGTTCGGAGCGAAAGTGGGCGACAAGATCAAGATCGGTGACGTGGAATTCATCGTCGCCGGTGCGCTGAAGAAGATGCCGGGCGAAGCGTCGGCCGCGGGATCGTTTGCGCCGCGGGTTTACATTCCGCTGCAGAATCTGGCCGCGACGAATCTGCTCAAACCCGGGAGCGTCGCGCACTATCGCGATTACGTGAAGTTTCCGGAGAAGATCGACGTCGAAAAGCGCCTCGCCACGCTCACTCCGCAAATCCAGCGCTTCGGACTCGAGTACGACACCGTCGCGAAACGCAAGAAGGACCTGGGCGCGGCGCTCGAAAATCTCTACCGCTTCCTCAATCTGGTCGGTTTCATTTCGCTCCTTCTCGGAGCGGTGGGCGTGGCGAGCGCGATTCAGGCGCATCTGCAGCAAAAGCACAAGACGGGGGCGATCCTGCGATGTCTCGGCGCCTCCGCTCGGCAGCACGGTGTTTGTTTACCTGCTGCAAGCGGCGGCCATGGGCTTCGTCGGAGCGGCCAGCGGCGCGGCCCTCGGCCTCGGCGATGCAACGGATCTTTCCGGCGATCTTGCAGAGCTTCATTCCGCTCCCGATCTCGGCGGCGATCGCCTGGCAGCCGATCCTCCGCGGCATGTCGATCGGCTTTGCCATCTGCGTGCTCTTTGCGCTGCCGGCGCTCCTGCGCTTCCGGCGTCTCGCGCCGCTCTTGATCCTGCGCTCGGGGACGCAGGAGGAAGCCGGGCCGCGGCGATTCGATTCGTTAGTCTGGCTCGTTTATCTGGTGATCGCGGCGAGCGTGACCGCGTTCGCCATTGCGCAAAGTGAAACCTGGACGCGCGGTTTTGTTTTTGCCGGCGTGCTCGGATTGGCGGTCGCGATCTTTGCCGGCATGGCGAAGCTCCTGATCGTGCTCATGCGGAAATTTTTTCCGCACAACTGGAGCTTCGCGGTGCGGCAGGGTCTGGCCAATCTTGTATCGGCCGAACAATCGCACCCTGCTCCTGACGGTGTCGCTCGGCCTGGGCACGTTTCTCCTCCTGAATCTTTATCTCAGCCGCGAAGTCTTGCTCTCGCAGTTCCGCTCCATCGGCACGAAAGATCAGCCGAACATTTTCCTCTTCGATATTCAACCCGATCAAACAAGAGAGGTGGCGGATCTGGTGCGGGCGGCTGGATTGCCGGTCATTCAGGAAGCGCCGATCGTCACGATGCGCCTCGCCGAGATCAAAGGCCGCAAGACGGAGGAGATCCTGGCCGATCCGTCGCGGAAGATTCCGGAATGGGAATTGCAGCGGGAATATCGCAGCACCTACCGCGAGACATTGTCCGAGACCGAGAAGGTCGTGGACGGGAAATGGATTGGTCGCGTCGATTACAAACCGGGCGACGTGGTGCCGATCTCGCTCGACAAGGAAATCGCGCACGACTTCGAAGCGAAGGTCGGCGACGAACTGGTCTTCGATGTCCAGGGCGTCCCGATCAAAACGCGCATCGCGAGCCTGCGCGACATCGATTGGAAGCGTTTTCAAACAAACTTCTTCGTCGTTTTCCCCGCCGGCGTGCTCGAAACCGCGCCCACCTTCAATGTGCTCGTTAGCCGGGTGCCGGATGCGGCGGCTTCCGCGCGTCTGCAAAGCGCGGTGGTGGCGAAATTCTCCAACGTCTCCGCGCTCGACCTCACTTCGGTGATTCAAACGGTCGATTCGATTCTGACGAAGGTCGCGCTGGTCATTCGCGTGATGTCGCTCTTCACCGTGGGCGCGGGGTTGGTGGTGCTGGCGAGCACCATCTGGAGCGGACGGTATCAGCGCCTGAAGGAGAGCGTGCTCCTGCGCACGCTCGGGGCATCGCGCGCGCAAATCTGGCAGGTGCTTTGCGCGGAGTATCTGATGCTCGGCGCACTGGCCAGCGGAACGGGGATCGTGCTCGCGGTCATCTCCAGTTGGGCGCTGGCGAAGTTTGTTTTCAAATTGGAGTACGCGCCTTCCATCTGGCCCTTGGGCGTGGCGGCGGTGTCGGTGAGTGCCTTGACGGTATTCATCGGACTGCTCACCAGCCGCGGGATCGGGAGCACTCCGCCATTGGAAATCCTGCGGGCGGAAGCGGAGTGAACGTCTGTGTGGAGCGCGACGCTCCGTCGTCGCGATGACGGAGCATCGCGCTCGCAGAAGCCGCGCGGCGATGTGTGAACCTGCGGCGTTTACATCGATCGCTCGATGCAGAAGTATGCCTCCGGTTCGTGATCTCCTTCTGATGAATGCAAATCTTTCGCGCCTCTTTTTTCTCCTCCTGATTTTCTCCGCCGGAACGCTGCCGGCGCGGGAGCCGATCGCTTCGCCGCCCGCTCAGCAAACGGTCCGGGCGCGTGCGCTGGGCATTCCATTCGATGGGACGCCCGGTCCGCTTGATGCGATCACGGATGTCGCGGGTGTGACTGTCGGCTACACCACCTTGATCAGCGGCGAGGGGAAGCTGCAGGTCGGCAAGGGACCGGTGCGGACCGGCGTGACCGCGATCCTGCCCCGCGGCGAAGCTTCGTTCGACGATCCGGTCTATGCCGGCGTCTTCAGCTTGAACGGCAATGGCGAAATGACCGGAACCGCCTGGGTGGAAGAAGGCGGATTTCTCGAGGGACCGGTCGTGATCACGAACACGCATAGCGTTGGAGTGGCGCGCGATGCGGTCATCGCCTGGCGGGTGGCGAAGGGTGGGCCCGATCCGACCGGGTTCTTGTGGAGTTTGCCGGTGGTGGCCGAGACTTGGGACGGTTATTTGAATGACATCAACGGCTTTCATGTGAAGCCCGAGCACGTCGTCCAGGCCTTGGAGAGCGCGAAGGCCGGCCCGATCGCCGAAGGCAGTGTCGGCGGAGGGACGGGGATGATTTGCTACGAATTCAAAGGCGGCACGGGAACCGCGTCGCGCGTGGTCAAGCCAAAGGTGGGCGGCCCGTACACGATCGGTGTCCTGGTGCAGGCAAATTGCGGGCGGCGTCCGCAACTGACGATCGCCGGTGTTCCCGTTGGCAAGGAAATTCCCGAGAACGCCGTCTACAGCAAAGAGAGCGGCTCGATCATTATCGCGATCGCGACGGACGCGCCGCTGTTGCCGCATCAGCTCAAGCGGCTCGCGCGTCGCGCCTCGTTAGGCCTGGCCCGCACGGGGAGTGTTTCGGGGAACGGTTCCGGCGATTTGTTCATCGCGTTTTCCACCGCCAATCCGGGCGCGGCCGATCCAGCCAAGCCGATCCGCTCCGTCGAAACCATCCCGAACGACCGGCTCGATGAAATCTTCGAGGCCACCGTGCAAGCCGTGGAAGAAGCGATCGTCAACGCGCTGGTCGCGAATCAGAGCATGGTCGGCCGCGACGATCACCAAGTTGACGCGCTGCCGCACGATCGGTTGCGGGCCGTTCTCAAGAAATACAATCGGCTACAACCGTAGCCGGCCGAGCGTCACGACAGGATCAGGCCGCGAGCGACCCGTAGTGTCCGCGCGACGGCTGAAAATTATCGAAGCTCGCGCGGGAATGTCCCGAAATGCGGACGCGAACGCAGGCGTCGCTCGGTTCTTTGCCCGCGAACTTTCGGTCCCAGCGATTCCTCGCGTTTTCCAAAATTCGCCCACAGTTGCTGTTCAAACTCTGGCGAAACCCCTCCGCAAACTGACGGGCGAAAATGCGAGAGTCTGTGGAGGTGAGATTAGGTTTCATGGCGATAACCAAAAACAGCAGGAACCAAGCCTTTTGACCCTGCGGAAGTCCCGGTTGGTTCAAATTTTTCATTCTCCTGCTTTATGATTCGCGGCTGGTGCTGCCGGCACGCTTCCCGCCTCGATTAGAGTCATCTTTTCCGGCTGCAGGTGTTTCTTGATCGCGCCGTTTACCTCAGCCAACGTCACGGCCGCGACCCGCTTCGGGTATTCATCGAGCCAGGTGACGTCGTAACCGCGCTGCACGGCGGCGAGCAAGGCACCAGCCAGCCCGTCGGTGGTCGCGAGACCGACCTTGAATGTTCCGATGAGGTTGCTCTTGACCCGCTCCAGTTCGGCCGGAGTCAGGCCTGCGGAGTACCAGGCGTTGAGTTCGCGGTTCGTCGAGGCCAGTCCTTTCTCAAGCAATTGCGGAGCGAAGTTTGCCGTGATCTGCCAGGCGCCATCGGAGAACGAATCGTTCGAGACGTTGGAGCGAATCCCGTAGGTCAGCCCTTCCTTGTCGCGCACGTTGGCCATCAAGCGTCCGGTGAATCCGGAGCCGAGCGCGGCGTTGCCCACCCGAAGGGCGAGCGCGTCCGGGTCGCGATACTTCAGTCCCGTCCCTTGTCCCATGATCACGGTCACGTTCGGCTTGTCGGCCATGGAAATAATCCGTTCGTGACGCTCGCCTGGAGGAGCGGGCGGAAACGGCGGCGCAGGTATCCCGCTGGTCCATCCGGCGAACGCCTTCGCCAGTTCGTCCTTGAGCACGGCGATATCGACGTCGCCGACTGCGACCAGGGTCGCCCCGGCCGGGCCATAATAGTCCGCGTGAAATTTCTTCACATCTTCGAGTTTGGCGGCCGCGACTGCCGCGAGAAACTCCGCGGTAGGCGGTTCGTGATTCGGATGCCCGACGGGAAAGATAATTTCGGCGAAAGCCTGGCTGGCGCGGAAGCCAGTGTTCTCCATCGCCCGTTGGAGCTCGCCGGCCACTTGCTTCTTTAACTTGGCAAATTCCTCCTCGGAAAAGGCCGGCGTGCGAAGTTGCTCGGCCAGGAGTGCAACCACCACCGGCAGATCTTTGCGCAGACACTTCGCTTCGAATTCGAGCATCACTCCGCGAACCGTGAAGTCGATTTTCGCACCGATGTTATCGAGCTTTTGCGCGATCGCGAACTTGTCTTGTTTGGATGTTCCCTTGTCGAGCATCTCGCCGGTCAGGGTGGGAACCGCGAGATTATTTTGCGGGGCAAAAACATCTCCCGCCGGTAGCGAGCCGGAGAAGGTGATCACGTCCTTCACGCCTGTCCGGCAGGCGATCACATCGATGCCCGCGATCCTTTCGCGAACAACTTTGTCCGCCAGTTGTGCCCGTGCCCCGGCCGTTCCTAACGAGAAAAGAAGCGCGAGAAAAAGTTGACGTGTCATGAAACCTAAAATCATGGCAGGCGCTTTCACCGGGCAGGCGGCCCAGGTCGAATCGCTTCTTCCTCTGGAGCCTCGGGTGAGACCACGGGAATGAACCATCCGGTGGTGCGTTTGTTTTCCACGAAATATGCCTTGGCCACGCGTTGCACGTCCGCGGCGGTCACTTTCTTGAGCGCCTCATCCCCGGTGACGTAGAGCGTCCAATCGCCCGAGGCAATGTCTTCATTCAAGGTGCTCGCGACCGCGAACGAGCCGTCGCGTGCGTAAGCGGCCGCGGCCAGAATCTGGGCCGCCGCGGCGGCGACTTCGCCATCGGTCACCCCTTCCTTTTTCACCCGCTCGATTTCTTCCAGGAGAATCTTCTCGACCTGCTCGTGCGTGCTCGCCGGGGCCAGATTCGCAAAGAGGATGTGCAATGAAGGGTCGTGATAGGATCCGAGATCGCCTTGCACTCCGGTGGTGAGATTCTTATCCGTCAGCGCGCGATAGAAGCGGCTGTTTTTTCCCTCCGTCAGGATCGCGTCGAGGATTTGCAAGGCTGGTTGGTCGGCGTGCCGAGCTTCCGGAACCTTGTGCGCCACCGCCACCACTCCGAGTTCACCCGCGCGCTGCACGGTCACGCGGCGCGGGCCGGTTTGCTCGGGTTCCTCGGTGTAGATCGCGGGAATTGGCTTGGGCGCCTTCGGGATCGCGCCAAAGTGTTTCTTGATTAGTTCGAGCGCAGCGCGCGGCTCAAAGTCGCCGATGACCGTGGCGGTGGCGTTCTCCGGCCAATAAAAGGTGTTGTAGAATTCCTGCAGCTTTTCGATCGGCACCTTCTCGATGTCGCTCCGCCATCCGATGGTCGAATGATGATAAGGGTGCGCTACATAGGCCGCGGCGTAGATTTCCTTCTCGAGCGCCTGCGCCGGATTGTTCTCGCCGATCTCGAATTCGTTGCGCACCACCGTCATTTCCGGTTTTCGATCGGCCTCGCGGAGCCAGAGATTGCGCATCCGGTCGGACTCGATTGCCATGTAGCTGTCCAGATTTTCGCTGGCGATGTTCGCGTAGTAGTTGGTGCGATCGAGGGAGGTCGTGGCGTTGTAGATGCCGCCGACCCGCTCGAGCATTTGCTTCACGCTCGTGCCTTTCTCGTCGTTGTACTTGGGCGAACCCTTGAACATCAAGTGCTCCAGCAGATGGGTCGCGCCAGTCGTGCCGGTGACCTCGTTTCGCGAGCCGACGCGATACGTCACCATGAAGGTAAGCGTCGGGCTGGAATGTTCCGGCAGAAGCAAAACCTGCAGGCCATTGCTCTCCAGACGGAATTCCGAGATCGGGCCGACAGTTTTGACAAAAGTGAATCCGGGCACCTTCGCCGGAGGTGCGTCCGCAGCGGCGTGCGCCTCGGCCAGGACCGCTCCCAAGAGCGCCGCGCAAAGAAGATAACGAAGCTTCATAGGTCGAAAAGCCGCGCGAACTTCCTGCTCCTCGGCTCGGAGAGCATCACCGCAAAGTGAAACCTTCGCAACCGGCGCGCTCTCTTTTGAGCCGGCAACCGTGGTTTGTTATCCGCCGGATGGGCCAATGGAAAACCAAAGGTCCGGAATCGGTTCGGGGGTATGAGCTCTGCTTCTTATATGAAGGCAAATGTCCCTCGAATCCGAGGCAAGAGAACGTCCCGACTCAAGCCCGAAAATGCGCGTCGTCGGCGCCGATGCGCAGCTCTTTCAACGGTTTACCCTGCGGGACGTTTTGGGGCGCGGCCGAATAGGTCTTGTCTGGCTGGCGCGGGACGACCGACTCAAGCGCCTGGTGGCGTTGAAACTCGTCCCGGAAGCAGTCTGCCTCGACGCCTCGGCGCAGGCCGCGCTGAAGCGGGCAACTCTCCGGAGTATAGCCCTGGCCCATCCGAACATCGCCCGCATTTTTGACTTCATCGAAGACGAACGCAGCGCTGCCATCTCGACGGAATACGTCGATGGACCAACGCTCTCTCATTTGCGCCTGCAGAAGCGGGCGAAATGCTTCGCCGTCAGCGAAATCGCTCCGTTCGTTTCCTCTCTGTGCGACGCGCTGGCTTACGCGCACGACTCCGCGGGTTTGCTGCACGGCGAACTGAAGACATCGAACCTGATGGTCAACCGCCGGATGCAACTAAAAGTCACAGATTTCGGTATTGCGGCCGCGCTGCGTAACTCCACGAGCGTCCGCACTCCCAACGAGACGCTGAGTTATCTGAGCCCGCAGCAATTGCTCGGAGAAACTCCCGCGCCGACCGATGACGTTTATGCCCTCGGAGCGACCTTGTATGAATTGCTTTCAGGCAAGCCTCCGTTTTGCGGCAGCGATGTCGCCTCACAAGTGCGTGACCTCACGCCGTCCAAGGTCGCGGACCGTCGCGAAAAATTAGGCATCGCCGGCGAAGCGGTGCCCCGGCATTGGGAAGAAACCATCGCAGCCTGCCTGGCGAAGAATCCTGCTGACCGCCCGCAAACGCCGGTGGAGGTCGCGCGCCGTCTCTGTCTCGGCGGAACCATTCGCCTTGTGGCCGCGAAAGAAGAATCGAAGGTGCGCGGGCTCATTCAATCGCTCACCCACGCGCGCGTCGTCGGAGCGGCCGCTGGAGTGGCGGTTCTGGTCGCGGCTGCAGTCCTCGCGACGCATCCGGTGCGCCTCCATTTGCCGGAAATAAAAGAGCTGGCGGACGCGACCGTTCCGGATGGTTATGCGATGGAGTTGCTGCGAACCGAGGCAACTCCGGTAAAATCGCTCCTCGCGCCCGACAACAGGCCGACGCCGATTGCCGCAGCGTCCGCCTCGCGGAACGGATCCCTGCGATTGGCTGCCACGCCTGCGGGGGCAGGATTTGCCATCTATCCCGGGGTCATCGCCGGTACCACGCCACCGGGCATTTCGCCGCTGCATGTTGGCGCAGTTCCTGGCTTCGTCGATGATCTGTCGCCTGGCCGCTACACGGTTTTCTTTCGCAACGACGGCTGGCCGGAAGAGCGGATGGAAATCGCGCTGGAGGAAGGAGAAATCCTTCCCGTCACCTGCGTCTTCCCGCACGCTGGCGCGACCATCACGAGCACCCCGGACGGCGCGGAAATTTTTCTTGGTCCGCGCTCCCTCGGTCACGCACCGCTCACGGTCGATCTCCCGTTAGGCAAACAAGAGCTGACGGGGCGTTTTCCCGACCGCTCCGAACGAACGCTGACGATCATGGTTGAAAGCGGCGCCCCGGTGACGCTTGATTTCCAAATGCGGGCGGAGAGTCATTCGAGTTCGAAATCAAAAACGAAGCCACCGGAATCGACCGTCGACAAAATCGGCCGCACCCTGAAGAGCATTTTCTCCCGCAAGACACCACAGAAATAATCCGCTGCGTGACCGCGCCTCTTCAGCGCAGTTGCAGCACCAGTCGCGCGGCGAAATAGAGCATCACGAGCGCGGTCAGTGCCTGGGTGGCGACCTGCCATGCCGGCCGGGAAAAGATTCGCGCTCCGAGATGGACCGCGATGGAGAGGACGCAACCCCACGCGATCGCGCCGAGAACCACGGAGGCGGCGAGGAAAAGGGAATGCGTGAACGATCCGGTGATGCTTCCGCTCTGACTGCCGATGACGGCCAGCCAGAATCCGATATTCCAAGGACTCGTTAGGGCGAGAGTCAGGCCGAGAAGATACCCCGGCATCTGACGGCGCCTCTTCGGATCGATCGTTTCAGATGTCGTCCGATGGCTGCGCGCAGCCCGCCATGCGCCGAGGGCGAAGACCCCAGCGAGAAACAACAACAGCGCCAGGCTAATCGCCCCGAGGATCAACCGGACCGCGGGCGTATTGATCAACGCGCCCGCCCCAGCCGAGACCCCAAGAGCCCAGAAGAAATCTCCCGTGCAAGCGCCCAGCCCGACGAACCAGGCGGCCCAAAATCCGCCGTGAGCGGAGCGAGGGAGCAACCCGCGCCGAATCATCTCCGCATTCACCGGACCGGGAGGCCACGCGACCGACCAACCGAGGACGAGGCCATTGAGGAGCGTGGCTGTGGAGAAAACGGAACTCATGCCGTGCGTTTCTTACACGGGATGACCGTGGGAAGCGATCCGCCTTGTCCGCAATGGACGCCGCGGTTCGCCGTCTCTACCATGCCCTCGATGAAATCGACCGAGGACTCCGACGCAGCGGGAGGACTCCGTCGCCAGCTCGGCTTGTTCGGCACGACCATGGCGGTGATGGGCGGGATCATCGGCGCGGGGATTTTCATCAATCCCTACATCGTCGCGGAACGCGTCCATACTTCCGCGCTGATCCTGAGCGCATGGATCGCCGGCGGGCTGATCGCGCTCGTGGGCGGATTCATCTACGCGGAGCTGGCGGTGCGGCTGCCGGTCGTGGGCGGGCAATACGCGTATCTGCGCGAGGCGCTGCATCCGGCGGTGGCGTTCGTTTACGGCTGGGTCCTGCTGCTCGTCATTCAGACCGGTGGAATGGCGGCGGTCGCGGTCACCTTTGCGCGATATTTTCTGGAGCTAACGCAATGGCCGATCAACGATTCGATCGTTGCGGCGGCCGCGCTGGCGCTGCTCACCGCGATCAATTGCCTCGGCGTGCGCGCGGGCAGCCGCGTGCAATCGACGATGACGCTGACGGCGATCGGTGCGATTGGCGTGCTCGTGGTAGCCAGCTTTCTCCGCGGCGGCCCGTCGCAGATTTCCTGGCAGCCGCTTCTGGATCAACCGGCATCCGTGAATCTCTTCGTCGCCTTCGGCGCGGCGATGACGCCGGTGCTCTTTGCCTACGGCGGATGGCAGACCTCGAGTTTTCTCGGCGGCGAAGTGCGCGACGCGCGCAAGACTCTCCCGCGCGGCCTGATTCTCGGCGTGCTCGGCGTGATCGTGGTCTACACCTCGGTGAATTTTGTTTACGTGCGTGCGCTCGGACCAGCGGGGTTGGCTCTCGCGACGACCCCGGCGTCTTCGGTCATGGCCATGTTGCTCGGCCCGCGTGGCGCGCAGTTCATCGCCGCCGGGATTGCGTTCTCCGCCTTCGGATTCCTCGCGCAATCGATGTTGACCGCGCCGCGCGTTTACTTCGCGATGGCCGAGGATCGCATCTTTTTCCGGAGCGTCGCGTGGGTGCATCCGCGAACGCATGTGCCCGTGGTGGCAATCGCGCTGCAAGGCGTGTGGGCGATCGTGATCGCGTTGACCGGAACCTACGCGCAAGTCGTGAACTACGTGGTCGCGATGGACTGCCTCTTTTTCGCCCTCACCGCGCTTTGCCTCTTTGTCCTGCGACGGCGCGGCGGCGAAGGAAAGATTGATTTCCGCGTGCCCGGTCATCCCTGGACGACGCTGCTCTTCATCGCCGCGCAATTGTGCGTGGTCGTGAGCACATTCGCGCATGATCCGAAGCGTTCTTTCATCGGCCTGGCGATCGCCATCGCTGGCCTGCCCGCGTATTTCCTCTGGCGGGCGAAAAGCAGGAGAGCAAGGTGAAGAACGCACGCCGAACCATGCAGTCGCGGTACATGGAATGGGCGAAGACGCGTTCGCAGGCGCGCTGCAATCTGGCGACCAGCGGGATCATGAACGTGCCGCGGGCGGAGTTTCCCTTGCGCGTGGAGGAACTCGAAATCACCACCTCCGCGGCGGGCTACGGTTATCCACCGTTGCAACAGCGCCTGGCGCAGCACACCGGCGCGCCCGAGGAATGCATCGTCGCGGCGACCGGCACCTCGATGGCGAACCATCTCGCCATGGCCGCGGTGCTCGCTCCCGGTGACGAGGTCCTGATCGAGCAACCGGCCTACGGACCGCTCCTCGACGTGGTCGAGTATCTCGGCGCGCGGGTGAAACGAATCGCGCGAAAATTTGAAACCGGATTCGCTCTCGATCCCGAGGAAGTCGAGAAAGCCATGACCTCCGCGACGCGCCTGATTGTGTTGACCAACATGCACAATCCGAGTGGCGCATTGATTCCAGCGGAAACGCTGCGCGCGATCGGCGAGATCGCGCAGCGCGGCGGTGCGCGTGTCCTGATCGATGAAGTTTATCTGGAAATGCTTTTCGATGGCGCGGCGCCGTTTTGCTTTCCCATCGGCGAGTTGCTGGCACCGGCCGGCGAGAATCCCTTCATCGTGACGAGCAGCCTAACGAAAGCTTTTGGCTTGAGCGGACTCCGTTGCGGCTGGGTGATCGCCGCGCCGGATCTGGCGCGGCGCATCTGGCGGCTGAACGACTTGTTCGGCTCCGTCGCGGCGCACACCGCCGAACGGATGTCGGTCATGGCCTTCGATCATCTGGAGCGATTCCGCGACCGCGCGCGAGCGATCCTCGCGGCCAATCGTCCGTTGCTCGATGCGTTCCTGGATTCCCGCCCCGATCTGGAATGCTTCCGCCCGCCCGCTGGCACCGTGGTTTTCCCGCGGCTGATCCGCGGAAGTTCGGAAGGTCTGGTCGCGCTCTTACGCGAGAAATATGAAACCTCGGTCGTGCCCGGCGCTTTCTTCGAAATGCCGCAGCATTTTCGCATCGGCATCGGCGGCCAACCGGACGATCTGCGTGCGGGCCTCGAGCGCTTGAGCGCGGCGTTAGACGAATTCGCGAAGCGCTAGCGGCATTTCCACTTGAGCGTGGCCTCATTCGGCTATGGTGCACCGGATGAAATCTTCGCTCCTTCGCGCTTTCTGTGATTCTTCCGGTGTTGGCGGTGAGCGCGCTCGCGAGCAACAGCGTCGTCAATCTTTCGCACTACGATCTGATGCGGGTGGACTTCGCGCAGATGGAAAGCCAGGGCATCGTCGGCGTCATTCACGAGGCGACCTACCCGCGAAATGTGCGCGACGATAAGTACGCCGTCCGCCAAGCCGCGGCCACGCGCGCCGGTTTGCTCTGGGGCGCGTATCATTTCGCAAATGCGAGTGATCCGGTCGCGCAGGCCGATTTTTTTCTCCGCACAGTTTCCTCCGCATGGCAGGCGGCCGATCCGGCAAGCCGTCCGAATCGAGGTTTTGCTCGTGCTCGATTTCGAACAGAACCGCCACTATCCCGGGGGCACGATGCGGGTCGATCAGGCGGTGACGTTTGTGGAGCGAATCCGGCAACGCACCGGCCAATATCCCGGCCTTTACTCCGGCGAGAATCGGATCCGCGCGATCCTGAACAATCCAAAGGTCAGCGCCGAGGCCAAACGCGTGCTCGCACGCTGCTGGCTTTGGGTGGCGAACTATCATGTTCGGCCGGTCAACGTCTCGCCGTGGAATCGCTGGACGCTCTGGCAGTACACCGGCGACGGCGTCTGCGATCTGCCGCGCGCGTCATTTCCGAAAAGCATCGCGAACATTCGCCACGCCGAGCGCAACATTTTCGCCGGGTCTCCTGGCGACGCGCGGAGCTTTTGGCAAGCGCACGGCTGGACGCCTGGCCTGGTGCGGGAGTTTTAGCCGCGTCGTTCACCGGTTCGACGCCCTGCATCAAATTGGGTGCGTTTCGATCAGGTCATCCTGAGGCCGGTGAAGCGCGCCGAAGGACCTCACCCACTCGATGTTGGTCACCCGTGGGTTACGGCGTGATCCATCTCCCTGCGCGAGGTCCCTCGCCGTCATCGCGACTCGGGATGACAAAACCGAACCGCGCGCTGTGATTGTACTTGAGAGAAGCGCGCCGTGTCGGTTAGGGATTCCCGCCTCCCGATGCTCTTCAATTCACTCACCTTCGTCGTCTTCTTCACAGTCGTGGTGAGCATTTACTGGATGATGGGCTCCTGGCGCGGACGGAAGAATCTACTCCTCATCGCGAGCTACATTTTCTACGGCGCGTGGAATCCGCCGTTTGCCGCGCTGCTTTTCGGCACCACCGCGATGGATTTCTACCTCGGCCGCAAGCTCGCGCAGGAGAAAAACCCCGTGACCAAAAAGGTCTGGCTGGTCATCAGCGTGGCCGTCAACCTGAGCATGCTGGGGTTCTTCAAGTACGGAAATTTTCTGCTGGAAAATTTTCAATGGGCCCTGGCGCGCGGCGGGATCGCCTATCAACCGCCGCATCTCGATGTCTTTCTGCCGATCGGCATCTCGTTCTACACCTTCCACTCGCTCTCCTACACGCTCGACATTTATCGCGGTGTGATGCAACCGACGCGATCGTTGCGCGACTTCGCCCTCGCGGTCTCATTCTTTCCCGCAGTTGGTCGCGGGACCGATCGTGCGCGCGGGCGATTTTCTTCCTCAACTCGAAGCTCCGCCCAAACCGCGAGACCGGCCGTTTCCTTTGGGGGCTGCTGCTGATGACCCTCGGTCTGTTCGAGAAAGTGGTCCTCGCGGACACGATGCTCGCCGACTCGGCCGATAGCGTCTTCGGCTACGGTGGACCGCTCGTCGCGCTCGATTCCTGGTTAGGCGTGATCGCCTTTGCCGGTCAGATCTTCTTCGACTTTGCCGGCTACTCGACCTGCGCCATCGGGGCCGCCCTCTGTCTTGGGTTTCACCTGAAAGACAACTTCCGTTTTCCCTATGCCGCGGTCGGCTTTTCCGATTTCTGGCGACGCTGGCACATTTCGCTTTCCACCTTTCTGCGCGACTACCTTTACATTCCGTTAGGCGGAAACCGGAGCGGGGCCACGCGCGCGATGATTAATCTGATCATCGTCATGTTCATCGGCGGTCTCTGGCACGGGGCGGCCTGGACGTTTGTTGTCTGGGGTTTGCTCCATGGCTCCTATCTCGCGATCGAGCGACTGCTGAAAGTCTTTACGAAAGACGTGGCCTGGGGTGACAAGCTTTACGTCAAGCTTCTCCTCGGTTTTGCGACCTACGCTCTCGTTTGCGTCGCGTGGGTTTTCTTCCGCGCCCCGGATTTCACCAGCGCCAGCCGGCTGCTTCACGGAATGTTCGGCGCACATGCGAAGGCCGACGCCATCTTATCAACGCGGGAAATTCTTCAGATCGGAATCGTTACCGTCGGAATGCTCATCGCCCATTGGTCGTTGCGCGAGACTTCGATGGAAGCCGCCGTGGCGCGGCTCCCGCACTGGGTGGTGACGGCCGTGTGGGTCTTCATGGCCGGAGCGATCATTCTGACCCAAGGCAACAGCAATGCATTCATCTACTTCCAGTTTTAAGCGCCCAATCCCGGCGCAGCCCTGGCGCGGGATCGCGGTCCTCGTTGTCGTGATCACGCTGCTCGCGGCGATCGCCTGGGAGGTCCGCTGCCGCGCCGCCGGATATGGGCCCTCTCTCAACGACACCGCAGACCTTTGGGCGCAAACGCGGCGGCGCGTCCAGCCGGGATCGATCGTGATCATCGGCGACTCGCGCCCGTATTTTGATTGTGATCTGGACGAACTGGAACGCGGCCTCGGCACTCGTCCGATCCAACTGGCGCAACCCGGCAGTTGCGCCTTCCCCGTGCTCCAGGATCTGGCGAACGATGAAACCTTCCACGGCACCATCATCTGCAGCATCGTGCCGTTGATGTTCTTTGCGCCGGGCGGTCCTCTGGTCGAGAACGCGGAAAAGGCCGTCAAGCGTTACCACACCCAAACCCTGGCGCAGCGCGCCAGTCAGTTCCTCGCCATCCCGCTGGAAGAACATGTCGCCTTCTCGAAACAAGAGGAGCTCGACACGAAGGAAATACTGAAGCGGTTGCCAATCCCGAATCGTCCAGGAGCGCTTGTGCCGCCGCCATTTCCTCCGTACTTCGCTTCACTCGATCGCGAGCGTCGCGCGCGTATGATCGACAGTTGTGCGCGACCGGGGCCACTACAAACGCGGGTCCGCGATGGCTGGTTTCCGCTCTTCACCCCGCCTCCGCCTCCCACCTATATCCCGCGAGAAGCGTTTCTCGCGCGCATGGAGGCGGCGAGGGAAGCCCGTTTTCATGATATCGTCGCCGCGGTGGAAAAAATCCGCGCGCGTGGAGGCAAGATTGTTTTCGTCCGTTTCCCGCTAACGGGCGGATTGAAAGAGCTCGAAGACAAAGCCACCCCGCGCAGCGGCATCTGGGATCGCGTCCTTCGCGAAACCGGCGTGCCTGGAATCTATTTCGAGGATTATCCCGAACTGGCGAGCTTCGAATGTCCGGAATGGTCGCACTTGTCCGCGCCAGACTCGGTGGAATTCACCAAGCGCCTTGTGCCGCATCTGCGCACCGCGCTCGGGATGTAATCAACCCGCCGGCGAACGCCGCCGATCGAGCAGGATCGCGACCAGCATATCGCTCATCACGTTCACTCCCGAGCGCACGCGGGCGATGATCCAATCGACCGGCAGGATCAACGGAATCGCGACCACGATCAGTTGCTCCGGCAAACCGGCCGCCGCGAGGACGAGTGGCAGCACGATTAACCCCGCTTCGGGAATTCCGGCGACGCCGATTCCCGCCATGAGCGACGCGAGCACGACCACTGCCTGTTGCTGGATCGTGAGATCGAAGCCGTAAGCCTGCGCGAGGAAAAGCGCGGCCATCGCTTCATACAAAGTGATCCCGTCGTTGTTCAAGTTCGTGCCCACGCAGGCGGCGAGGCGCGCTGATTCATCCGAGACACCGATCTTCTCCGTGAGGCATTCAGTGCAGCATCTGGATAAGCGTGTGATAAACCACTCCGACGAGCCGCTCGATCGGTTGGAAATTCGCGCTCTGGCCTTCGGCTTCGTTTTTGGTTTTCACTCGCCGCAGCGCCGCCCCACCGAGAATCCCGACACAGGACGACGGTGATCACGTTGTTCTTCACGAATGGATCGACCAGGCTCTCCGGCACGTAGCCCGCGATGTTCTTCAGCGGATCGAGCGTGGCCTTCGGCGCCTCGGGATTCGTGGTCGATGAAGAACCGGCTTCAGTGTTCGACGATCGCCCGCGATTTCATTTAATCGCCCGCGCCATTTGTCGCCCGGTCGCAGAGTGTTGAGCAAGGTGAGGCCGATGGCGAACGCGACCGAGACGTTCACGAGGCAGATCAAGATCAGCCAGCCGCCGCGCCGCGCCGAAATCTCCACGCTGCAGAAACGCGTCGAGAATCGCGAACAAGATCAGCGGCACCGCCAGCGCTTTGAGCAACCGGATGACGAGCAGGCCGAGCAGGCCGAGATCCTCATTGCGCACGCCGGCCACGATCGGCCCGGTCTTGAAAATGACGCCGAGGGTGACGCCCGCGGCCACGCCTATGAGCACCCGTGCGTAAAGCGGCAGTCTCGGCCACCGGCGGCGTGGGGACGGCGGCGGAAGCATTTGGTCCATCAGTCGGCAGCGCGAAATCGCTGTGACTTCGCCTAACGAAGCGCTTGCTCCAGTGACGTTGGATCGTCGAGGAGAATCCATTCGACGACGGAGAGCGGCAGGCTCCCGTTCTTGAGCAGATCGTCATGGAACTGGCCGAGGCGGAAGTTCGCCCCCTGCTGATCGCGATAGCGGCCGAGCAGATTCATGATCTGCCACTTGCCCGTGATGTAGCAGATTTTTTGGGTTGGCGATGAGGCTGCACCGGCCGCTTCGCCTTCCGCGGACTCACGATCGAGCCCGCCAGCTTCCATGAAGTATTTGACCGCCTGTTCAAAGGTCCACCGGCCGGTGTGCAGGTTCACATCCACGCCGATGCGGGCGGCGCGATAACGCGAGAGGCGGAGGATCTGGCCCTGGGCCGCGGAGTTCTCCAGATAGAGACCAGTCCGGAGCAACATCTCTTCGCCGTAGAGCGCCCAGCCTTCCGCGAAAACCCCGTCGTAGTGCTGGCGTCGGATCTCATCGGTCAAATGATTCGCGATCGAGATCTGGAGGAAATGTCCCGGAATGCCTTCGTGTCCGAGGATCGGCCGCGGATCCTCGATCGCGGCGCGGATGTAGAAATTCTTCGACTCCGGGCTGTAGGTCGGGATGAAATAAAACCCGCTCGCATCCTTGTCGTAGAGGCCGGGCGGATTCATGAAGCCGCCGGGGCTGGTCGGTTTGAACGCGTCGGGCAACTGCTTGATTTGAAAGGGCCCGAGATATTCCGGGAGCGTGATCAGTTTGTGTTCCTGGAGAAATTTGATCATCTCCTGCTCGCGGCTTTCGTAGGCGGCGAGGAAGGCTGCTTGATCGGGCGGAATGTTCTTGCTGCGCGCGGGATTGGGATCGGCCAGCGAGGGATCGGGCAGCAGTGCTTCGAGGGCGCGATAACGTGCCAGCTCTACCCGGCCCAGCATCTCGACCTGGGTCGCGTCGATCGGCAAGAGCAGGACGTGCTTGAGATAATAATTGTAGTTCGCTTCGCCCATCGGCGCGAAGTCGACCATCTTCGGCAGCCGCTTTTCGAGTTCATCCGCGTAGTGATGCAAGGCCGTGATCGCGCTGTCGCGCGCCTGCGAGAGGGCTTCCTTTTCCGCTGGTGGCAGGTCGGCCGACAACGTCATCAGGCTTCCCGTGAAGAGGGAATCCACCGAGCGCGCGGAGGCCATCGCCAGCTCGGC
The DNA here is from genome assembly GCA_963784865.1 of uncultured Verrucomicrobiae bacterium. Lineage (GTDB taxonomy): Bacteria > Verrucomicrobiota > Verrucomicrobiia > Chthoniobacterales > UBA10450 > JACCTI01. The sequence continues at coordinate 1,143 of CAWATC010000007.1, read as the reverse complement.
GTAGAGTTTCACCGGGCTCTGCAGGTTGCCGAGGCCTTGCTGGAGCAGCGCCGGCATCGCCTGCAAGCGCGCGGTCGCGGCCACGGCGCGGTTCCGCGGGCTGTCGTAATCTTTCTTCAGGAGCGAGAAAATGGCGTTCGTGCATTCGCTCACATAGAGCTGCGGATCGGTGCGCTCCGACTTGAGAATGCGATTGCCGAAATCGACGCCCTCCAGTTGCGACCGGAAGAGAATCCAATCGATCCGCTCGTCCTTCGGCCACGCCTCCGTCTTCATCGCGCGCACCTTTTCCAGCAGAGCGCTGACGTGTTCCGCGCGCTCGGCGATTTTCGCGGGCGCGTAATCGGTCAGCCGATTGTCCCAGGTGTGCAGGCCCGCGTCGCTGCTTTGCACCGGATAGTTCTCGTTGCGCCAGGCGTAATAATCGTCCGCCATTTTGTGCAACGCGGTCGCATCGGCTTTCATGGTTGGGTCGGCCAGTTTGCTCGGCTGCGTCGTTTTCAAAATGAGAGCCTTATTCGAGACATCGGGCCGACGCTCCGCCGGCGGCGTTTGTGCATCGACGACTGCGGCCAAGAACAGCCAGCTCGCGAAGAAAAAAATTGTTTTCACAGCGCGCATCCTAGTCGCCCGCGCGCAATGCGGAAGCGCAAAGCAAACTCAAAGCCTCAAGCGTTCAGGGCCGCCAAGGCGCGCGACGTTAGGGATACGTGAAGCGATAGAATCGCTTTGGCAGGCCGGTGGCGCTGGAATCTTCGAAGCGCAACAGCCCAAGGCCATCGGCAAAAACGGTCGCGTCGAGCGACTGAAACACGCCGGATCCCAGATCGTCGGAGAACTCGACCGAATGAGATGCGTTCGGGACGCCGAGGCCTTGCAGAAGCACATGGCCGTTGGTCGGCCGTTCGATCGAAACGATTTTCACCGGGCAGGGCAATCCCGTCACGGTAAAGCTGTAATTGGGGCAATCGGGGACGGTCCCGATCTCGTGCACGACGAGGACGACGGTAGTGTGGGCCGGAACATTGACGGCGAAGGTGCCGCTGTTGCTGATGTTAATGCTACTGCCGAAATCGCCCCGGTAGTTTGTCGTCGGACTGCTGGGATTATATGAACCGAGGTAGGCGACTGGATGAATCGAAC
>CAWATC010000006.1:0-106141 GCA_963784865.1 uncultured Verrucomicrobiae bacterium | reverse complement strand
ACGCGCTCATAGAGCGCGTTTTCAAAAGCGGGGTGAAGCCCGCCTGCCGGAAATGATGATCGGTGGTAAACGCATCGCGCATGCGCAACTCTCGCATGACGGCAAAGCTCACGCAGTCCGTGAATGACCATTCCTTAACCGAATGTTTGCGAAACCAGGTGGCGGCGGCGTGAAAGCGCGCAGGATCGATCCATTCCAGTCGCAGGGCTTCGCTCCGTTCCACAGTGTCGAGAAAATCCACTGCAGCGCGATGGCTGTGGCGGACGCGCAACAGAGTAATCGTCTCATCCACCAACGTATTCCGTGGTCAGGAAACGGCAGTGCTTGCGGATTAATTGCTCCTGGAGCCGGCAGGCAGCCGCGTGGCTTGCCACGTGCGGTAGGCTCTTCGCAAATGAATACCGATCCCGCTCTCGTTGGACTGCCCGCCGGCCTTTCCGCAGAGGACGCCGCCGCGCAGTTTGATTCTCTTCAGCAGAAACTCGTGCCGCTCTGGCGCTCGATCGAGTCCTTCAATCAGGACGAACAAACCATCGTCGTCGTCGCCATCGATGTCGATCGACATGGCCATCACCGGCCTGGAAGTGCAGGCCTACGAAGAGCGTTTCCTTTTCCTGCTTCTGCTCCTCACGCAGCCGCGGGCGCGCATGATCTACGTCACCTCGCAGGCGATTCATTCCAGCGTGATCGAGTATTACCTCGATCTGCTCCCGGGCATCATCCCGCGCCATGCCATGCGCCGGCTCACCTTGCTCGCGCCGTATGATGACTCGCCGCGGCCCGCTCAGCCTGAAAGTCCTCGAGCGGCCGCGTCTGCTGCAGCAGATCGTAGGCGGCATCGCGGACAAAAACCGCGCGCATCTCGTCTGCTACAACACGACCTACTTCGAGCGAAATCTCGCTCTGCGCCTTGGCATTCCTCTTTACGGCGCTGACCCGCGTCACTTCTCCTTCGGGACAAAGACAGGCTGCCGCCAGTTCTTCGCCCAGGCGGGAATCAATCACCCGCTTGGCTTCGACAACTTGACGAGCCTGGATGAAGTCGCGTCGGCGCTGAGGCAAATGCGCCTGCAACGGCCGTCGATGCGCAGGCCGTGGTGAAACTCAATGAAGGCGTCTCCGGCGAAGGCAACGCGCTCGTCGACCTCTCAAATCTCGGCTCAGCCTAACGAAGCCGCCATTGCCGAACGTCTCCGCGCGATGCGCTTCGAGCTCGCCGGCACGCACTTCGAAGAGTACTGGGAGAAATTCCGCGAACGCGGCGGCATCGTCGAGGAACGGGTCGGCGTCGGTGCCCAGGAAGTGCGCAGCCCGAGCGTGCAATTGCGCATCACTCCGCTCGGCAAAGTGGAATTGCTTTCCACCCACGATCAAATGCTCGGCGGCCCGAGCGGCCAGAGTTATCTCGGCTGCATCTTCCCGGCGGATCCGGCCTACGCCGCCGCCATCACGCGCGATGCCGGCAAGGTCGGCGATCTCTTGCGCGACGCCGGCGTGATTGGCCGATTCGCGCTCGATTTCGTGGTCACGCGCGAGAGCGATTCCGCGCCGTGGGAAACCTACGCGATCGAAATCAATCTGCGCAAAGGCGGCACGACCCATCCTTTCCTGACCCTGCAATTCCTCACCGGTGGCACCTACGATCCGGAGAGTGCCACCTTCGCCACGCCGAACGGACGCAAGAAATTTCTCGTCGCCAGCGATCATGTCGAGTCGCCGCGTTATCGCGGCTTCACGCCGGACGATCTCTTCGACATCGTCGTGCGCCGGGGTCTGCATTTCGGCCAGGTGCGCCAGACCGGCGTCGTCTTTCACATGCTCAGCGCGCTCGGGAGTGCTGGACGACTCGGGCTCACGGCGGTCGGCGATTCACCGGAAGAAGCGCGCGCGATCTTCGAAAAAGCACAGGCCGTTTTCGATGAGGAGGCGCGCTTCGATCCCCTGTGACCAGTTCCAAGAGCGAGCGAGCCAGCCCGCGCCCGTTTCAAAGGCTCGTCGCCCGCGCGCGCGTCGCCTAAATTAGATTCGTCGTCGAAGCAGACCCGCCGAAAGAGCGAGCAGGCCGCCGGCCACAAGCGTGGTGGCAGCAGGCTCAGGCACGGCGCGAATGTTGTCGATCCCGAGCTGTCCGACGACATTTGTGCCACTCAGGCTGGTCGCGCCAACGGCGTGGATGAAGCGCACCTCGCCGATAAAAAATGTGGACCACGGCGCGGGGTTGTTCACCGCGATCAGGTTCGCGAGCGAGAGCGAGATGCTGAAGTGCTGCCAGCCGCTGCCAGCCGGTAGCAGGATCGCCTGGCTGAGATAACCCGGTGCGCTACCGTCACCGCCCGGACCGTTCTTAAATGCGAGCCGGATGGAGAGACTCACAGCACCTTCGTTGCGCAGATCGACCTCGATCGCGGTTACGCCCGCGTCGAGGTAACTTCCGAGCCACTGTTCGCGGTTCCACGCGGTGAGTTTCCCGCCGGAGCCGCTTCCATCGGAGGTTGCCCGGATATAGGCATCGCCCGCACCGGCGGGTCCGCCGGTGGGAATGTTGGTCACCGGAGTCGTTCCAATAATTTCCCCGTTATGCCAGTTCATCGTGGTCCCGTCCTGGAAATCATCGGTCTGACCGATACCAACGGCGCCGACTGACCGGCTAAAAAGGAGCAGCGCAAGAATAACCGCGCCCTGAAAGTTTCTTCCGATCATCTGAGGGGGTGCGAATGCTGGCAGCCGCGCCTGTAAAAAGCAAGCTTTCCCTCAGTGCGCCTTTGCCTTTGTGGCGGGAGCGACGAGAGCCAAATGGATTGCGAAAGCCTGGCGATCGTCCACCGAACCGAAGGTGTCCGCCCACACTCCCACGTATGCTTGTCCATTTGACCGCTTTAAGCGGTCGAGTCCCTAACCAGCCCCGTTTCTGAGAAAACGCTCGCGGTTGATGCGTCGAAATTCAACGCTTCAGCGGCACGGCGATGATTGCCGTGCCCTTGAGATCGTCGGCATACTTGATCGTCCCATCCGGCTGATAGTGCGTTACGTACGAATTGCCAATCACATGCAGCGAGCCGTTCGCGATCGCGCCCGTTGTCGGCTCGTCGAACTCAGGGTGATGATGCGACTGCAACACCGTTAGCCCCGCAATCCGCTGGCCTTTATCCGCGAGCGCGATCCGGATGACGCGTCCCGGGTTGGTGCCATTCTGCACGCCAAACAGGTCGCCATCGTGCCAGTACAATCCATCACAGCCTCCCGTCACCACGGTGTCGGGTTGCGGTAATCTCGTCGGCTCGCCGGTGGCCGTGTCGACCCGCGCGATCCCGCTCGACAGGGTCACATACAGCTTGCCGTCGGGAGCGACCGCGATCCCGTTGGCGCCGCGCAACGCCCCCGTCTCCCCGAAGCGGGTCAGCACTGCTTCATCGGGCTTCTTGCGAAACAGCGTGCCGCTCATGGAATCGGTCACGTAAAGCGTGCCGTTTGGCGCGACGGCGAGGTCGTTGAGTTGCACTGCCTCCGGCGCAGCAAAGCGATCCAGGAGACGACCCTTCTTCAGATCGTAGCGGACGACGGCATTGCGAGCGCTCCGTCTTCGCGCTCTCTTCGAAGCCATTAGTGCTGACGGCGTACAATTGTCCGCGGGTCGCATCGACCGCGAGTCCGAGAACCGCGTCGAGCTTGTCGGCGGGGCTGGAAAAATCGCGCGCCTCTCCTTTCGCATCCGTAACGATGATCTTGCGTTGTGCGATGCTGCCGAGAAAGAAGCGCTTGCCCTTCGCGTCGAAGGCGATGCCCTCGGGAATGAGCTTCGCATCCGCAAGCCGGAAGGCGACCGGAGCGGCGGATGTTTCCGGTTCCTCGTCTTCGAGTTCCTTGCGAATTGCCTGAAACTCCGGGTCGTCCCAGACCGCGTCGAACCAGCTATCATGCACGTGGGATTAGCCCGAGTTTGCGACCCTTCAAACTGCGCAAAAGCTCGAATGCGGTCTCGCGCTCAGCCAGGCTGACGCGGACGACCGACTCATAGAACATCAGCGCACCATCATCCGGCCGCTCTTTCCTCATGGCCTGAATACGCTCGAGACTCGCCCGAGCCGCCGCCGCGGCGTCATCGGCTGCGTCGGCCGCAGTGAACGCGGACCACGGTAATGCCGCAGAAGATCGCCAGCCGGATGAAACGCATGCATCGGCTTGGCGCGAAAGAAGACGGAGCCACTTTCATCGTTCGCATACTTCCTCGTTGTTATCGCGGAATTCAAACGCGTTAGTCCCCCGGCCGCGTTGACGCGCGGCAAGAATCACAGGCCGACCCCGTGCCTTGCTTTCGAAAACTTAACTCTCAGCTACCCCGCGTGGTCAGTCGCTTCCACGCTTCGGCTGGTGAAAGAACGATGGTGCCCTCTCGAGAACTGCGGGGATAGTGCTTCACGTTTCCGGTGACGAGCACACGATCCGTGGCGAACACCGCGACCTCGAGGAATGGAAGATCGTCAACGTCTGGCAATGAGCGCGCCGGCCCACCCGCGGCGAAGACGGCGTCTTGATTCTTCAGCTCCAGGAGGATTGCTTCGCGCAACGCGGCTGAAATCGCGAACTTCGGACGGCTCAACACCTCCCGATACTCACGCTCGATGCGGTCATCGAAAGTAATCCGCAGCGCGCCGGCGAGCACGGCGTCAACCAGGCGTCCGGGAAATCCGTGGGCATTCAGCAAACCAGAAACGAGAACGTTGGTATCGAGCACCCAACTCGGAACAACGCTCACGAGCTTCTGCGCCGACTGCGGCGCGCCGCTCGAATCTCAGTCTCCAGTTCTTCTTCACTCAACTTGTCAATCCCGCGTCGCGCAGCCTGCCGGCGAACTTCACTCACTGCGCGCCGCGCGCGCGCGCGGATCTGATCCTGCAAATCATCAATCAGTGTGACCTCACTCGTCGGCAGCAAAATACCGCGTGGCTTGCCGTCTTTCGTGATGACCACGCTTCCCTCGCTCTGGAGCAGCTTCCAGACTTTGGCCGGGCTCGCCACCAGGTCTCGAGAGGGAATCATCTTCATGCACCACATTTATACAAATAATCGGGGTGCGTCAAGACTGTCGACTCAGCCCTCCTCCTTGCTGAACTCCCGAATCCTACGTCAGTCCCCATCACATAGCTTCATGATGAATTCCGCCAGCACGTGTGAGCGAGCAGCAACAAACGCCGCATAAGGGGCTGTCGTGTAATCCATCGTGCCGCTTGATGGCATCAGGTTTGATTCGAGTATCGCGTCTGCCTGCGAATCATGTGCACGACTCAGCGAAGGAAGATAGACGTTCGGATCAGAAGCGCTTACGGACGTTATTCACACCCGCGGTTAACATGCAGATGTTCGCGAGAACGTTGTCGTCCTCGCGGTTACCGGTCCGACGGTGATACGCCCACGTATAGATGTGATGCAACTGCTTTTTCCTGAACGAGACAGTGCCTCAGCCGTGGCGTTCATAGCGCCATTGGTTAGATTCCGAGGCTTTCTTGCCGCAAGCGCCAAGATGTAAGCACGACTCCTAGAGTTATTGCTCCGGAATGCGCTCTTTACGAGCTGATCCGCGGAAAGTGGCGAGCCATACGCGTTTGGCTCGCCATTGTCGCGAACAAACCTCATCACAGCCTCCAAGTCTTTGGTTACAAAGTTCTCGCCTCCGACGCGATACCGTTCGCTAATCTGCTCAACGCCAGAACCATTGGCGAATGCGGCGGACGTGGGTCGCGGCAATCTGCTCGATCTGCTAGTAGATGTAACAGAGGACAATCAAGATCGCCTGATAGGGCAGGAAGTCCCAGCTGTGCACCTTGAATTCTGTCGAGAGCAAATCTACGGCGCGCAATAATGCGCTTGTAGTGCGCTCAACAAGCTTCTGCATATCAGTCTCGCTTACATCTCTGAGCGCAAGCAGTTGATCCCGTTTCAGTCCACCGAAGTGGACGGCACCAAGGCATTTCAGAATTGTGGTGGGTTCAATGGCTTCAAACCCCTTTGCCTCTAGCGATGATGCGACTGTGTTTGACAGTTCGTTCAGATCGAATCGAGGAGACCACGTGGCCGCAACCATGATGTCAAACAATTACAGTTTGTTCCCGCGCTATTGATGCGTTCGAAAATCGGACAAACTTCTTCGACACTTAATTCTTTCAGAACAACGACTGGCAACCGATAACTAGTGAACGCTTCGACTAAACCATCCAGCGGTGCTGATAAGGTCCAGAATCACGGATCGTTTTGGATACCCGTGCGGAAGTTCAGAAGTTTCGTGCGGTTGAAGAGCCAACGCATCGGGCAAAGATCGTTTCGCCGTAGCGGGCAACTGAACGAATTCTTCGCTCGCGAGATCATACCCGGCGGCGAAACCACTCTCTTCGGGAGGTGCTCCCAAACAAGAGTAGATCACTGTAATTCGTTGTTGTCCGTCGAGGACTTAAGAGTTGGAAAAACGGTCGTCGGTCTTGGGCAATTTGAATCACCGATGTTCCGCTCGACCGCGAGCTTGGTGTGAGTGCGCCAGAGTAGAACGCTGCCTACGCGAAGGTATTTGATACACTATCGAGGAGCTTAAGAGCTTGCACCTCCTTCCAAACCAATTTTCGCTGGAACTGACGCGATAATTCTGATTTCGCCTTTTTGGATCTCACCGATCAGGTTCTTGGGCACCACTCTGCTGGTCGCTGAAGTTCACCGTACGCATCACTTTGGCGTCAGCTGTCGAGCTGTTCGATGTCCATGCCTTTTCCACGAACTCCTCCGCTCTTCTTCTCGATATATGGCCTTTGCCGTTCACAATTACGGGCGTTCACGCGGACCCCGCTCGCTCGTGGCCCGTCGATCTGATTAGCGGGAAGTCCGGCGGCTTGCAACAGCGCCGCGCCGTTCTGCGGATCGCGCGCCATGACTTCGCGACTCACCCGTTGCAGCGCGCGCTGTTGGCCGTTGTTATCGGAGGCGGTTGACTGTTGAGCGTTGATGGTTGAGGGGCGCAAATCAAAGGCGTTTCGCCACCTGAGGTAGCGCGGAAAGATTAAGCCGAGGTTCCCTCACGAGCGCGTTCGACTGCGCGGGCTTTCTCAAAAAGAGACTCGACCGTCTCGCCTTCGAACAGCTTCTCGCGAAGGGTCAGGTAATCCCCGGTTCCGATCTGTAAAGCAGCCAGCACGCGAGCCACCTTGGACGGTGGCATGTGCTCCATCAGCACCTTGATGGCTTCCTCGATGGTGGCTTGCTCGGTTTCGACGGTGACGCTCATGTTTTTTCGCCAAGGCTGCTGATGAATGTCTGCGGATTCATCAGCAGAAGTTTGCCAGAGTATTGACGGACGAGGCGATCGTCACAAGTAAGGAAATAGTCAGCGCCTGCTTGCTCTGCGCTCGCGATGTGAAGTGCGTCGAGCGATTTGATGCCCACACCTTGCAGTTCGAGGGCCCGCTGTTTGGCCGCGTCGCCAAGCGCCAAGGTATTCTTCGCCTGGGCAAGGCATTTCTCGACCCACCTTCGGCGTTCGGCATACGGACAGGCATCGTTTTCCAATCGATGGATCGCGGAGCAGATGGTGTCAGCTCCGCCTGCTTCGATAAGGCTGAGCACGAGGCTAAAGGCGAGAGTTTCCAGCCAGATGCGTGGCTGCCGCTGGTTATCAAACGGGCGGTTGAGAACAGAATTATCCAGATACAAGCGCATGGCCGAGATCCTTGTCGTAACCCTTCGCGCCTTCGCTGGCGAACTTCTTCGCCTTTTTCTGCAACGCCGCTTCAGCCTCCTACCGTGTCCGTACCGTCCCGGAGAGTTGAATCAGCTCACGTGCAATCGAGGGCCACCGGATCGAGCGCGGCTGGTGATCTGGCAGAGGATCAAATCGTCGCCGGGAAGGTCGACCACCACCAAAGCGGGTCTGCGTTTTCCGACGACAAGATTGGTCTGCGGAAACGGAATGATGACGACTTCGCCGGCTACAGGCTTGCCCACGCGGCATCCTCTTCCGGTGAATTCCAATCGCGCGCGAGGACAGACACGCTCAACTCCGCGCCATTGAATGGCTCATCTCGATTGTTCTTCAAGCGCACAGCGAAATCGTAAACCTTTCGCTGAAGTTGCTCAGGGAGATCGGCGATTTCTTTCTCGATTAATTCTCGGGTGCTCACGACCGGAATGGTACTGCAAGTCGGGCTTCTGTCGCCAGCCCGATCAAAGCTCGGTTGCACGCGAGACGAGCGCGCTCCCGCAGACGAGATCACGCGCGGACTCTTCGGACCGCGCCGACGATCATGGCCGTCCCGGTCCCCGGTCCTGTCGCGGCTGGTTGATCTGATTAGCGGGAAGTCCGGCGGCTTGCAACATCGCGGCGCCGTTCTGCGGATCGCGCGCCATGACTTCGCGACTCACCCGTTGCAGCGCGCGCTGTCTCGCAGCCTCGTCGGTCATCGTTCCAATCCAACCCAGGGCGGTCTGCGGATCAGCGTAGACCAGCGATTGCGCGAGTCCGGCGACGGCGGTGTCGCGTTGCGCGCCGACCGGCAGGCTGTGGATCCAATTCGCGCTCGCGGTCGGATCCTGACGGCCCCAATCGCGCATCACCATGGAAAGGGAACGCGCCTGGGCCTCGGCATCCGGGAGCGAGAGGGACCAGTTGGCGGCCGCGACCGGATCCTGCTGCGCCCAGGTGTTCACGACCTGAAGAACGGGCGAACGCCACCATTCGCCGGATTGCCCTTGTTGCGCCGCGTATGCCGCTGCCGCCTGCGCGTCGTTCGCGGCCCACTGCCGGTAGATGACGTTGCTGAGCGGTTCGAACCCGCGAAACTCGCCGAGCGTTTGCGCGAGTTGGATCGCGCCGGCGGGATCGGTGTCGGCTTTGAAACTGAGGACACCGCGCAAGGCCTGATAGCGCAAGTCGCTGCCGGGAATCTCCTGCGCCTTGGTCAGCGCGGACTGGAAGTCGGTGGCCGCGCGCTGCTGGAAGACGTCTTGCGCGAGATATTCGAAACCGCGGTTCGCGGCCGCGAACTGCAACGCGCCATCCGGGTCGGTCTGGACCCATTGGGCGATGAGCAGGCGCGAGGCGAGCTCGCGTTCGTTGCTCCCGGTCATCTGACGGATGCGCTTCAAGGCATCGGCAAATTCGTTAGGGCTGAGCGCGTTGACAAAAGCCTGGAGGTCGCGGGTGCGCTGACGCGGTTCCGGCAAAGCGAGGATCGCATCGAGGGATTTCCGCGATGCGGCAAGGGAGTCGGCGGACGATCGTCTCTCCTCGGCAACTGTGGCTTCGTTCGAGTCTGACGAAGCGGTCGATGCGGCCGACGTGATGTTTTGCGCGACGGCGGGCTGCGGCGCGGCGTCGTGCGATGAAGCGGTGCCTTTTGTGAGAAGCAACCGGTCGAGCAAAATGCCCGCGACAAGCGCACCTGCGACGAGAGCGATTTGCGGCAGCGGGATTGGCGTCTTCAAGCGAGGGCGATCATTGTTTCAGGTTCTTACGACAACTTGCGAACCAATGATGTGTTCAAGCCGCGACCTGTTCACGCGCGTGAAACTCTCGGATGATCGCAAGCCGCTCGGCAGCGGTGAGGATTCCGCAGAACGGACTGGACTGGCGCAAGCGCTCGGCGTGCTCGCCGGTTGATTCGAGGACCGCGAGAAGTTCGGGGAGCGCTCCGTCAACCAAGCGCTGCCATTCGCGCAGATCGGCGGCGGAACGCGGGTCACAAGTTTGCAACCAGCGCGAAAGATTCGCGCGCGCCTTGTCCACCAAAGCCGGATCGCGTCGCAATTTTTCGGCAATCAGCCGATCAAACGCACGACTGCGCTCGTCGATAAGGCGATGATCCTTCATGGGCGGAACAATAGCGTAACCGTTTCTCAGACTTCTCGAGTAGCGTTAAACCGTGACGGGTGGACCGATGAGCGAGTCCTCGCGCTGACAGAGCAGCGCGCTCCAGCATTTGCGCGCGTGAGGTGAGACATCACCTCCGCGACCCTACGGCGACCGAAGCAGCTTGAGATTTTCCTGAAATTCCGGCTTCGCCTTGGCCGCCGCTTCGGCAAGCGTGCGCGCGGCTTCGGCTTGTCCGGTCTCGGACGCGAAGACGGCGGCGAGCCATTGGCGATCCGCAGTGTCCGGAGCATTCGGTGGAATCAGCGAGGTCGAGATCGAGAGAAGTGCCTTGGGAGAAATCTTCACCCAATCGACATCGGCGGTGCCGTAAGGTGGCAGGCGGAAGGTGATCCGGGAATTGTCCGCTTTCGTTGCGCCCTGGTAGTTCGCACCTCCGATTTGCACCGCAGCCGTGAACCGGCCGCTCTTCACGTCGGCGATCAACTTATTTTTCCAATCCACCAGCCAACCGATTTTCTTGCGCTCCGCGGCCTGCGCTTCCAGCAACGAGGGTTCACTCACTTTCACCGGATCGATCGCGGCGAGCGCGGCGGGAAAATCGTAAACGGCAATCTTGGCGCGGGCATCGGCCAGCGCTTTTTCCCAACCGGGTGATTCTTCCGCGAGCAGTTTCTGCCTTTCGGCTTCGCGGGCTTTCTTCTCCGCGCTCTCGCGTTCGGCGGCTTCGGCGGCGAGCTTCTTCTCGCGTTCCTGCGCTTCGCGGCGCGCCTGCTCCTCACGCCGGAGTGCGGCACTGTTGTCGGGCGTGGAGGAAGGCGACGACGGTGCTGACGGAGTTGAAGTAGAAGCGGCGGCGGGCAGCCGGTTTCTTCTTTTGCACAAAATAGAAACCGCCGCCGATGATTGCGGCGAGCGCGACGACAGCCGCAGCGATTACCACGAGCCCGCGCGACTTCCCGCCTCCGCCGTCGCCAGTGCCGGTCGACTGCTGGAGTTGATCGATCAGCTCCGCATACGAAGCGAATCGATCCGCCGGATTGGGAGCGAGCATCTGGTTGATGATGCGGGCCGTTTCGCGCGAAACATCCGGCGCGACGGCGCGAAGATCCGGCGGGTTGCTCTTGAGCCGGCGAAGTTCGCTCGCGGAAGTCGTTTCGCCCTCGATCGGCGGCCGGCCGGCGATGGCGTGAAAGAGGGTGGCGCCGAGGCTGTAGATGTCGCTGCGGAAATCTTCCGGCTCATTGTTTAATCGCTCCGGCGCGACATAGTAGGGCGTGCCCCAGATTTCGTTGTGCGCTTCCGCGTGTTGCTCCGCGACCACCGCCAATCCGAAGTCGCCGATCTTCGCCGTCTGCTCGTTGGCGAAGAGGATGTTGGCCGGCTTCACGTCCCGGTGAATGAGTCCTTTTTCGTGCGCGGCTTGCAGACCTTTCGCGACCTGAATTCCCGCCTCCAGGACTCGCGCTTCCGGCACGCGCTTCTTGCTCGGCCATGAGATCATCGAGACTGCCGTGATCGACCAGTTCGATCACGAGATAGATTTGGCCGTGCGCACTGCCGGAAGAGTAAACCTGGACGACGTTCGGATGATTGATCGCGGCGGTGAGGCGCGCTTCCTGTTCCAGGCGCGCGGCTTCTGCCGGATCGGCGCTCAACTCTTTGCGCAGAAGCTTGAGCGCGACGAAGCCGATCGAGCCGGGTGTCGCGCGCTTTGTAAACCGAACCCATGCCGCCGACGCCGAGCGTCTCGACGAGAACGAAGTGATCGTAAGCGCGCTCGATCCGGAGCATTTCTCCGCAACCCGGACAAGGAACCCGCGCCAGTGGTTCGGCGTCCGGTACGTTCACGATCGCGTGGCACCTGGGACACGTTTGCTGGGGGATGTCGGGGGTTTCGGCCATTCGCGTCGCGGTAGCATTGGCGGTTTCTTGCGAAAATGCCAGCGCGCGGGATCAATCGACGATGATTGAGCTTCAAGTCACGCGCGAACGGGCCGGCTTGCGCCTCGACCGGTATCTGGCGCTCGAGCTGAGCGATTTCTCCCGCTCGCGCCTGCAGACGCTGATCGAGAATGGATTCGTTAGGCTGAACGAGCAGGAGCCGCGCACGCGCGAGCTGGTGCGAACAGGTGATGTCGTCCAAGTCACCGTTCCGCCGCTGGAGAAAATCGAAGCCGCGGCGGAATCGATTCCGTTGCAGATCCTTTTCGAAGATGACGACCTGCTCGTGCTCAACAAGGCCGCCGGCATGGTCGTGCATCCCGGCGCGGGAAATCAGGAACACACGCTGGTCAATGCGCTCCTCAGTCATTGCCGGACGCTTTCCGGCATCGGCGGCAAGGAGCGTCCCGGCATTGTCCATCGTTTGGACAAAGAAACGAGCGGTTGCCTGGTGGTGGCGAAAAACGACCAGACGCACCGCGAGCTTTCGCGGCAATTTGCCGCGCGCACGATGAAGAAGACGTACCTCGCGATCGTCGCCGGGCGGTTGAAGAAGAAAAGCGGGACGATCGATGCGCCGATCGCGCGGCATCCGATTCATCGGCAACGCATGAGCATCGCGCGGTCAACGCGCGGCCGTTCGGCGGTGACCGAATACGAAGTGCTGCGCTCGGGTGCGGAGATGAGTCTGGTGCAATGCGCGTTGCACAGCGGGCGCACCCATCAGATCCGCGTGCACCTCCATCATCTCGGGCATCCGGTGATCGGCGACAAACTTTACGCCCCGAAGCTGGCGAAGAAATTTCCGCGCCAGATGCTGCATGCGTGGAAGCTCGGTTTCACGCATCCGCGAACGGGTGAGTGGAACGACTTCGAAGCGCCGTTGCCGGAGGATTTCAGCGAAGTGCTGGCGACTTTGTCGTCGCTCGCTGGCGTAATCTCAGACGAAGGCTTCGGCGACAGAATCGGCGAGCAGTTTTCCCTTCGCCGTGAGAAGGAAACGGCCCTCGCGCTCATGCAGCAAACCGAGCTCCATGAACTCAGCGCATTCGCGGGGCCACGGCTCCAGCCAATCGATCGGAACGCCCCATCGCGTGCGAAGCGAAAGCGCGATCTGCTCCGCGCGCTTGGTCGCGGACGGGAGCGGTTCGGTCGAGATGACGGCGGACGTACCGGAGCCGATGCGGTCGCTGTAGATGCGATAATCGGCCACGTTTTGCCACCGCTTGCTGCCCACGGTCGAGAACGCACTTGGACCGAGACCGAGGTAATCATCGCCCGCCCAATAGCCGCGATTATGCGCGGATTCATGACCGGGCCGCGCGTAATTCGAGATCTCGTATTGCCGATAACCGGCAGCTTCGAGCACGCGCATGGTCGTTTCGAAAAAGAGCGCGTCAGTCTCCACATCGGCGCGGTATTCGCCCCGTGCCTGCCGCAGGAAAAATTCCGTGTCTTCCTCGTAGGTCAGGCAATAGGCCGAGATGTGCTCGGGCGCGAGGGCTACGGTTCGCTCGAGGGTCGCCTCCCATTGCGCGAGCGATTGGCCCGGTAATCCGAACATGAGATCGACGTTCACGTTCTGCAGACCGGCCTCGCGCAAAATCCGGAAAGACGCTTCGGCTTGCGCCGCGTCGTGTTCGCGTCCCAGGACCCGCAAGAGTTCGTCGTCCCACGATTGGACGCCGAGGCTAACGCGGGTCACGCCCAGTGCTTCGCAGGAGCGCGGCTTTGCGCGGCGAAACGCTTCCCGGATTGGCTTCGATGGTCCACTCGGTGATCCGCGACAAGTCGAGCTGCTCTCGAAAACCGCCTAACAAGAACTCAAGCTGCGCCGTGGAAAGCGCGGTCGGCGTGCCGCCGCCGAAGAAGATCGTCTCGGCCTGGATCTCGAAATTATCGCGCAGCGTCTCCAACTCCCGGACAAGCGCGGCGCAGAAACGCTGCGTTTGCGCGGGATCGGCGCGCTCCTTGTAGAACGCGCAATAGGGGCAAATCCGCGCGCAGAAGGGAATGTGGACGTAAAGATGACGGACGGTCTGCGTCTGCCATTGGACGTTGAGCGTTGGACGTTGAACGTTGGACGTTATCCTCCTGATCAACTCCAACGGCGCCCTTTTCCGCGCAAGCATTAATACCCTCCGTTTCCACCCCGCCAATATCTTGTCGATCCGATTTTTCGCGCTCCTTTTTTTCTGCAGCGGCAGCGTTGCCTTCGCGCAGCGGCCGCCGCCGAGCCCGACTCCGTCGATCGTTTACTCGGTGCACGATCCGGCCGCGATTGTGCAATACCGGACCAACCCGGCGATCGTGCGCGCGATGGTGGATCGCCTGGTTCGCGCGGTGACGGGCGAAGCAGAAGTGGGGAAAGCGTGGGCGTCGCTGGTTGCGCCGACCGACAAGGTTGGGATAAAAATCTCCGCGGCCGGCGGCGGGCTTTTCACCACTCATCGCGACGTGGTGAATGCAATCGTCGACGGACTTGTCGCCGCGGGCCATGCGCGGAGCAGCATCATCGTTTGGGATCGGCAGCTTGGCGGGATCAAGGCCGCGGGTTATCGGCCGGGCGCGGAGGGTTATCAATTGCTCTCAATCGAGCCGCGCGACGGCTACGACCCCAAGACCTCTGTCACGGCCATGGCCCTGGGCAAACTCGTCTGGGGCGACCTTGATTACATTCCCCACTACGGCGCGAGCCCGTTGCTTTCGGAAACGGAGAACACGAGCAACGTGAGTCATTTCTCGCGCATTCTGAGCAGCCAGGTGACGAAGATCATCAACGTGCCCGTGATGAGCGACAGCGGTGCGACCGGTCTCGCCGGTTGTCTCTACAATGTCACCCTGCCGAACATCGATAACTGGCGCCGCTTCACGCAATACGGCATGCTCGGCGCCTCCGGCATTGCGGAGATCTACAGCGATCCTGTGATCAAGGACAAAGTGGTGCTCAATATCATGGATGGCCTGCTCGCGGGATATGCGGATGGTCCGGAATCGCATCCGAATTACGCCGTGCATCACGGGACGTTGCTTGCGAGCCGTGATCCGGTGGCGATCGACGCGCTCGCGCTGCGCACCCTCGAGCGGTTGCGCGTGGACGCGAAGCTTCCACCGATTGGGGAGCATGCGGCGCATGTCGGGATCGCGGCGCAATTGGGCTTGGGGAATTCTGATCCGGCGCTCATCAAAGTGAGGAACGTCGAGCCGTGATGACCGGCGATTCCGACGCGTCGCCCGCGCGCTTAAGCCGGACGATTCTGCGCTCCGTTTCGCGCTCGTTCTATCTCTCGATCAAGCTGCTTCCGGAGAAACTTCGCGATCCGATTGCCCTCGCATACCTGCTCGCGCGGGCCACTGACACCATCGCGGACACGGCGGAAATAAGCGCCGATGTGCGAATGGAAGAACTCGCCAAACTGGCCAGCCTTATTCAAGGGAATGCCGCGGCCGACACGCGGACTTCCTTCGCTTCATTCGCCACACGGCAAGAGGACGAAGCCGAGCGGAGGTTGATCGAAGCACTACCGGGATGCCTTGCGTGGCTTGAATCGATGCCGGCCGCTGATCGCGACGAGATCCGCGAGGTTCTGGCGAGAATTAACGAAGGGCAGACCCTGGATGTGCACCGTTTTGCGAATCCTGCGCAAGTCTCGGCCCTGGCCACGGCATCGGATCTCGATCGCTACACTTATCTCGTCGCCGGCTGTGTGGGAGAATTTTGGACGAAGGTCTGCTTCCGCCATCTTTCGAATTTCAGTGAGCGACCACAACAGGAAATGCTTTCGTTAGGGAGAGAATACGGGCAGGGACTGCAACTGGTGAACATCCTGCGGGACGCGGGAGCCGATCTGCGGGCGGGACGGTGTTATCTCCCCGCCGACGAACTCAGGTCGTTGGCCGTCACCCCGGAAGAACTGCTCGCGCAGCCTCAACGCGCGGAACCGCTCCTGCGCGCGTGGCGCGAACGCGCGGAGCAGGGGATGGCGGCGGGTCTGGAGTACGCCTGCGCGATTCGGCCCTGGCGCGTTCGTTTGGCGACCGCGCTCCCGGCTCTCATCGGCGCGCGCACTCTAGCGTTGCTGCGCATTGCCGGACCACGGGCCTTCACGGAGAAGGTCAAAGTCAGTCGCGCGGAAGTGCGGCAGATTATGTTCCAGACCGCACGGACGCTCGCATCGCGGCGTTCGCTGCGGGCCGGCTTCGCGCGGCTTTCGTTCTAGTTCGAGACCCGAGTGCGGCTATGGGACCGAATTGCCGGATTGCCCTCGCACCGCACTAGTGTCGCCGCTGTTCACGAAACCGTCGAGGTTCACGTCGGAGCGGAAGTTCGTCGAGTCCACTCCCTGACCGGCGCGGCTGCGCGTCTGGATCGCGTCGCCCGCGTTCACTGAGCGATCACCATTAGTGTCACCGAGGAGGAAGCTCGCATTCACCGAGGTGTCGGCCAGGACCTGCGAAAACTCATCGGTCACATTGCTCAGGTTGACGGCGATGGTCTGGCCGTTGCCGACTCCGGTCAGGTTCACGGTCATGGTGTTGTTGGAAAAGATCGGATTTCCCGCGACGCTGCCGATCCCGCTGGTGACAGCCGCGCTGCCACTAACGACATTATTCGCGAAAGTGACGACGATCACGTAATCGCCGCCCGCGCCGCCGCTCCGGCATTCCACTCCAGGGGGGCCGGTAAGCGGTAGAGGGCAACCCCAGGTGCCCGCAGCCCCGTGCTTCTTCCGCGAAGCCGCGCTGATGAGTGTCAGCGGAGTGCATGAGTCTGACGTGGGTCCTTGAATGGCGACGGTGATCGGCGTCGCCGGTCTTGAGGAAACCAATGGTTGCGTTCACCGCCTGCGGTGGCCGGTTGGAATCGAAACGGAAATTGTACGACGTGCCAAATCGAATCGCGTTCGCGTTTTGGTTTTGCGCGAAAGTCTCTGAGTTCCAGGTCAGCGCGGTCGAGGTTTGATTCGAGGTCCAGGGAGCGTTGCTAAAGCCCAGATTATTAAAGGTGCCATCGTTCGCAAAACCGGGATGATTCGGCGGAGCGTGAAATCCGAGATTGCTCACCGTAATCCCGCCGCATCCCAGGGGCACACTGAAAGACTGGATCGCGCGATCCAGATTCCGATTATGAATGAGGTATTCATAATGCCAAACCCCGGCGGATGGGTTCGTCACTTTGTAGACCACAAATGCACGCCCATCGACTCCCGGCTCGGGCTCGATCGTCGCGCTGGTCGATCCAGTCCACGCATCGGTCGCAGGGGACATTCGCACCGTGGCTGCCGCCGGCGAAAAGGTGAAACTGCGTCGTGCCGGTGACATTGTAACGGCGATAGGACGCATTGTTATACATGTTGCATTGCCCGGGATGCGCCTGGCACCAGGCGTACTCCTGAGGAGTGTCGTATTGCACTTCCATGTAATAGGTCGCGCCCGGATTGAGCGAGGTGTTCAGGTCGCTCGCTTCCACGAGAACCCGGTGCGAGGTGCCGGTATGAGTGTGGCCGGTGTGGATCTCTGGCCGGGGACTCATGGGGAAAGCGCCGGTGAACGGATTGATCCACGCGCGTGAACCCAAGGCGCCAGAATTCGTGTTGCCTTGAAAGGCATTTTGACTCGCCAGGTAGGGATCCGAGCAGCCCACGCCAAGTTCAGTCGCGTTTGGAAAGGGAGTGCAGCCAAGGCTGCAAGCGTTCTCCTGGTCGGCCCCGAAGGTATGCTTCACCCAGGCAAAGCCAAGTTGCTCAAAGCGATCGTTGTTGTTCGCTCCGCCGCTCATCCGGTAGAAATTCTGCGACACGACCGAATGGTCTGGATTCGGCATTTGATAGAAATGCACTGGCTCATCTCCGTTGTTGCAGGAGGTCGCTCCGATCCCCAGGCCGACCTGGGTTCCGGCACTTCCAAACTGGGCTAGCCCAGACATATCTCCCACGATGATGTCGGGTCCGGGCACAAATTCCGGCGTAGTTGCATTGCCGCCCCTTGTGCGAAGGGCAGGACCGATGATTGGGCCGCACCGTTGACGAAGGTGGTGATTTCGATCGGATACACCGACGCCGAGATGGAAATCTTCCCGACGATCGAACCAGCCTCCGCCGGGCGTCCCAACTTCTTCGCCAGTTCTTCTGAAAGCAGGAGCCTTCCGCCATCGATGCGGAGCGAACGGGTGGCGGCATCGTAATCGTAGAGATCTCCATCGACGTTGAAAAAGACAAAGCCCGTGGTCCCGTCGCGCACTTGCAGGTCAAATTGCTCACCCGAAGGGGTCTTCTCGATGACGAGTTGGTGGGCGGAGGCAATCAGCGGTTCAGGAAGCATCCTGGAATTTTTCCAGATCAACCCGATTGAGCCCGGCTCCGGACCCCGTAGGGAATCGTCAAAAACACGAATCGTGAAAAGGGAATTGGGGCCCACCTCGAACCGGAAAGTCTCCAGCTTCGATCCCTCAGCCGCGGAGGTGTTGCCACTGAGTCGGCCCAGGTCGAGATCCAGGGTCGCGGTGCCATTTCCGAGGGCGAGTCTCTCCCGGGTGCCGGTCTGCCCATCGGAGCCTTGTCCCGGCGATGGCGGCGCAGAGTTTCCAGAGCTAATGCTCAAAAGCAAGAGCAACGAAAGCGTGAAGTAACCTCTTAGTTTTTTCATGATTTTATTCTCCGAATTTTTTGGGGGCAGATTGGCCACGAGCGTTCGCGGCAGGATGCGACGATACGCTTGATGGCGACTTCATCAACCTCGTCCCGCCGACTTTCGCGAGGTCCGGGCCGAAGACCAAGATCATGCCCGAAATCCTTCGGAATGTAAACATGCTCCGTCCCACTCAAAGGCTCGCCTTGCTGCGGACGATTCTTATCAGCGATAGTGATATCGTGAGCACGTTGTCCTCGCTCATTTGAGGAATAAGAATGACCGGAGTGCCTCCTACGCCGATGCCACGTCGCGCGCTCCTGATCTTTGCCGAGGATGTGAAGCTCGACCTGGCCCGTCGCGGACTGCCAATCGCGGCGCTTCCGCTCCTGCAATTTCCGGGGCTGCGGGATGAACGGGCGATCACGGCAGAGATCCACGTCTTCACCTCTGCCGTCAGACCGAGCCGTGACGGGGTGTGCTTCCACCGCCAGCGCGGGGCCGATTTCGCGCGGCGCTTCGAAAACGCGATCGAGACGCTGAGCGCGCTCGGTTATGACGAGATCGTCGCGATCGGACGAGATTGCCCCACGCTCCGCCCAGACGATGTCGCTCGGGCCTTCGAGCAGTTGAGTGAGAGGCGGTTGGTGCTCGGGCCGGATCATCGGGGCGGCTGCTACCTAATCGCTTTTCGTCCGCAGGACCGCGCGCTGCTACGGAACATTCGCTGGAACCAGAACACCGATTGTGGGCAGCTCCGCGCGCGCTGCGACGAGGACGGCGTCTTTCTTCTCCCGGTCAAACATGACCTCGACTCGTGGGCCGACCTCCGCCTTCTCGCGCGCGGCTCGGATTGGATTGCAAAGTTTGCGTCCGCTCTTTTTCGATTCGTTTTCCCGACTGGCGGCAGCGCCCGTTTCTTCGTCGATCTCGCCCGCCATTTCGCGCGCGTGCGCGGCCAGATGCCGCCGCCAGTTAGCGCGGCCTAGCGCAAACCAAACCAGCTCTGTGCCGACGGCAACGGGCGGCAGGACAGTTCCACGCGCTGGACGTTCCTCCAGCAACTTGCATCTACTTTCCAACGAACAACCCAACCTTTATGAGCACGATCAACGCAGAAACCGCAGTCCGAGAACGCTACGCCGCCGGGGCGCAGGCACCCGAGGCGAAGCTTTGTTGTCCGGTCGAATACAATCCCGAATATCTCAAGGTGATCCCGCAGGAAGTGATCGAGCGCGACTACGGCTGCGGCGATCCGAGCAAGTATCTGCGCGAAGGCGAGACCGTGCTCGATCTCGGCAGCGGCACCGGAAAAATTTGTTTCATCGCCGCGCAGGTCGTCGGACCGAAGGGCAAAGTGATCGGCGTCGATATGACCGATGAAATGCTGAAGGTGGCCCGCACGCAACGCGCCGATCGTGGCGGAGCGGATCGGCTACCAGAATGTCGAGTTCCGCAAAGGTCGCATCCAGGATCTGGCCCTCGATCTCGAGAAGCTCGATGAAGAACTGAAGGCGCGGCCGATCACCGATGCCGCGTCGTTTCTGCGCGCGGATGAACTCGCCCAGGAACTGCGGGTCAAGCATCCGCTGGTGGCGAGCGACTCGGTCGACGTGGTCGTTTCGAACTGCGTCCTCAATCTCGTCGAAGCCGAAAGCGAAGCGACAACTCTTCGAGGAAATCTTCCGCGTCCTGCGCAAAGGCGGACGCGCGGTGATTTCCGACATCGTTTGCGACGAAGAAGTGCCCGAGCATCTGCAAAACGATCCGGAGCTGTGGAGCGGCTGCATCTCCGGTGCGCTCACGGAGGAAGGATTCCTCAAGGCCTTCAGCGACGCCGGATTCTACGGAATCCAAATCCTGAAGCGCGACGAGAAACCGTGGCAGACGGTGGAGGGAATCGAATTTCGTTCCGTCACCGTCGAGGCGTTCAAAGGAAAACAGGGTCCTTGTTTCGAGCGCAACCAGGCGGTGATCTATCGCGGTCCTTTCAAGGAAGTGCTCGATGACGACAATCATCGAATGGAGCGCGGCGTGCGCTACGCCGTCTGCGACAAGACTTACAATCTCTACCGGAAGGCGCCGTACCAGCAGTTCTTCGAATTCGTCGAACCGCTGAATGACATGCCGCTCGGCGGAAGCGAAACCGTTCGATTGTTCGCACACCGCGCGGCGGCATCCGAAGGAAACCAAGGGGCAGGATTACCGAGCGACCACCGCAGCCAGCACGTGCTGCGACGGCGGCGGATGCGGTTAAGCGCGCGGGCTTCGACGGATGAACCTCACGGTAGGCAATCGCTTCGCAGAAAAGCTGGTTGCGCATTCCTTGCCGCTCGCGGCACACGAAGACCGAGATCCTGCAGATCAATGTCGGCAAGCTTTGCAACCTGACCTGCATTCATTGCCACGTGAACGCCGGGCCGAAGCGCAAGGAAATCATGACGCGCGAAACGATCGATCGGGTGATCGATTGGCTCGCGAAAACGGACATTCCGACAGTCGACCTGACCGGCGGCGCGCCGGAAATGATTCCCGATTTCAAGTATTTCGTCGACCGGTTGAAAGCGCTCACCCCGCCGCGGCACATCATCGATCGCTGCAATCTCACCATCCTGCTCGAGCCGGGCTTCGAGGATTACGCGCAGTTCCTCGCGCGACACCAGGTCGAGATCATCGCCTCGATGCCGTGCTACTCGCCCGAGAACGTCAACGCGCAGCGCGGCGAAGGCGTTTTCGATGGCAGCATCAAGGGCTTGCAGCTCTTGAATTCGTTAGGCTACGGGATCGATCCGGCGCTTCCGCTGCATCTGGTCTACAATCCGAACGGCGCCTTTCTGCCCGGGCCGCAGGCGGAGCTGGAAGCGGATTACAAACGCGAGTTGCAAGGAGCATTTCGGCATCGTCTTCAACAAGCTCTTCACCATCACCAACCTCCCGATCGCGCGCTTCGCCTCCTACTTGAAGAACAACAACAAGCTCGGCGATTACATGGCTGCTCCTGAACGACGCGTTCAATCCGGCGACGGTCGAAGGCCTGATGTGCCGCAACACGATCAACGTGAGCTGGCGCGGCGAAGTCTTCGACTGCGACTTCAACCAGATGCTCAAGATGCAATGGCGCGAGGGCGAGCGCGGGTCTGCATCTTTGGGACATCGATCCGGACGCAGTCGAGGATCGCGAGATCCTCACCGGCGAACACTGCTTTGGCTGCACCGCCGGCGCGGGCTCGAGTTGCGGCGGCGCGTTAATCTGACGCAGCGGACCGCAGTTGTTCGGGCACCACTCCGCGATCTTTTGTCGGAATAGAGTCGAGCGCCATTTCGGCGTGATCCGGAAACCGATTCGCGAGACCGCAGCCCCTTATCTGGGGCGCGCCGGATTGCGATTCGGGAATGGCGGGACTGGCGGTAGATCGTAGCGTTTGGTCTTCAGCTCGTCCTGGATTTCCTGAATCGCCCGATTGAGTTGCTCATCTTCCCCGCGAAATTCCTTCGCCGGATCATTGTCGACCACGATATCCGGATCGACGCCATGCCCCTCGATGACCCATTCTTTGCCGTCCTTGGAATAGGGCGCAAATTCCGGCCGGAAGAGCTGCCCGCCATCAGCCAGCGGGAGCGGATTGCGAATGCCCACGACGCCGCCCCAGGTGCGCTTGCCGATCAGTTTGCCCAGACCTAACGACTTGAAGCGATACGGGAAGATGTCGCCATCGGAGGCGGAGAATTCGTTAATCAAAGTCACCTTCGGACCGAGGAAGGTATTGGGCGGATTGGTCTGCGGCATGCCGTTGCGCGACATTTCCACCATCACCAGCTCGCGGCGCAGCTTGTCGATGATGAGCGGTGAGACGAAGCCGCCGCCGTTGCCACGCACGTCGATGATGAGCGCTTTCTTGCGGATCTGCGGAAAGTAAAGCTTGGTGAACTGGTTCAAGCCCGCCTGCCCCATGTCCGGGATGTGCACGTAACCCACTTCGCCATTCGTTTTCTTCGTCACCTCGTCGATGTTTTTTTGCACCCAGGCGAGGTAGTAATTCGGCGCTTCGTCGGCGGTCGGCACGACCGTGACATCGCGCGCGCCATCCTCCGTGGGCTTCGAGTTCACTCGCAGGATGACCTGCTTGTCCGCTGTGCCGATGAGCGCGTCGTAGAGATTCGGCAAACTCGCGACCGGCGTGCCATTGATCGCGAGGATGTAATCGCCCGGCTTGACGTTCACGCCCACTTCGGTAAGCGGCGAGCGCGCGTGCTTGTCCCAGTTTTCGCCCGGGAGAATGCGATCGATGCGATAGGCTTTGCTCGCCGGATCGCGCGAAAGCTCGGCGCCGAGCAAGCCAAGCTTGATCCGCGGGGTCTCCGGCCGCTCGCCGCCGCCGACGTAGGCGTGGCCGTTGTTCAATTCGCCGATGAGTTCCCCTAACAAGTAGGTGAGGTCATTGCGATGATTCACGAACGGGAGGAGCGCGGCGTACTTGTCGCGCATCGCCTTCCAATCGACGCCGTTCATGTTCGGCGCGTAGAAGAAGTCGCGCATTTGCCGCCAGGCTTCGAAGTAGATCTGCTTCCACTGCGCGCGGCGATCGAGCATCATGTCCAGGCCTTTGAGCTTGAGTTTGTAGTCCTTGCCCGCCTTTTCGTCCTTGGTCTCGATCTTCTCCTTCGGCAGATCGATGATGGCGTATTCGTCCTTGATCTTGACGAGCATCTTCTTGCCGTCGGCGGTGATCTCGTAGGCATTCACGTCGCCGAGGACGGTCTCCTTGCGATCCTCCACGCTGTAGGAACAGAGGTGCGCCTTGCGATCGCGTCCATCGCCGTCCTCTTCGTCATCTCCCCGATCGTCGCCGACGGTGCGGCGGAGATAGAAGATGCGATCGCCCACCATCCGCAGATTGCTGTAGTCGCCCGGTGGAATCTCCAGCGCGATCAATCGATCCTGGATGCCATCGAGATCGACCTTGACCACGACTGGCTTCTTCGGCTTCGCATCCTTTCCCTCGCCTTTCTTCTCGTCCTTGGCCTCAGGCTTCTTGTCGTCGGTTTTCTCCGCGTCGGCTTCCTTCTCTTTGTCCTTCTTCTTTTTCTCGGCCTTTCCTACCTCGTCGCTCCGCGGTCCGAGCGGGATTCTCCGTATCCTTGGCCAGCGTCACCAGATAGACGCGCGCCATGTCGCGATAGACCTCGGCGAAATCTTCCTGGCCGAAGATCGGCTTAAAGTCGCGGCTCGAGGTCAGGAGGAGATATTTTCCGTCATCGCTGAACGTCGGATTGGTCGCCGAATACCAGTAGTCGGTCACGGCGACCGGCTTCTTCTCGGCTAACGAGTAGAGGTAGACTTTGGTCGCGTTGTTCTCTTCGGGGCGCGACCAGGAAATCCACTGGCTGTCCGGCGACCAATCGTAGCCCTCGATTTCGCCGAAGGGATCCTGATCGACCTGCGTGACCGCCTTGCTCGCGACATCGACGAAGCGCAGGCGTTGCAGGCGATCGCTCCAGAGCAGCTTCTTGCTGTCGGGTGACCAAATAGGCTTGTAAAAGTAGGTGTCGGCGTTGCTCGTGATTTGCTGCGGCTCACCCTTGCCGTCCTGCGCGCGAACATAGAGTTCGTTCTCGCCCGTGGCGTCGGAGTTGTAGGCGATCCATTTGCCGTCCGGCGACCAGATAGCATCGCGCTCGTGCGCGTTCGAGGTCCTGGCTCAAGGTGCGTGGCGAGCCGTCCTTCGCCGGCACGGAGAAAAGATCGCCGCGAGCGACGACGATCGCACGCTCTCCATCCGGTGCCAGACTGACCGACTCGATGTGCTTCGAGGCATCGACCATGCCGGAGCGGCCAGCGGCGAGGTCCTCTTTGATCTCGATCGGCACCGGGGTGGCCTGACCGCTCGTTAGGTCGTAGCGCCAGATGTAACCGGCTTGTTCGAAAACGATCGCGCCCTTCCCGATGGAAGGGAACTTGATGTCGAAATCCGTGAAGGTGGTGAGCTGCTTGGTCTCTTTCGAGGCGAGGTCGGTCGAGAAGAGATTCATCCGGCCGTCGCGGTCGGAGATGAAGTAGATGCGATTGTCCGGGCCCCACATCGGGCAGATGTCCTGGCTCGGCTCGTTGGTCAGGTTCTCCGTCGTGCCGGTCTTGAAATCGAAGATCCAAATGTCATCCGCCATCCCGCCGCGGTAATGTTTCCAGGTGCGGAACTCGCGGAAGATGCGGTTGAAAGCCATCTTCGAATCATCGGGCGAGAAAGAGGCGAAGCCGCCGCGCGGAATGGGCAAAGGCTTCGGCAGTTCCGCGTCCAGGCCCACGGTGAAGAGGTCGCCATTGAAGGAATTGAACGACTTCATGCGCGAGCGGAAAACCACCAGCGGCTTCGTGTTTTCCCAGGTCATGACGATGTTGTTCGGCCCCATGCGATCGGAGATATCATCGCGCCCGAGAGTGGCCGTGGTCGTCAGGCGCTTGGGCTCCCCGCCTTCCGCCGGCATGACGTAAACCTCCGTGTTGCCGTCATATTGGGAAGTGAACGCGAGCTGCGCGCCGTCCGGCGAGAACCGTGGGAAGGAGCTGTATCCCGGACCGCTGGTTAGCCGCCGCGCGACGCCGCCATCTTTGCCGACGGTGTAAAGTTCGCCCGCGTAACAAAAGACGATTTGCTCGCCATTGGTCGTGGGGAAGCGCAGAAGCCGGGTCGTCTCCGGCAATTTCTGCGCGTGAATGGACGCAAGTGGCAGAAGGCAAAACGTGAGCACCGAGAAGAAGAGCCGGGTTCGAAAGGCGGAAGACATAGTGAGGAAGAAGACAGCAAGGTCTCGCGCGGATGCAACCGCGATTTCAGTCGCTCGGTCGCCGGAACAGCGCGCGAAGCTGGGGAGCGACGACAGAGCGTCGCCCTCCAACGCGACAACCCGAGCTCTTACGCCGGGACCAATTGGGGAAGCGTGAACGAAAGTTCCTCCTCAGCTTCCTCTTCGATTGTCTGGAGTGGCGCGAAGCGATCGGCGCGGAATCCGCGCTCGATGCCGTGCGCGTTCAGCGGTCCGGTGATCTCACAAAGGTAAACCGCGGTCTCCCCTTCTTCGCCGGTCAGGCCGACGCCGGGAACGATATCGCGAATGGTGTAAGTGGTGCCCTCTTTCGGCAGTTCGGAATAGAGTTGCTCGATCCCGAGCGGGAATTTGCCGTCCACGCAAACAACTTTCTGATTCGGAAGAAACATCGCTCCGGATTATAACACAGCTCGCGCTCAGTCGAAACGTTTCGCGGCCGTGTAAACGCCGCTTGGAATGCCGCGTCGCTTTCAGCAATAGCTTGATCTTGTTGGATGAAATAAGGCTCGCAATCGGCGGGCAATTCAGCGCAGGCTAAACACGCCATGAAGATGAAGGCCGTTGCCGCGGCAATTGCGCTGCTTTTCGCGGCCGCGACTGGCAAAGCGCAAGTCTTCGACGCCGGCTACACCTTCACGTACTACTTTCCGACTCTGCCGAGTGACATCCAGCCAGTCTACATTCCGGAGACGGGCTTGTTTCTAAATCCCATTTACATGTCCCTGACGGCGACGATTAGGTGGGAGATTTTTGACAGCCTTCCGAGCGGTGTCCCTGTGCATTCCGGCATCTGGCAGCCGGGCAACATCGGCTGGGCTGCTTTCGCGGACACCTGGTTGGACGGCGAAGGTTCGTTTCGCATTACCATCCTCTCCGGATCACAGTTGATTCAGAGCTACGCCATCTACGTCCCCGAGCCACTTCCCACCGGTGGCTTCAGGATATGGTCCGACCTCATCCCGGCTCCGGTTCCCGAGCCTGCGCCGCTTACCTTGGTTTTGCTCGGAATCGCTTTCGTCGGGTTTGTCGCTCGCCGCGCCCGAATCATCTAACCGGGCAGGTGATCAGCACCTCCGCCTAACGAGACATAATCTAAATTACCTCGGGAGCGGCATCGGAGCAAAGCAAGGCCAAGGCGTCATCTCGCGCGGGAATCAACCGCGGCAGCCAAGAGCGCGTCGAGATCTGCTCGTTGCAACAATCGCCCATCAAGGACGACCGCGCGGATGTGCTGCGTGTGGCTGATGTCGGAAAGCGGATTGTCGTCGAGCAACAAGAGATCAGCGCGTTTGCCGACGGTGATTGAGCCGCTGCTGTCACTCAACCCGAGAAACTCGGCCGGCCAGATGGTGGCGGCGCGAAGCGCGTCCGCCGGACTCAGTCCGGCTTCCACGAGCAGCTCCAGTTCTTTGTGCAGCGCGAATCCCGGATAGACGAGCGGCATGGGCGCATCGGTCCCGGCGAGAATGCGCACCCCGGCCGCATGCAGTGTCTTGACGATCTGCCGCGAAACCTCCCAACGTCGGACGGCCAGCTTCTCGTCCCCGACCGGGTGTTCTTTGAAAATCCGCTCCCATCGCGCCTGTTCATCCGAGCGCAGGTAACGCCAGCGTTCGTCGTCGCGAAAATTCGTGCGCGATCCGTGCGCCTCGAAATACGGAAGGACAAGTGTCGGCACCTGCACCTGGTCCGTCTTGGCGAGCGCGGCGGCGGTCCGATCACACACGAGCTGATCGAAACTTTCCAGCACCTCCCGCTCTTGCGCGTCGCGCAGGGCAACGATCTTTTTGCCGTCCAGTCCCGTTCGAGCACCGAGCAATTGCTTTTCCCTCGCCGAGCACGCCTCGTAGACTTGAGTGAGATGTTCATTGCTCCGCTGTCCGGCCGTCGCCGCGTCGAGCAGACTCACCTCGGCGGGAATGTGTCCGCACACCGGGATGTGCAGCGCGCGCGCCTCCTCGAGGATCGACGCGCCATTGCGGCTCGCGTACCTCCGAAAAGATCTTCACGAAATCCGCGCCCGCGGCCTTGGCTTCACGTACCTGGCGTCGCGTCGTCTCCACTGACTCTGCGCCCACGGCCGCGCCGGCAGCCAGCACGCGTGGAGCGACCAGCTCGCCTCGGCCACCTTTTCGCGCCAACCGTTCACTACCGCCATCGCCGCGGGCTCCGTCGACATCTCGCGGACTCCGGTGACGCCGTTGGCGACGAAAAGTGGGAAAGCCCAGTCGTTAGGCGCGCGGTGCGAAGCGTTGTTGAAAAGGTGCACATGCATGTCCACCAGCCCCGGCATGAGATAACGGCCGCCACCATCCACTCGCACCGTTGCCGACGGAATGTCGATCGCGTCCGGCTCTCCGATGGCGGCAATGCGTCCATTGTCGATCAGGACCGTCCGCGGTTTCACGATTTCGCCGCGCACCACATCCACCACCGCGACGTTTTCGATCGCGATGATTGGACGCTGGTGCATCGCGCTGAACCTGGCGAGGCGGCGAACTCCATGCCGCGAAGGTCGCAGTCATTGCGAGCAGGACGCTCGCGGAAGAATCCACATCTTCATCGCTCGCGCTGCATGGGTTGTCGGTGGCCGTAGGTTAGGTTGCGCCAAAGCCATTCCACTGGCCCGAAATGGAAGCGCGCCAGCCACCACCGGCTCATCGCGATCTGCGCGAGGAAAATGAGAACACCGCTCGCAAGCACGCCCACCAATCCGAAGCGCGGCCCAATTCCAAGGCCGACGCCGTAGAACAACGCCAGCGCGACCACGGTTTGCATGAGGTAATTGGTCAGGGCCATGCGGCCAACGGGGGCGAATAGCTGAAGCCAGCGACGCCAGCCCGGCAGCTCGAAGAGCAGGACGAAAATCGCAACATAGGCCAGGCCCAGTGCAAGCGATGCTCCACTGCGCGAGACGCGAGTGAGCGCGCGGGCTTGCTCCGAGCGCCACCATCCTTCCAGCGGACCGAACGCACCGTGATCGCGCAACATCACGAAAGCGGTCAGAGCGATGCCAAGCGGAAGCAGGACGATGAGCAGACGCTTCCAAAAGCGCCGATGCTTTTGCGGTTCCCACAACACGCCGCTTTTGCCCAGGGCCGCGCCGACGAGAAGACGGCCAAGGACATAGAAGGGCAAGCCCCAGGCGGTGATTCGCGTCCAGATGTCGTGGGTGAGATTCGCTCGAAGCATCAGCGGCCAGCTCGGACTTTGAAACGCGGTGAGCGCGGCGGCCGATGCGGCTTCCGAGGATTCGGTGCTCGGAAGCCAGGCCGCCATCATTGGACGCAAGAGCGGCGTTGCGAACACGGCCACAAATATCCCGAGAACGGCCAGCGTGCGGGCGCGCAAGCGCGCGAGCGGCAGGAGGAGCAGACCGAGCAGCGCGTAGAGGCGCAGGATGTCGCCCCACCAAAGGAGATAGGCGTGGAGAAGGCCGATCGCGAGCAGGACGAGCAAGCGGCGGACATACCGCGACATGTCTGCACCTGCCGCGCTGGCGCGTTGCGCTTGCATGGCGAAGCCGACGCCGAAGAGCAACGTGAAAATGGTAAACGCCTTCACGTCCACGAGCGCGGTCATGGCCAGATCGAGCCAATGATCCGACCGCGCCGTGACCAGCCCGGCGCGCGCAGTCTCGGAGAGAAATCCGAAGAGGCTGAGATCGCGCAGATTCACCAGGAGCACGCCGAAGAGGGCGAATCCGCGCAAAGCGTCGAGCACAAGGAGACGTTCCGCGCCGCGCGTCGGACCGTAAGCTCCCGTCGCGGGTGAATGCGAAACGTGCGGAATCGCGTGCGCGCTCTGTGCCGTCACCACTCGATGACCGAGCTCGCCCAGGTGAGGCCCCCGCCGAAGACGACCATCAGGATGTAATCGCCTTTTTTCAGTCGGCCGCTGCGGTTGGCTTCGTCGAGCGCGATGGCGACGGCCGCGGCCGAGGTGTTGCCGTAGCGATCGAGATTAACGAAGAATCGATCGAGCGGGATCTTGAGGCGATCCGCGATCGCTTCAATGATGCGGAGATTGGCTTGATGCGGAATGACGCAAGTGATGTCGTCGATCGTGAGCCCGGCCTGGTCGAGCGCCTTCTTGGAGGCGTCGAGCATGGTGATAATGGCCTGTTTGTAAACGTCCTTGCCCGACATGTGGATGGTGTGCAGATGCTGGTCGGCGTTCTTGGCGGTGATCGGCTGACGGCAGCCACCGCCGGGCATCCAAAGGATGTCGGCATAGTCACCGTCGCTGTCGATGTGGGTGCTGATGACGCCGTGGCTGCTGCCGGCGCGATGCTGCAAGATGGCCGCGCCCGCGCCGTCTCCGAAAAGCACACAGGTGTTGCGATCGGTCCAATTGGTGATCGAGGTGAGCTTCTCCGCGCCGATCACGAGCACCGTTTCGTAGGTGTGGGAGGTGATGAATTGCTGGGCGATTTCGATGGCGAAGAGAAACCCGGCGCAGGCCGCGGAGATATCGAGGCAAGCCGCGTTCTTCGCGCCGATCTTTGTCTGCACGAAGCAGGCGGTCGCGGGGAAGACCATGTCCGGCGTCGCGGTCGCGACCAGGATCAAGTCAATGTCCTTCGCTGCGACCTTCGCCTGCTCCATGGCGGCGAGCGCGGCGCGCGCCGCCATGTCGCTGGTGTATTCGTCTTTGGCCGCGATGCGGCGCTCCTTGATGCCGGTGCGAGTGGTGATCCACTCGTCGGTGGTATTAACCGACTTCGAGAGCTCGGCATTCGTGAGCACTCGATCCGGCACATAGCTGCCGGTGCCCACGATCGAGACGGTGCGGCCGGGTTTAGCGGATCGCCGGCTCGAGCGGGGCTGTCGTTTCATGATAGCGGCGAACTTCCTCGATGATATGCGGGTTCACCTCTTGTTCAATGGAATCGGCGGCCACGCGGAGCGCATTCTTGATCGCGAGCGGGGTGCTCGCGCCGTGCGCGATGATGCAGATGCCGTTCACTCCGAGAAGGACCGAGCCGCCGTATTCCTCGTAGTTCACTTTTTTCCGGATCGCCTTGAAGGCATTTTGCGCGAGGTAGGCGCCGGCCATGCGCAGCTTGTTTTTCGTCAGCTCGTGCTTGAGCCATTTGAAAATGGCGTCCCCGACGGACTCGCAGGTTTTCAGGATGACGTTGCCGACGAAGCCGTCGCAAACCACCACTTCGACCGGGTGCGCGAAGAGATCGTGACCTTCGACGTTGCCGCGGAAGTTGAGCGAGCTCTGCTTGAGCATCTTGAAAACTTCCTTGGTCAGATCGGTGCCCTTGACGTCCTCGTCGCCGATCGACATCAGGCCGATCTCCGGGTTCGCGTAACCGAGAACGTGGCGCGAATAAACCGAGCCCATGATGGCGTACTGCAGCAGGTGCTCGGCGCGCGCGTCGCTATTCGCTCCGGCATCGATCAAGACAAAGACGTTCGTCTCCGATGGGATCAGGGCCGCGATGCCCGGGCGATCGATGCCGGGAAGCGTGCGCAATTTGATCGTGGTCGCGGCGACGGCGGCGCCCGTGTGCCCGGCGCTGACAATGGCGTCGGCGTCGCCTTTTTTCACCAGATCGACGGCGCGGCTGACGGAGGAATCTTTCTTGCGCCGGACGGATTCGACGGCGCCATCAGTCATTTCGACGACCTGGGTTGCGTGAACGATCTCGACGCGGCCGTCGTTGCAGCCGTGTTTTTTCAGTTCGGTCTCGATCCGCGGCGTGTCGCCGACGAGAAAAAGTTTTTCGATGTGCGGATACTCGCGCAGCGCCATGACCGCTCCCGCCACAAGATTCGGCGGCCCGAAATCGCCGCCCATGGCATCCAGTGCGATTTTCATCGGAAGGTGGAGTTTGCGAACTTAGGGCCGCGAATGCAAAACGAAAGTAAGCCGTTACCGACTTGGAGCGCGACGCTCTGTTCTCGCGATGCTGCGCGAATCAGATGTCGCGATGACAGAGCATCGCGCTCCAGCCAACTACTTCGGCGTCGACGGTCAGCACCTGCCGGCCCTTGTAGTAACCGCAGGAGGGACAGGCGGTGTGCGAGGCGACGGTGCTGCCGCATTGGGTGCACTTGTTGAGCTGCGGAGCCACCCAGCGGTGGGATGCCTTGCGCGTGCGCAGCCGCATCTTCGAGGTTTTGCGTTTTGGAACTCCCATACGAGCGGATCAGGTAAGCAGGGAATCGCGGAAAGGCAACCGCGGCGATTCCGAACGACGTCGGATCGAGGTCCGCTACAACGTCCACGCTTATCCAGCGCGATCTCACGAATCTCGGCTTATCCGCGCTTTCTCCAATTCCGCGTCAGCGTTCCTCCGGTCGCGCGCTCTGGCTGGTTCTGCGGCTGCGGCCTGGCAAATCCGCCCGCCGTCCCGATCGCAATGCGGATAGGCAGGAAGATTAAGCAGAAGATCCTCGCGAATGAAGGGCGTCAGGTCGATCGTCTCGGGTCCGACGAGATCGATGTGGAGCGCGAAATCCGGCACGCGGATGGTGTAGGTGAAGCGCTCGAGGCACGAGACACAGGGCAGCTCGACCGGCTGGAGAGAGCGAGCCATTGGCCCAGAGCGCGCCTTCGGAGATTCCGACATCGAGCGCGTAACGCAGCGGACCGCTGCAAATGATTCCGTCTTTCGCGACCTCGGGAATTGGGCAGTCCTCCTCGCCCTCGAGATGCAGTCCGTCGGCCGAGATTTGGCGAAGATGGATTTTCACTCGCGAGACCTTTCGGAGTTCATTTGTTTAGCTTCTTCGCGAACGCTGCCACGACATGCGCCGGGACAAATTTTGCAATGTCGCCGCCGAGCCGCGCGATCTCCTTCACGATGCGGGAACTGAAATAGGTGTATTCCTCTTTCGGCATCAAAAAGATCGTCTCCACACTCGCCTCGAGCTTGCGATTCATCAGCGCCATTTGGAATTCGAATTCGAAATCGGAAACCGCGCGCAGACCGCGGATGACGGCGCTGGCTTTTTGCTGCGACGGCGAAATCGACGAGCAAGCCCGGCAAGGGCGCGATCTGCACGCGGTCGAGATTGCCGAGGGTGACCGCGCAGAAGGGCGAGCCGCTCTTCCAAAGTGAACAACGGGTGCTTCTGCTCGTTGTGGGCGACGGCGACGATCACTTCATCGAAGAGTTTGCGCGCCCGCTCGATGACATCGAGGTGGCCGTTGGTGACCGGATCGAAACTGCCGGGATAAATCGCGCGTCGCATGAGGGCGGAAACGTTCAACGTCCAACGTTGCAACGTCCAACGTTGAATTTGGGAGATGCGCGCCATGATGTTTCTTCGTTGGACGTTGAACGTTGGACGTTGAGCGTTGAACGTTCTCTTCCGATGACTGCCGCCGCTTATAAACGAATCGCCGTCGCCAGCGCGTTCTCCCCGCGCTTCGAGCAGGTGCTCGCGGAAGCCAAGCGGGTCCGCGATCGTTTTGGCTCCGAGTTAAGCCTCATTTACGTGGGCCAGAAGGACGAGCACACGACGAAGCGTTTTGCGGATGCGCTGGTGGAGCTGGGCCTGCCGGCCGATTCGCTCATCCATTATCATCAAGGCTCGCCGGCCGACGCCATTCTGGAGGCGGTCAATGCGAACCAGGTCGAGTTGATCGTGGCCGGCGCGCTTGAGAAAGAGGTCGTGCTCCGGCCCTTTCTCGGGAATGTCGCGCGCCGGTTGGTGCGCGAGGCGCATTGCTCGGTCATGCTTTTCACGAAGCCGGCGCGCGAGCCGCAGCCGCTGCGCCGCATGGTTTTCTTTGTCCCGGATTTTTCGGAGCACGCGCAACGCGCCTTCGAGAGAACGCTGCGCCTGGCCGAGCAGGAGCAGTGTGAAAATCTCTACGTCATTCGCGTTTACACGAGCTTCGATGCCGCCCGCGCCACGCTCCGGGCCAATCAGCCGGAGGGTGAGGACCAGCCCACGGCGCGCACTTTGGAAGAAGAGGAAGCGGCCTTGGAAGCATTCATCGACCAGGCAGGCGAGACGCCCCTCCCGATCGAGGCGCGATGCATTCGGGGCAATACTGGTTTCGCCGCCTCGGACTTCGTGCAAGCCGTCCAGGCGGATCTGCTCGTCGTGCCGGTCGAGGCCAGCAGCACTTCCGACGGGCTGCCCGCGCATATCGCCTGGGTGACCGACGTGATCCCGTGTAATCTCTGGATCATCCGCTGACGGGTCGTTAGGCTCGGACGCGATGGATCTGCCCCCGGAATTTCGAGCGTTCAGCGTCGAGCACCTGATCGCGATTTTTCTGACGGTAACGCTGCCGTTCGTGCTCGCGGCGATCGTGCACCGCTTCAAAGGCGCAGTCTGGTCGAGCGCGCGATTGTCTCGCTGATTCTGACCGCGCTGGTCGTGAATTATTTCGGCTACCTTCTCTTCGTTAGGCGACTGGCCGCGCTGTCCTGGGAGCAGATGCTCCCGATGCAAATGTGCGACTGGGCGATGGTCGTGATCATGGTCGCGCTTTGGACCGGAAACCGGCGCTGGTTTGAAGTGGCTTACTTCTGGGGAATCGGCGGAACGTTACAGGCGATTCTGACGCCCAATCTGCGCTATGGATTTCCCGACGTCCGCTTCATCAGCTTTTTCGTGGCCCACTCCGGGATCATCGTTGGGGTCGTCTTCCTGATGCTGACGCGAAGGCTGCGGCCGTATCCGTTTTCGATCGTGCGCGTCTTTGTCTGGTCGGAAGTGTATTTTGTTTGTGGCATGATCGTGGATCAACTGACGCAGGTGAACTACGGTTTTCTCCTGCACAAACCGGAGGCGTTTTCGCTCCTCAGCTACTTGTCGGATTCGCGGCCGCTCTATCTCCTGCAGATGCACGGGTTGGCGCTGGTGTTCTTTTGCGTGCTCTATTTGCCATTCGCGATCTACGATCTGGTGCGGCCATCGCGGCAGTATGTCATCCCGAGTCGCGTAGACGACGAGGGGGCCTCGCCAATCGCGACACGATTTCCTCGCAAGCGGAGGCGGTCTTCAGAAGTTCCATTGAGCGGCGTCGCAGCGTCCTTCACACGCGATCACCGCGAGCCAGAGCTATGCGGCCTGACGATGCAGCGGCCTTGTGAGTATCCTGAACTCATTTCCGGAATCTTGTCTGAATTTTGAGCGCGGCGTCGTCTTCGATCGTTGCATAGCTTGCGACGCGGCACCGCGTCGCTCGCTCGAATATTCTCGCAGCACGGCGCGAAGCGATCCATCGCGGCTGCGCGGCACGCTTGTTCGAACCGCCGTGATCGTGGACAATATTGTGAGGTCCTTCGGCGCGCTTCGCCTGCCTCAGGATGACATGCATTCACGCGCCCGATGAAACCCAAGCCTCTCAAGATTTCCAACGTCACCCTCGGCGGCAAAGAGCCGGCGTTTATCCTCGGACCGTGCGTGATCGAGTCGGAGAAATTTGTCCGGCGCATGGCGCAGCGCATCGCCGAAATCTGCGCGGCGGAATCGGTGCAATTCATCTTCAAGGCTTCCTACGACAAGGCGAACCGCACTTCCGTGCGCTCGTATCCGCGGCATCGGAGCGAGGGAAGGATGCGAGTTGCTGGCGTCGATCGGGCGCGAACTGAAGGTGCCGGTCACGACTGATGTCCATTCGCCGGCGGAAGCGGAGATCGCCGGCGAATTCATCGACGTGCTGCAAATCCCCGCCTTCCTCTGCCGGCAAACGGATCTGCTGCGGGCGGCGGCGGAGACCGGGCGCGTCGTCAATGTGAAGAAGGGGCAATTCCTCGCGCCGTGGGATGTGCGAAACATCGCGGAGAAGCTCGCCGCTTTCGGCAACGAAAAGTTCTTCTTCACCGAGCGCGGGACGACCTTCGGCTACAACAATCTCGTGGCGGACATGCGTTCGCTCTATTGGATGCGCGAAGCCGGGTATCGCGTCGATTTTCGATGCGACGCATTCGGTGCAACGGCCGGGCGGAGCAGGGGACAGCACGTCGGGCGACGGCGTGCTCGCGCCGGTCCTGGCCCGGGCCGCGATGGCCGCGGGTTGCGACGGAATTTTCATGGAAGTGCACGAGAATCCGGCGCGCGCGCTCTCCGATGGAGCCGAACCAGATTCCGCTAAAGCAGTTGCCGAAGCACCTCCGCATGTTAAAGGCTATTCATGCTGCCGTTTCGTAGCGGTCGCTCCCGGAAATTTGGGACGACCGGCTTCTTCGTGACAGCTGGGGATCCTGGTTTGCGCGGCAGTGGCGGCGCAGCCAAAATCGAGCCCGCAGAAAGGCGGAAGCGACGCCCAAGAGCCCGCCGATGGCTCTGGCCAATATTCCGATCGCCGATCGGCCAGGAGGCAAAGGGCTTGGTGCTGCCGGATTTTGATCTCGAGGGACATCTGCGCGGCTCGTTTTGAAGCCGGCACGGCGAAACGCACGGACGCCGACCATCTCGAATTCAAAGGCTTGAAAATGACGACCTTCACGCCGGAAAATGCCACGGATCTGATGATCGACATGCCCGTCTCGACCCTCGATTTGAATACCCGGGTGATCACTTCGCACGAGCGCACGACGGTGAAGCGCTCGGATTTTCATATCGCCGGCGATCAGATGCAGCTTCGACACTGTCGCGCGGAAAGGCACGCTGGCGGGGAATGTGAAGATGGTGATCACCGATCAATCCGAGCTGAGGAAAAAGCCCGGCGAATGAAGAGGCTGGCGGTCTGTGCACTCCTGCTTTCTGGATTCTCCGCCCTTGATTTGCCGGCGCAGAATTTGACGGCGGCTGCCCTGGCCTCGCCCGCCAAACCGCAGAAGAAGCCCGCGGAGAAGGATCCGCTCAAGACCGCCGATGGGCGGAAACGCGCTCGCTGCCCGGCCAGGCGATCACGACGGAAATTTATGCGGACGAAGCGTTCTTCGATTCCGCGAATCACATCGGCATTTTCACCGGCCACGTGATTGTGAAAGATCCGCGTTTCAATCTGCAGGCGGACAAGCTGACCGTCTATCTCAACAAGGAAACGCAGGAGCCGGGCGCAAAAGCCAGCCCGACGCAAAACAAGAACCGCAGCAGGCGCTGGACAAAGCGATGGCCGAAGGCAACGTCGGCCTGGTGCGTGAGCAACCGGGTGAGAACGGCGGACCGCCGGTGCGATCGATCGGCCGGGCGGAGATGGCGACTTACACCTCGCGTGATGGGAACATGGAACTCCGGGCACACCGCGGGTGCAGAGCGGGTTGAACATGCATGTCGCCACCAGCCCGGACACGGTGATGGTGATTAACCAAAGCGGGCAATTGATGACCAAGGGTCCAAGTCGGACAGAAATTCGCCAGGAGCCGAAAGCGCCCGCGCCGAGTCCAGCGCCGAAGCCATGAACGGAGAATCCGCCACCGCTGCACCGGCCAGGACGCCCTCGTCGCCACAGGTCCCGGTCACGGGCGATCGGGTCCTGGGGACCGAGGAGCTGGTGAAAATCTACGGCGGCCGCGCGGTGGTGAACGGGATCAATATCAACGTGCGCGCGGGCGAAATCGTCGGCCTGCTCGGACCGAATGGCGCCGGCAAGACGACGAGTTTTTACATGATCGTTGGACTCGTTAGGCCAAACAGCGGCCGCGTCCTGTTTTCCGGAGTGGACGTGACGAATTATCCGATGTACAAACGCGCCCGGCTCGGGATGGGTTATCTGCCGCAGGAAGAATCGATTTTCCGCAAGATGACGGTCGAGCAAAACATCCTCGCGATCCTCGAGACGCTGCCCTTGTCGAAGGCGGAACGGCGTCATCGTTGCGACGAGCTGTTGCACCAGTTCGGGATCGAGAAGCTGGCGAAAAACATCGCCCTGACCCTGAGCGGCGGGGAGAAACGGCGGCTGACGATCGCGCGTTCGCTCGTCACCAATCCCGAGCCTGCTCATGCTCGACGAACCATTCAGCGGAGTGGACCCGATCGCGGTCTACGATGTGCAGCAGATCGTGGTTAACCTGCGCAAATCCGGTCTCGCCATTTTGATCACCGACCACAATGTCCGCGAAACGCTCTCGATCGTGGATCGCGCCTATCTGATTTTCGAGGGCCGCGTGGAGAGCGAAGGGACGAAGGATTTTCTCATCAACGATCCGATCAGCCGCCAGCTTTATCTCGGCGAACGGTTTCGGATGTAACCGAAAGGAGACGCGTGCTAACAGTCAATGCCCATCCGCCGGTCAAAGTCACCGGCCGCCATCTGCAAATCACCGACGCGATCAACGATTACGTGACGCGAGAAGATTGAAAGCCTGCATCTCGATTATCCGAAGATCATCGAGGCGCACGTCGATCCTGGAAGTGGAAAAATACCGGCACTCCGCGGAGGTCGTTCTGGTTTGCTCGAATCACATCACGATCGAAGCCTGCGAAGAGACCGATGACATGTACGCCGCGATCGATGCCGTGGTCGACAAAGTCGCGCGGCAGATGCGGAAGTACAAGACGCGCTTGATGAAGAAACACCGGCCGCGCAAGAACATCGTGCAGCACCTCGACGAGCACGTCCTCGAATCCCGAACCGATCGAGAGGAAGGATGAGCGAAGACGAGGGACTCATCATCCGGTGGTCCGGACCGAGCGCTATCCGGTGAAGCCGATGTTTGTGGATGAAGCGGTCCTGCAATTGGAAATGTCGCACCGGCAGTTCCTCGTCTTCCTGAATGCGCGCAGCACGCGCGGATGAACGTGCTCTACCGCCGGAAGAGCGGCGACTTCGGATTGATCGAGCCGACCCGGGCGTAGCCGAGCGGTGAATGGTGAATTGAAGGGAGCGCGTCCGACACTGTTCACCGTGCACCTGCCACCACGCACAAAGAAGCCATGAGCGAGCGACCCGCGACCACGTCCACTTTACCTCAGGCACTGCGCTGCGGAAGAAGTGTCCCGGTCGTCACGGTGGAGAGTTTTTATGAGGCGCACGGCGAGAGATTACAACTGAAGCTGGAAGGGAATCGCGTCGGCTTTCATCGCAAAATTCGCGAACCCACGATCAATCGTCCCGGGCTCGCGCTTTCCGGTTTCTACAATTATTTCGCCGAGAAACGCGTCCAGGTCCTCGGCGCGGCGGAGCAATCCTATCTCGACAGTCTGTCGCCCAGAGCGCGCGCCCGGCGTTTCCGCGGATTGTGCGCGCAGAAAATTCCCTGCATCGTCGTTTCGCGCGGCGCGCATCTTGAGCCCGCATCTGCTCGCGGTCGCGGAAGAGGAACAAATCGCCGTCTTCCGCTCCCCGATGGTGACGATGCGCTTTATCAATGCGGCCACGATCGCGATGGAGGTCGATTTCTCGCCCACGGTGACCGAGTTCGGCAGCATGGTGGACATCCTCGGCATCGGCGTTTTGATCCGGGGCCAAAGCGGCATTGGAAAAAGCGAATGCGTGCTGGGCTTGATCGAGCGCGGCTACAGCCTGGTGGCGGATGACGTGACGCGGATCACTTCCTTCGAAGGCCGCGAACTGATGGCGACCGCGCCGGATCTGACCCGTTATCACATGGAAGTGCGCGGGATTGGGATCATCAATGTCGCTTCCATTTTCGGCATCGGCAGCATTCGGCTGGAAAAGCGGCTCGATCTGGTGGTGACGCTTAAAGACTGGCAGGAACTGGAGGAGGTCGATAGAATCGGGCTGGATCAGGAGTTTTACGAAGTGCTGAAATTGCAGGTGCCGCACATCACGATCCCGGTGCGTCCGGGCCGGGACATCGCGCGTTTGATCGAGGTCGCCGCGATGGATCAAAAGCTGAAGGTCACTCGGACGCAACAGTGCCGTGGAATTCAATGACAAGTTGCTCAATCTAATGGGAGACGAAAGAAAACTGATGGGCCTGTTGAATCGCAAATCGGCCGGCGCGGCCCGCGGAGACAAGATTGAAAAGGAAATGGCGATCGTAAATCGCCTCGGTCTGCATGCCCGTCCCGCGGCCATGTTCGTGCGGATCGCCAGCCGTTATCGCTGCGAGGTCTGGGTGGAGAAGGAAGGCGAGCAGATCAACGGCAAGAGCATCATGGGCTTGATGATGCTGGCCGCCGGTCAGGGCTCGAAGCTGCTCATTTGCTGCGAAGGGCCCGATGCCGAGAAGGCGATCGAAGAAATCGAGGAGCTGATCGCGGGCAAGTTTAACGAGGATTGAGGAGGAAATGGCGAAGTCCGCGAGTGACGAACAACCGTCATCCTGGTCCAGATCATTGGGGCTTCGGGCTTCGTCAGTTTCGGGCGTTTCGTCTCATTGCGCATTACGCTCTCCGATCTGAGGGAGGCACATAACGCCGATGCGTCCGCACCACGAAGCGATCCGTCCGACGACGATCATTGAAGCGCCGCGTCTGTCGAAGCGGCTCGGCGCGCAGGTCGTTATTGCCAGCGAGACGTTTCAGCTAACCGGCAGCTTCAAGTTCCGCGCCGCCTACAACGTGGCCCTGAACGTCCCGCACGAGCACATCATCGGGGCATCGTCGGGTAACTTCGGACAGGCGCTGGCTTACGCCTGCCAGTTGACCGGCAAGCGGTGCACCGTCGTCATGCCGCACGACTCTGCGCGGGTGAAGGTGGAAGCGGTGCGCGAATATGGCGCGACCGTCGATCTCATCGAGGTGCGCGAAATCAGCCGGAGCGAGCGCGTGCAGCAACTTGCCGGGGAAACCTCCTATGTCGCGAGCGCTTACGACGACCCGCTCGTGATCAATGGTAACGCGAGCCTGGGGGATGAATTGCGCGCGCTCGGGCGGCGCTTTGACGCGGTCATCGTTCCAGTGGGCGGCGGCGGTTTGATCGGCGGCATAGCACAGAGTTTCGCGCGGGCGAATCACGCGACCAAGGTCTTCGGGGCCGAGCCCGCGCTCGGGAGTGACGCCGCCCGCTCGCTGCGCGAAGGCCGCCTGATCGCAAACGAGCACGAGCCTCAGACCATCGCCGACGGCGCGC
Organism: uncultured Verrucomicrobiae bacterium; assembly: GCA_963784865.1. Classification (GTDB taxonomy): domain Bacteria; phylum Verrucomicrobiota; class Verrucomicrobiia; order Chthoniobacterales; family UBA10450; genus JACCTI01. Next base: position 65,997 of record CAWATC010000006.1, on the reverse strand, counting down.
GCACGCTTAGCCTCGGGCGGCACAACTGGGCGATCATCCGAGAAAGCGTGGCCGATATTGTCGAAGTCTCGGAAGAACAGATCATCGAAGGAATGAGGCTGCTTTACGGTCTGGCAAATCTCAAGGTCGAGCCGACCGGCGCGCTTGCCATCGGTGCGCTCCTGGCTGCACCAGATCTGTTTCGCGACCAGGAAATCTGCTGCGTCGTGAGCGGAGGCAACGTTGACTCGACCGTCTATGCGGAGTGGATTCGATGACGGAAATCGAGCGTGAAGAGAAGAATCCGGAAGGTCGCTAGGAAATCCAAGCCCAAGAGTGGCTCCATCAAGGCGCCGTCGAAGCGGGCGCTCGACGAGGAAGTTCAATCCGCGCTCGCGTGGCTGAAGCGCCACAGTACCAAACGCAACCGTGATGGCATGGCGCGTTACGCCATTGTCTCCGACAACGTGCTTGGCGTGTCCGTCGCTAACATTCGCGTGCTGGCGAAGAAGCTCGGGCGCAATCACGAACTCGCGCTCGCTCTCTGGGAAACGGGCGTCTACGAAGCCCGCATGTTGACCTCGTTCGTCGACGAGCCGGCGCGCGTCACCTCCAGCGCAAATGGACCGCTGGTGCCGCGACTTCGATAACTGGGCCATCTGCGACAGCCTCTGTTTTCATCTCTTCGATCGAACGCCGCACGCGTTCGCGAAGGTCGCGGCATGGAGCAACCAGCGCGACGAGTTCGTCAAACGCGCGGCCTTTGCCCTTCTCGCCAGTCTCGCACTGCACGACAAGACCGCTGGCGACGAGCCGTTTCTCGCGAGCCTTCCGCTGATCGAGCGTGCGGCCACCGACGAACGAAACTTCGTCAAGAAGGGGGTAAGCTGGGCGCTGCGTGGAGTTGGCCGACGCAACGTTGCGCTCAATGCCGCCGCGGTAGAGCTGGCGCGACGTCTCTGCGATTCCTCGAGTGCCGCGGCGCGCTGGGTGGGGAGGGACGCGCTCAAGGAACTCACCAGCGCAGCTGTCGTCGGGCGACTTAAGGGGGCACCAGCGGGAAGCTGAGGCGAAAAACCTCACCGCGCCTTTGCGCGGATTGACACGCGAGTTACTCTCGCACCGGCATGAATGTCAGCGATCCCAAATCGGAAACCCGCCTGAGCGGCGTGGGCGTCTCTCCGGGCATCGCCCGGGGCACCATCCACGTCGTCAGCGATGACTCCGAAGAAGTGTCGCAGCATCGGATCGAGCCGAGCCAGATCGCGGGTGAGATTGGCCGCTTCGAGACGGCGTTGATTCAGACGCGCGCGCAAATTCTCGACATGCAGCAGCAAATCGCCGAGGCCATCGGCGCGAAGGACGCGGGGATTTTCGATGCCCATCTGCTCGTGGTGGAGGATCGGACGTTGATCGATGAGGTCCTGCGCAAGCTGGAGACCGACCTTTGCAATGTGGAGTTCGTTTTCCAGGAAGTGGCGACGCATTACGCGAATACCTTGAGCAAGATCGACGATCCTTATCTGCGCGAGCGTGCGCTCGACATTCAGGACGTAACCCGCCGCGTGGTGCGAAATCTCCAGGGGAAAGCGCCGAAAGCGTTCCTCGGGTTGAAGGATCCGCACATCCTCGTGGCCCACAATATTACCCCATCGGACACGGCGACGATGAATCGCGAGAAGGTGCTCGGGCTCGCGACCGATCTCGGGAGCCGCACCTCGCACACCGCCATCATGGCGCGCTCGCTCGGGATTCCGGCGATCGTCGGATTGCATGATGCGACCGAACAGCTGGAGACCGGCCAGGAGGTGCTGCTCGATGGTTACAGCGGATTGCTCATCCTCAATCCGACGCCGGAGACGCTCTGGCATTACGGCGAGCTGAAGCACCGCCAGGAGCTGGTGGCAGAACAACTCACGGGTCTGCGCGAGACGAAATCCACCACGACGGACGGCCGGCACATTGTCCTCTCGGCGAATATTGAGCTGCCGGCGGAGGTCGATGCCGTGGTGCAAAACGGCGCGGAAGGCATCGGCCTGTATCGCACCGAATTCCTCTACTTGAACCGGACCACTCTGCCGACGGAAGAGGAGCAATTCGAGACCTATCGCGCGGTCGCGGAGCATGTCGCGCCGCATCCGCTGATCATTCGCACCTTCGATCTCGGCGGCGACAAGATTGCCAGCGGGATGGATGCGGACGACGAGCAGAACCCGTTCATGGGCTTGCGCGCGATCCGGTTTTGTCTCGAGAACCTGGTCATCTTCAAGGCGCAATTGCGGGCCATCCTGCGCGCGAGCGCGACGACCCGGAACGTGAAGATCATGTTCCCGATGATCTCCGGGCTGCACGAATTGCGCCGCGCGGTCGCGGTGCTCGAGGAGTGCAAAGAGGAATTGAGCAAAGAGGGCGTTGCTTTCGACCAGGAGACCGAAGTCGGCGCGATGATCGAAATCCCGAGCGCGGCGCTCTGCGCGGATGCGCTCGCGCGCGAAGTGGATTTTTTCAGCATCGGCACGAACGACTTGATCCAATACGCCATCGCGGTCGATCGGGTGAACGAGCGGATCGCGCATCTTTACGAACCGACGCATCCCGCGGTGATTCGGCTGCTCAAGATGGTGGCCGACGCGGCGCATGCCCATGACATTTGGGTGGGCGTGTGCGGTGAGATGGCCGGAGACCTGGCGCTGGTGCCGCTGCTGCTCGGGCTGGGGATGGATGAACTAAGTGTGAGTGCGTCGCTCGTCCCGCGGGTGAAGCGGGCGGTGCAAACTCTCTCGATCGCGGAATGCGAGCAGCTGGTGAAGAAGGCGCTGGAACTGGAAACGCCGGGCGAGATCCTGGCGCTCTGCGGCGGCGTCGCGCAACGGCTCTACGGAGATCTTCTCGGGTAAGATGATCGCGCCGTTGAGCGTTGCGACGTTTCTAATCTTCTTCGCCCGATTCCGATTCGGACTCCGCCTCCGGATCATGATCCGGCTTGAGCCCTTCCTCTTCCATCTTGCGGAGGACATCGCTCATGTCGTCCACCTCGTCCCAAACTTCCTGGCTCACGTAGATCGGCGCCTTCTGCTGCGTGGCCATGGCGATGCAATCGCTCGGGCGCGCATCGAGCTCGATAATCTTCTTCTGCGACAATTCGTTTTCCGCGCGGAGAATAATGCGCGCGTAATAGGTGGCGTTCTTCAGGTCGTTGATGATGATCCGCTCCACCTTCGCCCCGAGCGCGGTCATGAGGTGCCCCATCAAATCATGAGTGAGCGGCCGTTCCTTCGAGACATCGCGCATGAACATCGTGATCGCGCTCCCGACCGTCTGATCGACGTAGATGATGAAGACCTTGTCGGCGTTCCCGAGGAAAACGGCGCAGCCTCCACTCGTCGGCAAAACTGCGCGCACGTTCACTTCGATTACGGTCTTGTTCATCCGGCGAGACGGTAATCAGGGCCGGAACGAATGACAAGCGGAGGGGCACGCGCCCGCAGCGCGCGAGAATTTTCGAGACGTGGCTTGCATGTTCCCCCTGCTGATTGAATATGCGCATACCTTGGCCGCCGTGATCGAAAAACCGAAGACCGAGTGGGACGTTGAAGCGGCCATCTCCACCTACAATGTCGATGGCTGGGGCACCGGCTACTTCACCGTCAACGCCGCCGGCAACGTCGAAGTGCGGCCGTTACAGGAGGGCGGCGGATCGATCGACATTCTCGAAGTCGTGCAGGAAGCGCGGGCGCGCGGCCTCGGATTTCCGCTCGTGATTCGTTTTCAGGATTTGCTGCGGCATCGCGTTGAAGCGGTCAACCGCGCCTTCCAAAGTGCGATCAACGAATTCGGTTTCCGCAACCACTACCGCGGGGTCTTCCCGATCAAGGTGAACCAGTTGCGGGAGGTGATCGAAGAGATCGTCGACGCCGGCCAGGAATTTCATTTTGGCCTCGAAGCCGGCACGAAACCGGAGTTGATCGCGGCGCTCGCGATGCACAAGGATCTCGAGAGCCTCATCGTTTGCAACGGCTACAAAGACCGCGCTTACATCCGCTCTGCCATGATGGGGCGCCGGCTTGGCAAGTCGGTCATCATTGTCGTCGAGAAGATCGAGGAATTGCGAGCAGACGATTCGGATTGCGAAGGAAATGGGCGTCGAGCCGCACATCGGCATCCGCGTGCGCCTCCACAGCAAAGGCTCGGGAAAATGGACGACGAGCGGGGGCGAGAACGCGAAGTTTGGACTCGATACCGCGAACCTGGTTTGCGCGAGCGAACTGCTCAAGGCGGAAGGGCTGGCGCATTGCCTGAAGCTGGTGCATTTCCACGTCGGCTCGCAGGTGCCGGATATTTCCACGATCAAGCGCGCGGTGCGCGAGGCGGCGCGCTATTACGCCAAGCTCTCGAAGCTCGGGCACGAGCTCGGCTACCTGGATGTCGGCGGCGGACTGGGCGTCGATTACGACGGCTCGCGCACCAGCTTCGACAGCTCGACCAATTACTCGCTCCAGGAATACGCCAACGACGTCGTCTGGAACATCATGGATGTGTGCGATTCCGAAGGCGTCGCGCATCCGGCGATCGTGAGCGAAGGCGGGCGCGCGATCGTGGCGCATCATTCCGTTCTCGTGGTCGAAGCCTTTGGTTCGATCGAGAAGAACGCGCAAACCGCGAAGGTGGTGGCCGGCGAAACCGACCATAAACTGGTGCGCGACATCCTCGAGGTGCAGCAAAAACTGCGGCGCAACAACCGGCGCGAGACCTTGCACGATGCGCAGCAGATCAAGGAGGAATCGCAGCAGCTATTTTCGCTCGGTCTGCTCGAGCTCGAGAGCAAAGCGAAGATCGAAAGCGTTTACTGGCAGTTGGCCGAGCAGATCGTGACTTTGCACAAGGGTCTGCGCTACGTGCCGGAAGAAGTGAAGGAACTCGAGACTTCGCTGAGCGATCAATACATCTGCAACTTCTCCGTTTTCCAATCGCTCCTCGATCACTGGGCGCTCGGACAGTTGTTCCCGATCATGCCGATCCACCGGCTTGAACACGCAACCGGAGCGGAACGGCACCATGGTGGACATCACCTGCGATTCGGACGGCAAGATCTCGAAGTTCATCGATCTGCAGGACGTGCGCGAGACGCTGCCGCTGCATCGCATTATTCCCGGCGAGATGTATTACCTCGGCGTCTTCATGGTCGGCGCCTACCAGGACATCATGGGCGATCTGCACAATCTCTTTGGCCGGGTCACCGAGGTGCACGTCTTCCTCGATCCCGACGAAGAATCCGGCTGGTACATCGAAGAAGTGATCGAAGGCAGCACCATCGGACAAGTGCTCGCCCTGACGCAGTGGGACAAGATCGAGCTGATGCGTCTGGTGAAGCTGCAGGTGGACGCGGCGATCAAGAGCGATCGCTTGAAGCCAAACGACGCCATGAAACTCCTCGCCGATTACGAGCGCGGCTTGCAGGAGTACACTTACTTGTCGTTAGGGGAGACGAACGTGCCGAGCCAATCAAGCAACGGGCAGGAGCGCCCGTTGTAGGCAACGGCGGCTGCAAAAAGGACGCCAGAACAAGCGAGGATACGAACATGATCAGCCCAGGAAAAATCATGCAGGAAAAGGGAGTCGTTAGGGCTCGCGCCGTCGCGATCGGGGCGCAGTCGATGGGAGCATTGGCTACCGGCGCGATCGCCGTCGGCGCATTTGCCCTCGGCGCGGTCGCGATTGGCTGCCTCGTTGTCGGTCGCGCCAAAATCGGGCGCCTCGAAATCGGCGAGCTGGTCGTCGGCCGCCTCACCGTGACCGATGCGCTGAAGACACCTTGAACAAGCGCGGTAGCGCGCCGTCGGTGCCGCTCTCGGACGACTTATCCAGCGATCATCTCAGGTAAGCGGGAATGCAGGAAACAACTGAGCACGGATGGGAAGACAAAGCCCGGCCCGTGAGCGCCGCCTGTCGCATTCTTGCGGGAAAAGCAGCCAGCGATTCGGGTTAAAGATTATACGCCAGCTTGTGTGTCGGCTGATAAAGCTGCATGTCATCCGCGCCGGGCACGATCATCATGATTACGCGACCGTACACTTGTTCCTCGATTGCGCCGCGGAACTGCGCGCCTTTCGCCCGCAACTCCTCCACCGTCGCATCGATGTCATCGCACATGATCGCGATCGAGTGCTGCCGCGGGTGATCATAGGTCTTGCCTTCCCAGACGCTGTGCGTCGGGTGCACCCCCATCTCGCTCGGTCCCGATTTGAAGATCAGCCAGTCGTTATCCCAATCTTCGGCCACATACTTCCAGCCGAGCACGTCCCGCAGAAACGCCCGCGTTGCCTGAGCGTCGTCGGAGTAAATCAAGGTGTGAATTGAGGTGATCATAAGGTTTGCAACTTAGATCAATTCCCGCGCGAAATGAAAGGGAGGCAGACGACTAAACGACAATTACTATCGATTGTTAGCTCTTCTCTGAACCCTTATTTCCCCGAGTTTTACTCCTATGTGGCCGCGAGCACCTGCTTTGCCGGGTAGGCGCGCGATGACAGAGCATCGCGCCCCAATGCGCCTCACGGTTGGAAAAATTCCGGCTGATCGTTACCGCCAGACTCGCTCTTAGCGCCGCCTGCGCTTGCGCCACGCACGGACGCCGACGGCACCCGCAGCCATGACGCCGAACGAAGTGCCATTGTGGATGGCTTCTGGAACAATCGGGTTGCCAGTATTCGTTCTCGTGACGAAGGTAATTCGACTCTCAGCGTGCGTTGGCCTGGCGATGGAACTGGTCCGTCCGAATTCAGAGTCATCGAGCCGTCAAGAACGGAGCGATGTTGCGACCGAAGTGTCGCGGACCCCAGCGGGTTGATGTCCCAGCCGGGGACACTGGCGGGGTTGGTACCGATCACGCCGGTGACCAGATTGATGTAAATCCCGGCAGTGGTGCTCGGGAGGTTGACATTGACGCCGCCGCTATAGATGAGGTCGGCTTTCGCCGCAGCCGCACCTGCGAGAGCGACGCCGGCGAGCGTGGCGTAGGCGGCGAGCCGCGCGTCGATTCCGCCGGCAATGGCCTGTTTGCTTGGCGCAGACATAAGGGAGACTCGCTTGACGGAGGTTTTCGCAAACGAACCCGGCGAGGTCAATCCTCGTTGCAACGAGCCGAAGATTTCAGCTTGCGTCCGCGGCGAATTCGAGGCGTGCTTAGAGCAGGAACGGATTTGAAGTTATGGCCACGCCTTCTGCAGGGGATCTTCGGAATTTTGCCATCGTGGGTCACGCGTCGTCCGGCAAGACGACGCTGAGCGAGGCGATGCTCGCGTGCGCGGGCGTCATCGGGCGCATGGGCAACATCGCGCAAGGCACCACCGTTTCGGATTATCACGTCAGCGAAAAGCAGCACCAGATTTCCACGCAAACTTCACTGCTGCATTGCACGTGGATGGGCAAGAAGCTGAACATCCTCGACACGCCGGGTTCTCTCGACTTCATCAGCGAGGCGCTCGCGGCGGTGCGCGTGGCGGATTTCGCGCTCGTGGTGGTGCACGCGCAACACGGCATCGGCGTGGGCACCGAGCGGGTGTGGAATTGCGCGACGGACTGCGGCATTCCGAAGGTCATCGTGGTCAACGCGGTGGACAAACAGAACGCGCACTTCGACCAAGTGCTGGCCGACGCGCGCGCGCACTACGGGCCGAAAGTTTTTCCGTTGAACGTGCCGATCAATCCGGGGCCGGATTTCAACCAGGTGCTCGACGTGTTGCGCAACGAAGTGGTGACGTATGAAACCGACGGGCACGGGAAGTTTCGCGAAGAGCCGGCGACGGGCGAATGGAAAGAGCGCGTCACACAACTGCATCGTGAATTGATCGAACTCATCGCGGAATCGGACGACACGTTGCTGAACAAATTTTTCGAGCAGGGCTCGCTGTCGGAGGAGGAATTTCGCGCGGGCATTCACGCGGCGGTGCAGGCGCAGAATTTCATCCCGCTCTTCTGCACGTCGGCCACGTCGAACGTCGGCGTCGGGCGCCTGCTCGATTTCATCGCGAAATACGGTTCCTCGCCGCTCGATCGCGAGAAGGTCGACGCAGAAGACGCGCGCCGCGGCGCCGAGCTGGAAGTCAAAGTCGGCGGCACCGAGCCGGTGCTGCAGGTGTTCAAGACGATGAACGAAGAACACTTCGGCGAGCTTTCGTTCTTCCGGATGTACTCCGGGCAAATCGGGACCGGCAGCGATTTGTTCAACCCCAACCGCAACGCCACCGAACGCATCGGGCAGATTTTTCTGCTCAACGGCCAGACGCGCGAGACGGCGACGCATCTCGGCGCGGGCGACATTGGCGCGACGGTGAAACTCAAGAACACGCACACCGGCGACACACTTTGCGCTGCGAATCACCCGCTGAAACTTCCCGTGCCGGATTATCCGCGCCCGAATATTCACGCCGCGTTGCAACTCAAGGCGAAGGGTGAGGAGGACAAAGTGGCCGCTGGTCTCGCGACGTTGCACAACGAAGATCCGGCCTTTGTTTTTCGTGTCGATCCGGAGTTGCACCAGACGATCATTTCCGCGCAGGGCGAGATGCATCTCGAAGTGATCGCTGAGCGTCTGCGGCGACGGTTCCGCCTTCATTTCGACCTCGTCCAACCGCGAGTGCCGTATCGCGAAACGATTCATGGGCGCGCCGAGCACAGGTATCGGCACAAGAAGCAAACCGGCGGCGCAGGGCAATTCGCCGAAGTCGAGCTCAAGCTCGCCCCCGGGCCGCGCAATTCCGGCATCGCGTTCAGCGAATCACTTTCAGGCCAGTGCGTAGACCGCGTGTTCGTGCCGTCGGTCGAGCGCGGCATACAGCAAGCATGCACGGAGGGAATTCTCGCCGGATGTCGCGTCGTGGACGTGCAGGCGAATTTTTTCGACGGCCAGATGCACCCGGTGGACTCGAAGGACATCGCATTCCAGGTCGCGGGCTATTGGGCGTTTAAGGAAGCGTTCCTGAAAGCGCGGCCCTGTTTGCTCGAACCGATCAATGAGATCGAGGTGCGCTTTCCCGACGATTGCATGGGCAAAGTCGTGGGCGATCTTTCCAGCCGTCGCGGGAGAATTCTCAACACGGATGTCGAGGGACAATTTCAAATCGTCCGCGCCGAAGTTCCCGCGATGGAACTCTACCGCTACGCGAGTGTCCTGCGCTCGCTTACCGGCGGGCGCGGCGTTCACTCCGAGCAATTCAGTCGCTACGAAGAAATGCCGCGCGAGATCGAGCAGCGCGTGATCGAGGAAGCGAAAAAAGCGCGAGCAGGCAACAGCGGTCCGGCGCGTTGAGCTTCGCTCGTAGCGAGCGGTGTTCGTGATTCGCAAGCGGGAAGCTTGCGCTACATTGCCCGCATGATTTCCGCGACTTCGATCAAGAACGCGTTGCACAGCGCCGCGCCCCAGGATTCCATTTTCGTGCAGGGTTGGGTGCGAACACGCCGCGATTCCAAGACCTTCTCGTTCATCGAAGTGAACGATGGCTCCTCGCTGAAGAACTTGCAGGTCATCGCGCCGGAGACGTTCCCGAATTATGCCGAGGTGCAGCGCCTGATCACCGGCGCTTCGATCGCGGTGCGCGGAAAACTGGTGCAGTCGCAGGGGAAGGGACAAAGCTGGGAGGTCATCGCGGACGAGCTGACGATCGTTGGTTCCTCGGACGACACCTATCCGCTACAGAAAAAAGGCCACACGCCGGAGTTTCTGCGCGAGATCGCGCATCTGCGGCCGCGCTCGAATCTCTTTGGTTCCGTCTTCCGCGTGCGCAGCCGGCTTGCCTTCGCGATTCACCAATTTTTTCAGGAGCGCGGTTTCGTTTACGTGCACACGCCGATCATCACCGGGAGTGATTGCGAAGGGGCGGGAGAACTCTTTCGCGTCACACAAATCGATCTGCAGAATCCGCCGCGGACAAAAGAGGGCGCGATTGATTACGCGAGAGATTTCTTCGCGCGCTCGACTTACCTGACGGTCAGCGGGCAGCTCGAGGCCGAAGCGTTCGCCTGCGCCCTAACAAATGTTTACACCTTTGGTCCGACTTTCCGCGCGGAGAATTCAAACACTTCGCGCCACGCAAACGAATTCTGGATGATCGAGCCGGAGATGGCCTTCTGCGATCTCAACTGCAACATGGATGTGGCGGAAGAGCTGGTGAAATATCTGATCCGCGACATTCGCAAGAATTGCCCTGATGAGCTGGAGTTGTTCGGCAAGTTCGTCGACAAGGAATTGCTCGCCCGACTCGACTTCGTTCTCGAGCGGCCCTTCCAGCGCATCACCTACACGGAAGCGGTCGAACTGTTGTTAAAGAGCGGCGAGAAATTCGAATTCCCGGTCGCTTACGGCGCGAACCTGCAATCGGAGCACGAACGCTGGTTAACCGAGAAACACTTCAAATCACCGGTGACGGTTTTCAATTATCCGAAGGAAATAAAGCCGTTTTACATGCGGTTGAATGACGACAACAAAACCGTCACCGCGATGGACGTGCTCGTGCCCGGAATCGGTGAGATCGTCGGTGGCAGCCAGCGCGAGGAGCGTCTCGACGTTCTCGAAGAAAATCTGCGCCGGCACAAAATGGATCTGGCCGATTACAAATGGTACCTCGACCTGCGTCGCTACGGCACGGTGCCGCATTCGGGCTTCGGGCTCGGCTTCGAGCGCATGCTCATGTTCGTCACCGGAGTCTCGAACATTCGCGACGTCATCCCTTTTGCCCGCACGCCCGGCAGCGCAGAGTTTTCGCTCCGACTCGCGGATCATCTCCTAGAGTAGAAATCGCGCACATCCTCACCATGGACGTGATTGAGTATTCCACGCTGCTCATTACCGCGCAGACGCGAATCATGGCGGAGTTGACGCGCATCGTTAAGGAAACGGCGCGATTTCAGCGCGCCGAAGAAGAAGGCAAACTAATTCAGCGTTCCCACCGGCGATGGGATGCTGCTCGTATTCTTCGACAATCCGCGAGGCCCCGATTGAATGCGCGATGGAAATCGCCACGCGCGATGAAGATCGATCCCGAAATTCGGCTTGCGCATGGGAATTCACAGCGGGCCGGTGAAATGAAGTGATGGACGTAAACGATCGCTCGAACGTTGCCGGCGCGGGCGTGGACATCGCGCAACGAGTGATGGATTGCGGCGATGCCGGGCCACATTCTTGTGTCAAAACATGCTGGCCGACGACCTCGCGCCATTTCCGCGCTGGAATCCGCACTTACACGATCTCGGCGAGTGCGAAGTGAAACACGGTCGCAAAAGTTTCGCTGGTTAATTTCTACACCGAGTGAGATTGGAAATCCGACTAGCGCCGGCAAAGTGTCGACGCGCAACCGCTTCGACGAGGTGCAATTCTCCGATAATCGAATCGCGCGCTCGTAGTCACGAGCGTCGCTGTTCGCTGATCACCGCTGGCGATTTCGTCATATCTCCTGTTCCGAGGACAAGAACTTCCAGCACCGCCGCGGATGCAGCGAAGCGAACGCTCAAACGATCGCCGTGCTGCCGTTTGAGAACGCGAGCAATGATCCGAGCGCGGAGTATTTATCGGAAGGAATTTCCGAGGCGCTGATCAACAGCCTGACCGAACTGCAGCAGTGCGCGTGATCGCGCGCTCAACTGCGTTTCATTACCGCGGCAAGGACGTCGATCCGAAGCAAGTGGGACGCGAGTTGAAAGTCGCGGCCGTGCTGACCGGATCGGGTGCGACAAATGCAGGACGCCTTGAGCGTGCAGGTGGATCTGGTCGATGCGTCGAGCGGCGCGCAGCTTTGGGGCGCTGCCTACGATCGCAAGATTTCCGATGTGATTGCAGTCAAGCAGGCAATCGCGCGCGAGGTCACGGAGAAGCTGAAGCTGAAGCTTTCGGCGAAGATGAGCGCGGCTGTGCAAACGCGATACGCCAATCGAGGCTATCAATTCTATTGCGCGGCGTTATCTTGGAATAGCGACACCGACGACTCACAGCCGACCATCCGAAGCCGGCATTCGGAGTGTTCGCCGGAGAAGGTGTTGACGACCCGGCGCGCAGCCTTCAAGTTGCGAATCGCCTTAACCATCAATCAACCCGGCCGGAAAATGGCCTAACGAGGAGGAGATTATGGCAAAGAAGAAGACGCAAGAGGTGAAGCTGCGCCGTTCCTGCGGCGCGATGGCGGCACACATGATGTTGCTGGAAAAGTATCCTTCCTTCCGCTTGGCGCAGATGCGCCTGGAGGGAGCGGCGGCGCGACAGCACCAACTTGGTTTCGATGCCGCGAAAGCGAAAATCGTGACCGTGAATGTCGTGGTCAATGTGGTTTACAAAACCCCCGAGCAGAATATTTCCGACGCGCAGATCAACAGTCAGATTGTCGCGCTGAATAAGGATTATCGGGCGGCGAATCCCGACAAGAGTCAGACGCCGGCGCCATGGAAGGGCTTGGTCACCGATGCGCGTTTGCAATTCAAGCTCGTGAAAACGACTCGGACGAAGACGACAAAAACGGGCTTCACCGCGGACGACAAAGTGAAGAAAACTTCATCCGGCGGTATCCCGCCTCTTGATCCGAAAAAGAATCTCAATCTCTGGGTCTGTGCGCTCACCGGCGGATTGCTCGGCTACGCGCAATTTCCCGGCGGCCCGTCGGCGACGGATGGCGTGGTGATAAATTACAAAGCCTTCGGGACAATAGGCACGGCGCAACCGCCGTTTCACAAAGGCCGCACCGCCACGCACGAGGTCGGACATTATTTTAACCTGCGCCACATCTGGGGCGACACCGAGGATTGCAGCGGTTCTGATATGGTGGCGGATACGCCCAATTGCGCCGGGCCCAACTATGGTACGCCTCAGTTTCCAGTCGTGACCTGCAACAATGGACCGAACGGCGGCATGTTCATGAACTACATGGATTACGTTGATGATGCGGCCATGTTCATGTTCACCTCCCAGCAAGTGCTCCGGATGCGCAGCGCGCTCAATGCGGCGCGCAGCGGTCTCATTTAGCGCAACCGAGAAAACGTGTGGCGGGCCAGGACACGAAGAGCAACCAGCTATTCGCGACGACATGGGTCCATGTCTTCGAGGAAGACACGGAGCGGGGCGCGGTCTATCGCTCGGAAGAAGACGATATTCCGCTTTCCCGCCGCCCGCGGGAAAGGATTCAACTGAAATCCGATGGTCGCGCCAGCGTCTCGTTGCCGGGAGCCGACGATCGCCCCGTCGAACAACCCGCCGCCTGGCACAAAGATGGCGACATGGTTGTTATTCAATACGGGCGACCGACAATTGCGCATTGTCGATCAATCATCCTCACGGTTGATCGTGCAATCTCACTCCGGTTCCTGATTAATGGCAAAGAAGAAAGCAAGCGAGAGTCCGGCCTTTGAAGTGAGCCAGCGGGTCGCGCGGCAAGCACTCGTTAGGAGGTATCAGCGTGAGCCGGGTGCGCCCTTCACCCGACCGCTGCGCATTTACACCCTCGATCCTTCGGTCTCCGATCGGGTAGGCGGAGTTGCCACCGTGCAGGTGCCTTACGAAAAACTGGAAGCCGGACCAGTGGGATCACTCTTCAAAATCGTCAGCGACGGTGCGCCTGAACTTCTCCGCGCGGAGCCGCTCGATCTCGATCAACCTTATCTTCTCCTAACGAGCGGTCTGGCGCCATCTCCGGCCAACGGTCAGTTCCATTCGCAGATGGTCTATGCGGTTTGTAGTTTGACTTACGCCGCCTTCCGCCGCGCTCTTGGTCGCGACATTGCCTGGACGACCGATGATCCAAAGCCGAGCGAGCCGTTTCGCCTTATCGTTCGTCCCTTTGGCGTGCGCGAGGCGAACGCAGGTTACAGCCGCGAAACGGGCGACTTGTCGTTCGGCTATTTCACCGTTCAGGGCAAACACGCCGGGTTCACTTTGCGGGGCGGAGTCGTTTGTACTTCGCTCAGTCACGATGTCATTGCGCACGAAACCACCCATGCTCTGCTCGACGGACTGCGTTCCACCTTTCTGCATCCGACCAATATCGATGTTCCCGCCTTTCACGAGGCATTCTCCGATCTGGTCGCGCTCTTTCTTCACTTTACTTATCCCGAGGTGGTGGAGAATGCGCTGCGCGAATGGACGGCGGGCTCATCCGCGATATTTCTTCTCACCGATCTGGCGCGTGAATTCGGTTTTGCGCGCTCGCAACCAGACAACGCCAGAGCGCTCCGATCCGGCATCGATGTCGAAGGCATCGCCGCTTTCGATTCCGACATCCTGCCAGGAACCGAACAGGCGCTGAAGCGTTACGATCCAAAGTTGGAACCGCACGCGCTCGGTTCGGTCCTGGTCTCGGCCGTCTTCGAAGCTTTCGTCACGGTGGTGAAGCGAAAGATCGATCGCTTTTTCCGCATCGCCGGCGCTGATCCAAAAACGCTCGGTCGAGTGGCGTTAAGCGAACCGCTCGTCCAGGCCATCGCGCAGGAGGCGAACAAAGTCGCCGGCCAATTCCTGAACGTCTGCATTCGGGCGATCGACTATTGTCCGCCCGCTGATATGGAATTCGGCGAGTATTTGCGCGCCCTCATCACTGCTGACAGTGATGTGGAGCGAACCGACAAATGGGGTTTCCGCGAAGCGCTCATGCGCTCCTTTCGCCGGCGCGAGATCTTTCCGAATAACGTCCGCTTCATGACAGAAGATGCGGTGCGCTGGGAATCGCCGGAGACTTCTCTCACGATTCCGGAACTCGCTTTCGGAAAATTGCGTTTCGACGGCGATCCCGGCCGACCGGCCAGCGCGCACGAGATGGTTCGGCAGGCGAACACGCTCGGCCGCTTCGTTACCGCTCCGGCAAGGGCGCACTATTTCCGTCTCATCTCGCCGGATATGCCGCGGCCGAAAGGCATTTTGCAGGCGTCGCCGCCGCGCGTGGAATCAGTGCGAGTCGCCCGCCGGGCCACGCCGGACAGTCGGGTGCTCTTTGATCTCATCGCGGAAGTCACGCAATCGTGCACGGTCACCGTGGCTGGAGATACCTTCGATATGGATGGCGGTTGCACCATCGTCATCGGACCGGAAGGGGAAATTCGCTACCTAATTGCGAAGGGTTTCGGGAATGCTGATCGACGCAAACGCCAACACGCCGCCCTGAGTGGATCACTCCAGGATTTCTGGGAAAAGACCGGCCGCCGTTTCAAGCAAAAGCCAAACGTCCTGCAACGGGTGCACGCTGCAGACTAACGTGGCCTAACAACTACTTCTTCGGCTGACCGGGCCGATAATCTTCCTCGGCCGCTTCGAAGGCTTTCTCGAGGCCGACCATGTCTTCGCCCGGACGCAGACTGTCGAAGGCTTCGGATTCGCGCTTGAGATCTTCCTCGGAATAATTCGCGGCCTTGATCGAGAGACCGATGCGGCGCTCGACTTTGTCCACCTTGATGACGCGCGCTTCGACTTCCTGACCGACCTTGAGCACGTCCTTCACCTTCGTGACGTGCTCTTCGCTCAGTTGCGAGATGTGGACGAGACCGTCGATGTCGTCCTGCAATTGCACAAAGGCGCCGAAGCTGGCGAGCTTGGTGACCTTGCCGGTGACGAGATCGCCGATCTTGTATTTCGAATCGATTTCCTTCCAGGGATCGTCGCTCAGCTGTTTGATGCCGAGGCTGATCCGCTGGTTGATCTTGTCGATGTCGATCACTTCCGCTTCGACCTCGTCGTTCTTCTTAAAGACTTCGCTCGGATGATTGATCTTGCGGGTCCAGCTCAAGTCGGAGACGTGGATCATTCCATCGATGCCGTCTTCGAGTTCCACGAACGCGCCGTAGGCGGTCATGTTGCGGATCTGCGCCTTTGACCGTGCTGCCGATGGTGAACTTCTTCTCGATCTCATCCCACGGATTCGGTTCGAGCTGGCGCAGGCCTAACGAGATCTTCTGCTCTTCCTTGTTGACGCCGAGGACGACCGCCTCCACTTCCTGGCCCTGAGTGAGAACATCGGACGGACGCATGATGCGCTTGGTCCAGGACAACTCGGAGACGTGGATGAGGCCTTCGACGCCTTCCTCGAACTCCACGAACGCGCCGTAGGGAACGAGGTTGGTGATCTTGCCTTTGACGCGCTGTCCGGCGGGGAAGCGCTCTTCGATCTGATCCCACGGATTCTTCTGCGTCTGCTTGAGGCCGAGCGAGACGCGCTCTTTCTCCTTGTTGATGTCGAGCACGATCACTTCCAGCGGTTGCCCAACCTTGAGCAGCTCGCTCGGATGACCGAGGCGGCCCCAGGTCATATCGGTGATGTGGAGCAAGCCATCCATGCCATCGAGATCGATGAAGGCGCCGAAATCGGTCAGGTTCTTGACGCTGCCGTGGACCGTGTCGCCGACCTTCACGCCTTCGAGGAACTTCTGGCGCTTCTCGCTCCGCTCCTGCTCGATGAGCTCGCGGCGGCTGAGGACGACGTTCTTTCGGTCGTCGTTGATCTTGACGATCTTGAAATCGTAGGTGTTGCCGACAAACTGCTGCAAATCCTTCGGCGGAATGATGTCGATCTGCGAAGCGGGGAGGAATGCCTCGACGCCGATGTTCACCATCAGGCCGCCTTTGACGACGGATTTCACCTTGCCCTTGATCAAGCCGTCGCCGGCAAAAACGCTCGCGATCTTGTTCCAATTCTGGCGGTAGGCGGCCTTCTCCTTCGAGAGCACGACCATGCCTTCGTCGTTCTCGAGACGCTCGAGGAGCACTTCGACTTCGTCGCCCACTTCCATCGAGTCGATGTCCTCGAACTCGTGCGAGGGGATGACGCCTTCGGATTTGTAACCAATGTCGACCAGGACTTCGCGTGGGCGGATTTCGAGGATTCGTCCCTTGACGATGCTACCCTCTTTGAATTCGCGAAACGACTTCGCGAGTAGATCCTGCATTTGCAACATAACGGTTAATTTTCTCCTGCTGGCGCGTAGCCAGTATTCTGTCTCAGCGCCGGCGACAACCGCCGGGCTTTCCCGCAGAAAGGGGCTGCACATTAGCCACGTTCGGAAACGAGGTCAACTCCGCCGCCCGCGTGCTCTCCGCGATGCGATTTTCGAGGGCCTGGCGGCGGCTCGCGAAGCCTCGCTACGGAATCAGTGGCCGGATGGACCGCACCCGGTAAAAGCGCTTCGATCCCGGAGTGGAGGTGACGTTGCGCGAGGTCGTCGCGCCGACGTCGGGCGTGATCACTCCGAAGGTGAGGTCGTTCGTCCAGCTCAAGGGATTCAGATCAACACTGGGATTGACTTCGATCTGATAAAGGCGTGCCAGCGTGCTGCTCCAGGTGATGAGAGAATTCGTGCCGCCTGGATTGGTGGAATAGAGCGTGATCCGGAGACGGTCGCTCGCCAGGGTTGGATTGGTTCCTTCCAGATATTCCTGCA
This sequence comes from uncultured Verrucomicrobiae bacterium, assembly GCA_963784865.1. Classification (GTDB taxonomy): domain Bacteria; phylum Verrucomicrobiota; class Verrucomicrobiia; order Chthoniobacterales; family UBA10450; genus JACCTI01. The sequence continues at coordinate 48,621 of CAWATC010000006.1, read as the reverse complement.
CGTTGGTCATCCCATCGCCGTCGATGTCAGCGCCGGCAATTCCGCCGAGGCCGCCGAGGTAGAGGAACTCAAACGCGTCCGCCATGCCATCGGAATCGGTGTCGATTCCCGGCGCGATCGTGTCGGTCTGCACCGCAAAACTGCCGTCGCCGAGATTGATCCAGCCGCAGTTCGCGGAGTAGGCGTAACCTTCCAGACGTCCATCGGAAAATCGGAGCCGCGGGTTGCCGGTGCTTTCGAAATTGATCCAGCCGATATTCGCCCCGTAGGCGTAGCCGCGCAGGATCGCTTTCCCGGGCAGCATCGGGTCGATCGAATAGTTGATGCCGAAGTCGGCGGCGGAGGCATTCGAGTATTGAATGTTATTGGTGGGCGCGCCGTTGCCCATATTGATCCAGCCGACGTTGGCTCCGTAAATGTAACCCGAGCAGATATACTCGCCGATGCTGACACCATCCATGGCGCTCGGCTTCCAGTTCATCCAGCCGATGTTCGCGCCGTAGCTGTAGGCGTTGGTGGAGTTGATCGTGGAGGCGGCCTGGGCCGTGGCGGCCAGGGCCAGGAGCAGCAGGAGAAACTTGAGCGGTTTCATAGAACTTTCAGCGCTCTCCTATTTGAACCAATCCGGCAACGAAAGGGAAGCAAAACTTGCTGCGAAATTTTTCGCTGGCGCTCCGCCACAAAACCGCAAACGCTGCCAGCGTCGGCAATTTTTCGTCTTCAAGAGGATACACACATGCAAATAGGAATGATCGGACTCGGCCGGATGGGCGCGAACATGGTTTTGCGCTTGCTCCGCCACAATCACGAATGCGTCGTCTACGATCGCAACGCCGAGAACGTGCAGGCGCTGGTAAAGCAGGGCGCCGTCGGCGCGGCTTCGATGGAGGAGTTCGTCGCCAGGCTGACTCCACCGCGCACTGCCTGGCTCATGGTTCCGGCGGCGGGAGTGGAGGGCAGCGTGCAGGAACTCGCAGCGGCCTTTAAAGCTAACGACAGCATCATCGACGGCGGGAATTCCTATTACATCGACGACATTCGCCGCGCGAAGGAATTGGCCACGCGCGGAATTAATTTCCTCGATGTCGGCACCAGCGGCGGCGTCTGGGGTCTGGAGCGCGGTTATTGTCTCATGATTGGCGGCCCGACCGAGGCCGTGCAGCGTCTGGACCCGATCTTCAAAGCGCTCGCGCCGGGTCGGGGCGACATTCCGCGCACCGTTGGCCGGGAGAAAGCACCTGGGGGCACGGCCGAGGAAGGGTACCTGCATTGCGGTCCGCCGGGAGCGGGGCATTTCGTCAAGATGGTGCACAACGGGATCGAGTACGGTGTCATGGCCGCCTACGCCGAAGGTCTCAACGTGCTGCATCATGCAAACGTCGGAAAAAAAGGCGTGGTCATCGATGCCGAGACGACGCCGTTGCGCGAGCCGGAGCATTACCAATACGACTTCAATCTGCCGGACATCGCCGAGGTCTGGCGGCGCGGGAGCGTGGTCGCCTCGTGGTTGCTCGATCTCACTGCCGCCGCCCTGCTCGATCAACCCGGCCTCGAAGGTTTCTCGGGCCGCGTCTCGGATTCCGGCGAAGGTCGCTGGACCCTGGCGGCGGCGAATGACGAAGGCTGCCCCGTGCCGGTACTGAGCGCGGCGCTCTTCCAGCGGTTCGCTTCGCGCGGCGAATATCGATTCTCTGATCGCCTGCTCTCGGCGATGCGCTTTCAATTTGGCGGACATCTTGAAACGAAAACGCCCAGCATCTGATGATCTTGCGGGAACCCGAAGCGGTTGAGTTGCCAACTCCCACCGGCCCGATGCGGACGCACGTCTTTCAGCCGGCGGACGGCGGGCGATATCCCGGAGTTCTTTTTTACTCCGAGATTTTTCAGGTGACCGGACCGATCCGACGAATGTCCGCCTTGCTCGCCGGGCACGGCTACATCGTCGCGGTCCCGGAAATTTATCACGAGTTCGAACCTCCGGGATCCGTTCTGGCCTACGATCAGGCAGGCACGGAGCGCGGAAACGCGCTCAAGAAAGAGAAGGAGCTGCACGCGCTCGACGGCGATGCGCGCGCGGTCCTCGATTATTTGAAATCACACGCATCATGCACCGGTCGGCTGGGCGTGGTCGGCATCTGCATTGGCGGTCATCTCGGGTTCCGCGCTGCGGCCACGCAACCCGACGTGCTCGCCGCGGCCTGCTTCTACGGCACGGATCTCCACACCGCCAACCTAACGAAGACTGGCGACGACACACTGTCACGCGCGCCCCAGATCAAGGGCGAACTGCTCATGATCTGGGGGCAACAGGATCCGCACATTCCGCTGGAAGGCCGCCGGAAAATCCGTCACGCGCTCGTGACCGCCGGCGTGATCTTCACCTGGCACGAATTCAACGCGCAACACGCCTTCCTGCGTGACGAAGGACCGCGCTACGATCCGGTCCTGGCGCGGCAGTGCCAGGAACTCCTCCTCGAGTTTTTCCATCGCCGGTTGGCGTAAGACTTGGCGCGGTCGCCAACTCCAAAAGCGGTCGAACCTCGGCGATTATTACCGACCTTCCCTACGCGGGGTCACCGGTTATTCACGGCTCCTGGCAATAGGTGAGGTTGGCCCACGGGTGGGTCGTTGTTGTTGTATCCGCCGCGCTGTTCCCGGAGACGGCTGGCGTCGCACCAGTGGTGATGTCGACGATGGGGCCGAAGCGGTTACCGGCAGCGACATCGAAGTTGTTGGCGTTGTTTCCCACCATGTTCCTGATGATCAGGTTGCGGACAGCGGTAAGCTTGATTCCGGTCCCCCCGTTGATCAGTTGATTGCCATCGATCACGTTCCGGTTTTCGTAGAGATTGATGGCGTCGCCGTTTCCTTCGCACATGTTCCCGACGATGTGATTTGAGCCGCCCCCGAAGATGCCCAGGGGATTGTTCTTCACCGTGCAATTGGTCACGGTCCCGAAATAGCCGATGTCGATTCCGATGAAGTTGTTTCTGGAGATGCAATCGCTGACCTTGGCCCCCGCGCCGGCGCGCAGACCGGCGTCTTTATTTTCAAAGGCCACACAGTTCTTCATCAAGACGGGCTCATCGAAGCCTTCGATTCCCGAGTCGCCGTTCGAAGAAGCCGCGCAATCAATGATCGAACCCGCGCCAAAGTAGAAACCTGAGAGCCCGTTGTCATTCGCCGAGCAGTCCTTGATGGTGGCGCGGCCATTCACCGAAACGCCGTAGCCATCATTGTGATCGAGTTTGCACGCGGTGATGACGCATTTCGCGCCAAGCCGAAGTCCATCTCCGCTGTTCCCCGTCGCGTGAACATTCTCGTAGATTCCGTCCGCCTCTCCGGCATCCACTTCATCGACTCCGTCTGCGTCCCAGCCGGAAATGGTTCCGTTGCGCACGGTCAAGCGCTTGGCACCGGCCACCATGTGCACCCCGTCGAGCGAACCGGAAACGCCCCCGAGGGTGAATCCGCGCAAATCAATCGTGACGTCGCTGGCCTCGATCGAGATGCCATTTTTCCCGGAGACGCCAGCTACCTGGCCGCTCAAGTAGTAGGAGCCCGGCGCAGTGATCCGGAAGACATTAGTGGCATCGCCCGGTGTGTTCGTGGCATTGATCGGCTTGCGCGGCTCGACCTGATCGAGCGTCTTCATCGTCGGCGCGGGCGCGCCGGGAGGAGTGAGCAAGCCTTGCGCGAAGGCGTGGATGCATTGGGCAAGGAAAAAGGCGCACACGAGCGCCCTCGAAGAGCAGAGGGTTTTCATAGGAAGGGGGAACGGTTTTCCGATTCTCCTATCAAATATGGCGGGAAAGATCAATCAGGAAGGCTCCCCGGGAGCGGCGGTTTGGATCAGTAGCCAAAGTTCGCCCACGGATGATTCGCGTTCACTGTGCCGGAGATGTCGCCCACGCCTGCCACGGTCACGAGCGGCCCGAAGGAATTGCTGGCCGCGATGTCGAAATTCGTGCTGTTGCCGCTGGCGCTGTTTTTGATGATCAAGCTGCCGCTTGAATCCACATCGATGCCCCGTGTGTTGTCGGTGACATTGTTGCCTTCGATGCGGTTGTCAGCTCCGGTAGAATGGATGCCGGCGGCGTTGCCGCCGCCGAAATTGTTGCTATCGCAGTTGTTCCCGATCACGCGGGAATCGCTCCCGATCTGGATGCCATCGCCTTTGTTCCCGACGACAGTGCAATTCTGAATGTTGGAGCTGTTCCCCGCGAGGATGCCGCCTCCCGTGGAATCGCTGGGCGTCGCGTTGGTATTCAGGTTCCCGTTCGCGGAGCAATTGCTGATGGTGCATTGCGCCCCGGCCGAAATTCCCCACGAATCGGCCGCGGCGCTCGTGTTTAGGCTCGCGGTGCAATTGGTCAGCGTGCTCCGATCGTCCGCGCGGATGCCGGATTCGACGTCGTTGCTGTACGCCGTGCAGCCAGTCAGCGTGCTGCCCTCGCCGGCAAAAATTCCGTAGGTGCCGCCGTTCTCCTTGGCGGTGCAATTGGTCAGCGTACTGCCGACGCCGGCAGATATTCCGTCGCCGGTGTTGGAGATGGCCATGCAGTTCGTGGCCGTAAGCGCCTCCGTCGCCACGCTAAAAACCGTAATCCCTTTGCCGCCGTTCAACTCGGCCACGCAATCGCGGATGGTTGTATTGGTGAGACGAAATCCGTCTCCGCCGTTGCCGGTCGCGAGACAGTGTTCCATGACCACGACTCTGATTGTGTGCCCGCCGCTCACGCTCAAACACTGGAAGCCATGACTGCCGTTGTCGCTGACGACACAACTGCGGACGACCGACCCACTACCGACGTGAATTCCGATGCCGCCATTATCGGACACGCGCAGGTTTTCATAGACCGCGAAGAATCCGAAGCCACCATCGATTCCCTTCACGTCCCATTCGCGAATTGCTCCGTTACGAATGAGACAATTCTCCCGGGTGCCGCTAAGCACGATCCCAGAGACCGATCCGGCGATTCCTTTCACCTCGAAACCATTCAGGTCTAACGAGACATCATCCGCCGCGATCACGACGCCGCTCTTGCTGGCAACGCCGGTGACGTTGGCGCTCAGATAATATGATCCCGGAGCGGAGATTCTGAAGACGCTGACGCCATCGCCCGGCGTGTTCGTGGCGTTCACTTCCTTGCGCGGCTCAACTTGATCGAGCGTCTTCATCGTCGGCGCGGGCGTGCCGGGTGGAGTCAGTGGACCCTGGGCAAGAACTGAAGTGGCGACGGCGGTCAAGAGAAGGATGCGAAATGGGGGAGGCATCCCGTTTTCCTAACAAATAAACGCCTATGTGTCGATGCTGAAGGGGTCCAATAAGCCGCCGGCACTCGTCGTCTCGTGCGCTTAATCTAATCAGCGTCCGCGCCGGTCGTTCTGCCTAAGTGAGTGTATGCGGTCAAAAGGAGACATTCGCCCACGGCTCGCGCGTGCCGACGTCGGCTCCGCGGGTCGCGCCAGGGATCGCGATGCTGTTCAAGAACGCGGTTTCCCGGCCGTCAGTAGGTGAAATTCGCGCTCGGATCGGTCGAGCCCGGCGCGGTCCCGCCGCTATTGCCGGTCACCGCGGCGGCGGTCGTGGCGTTGATTACCAGGATGACATTGCCAGCGACCACATCCCAGTTATTGGTGTTACCCGAACAGGTATTCCTGACAATGATGTTGCCGGCGGTGTCCACGTCGATGCCGCGGTCGGCGCCGGTGCAGTTGTTGCCCTCGATGCGGTTGTCGGAGCCGCCGACGGTGGCGTGGATGCCCGCGCCGTCGCCCGCGCCATTTCCGTTGAGGCTACAGGTATTGTTGAGGACCAGGCACTGGTTGAAGAAGTTGATGCCGTCGCCGACATTGCTGCGGACGGTGCATTTACTGATGGTGCATCCAGAACCGGTCGTGATGCCGTGACTGCCGTTGGTGTTCGATGCGCATTCCGTGATGACGGTCCCGCTGGCGCCGGCGATGCCAAACCCGGTGTTGTTGTAGCAGGTGCAGCGTGTGATGGTGCCGCCGAAGCCCATTTTTATACCGCCGCCTGCATTCTGGGAGGCGACGATATCCGCGACATTTGTCGCGCTGGTGGCCGCATCCAGGAGGTTGATACCATTGCCGCCCCAGGATCGAACGGAACCGTTGCGCACGTTGATGTTGACCAGGTTGAGCGGTGTGACTGCGACGCCGTCGAGCGACCCGGCCACGCCGACGAGATCGAACCCGTTGAGGTCGACTGTGACGCCGCTGGCGGCGATCTCGATGCCGTACTTGGCGTTCACGCCGGTGACGTTGGCGGTGAGGTAGTACGAACCTGGTTGGGTGATCTTGAAGAGGCTGTCGGCGTCGCCGGGCGTGTTGGTGGCGTCGATGGGCTTGCGCGGCTCGACCTGATCGAGCGTCTTCATCGTCGGCGCGGGCGCGCCGGGCGGCGTGAGCGGACCTTGCGCCAAGAGGGAAATGCTTTGAGCAAAGAAAAAGGCGCACAAGAGTGCGCCCGAGCGAGATGGAGTTTTCATAGGAGGAATAGTTTTCCGTGATTCGTATCAAGAAACCTTTGGGAGATCAACCGGTTTTCAGGCATTTGAAAACGTGCGCGTGCCAATGATGCATTGCCCTCGCGGACCCTGAGTCTTCCCTCTAGCGAATGAAGTTAGTCCAGGGCTGGTCGCTCGTAGGGGAGAACCGGGTCTAGTGCCGCCGGGGCGCCGGGTTCAGAAGGTGATGTTCGCCGTGGGATCGGTCGTTCCAACGCCGGCGGCACCGCCGTTCGAGCCAGAAATCGCGCCGCTCGCGGGCGCGCTGACGATGACGCCGACTCTGTTGTTGGCCGCGATCACGAAATCGATGCCGTTCAGATTCGCATGGTTCCTGATAACCAGATTGAAGGGGCCGTCCACTTTGATGCCGCGGTTGTCGAAGCGAGACTTTATTGCCCTCGACCACGCAGTAGGAGCCGGTGACGTGAACGCCGGCGGCGTCGCTGCCGTTGTTGTTATTGCTCGAGCTGTTGTCGGTCACCTTCGAGAGACCTTGAACGCGGATGCCGTCGCCGGTGTTGCCGATCGTGGTGCACTTGGCGACCATGCAATAGTTCACGCCTTCGATACCGTGTGACGAGTTGGAGGAGGCGTTGCAACTCAGGACGGAGACGCTATCGCCCGTCAGTATCCCTTGTCCGCCGTTGCTGGTCGCGGCGGATTCTATGACGCTGCTTTCATCGGCCACGTTGATTCCTTGCGTGTTGTTGAAGCGCGCGACACAGCCCCGCACGACCGCGGAGGTGGAGGTAACGATGCCGCTCCCGACATTTTGCCGGGCGGCGCAGTCATTGATGGCATTGCCCAAGCCTGCGCTCAGGCCGTGGCTGCCGTTGAGGAGGAAACTGGAATCGCGCACGGCGCAGTTCGCGTCCGTGGAGATGCCGATGCCCCCGTTCTCCCGTGCGGTGCAATTCGCCACCAGACTGTTCGCGTCGACATCCAGACCGATGCCGCCGTTCTCGCGCGCGATGCAATTCTCGAGCGTGCAGTTGTCGGCGGTGTTGATGCCGTTGCCGAGTGTTGTGCGCGACGGTGCAGTTGAGCACCATCGAGTCAGGTCCGACGACGATGCCATCGCTGGTGTTGTTGCGCGAAGTGATGTCCTGAATCCGCACGGTGTCGGCGTTGGCCGCATCGATCCCGTCATCGGCGGAGGTGCGGACCGAGCCGTTCCTGATCGTGATGTTGCTCTGGGCGCCGCTCACGTTGATGCCGTCGAGGCCGGCGCTCAGGATGCGGAAGCCGCCCAAATCGACAGTGACATTGCTGGCCTCGATCTGGATGCCGTGTTTGCTGGCGACGCCGGTGACGTTGCCACTCAGGTAGTAGGAACCCGACTGGGTTATTTTGAAAAGCGAATCGCTGTCACCCGGCGTGTGACTCGCATCGATTGGCGTCCGCGGCTCGACTTGGTCGAGCGTTTTCATCGTCGGCGCCGGCGCGCCCGGTGGAGTGAGTGGACCTTGAGCAAAGATCGACATGCGTCGAGGCAAAGAAAAAGGCGCACACGAGTGCGCCTGAACGAGATTGAGTTTTCATAGGGGAAGTCCTCCGATTATTTAGCGAACGAGCGCACTGAGAAAAATCATGGGCTAGAAGTTGGAGAATGGCTTGGTCGTGTAGGCGTTATTGAAAGGACCGATAGTGCCGATGGGCGCCGGAGTAATGGCATCGACCCGATTGCAGATGACGAGACTGAGGACGCTATTCGGCATGACAATTCCGCCGCCGCTGTTGAGGCGAATCACGCCGCCCTCGATGTAGTTTTCCCCGCCGGTGGCGCGAACGCCGGCCCCGCGGTTGCGGGAGGAGAGACAATTTCCGAGACGCACCCGGACTGGAATCTCGAATCCGTCCGCGGCCGCATTCGTGGTGGCCTGCCCGTTGGAATGCGCGGTGCAAGTGACCGCCACGCTGCCCTCATTGAGATGGAACCCATCGCTCTCGTTAGCGCTGGCGGAACAGTTGTGCAGGGTCGAGCCCAGGTCCGCGAGAAATCCCTCGGCGGTATTGGACGCGGCCGTGCAATCGGCGAAGGAACCGTAGAGCGCAGCCGTAAAGCCGGCGCCGCCATTGAGGTCCGCGCTCGAGCGACTCACGCTGCTGGCCACATCGACGACGATTCCCGCGCCGCCATTGTTGTGGCTGGCACATTCCGCCACCGTCGCGCCGTCGAATACGACCAGGCCGCGGCCGGTGTTTTGCGCGGCCGTGCATCGCGAGAGGACGCAGCCGTTCCCTCCCTCAATGCCGTCGGAGGTATTGTTAAAGGCGACGCTATCGAGCAGAGCTGAGTAGGCGCCGGCGTTGATCCCATCGCCGTCGCACAACGCCGCCGTGCAATCCTTGATCAGCGAATGCGTGCCGGCAGAAATGCCGTAGAGGGTAATGCCGCCGGGCAAGCCGCTACCTTCGACGCTGCAATGGATGATCCGCGCACCGTCATCGAGCCGCAACCCGTAGGTGGTCATGCGCGAGACTCGCAAATCCTCCGCGCTGCAATTGGCGCCGACGGTGTAGATGGCCGCGTACCATTTACCGACGATCGAGCCATTGCGCACCGTGATGTTGCTTTGGCTGCCTGCATAAATCGCGGAATCGACCGCGGTGGCGGCGGTGCCGCTGGCGGCAATGATGGAAAAACCGCGCAGGTCGAGCGTGACATCGCTGGCGTTAATGATGATCGCCGATTCGGTGGCGGTGATGGCGGTGACGTTGCCGGTTAAATAATAGAAGCCCGGTTGGGTAATGACGTAACCGGTGGCTGGAAACTGAGCCGGATCGAGCGGAGTGCCCGGATCGATTTGATCGAGAGATTTCATCGACGGCGCCGGAATACCCGGTGGCGGCGGAGTCAGGCTGCCGCCGCCCTGTGCGTGCGCTACTGGCACGCCGCACATTCCTGCCACCGCGATGATCAGAAAGAATTTTGTCTTCATAAGCGCGACCTCAGAAGTTGATGAAAGGCAGATTGCTTTGCGCATCGCCGAACGGGCCCACGTTGTCCCACGCAGGGTCGGGCGCGGGCGTAATATTTCCGGTCCCGACGAGGTTGCGGATGATCAGCGGCGCGGTTTGGCTCGAAATGAAGAAGATGCCGCCGGTGTTGTTCAGCTTGATCAGGTTGCCGTCGATCATATCGGAGTCGGAACCGCGCGCCCTCACGCCGTAGCCGCGGTTATCGATCGCGCTGCACCGCATCACCTTGCCGTGCTCGGTTTCGAAGCCGTCCGCATTGAGATTGTTCACGGCCAGCCCGTTCGCGTAGGCGACGCAGCCTTCGTAAACGACCGTGCCCAGGAGGCCGGTGCCGGGGTTGTTAGTCACAAAGCCGTCGTCCCCATTCGAGCCCGCGACGCAATGGCTGACGCTGCTGGCTTTTGACAGCACGAATCCAGCATTAGTGCCGGAAGCGGCGACGCAGCCTGCGAGCGATGCGCTGCCGAAGGAGAAGCCGCGGTCGCCGCTGGAGTAAGAGCATGAATTGGTCACGTTGCCTCCGGAAACTCCCAGAATGCCGGTGCCGCCATTATCGTAGGCGACCGAATCGGCCACGGTGTCACCGTCATCCAGATCGAGGCCACGGCCGCTATTCACCGACGAGACACAGCGCGAGATCGTCGAGCCATCACCCGTCGTTATGCCTGCGAGCAGATTGCTGTAGGCGATGGAATCGAGCATCGAAGAATGACTGCCGGTCTGGATGCCGTTGCCGTCGCAGAGCGAGACGATGCAATTCTTTACCAGCGAATGATCGCCGGTGAGGATGCCAGCTCCGGTGATGAAGCCGGCCGCGCTCAGTCCATCGACCTGGCAATCGGTCACGCGCGATTCGACGCCGAGGCGAATGCCGTAGGCTGCCGTGCCGATAACACGCAAACGCTCAACGGAGCAGTTCGTCCCCGGCGCATAGAATCCGGCCCACCATGTACCGCGGATCACGCCGTTGCGCACCGTCACATCGGTTTGCCCGCTGCCCACGTTGATAGCTACATCTAAGGTTCCCGTACCGGTGCCGCCGGCTGCGACCATCGAGAAACCGCGCAGATCGATCGTGACGAAGCTGGCGTTCACAACGATCGCGGTTTCGGTCCCGAGAACCGTGGTGACATTTCCGGTCAGGTAATAATAGCCCGACTCGGCGATCTCGATCCCGGTCGTGCCGAAGCTCGCCGGATTCAAAGCCTTCCCCGGGTCGATGCGCGAAAGCGATTTCATCGTCGGCGCGGGCGGGCCGGGAGGCGGAGTGAGCGATCCCTGCCCGCAGAGCGACGCCGCAGCGGCAAAGAAAAAGGCGCACATCAGTGCGCCTGCGCGGAGGGAACTTTTCATGGCAGTTTATTTTCCTAACAAAACCGCCGCGTCTTGCCAATGCTCATTATTGGAAAGGTCGCAGGGTGCGGCAATGAACCACGCGACGATCACGATGTGAGATGGCGGAGAGTTTTCATCGTGGATTCCACGGAACTAAAGGAATCGGCTAGCGGGACCATCGGCTCCCACTCCTTGAGCGACACGTCGATCTCGCCATATTGATGTAAGTATGAAAATCCTTCCCTTCGCGCTCGCTCTCTATGCTTGTCCTCGCCGTTGGACCTGTGCGCGGCGCGAGTCCAGCGGAAGAGCAGGTGAGTGAAGCCGTGAAAGCGCCCGGGCTGAGCGTGGTGCATTTTTGGGCGCCCTGGTGTTCAAATTGTCAGGCGGAAATGAAGAGCGGCGGCTGGTCGAAGATGATCAAGGACAACCCGCAAACGCGCTTTGTTTTCGTGTCGGTTTGGAATGCGGGCGATGACGGGAAGGCGATGTTGCAGAAGTTCGAGATCGGCGGCCAGGCGAACGTGACCATCCTGGCTGATCCCGGTCCGCGGAGCGGGAACGATCGCATCAAGCGCTTCCTCGATTTGCCGCTCAGTTGGATTCCGGCGACCTGGGTCTACAAAGGTGGCGACTTGCGCTACGCGCTGAATTATGGCGAAGTCCGCTTCCCGGTGCTGCAGCAGTTTCTCGAAGACAGTAACTCCGAGTGGTCGCACAAGGGCGACACCGCGAAGAAATGAGCGGCGCGCGATGAATTCCGCGACGCTGGTTTCGCCCGATCGCGCTGAACTGGACGAAGTTGACGTGATCATTCGGCGAGTTTCTTGCTATGCTTAGGCAGGTCGATCGACTATTCGAATGAACCGCTCTGTCTGGAATAAATATGCTCGCCACTGAAATCCTCGCCGCCGAGGCCTCGCGCGGAAAGCCGCCGGCCATTCTTTCGCTCATCGGCGACACGCCGTTGCTCGAGATCACGCGCATGGACACGGGTCCGTGCCAGCTCTTCGTGAAGTTGGAGAATCAGAATCCCACCGGCTCGATCAAGGATCGCGTCGCGCTCGCGATGATCGAGGCCGCGGAGCGGGACGGACATCTCGAACCCGGCGGCACGATCATCGAAGCGACCGCGGGCAACACCGGCCTCGGCCTGGCCCTGATCGCGGGCGCGAAAGGTTACCGCATCATCCTCGTTATTCCCGACAAGATGTCGCAGGAGAAAATCTCCCACGTGCGTGCCCTCGGTGCGGAAGTGCGGATCGTGCGCTCCGATGTCACCCGCGGGCATCCGGAGTATTACCAGGACGTGGCCGCGCGCCTGGCCGCGGAAATTCCCGGAGCGTATTACGTCAACCAATTCGGCAACCCCGCGAATCCCGAGGCGCACGAGCGCACGACCGGGCCGGAGATTTGGGAGCAGATGCGCCACGAGGTGGATGCCTGCGTGGTCGGCGTCGGCTCCGGCGGAACGATCACCGGCCTGAGCCGGTTCTTCAATCGAGTGCGGCCGCGACGGGGCGTCGAGATGATCCTGGCCGATCCCGAAGGCTCGATTCTCTACGAGTACATCAAGACGCAAAAACTGGTCGAAGCCGGCAGTTGGGCGGTCGAAGGAATCGGCGAGGATTTCGTCCCCGATATCGCTGATCTCTCTTATGTCACTGATGCGTTTGAAATTCCGGACGCGGAAAGCTTCAGCGTTGCGCGGGAGTTGTTGCGCAAGGAGGGAATTCTCGGCGGTTCGTCATCGGGCACGCTCGTCGCCGCGGCGCTGCGCTATTGCCGGCAGCAAACGAAACCCAAAGCGCGTGGTCACCTTCGTCTGCGACACCGGGAACAAATACCTCTCGAAGATGTACAACGACTTCTGGATGGCGGAGCAGGGTTTCGTGCAGCGACCGCCGCACGGCGATCTGAGCGATTTGATCACCCACCGGGCCGAGGCGGGCGAAGTCATATTCGTCGGGCCTAACGACAAGTTGCTCACCGCCTTCAATCGCATGCGCCAGGCGAACGTCTCGCAAGTGCCGGTGCTCGATGCGAGCGGTCGCGCGCTTGGCATTCTCGACGAATCCGACCTGCTGGTGAAAGTGCACAGCGATCCCGCGCAGTTTAATGAAACGGTGCAGAGCGCCATGACCGACAAGCTGGAGACGCTTTCGCCCTCTGCGAAAATCGCCGACCTGCTCGCGGTCTTCGACCGCGGGCGCGTCGCGATTGTGATGGATGAAGCGAAATTCCTTGGCCTGATTACGCGGAGCGACCTGCTCGCTTATCTGCGCCTGCGCATCCCGAAGTCGGCCGCCACGGGCGACCGCGAATTTTCGTAGGCCTTCCCGCCGGGTAGCGCGTGCGTCCCGCATGCTGGTTGCGGACTCTGGCCGCAACAAACTTCCTTCAGGGTGTTGCGTTGCCTGTCAGCGTGCGGAAAAAAGTCCGTGACGGTGAGACACCGTCACCAACACGCGAGACGCGCGCGCTACCCGGCGCCTGGATGCTGCGTGCGACGATTGCCGTTCCGCATTTCGCAAAACCTGCGTAATCTGCCCTTCACCTCATGAAGAAACACGACTTCGCCACCCGCGCGATCCACGCCGGCCAATCACCCGACCCGAGCACGGGCGCGATCATGACGCCGATCTATCAAACGTCGACGTATGTGCAGGAAAGCCCGGGCCGGCATAAGGGCTACGACTACTCGCGCTCGATCAATCCGACGCGTTGCGCCTACGAGCGTTGTGTCGCCGATCTGGAAAGCGGGACGCGCGGCTGGGCCTTCGCCTCGGGGTTGGCGGCGATGGCGACGGCGCTGGATGTTCTCGACAGCGGCTCGCACATCATCGTGAGCGACGATCTTTACGGCGGCACCTTCCGGCTTTTCGAACGGGTGCGGCGCCGCTCGGCGAATCTCGATTTCACCTTCATCGACATGACCGATGCGAACGCGGTCGAGCGCGAGATGCGGCCGAACACCCGCATGGTTTGGGTGGAGACGCCGAGCAACCCACTGCTCAAGCTGATCGATCTCGAGCGCGGTCGCGAAGATCGCGCGCGCCCATAATGCGATCAGCGTTTCCGACAATACCTTCGCCAGCCCGTGGGCGCAGCGGCCGATCGAATTTGGCTTCGACATGGTGATCCACTCGGCGACGAAATATTTGAATGGCCACTCGGACATGGTCGGCGGCGATCGCGGTCGTCGGAGAGAACAAGGAGTTGGCGGACCAGATGCAGTTTTTGCAGAACGCGGTCGGCGCGATTGCGGGGCCCTTCGACAGTTTTCTGGCGATGCGCGGACTGAAGACGCTCGCCTTGCGCATGGAACGTCATGGGGAGAATGCGCTCGAAATAGCGCGCTGGCTCGCGAGCGAGAAGAAGGTCGCCAAGGTGATGTATCCGGGTCTGGAAAAGCATCCGCAGCACGAGCTGGCGAAACAACAGATGCGCGGCTTCGGCGGGATGGTCACGATTGTCCTGGAGACGGATCTCGCGGGCACGCGTCGCTTCCTCGAGAACACGCACCTTTTCTCGCTCGCGGAAAGTCTTGGCGGCGTCGAAAGCCTGATCAATCATCCCGCGCTCATGACTCACGGTTCGATCCCGCCCGAGACTCGCCAGTCGTTAGGCATCACCGATTCGCTGGTACAGATTGTCGGTAGGCGTGGAAGACCTCGAGGATCTGAAGGACGATCTGCGGACGGCGCTGGCGGCGATCTGATGGGCAACAGCTTCGGCGAACTTTTCCGCATCACGACCTGGGGCGAATCCCACGGTGGCGGCGTTGGCGTGGTGATCGATGGTTGTCCGGCGCGCGTGCAAATCGCCGAGGCCGATATTCAACGCGAACTGGATCGCCGCCGTCCCGGCCAGAGCAGCCTGGTGACGGAACGCGACGAAGCCGACCGGTGTCAGATTCTCTCCGGCGTCTTCGAGGGGCAGACGCTGGGCACGCCGATCTCCATTCTTGTCCTGAACAAGGACGCGCGACCCGAAGCTTATGCGGCGATGGCGCAAACCTTTCGCCCGTCGCATGCCGACTTCACCTACGAAGCGAAATACGGCATTCGGAACTGGCAGGGCGGGGGACGCGCCTCGGCGCGGGAGACCATCGGCCGCGTAGCCGCGGGCGCGGTTGCGCGAAAAGTGCTTTCGAAATGTTTTTCAGATTTCGAGATCGTTGCCTACGTCGCTCGAAGTTCATGAGATCATTGCCCAGATTGACCGCAGCTCCGTGAAGCTGGAGCAGGTGGAACAAAATGCGGTGCGTTGTCCGGACGGAGCGGCGGCGCGCGCATGATTACACTGATCGAGCAGACGCGGGCGGAGGGCGACTCGTTAGGGGGAGTGATTGAGTGTGTGATCCGGGGCGTGGCGCCGGGCTTGGGCGCGCCGGTTTTCGACAAACTCGAGGCTGACCTGGCCAAGGCGATGTTGAGTCTGCCGGCGACGAAAGGTTTTGAGATCGGTTCCGGTTTTGCCGCGACCAAGATGAAGGGCTCGGAGCACAACGATGCCTTCGAAATGCGGGACGACAAAGTGCGCACGAAGACGAACCGTTCCGGCGGAGTGCAGGGCGGAATCAGCAACGGCGAAGACATCGTCTTCCGGGTCGCCTTCAAACCGCCGGCGACAATCGCGCGCGCACAGGAGACCGTCACCGCTGCTGGCGAAGAAATCGCGCTCGTGGCCGGCGGGAGACACGATCCGTGCGTGTTGCCGAGAGCGGTTCCGATAGTCGAGGCGATGGCGGCGCTGGTTTTGTGCGATCACGCCTTGCGGCAGCGCGCGATCGCCTGGGAGCCGCGCGCGTGAAACCCGATCTGGTTTCGGGCTCGCCACTTTGGCAGACGGTTTTCCTTTCGTTTGCGACCGTCCTCATGCTTTTCCAAATCGCGCGCGGCTGGCGGCTCGGGTTGCCGCGGCAGATCGTCCGCATCGTCGCCGTTATCACCGCGTACAGCGCGGCCCTTTGGGGCGGACCCGCGTTGCTCCCGCTGCTGCGCCCATTACTCAAAGTGCCCGACTTTGTGCTCTCCGCTTTCGGCGGCGCAGTTTTGGCGATGATTCTCTACGCCCTGATCAGTTCTCTCGGCGCGCTCCTCTTCAAACGAACCGGGCAACAAAGCTCCGGCATTGTGCGAGTCGTCTACGGCTGGGCCGGCGCGTTTCTCGGAATCTTTTTTGGTTTGTTCTTTGTCTGGCTGCTGGTCGTCAGCATTCGTTCGCTTGGCGCGATCGCGGAGGCGGAGGTGAACGCGCGCGCACCCAGCAACATTGCCGCATTCGATGAGCGAATGGCGCGCACGCGTGGCGTCGGCCATCGCACAGCGGCGAATGTCGTGGATCAGGATTCGCTCACGTTTTCGCTCGCGCGCCTGAAGAAATCAATCGAGCTGGGAACGGTCGGCGAAGTGGTGAAACAGACAGACGTGCTTCCCGGCGGGATCTACGAAACGCTGGGGAAAGTGGGCGAAGTCTTCGCGAAACCGGAGAAGGCCTCGCGCTTCCTTTCCTATCCTGGCGTGACTGAACTCGTCGATAATCCAAAACTTCTCGCGCTGCGCGCCGATCCCGAGATCGCCAACATGATTCAAGAAGGCAGGCTGCTCGATCTGCTCCAGGATGAGCGCCTGATAGAAGCGGCGAACGATCCGGAACTGAGAGCGCAGTTGAAGGATTTCAATTTCAAAGGCGCGCTCGATCATGCGCTGAAGGAATGAGCCGGAACGAATGAGCTATCTCACCACCATCGGTCTCGAAGTGCACGTCCAGCTAAAGACGCGCTCGAAGATGTTCTGCGCCTGCGCGGTGGAGTTTGGCGCGGCGCCGAACACGCATACCTGCCCGGTCTGTCTCGGTTTGCCGGGCGCGCTGCCGGTGATGAATCATGAAGCGCTGCGGATGACGGTGCTCACGGGCTTGATGTTGGGCTGCGAAATTCCGCCGATCAGCAAGTTCGACCGGAAAAATTATTTCTACCCGGACGTGGCGAAGAACTACCAGATCACGCAATACGATCAGCCGTTCTGCACGAGAGGCTCGGTCCCATTGCACGATCTCGCCTATCCGAAAGACGCGCAGAAAAACATCGCGCTGGCGAACAAGAAGGTGCCGCTCGTCCGCATTCATCTGGAGGAGGACGTGGCCAGGAGTTTCCACTTCGAGACGAGCACCGGGATCGATTTCAATCGCGCCGGCACGCCGCTGATGGAGATCGTGACCGAGCCGGAAATCCATTCGCCGGAGGAAGCGTTTGCGTTTCTCACCGCGCTCAAACAAATCCTGATCTACGGCGAGGTGAGCGATGCCGACATGGAGAAGGGCCAGTTGCGTTGCGATTGCAATGTCTCCGTGCGTCCGGCGGCGCAGGAAGAACTCGGCGCGAAGATCGAGATCAAGAACATGAACTCCATCAGCGGCGTGCGTCGCGCGCTCGCCTACGAAATCCAGAGGCAAACGGGGGCGCTGGCGCGCGGGGAGAAATTGCAACAGGAAACGCGCGGCTGGGATGATGCCGCCGGCGAGACCTTCCTCATGCGCACGAAGGAATTTGCGCATGACTATCGCTATTTTCCCGATCCCGATCTGGTGCCGGTGAAGACGGAAGCGTTGGTCACGGAGGCGCGCGCGCGTCTCCCGGAACTGCCGGAGGCGAAGCGGGCGCGCTTTGTCGAGCAGTACGGAGTGAGCGAGTACGACGCCGGCGTCCTGGCGAGTGACCTCGCGCTCGCGCGCTATTTCGAGGCGGCGGCGAAAGGTGTGCGGAAACCGAAGAGCGTGGCGAATTGGATCTTGAACGACCTGCAAAGCGCGCTTGCCGCCGCCGGATCGCGCGATCTCGAATTGCCCAATTCCACCCGAAGCGCTCGACGAGCTGGTGAACTTGATCGACAGCGGCAAAGTCAGCGGCAAACAAGGCAAAGATGTCTTCGCGGAGATGTTCGCGAGCGGGAAATCGGCTGCGGTCATTGTCGAGGAGAGGGGCATCGAGCAGTTGAGTGACGCGAGCGCCCTCGAGGCGTTGTGCGATGAGGTCATCGCGGCCAACCCGAAGCCGGCGGCGGACTTTCGTGCCGGCAACGCAGCATCGCTGAATTTCCTGAAGGGCCAGGTAATGAAGCTTTCGCAAGGCAAGGCGAATCCCACACTCGCCGGGCAGATTCTCGAGCAGAGGCTGAAAGCGTAGAAGCGCCGTAACGAAGAAGACCCCTTTCGCTTGAGAGCAAAACAAGCGGCTTTCCTCGGATCGGAGGCCTCCGATCCTTACTTTTTTGTAATAAATGGCTTGCCAGATTCGCGGAAGTCTGTTTTTCTCCGCCCCATGTCCTCGCGCTTTGCTCCTTTTCTTGTTGCCACCCTTGTCTCCGCCACGTCCTTTCTCGCGATCGATCCGGTCTGCGGCGAAGAGGAGGAAACGGATCTCGAACAAGGAGCGGCCCTCGCCGACGAGGTCGACGCGCAAGGGGAACGCCGGCCATTCGCAGAAGCTTCGTTGAGCCTCGCTCAGGTGTCGCGCCACGGCCAGCTCCACCGAGCAGACCATGGAACCGATCATCGTCCGCGGCTTCGATGTCGAGCCGCCCGACTATCCCGCGCTTCCGGCAGTGGAAGGCGACCAAGATCAACTCGGGGAAGAAGACTTCGTTCGCCAGGCCGGACGCGCTCCCGACGATCGTGAACAATAATTATCGTGAGGTGATGGCCACGACTCCGGGCATTCTCGTGAGCGAAGAACCGTCATCGCCGATTGTTAACTTTGGTTATCGGGGGTTGGACTCGCAACGGAGCGAGTTCATGCAGATCCTCAAGGACGGCGTCTCGATCAAGAACGAGCATGTTCGGTTTTCCGGAATCGCACTACACGCCGATTCTCAATGCCGTCGATCGGGTTGAGTTTGTCCGCGCCGGCGCGGCCCTCCAATTCGGTCCGCAGCCGGGCGGCGCGTTGAATTTCATCATGAAAATGCCGCGGCGCGATGCGCAATTTCATTTCGAGACCATCAACGCCTTCGGATCGGATGGGCTGTTCACTGATTACACGGCGATTGACGGGACGGTCGGTAACTTCGGCTATTATGTCTATTACGATCATCGGCAACGGGACGGATTCCGTGAGGCGAATAGCGACTACGAGGTCAACAACGGAAGCGCGAAACTGGTTTACGATGTGGATTCGAGCAGCCGATTCATTCTCACGGCTGACCTCTATAATGAGGAACATGGCGAACCGGGCGGTTTGACTGAAGTGCCGGTCTTGAATCCTATGACTGGCCTACCGGTCGCAGGCACTACGCTCTATCAGGACGATCGCAACGCCTCGACGCGCTTTTTCGATCGCTTCGTGCTCGAGCGCTACTACGGGACGCTGGAGTACCAGAAAGTTTTTTCGCGAGGGCACAGAGCTCGATATCAAAGCCTTCGGCGGATTTCTCTCGCGCTATAGCAACCGGCAGCGTGGCGGTGGTTTTGGGATTGCGCCCAATCCGAACCCGGCGCCCGGTTCTGCCGCGAGCACTGACGACATCCAGGACCGTAACGACTACACGGAAGGCGTGGACGTGCGCCTGCGCCACGATTACGCCCTGGCAGGCGATACCTCCACCTTCACCGGCGGGCTCTTTTTCTATCACGCCGTGCAGGACCGATTCGACTCGCGCGGTTCCACTCCGGGCGCGAACGAGGGTGTGCTGCGCAGATTCAATACCGGCACCACATGGGACGGCTCAATTTTCGCCGAGAACCGATTCCATTTCGGACGGCTCTCGATTGTTCCAGGAATGCGGCTGGAGTTTCTCCAGCAGGACTTGCAGGAGAACGTAAACACTACCCGACCGCCGACCGCTCCGCTTCTCTCGAGCTCGGATTTTTCCTTCGTGCCGCTCTTTGCTTTGGGCGTGGACTACGTTTTGGTGGAAGGGCAAGTGCCGGCCCCGGCGCCCATGGGCAAGGACGACGGCAAGGCGATGAAGAACGTGGCCACCGTCATGACTCGGGCGGGCTTCCGCGGCTCGAACTCTATGGGACCGTCGCCCAGGCCTATCGCCCGCGGACTTACGGCGAATTGGTTTCCGTGGCGCCGGACGGAGTCGTGAATGGCGATCTTACCGAAGGCAATTCACTTCAATTTGAGCTCGGGATTCGCGGCAAACCGTTGCCGTATCTGACCTTTGACGTGGGCGGGTTCTACTTCTGGGTCGATGATCAGGTGGGAGAAATCACCGGGGTGAACGCGATGGGGATTACCTTCACCACGACGCAAAATGTGGGAGACGCGCGCTATGCTGGGTTCGAAGCAGCGGCCGAGCTCGATATCCTGGCGATGATCAACGGAGGGACCGAGAGCCCCTACGGACAGTTCAATCTTTACGGCAACGTGACGCTGCTGGATACCAAATTCACGGGCGGCCCCACTGAAGGCTTCGACACAACTTATGCGCCCGATTACCAGGTCAAAGTAGGCGGCATTTATCGCTGGAAAGATACGGTCAAGGTGGGGCTGATCGGGAACCTCGTGGGCAGTTCCTTTGCCGATGCGAATAACACGCCTGACCACTTCATTCCCGCCTACGCAGTCTGGGATCTCACGGCGGAAGTAAACTTCTGCAAAGGTCGCGTCGGTGTCTTTGCGGGCATCAATAACCTGTTCGACGAAGATTTCTATGCCGAGATCCGCGACGAGGGCATCGTGCCGGCGTATAAGCGGAATTATTACGGCGGCTTGAAGATCCGGTTCTAGCGACTACGCCTACTTCTTCTCCGCGGGAGGGAGCGGTGCCTGGTAGTCGAGTGCTATCTTCCAGGAGCCGTCAGTCTCGGTCCGCCAGATCTGGAGGTAATGTCCGCGCTCTGTCGTTCGCGGGTTGCTGAGGGAATATTTCCCGTAGGTGTAACCGAGATCGCCCGCCGCGCTCATCGCCCCGCCCAGTCGCTCCAGGGTCAAGTTCCCGCGGCGCACGCTTAGCATCAGGCGCGCGGCATCCCTGCCCACCGCCGGAAATACTCCTTCGCGGTGCACGCGCACGTTCGGGCTGCCCGCTTCGCTTAAGGCGATCGTCGAGTCAGCCTTGGCGGCTGTGGCGAATTTCGTTTCGGCCTGCGAAAGTTTGCGACGCGCGGATGCAGGATCGGCCGTCTTCCCGGCCGCTTCATTGTCGAAGGACAACTCCAGTGGCGGAGCATCGTCGCCTTTCGCCGGCCCCGGCACCTCGCTCCCGACATCCAGCGCCACCTTCCACCCGCCGTCCTTTTGCTTCTTCCAGACCGACACGAATTGTCCGTAACCAAATGGCTTCGGGTCTTCTTTGGCATGCCGCCATTCCGCCGGACCGGTGGTGTAGGCGAGGTCGGCACTGCGCGCGATCGCGCCGAAGAGTGGTTTCCACGTAAGCGAAATCCCTTTCTCCGGCCGCTTCTTCCACACTTCCGGGCCGTTTACCGGCCCCGGCTGAAAGACGACCGCGTCGTCCGCGAGGAAGGCGAGAAACGCCGCGCGCGTTCCCTGTTCCTGGCCCAGTTGGAAAAACTTTCCTTCGTTCTCGACCACCGTTTGCAGAGCCTCCTGCGGTTTGGGTTCCTCTGCTCCGGCGAGAATGGACACAAGGCTCAGCAAGCAGATGACAAAAGTTTTCATGGGTTTAGACAAAACGTGAATCGAGTGGCGTCTCGATAATAGTGGCCTCGCGCACAGGTGTCAGCTTTTCGTCTTCGACCGGCAAACTGAATCCAATGTCCCGCCTTCCCTAGCATGATAGCTTGCGATCCTGCGGCAAAGCCCCCGGCAGAAAAATCTTTGGCTGGTTTAGACAAAAATCCCGAGCAGCGGCGTCTCGATATGAAAGACCCTCAAGAGGTCATGGAGAATGTCGCCACTAATGAAGATTGGAAACTCTGTTTCACGGAAGCCGCTCCCGGGCTCGTGCTTTTCGCGCGCCAATTTGTCCGCTCGCTCGCGGACGCGGAGGACATCGTGCAGGAAGCCTTCGTGCGCTTCTGGCGCAAACAACATTCCATCCGCGAACCGCGCGCTCCTCTTCGCCACCGTCCGCTCCATTTCGCTCGATCTTCTCCGCCGCGATTTTCGCCGTGCCCGCCGCGAAGCCGCTGCGTTCGCGGACTCGGAGCAATCGACCCCCGCCCCGCAGTTCGATGCGACCAGTGAATCTCAACAGGCGCTCGCAGCCGCGGTCGATCGATTGCCGGCAGAGCAGCGCGAGGTGCTGGTCATGAAAATCTGGAACGAGCTGACTTTTGCCGAGATCGCGGGAGTCCTGGAAATCTCGCAGAATACGGCCGCGTCGCGTTACCGCTACGCCCTGGCGGCGTTGAGGAAGAATGTAAGCGCCCATGAATGATTTCACCGAGCTGGAAACTGAGCTGAAGCGCTTGCGGCCCGCTGCTCCGAGCGCCGGCCTGGTCGCGCGCGTCGAGCACTCGTTAGCCAGCGAGGTCGATCTCGCCTCTTCACCGGGAATGACGGCAACTGCCGGAGTTCTGCCACGACGGAAGGCACGGGTGAATTGGTTCGCACTTGGCTTTGGCCTGGCGGCGGCGGCGGTGTTTCTCCTGCTGGCGCGAGCGAACGTCGATCGTGTTCCGCAAAAATCGCCCACGCAGGCGACGACCAAGCCGATGACTTCGCCGACCACGGCCGCTCCGGTTCGCAGCCTGTTGCCCGACGGATTGACGCGGGTGGTTTACAACCGAAGCGACGAAGGCCTTGTTTTTCCGAGCAACGCCCAGGCTCCCCTGCGGCGCGTCCGCTCCCACTCGCGCGAAATCTTGCAGTGGAAAGATCCGGGCACAGGCGATTCCCTCCGCGTTTCCTATCCCACGGAAGAGGTCGAACTCATCCCTGTCTCCATGCAGTAAAACTTTCAGCCTTAACCAAAACCCAACTATGAAGACAAAAACCATCGCAGTGCTCGCCGCCCTCAGCCTTTTTCCGCTGGCCGGCTTTTCGCAACCCCCGACTCCACCGACTCCCCTGACACCGCCGGTCCCGCCGGTGGCTCCCGTGCCTCCAGTGCCGCCCAATCATCGCGGCGATCGCGATCGATTGCCTAAAGTTCCGGTTACTTTTCTGGGCGTGGAAACCTCGGAGGTACCGACCGTGGTCGCGGAGCAGCTCGGTTTGGCCAAGGGTTTCGGCCTCGTGGTCGACTACGTCGTTCCCGACGGACCGGCGGCCGCCGCTGGCGTCCAGGCCAATGACATCTTGAAAATGTTCAACGACCAAATCCTGACCGAACCCGATCAGCTCGCGAAGCTTGTCCGCAGCAACGCGGACGGCGCCACTGTCGACCCTGACCGTTCTGCGCAAAGGCGCCGAAACGAAGCTCACCGCGAAGCTGGCCGAAACGCGAAGTGCCGCAGCGCCGCGAGATGGATCGGGCGGGGGAAGCACGGGGAAACCTCGGTGACATGAGGTATCAAATGGAGGGCATGGGCGAGCAGCTGCGTGAGCAACTGGGCAACATGCAATTTCGGCGTGATCGGCGACGCGGTCGGTCGCGCGCGAGAAGAAGCGCAGCGTGTGCGGGAAGGCATCGGGAAGAAATGCAGCGTGCCCGCGAAGAAGTGCGTCGCTCGGTGGAGGAAGGCAAGCGAGCGGCGGAAGAAGGCCAGCGAGGAGGCGCGCGCGGCGCGCGAAGTCCGGGTTACCTCGCAGGACAACGGCTCGATGAAGACGACCAGGATCGACCTCGGCAAGGCGCAGATTGTTTACAATGACGCTCAAGGCGAGATGAAGATCGAGACCGTGGACAACAAGAAGGTGCTAACCGCGAAAGATCCGCAGGGCCGTCTCCTCTTCAGCGGACCGGTCTCGACCAAGGAAGAACTCGATAAGGTGCCTGCGGAAGTGCGTCAGCGTTACGACAAACTTGAGCAGAAAGATTTACCCGCCGTCAGTTCGAAGGTGACCATGGAGGACAACGATGCGGATGACGATGACGACGAAGACGAAGATGACGACGACAACGACTCCGATGATTAGAGCGTTGACGTCTTGCAGGTCAAGGATCGCCCCGCTCCATCCTTTCCGGCGCGGCACCTCGGCATCAATACGGTCCTGATTTAGACCTGAATCCGGATCACCGATGATGGGCCGGTGATCATGAAGATTCGCGAACTTCTTCCGGCCGGCTGACGAGCCGGCCCAAGGGGGAGAGTCCGCCGGCTCCTTAACCCAGCTCACCAGCTGCCGGCGGACTTTTCCTTGCTGTGCGAAAGGCGCGCGCCTTATTAGAAGCCGCATGCCGATCGACGACCGCCAGCCGCCGGAGGATCTGACGCCGGTGGTCGGGGCGGCAACTGACATCGCACCTCTCGCCGGCGGGCCGAAACCGCCGCACGAACGCACCGCGGACGAAGAGCGAGGGGCGATTGATTGGAAGGCCATCGCCGCATCGGAAGGTTTTCGGGCGCTGCTCAGGCAGAAGCGGCGCTTCATTCTTCCGGCGACGATTTTCTTCGTCCTCTACTACTTCGCGTTGCCCTATCTCGTCGGCTATCACCCCGCGCTGATGCAACGCAAAGTCTGGGGCGAAATGAACTGGGCCTATCCCTTCGCCCTTTCGCAATTCTTCATGGCCTGGGCGCTCGCGGCGGTTTACGTGAGCGTGTCCGCCGGCTGGGATCGGAAGGCGAAGGCGCTCCTGGCGCGCTTCCGCGGGAAACGTAAGACCGGCTCACGAGCCGACCGGCGGAGTCTTCGCTGTCGGCTCGTCGACCGCTCAAGCGCGTCGTGCCGCAAGAATTCCGCAGTGGAGCCAATCAGCAGCGTCGTCGAAACGATCGTCAGCTCCCAAGCCGGGAGCGTAAAGCGCGGTTGGAATTCGTTCAAGATGCAAGTCGCCAGAACAACTCAGGAGACCGAACAACGGTCAGAGCGGCTGCGCACGGAGCCACCGCTTTCCCGGTCTCGCGGCAGGAGCGCAACGTAGATCCACAGCATTCCCCAGATGGAAAGAAGGTGCGCATAGGTAAAGCGTTTCCAGAATCCAAGGTACGGATGCTTGTGAAGCTGATGAAGAATCTCGCGACTACGCGGGTCACGAAAGGTGATGAGGTTCTGGCACTTTGGCATATTGGTCGGCTCAAGAAAGTAGGATTCTGTGCTTTGGATGAGTTGCCTAACGATAGCCAGGATTGTCGTTCTCTGCGATTGGAGGAGGTCCGCTTCGACAGCTTTCAGATAGGGTGCGCTGGGCGCGACGAGGAATGCGCGGGCCGTCTCATTCAGGACCGCGTCGGATTTAACCGCCGAAGCCGCCGTTTCCGGAGGGAGAAGCGCCCAGGCTCTCGCAATAAGCGCCATCGCGTCGAATTTTTCCGGCCCAGTCGGTGCCGTGCGGAGCGCGCTGAGCACACTTTGGACATCTGGCGATCTGCTGTGCGCCGCGGCCTTCTCGAGCAACGGTTCGCGCTCCACGAGCGTGAGCGGCCCGAAGAAATTCAGCCGCAACATGAAAGCGAATCCGATGCGGGTGTGGTATTGAAGGCCGGCCGCGTGGCTAACGACACGAAACGTTCCTTTCGCGAGCATGATCGAGGCGATCCCGAGCGCCACAGCCAGGAAGGCAAGGCGAAAATCTTTGCGCCAGGCGCGAAGGAGCCAGGACCGCTCGCGCTCCGATTTTCGGCTCAATGCCGCCAGCAGCCGCGAGCAGACCGGCAAAGCTAATCGCGAGCGGCAAGAGGGCAGCGAGAACGCCATTAACGTGACGCGTGAGCATGCTCAGTGAGATGAGAAGACCGCTCGTGAGCCATAGCGCGACTGGTGCCTTCACTGGCTCCGTGACGATTTTGATTCCGGTGGTCGCGAGCAGGAGCAAAAGGATGAGGCTGAGCGCTTCGGATCCGACACAATGCGCGAAGGCGTAGAAGAGCGGATTGGCCGCCCACATCATCGCGAGGAGCGCACGCAGCGCGAACGGACGCGCCGTCGAGACGATGAGTAGATACGCCGCGCAGCAAAGCGCGATGTGTTGCCCAAGTACCAGCAGAGCAACGCCGGAGTCAGTCAGAGTTGGCTCGGCAAAGAAGTGGAGCGAAGGCAGCGATAAGCCGGCGCGCAGACAATCGCAGGCGTATCCCAGATAAAGTGGGACGCGTGCGAGGAAACAGTACAGCGGAGCAAACTGCAAAATAGTCACGAGCCCGGGCGGCTCGGTGACCTGGAGATAGGCATCGACATCTCTCCAGAGCGGTGGAACCGTCCGCAGCATCCAGAGCGACGGCAGGAAGAGGATCGCCAACAGGAGCGAGGTGGCTGAGGCCGCGCGAAATCGCCGCGCCGCGTTCTCCGGATTTTTCAAACGGGCGATGTTTGCAGACGATCCCGGGGTTGTCCCGCTGTTTTCCTTGCTGCCGCGGAAAAGCGCCCATATATGGAGGCGCATGGCGGCGGGTGATCGCCAAGTCCGCTGCGGGCGCGGAGAAGCACGAGCACAAAGCAAAAGCTGAGATGAATACCGCCCTCATCATGTTCCTGGGCTTCGTCGGGGCGACGCTCGTCATCACCTATTTCAGCGCGAAGAAATCCACCGGCTCGAGTGCTTACTTTGCCGCCAACCGCCGAATCACCGGCTGGCAGAATGGTCTCGCCGTGGCGGGCGATTACATGAGCGCGGCCAGCTTCCTCGGGATCGCCGGGATGATCGCCTTCAACGGCTACGACGGCTTCATGTATTCGGTCGGTTTCCTGGTCGCGTATTTGACCGTGCTCATCATTGTCGCGGAGCCGCTGCGGAACGCGGGGAAATACACCATGGCCGACGTGCTCGCCTACCGGCTGCGCCCGCGGCCGGTGCGGGCGATGGCGTCGCTTTCCACCCTCACGGTCTCGATCTTCTACATGATCGCGCAAATGGTCGGCGCCGGAACTCTCGTTAGGCAATTGTTGCCGGGAGTGAGCTACCAGATGGCGGTGACCGGCGTCGGGGTGCTCATGGTGGTCTATGTCGTCTTCGGCGGAATGCTCGCGACCACCTGGGTGCAAATCATCAAAGCGGTGCTCCTGATGAGCGGCAGCTTCTTCCTGAGCGTTCTCGTCATGAGCAAGTTTCACTTCAGCCTCACGGAATTCTTCCAGGCGGTGAGCGCGGTCACCTACACGGGCGCGGATGGCGCGGTGGTGACGCAAGAATTTCCTCACGCCCGGATTTGCTCTTCAAGAATCCGCTCGATCAGATCTCGTTAGGCCTGGCGCTCGTCTTCGGCACCGCGGGCCTGCCCCACATCTTGATTCGCTTCTACACCGTGCCCGACGCGAAGACGGCCCGGGCGAGCGTCGTCTGGGCGATGATTTTGATCGGGGTCTTCTACATCATGACCACTTTCTTCGGTTTTGGTGCCGCCAGCCTTCTCGGACCCGATCATCTGAAATTGCACGGCGGCACAAACATGGCCGCGCCGGAACTGGCGCGCTTCCTCGGGGGCGAAGTTTTCTTCGCCTTCATCAGTGCGGTCGCCTTCGCCACCATTCTGGCGGTGGTCGCGGGCCTAACGATCAGTGCGAGCACGAGCTTCGCGCATGATTTTTTCACCAACGTCATTCATCACGGCAGGGAACATCGGCCGGGCGAAGAAGTGCGCGTGGCGCGCATCACGGCCTTCGTGGTTGGCGCAACCGCAATCACGATCGCCATCGTCCTGGGTCCGGCGGTCAACGTCGCCTTCCTTGTCGGCCTGGCCTTCGCCGTCGCCGCGAGCGCCAACCTTCCCGTGATTGTCTTCTCGATCTTCTGGAAGCGCTTCAACACCACCGGCGCGGTTTGCGGTCTCGCGGTCGGGCTTCTCTCCAGCATCGTTCTCATTCTCATGAGTCCCGATTTCATGAAGGCAGCCACTTTTCCCCTTGAAGAATCCAGGAATTGTCAGCATTCCGCTCGGCTTTCTCGGAGCGGTCATCGGCACGTTCCTGCGCCGCGAGCCGGAGGCGGAAGCGCAGATTCGATGAGCTGAGCGTGCGCGCGCATACCGGCCTCGGAGCCGAAAAGGCGTCGTAGCGCATGTCGGTCGCGCCCATGACAGCGGTCGTCGCACGCGCTATCGTGCCCAATGATTCGCCGCTCTCTCGTCGTCTTCGTTGCCGTCATTCTTCTGCAAAGCGCGCTCAGTCTGGCCGCGCCTAACGAGAAATCCTACACGCCAGAACAAATCGCGGCCGAATCGAAACGGGCGAACGAATTCTTCGACAAGTGCTTCGACGAAAACGTCGCGCGGCATCCACAGTTCGCCTCCTCGCTCGGCCTCAAGACCGACTATGACAAGTGGGACGATCTCTCCGATGCCGCCAACGCAGCCGATCTGGCCTTCGCGTTGCAAAATCTCGCAACCCTGAAACGCGATTTCAATTTTGCCGCCCTCGACCCGCAAACGCAACTGAGCTGGCGTTTGTTTGAGGCGGACATCCAGCAGAATGCGGAGGGCTTTCGTTTCCGGCAGAATAATTTTCCGGTGAACCAGATGTTCGGCTGGCACTCGCAGACGCCGACTTTTCTGATCAACATTCACCGGATCGATTCCGTTTCGGATGCGGAGGCCTACATCGCGCGTTTGAATGGCGTGGCCAAACAGGCGGATCAATTGCTCGTGAATCTGCAGACGCGAGCGGAGAAGGGGATCGTGCCGCCGAAGTTTGTCTTTCCCCTGGTGCTCGATGCCTGCCGCAAAGTGACGGAAGGCCGGCCCTTCGACGAAAGTGGAACCGACAGCACGCTGCTGGCGGACTTCACGAAAAAGGTCGCGGCGCTCAAGGACGTTGATCAGCCGACGCGCGACCGTTTGTTAGCCGGGGCGAAACAGGCATTGCTCCAATCATTCAAACCCGCGTACGAGAAGTTGATTGCGTTTCTCGAGACACAGGAGAAAACGGCGCCGGAGGAAGTCGGTGCCTGGAAGTTTCCCGACGGGAAAGATTTCTACGAGTTCGCCCTTCGCCGGACGACGACGACCAAGCTGACCGCGGACGAGATCCACCAACTGGGCCTGAAGGAAGTCGCGCGGATTCACGGCGAGATGGAGAAGATCAAGGAGAAGGTCGGCTTCAAGGGCGATCTCCAGGCGCTATTCAAGTTCATGCGGACCGATCCGCAATTCTACCTGCCCGACACGGACGAAGGCCGGGCGGATTATCTGGCTCGTGCGGTCAAGATTATCGAGACGATGAAAGGCCGGCTGGGCGAATTGTTCCTGACCAAACCGAAAGCGGACATCGTCGTGAAAGCGGTCGAGAAGTTCCGGGAGAAATCGGCAGGAAAAGCGTTCTACCAACAGCCCGCGCCCGATGGTTCACGGCCGGGGATGTTTTACGTGAACCTGGCGGACATGAAATCGACACCCACCTACGAACTGGAGGGGCTGGCCTACCACGAAGGCATTCCCGGTCATCACATGCAGATCGCCATTGCCCAGGAGCTGCCCGGGATTCCGAAATTCCGGCGGCTTGGCTCGCGCTACACGGCGTTCACCGAAGGTTGGGGGCTGTACACCGAGCTCGTGCCGAAAGAGATGGGGCTCTATCAGGATCCGTATTCCGACTTCGGCCGGCTCGCGCTGGAACTCTGGCGCGCGGGCCGGCTGGTGGTGGACACTGGATTGCATGACAAACGTTGGACGCGGCAGCAGGCGATCGATTACCTGATCAAGAATACGCCGAATGCGGAGGCGGATTGTGTGGAGGCGATCAACCGCTACATCGTCTCACCGAGCCAGGCGACCGCTTACAAGATCGGAATGTTGAAGATCCTCGAGCTGCGCGAGAAAGCGAAGACGCAGCTCGGGGCGAAGTTCGACATCCGCCAGTTCCACGAGGTTGTTCTAACGAATGGTCCGGTGCCGCTCGATGTGCTGGAGGAGCTGGTTGATCGCTGGATCAAATCCAAAGGGTCGGGCGGCTAGAGCGCGGTTCTTTCTCCTTGGCGCACAGCGGCGTTTTGCTATGATTTCCCTAAGATGAAGAACATGACCCGTAATATTCTGCTTTTTACCTTCCTCGTCGTCGCTTCCGTCGCTTTCGGGGCAGATGTGGCTCCAGTCGATGTGACCATTTCCGACCCGAGCGGGAAGCTCGCGTTCAAAGGCAAGACGGACGCAAAAGGCGCCTTTAGTACCGGTAACCTCGCCCCTGGGAACTACACCGTGCAGTTTAATGCCAACGGGTTACACAATGGTCAGTATGCGATTGTCGTTTCCGCGGGAAGAAGAAAGTCACCGCGGATGCCGTCAATGGAGAGAAGTTCTCCAAAGGCGGGGTGGCCATGAAGGTGGAAGTGGGCACCGGTGTGAAGCTCGCTGGACACGTCGCGCCTTCCGTAGGCGAAGGGAAGCCGGGGATGGTTTGGATTCCGAAACAACTCGGAAGCAACAAGGCGGGACATTGGGCTCCCGCGGATTCGGCCGAGGCCAAGACAGCGAAGGCCAACGGCAGCTTAGGATCCAAGGACGTGCAGGATTACGATACAAGCGAGGGGCGTGAACCCAGGAGGGGGCTAGGCTGAAGTCATCCGGGCATCACTGCGCGCCCTTCATCAACCGGCGCGCCTTTGCGCTGCGATTCTTACCGGCGGAGGGGCTCGAACCCACACACTCTTGCGAGTACCAGATTTTGAGTCTAGCGCGTCTGCCAATTCCGCCACGCCGGCGGCAGTCCGCTAAGGGTGTCGCATCGAAGGAGCGGCGCAAGCGCAAATTGCTGCAGCTTGCATTCGAGACTGCTCGCGACGGCGAAAATGATTGAAAGAAGGTCGCTCCTCTGAGCGTAGTTCTTTCAATCCTATGCTGCGCCATTTTTCGCTCGCCCTTTTCCTTGCACTCGCCGTTGCAGCGTGGGCCGAGGAGCCCGCCGTGCAACTGCTGCTGCCCTCGCGAAAGCTCGAACTGCGGAGCACGTTTGAAGTGCGCTTCGCTGCGGAAATGGTCGCCGCGGAGCAAGTCGGAAGACCAGCGGATGTTTCGCCATTGGTTTTCAATCCGCCGATCGAGGGGCGTTTTGTTTGGCTGAGCACGCGCAGCGGGACCTTCGCGCCGACGCAACCGCTTCCACTCGGAACGAAGTTCAAGATCTCGCTGCGGCCAGGATTGAAAGACGGAGCCGGCAATTCGCTCAAGGCGAAATTGCTCGATATGGCCGAGACACCACCGATGCGAGTGAAGGGTGCGCATTCTCTCGGGGATACCGATTTGGGAAATGCCTCCATCGTCCCGCGGTTCCTGGTGCTCTTCAACGCGAACGTCAAAGCGGCTGCGGCTGCGAAGTACTGCCGCTTCGAAGACGCGAGCGGAAACCGAATCGCCGCCCGGGTCGAGCAGGCAAGCGATCCCAGCAGGTTCGAGCGCACTTTTCCGTCCTGGGAGAGTGACGATCAGACTCTGTCGGCCTGGTCCGGTCAGCCCGACCCGGATGCGAAAACAGGAGCGGAGGATTCGGAGTCCGAGGAAACCGCGGGCGAAAATGCCGTGAAGAAAACGGGACCGGCGCGCGAAAACATTCTCTTCATCGCGCCGGTCAAACCGCTGCCGAGCGGCAACGACTGGCGCCTCGTCCTGGACGCGGGAATTCCCGCAACGGAATGGAGAGCCACGCTCCCGCAGCGGAAGGAGATAAAGATCGGCACGGTCAAACCGTTCACCGTCCAGGAAGTGGCGGCGGAAGGAAACAGGGTCGACGGCCGGCGGCTGCTGCTCCAGTTCTCCAAAGCGCTCTCGCCCGAGATCACTCCGGATACCATTGGCCGCTGGATCAAGGTGGAGCCGGCACCGAGAAATCTCAAAGCGGTGGTGGACGATCTGGGCGTCACACTGCGCGGTGATTTCTCGTTAGGGGTGAAATACCGCGTCTCGGTCGCGGCCGGCCTCCCGGCGAGCCAGCCGACGGCGATGGCTTCCGCGTTTAGCAAGGATTTGGTCTTCGAGAAGTATGATTCGCGCCTCTACTTTCAGGATTTTGCCGCCCATCAATATTCCCGTGGCACGCGCCAACTGCGGCTGCTGGCGGTGAACGTTCCGCGAGTGCGTGTCTCCGCGAAATTATTCACCGGCGAAGCGGTCCCGGTCGCGGTCAAGGCATTCGACAAGTACGAGGAACGGCCGGAAGACTCGGACGAGAGCTACACCCGCATCGATGCCGAAGCGTTGCCGGGAAAGGTGATCTGGGAGAAGGAGTTCGCCCCTGATGGCGCGGTGGACAGCGAGCAAACTGTGCCCCTGAATTGGGATGAGATTGTGGGCACGAATAGCGGTGGCCTCGTTCTTTTCACCGCCGAAGTGATCGATTGACCCAGTAAGCGCCGGTGGGAAACGAGTCGGGACACAGCCGTTAGTCCAGCTGACCGACTTGGGCGCGGTCTGGAAACGCGACCGAACCGGCCTTTCGTTGACGTGTTTCGCTCGCGAACGGCAAGGGAATTCCCCGACGTGAGACTGCAATTCTCGGGTGACGAGCAGAAAAAAGGGCGAAGCGACGACCGACGATCGGGGCGAGGCCACGCTCCCAACGACGGATGGGGCGCGTTGGGTTTTTCGCAAACCGAAAACGATGCGCACCTCATCGCGCTTTCCTCACTGAAAATTTGCTGCCGCTCTACCGCCTCGGTGTCACGGAGAGCGGCGAGGACGATGGGAGTTCTTCGAAGTCCGTCTTCCTCTTCACCGAACGCGGAGTTTATAAGCCGGGCGATAACGTTCACCTGAAGGGATTCGCGCAGATCTGCGCGACGATCATCCCCGCATCCCCGCAGGCAAATCAGTCACCGTTACTGTGACGGACGCGAAGGAGCGGCAGATTTTCTCAAAGCAAGTCACGCTTTCCGATTTCGGTTCGTTCGCGGAGGAGATCACCATCCCGGCGGAAACGCTCGGACGATATCGCATCGTCGCGACGGGTGACGAAGGCGATCAACTGTCCGGCAACGGCTCCTTTCAAGTGCAGCAATATCGGCCGAACGCGTTCGAGATTTCATTCCGCCGCCGCCCCTAACGACCGGGACACGCAACTCGATCTCGCGATCGCGGCGAAATATTTCATGGGCAAACCGCTCGTGAAAGCGAAGCTCACCTGGTCGCTCGTCGCGCGGGACGTCGCCTTCAAGCCGGAAGGGTCTCGACGACTTTGCCTTCTGCAATGACACGAAGATTTTCGGTTGAATCGCGCGCTCGATCGCATCTCGCAGTTCAACGCGCAGGGAGAAGCGGACCTCGATGCGAGACGGCCTCGCGAAAGTCGCAACGCGCTTGCCGATCAATCCGAAAGCGCCGCAGCCGCGGGCGACCAAGCTGCTCTGCGAAGTGACCGACCTCAGCCAGCAAACCGTCTCGGAATCCCGCGCCTTTGTGCAACAGAGTTCGGATTTTTATTTCGGTCTTCGCCGTTTCGACGCAGTCTTCAAGGAGGGCGCTCCGCTGCCCATCGACCTCATCGCGGTGGGACTCGATGGCAAGGCCCTGACCGCGCCGGTTAAATCCACGCTTCGTCTCAGCGCTTCACCTGGCAGACGAACCGTCTCGCGGCCGCCGGCGATATGACCGAGTTCGACAGCAAAGTGCAGCTCGACGTGGTCTGGGAGCGCGAGCTATCGACCATCCCTGGCGCGGGGACCGATCGGAAACCAATCGCCGCGACCCTGTCCGACGTGGTCGCTGGAAAGCCGGGCGAATATTTGCTCGAGGCGAGCGGCAAGGACGCACAAGGCCACGACGTTCTGACCTCGATCACCTTCGAGGTCGCCGGCCCCGGCGAAACGGTTTGGAATTATCGGAATCCGTACGCGATCGATCTGGTCACCGACAAGGAGAGCTACGAGCCCGGCCAGACCGCGACGATCCTGGTGAAAACGCCGATCGCGGGAGATGCGCTCGTCACCGTCGAGCGCGATCGCGTCCTGCGTTCGTTTTGTCCCGCCTGAGCGGCAACTCGCCTTCCATCCAGGTGCCGGTCGCGGAAACGGATGCGCCGAATGTTTTCGTCTCGGTCATGCTCTTGCGCGGCGCGAATGACAGTCCGCGAAAAATCAAAGCGCCCGAATACCGGATCGGCTACTGCGAACTGAGAGTCGCGCGCCCGGGCGACAAGCTCACCGTTCAGGTGAAACCGTTGAGCGCCGCGTCGAAACCCGGCGACAAAGTCGAGATCGAGGCGGATGTGCGCGACGCGAACGGGAAGCCGGCCGCCGATTCCGAGGTCGTTCTCTACGCCGTCGATGAAGGAGTGCTTTCTCTCACCGACTACAAGACGCCGGACCCGCTCGCCTTTTTCAATCAACGGCGCGCGCTTGGGGTGCAAACGAATCTCACGCTGCCGACACTCTTGAAGGAAGACGCCGAGGAATCGGATTTCGCGAACAAAGGATATCTGATCGGCGATGGCAAAGGCGGGCCTCCCTTGCTCAATGGCTTGCGAAAAAACTTTCTCGCCTGCGCCTTCTGGAACGCAACGCTCCGGACCGACGCGCAGGGGCACGTGCGCGCGGAGTTCGTCGCGCCCGACAGCCTCACTCGCTATCGCGTGATCGCCATCGCGGCGACGAAGCAGAATCAATTCGGCACCGGTGAGTCGGCCTTCGAAATCAACAAGCCGATCATGGTGGAAGCGTCGCTGCCGCACTTCGCCAATCTCGGCGACAAACTTGTCTTGCGCGGCGTGTTGCACAACACCACCGACCTCGCGGGCGAGGCGGACGTCGAGCTGCAACTCGATGCGACGGCGAAGGGCCGGAGAAACAAGCGCCACGTCACGTTGCCGCGCACGGCTCGGTGCCGATCGATTTTCCGGCGGAGATCGTGGCGACCGGAAAAGCGCAATGGCGCTGGAGCGTCCATTTCGTTTCGACCGATAAGAAAGACGGAGTTTCGAGACGCGCTGCAATCGGAAGTGAACATCGGCTACCCCGCGCCGCTTCTGCGCGAGGTGGAGACGAAACGAATCGAAAGCAACGACGCGGAACTGAAAGCGCATTTCCGATCCGCAAATTCTCGAAGGAAGCGGGCAGGCGACGGTGGACGTCGCGAACACGCGCGTGATCGAGCTGCGCGAATCGCTCCGGTATTTGCTGCACTATCCGTATGGCTGCGTCGAGCAGACGACTTCGAGCCTTTTGCCCTGGCTGATGGTGCGTGATTTGCGCGCGACGCTGCCGGAACTGGCGAAGACCGATGCCGAGATCGCCGAGGCGGTCAATCGCGGCGTCAATCTGCTGATGTCGATGCAGACGAGCGCGGGTGGACTGAGCTTTTGGCCGGGCGGCCGCGAGCCGACGCTCTGGGGCAGCGCCTACGGTGGGCTCGCGCTGGCCCTGGCGCAGAAACAAAAATTTCTCCGTTCCGGAAGCGGAGACGAAAAAACTGTTCGGTTATCTGAGCGGACAACTTCGCGGCATGGCGAAGGACGCAACCGGCTACGGACTTTCCGCTCAGTGTCTCGCGGTCTACACGCTGGCGATGGCGGGCAAGCCGGAGCCGGCCTATCACGATCTGCTTTTTCAAAAACGCGCGAAACTGAGCGCGGAAGATCGAGCCCTGGTCGCGCTCGCGGTGATCGAAAGCAAAGGTCCGAAAGCGATGATCGACGAACTGCTGCGCGGCCCACGTCGAGCGACGCCTACATCGACCAATTTTTCGGATCGGTCGCGCGCGAGAACGCCTTGCATTTGCTCGCCTGGACGCTGCACGAACCGCGGTCACCGCGCGTGGATCGAACTGGCGGTCGAACTTTTCCGGCGACGAAGCAACGGCCACTGGAGCACGACGCAGGCGAACGCCTGGTCGTTGCTCGCGCTCTCCTCCTACCTGCGCAAGGTCGAAACGGGCGCAAGAATGCGACCGGCCAAATTTCGTGGGACAAAGCGACGCGCCTTTCTCGGTGAGCAAGGACAAGCCGCTCGTGACCGCGATGTTTCCGATCGTGAACAAGACGACGGTGCGGAACCAATCCGGGTGAGCAAGAGCGGTGGACAGATTTTCTCCGAAGTGACGGTCGAGGCCAGCCGAAGCTGATTGAGCGACCGCGGCAGGATCGGGTTACTCGATCACGCGGCGTTACTCGAAGCTCGGCGATGACGGCCGGCTTTCGGCCGCGGAAAACCTGCGGGTGGGCGATCGCGTTTTGGTGACGCTCGACATCGATGTGCGCCGGCGCGCGACCTATCTCGCGGTGGAGGATCCGTTGCCCGGTGTGTTCGAAGCGATCAATCCCGCATTCAAGTCGCAGGAAGTGGTCGCGGGCGAAACGCTCGGGACCGAATGGGTCAGCGATTACCGGGAATTGCGGGAAGATCGCGCCGTGTTTTTTGCGGACCTGCTTTATCCCGGGCGTTACACGCTGCGTTATCTCGCGCGCGTGATCTCCGCCGGAGACGCGATCGCGGCCGCCGCGAAGATCGAGGAGATGTATCATCCGGAACGGTTTGGCACGACGGAGACGATGCACGTGTCGGCGGAGTCGCTGCAATGAAAGTGAGCGCAAGGACGCGTCGCGTGGTCTCGCGCTGCTGTCTGCGCCCTCGGCGCTTGCGATGCTGGACGCGCGGATTTCGCTTCGCTTCGTGCCCCATTCCGCCGGCGCTGCTGCGCCCGCCGGTGCAAAGCATTGCGTTGCTCGATCGAAATGGAATTCCATTGCGCGAAGCGCGCGTCGCGGAGCGTTTCAGCCGCGAGTTGGTTCTGGAGAAGTGCCGCGTCATGTGATCGCGCGGTGCTCGCCGCCGAGGACAAACGCTTCTTCCGGCATCATGGCATCGATTGGCTCGCCACACGTCGCGCCGCTCGCGAACGGGGTCGCGCACGGGCATATCACATCCGGCGCATCGACGATCACGCAGCAGCTGGTAAAGATTTCCGAGCGCCGACCGCGCACGTTCTCGGGCAAAACTGATCGAGAGCGTCGACAGCTCTTCGTCTCGAGCAATCGTGGTCGAAGGATCAGATTCTCGGCGCCTATCTGAATCGGGTCGACTTCGGCAATCTGAACATCGGTCTCGCCTCCGCGGCGGATTACTATTTCGACAAACCGGTGGCGGATTTGAGCGAAGCGGAAGCCGCGTTTCTCGCCGGTCTTCCGAGCAATCCGCGCAAGCTGAATCCGCACGTCGCGCTCGAGACGGGCGCAGACATCGGCAGCAGATCGTGTTGCGGCGCATGCATGAGAACGGCTGGCTCGATGCGACGCGCTTCGTTCCGCGCAGGCGGAGCCATTGCAGTTCGTCCGCCGGCGGCGGCTATTTCGGGCGCCACATTTCGCCGAGTTGGTTCTGCAACAGCCCAGGATCTCACGACCGCAGAGGTCCGCACGACGCTCGATTTGCCTCTGAACGAAGAGGTGGAGCACATTCTGCGCGAACGTCTCGCGCAACTGCGGGAGCACAATGTGCACAATGGCGCCGCCGTCGTGATCGACAACGCGAGCGGTGACGTCATCGCGCTGGTCGGTTCCGACAATTATTTTGCGCCCGGCAGCGGCCAGGTGAACGGCGCCTGGGCGAAACGTTCCGCCGGATCGACCTTGAAGCCGTTCACCTATCTGCTCGCGCTCGAACGTGGCGCGACACCGGCCACGATGGTGGCGGACGTGCGCACCAGTTTTCCGACGGCGGACGGTTTCTATCGGCCCGAGAATTACAACCGTCGTTGCTACGGTCCGGTGCGCTATCGGACCGCGCTCGCCAGTTCGTTGAATATTCCGGCGGTCAAAGTGCTGCTGGCTGCCGGTGGCCCGGCGGCGCTGCACGAACGTCTGCGCACTTGTGGCCTAACGACACTTAATCATCCGGCCGAGATCTACGGTCTTGGCCTGACCCTGGGAAATTGCGAGGCGCGTCTGCTGGAATTGACCAACGCCTACGCGAGTCTGGCGCGGCTGGGGGAATATCGGCCCTGGCGTGTGCTGCGCGATGCGCCTTCTCCCGCGCATCGCTATGCGCGACCGGAGTTGGTCTGGCAGATCGCCGATATCCTGAGCGACAACTCCGCGCGGACGCTGGCCTTCGGCATCGAGTCCGCCTTGCGCTTCGATTTTCCGGTGGCCTGCAAAACCGGAACGAGCACCGATTTTCGCGATAACTGGACGATCGGTTTCACGCCGGAATTCACCGTTGGCGTGTGGGTGGGAAACTTTGACGGTGCGCCGATGCACGAGGTTTCCGGAGTGACTGGTGCGGGTCCGATTCTGCACGGCGTGTTTGAACATCTGCACGCGCAGAAAGGCACCACCTGGTATCGCCAGCCGCCTGCGATCGTCGAGCGGAACATCCATCCGCTCACCGGCAAATTGCTGGCCGATGGTGATCAGCGTGGAGTGCGCGAGAAGTTCGTGCCGGACAATCTTCCGTCGGCAGAACGCGCTGATGAATATGACTCCGCCCGACGAGTCAAGCTCCCTAACGAATACAATGATTGGTTTGCCAGCGCCGAGAACGGCCTCAGGGACCGGGTCGTCCTGGCGAACTCGCGCGAAGAGTTGCGCATCACGGCGCCCCCGGCCGGGAGCACTTACCTGGTCGATCCGGACGTGCGTTCCAGCCGGCGAATTCCGCTGGTGGCGGTCGGTGGTGGAAAGCTCGCCTGGCACAGCGACTCGCTGCATTGCGCGAAACAAGACGGGGCCGAAGTGGCGATGGCCGAGGAGGGCGAACACCGAATTACCGTCACGGATGTCGAGACGGGACGCAGCGCCGAAGTGCAGATCTCTGTCCGGTCGCTTTAGCCAAGCGCGCTGTGGCTGAAGGGCTGCATGCTGCGTGGTGGTCCGAAGATCTCGCGCAGGACGATGGCGTCGCGCAGTCCGTCGGTCGTCACCAGACGCGTTCCAATTCCCTGCGGTGACGACGTGGAGTCCCCCGGGATGGATTCGGCGAGCCAGCCTTCGTCGATGTCGTGGACTTCGAAGTTGGCCGCGGCGGGTTCCACTCGCGTGGTCGCAGGAATGCGCTCCTGAGGAGTGGTCAGGACTCTTGGGAACTGGAGGCGCGTCGCGGGTGACGTTGGGAGCGGGCGCGACGAGCGGCGGCGGTGGAAGCCCTCCGGTGCGTGGCATCGGAAACGGGTCGATGGGCGAGATGATTCGCCTTCGCGCTTGGTTTCTTGGTGCGTGATCTGACGTGGTTGTACCTTCGGAGGTGGGCTCGCGGATGTCGGGACGCCGAGGGCTTCGAAGAACCGGCGAACTCGCTCTTCCTCACTCTGGGCCGGTGCGCGCGTGGGCGGCGGCGTCGGCGCTCGGCGCACTCGACTGCCTCTCCGCTTCGGCATTTCTCTTGTTCTCCGCCGCCTGCAAAAGCCAGCGCGCCAGTCCGACGACCGGCGACAAGGACGAGGAAGAAGATTTGTTCCATGGACGGACAGACTCACCCCGTCGGCTTCTTCTCACCGCCGGCGATTGTCTCGCGCATGGAGGTGTCGGCCTGGACGTTTTTCATTCGCACGTAATCCATGATCCCGAGATTACCGGAGCGAAAGGCGTCCGCCATCGCCTGCGGCACCTGCGCTTCGGCCTCGACCACTTTGGCGCGTTGCTCCTGTGTCCGGGCGCGCATCTCCTGCTCGACCGCGACGGCGGCGGCGCGGCGCACCTCCGCCTTTGCCTGTGCCACCCGCTTGTCCGCTTCGGCCTGTTCGGTCTGAAGTTTCGCGCCGATGTTTTCGCCCACATCCACATCGGCGATATCAATCGAGAGAATCTCGAAGGCAGTTCCGCTATCGAGTCCTTTCGCCAGGACGGTCTTGGAAATGCGATCGGGATTTTCCAGCACTTCTTTATAGGAAGGCGCGGAGCCGATGGAACTAACGATGCCTTCGCCGACGCGCGCGATGATCGTCTCCTCGGTGGCGCCGCCGACGAAGCGATCCAGATGCGAGCGCACCGTGACGCGCGCCTTCACTTTCACGCCGATGCCGTCCTGTGCGACGCCGTCGATCGTCGCCCGGCCCATCGACGGATTCGGGCAATCAATCACTTTCGGGTTGATGCTCGTGCGCACTGCTTCGAGGACGGTCTTGCCGGTGCCTTTGGTCGCGAGGTCGATCGCGCAGGCGCGATTGAAATCGAGCGAGATGCCGGCTTTATCGGCGGCGATCAAGGCGAGGATGACATGCGCAACATCGCCGCCGGCGAGGTAATGGGCCTCGAGTGGATCGGTCGGGATATCCAGCCCGGCTTTGACCGCGGTGATGCGGTTGTCGACGATCAATCCGACCGGCACTTTGCGCAGGCTCATTCCAAACATTTTGAAAAGTCCGACGGGTGCATTCGCCAGGCGTGCCCGAAGCCAGAAATTGAAGAACCTAAAGACGACGACGCAGAGGATGAAGGCGACGAGGGCGAGGACCGCGACGACGATTAGATAGAGCGATTCCATATCGAGTGAAGTTATCCCGCAGGATCGGGAGCGAAAGGCTTATCTGGCGCCCGGAGGCTTCCGTGCGCAACCGGCTCGATGATCTATGGACCGCCGACCTGCGAGCTGGTTCTCGCGTTAAGCACGAGATACACGCTCAGGAAGAGAAAGAGCGCGACGAGAGGCACCATCGCGATGCATACCGCCACAGAGTCGACCCCATTTGTTTGCGGAAAGAGAGCAGGGGACCCGGGAATGTGCAGCGACGAGGGAGCGATTACCCAAAGACTCCAAGCCACGATCAGCGCGTAGACGATCGTGACGACAAGGTTTGGAGCGATGATGGGAAGGACAACATGGCGGAAAAGTTGGCCGGCCGAGCATCCGTCAATCCTGGCCGCCTCTTCGACTTCTGGCGGTATGCGATTCAGACTGCCACCCAACTGCCAGATGCAAACCGGGAGGACAGCGAGCGCGTAGATGAGGATCAGCGCCACGTCTGGGGTAAGAACGTTCGATTTGAGCAGGATCAACGACAGTGGCAGAAGCAAGAACATCGCCGCAAACATCAGAGGCACGAACGAGCCGGCATGCCCTTGGGCCGTGCCTGTGCGGACGTGCACGCGGGAGCGCGTAGGCGATAAGCAAACTCAGCAAGGATACCGAGACGCTGGCGGTGAGCGCGATGATCGCCGTGCGTTCGAGGCCTGCCGCGAGCGATGTTTCAGCGAGCAAAGGAGGAAAACCGGGATGCAGCTCGCGCGAGGATTGAAAAATAGCGGAAGGGAGCTGACCAAACCGGCTCATTGCAGGGCAATGATCAATGCGTCCGCAGAAGTCGCAACCCCTACCGGACCGGCCGATTCTGCCGAAGGCAGAAGCAACGCAAGCGAGCCGAGTCTTAGACTTTCCGGCGACGTGAATACGCGACCAAGCCGGCCATCGCAACTCCGAGGAGCGCGAGCGTGCTCGGCTCTGGAATCAGGGCGACGGTCATATTCGCCAAGCCGTCAGTTTCCGGATGCGTTCCGCCCTGAGCCATGGTGAGGAAAGCCAAGGTGACAGCGGCGCCATCGCTCGGGACGAACCATCCAATATCAGAAGGAGGCTCAACGATATCGATGCGGAACTGGCCATATATTGCACCCGCAGGCGGGGCGCTAGGAGGCGTGGTGCCGGAAAGGGTCGGGAACCACCTTAGGAGGAGGGAATCGCCAGGAGTGAGATTGGGAAAGGCAGAGAGTGCAAAGTTGAACACATTTTCGAACGATCCGGGCCCGAAGGGCGCGTTTAGGCTGAAGCTTGCCAGGACGAAGTCATCGGCGGAGCCCCCGGTAAAACTTCCCGAGTTCGGTGCCGTGAAAACGTTGTCCGTGGTGCTGACGATTAGTTGAATCAGGCATCCGGTGGGCGCGACCGTGCCGGGAATCGCCGTGTAGAGGTTGCCGCCGGCCAGGTCGATCGTGATGGTCGCGTGAACAAAGGTCGCTGAAGCTAGAAGCGACAGCCCAAGGACGAAGAGTTTTTTCATGGGGTGGGGGGGTGGGGGTGGGGGGTGACTGCGAGAAAGCGTTAGTAGGTCGGAGAGTTCTTCCAGAGCGAGGTGGCCCCGGTAGGAGTGCCACCTTTTCGGATAAGGAATCCAGTTCCGGCCGCGATCGTATCATTTCCAAAGTCGGTCGTGACCGGTTGCCCCGCCTTCCGCCACGCACCATTGAAGTAAAAGTAGATTACAGTCGGTGATTTGTTTATCGCCACCTGGGCATTGTCGAAGAGCAAAAGCTGATCAATGCGATTGAGCGCGGTCGGGCTGGAGAGAAAAGCGCCGCTGGTGATCAGCCCGAGGTCGTTGAGCTTAACGTCAATCGGACGAATGATCGAAACGAAGTTGTCCTGTGTGACCGAAGTAGCCCCGACGCGCGTGAAAAGCGGGATCGTCGTGTTCTTGGTCAAGACACTGCCGAGGGTCGTCAAGGTGGTCCCGGTCGCAGCATTTCTCAGAATGAAGTAACCGGCGTTCAAAAACGGATCGTCGCCGTAATCCACAGTGACAGGCTGACCGGCCCGCCGCCAGGCGCCGTTGAAGTAAAAATACTGGATGATCGGTGCCAGGTTGATTCCAACCCCGGAATAGTCTGGGATGAAAATCCTTGTCTGCCGATTGATCGACGAGGGCGAGATAATGAAAGAAACACCCGCGTCCGAAGCCGGGAAAACGCTGCTGAGCGTGTGCATATGGAATGACCAGGATCTGAGTGGCCGCAACAATGGAACTGAGATTATCGCCGGCCGCATTTACCGTCAGCGTGTTGGTCGTGTTCGCGGTGATCTGGAAGAAATAGCCTTCCTTCGGATTGGTCGACGCGTGGGGGCCGATCAAGACGAAATAGGTCTTCGGCTGGCTGCCCGCGACGTAAACAAACTGGTTCGCCGTCCATGGGCTGCCGCTGACCGTGATCGTGTTGGCCGTGGCGGAAGCGGTGGCCCCGACGAACTCTGGCGGACGCGTAAACGGTACCGAGATGTAGGTGTCGGAATTGGCGGCGCACGCGGTGGTCGTAAATCCAACCGGATCCGTGGCTACGGATTGGGCGCTCGCCCCATTTGCGAGCAAAAGGCTGGAAACAGCAGCGACTGAGAGGAGAAGGGAGCGTTTCATAGTCATTATAGAGGGCTGACGGGCATAGTATGGGTCCGTTCATTCTCTAGCAAGAATAATTCCCGTAAACAAGGCATTTTTTTTGCGGTTTGCGTTCCCGTGCCGGTTTGCCCGGCGCTGCGCGCATCGCCCGAAGCCGCGTCCGGTCCCTTTTCGCGCCCTGAGCGGGTATTGGCTCCGATGCCGCTCCGCTCCGTCCGGGAGCAGTGTCGGTTATCGTTGGCTTAATGCCGGAAGTGTCGCACGCCGGTAAAGATCATCGTCATCTCGCGCTCATCGGCGGCCGCAATGACTTCGGCGTCGCGGACTGAGCCTCCGGGTTGAATGGCCGCCGTGGCGCCCGCCGCGGCGGCGGCGATGAGGCCGTCAGGAAACGGGAAAAAAGCATCGCTCGCGACCGCGCTGCCCAAAAGCGAAAGGCCGGCTTCCGCCGCTTTCCAGACGGCGATGCGCGACGCATCCACGCGTGACATTTGCCCGGCACCGATGCCGAGTGTGCGATCGGGCGCGGCATAGACGATGGCGTTCGATTTCACGTGCTTGACCACGCGCCAGCCGAAGATCATGGCCGCGAGTTCTGTAGCGTTAGGCGCGCGCTTCGTCACCACTTTGGTCGCGAGATCCACCAGCGGCCCGGAGTCCTTATCCTGCACGAGCACGCCGCCGCAGACGGAACGGATATCCTGTGTGGAGACTGTTCCGGCCTTGGCTGGGAGCGCTCGGATCAGGCGCAGGTTCTTTTTCTTTTGGAACAAAGCGCGCGCCTCGCCGGTGAACTCCGGCGCGATGATGACTTCGCTAAAGATTTCGCTGATCGCCTTGGCGAGCGCTTCATCGATCGGCCGGTTGCAGATGATGATGCCGCCGAAGGGCGCCTGCTTGTCGGTGGCGAACGCTTTGTCCCAGGCCGCGCGCAGATCCTCATCCGACCCGACACCGCACGGATTGGTGT
Source organism: uncultured Verrucomicrobiae bacterium (assembly GCA_963784865.1). Lineage (GTDB taxonomy): Bacteria > Verrucomicrobiota > Verrucomicrobiia > Chthoniobacterales > UBA10450 > JACCTI01. The sequence continues at coordinate 4,830 of CAWATC010000006.1, read as the reverse complement.
GCTTTAGGATGGCGACGGTCGGCTCGGTGAACTCCGCGATCAGGTCGGTGGCTGCGCTGATGTCGAGGATGTTGTTAAAGGAAAGTTCCTTCCCGTGCAGCTTTTCGAAGCAAGCGTCGAAATCACCGTAGAGCGCGGCAGTTTGGTGCGGGTTTTCGCCGTAGCGCAGCCGGGTCACGAGCGGTAACGCGAGCGAGAACGAGGCGTCGGTCGTTTGCTCCTTGTTGAGATAATTCCCGATCGTCCGGTCGTAATCGGAGGTCTTGATGAAAGCTTTGATCGCCAGACGCTCGCGCAATCTGCAGCGTCGTTTCGCCTTCGTGATCGCGCATCGTCTCGAGCACGGTCTCGTAGTCGGACGGATCGACCACGACCGTGACCGACTCATAGTTCTTCGCCGCGCTCCGGATCATGGAAGGCCCGCCGATGTCGATTTGCTCGATCGCTTCCGCAAGGGTGACGCCCGGCTTGGCGATCGTTGCCTCGAAGGGATAGAGGTTCACGACCACGAGGTCGATCGACTGGAAGCCTTGCTCCTTCGCCTGCTGCTCATGCAGCGGGTTGCCGCGTTTATAAAGCAAGCCGCCATGCACGCGCGGATGCAGCGTTTTCACCCGACCCTCGAGCACTTCGGGATAATCGGTGAAGCTGGAGATATCGCGCACCGGCACGCCTTCCTTGCGCAGGAGCTCCGCGGTGCCGCCGGTGGAGATGATATCGACGCCCTGCTTTTCCAGGGCTCGGGCGAAATCGGCCACGCCAGTTTTGTCGGAAACGGAAATGAGGGCGCGGGTGATTTTCATTGGGAAAACGGGCGCGATGTTCGAGCAGCGGACAGGCAAAGGCGAGATATTCTTCGAACGGCGAAACTCCTGTCGCCCGCTTCCCACCGATGACAGGGTGTCGCCGCTCTGCTCAGCGATCGAGGACCACGTGCTTCGCCATCGGGTAAAGCGCCGGGCAACACCCGATGGTTTCACAGAAGGCTTTACTGAAGTGGCTCAGGCTGGCGTAGCCGACTTCGGTCGCCGCTTCGGTGACATTGTAACGTCCGCTGCGCAGCAGCTCAGCCGCTCGTTCCATCCGCAGATTGCGCAGGAATTGCGGAATCGTTAGACCAACTTCGCGCGAGAAAATGCGGCTCAGATAAAATGGACTGCATCCGACCTCCTGCCCAAGCGCCTCCAGCGTGGGCGGATTCGCGACGTCGCGCGCGAGGAGTTCCTTGGTGCGCTCCACCCGATCGCGGGCGACCCGTTTTTGTCGCATGCAAAAAAGCTCCGGATCTTTCGGCGCGAAGAGCAAATGCGCCATGAGTTCCAGCGCCTTGCTTTGATACCACAAGGCCTGCGCCGCCTTCGGCACCGGCGGTTGCAGCAGCGTTGCGACGACATTCCGCTGATCGGCGCCCATTGACTCCGGGATCGAGACGAAGCTCGACTCCTTCTCGGGAAAAACCGCGCGACGGACCTGCGGGTCCAGGTCGGCTTCGCAACCGGCGAGCTGCTTTTGCAGGTGATCGCGCGAGAATTCGAGGGTGACGAATTGGTGGCGGTCGTCCGCGTACCGCGTCGCCGGGAGCGGCTCATCCGAGACGGCGTAGTAACCGGAACTGCCCGCGACGTAATCACTTTGGGCGCCGGCGCCAACGGCACCGCGGCCTTCCAGGTTCAGACAAAACTCCAGGCTGCGCGGTCGAAAAGTTTCTCCCCAATCGAGCGGCTGTTTCGTCCGAAAATCGTGCCACTCCACGCTCAGTCCGACCTGCTCGAAGTCGCCATAAAGTTGACGACAGCGATCCTGCACCTCGCGCCAAGGGCGATTCGCGGGCGGCGAGGTGGGCGCAGCAGGCATCAATGGCAATTACGAAGGAAGTGCGAGGAATTGCAAGACAGCAGTGAAATTTGGCACTGCGATTTAGCGACCGGCCTTTGCAGATACGCTCCGGCATGAGCCTACCGTGAGGATGCATGCTCGTGGCGCTGCGATAGGTAACAATTTCGTTACCTTTTTTTGCTTGGCATTCGAGGCACGCTTATTCGAAATGCGGCTGCTGTGAAGAACAAATCGATCGTGCTGGTTCGCGGGATGTTTCGCCTGATTATGTTTCTCCTTGCCGCAACCACGATTGGGCCCCGGACCGCCACCGCGCATGAGCTGGAATACGGCGCGTTTTTGAGCGGACCGAACGAAAGCCCGCCCAATGCCTCGCCCGGCACCGGCTCGGTCAGGATCACGATCGACCTCGATCTCTTCACCCTCCGAGTCGAAGCGGACTTCGACAACCTCCAGGGCGCAACCACCGCCGCCCATATTCACGCAGCGACCGCCGTTCCCTTTGCCGGGACGGCTGGCGTCGCCACGCAGACACCGAGCTTCGCAGGCTTTCCCACGGGAGTGACCAGCGGCACCTACGATCACACCTTCGATCTGACTCTCGCATCCTCCTACAATCCAGACTTCATCGCGGCGAATGGCGGAACGATTTCGACTGCCTCAAATGCGCTCTTTGCGGCCCTCGCCCAAGGCAGAGCTTACTTCAACATCCACACCACGGCGTTTGCTGGCGGTGAGATCAGGGGCTTCCTCGTGCCCGTCGCCCGGAGCATTGTTTCGATTACGCGTCCGGCCAGCAATACCATCCATTTGGAAGGCCTTGGCCAACCAAACGCGCCGAACCGGATCGAATCGTCCCCCGATCTTAGCGAGGACAGCTTCAAAACACTTGCCACGGTCATGGCCGATGCCAACGGTGCGTTTCAATACGACGACACCGATGCCGGCGCGACAAAGTTCTACCGGGCCGAGTATCCCTGAATCTAACGATGGTCGCGCACGCGGGGGCTTCTCTCGCTTCTTGCTTTCCTGCGTTCCTGATTACATTTGGGCCGCGCAATCGCGCCCACTCTGCTCGGGTGGTGAAATGGCAGACACGTACGTTTGAGGGGCGTATGCCGCAAGGCGTGGGGGTTCAAGTCCCCCCCCGAGCACCATGCCGCTCTCATTTTTTCCTCCGAGGTTCGTGCGTCGGAGAAGATCAGCGAAGCGCGGGTCGGAGCGCAGGCTATCGTACCACGGATGCACTTTCAGCGAAGTCAATCCGACCGACCGAATCTCGTAGTCCTTTTCCAAGGCGGCAAAAGCTTGGGGTTGCCCTAATTTGACGGACAGTGGGCGAAGGGTCAAAACCCAAAGGAGCCCACCATGAAAACCCAGTTATCCAAACCGGCTCGCAGCCCCGCGAGATATACCGAGGAATACAAGCAGCAAGCCTTGGAGTTATGGCGCGCGAGTGGCCGTAGCGCAGCCAAGGTGGCGACGCCGCTGATCCGGACTTCGACGGCCTGAGTAATCTCCTCGATATGCTTTTCATCTCGACCCGAAGCAGCCATCTTCGACCAATCGACCTTATGGTGGAATCGACGCGAACTACTTCTCACTCATCTACACGAAAGCGATTGCCCCGACGGACCTGACTTACACCATCGAAGAATCATCTGACTTACTTACCTGGTTCGCTGTTACCCCTTTAAACGTGATCCTGGCTGACAATGGCATTACGCAAACGGTGAAAGCGCAGGTGCCGATCATGGGTGCCGCGAAAATGTCTCTCCGACTTCGCGTTTCTCACTGATTCTGTCGGGCATTGTGATCGCGTGATCCCGACGGACGCGCACCGACAGAGCGGCGTCTCTACACGAGCGTTCTTCCCTTGAGACACCTCAAGCTAAGAGCGCGAGTAAGCGAAAAGTCGCTCCACACGTTCAACGTTCACGGCGGTTGCCTTACACTTCCAGGCGCACGGTCTGGACAGCTTTCTCTTTCAGGCGGGCCTCGATCGCGGCGGACTGATTCTCCACCTGCTGGAAAAACTCCTCCATCGTGGGCGCTGGTTTTCCACCTTCCAGGATCTCGTTCATCGTATGAAATCCGAGCATGCGATAGCTTTCCAATTGCGACTCGCTGAACCATTGGTCGCCCGTGCTCTCATGCGGGAATCCCGGATGCGCCGCGGCGTAGTTGCGCACATCGACCGGTTCGTTCTTCTGCAGGAGGGGCTTGATGTAGATTAGCTTTCCGGTGGGCGCATCGCGGTCCACTTCTTCGTAATGAATCTGGCCCACGACACAGCGCGCCAGAGGCATGCTCTCCTTGGTCGGCTCGAGTAGGTTGACCACGATTTCGATCCGAATCCCGAAGTCGATCCGAATTTTCCGGATGGCGTTGCCGAGATCTTCAAAGACGTATTCGGTATCGCGTCCGGCATCGACGATCACGATGCGCTGGCACCGGCGCAAAATCATTTCGTAAAGGCCGAGGTTTTCGAAGTGGCCGCCATCGGAAAGATTCACGTCGCGAAAATCGCCCGTGGTATAACCAAACGCTTCGGCCAGCAACGGCACCGCGGCATGGCGCGGACCATTCCGGAACCAGGCCTTTTCCCCGGGCGCGCCCGGATTACCCGCCCACCAACCGAGCCGCACATTGAAGAGCGTCATCAGGATCGCGACCAGCGGGGATGAGTGGTAGCCCATGTTGGGATTAGCCGCCGCGCCGGAAATGGTGATCGCGGTCCCGAGACCAATGCCGCCATCGTAATATTCCGAGGCGCGGTAGCCGCCCAGCCAACTGCCGGAGTGCAGCGGCGAGAAGGTAAACGATTGCGCCTTCCGCTCCTGCCAGGCGAGTTCCTTTCCGCTGACCAGATTGAGCGCGCAGTTGATGACGTGAAAAAGTTTGCGCGGCCGCGCCGATGGCGAGGGCGGCGCGAGTTCTGACAATTTGATCTTGTCGCCCTGATCGAAACCAGTGAACCAATGCGCGGCCCGG
>CAWATC010000005.1:0-218574 GCA_963784865.1 uncultured Verrucomicrobiae bacterium | reverse complement strand
TGGTGACAACATTGGGTTGGCTGGCATCCAAGCTCGGCGGTGAGTTAATAGGGAATCCTGAAATAGAAATTCGACGGGTCGTCCACCCCGCCTATGCGGAAGACGAGCGCGATCTCGCGCTGGTTTACAGTGCGTCGGTCGCTCCGATCATCAAGGCGCGAGCGATCCAGACCGCGTTGGTCCCATTGCAGCCGGAAGTGCCAGGAATTCCCAACCAAATCAAAGTCGCCCGTCCGCGCGTCAGCCTTGCCCGTTTGCTGGAAATCTTCGCGCGTCCTCCATCGGTCGCTCCGGGAATCCATCCCTCCGCCGTGATCGACCCGACCGCAGAGCTGGCGGGGGATGTTTCCGTGGGCCCGCTCTGCTGGGTGGGTCCCAAAGCCGAAAATCGGATCGGGACAACGCTGGTCTCCGGAGTCCACATCGGGGCCAGTGTGGAGATCGGCGCCAACTGTCTGTTTTTTTCCGGCGTCTGCATCGGGGATCGGGTGCGGATCGGCGCCCGCGTCATCATCAAGGCGAACGCGACCATCGGAAACGACGGGTTTAGTTTCCAAACGGTCGAGCCGGGGAGCGCCGAAGTCGTTAGGCAAACGGGCGAGGTGCTTCCGACGGAATCCGAGATCTTGCGGATCAATTCGGTCGGCACGGTCGTGATCGAAGATGATGTCGAGATCGGGGCGTGCTCGTGTGTCGATCGCGCGACGCTGCATGAGACGCGCATCGCCCGCGGGACGAAAATCGATAACCTGTACAGATCGCGCACAATGTTCAGGTGGGTCGCAAGTGTGTGGTGGTCGCGATGGCGGGCATCGCTGGGAGCGCGACAATTGGTGACCGGGTGGTGATTGCGGCGCAGGCTGGCATACCGGATCACGCCAAGATTGGCGATGACTGTTTGATCATGCCGCAAGCCGGCGTGGCGGGGGATTTGCCTGCGCGATCCTATGTGGGCGGCACTCCGGCGGAGCCGCGGAAGCAATTCCTGAATAGCCTCATGCAGATCAAACGCATTAAGACGCTCGCGCGGACGATCAGGGAGCTACGAGAGCGAATCGAGAAAATTGAAAAAAGTCGTTAACCTCCGCCCTCAAAGCGAAAAGTCAGTCAGCGGAGAGCCTTCGTTCCAGCCAATCCCATGGCCGTTTGTCACAACAGGACTCCGCGGCTCGCGGCAAAATCCACGCCGCGAGTCCCGGACGAACTGGATGAGATGCGAGACATTCTTGTCGTCGAGACGTTCCATGTTTCGGAGCGCCGTTTCCAAGGGCAGATGGGAACGAAGCAGGAGGTGACAGGCACGCTTCAAGTTGAGTCGCGCCTCACGGGAGAAACCGCCGCGCCGCAACCCCACTGTATTCAACCCGCGGACGCGGGCTGGGTTCCCATCCGAAATGACAAACGGGATGACGTCCTGCCGAATCGCGGTTTTTCCTCCGACCATGGCGTAACGTCCGAGGCGCACGTACTGATGGACGCCGACTTCGCTCGAGAGAAAAACATGATCCTCTGCCTTGATATGCCCGGCGAGGGCGGTGCCGTTCGCAAAGGTGCAATCGTCTTCGAGCCGGCAGTTGTGTGCGATGTGGACTCCGATCATGAGAAAATTTCGTGAGCCGATATACGTCACCTTGTGCTCGCCCGTCGCTCGATGAATGGTCACGCCTTCGCGAATCAGATTGTCGTCCCCGATCATGAGGTAGCTGCGTTCGCCCTTGAACTTCACGTCCTGTGGTTCCCCGCCGAGAGTGGCGTGTTCGAAGACGCGGTTCCTTTCCCCCATGGTGGTGTAGCGCTTGATGACGGCGTGCGCGCCGATTTCGCAGCCCGCACCGATTCGCACGCCTTCTTCGATAATGGCATACGGTCCAACCCGAACGTCGGATGCAATTTCTGCCAGATGACTAACGATGGCCGTTGGATGAATTAACACGCAACGACACGTTAGATTCGTTATCGCGGATGGTAAACAGGAAGTGTCGGGTAAATTTACGTGTGAGAATCGGACTCATTTTGGAGCATTTCGACCCCCAGCGCGGCGGTCTCGAGCACTGGACCTGGCAATTCGCCCGCCGCTTGCTCAAGCACGGACACGAGGTCCACGTGGTCGCCTTTGGATTCCATCCCGACGCCCGCGACGACGGGATCGTCGCCCATCAACTGGAGATGCCGCGCTCCCGGCTCGAACGCGCCGCGGCCATCGCTGCCCACCTGCCGGCGCTGCAGTTTGACGTCACGCACGACATGGGGATTGGATGGTCCGCGGACATCATTCACCCACATGGCGGTTCGACCCGCGCGCTCTGGGAACACAATCTCCTGCGCATTCCGAAATGGCGACAAATTCGCTTCTGGAGGGAAAAACGGTACCGCGAGCTGGCGGAGATCGAGCGGCACCAGCTCGAAAGCTCCGCGATCATTGTCCCGGTCTCGCGCATGTCGGAGCAGCATTTCGCGACATGGCATCGTCTCCCGGCCAACCGGATGAGAGTGATCTATAATGGCGTGGACGTGCAACGATTCACCCCGGAGAGCCGGGACAGATTTCGTGCCGGCACGCGCGAGGAGCTTGGCTTGGGCGGCGAGGTGCTGTTTCTCATGCTGGCGCACAACCTTCTCTTAAAAAACGCGGAGACCTTTATCCGCGCCGCCGCCAGACTGGCCGCGGCCGGAGCGCCCGTGCGGGTCTTGATCGCCGGCGGAAAGAAACCGGAGCGTTTCGTTAGGCTGGCGGAGAAACTCGGAGTTGCTCGCACGGTTTCGTTCCTTGGTCTGGTGGATCCGCTGCGGGACGACGCTGCCGCAGATGTCTTCGTTCATCCGACTTGGTACGACCCGTGCAGCCTGGTCACGCTCGAAGCCTCGGCCTGCGGATTGCCGGTGATCACGACGCGGTATAACGGCGCGTCCGCGCTGATGAAAAATGGCCAGGAGGGATTCGTGCTCGATGATCCGGCTGACGTTGCGGCGCTCGCTTCCCGAATGCAGGAACTGCTGGATCCCGCGAGGCGCGAGAAGTTGGGAGCCGCTGGCCGGGCGATGGCAATGGAACATACATTCGACCACCAGACGGCGGAGTTTCTGGAACTCTACGAAGAAATCGTCGCCGCCAGACAGAGTCGTTAGGCGGAAGATTTCTGCACACCCATGCTGCACGCTCTCGATTCTGCGCTGTTCGAGTTCATCAACGGGAGCTTGAGCAATCCCGTGCTGGACGCGGTCCTGCCGTTCTTTTCCGCGCCGCCGCCAGGTTTCAAAATCGCTTTTGTCCTCGGCGCGGTCGTTTTGGCGTGGAAGGGTGGGCATCGCGCCTGGCTATGTCTCCTCGCGCTCGCGCTCGCGCTGATTCTCGGCGAGGGGCTGGTTTATTCGCCCCTCAAGAACTTGTTAGGCCGGCCGCGCCCGTATGAGGTGTTTGCTGATCTTCACTTGTTAGTCGGCCGAGGCGGCAGCCAGCAAAGTATGCCCTCTTCGCATGCGGCCAATTGTTTTGCGGCCTTGATCATCTGCAGTTTTTACTACCGGCGGAGCCTGCCCTGGCTCGCCGTGCTGGCCTGCACGGTAGGTTTCGCGCGGGTCTATTCCGGAGCGCACTATCCCGGGGATGTGCTCGTCGGGGCGGTGTTGGGAATGGGAGTCGGACTGGGTGTGCTCCTGGGCGTGGAAGCTGCGTGGCGGCGATTTTCTTCCCGCGCATCAGCAGAGATAACTGATCTCCAATGGCAGCGTCTGGGTTATCTGCTCATCGCCTTCACGCTGGTCGCCAATTTGATCTACATCGCTTCCGGGAGGATCGAACTGTGCGAGGACGAAGCCTACCAATGGCTCTGGTCGAAGCATCCCGCCTGGGGTTACTACAGCAAACCGCCACTCATCGCGTGGATGCAGTTCATCGGCACACATCTGTGGGGCGAGAATGAATTAGGGGTGCGTTTCTTTTCGCCGGTCTGTGCCGCCGTCGTTGGTTGGGTGCTGCTTCGCTTCCTGTCTCGTGAGGTCAACGGGCGCGTCGCCTTCCTCACTGTCCTGGTCGTGACCGCCACGCCGCTTCTGGCGGGCACCGGACTTCTGTTTATTCCGGATTCGCTCGCGGTCCTGTTCTGGACGGCCGCTCTCGTCAGCGGTTGGCACGCCTTGCGGGGCGATTCGATTCTCCCGTGGCTCTTGCCTGGCCTGTGGATGGGACTCGGTTTGCTCAGCAAACAGGTCGCCCTCTATCAATGGCTCTGCTGGTTGGTGTTTTTCTGCCTTTACCCTCCGGCCCGGCACCACCTCCGCCGCGCCGGTTTTTACTTCGCACTTTTGATTTCCCTTCTCGGTGCGCTGCCGCTCGTTTACTGGAACATCCAGAATGGCTGGGCGACCGCCATTCATCTGCAAGGCCGCTCCGGCCTGGCGGAATCCTGGCACCCGACGCTCCGCTTCTTCGGCGAGTTCATCGGCGCCGAAATGGGATTGCTGACACCGATCTTCTGCGTCGGGATCGTCCTGGCCGCGCTCAAATTCTGGCCACGCCGGCAAAGCTCTCCACTCGCGCTTTACCTCTTTTGCATGTCCGTGCCACTGCTCGTGGGATGTCTTTTGTTTTCCCTGCGCGCCCGCGTGCAGCCGAATTGGATCGCACCCGCGGTGCCGTCGGCGATCGCTCTAATGGCGATTACGTTCCCAGGCCGCAGAAGATGGCTCACGGCGGGCATCGCCTTCGGATTGGCTGCTGTCGTTCTCGGGCACGAGACTCGCCTGATCGGCGAGATCACCGGCTTTTCTTTGCCGCCAAAGCTGGATCCATTGCGGCGGGTTCGCGGCTGGAAGTCTGCTGCCGAAACTGTGGAGATCGAGCGACTGACGCCTAACGAGTGAAGGTAAACCTGCCTTCGTCATCGGCGACCATTATGGGATTACGAGCTTGCTTACGTTTTATACGCCCACGGCGAAGGCGGCTGCCTCGCGCGCACCCATCATTTACTGCGTCGCTTCCGATGAACCGGTCAACCAGTTCTACTTCTGGCCGGGATATTCTGCGCGCAAAGGCGAGGATGCCATCTTCGTGCAAAAGACCGACGAGCCTCACCCTCCGCCCCGGCGCCTCCAGCAGGAATTCGAGACGGTCTCCGATCTGGGAATGCGTCCAGTCTACGACACCCACGGGTGGAGATCCGGCGCATTCAGCTTTTCGCCTGCCGGCGATTGCGTTGAGCCCAGCGCGCGCTCCGGAAACAGCAGCCTTATGAAACTGTCGAACCCCGGACGACTGACCCCGTTCCAATCGCTCATGCGCGCCTGGTCCGAGTTGGCACCTTACAACTTCATTCACGCGCTGCACCTGGAGGAGCCGGCGGACGTTGAGCGCTGGGATCGCGCGGCGGCGGAGGCGCTGCGGATCCTGGAGCTGCAAGCGCCGGCCTCGATCGAGACGCCCCCGATCGACATTGAGACCCACCTCGAGGCCGAGATCAATCGAGCCTTCGCTCTGGAGGATTCGCCTCTTCGTTTTTTTGCGATTGCCGCGCCGGGTGGAGGACACTGGTTCGGTGCCGTTGTCGATCACTGGCTGGCCGACGATTTTTCGTGCCGGGAGTTGCTTCACTGGATGTATTCGTTCTACCAATCGCCGGTGGATTCGGGGCCCGTCCACTCTTGCGATGGACGAACGCTCTCCGAGGAAGCGCAGCCGATTGGCTGCGTGGGGCAGTTTTCTAAAACAGGCGTTGGCGCTGCGCCGGGCGCGCCGGGTTCCCCTGAACGACCCGTTGGATTTCCGGGCGGGCATCTTCCGCGCGGAGTTGCCGTTAGGCGCACTGGAGACGATCCGCACCCTTGCGAAGGAACACAACGCGGCTGTGCACGATGTATTTCTCGCCGCGGCAGCGCAGACCTTTGGCGCTCGCGCGCTCGGCCCGGCCGATCAGCGCGACGCCGTGGCACTGGCGTCCGCGATGGACTTGCGACGCTTCGAAACTGGCGCGGCGAAAAACGGTTTCGGATTTCTCATCAATCAATACACGATCGTCGAACGGCGGCCGGAGGAGACTTCCCTCGGGGCGTTGATCGCGCGCATCTCGGCTCAAACGCGCCCTTGGAAGGCCGCGCCCGGCAGTGATGTTTTTGCGCCGACTCGCACGCTCTTTCGGCTCTCTCGCTCTCGGCGCGCCCGCGCGACATTTTTCCCGCGGGGCGCGCCGATCGCCGCAGGTCTTTCGAATGTGAATCTCACCGGGAGCTGGATCGAGCAGACTCCGATTGCAGAGTATCGCAGAGTCGGCCCGACCGGTCCCCTGGCGCCGATTGTCTTGATGATCACAACCTTGCACGGACGTGTCTTCATCGACGTAACGTATCGCCGCACGGCTTTCAGCCGACCCGACGCAGAATCTTGTCTGGCAAATTTTGCCAGACGTCTCGGCCGATCGGCAAAGTCCTAGCCGCGGGCTACGCTGGTGCTTTCTTGCATCGTGGTCATGAAAGAATCTTTGGCGGAGAAGAGCGTCCGGGTAGACAACCACCAGGTGCGAAGACCGATTAGTATCGTGACCGTGAGCCACGATACTTTCTTCTTTGTCCGCCTCCTGGTGGAAAAGGTGCGCGAGCTGGTCGGCCCTCGAGCGTACGAATTGATCGTCGTTGATCGCGGAAGTCGCGACGGCACGCGCGAGTGGCTGGGGGCGCAAGCTGATGTTCGCCTGCTGACTGTAAAACCGAATCGACGCGGTCATGGGCACGGCGAGGCCGCGGAGCTGGGTGCCGCAACGGCCCGTTACGACCACATTGTTTTGCTCGACTCGGATGCGCACCCGATGGACCCGGAGTGGCTGGAGTTGACGGTGGACCGCCTCGATAAACACCACCGTCTGGCCGGCGCCATCTTTCACGGGATGCACAAAAACAATCCCCACGGATGGTACATCCATCCGCACTTCATGGCCTTTCATAAAGAGGACCTGGGGCGACAAGTATCGCTGCGGAAGGTGCGTGGCCAGGATCTGGACACGGGCGAAGCGGCGACCGTTCGGCTGTTGAATGAAGGGTTCGGCGTGATCGGTCATCCACTGGTCTTTTGCAGCCGCTTTTCGGTTGGTCACCCGCATTTTCCCACGGTCGCGGCGGGCGTCTTCCATGCGTGGTACGGCACCCGCGTTGCGAAAGAGACGCAAACAGTGCGTAACGAAACCGTGGGTGCAGTGAACGGGGCTAACTACCTCGAACCGCTCCAGGCGCGTCTACGACAGGCTTATCAGCTTGATTACTGACACTCAACCAACCGCGGACGATTTGGATGCAGCGAAATCTGTCCGCGCGTCACTCGGCTGGCGTGCCTGGGTCCTCATCCTTTCGATCTCTGTCGCGACGTGCTGCTTCAACCTGGGCGATACACGCACGCTGACGGAGCACGAAATAATGGTCGCCGGCGGCGCGAAACAAATGGCGCTGGATCACGACTGGCTGTTTCCGAAGATCGGCAACCGCCTTTGGTTGGAGAAGCCGCCGTTGCTTCATTGGCTGGTCGTCGTCTCGGCCAAACTCTTCGGCGGATTCTCCGAAACCGCCGTCGCGGTTGCCTTCTGTTCTCGCCGGTTTGGGCGTCGTCGTTGTGATGACAATGCTAAGCCTCCGCTGGTTTGGTCCGCGCGTGGCCATTTTCACGGCGCTGCTGCAAACAACCATGGTCTACTTCATCACCTATGCCCGTCTGGTCGAGGCGGAGATGTTGCTGGCTTTCATTGTCGTGCTCGCGCTGTTTGTTTTTGTGCGCTTGCACTCCATCGGTGGTGCGTGGCCGCGACCACATCGGCAACTGGCGCTGCTGTTCTGGGGACTCGTCGGTCTGAGCAATATGGCCAAGGGCCTGGGATTTGGTCCGGTGCTCATTCTCGCTCCGTGCGTGGCCTTCTTGATCTTGAAGCGCGACCGCGCCGCGTGGCGAAGGATGATTTCATGGCCTGGCTTGGCGCTTGGCCTGGCCATCGCACTCGCCTGGCCGGTGACTGTCGTAATCTCCGCTCCAGAGGCACGAGAGCTTTGGCGCGCGGAAATCGTGCGCCGCGCGGTCGGCTGGACCGGCTACGAACAACCATGGTGGTATTACCTGACCACGATTCCGTGGCAGCTCCTGCCCTGGACGCTGGTGCTTTTGTGCGCGGCCGAACCTTCCTTCGCGCGGGCCTGGCAACGCCCGGATTCGCCGGACAGATTCATTTGGTGCTGGGGGATTGTTCCCATCGTGGTGCTCTCGCTCTTCCATGGCAAACATCATCACTACATCATCAGTTGTCTCTGCGCCTTCAGCCCGCTTTGCGCGCTTGGTCTTCTGCGCTTCGGAATTCGTTTTGCGGCGGCCAGCGTGGCCGTCGCGATCGGGGGAATCTTCTTTGTCCACGCGCGCATTCTGCCGGCGTCCGATCGATCGCGCGGCGACCGCGACTTTCTTCGCTCCGTCCGCAGCTTCCTTTCGCCGGGGACTCCGCTGGCGGCGACGTCCGGCCTGGAAATCGCCCGACACATATTTTATGTCGATCCTCCGCCGGAAGGTATCTGGAACGCGGATGACATCGCGCCCCGGTTTCACTCATGTGCCGGTGTTTTATCTCATCACGCGGCGAAGCGAAGAGTCGCGCCTAACGACAATCGGAAAAGTCGAGATCGTGTCCGAAAGCCAGAAGACGCGCAAAGAACAAAGTCCAGCCGATCGCTTTACGCTTTTCCGGATCGAGACGAGGCGCGTTCGCCAACCCCTGATCGGATAAATTCTCGATGTCCATGGCCGCAGCTATCTCCAGCCGGGAGCCTTTGTGGAGGAGGCTCGTCATTGCTGTCGCGATTCTCATCGTGCTGGCCAGCGCGTTCCGCGCGATTTCCAAATCGTGGGACGGAGATTTCAAGCTGCACTGGGAATTTGGCCATCGATTCTTAAAGGGAGAATTTCTTTACGCGAGCGGGCACGACATTCCCTATCCACCATTTTGGGGGATGGCACACGCGCCCGCCGCTCTCTTCGCGATGCCGATCGCGAAAGCGCTGTTATTCCCGATTGGGCTCGCAGCGCTCGCGCTCTTGCTGGGCACGTTGCGCCGTCTGGTCGAGCCCGCGTTTTCTCTGGATGGAACGCGCGTTTTCTGGGTCGGCGGCGCTGGCGATGCTCCTCGCGAGCCGGTATGTCATCCGCGACCTAGCTGAACTCGGAGTGAACACGTCGCTGGTCGCGCTTTCGTGGCTGGCGATTTACCTCTGGACCCAGCGGCGGGACTTGCTCGCGGGGATGAGCCTTGGAATGGCCATCGCACTTAAATGCACCCCGGCGATCTTCGTGGCTTATTTTCTCTGGAAACGCCAATGGCGAATGGTCGCGACCACCTGCGCGGCGACGATGCTCTTCACGCTCGCTCCCATCGTCTGGCAGGGACCCGCCTCTTACTGGAACCACATGTCGACGTGGTCGATGAACGCGTGGCAAGGCTTCGGCAGCGTCGATCCTTCGGTCGGGGTGCTTGGCCCCGAGCAACTGCAAAACATGGCGCTCCGGCCCGCGCTCGCGCGCTACCTCATTCATCTACCCGCCGGGCATCCGGGCCGCGCGTCTCATCCGCTCTACGTTGATCTTCTAAACTTGCGGCCCGCCACGGCCGGCTGGGTGATTAAGATCATCCTGCTCGCTCTTCTCGCGACCTTCATGTTCTGGTCGCGTCGACCAGTCGTTAGGCGAAATGATCCGCGGCTTTTGTGGGAGTTTGCTGCGGTCTCGATTCTGATGTTGCTGTTCTCGCCGATCACCTGGGGACAGCATTGCGTGGCACTCATCCCGGCGTGCTACTTCATTTCTGCGCTAATCTTGACCCGCGGTGAATTGCCGCGCTGGATGATATTCCTCCTCGGCGCCTACATTCTGTTTGTCCCGCTGTTGAGCCGAGACCTCGTCGGACGCAATCTCTCTCTGTTGCTCGAGAGTTACCACGTGGAAACATTTTCCATTCTCGGCCTGCTCGCGGTGGTGCTGGCTTGCCCGCGACTTTGCGCGCCGTCCGTCACCGCCCCAGTCTCCGGGAGCATCGAACAGGATAAATTGCCACGATGACGTCTCCCAAGGTTTCAGTCTGCATCGATTCGTTCAACTATGGCCGCTTTCTCCCGGAAGCGATCGAGTCGGTGCTCGGCCAAAGCTTTCAGGACTTTGAAGTGATCATCTCCGACGACTGTTCGACGGACGACTCGTTCGCGATCGCGCAGCGCTATGCGGAGCGGGACGATCGGATTCGCGCGATGCAGAACGCGCACAATCTAGGGATGGTGAAGAATCGCAACGCGGGTCTGGCCCTCGCGCGCGGGGAGTATGTGAAGACCCTGCACGCGGACGATTTCCTCTGTTCTCCCGAAGCCCTCGAGCCGAATGGTGGCGGCGCTGGAAAGCAATCCCGCGGTCAGTCTGGTGGCGTCAGCGCGCCGGATCGTGGATGAGAAATCGCAGCCCGTCGAGACGTGGTCGTGCTTCGAGCAGCAACGGCCGATCGCCGGCGTCACGGTGATCAATCGGTGTCTTTTCGAGCAGCGCAATCTGATCGGCGGACCGAGCGCGGTGATGTTCCGCCGAGCGCTGGCGTCGCGCGGTTTCGATGAGGCGTTCTTCGTCATGGCGGATCTGGAGATGTGGTTTCATTTGCTCGAACAAGGTTGCTTTGCATACCTGGACGAGCCGCTCTGCGCCTTTCGCAGCCATCGCCGCCAGCAGACGGAGAAGGATCGTTCCGCGCTCGCGCCTGCGCTTGAGAATCGCGAGCTTCTGCGCCGGTACCTCGACAAGAATTACGTTCGCCTGCGGCGATGGATCAGGAGATATCTCGAATACGATGCCGTGCGCCGGATCGTGCGCCGGAGCAAGAAATTGCGCGCGGGCGAAGAGCAGGCCGCGGAAGCCGTCCGTCAGTTCGGCGGATGGCGCAGATATCGCGCGAAGGCGCCAAAGCACGTCTACCGCGAGGGCCTGCTCAAGATCCGGCGTTTGTACGAGCGACATCTGCGGCGGCCGGCGCGCCGCGATCTTCGGCCGCGTCCTCCGGGCATCAACGTCGCGGGCTTCGCGCAGAGTGTCTACGGCATCGGCGAATCATCCCGCGCGATGTGGCGGGCGGTGCAAGCGACGGGGTTGCCCTCTGTGCTGGTCAACGTGCGCAGCCGCATGCACAGCAACGCGGACGCGAGCCTCGGCGAGTTCGCGCGGGACAATCCTTTCCGTGTGAACCTGATGACGTTCTCTTTCGACTACGCGCGCCGATTCTATCGCGACATGGGGCCCGCGTTTTTCGCGGGGCGTCACAACATCGGTCTCTGGTATTGGGAACAGGAGCACTTTCCGGTGCGGTGGCATTCGGCGTTCGATTACTACGACGAGATCTGGGTGCCTTCGGATTTCACGCGGGAGGCGATCGCGGCCGTCTCCCCGATCCCGGTGCGCAAGATCACCTATCCATTTTATCTCAACGAAGCCGAGGCGACGCCCGACCGGAAACGGTTTGGACTAACGAATGATGACTACGTCTTTCTCTTCAATTTCGATTTCCTCAGCACGACGCATCGGAAAAATCCCGGCGCGGTCATCGAGGCATTTCGTCGTGCCTTCCGCCCGGATGACTCCGCCGTGCTCGTGATCAAGTCGATCAATTGGGAACACGATCGCGCCGGGCGGGAGCGGCTGGAGCGACAGAGCGAGGGCTTGCGCGTCGTCTTTCTCGAGGCGCACCAGCCGGGAGCGGAAGTGATGGCCCTCTTCGCCTCGGCGGACTGTTATGCGTCGCTGCACCGTTCGGAAGGACTCGGCCTCGGCATGGTGCAGGCGATGTATCTCGGTAAACCCGTGATCGCCACCGGATACTCCGGCAACTTGGAATTCATGAACTCCGAAAACAGTCTGCTCGTGAATTACGAGATGACTGAGCTGGAGGAAGACTCCGGCCCTTACGAACGCGGCACGCGGTGGGCCGCGCCGGACGTGGATCACGCGGCCACTCTCATGCGCTGGGTCTACGAGCATCGGGCCGAGAGTGAAGAAATCGGCGCGCGCGCCGCCGACCAGCATTCGCCGCCGCCTCGATCCAAAAATCACCGCCGCGGAAATCATCCAGCGCGTTCAGGAATTAGGATGAGGTCTTCCTCGCAACTGGTTCGCCCGCGTCCCGCTCTCTTGCGGGCGCTGGGTCGCGACGAGCCGCCGTCGGTTCTGACCATCGGCGGCGAAGAGCATGAACTGATCGAAATCTTCAAGCACGATTCCTGGGCGGCGACTGCTCTTTACCAGGGAGTCCACGGCAGGATGGTGGTGAAATTCCACCGGCGCCATCCGCTGTTTCTCCTGCCGACAGGATGGCTCGGGCGCGGGTTTGCGCGGCGCGAAACGCGGGCTTACCGCATGTTGCACGATGTGCCGGGCATTGCGCGCGATGGCGGAGAGGTGCGGATAAACGGCCAGCGCTGCTCGTCTGCCGTGGCTCATCCTTATCTCGAGGGTCATCCATTGCACATCGACGAGCGTCCAGGCGACGCCTTCTTTGCCCGGCTGGGCGAAATGATGGCCGCGCTGCATCAACGCGACCTGGCCTACGCGGACCTCAACAAGCGTGAAAACCTCATCGTGGCCGAAGACGGCAGTCCGGTGTTGGTCGATTTTCAGCTCTATTTCGCCCCTCCCCGCTGGACACTTCGGCTGCCGCCGGTGCGCTGGCTGTTGCGAGAGCTACAGGCGGGCGATCTCTACCATCTGCGCAAACACAAGCTCTGGCATCGCCCGGACCTCGTGCCGCCGGACGAGCGCGACCTCAGCCGGCTGCAACCGCGCGGCGTGCGCATCTGGCGGATCATCTATACCAATCCGATCATCATCCTCCGGCGACGTCTCCTGATCTGGTTACGGGTGCGTACCGGCCAGGGCCACGCCGTGACGGAACTCGCGCCCGAAAAAGCGGCGCGTCTCACCCTGGAGCGCAAAGCCGCCGATCCAACCGCACGCGTCCCCGGGTTTGATCCGCCGTGAGGTTATCGGCGCGCGTGCGGCCGGCGCTATTCACTGCCGTCCGCTGCAGCCGCATAGACCTTCATGTGTCACGGAAAGAACTGCTCCAGATGGGGCCAGAAAACAATGGCGCCGATGACCGCTGCTGCAACCGCGGTAACAAGAACCGCTCCCGCCGCCACATCCTTGGCGTTTCGGACGAGCGGATGAAACTCGGGCGAAGCGGCGTCGGCGAGAAACTCAAAAGCGGTATTAAGAGCTTCGGCTGTCCACACGATGGAAATGGCAAGGACGATCCAGCACCAGTCAGCCGCCGAGACGCGAAAGAGGAAGCCGGCGCCGAGCACCGCGAGAGTGGCGGCAGCGTGAATCCACGCATTGTGCTGACAGGCGATCATCCGGGCGATGCCGACAACGGCGTGGCGGAAACTGCGAACACGACCGGTGAAATGAAAGGGCCGCGCCTCGGAGCTTTCGCGTGATGATGTCGTCTCGGTCATGGAGCTTCAGAGGTCTAACGAGACACAAGATCAGCCCAGAGCCCCGGATTCGCAAATCCCCTGCAAGGGAATCATGCACCGACTTCAGAAGATAAAAACGGCTGCGCTCAGCTATTCTTTCTTCCGTTCGGACTGGAATGGCTGGCGCGGCGCGGACGGGTCTGGAAGGTGAGCGAGAGCATCCGTGACAAAGACAGACGTGTGATGCTCCGGGGAAGGAGCCTCCGCTTCGTTGATCTCGAGCAAGAGGCAGTTCGCCGCGAAAATCTCCCGCGCGAAATCTTTTGGCGTCCCTGGAGCTCTCACGAGGGACAAGGTCCCATTGACCGCGCAGATTTTGGAACGTTTGTAGTAGAAATAGGAGTCAATCTCGGAGAATTGCCGCGACTTGCTCAGTTGCCGCATGAGTTCCCAAGTGAAACTGCCGCCGACCACGGCCATGGTGAGTTGCTCGCTTTCAGGTCTCGGACTGAGCTTGATTGACACCCTTTCACAAGGGTAAGTCCACTGCAGCCGAAGATTCATGAGGGCAAGAAAGTCGCTTTCCTCGCCTTCGGGTTTTTGCGAGATGACGCTTTCCACGATCTCGATCGGTTCGACCGCTTGATTCTGCTCGCGGAAGCGCGCGAGGACCGCATTCCCGACGAGCAAAGCCGCGCGGGAGTTCCAATGAGCGCCGCCTTTTGGAAACAATGGCGCGAGCGGTTTGTTGGTTAATTTTTCGTGCATGGCCAAAGCGGACCCGTCCACAAACGAGATCCCCTTCTCCTGGAATAATTCGATGAGCTGCACGGAACCGCGCGGCCGTGGATCCTCCCATCGATGCCACGCTGGCGGAGCTTCCTCAGGATAAAGCGCCACCTTATTCGGTGAGACGAGGACCACGAAACCCATCCCGCTTTGAAGGCAAAAATCCTGCAGACGGCGCAGATTATTCACCCACGGAGCGAGCGTCTGCTTTTCGACGCGCTGCAAAAAATATTCCCTCAGGTACGCCTTCCCAAAGAGAACGTCATTCCGCCCCACGGCGACCGTGGAGGAGGGACTGGCGGTCTCGTGGAAGAGTCGAAACCAGAGTTCGCTGGTGTTTCGGATCAGATCACTGCGTCCCGCAAACTTCTCGTTGAACTGGCTCGCCAGGCTCCTTTGGAAATCGCCGGATGCGACGGCTCGCCACGAGAAACCGACAACCGGTACCGGCACCGTCACGCCACCAAGACCACTCTCCCGGACCGGCCGATGTCGGAAATGCCTGATGCTGTCCCTGACCAGAGTCGTTATCAGGGGGCTCGTAAACGAGATCGCGATCGCGAGAAACAGGAGCCGTTCACTGAGGCTTGGCACCTTTGTCGTCATCGCTCAAAAGCGGAAATAAAGGAACGGATGAAACGAGTTCACCGTCATGCGACCAGCGCATGACCAGAGGAGCACGAGTCCCCAGGCAAGCGCGGGCCCGCGCCATTTATCGGAAATTTCCCTTCGCTGCCTGAGACCTGCCAGCGGCATGAGGATAAAAAGCATGCCCACGCACAAGGTGGCGATCGTATCGAGACGCAGGAAGATCTCGTTAGGCTCGGTGGCTCGCGCGCCTGCCAGCGCTCCCAGATACCTAATGGCGTGGCCAAAGGTTTCGCAGCGGAAAAAAACCCAGGTGAGCGAGACGGCGAAGAACGTCAGAGCGATATTCAGCAACGCCGGAAGTTTTCCGGAGATCCGCAGCCAGAAAGCGCGATCCAGGATGAGGGCAACGCCCTGAATGCCGCCCCAGATGACAAAGTTCCAGGACGCTCCATGCCACAATCCGCAAAGCAGAAAGCAGATGCACAGGTTGAAGTAAGTGCGGGTCTCGGAGATGCGATTGCCGCCCAGCGGGATATACAAATATTCCTTGATCCACGACGACAACGAAATGTGCCAGCGGCGCCAGAAATCCGTGAAACTGGTCGCAAGGTAGGGTTCCCGAAAATTCTCTCGCAGGCGAAATCCCAGCATGCGCGCCATCCCAATGGCCATGTCCGAATAGCCGGAGAAATCGAAGAAAATCTGGAGCGTGAAGCAGGCCAGCCCGAGCCACGCGGAACCCGGGTCCAGTGCCGTTCCGGAGAGGTCGAAAATCTCGTTCGCAACCGGCGCGAGCGAATCCGCAATCAGGACCTTTTTGCCGAGGCCGGAAAGAAATCGAAGTAGACCTTCGATCACGTTTTCATAGCGGCGCGACGGGTGCGAAAGCTGGTCCGCGATATCGTGGTATTTGACGATCGGACCGGCGAGGAGCTTGGGAAAAAGAAAAACGTAATTCAGATAGTCGAGGAGCGATTTCGCCGGCGGGACCACCTTGCGATAGAGATCAACCACGTAGGTGATTTTTTCGAAGACAATGAAGGAAACCCCCAACGGCAGCGCGATGTCGGGCACCGGCCAGGCTGTCCAACCGGCGGCGGTGAAGAGCGTGTTCAGATTGGTGACCGCGAAGACGGTATATTTCGCGTAAACCAGCAGACCGAGATTGGCCGCGACGCCGAGCGCCACCCAGCCTTTGGCCCACGGTCCTCGCTGCGCAATCCGCCACCCGATTCCCCAGTCCAGGACGGCCGAGGCGAAGACAACCAGCAGGAACTTCGGCTCACCCCAGCCGTAGAACAAAAGGCTTCCGAGGAGCACGACCCACCGCCGCGCAGGCAGGAACCAATACAGTGCAAAAAAAACCGGCAGGAAAGCGAAGATGAAGAATGGCGTCGAAAAGAGCATCTCAGCGCACGTCGCCTTTGTTGCTGGCAGCTTTCATTCTCGGTTTTTTGGTCTGTCGCACCGCGAACGCATCCAATATGCTACCCGGCAAAGCACGCCAATTTTATTAATCTTCGGCATGGGTGAGGAACGGCCGGAAGGATTGTTTGCTTGCGCCTGCCGTGGGATGCTAGAAACCCCGTTCCCTACGAAAACGCCGATGAGCTCCGAACCTCGCCCTGTCTCCCTGGAGGAAACCGCAAACTGGATCCGCGATGCCGCGGTCTCCAAGTCCTGGCGTCCGGGCCATCAATCCGGATCCGTCCCGAGCCTCGATCGCTGCGATCTACGACGTCCATTTTGAACACATCCAGTCATCGCTCGACCGGGCAAGAAGCAAGGCATTCGTTAGGGCGATCAAGCCGTTCCGGCGCATTTTGCGAAATCAAGGTGCGGTTAACGACAGTCTGATCGAAGCCGTCCACCACCTTGCCGCTCAAAACCAGAAAATGATCGAGCAGATGAGTGATCTTCGACGCCTGGTCAGCAAATTGGCCGGCGAGATGCCTCGGCCTGAACGACGGACGACCGGTCGAAGTGACGATCGGACCGACTGATGCGCGTGGTTGTCGCGACCGTTCGGACTCCTTTCGTCCATGGCGGAGCCGAAGTGCTCGCCGACGAGCTGACGAAGGCTCTTTTGGCGGAGGGCCACGTGGCGGAGCTCATTTCGATCCCGTTTAATCCGGAAGAGCCGGAACGCATCCCGGATCAGATGCTTGCCTGTGCCTTGTTGGATCTGCGCAAAGTCCACGCGATGGACGTGGACCGGCTGATCGCCCTAAAGTTCCCGGCCTACCTCATTCCGCACCCGCACAAGGTGATCTGGCTGCTGCATCAACATCGAGCCGCCTACGACTTATGGGAGCACTCACTGGGCGGTTTGCTGGCGGCGCCGCGCGGACGCATTGTGCGAGACATCATCCAGCGGGCAGATCGCCAGCTCTGCGAAGAGACCAGGGCGATTTTCACCATCTCGCGCAACGTGACCCGGCGGCTGGAGCAATTCTCCGGGATCGAGTCGAGCCCGCTCTATCATCCTCCGGCAGACGCCGCCGCGTTTCGCTGTGCGGACGAGGTGGATGATTATTTTTTCTTCCCCAGCCGTCTCTCCGCGACCAAGCGGCAGGAACTCGTGCTCAGGGCGCTGGCTTTCACGCGAAACCCGGTGCGGATCAAATTCTCAGGGCTCGCGGACAGTCCGCCCTACGCAGCCGGTCTTTTGAAATTGGCGCGGGAGCTTCGAGTCGATCGCCGGGTTGAATGGATGGATTTCTTGTCTCAATCCCAAAAAATTGACGCCTATGCCCGCGCTCTTGCCGTCATCTTTCCGCCGCTCGATGAAGACTATGGTTACGTGACTCTCGAAGCCATGCTGGCCTCCAAGGCAGTGATCACGTGCACCGATTCAGGTGGCCCGCTCGAATTCGTCCTCCCGGGAGAAACCGGCTTGGTCACGCCACCGAAAGCGGAAGATCTCGCGGCTGCGATGGACTTGCTGTGGCAGGATCGTGGGCTGGCCAGGAGCCATGGAGTCGAGGCGCGACGCCGATACGACAAGATGGGACTCTCCTGGTCGAAGGTCGTGAGAAAGCTGCTGGCATGACGATCAACTGGTTTTCTCCCGTTCCGCCGACGCCGTCATCGATCGCTCTCGACACCGCGGCGGTGCTCCCGGCTCTGGCTCAAAGAGGAAGGATCGTCGTCTGGGCGCATGAATTGACCTGGTCGCCCGCTCTCGAGGAGCATGCGGAGGTCCGTCATTATCATCCGGCCGCGATGCCGTGGGAGAAAATCAACGCCGCGGATATTTCCATCTATCATCTCGGCAATCAGGCAGAATATCATGGCCCCATCTGGCAGGTAAGTCGCCAGCATCCTGGCATCGTGGTCCTCCATGATCTCAATCTGCAGCATTTCTTTGCGGGCCTGGCCACGCGAACCTCCGACATCAGCCGAAGCGAATATCTTCAGATGATGGAATTCCATCATCCGGATGGCGGGCGCGAGCTTGGCGAAGCTTTCCTGGCCGGCACCATGAGCGTCGATGAAATTTGCGAAGATTGCCCGTTAACTGGCGCAGCGATCGAGAATGCCCTCGGCGTGGCTGTCCATACAACGTGTGGCTGCTCCCAACTCGACAACCTCACCGATCTGCCTGTTGCGTATGTGCCGCTCTTTGCGCTTCCGCCGACCTCTTCGTCCACGGCGGCAACGAAGGTTGAAGGAGAGCCGAAGCCTTCTGCAAGCCCCGTCCGAGTTATCGTTTTCGGTTTCCTGGGATTAAACCGGCGATTGGATTCGGTCCTCCGGGCGCTTCATCAGTTTCCGCAGCGGGACCGTTTTCATCTGGATATCTATGGACCGGTCGCGAACGAAGAGTCGCTCCTTGCGCTCGTTAGCGACTTGGAGCTAAACAACATCGTCACCTTTCACGGCTTTGTTTCGGATGCCGAATTGGAGAAGGCTTTGGCACGAAGCGACCTTGCCATTAACCTGCGCGACCCGACGATGGGCGAAGCGTCGGCCAGCCAGCTCCGAATCTGGCAGCATGGCCTGCCGAGCCTTGTCACCGACACCGGTTGGTATGCGACGCTCCCCAAGAACACCGTTGCCCAGGTGCGTCGCGATGCCGAACTGGAAGACATCCAGGCCCATCTCAGAGGATTCCTGATGACCCCCGAGCGTTACCGGGAACTCGGGCAGAACGGTCGCCTCTACGTCGAGAAAAATCATACCATGGAGGCGTACGTGAACGGCCTCATGCAACTGATTGACGCGACCGTGGCCTACCGACCTCGACAGGCTGTTGCCTGGATGGCAGGCCGCGCGGGACACGCGATGAAGCCGTGGTACACAGATGAAACCGCCGGCGTTTTACTTCCCCGGTCGTCCAGAGCGATTCGCGACCTTTTTGCCGGACGGATTTCAGGTCGTTAGGTCAATGGTTGTAGAATGAGGCAACGCATCGGGCCGTGGGGAAGCACGCTGGGGGAGAAACTTCGTGGTCTTGCGCGGGATCAAAGCGTGAGGGAAGCCCTCTTTGTCTTCGTTCTCACGCGCACCCTCGTTTTCGCCATATTTATCGTCGCCGGCGCCGCAACTCTCGATGCCACCGCTCCAGGATTTGATCGAGAAGATCCGCATCCGGTCGCGTCGGTGCGACTCCGCGAGATCAAAGAGCAATTGGAGCACACCCTTGGACGAGGCGATTCGAGTTGGTATGCGCTAATTGCCCAACAAGGATACGATCGGGTCGCGTTCGAGGCGCGGCCGCAGCATAACTGGGTCTTCTTCCCGCTCTATCCGCTATTGGTCCGACTCGGAGGTGGTCTAACGGGTGAATACCTGATCTGGGGCGCGCTTCTTTCCAACGGTTTGTTTTTCATCGCGCTTATCCTGCTGCATAAACTTGTGATCTCCCTCGGCCATGACGAATCGACGGCGGGCCGCGCGGTTTTTTACACGGCGGCATTTCCCGTCAGCTATTTCTTTTCCCTACCCGTCACGGAAGCACTTTATCTCTGCCTGGTGGTGGGGAGTTTTCTGGCCGCGGCGCGCGACCGGTGGTGGGCTGCCGGGATGATCGGCGGTTTCGCCTCCGCGACACGCCTCGCTGGAGTTCTTCTTTTGCCCGCACTGGCCCTCTTTTACGGGCAGCGCGTGAGGCGTTCTCAGTGGCGGCGCAATCTCATGTGGCTCGCTCTTATTCCAGTGGGTCTGCTGGCGTTTATGCTGTTCCTCTGGAGAATCACCGGGAACCCGTTGGCTTTTGTGGATGCCATCGCGGCGTGGGAGCGACCGGGCGGGTTCTTTTTGCTGACCCTCTACGATTACCTCAAGCATCCGCTGAGGATTATTCAGCCTTGGGACTTCCGAACTTTGAATTTCGGCGCAGCAATTCTGGCTTTGGGCGCCGTCTACTTTTGGGCTCGCCGCAAACAATGGGCGCTCGCCACCTTCGCTCTTCTGGCGATCTTACTCCCTCTATCCTCCGGGACGCTGCAATCAACCGCTCGTTATGTTGCGGTTATCTTCCCCGTCTTCATTGCGCTCGCGGTGGCCGGTCGCCGGCCGCGAGTCGATCAAGTGATTCGGGCCGTGTTCCTCGTCTTACTCGCGGTGATGACGCTCTCGTACACTCTGCGTTTTAGTTTCGCCGCGGCGTGATTCTCAATCGCTGGCGGCGGTCTCTCAGGGCGAGTCAGTGGAGCGCGGTGCAAGAGATCTCTTTGGGTGGAGGGGTCTCATGAACTGAGGATCCTTCCAATCCCAGAGCCGCTCGCGGTGGGTGTCGACATTCGTGGGGAAGCCATTCCACCAGATTGAGTGATGCGAGATGCCACCCACTCCGTTGACCGTCATGCTCCACAGGAGCAAAAGTGCTCCCAGGCTCCACTCCGCTCGCCAGCGCAGGAACGAGTCCTCGCGCGGATTTGCGTCCCGCCAATCGAGCCTCGCTCTGACTGCCAAAATTCCAAGCAACGCAAACCAGGGGATGATGGCCGTGGCGTATCGCGACCCATAGCTGTGACCCCCGTGCCAATTTGGGTAACCGAAAATGAGGACGAGATGAACGATAATGACGGCCGTACCCAGGATTGCCAACCTCTGCAGGGTGCAACTTCTCCAGTAGCGAAGGAGCAGATAAGCGACGAAAGCCACCACCGGAACGTAAATCAAGAGACCGCGCGAGGGACTTATCAAAGTCCCGGCCATCCCCTCCCAGAACGCGGCCGGTACAAACCCATACGCTCGATAATAGCTGGGCAGATTCTGCCCAAAGTGGTACTGCGAATAACTAACGAACGCTGCCAGCCAGAAGCATCCGGTCAACGCGAAGCGGATGAAAATCGAACGGTGATAAATGAGGACGTAGACCGTGATCGCAATGATGGGAATACTGGAAGTGGGCCGCAGAAAGTAGAGCCAGGACAAACATGTGGCGAGCAGCAGAGGTCGAGGACGAGTCGGTTTCGTTTCTACTCGAAGGAGCTGCCAGATAACAAAAGCGAGAATGAAATCTCCCCAGGTATCGCTCCACATTCCGCGCGAAGCGGTGCTCCAGATGGGAGTGCCGAGGGCAGTGGCCAGCGCGATGAGCACACTCCAGCCGAACGGGAGGAGCAGGCGACTGGTGTAAAAGGTGATGAGGGCGAGGCCCGCCATGAGCAAGGCCGCCAGTCCTGCTTGCAGCGTGGTGTCACCCGCCTCGTTGTAAACCCCGTTTCGATCGGTGGCCGAGACCCCGATCGCATTCATCGCGGCAACGTAGGGTATCGATAGAATCGAGGTGGCGGGAGGATACCAGTAGTAGAATTTCCCCCGAACCAGTTCGATCTGGTAAGGAATATTCTTCCCCTGGGCAAGGATTTCCCCATCCTCCTTTGGGGGGATGGAGGGAAGCGCCCGGCGGTCCAGACTGAACCTGTGGTTGGACAACAGGCGTTCGCTCAGCAACATCGAAAACTTGGAGTCAGCCAGGTGACGAACGGGGGAGAACAGGAAAACGATGAGTGTCGTGAGAAAGACAAACCATGCCCCGATTGGATCCGTCAATGAGTGCTGGAGATTCATCTTTATCGTTTACTCTTTGCTCGATTTGTAGGGTGCCTGTCCAAATGAAATTCTCCTTGCCGCCTGGCCCGACCGACTCACCTCCTGGTGCCACGCTTTACGCGATGCGCCGCGATCCGCTGGAGTTTTTTTCCAGGCTGGCGCGCGAGCACGGCGACATCGTCCGGTTCCGCCTCGGCGATCACGAGCACAATCTCTACCTCCTCAACCATCCCGACTACATCAGGGAAGTGCTGGTGACTCAGGACCGGAGCTTCACAAAATGGTTCTCCGTGGAGCGGATCAAGGAGGTCTTGGGCGAGGGGCTATTCGTTAGCGAAGGCGAGTTCCACCTTCGCCAGCGGCGCCTTTCGCAGCCGGCCTTTCATCGGGAACGAATCGCATCGTATGCCGACCAGATGGTCTCGCTCGCCATTCGCTTGCGCGAAAGATGGCAGGCGGACGTCGTGCTCGATGTCTGCCGGGAGATGAACTGGCTGGCGATGATGATCGTCGCCAGCACCCTTTTCGGCGCCAATGTCGAATCCGACGCCGAGGAAATCCGCGATGCGCTCAGCGAGATCCTCGATCAATTCGAGCGATCCATCCTCCCGCAGGCCGACCGGGACGATTTCGAGGCCGCGTTGAGCCGGCTCGATGCCGTGATCTATCGGATCATCCAGGAACGGCGAGCTACCGGCGAAGACCGGGGCGATCTCCTTTCCATGCTCCTGCTGGCCCAGGATATGGAAGGCGACGGCGGGAGGATGACTGACCTTCAAGTGCGCGATGAGGCGATGACGATTTTCCTCGCCGGCCACGAAACATCGGCGAACGCGCTCGCCTGGAGTTGGTATTTGCTTTCGCTGCATCCGGAGGTGGAAGCTAAATTTCACGAGGAAGTGGACAGGACGCTAGAGGGACGCCTTCCGCGCATGGACGATGTGCCGGACCTTGCCTTGACCGGACGAATATTCGCCGAGGCGCTTCGGCTTTACCCGCCGTTATGGGCCACCGGTCGGCAGGCGATGGAGGAATGTCATATCGGTGGTTACACGATTCCGGCGGGCTCGGTTATTATCTTGTCGCCGTATGTCACCCACCGCGATCCCCGCTGGTTCCCGGAGCCAGACCGGTTCGATCCGGAACGGTGGACGGTCGAGGCGAGGTCTGCGCGGCCGCGGTTTTCCTACTTCCCATTTTCGGCCGGTAGCCGGGCATGTCTCGGGGAAGCCTTTGCTGGCGTGGAAGGGGTGCTTTGCCTGGCGACGCTCGCCCAGAAATGGAAACTTCGGCTCGCCTCGGACCGCCCGATCGTGCTCCAACCGCAGCTCACTCTCCGGGCGCGCAACGGCATCAAAATGCGAATCGAACCGCGCGGATGAATTCTACGGCTGCGCCCATGGCGCCGTCGGCAGAACGGCCGGGCGACTTGACAAGAGCCGCTCGCGCTCAGAGATGATCGCGCTCCTCGCCATGCTATGAGCACCGAACTCACCGACGAAGAAATCGCCTCCATCCGACGCAGCTTCAAACGTTGCCGCGAAGGAACGGTGGAGGCAATTATCAACCTTCGGCGCAGCAATGACCCTTCGTTTATTCCAGCGATTGTCCGCGGAATTGTCTGGCGATACGTGCAGCCGGACGCGCGCGAGGTGGTCGATCAAGCCGAAGCGGAGACGCCGCTTGCTTCGCTCGGAATCGATTCGCTCATGATGCTCGAAGTGGTCCTCGACGTGCAGGACGCGCTCGAGGTGGTCATCGAAGATGCCGATTTGCGGCGGATGCAGACGATCGGACAGGTGATCGATTTTCTGAAGCAGCACTTTGCAGACACCCATAGCCGGGCCTGATCCATCGCTCTCTCGCGAGAGTCGGCAAGGCGCCGGCGTAACCCCTGAGCCGATGTCGCTGGTCTATCGCGTAATCAGGAAAGTCGGTTATTTATTGCGACTTCGCCTGGAGACGCAGCCGGGACCGCGCCTGGCGCCTGGCGATGACGGTGCTCGCATGGCTGATTCGGTTGAGTGGAATAACCATGCGTTATCGAGTCGATGACAAGGCGGGATATTTGACCGGCCGCCTCGATCGCCCCGTGATTCTTGTGCTCTGGCACAATCGGATTTTCAACATGCCGGCCTTTTATGAACGCTACATTCGGAGGAAACGGACTGCGTTTGTGCTCACCAGCGCTGGTCCGGAGGGCTCGTTGTTGGCGTTGCTCATGGCGCAGTTCGGAATGGGAGCCGTGCGCGGTTCCACTTCGCGCCGGGCATCCGTCGCGCTTCGCGAGATGGCGTCGCGTATTGCCGAGGGATATGATGTCGGCATTACGCCAGACGGACCGCGGGGCCCGCGCTATCGATTGCAGCCGGGCGCTCTATTTCTCGCGCAGACGACCGGTTGCGCCATCCTGCCAGTCCACATCGAGTATTCGCACTATTTGCGATTCAAGACTTGGGATGGATTAGCTGTCCCGCTTCCGTTCGCGCGGGTGCACGTGACCTTCGACGAACCGTTCAGCGTAATTTCAGCGAACACCGGGAAGGAATTTGAAATCGAACGCCTTCAGCTCGAGCGCATCATGACTCAGTCATTGCTGATGGATTGCGCGAGCGCTGCGGAATAGGTTCTGGCGCAATGTCTACGCAACCACTTCAAGACGTGCGACGCGTTGTCGTCACCGGGTTGGGTTTCATCACGAGCATCGGGAACAATCGGGCACAAGTGCTGGCCAGCCTCCGGGAAGGTCGCACCGGCATCGAGTATTACCCCGAGCTGGAACGCCCGGGCGTTCCCGTGCGTCTGGCGGGCACGGTGAAGGAGTTCAGTTTTCCAGAACTCCGCGCGGACGAGTGGATTTACCCCGAGGCTTACAAGGTCCGGCGCGAACACTTGCGCTCGATGTCGCCCAACGCCCTCTACGGATTCTGCGCCATGCAACAGGCCATCGCCGAGGCGCAACTCCCGCCCGAGTTGGTTTCTCATCCGAGGACCGGAGTGATGTGCGCGTCGAACGGTTCCGCGTGGCTGACCTATGAGTACCTGGACATGATGCTAAAAAAGGGCCCGCAGCGCTGCAACCCCATGGCGATGGTGGCGAGCATCGCCGGCACCTTGAACATGAACCTCGTCGCCTGCTTCGGCATCAAGGGCCATTCCCTCGGTTTTTCCAGCGCCTGCGCCTCATCCGCGCACGCGCTCGGCGCGGCGTTCGATCGGATTCGGGCGAATCGCCAGGACATTGTCTTTGTCGCCGGCGCGGAGGACTGCAATCTCTTCAGCATCCTGCCCTTTGTCGGGATGCGTGCCCTGACCACCCAGACCGATCCGTCGATCAGCCCCTGCGCCTTCGATCGGAAGCGTGACGGTTTTGTCGTCGCCGGAGGAGCGACCGTTCTGGTGCTCGAGGAACTGGAGCACGCGCGGCGACGCGGCGCGCACATTCAGGCGGAAGTCCTGGGCTGGGGCGAGGCCTCCGATGGTTACACCGTGATGGCGCCGGAGCCGGAGGGTGACGGTCTCGCGCGCGCGATGGAAGCAGCCATGAGCGAATCCGGCATTTCAGCCGGTGACGTCGATTACATCAACGCGCACGGCACGTCGACGCCGGCGGGCGATGCGGCCGAGATTAAGGCGATCAAGCGCGTCTTCGGCGCGGCGAAAGGTCCTTACGTGAGCAGCACCAAATCGATCACCGGGCACGGATTGTCGTTGGCCGGGGCGATGGAAGCGGCCTTCTGCTGTCTCGCCTTCGAGGAGCGTTTCGTCCCGGTCTCGGAAAATATCACCGAGCTCGATCCCGAGTTCGAATCTGTCGCCGTGGTCACTGCGCCGATCGATCACGCTCCCCGCGTCGCCATGACCAACTCAAGCGGTTTTGGAGGAACCAACGTGGCCGCCATTCTCCGACGCTGGGACGAAGGTTGAGGCCGCGCGCAAACGGGCATGGGGTTCCTTTTGACATTGAGTCGAATGCAAGCACCGACACTAAGCACCGAACCCTATCAAATTACCGGCGCCAGTTGATCGGAAGGCCGTTCCGATTTCCGCTTTTCTGGCGCTGGCGCCGATGATCGCTTAGGTTTCAAACCGTTCTGCCTGGCAGAACCATCAACGCTCCAACCGGAGGCGAGGATCATTGCCTTCAGCATAGTTTGCATGATTTGACTCTGCGTCAGGATGAACTCCGAGCCGTTCAGGCTTTCTGGTTTGCCGGTCGGAGCAAACGGGCGGTCATCAACTCGTTTCGTGGCGCGGACAACGCAATCTTGCGCGACAACCACCTGCTCGCTTTCGCGTGTTTTGCGGAATAGCCGACGACGAAGGCTCACAATCCCGCGGCCGCAATTGGCCAAAGCGTTAGCAAGTCGCGGAAGCATGATCATTTGATCGCGATTTACCACGAGCTGTCCCGCGCTTCCGACCAGTTGCGGCGGCGTTCGCCGGGAAACTCAAGGATAATCGGCGGCCGAAAGTTGAATACGACGAGGCTGTTGATGAGCAGGGCGTCGTGCTTGTGGGCGCTGCGCCGAAAGATCGACGGCCGCGCACGACGCGAGTTTTTGGTGTTCGTTCTCATGTTAGGGCAGGGTGTGGACTAATGTCCCCGGCTGAGTCATGCGGGGGTTGCGCTGGTTTGTAAGAGCCTGACGAAGCGAAATGTGAAACTGGCGGAGAGCGGTCCGAAGCGCCGGCTCCAGTACTGACAGACGCCTAGCGAGACTTCGCGGAGTAAATCCCGGCGGACTTCCTCAGGCGCGAGGTTGAGTATTTCGCAAACGTTCCGGAACGAAAAAGGCCAGCGGCAACTGTCGGAGACAACCCAATTATAAGCGTCGAGGTAGAGTTCGCGTTCGACCGCTCGGGTTGCGCCATGGAACCGTCGCAAATCCCGCCGGGCCTGGATCAGGATGCCGGCGGCCAGTTCGTGTTTGGCTTGTGTCGATTGGTGGTTTTTGGGGGCGTTCATGTTTTTGATCGGTTGGTTTCATTTGTATTTAAGAAATCTCGAACGCCGCATTTCAGAGAATTTCAGATTTCTTGCCTGCCGCGATGATCGCAGGCAGGCGAAACGACACCTCGAGTGCGATGCGCACGTGGGAGTCTCCGCCGGAACGGCGGCTACTATTTAGAGGCCGTCGGAGCGAGGCGCTGCACGAGAGCCTCGAAGCCCGGATCGTCTCGCAACGGGTCCCAGAACGGGCTGCGGCGAAAATCGCCGTAGGAAGGCAGAATCGCACCCTCGTTCCCGCCCGAGGGGCGATCGACTAACTTGCTAAGCTCGGCAAGGGCGAGGTCGTTGTGTCCGGTCCAGGCGTAAACGACGGCCAGACTGTAACGCGCCGTGACCGCGTCGATGTTGTTCTTCTTAAACGAGCTCGAGCTCGCAGGCGCGCTTCGCTTCCTCGAGCGCCTGTTCGGATCGTCCAAGTCCAGCATCGACGATCGCGAGAAAGCTGAGCGGCACGCCGCGGGTCGGATCAGCGCGGACATTCTCTTCCATTTGCGTCCGTGCGGCGGTAAAAGCCTGTACCGCCGCGGAATTGTCTCCCCGAAGCCGCGCCGCCAGATCGCTTCCAGCCACGCGTCTGGAAAACGCATTCCGTTCCATCCGATCGGGTCATGCTCGCTCGGAAGGAAACGCGAAATCTCGGCGGGATCGCGCGACCACATCGACAGGAAGAATTGCGGAATGGTGATGACATCGCCGGTCTCGACGCGATGAGCCGCCAGCTTCCGTGGCTATGACCTGTCGCAAAGGGTCGATCTCGCCAGACGCTTCAAATCGGACCATGGCGCGGATGACAGCGAGAAAGCCAGTCGTCCTCGCCGGAGCAAGCGCCGCACATGCTCTTCAATCGCCCGATCGGCATCCTGGATATCGCCGCATGTAAACATAGGTGTTAGCCAACAGATTGCGCAGCAGATAATCGCGCGGCTCCAACGAGATAGCGCGTTCCATATCCTGGACCGCGTCATTCCATCGGTCCTGCCGACGGGCGACACGGCCGGCAAATGTCTCGAGCTCGGCGTTGTTAAACAAAGTCTGTCGCGCCAGCCGAATCTGAGTGTCGGCCTCCTCAATATTGTAGGTCGTTTTGACGGCGTGTCGCGCCAACGCCAGATGAACAATCCCGGAATCGGGCTGCACCCGGCGCGCCTTCTCCAAGGCGTCCTCGGCGAGACTTCGATGATCGATCGCCTGCTCCTCCGGCGAGGAAACGGCTTTGAAGGAAGAAAATTCGTCGTGCCATCTTGCCAGTTCGCAGTAGGCCAGGACGAAGTTTGGATCGCGCGTGACCGCTTCCTCCAGCATCGGGATGGCGCGCTTGCTGCTGGAGAGCAATTCATTCAGACGAGCGGGCCGCCGAGGGAGAGTAAGGCGCGCGCCTGAAGATAAGAGATCATAAGCCCGAAGATCTGTCGTTGGTGGTGTGTCGAGAATTGCCTTCTCGTTAGGGGAAAGCCGGGTCTGTAACTTCGCCGCGATCGCGCGGGTGATTTCGCTTTGCAGAGAAAAAATATCTCCGACCGGTCGTTGATACGCTTCGGTCCAGGCATGCGCCGGGTCGCGAGAATCGACCAGTCGCAGGGCCACGCGTATTTGATCGGGGGCGCGCGCGACGGTTCCTTCGAGCAAATGCCTTGCGCCAAGCTCCCGCGCGATGGCGCGGAAGATCGCGACCCTTCCCCGGAGCGTAGGAGCGCGTGCTCTTGCGTCCCGATCACTCTTATGCCCGCGAGTTTCGCCAAATCGCCGGCGATTTCGTCCTGCATGCCGACGGTGAAGTAGGTGTCTTCGCCATTTGAACTGAGATTTTCGAACGGCAGCACTGCGATCGACCGTTCCTCTTCGGCCGAGGCCTGCGCCCGATCGTAGAAGAAGGCTGCGGCAGAAACGACCGCGATGAGAGCGCTGCAATCGCCGCAGCGACCATGACTCGCTTTCGCCGCAACGTCGCTCGCGGTTCGAAACGGAGATAGGCGCGATGGACCGCTTCGAGCAACTCGTGCGCGGATTGCGGTCGTTTCGCCGGATCCGGAGCCAGCATCCGCTTCAGCAATTCAATGATCGCCGCCGGAACACGTGCGGCCTTCAGCTGTTCGACCGGCAATCTGTTGTGACTTGCTCGAATCTCTTCCTGCGTCTCGCCCGGAAATCGGCGTGTGCCCGGTGAGGAGGTACCACAACGTGGCGCCTAACGAATAAATGTCGGAGCGCGCGTCGACGGTCGCGTTGCCAGGCTCACCGAATTGTTCGGGACTCGCGAAAGCCGGGGTGCCAATGAACCCGATTTGCGTTTGCTCGGTGGGATCGGTTTGCGCCGCGAGAACCTTGGCCACGCCGTAGTCGATAATCTTGACCAGGAGCGCACCACTCGCGTCGGATTCGATCATCACGTTCGACGGTTTGATGTCGCGGTGGACGACACCGCAGGTTTCCGCGGCCGCGAGCGCGCGCGCGGCTTGTGCGATGACCTCAAGCGCCTGCGACACCGGCAGTGGTCCGGTTCGTTGGACTCGCGCTTCGAGCGTTTCCCCTTCCACCAGCTCCATCGCGTAAAAACATTCACCGTCCTGTTCGCCGTAATGAATGACGCGCGCGACGTTCGGATGATGAATCTGTGCGGCGGCGCGGGCTTCACGCAGAAAACGCGCCCGTGCCATCGGATTATCGGCCAGTTTCCGGCCAATCACCTTTAGCGCGACAACCGAGTTTAATACCGTATCTCGAGCGCGATACGTTACCGCCATCGCGCCGGCGCCGAGTGCGACCGGAATCCCGTCGTCATCCAGTTCCACTTCGAAATGTCCGTAACGCAGAGAAGTGGAGACATCTTGCTCCGGCGCAAACGCCCAACTCAACACGCACCGCAGGCACTCGCCATCCGGGCCGAGTTGCGTCAACGGGTGTTTGCATGTTGGACAAATCCCGACCGCGTTTGTCTGGACCTTCGCTCCTGATTCAGAATGAAAGCGTTTCGTCCGGCCATACGTTGGTGCGCTGAAGAAACAGGTCAGGCCATCAGTATCTGGTGAAGATACTGCAACTCCTGGTCGACGCTGGCCGGATCCGAGACAGTGCTGGCTACCTCTGCGCGTAGTATTTCGCGGTAGCGGTGACGCAACCGCGCCAGCCATGTGCGCAGGGTGGCAATCGGAACCCCGAGCCGGTCCGCCACGTCTTGTTGGTTAGGCGGCGCGGCACCAGCACCGTCAACAAACGGTCTCAGTTCACTCAACCATTGAGCCTTGCCCTCGGCGGCAAGATTTTTCTGCATTTGCTGCCACGAGCGTCTCGCAATGCTGGACGCCCAGGTCAGATCGAAGAAGCTGACATCGTCCAGGTGAATGCACGCTGAAATTGCGGCCTCGGCTTCGGCAGTTTTTTGATCCAGCGAAACCACCTGCTGGCCGCCGCCTCGCTTCAAAGCGCTTGGGCCCGACCGTGCTGATCCATATGAAATTTTGCAGGGATGACAGAAGGAATGTGCGGAGACGTCCCTTCTCCTGATCGGCCCGGCTCAATGCGTTTTGCTCGAAGAGATGTTCGAAGAAACCCTGGACGATGTCTTGCGCGTCGGCCGGCGAATAGCCGCGACGCCGAACAAATGTGTAGAGCGGCGGCCAATAGGCTTCGCTGAAAATGGAAAGCGCTCTGTGCGCCGATTCATCGGCACCGGCCTTGTCCTGCCTGCAACACGACCGTCCAATGCGTCGTCTGAAAAGGCGTCCCTCCCTCCTGTAACGTTCCCGGAATCGGTTTCGTAACGATGCGCACTCTGCTCGAACAAGTGCCGCCTTACGATACAAAAACCTCGGAGCTGACGGGGCTGGAGCGGGTGACGAGACTCGAACTCGCGACGTCCTCCTTGGCAAGGAGGTGCTCTACCACTGAGCTACACCCGCATCTTGCTGCCAGCCGTAGTTCACGCGAAGGCTGGAGCGATGAATAATGTCCACGCGCCTCCGGGACGCAACGCTTTAATTGCCGCCGCGACCACTGCGGCCGCCAAAATTGTTTGAATCCAAAGGCCGTCCCGCCTGCATCTCACTGCAAAAGGATGATATGAAAACCACACTCATAACCTGTATCTCGTCCCTCGCTTGCGCTCTCGCTTTGAGCGCTTTCGGACAAGATCCCACCCCTTCACCGTCGACCGCGGCCGCTTCAGTCGCGCCGATTTCTGGAGGCGCCGCGGCCGTGATCGCGCCTTCCCCAACCGCCTCCGCGCCAGGAGGACCATCGAAAGCCGAAGTCGAGCGAAAGGTGAAGAAAGGCTTGCACATCAGCATCGGCGACGATGACCGCGATCAGGCCCGCGAGCGCAAGCGTGATCGCTCGCACGACTCCGATGACGAAGACCTCGGCGCCTTGATGGCCATCCCGATTGTCGGCATCATCTTCACCACGCTCTTCGGGACTCCCGTCCTGATCGTCGGCGCGATCATGTTCTTCAGCTACCTGAAATCGCGTTCCCTGCATCGCACCGTCCGTGCCATGGTCGAGAAGGGCCAGGAAGTTCCCGCGGCGCTCTTCGCGCCACCTCCGGTGATTCGGGCTCGCTCCGACATGCGGCGCGGCGTGGTCCTCCTCATGGTCGGCATTGGGATTGATGATCTTCTTCGGCGCGGTCAACGACTGGGAAGGCGGCGTCTGGAGCCTCGGCGTCATCCCGTTCCTGATCGGTGCTCGGTTATCTGCTCGTCTGGAAATTGGAAGGCCGCCGTAGACGACAAAGTTCCGCCGTTGCCCTAGCCTGCGGGCGTGTCGCTGACCGATGCAGACCTCGTCGCCCGGTTCTTCTCGATGATGACCACCACGCCTTCTGCCGAGTTGGTGCGGAACATCAGTCCGCGGTCCGAGGTCTGCTCCGTCAACTCACCCGCACGCGATGTCGCGCTGGCCGACGATCTCGCGCAGGAAACATTTCTGCGCGCCTACAAGAACATCCGCAGCTTTCGCGGCGAAGCGAAGTTTTCCACCTGGCTCTATCGGATCGCCTACAACTGCTTCCGCGAGGAGGCCCGCAAACGAAAGGAACTGGTCGGAATTGATGAAGCTCAACTCGAGGCCGAGCAGGATCCGCAAACCGTCGACCCCGCCCTAAGACACGATCTCATGCACGCGCTCCAACTTACTTCCGCTCCACGAGCGCACCGCGGTTTTGCTTTGCTGCCAGAATGGTTTGTCGCACGATGAAGCAGCGCGCGTTCTCGATATTCCGCTCGGCACGGTGAAAACCAATGTGCTTGCGCGGCAGAGAGAAATTGAAAAAGACGCTGGCCGCGTGGGGACCTAACTAGACATGGACGAACAACTCCAGGAAGATTGGCTGGACGCGCGCTTGCGCGACGAGGCCCGTTACATCGACGACGACGGCTTCACCGCGCGCGTCGTGCAGAAATTGCCCGGCGCCGGCCAGTCGCGCACTCGCTCGCGCGCGGTCATTCTGCTTGGCATCACGCTGCTGCGCCTGCGCGCTTGCCTATCTGCTCTCCGATGGCGGGCGGTTTCATCACCGATCGGCGGCCTATCGCTTCGCCTCGATGCCGCTGGTCTTCGATCAGTCTCGTCGCCGTCTGCGGCGACGCTCATCGCGACCGCGGTGGCCGATCAGTGCCGCGCTCGCGCCAGGCGCGCGGCGACTCGTTAGGCTGAGCGCGAGTCGGCGGCGCTCTCAGGCGAAGATCTGCGCGCGCCTCGCGCGACGTCGCGCGCGATCTGCGCGGCCAGTGCGTCCACGCTCTCGAATTTCTGCTCCGGCCGAAGGTAGCGCAGAAATCGCACTTCGACGTCTTCGCCGTAGATGTCGCGGTCCAAATCGAACAGGTGGAGCTCGAGCAGGCGCTCCGGTGCGCCTCGCGGTAACGGTCGGACGGTAAGCCGAGGTTCGCGACTCCGCGAAAAGTCGCACCGCCCAATTTCGCCTCGGCCACGTAAACGCCATTGGGCGGAAATTGCTCGCTGTGCGCGCTCAGGTTCGCGGTCGGAAATCCGAGTTTGCGGCCGAGCTGTTCGCCCCGCTTTCACCGTTCCGAGAATCGTGTATTCGCGTCCCAGCATCTGCGGTCGCCGTGGCGAAATCTCCCGCTTGCACCGCCGCGCGAATGGCCGTGCTGCTGACGACCGTCGCCGTTCGACCGTCACCGGTTTGATCCCGACCACGTCGAAATCGTTCGCCGCGCCGAGCTTCTTCAGTAGCGCCAGATTGCCGGCGCGATTCTTTCCCGAACGACCATTCGTGTCCGACGCAGATTTCGCGCAGCGGCCTTGCCGTGCGTCACCAGTTGCCGGACGAATTCCTCCGGCGGCGTCGCGGCGAACTCGCGGTCGAAGTGGAGGACGAGCAGATGCGCCACCCCGAGATCGCGAATGAGCGCGATCTTGTGCTGCGTGGCGGTGAGCAAATGCGGCGCTTCCTGCGGCCGCAGCACCTTCGCCGGATGCGGATCGAAGGTGACGACGACGGGCGTGCCGCCGGCTTCTCGCGCGTGGCGCGCCGAAGTGGAAATGACCGCCTGATGGCCGAGATGAACGCCGTCGAAGACCCCGATGGCGAGAAAGAGCGGCCCGGGAGCGGCAAGTTCGGATCGATCGAGACTTCACGGAATGCGAATGACGAATGACGAATGACGAATGACGAAGCCTGCGCATGCATCGCGCGTCATTCGCATTCGTCTCGTCATTTTCAGGCGCCGCGCATCCGCGAGACTTCCGGCAGCGTCAGAATTCGTCCGAGAATGTCCACCGGCTCCGACGGTCTTGCAATTCCTCCACGGTGATCGCGCCGTCCACGCTGAAACGGCCGGATTTCGTCCGGCGCAAATTCTTCAGATGCGCGCCGCAGCCGAGCGTCTCGCCGATGTCGTGCGCGTAGGTGCGAACGTAAAAGCCCTTGCTGCAGATGACGCTGAAATCGATCTCCGGCGAGGCGATCCGGTCGATCGCATAGCGATAGACGTGCACGAGGCGCGGCTCGCGTTCGACCGTCTTTCCCTGGCGCGCCAGTTTGTAGAGCGGCACGCCGCCCTGCTTGATCGCCGAAACCATCGGCGGCATCTGGTAAAAATCGCCGCGGATATTTCTCGAACGCCGCGCGGACGTTGCTCTTCGGTCAAGCGGCGGAACCGGACGTTCCTCCAGCGATCTTGCCGGCGCGATCCTGGGTGTCGGTCGTCACGCCAACGAGCAGCGTGCCGGCATATTCCTTGTCCTCGCTCATGAGCAGATCCTGGATCTTCGTTCCGCGGCCGAGAGTGAGAAGAAGCAGGCCGGTGGCGATCGGATCGAGCGTGCCGCAATGGCCGACCTTCTTGATCTGGAGCCGGCGCCGAACGAGCGCGACGACGTCGTGCGAAGTCATCCCGGCGGCTTTGTCGACGAGCAGGACGCCGTCAGGAGTGGCAGTTAATGACATGCGCAAATTGCATTCTCAGGACTTAACGATTGCTTCCACTTCGCCGCCGAGACGCGTTCCACGTCGCCAACGCCGCGCACCGCGCCGGCGCGAGCTTGTGGCCGCCGCCGCCAAACTGCTGGCAGATCGCGCGAGACATCCGCCGCTTCGCTCTTCGAGCGCATGCTGACGCGCACTTTGCCGTCGGGCAGTTCCTCGAAGAAAACGGCGACGATCACGCCTTCGAATCGCGCGGAGATGATCGATCAAACCTTCGTTGTCCTCCGGTTTCACGCCGAGATCCTGCGGCGACCTTGCAGGCTCAGGCTGAAGCTGGCGATCTGTCCGTCGGCATCGAAACGCATCGTGCCGAGCAGCTCGCGCAGCAGCTCGATGCGGCGGCGCGGATAACTCTCGTAAAGCAGCTGGCTGACGCGGCCGACATTGACGCCGCAGCGGACCAGTTCCGCGCGATCTCGAAGGTGCGCGCGGTGGTGTTCGGATATTGAAACGAACCGGTGTCGGTCGAAATCGCGACGAAAAGATTCTCGGCGATCGCGCGATCGATCGGCAATTGCTGGCTCTGGATCAGTTCGAAAAGAATCTGGCCGGTCGCGGGCGCAAGTCGGATCGATGTAAACCAGATCGCCGTAGCGCGGATTGCTCGGATGATGGTCGATGTTGATCCAGATTTTCGCGCTGCGCACGGCTTCGGCCGCGGTGCCGAGGCGGTTTTGCGTCGCGGTGTCGAGTGCGATGGCGACGTCGAAATCCTCGCGGTTCGCTGGGCGGCGGCGTGAGCAGTTCGGCCGCCGGGAAGAAAGCTGTATTTCTCGAGCAATCCGTCTTCGTTCCAAACCGTCACGTCCTTGCCGAGCTGTCGGAGCGAGAGAGCCAGCGCGAGCTGACTGCCGAGCGCGTCGCCATCCGGCCGGACATGACTGAGCACGGCGAAGCGCTGATGTGCGCGAAGGGCGGCGGCGATTTCCGCGAAGGTGGCGTTGCGCATGCGTTAGTCGGACTCGGCGTGGTGCGTCCATTCGTTTCTCGGCGCTGGTCGGAGTTCGATTTCCTGCAGGATCTCGAAGACGCGCGCGCCGCGCTCGATCGAATCATCGAGATGAAAAACGAGATGCGGCGTGTATTTCAAAACGACGTGTTTGGAGAGCTCGGCCTGGAGGATCGACGCGATTCGCTTCCAGTTTCGCGATAGCACGTCCTTGGCGCACCCTTGAGCCGAGGACGCTGACATAAGACATGCGCGTGTTTCAGATCGGGGGTGACATCGACCTGGTTCATCGGTGACGAGCGCATCGTCGAAGGTCAGTCGCGCGTCACGATCATGCTCAGCTCGCGTTTCAGCGAGTTCGTTTACGCGGAGTAGTCGATGTTTCATGGGATAGTTGCAAGTTGCAGCGTTGCATGGAGCCAAACGTCGCACAGCTCGGACGCTCAGCGCTCTACAGTTTCTGCGCGACCTGCTTCGAGTTGATAGCACTCGATGATGTCGCCCACTTGATATTCGTTGAAGTCGCCGAGCTTGATGCCGCACTCGAGACCGACGCGCACTTCCTTCACGTCGTCCTGGAAACGGCGCAGGGTCGATAAGCCGCCGTCGTAAACCGGCTGGCGGCGGCGCAGCACGCGCGCCCGCGCGGTCCGAGCGATGCGGCCATCGGTGACCAGGCAGCCGGCGACGATCCCTTGGCTCAACTTGAAGACCTGCTTCACTTCGGCGTGACCGATGACGGTTTCGCGATGTTCCGGATCGAGCAGCCCGGCCATCGCTTCCTTGATCTGGTCGATCAGTTCGTAAATGATGCTGTAGAGCTTGACCTGGACGCCTTCGCGTTTCGCCGACGTTCACGGCCATGCTCTCGACCTTGACGTTGAAGCCGACGACGACCGCGTTCGACGCGCTCGCCAGCAGGATGTCGGATTCGGAGATCGGACCGACGCCGGCGTGGATAATTTCGAGATCGATCTTCTTGCTCTCGATTTGGCCGAGCGCGCCGATCAGCGCTTCGAGCGAACCTTGCGCGTCGCACTTCAGAACGATGCGCAGATGTTTCTTGCCGTCGGCCGCTTCGAGCAGACTTTCGAGCGTGGCGCGTTGCGGCGATGCTCAATTTATCGGCGCGCCGTTCGCAGCGAGACGTTCCTCGCTCAACGTCTTCGCGGAGCGCTCCGATTCCATCACGAGAAATTCATCGCCGGCGTTCGGCAGGCCGGTGAAGCCGAGAACCTTCACCGGAGTCGATGGGCCCGCTTCCTTGATCGGTTTGCCGCGATCGTCCATCAGCGATTTCACTTTGCCGCCGTAATCGCCGCAGATGAATGGATCGCCGATCTTCAGCGTGCCCATTTGCACGATGACGGTCGCGGTCGGGCCGCGGCCGGCTTCGACCTGCGCTTCGATCACGGTGCCGCGCGGAGTCGCGGTCGGCGACGCTTTCAACTCCATCACTTCGGCCTGCAGCGCCATCATCTCGAGGAGGTGATCGATGCCCGTGCCCTTCGTGGCGGAAACTTCGCACGACGATCGTGTCGCCGCCCCAATCTTCCGGCGAGAGTTCGCGTTCCTGAAGCTGCTTCTTGACGCGATCGATGTTCGCCGAGGGCAAATCGATCTTGTTGATCGCGACCATGATCTTCACATGCGGCGCGGCCTTGGCGTGGTTGATCGCCTCGATCGTCTGCGGCATGAGGCCGTCGTCCGCCGCGACGACGAGCACGACGATGTCGGTCACGTTCGCGCCGCGCGCGCGCATCGCGGTGAAGGCGGCGTGGCCCGGCGTGTCGAGGAAAGTGATGCGCGTGCCTTTGTAATCGACGGTGTAGGCGCCGATGTGCTGGGTGATTCCGCCGGCTTCGCCCGCCGCGACGCGCGTCTTGCGGATCGCATCCATGAGCGAGGTCTTGCCGTGATCGACGTGGCCCATGAAGGTGATAATCGGGCCGCGCGTCTTGAGTTCTTCTTCCTTCTCGATGACCGGCGGCGGCGGCGCGACGACCACCTGCTCGACCTTGTGGACGCCGCCGCCTTTTTCGCGGCGTTCCATTTCGAAAACGAAACCGTGCTTCGCGCAAATCTTGCGTCGCGATGTCCGGCTCGATCGTCTGGTTCGGGTTCGCGAAAATGTTGCAGTCATCCATCAGCTCCTTGATGAGCTGACGTGGTTCTTCAGGCCGAGCTGCGGCGCCAGATCCTTGCACGATGATCGGCGGCTTGATGTGAATGATCTTTGCGCTTCGTCTTCGGCTTCGGTCGCGGCGTCGGCCGATCCGCTGCCGGTCGCATCGGTCGCGACGCGGCGCGGGAGCTGCGCGGCGCCGCCGGCTGGGGTGAGGTCGATCGCGGCTGCGGAGATCGGCGGCCAGGACTGGCTTCCGGCGTCGCGCGAATCCGCGAGATCGGTGGCAGGACTGAGCGCTTGATCGTGCTCGTCGCCCTCGGCGCGTTTCGGCCGCGGTTTCTTTTCGTCGATCAGCGAAACGGTTTCCGGTCGCCGCTCTTGCGCCGGATCGGCGGAGCAGGCAGCTGTCGGCACGGCTCGGTGGCTCCGTGCGTCGACTTTCGGCCGGCGCGGGTTCTGCGCTCGCGGCCGGAGCTGGCGTCGCGGCCGACGCGGCTTTCGGCGCCTTGATCTGGCGAATCTACTTTCGCCGCTTTGCGCTGCGGCTGATTCGGCGACGGCGACTTGGCGGAGCGGCGGACTTGACCGGCTTGCGCGCAGGTCGCGGGCTTGCGCGCTGTGGTCTTGGTCGTCGTTTTTGTTGGCATGTCTGTTTCTGAAAAATCTGCTCATGGCCGGCCGGTCAGGCGAAGCCATGTTATTGTGCGGCTGGACTTCCCGATGGCACCGCCTCGTGAATTTCCTGCGCCTTTGCTTCGTCCACGCCGAGAATATCGACGAAGTCCTCGACACGTCGGCATCGCGCAATCCTTCCAGATTGGTAAAGCCGGATTTCACCAGCGTCAGCGCCTGCTCGTCGGTGATCGGCAGCGCGCCGGCGAGGCTCTGCGCGGCCTGCGCGACCTTTTGTTCCACCGCGTGCGTCGCCGACGCTGTCCTTGTCGATGTTGATCTCCCAGCCGGTCAGCCGCGACGTCAGTCGCGCGTTCTGGCCCTTTTTCCCGATGGCGAGCGAAAGCTGATCTTCATCGACGGAAATCTGCGACGCTCTTCTTCTCGAGATCGAAAACGAGGTTCTTCACCTTCGCCGGCTTGAGCGCTTCGAGGACAAATTCCTTCGGATCGGAGCTCCAGCGAATGATGTCGACCTTCTCGTTGTTCAGTTCGCGGACGATGTTCTTCACCCGCGATCCGCGCATGCCGACGCAGGCGCCGACCGGATCGACTTTCTCGTTCGCGCTCGTGACCGCGATCTTCGTCCGATAACCGGCTTCGCGCGCGATGCCGCGAATCTCGACCGTGCCGTCGTTGATCTCGCTCACTTCCAGTTCGAAAAGACGGCGAACGAAATTCGGATGGCTGCGCGAGACGATGATCTCCGGGCCGCGAATTCCGTTTTCCACCGCGACGACGTAGGCGCGCAGGCGATCGCCGACGTTGTAATCCTCGACCACCACGCGCTCGCGTTGCGGCATGATCGCTTCGAATTTTCCGAGATCGAGAATCACGTCGGAGCGATCGAAACGGCGCACCGTGCCGCTGACGATCTCGCCCGCGCGATCCTTGAACTCCTCGTAAATCATTTCCTTCTCGACCTGGCGGATGCGCTGCATCATCGCCTGCTTGGCGGTCTGCGCGGCGATGCGGCCGAAGTTCTTCGGCGTCACTTCCACTTCGACTTCGTCGCCAACCTTCGCGTCCGGCTTGATCTTGCGCGCCTTGGCGAGCGAAATTTCGTCCTGCGGATTGGTCACGTTGTCGACCACGAGCAGATTGCGCGAGCGCGCGGATCTCGCCCGTCTTCGGATTGATATCGATGCGAAGATCGCGCGACGCGCTCACGCTCTTCTTCGAGGCCGAAAGGAGGGCGTTCGAAACCGCCTCGAGCAGGATCTCGCGTTTGATCCCGCGCTCCCGCTCCAGGTAATCCAGCATGGCAATAAACTCGGCGTTCATAAAAACATCGAGCCCGCAGACGAAAAAGAGTGGGACACCAGCTCCCACTCCAATCCAGCGCGGACTAGAGTCCTAACTTACTTTCCACCCGGTAGGCGTCAAGTTGGCAATCGAAAGCGGTTGATCGCTCGGGAATCGCAGAAGCGTCGAGCGCCGAACGTCGAACCCGGAAGGAGATGCTGCATTGCGCAGTGCAACGTTGGACGTTCGGCGTTCGACGTTCGACCTTCGGTCCGTGACCGGCATCCGTTCGTTGCTTCTCGTAATCGCCATCTGGGCCGCGATTTACCTGCCGCGGCCTCGGCTCGCTCGAGATCAAAGGCGAAGAAGGCCGCCGCATTCTGCCGGCGGTGACGATGCTCGAGACCGGTAACTTACATTGTGCCGCAGGTCGGCAGCGAGCCCTATTTTCGCAAGCCGCCGCTGGTCAATTGGCTGGTCGCGGCGTCCTTCAAGATCTTCGGAGAACGCAACGAATGGACGGCGCGTTTGCCGTCGGCCCTTTGCGTCCTCGCGGTGGCGCTCGCCTTTGTCACGGTCGCGCGCGCGCAGCCTCGGGGCGAACGGCTCGCTCATTGCCGCGCTCATTTGGATGACGA
Organism: uncultured Verrucomicrobiae bacterium; assembly: GCA_963784865.1. Classification (GTDB taxonomy): domain Bacteria; phylum Verrucomicrobiota; class Verrucomicrobiia; order Chthoniobacterales; family UBA10450; genus JACCTI01. Next base: position 178,644 of record CAWATC010000005.1, on the reverse strand, counting down.
ACTTCGGCATGCATCGAGAAAGGACGGCTGATCGAGATCGAAGCGCTGTATGTGTCGCTTTGCGGGCTGGCGATCATCTGTTGGCTGAGCTGCGTGGCAGGAACGACGCTCGAAATGGCTCACGTGGACGGTGCCGTGGATTTTTCTAGGGCTCGGTCTGCTCGCGAAGGGACCGGTGCTGCTGATTTTCTTTTACGCGATCGTGCTCTCAGTCCTCTATCGCACTGGTGAAATTCGAACCATTGCGAATCGCGCGCACGCCGTTGGTCTCGTCGTGATGCTCGCCATCTTCGCGGCCTGGGCGGTGCCGTGTCTGGTAATGATGCAGGACAGTGATGTCGCTCAGACCTGGACCCGCCAGTTCTCGGGCCGGCTTTACGGCGCAGCAGACTTCAAGTTCACCGGCTGGTTGATGAACATTCCGCGCGGGATCTGTTATTTCCTGCCTTGGACGCCGCTCCTCGCGTTCGCAAACACGGCGCGCTTCTCGGACGAACGCCGGGCATCGCTGGCGCAAGGGATCCTCTGGGGTATTGCCATTACCTTCGTCGGCGTGAGTTTGTTGCCCGGGTCTCTCGCGCGTTACACGATACCGCTGCTCGCGCCGGCGGCCTGGTTGACGGCATTGCTGCTGACGGCGGAGCGATTCGGATTACCGGCATGGTTGCGAATGCGAGCCCCGGCCGCGGTGCGTCCTGAGTTGCGCTTGCCGGCCGCAGTAACCGCACTGGTTTGCGCGGCCATCGCGCTTTACGCCCTGGCGCTTGATACCGCTCCGGCAGCGACACGAAAAAATCCGGACGATCGCGGCGCAAATCAATGCCACGATGGCGGAGGCAGAGCCGCTTTATGCGCTCGATCCCGATTACCAGCCTTTCCTGTTCTACGTGCGCAATCCGATCGTATATGTCGACCGGGCCGGCGAGTTGCCGACGCACGCGCGTTACGTGCTGGTGCAGCCGACGACGGAGTCGCAAATCACCGGCAGCAGACGTTGGCAGCCGCGCCTGGCGCGTCCGGTTCTGCGGCTGATGGATTACCGGAAAAAGGAAGTCATCTTGCTCGAAGTGGGCGAGGGCGGGTGAGGGGGTTGACTTCCGCGGGATCGTTAGCATGCTAACGATCTCATGGCGGAAGGCGACACAGATAAGCTGGGCTTCCTCCTGAACGAGACCGCGCGCGTCTGGCGGACCAAACTCGATCAGCGCCTGAAGCCCCTTGGTCTGAGCATGGGCAAGTGGAGGACGCTGGCCCATCTGGCGCGCGGTGGCGACAAGCTGACTCAAAGTGAGATCGCGGCCCGCATCGGGATCGAAGAACCGACGTTGGCCGGGATCCTCGACCGACTGCAACAGGATGGTTGGATCAAACGCAAGAGCCACACGGAAGATCGCCGTTGCAAGACCGTCCATCTTCAACGGCGTTCCGCGGTTGTGCTTGATCGCATTTTCAGCACCGCGCAGGAGCTTCGACACGAATTGATCGCCGACATTCCGCAGCACGATCTGGAAACATGCCTCCGTGTGCTGGCGCAAATCCGTGAGCGGGCCGAGACCGCTCAGCAAATTGGCGTCCGTAACGGGGCTGAGCGCCGTAAAACGAAGGGCAGTCCAACACCGCCACTTTCATGATGAACCAACGGCCATACCGGCGATTTTCTCTCCGTTGCCCTGGCGGCAGTCTGCCTGCTCGGGTTTTCTGCCTGCGGCCGGAAGGCAGGACCTGCAGGTCCGCCGCCGCGAAACGTCCTCGTCGCGAAAGTGATCACGAAGGATGTGCCGCTTTATCTCGATGAGATCGGCAACTGCGCCGCCAACGAAAGCGTGCAGGTGCAAGCGCAGGTTAGTGGTCAGATTGTGTCCCGCGATTTCAAGGACGGCGCGGACGTGAAGAAAGGCGACCTGCTCTTCACGATCGACAAACGGCCCTACCAAGCGGCGTTGGACAACGCGCAGGGTGCGCTGGCGCAGGCAAACGCGCAGTTGGCGCTCGATCAGTTGAACTTGAAGCGGCAGGAAGAATCTGCGCGCTCGCAAGGTTATCGCGCAGCAAGAGTATGATACCATGGTGGCGACCGCCAAGACCGACGAAGCCAAGGTGCAAAGCGCACAGGCCGCTGTCGCCGCCGCGCAGGTGAATCTGAATTTTTGCGAAGTCCGGTCACCGATCGACGGCCGCGCCGGGCTGCGTCAGGTGGATGTGGGCAACACGGTCACCGCCGGCAGCAATGGTGGCGGCAACGGCGCGGTCCTGGTGCAGATCGACAACCTCGATCCGATCTACACCGACTTCACCATCTCCGAGCCCGATCTTGCCACTCGTTAGGAAATATCTCGGAGGGCCGAATCTGAAAGTCCTGACCGATGCCGAGAACGACAACATCCCGCCGCGCGAGGGCAGCCTCTATTTCATCGCCAACACGGTGCAGCCCGGAACGGGAACCGTGCAGGCTCGCGCGGTCACGCCGAACCCTGATCATGCGCTCTGGCCGTCGCAGTTCGTCCACGTCCGCCTGATTCTCGACATCATCAAGAACGCGAAGCTGGTCCCGAACGGCGCGGTGCAGATCGGCCAGAATGGGCCCTATATTTTCGTCGTGAAGAAGGATTCCACTCTCGATCTGCGACAGGTGAAGCCCGGACAGAAACAGGGCGAATTAACCGTCATCGAGAAAGGGGTGGAACCGGGCGAAACGGTGGTCGTCCAGGGCCAGTTGCAACTGGCACCCGGAGCGCAAGTGATCGCGAAAGCAGGCAGACAACAGTCCGCCGGACGGAACGGGCGGAGAGCGACGTCAACGCGGAGCCCTAACGAATGGCGAACTCCCAAGACAACGGTCGCGACGACGAACTGCTGAACGGCGCAGCCGAGGGCGCGCCGTCCGGGCGTGCCGCGCGCCGGGAGCGAACACACCGTGGCGAAAAAGCTGGTGCAATTTTCCTCCGGCCTCTCGCGGCCCTTCATTCAGCGGCCGGTCATGACGATGCTGCTGACGGCGTCGATCATCGTCTTCGGCATTCTCACCTACAATCAACTGGCGGTGAACGATCTGCCGGCGGTCGATTATCCCGTTATCCAGGTGAACGCCTCCTATCCGGGCGCGAACCCCGAGACGATGGCGAACACCATCGCCACGCCGCTGGAGAAACAGTTTACCCAAATTCCCGGGCTCGACGCTCTCGACCAGCACGAGCTCCCAGGGCAACACCTCGATCACTCTCCAGTTCGACCTCAGCAAAGGCATCGACGCGGCCGCGACCGACGTGCAGTCGGCCATTCAACGGGCCACCGGCCAGTTGCCGAGCGATCTTCCCAGCCCGCCCACTTTCAACAAGTCCAATCCGAACGATCAACCGGTCATGTTATATCGCCCTAACGAGTGACACGCTGAGCGATGGCGAACTCTACCGCTACGGCTCGACCCAGGTGCAGCAGCGGATCAACATTTTGCCCGGCGTCTCCCAGGTCAACATCTATGGCGTCAAAGGTGCCATCCGGATCAAGGTCGATCCCGGGCGCGCTGGCCTCGCGCAACCTGACCTTCGACGGATTTGTCGGCCGCGATCCGCGCCGGGACCGCTTACTCGGGTGCGGGCCAATTCGACGGCAAGAACAAGTCGATCACGCTCCGGCCTAACGGGCAGATCGACGACCGCCGAAGGATATCGCAACATCATCATCGCAGCAGGCGGCCAATGCCTCGCCGGTTTACCTGCGCGACGTCGCCCGCGTCATCGATGGCGTGGAGAACGAGCGGCTCTCGCGCCACTTTTTCGCTCGTGATTATCAATCCGCCGGCCTCGGTCATCGTTTTCGCCGTCTCGCGTCAGGCGGGCGCGAACGCCGTCGCGGTGGCGCGTTCGGTGCGCGACCTTATTGCCCCAGTTGCAACGCGAGCTGCCGGGCTCGATTCAGCTCATTCCGACGTTTGATCGCTCGCAGTCGATCGTGAATTCCCTGCACGATGTCCAGGCGACGCTCGTGATCGCCTTCGTCCTGGTCATCTTCGTCATCTTCGTCTTTCTCGGCCGCGCCAGCGACACGCTCATTCCGATGGTGGCGCTCCCGATGTCGTTCCTCATCACTTTCATCGCGATGTGGGTGCTCGGTTATTCGATCAACAACCTCACCCTGATGGCGCTGACCCTGGCCATCGGGTTCCTGGTCGATGACGCGATTGTCTTTCTGGAGAACGTCGTCCGGCGCGCCGAAGCCGGCGAATCGATCTACAAGGCCACGCTGAACAGCGCGGGCGAAATCTCCTTCACCATTCTCTCGATGACGCTCTCGCTCGCGGCGGTCTTCATTCCGCTCGCCTTCATGCCGGGATTGTTAGGCCGAATTTTCCGCGAGTTCGCCATCACCATCATCGTCGCCATTCTTGCCTCCGGTCTGGTCTCGCTAACGCTGACGCCGCTGATGTGTTCGCGCATTCTCGCGGAGCGCGGCCCGGGCCATCGTCAAGACCTGGACGGAGCGAATCTTCAGCCGCTTCTTCGAACCGACTGCTCGATTTCTACAGCCGCTCCCTCGATTGGTTTCTCGATCACGGCTGGCTCGCGGTGCCGATCATTCTCGCCTGTGCTCTCGGCGTCTGGTTCTTCTTCAGCCAACTCCCCTTCACCCTCTTGCCGACTGGCGACAGCGGGACGATTCGCGGCTTTTTCATCGTCCAGGAAGGCGCCTCGCCCGCTCAGCAACGCCGAGCTCCAGGAGCAAGCTCGATCCCATTCTGCAGGCGAATCCGGCGGTCGACAAATATTTCACGGTCGCGGGACGTTCCGGACTCGGCGCGGGTGTTTTCACCGTGCTCTTTTTGAAGGACGCGAGCGAGCGCGCCCGATATCGACACGGTGGCGGCGCGAGCTGCGCAAAGCGTGCAGCGAAATTCCCGGGAGTTTTCCCGACGCTCAATCCACAGCCGGTCTTGCAGATCAACATTGGAGCGACCGGGAGCTCGTTCGGGCGCTACAGCTATGTCTTGAGCGGCATCAATCCCGATGAAGTTTACGCCGCGGCCGATGAGTTCGCCGCCAAACTGCGCGAGCTACGATGGCTTCGCCAGTCCGCCGCGTTCCGATCTTTTTCGCAACACGCCCAATCTCGACATCGATATCGAGCGCGACCGCGCCAGCCTTTACGGCGTCTCGACGACCAAGCTCGCAGAACCTGCTTCGCGCCGCCTATTCGCAAAACTACGTCTACCTGATCAAGCAGGCGGACGATCAATATCAGGTCATCCTCGAAGCGGACGACGAGGCGCGCAACGGCCGGAAGATTTTCGCCAGATCTACGTCAAGCCGGACAACGGCAGCAAACTGATCCCGATCCGCGCGGTCACGAAATCGAAGGAGACGCTCGGCCTGCAATCGGTCAACCACATGAATCAATTCACCAGCGTCACCTTCGGTTTCGACACCAAGCCCGGCGTCGCGCTGGGCGATGTGACCGATTACATCAAGAAGACCGCGGCCGAAGTTCTGCCGCCGACGGTCAAAGGCGAGCTGCAGGGCGAAGGCCTCGTCCTCCAGCAACTCTTCCAGGCGCTGCCCTTCCTCGTCCTCGCGGCGCTCTTCGTCATGTATGTGATTCTCGGCATTCTCTACGAGAGCTATGTCCATCCGATGACCGTGCTCTCGACCCTCTTCCCGGCGGTCGTTGGCGGACTGATGACGCTCTGGCTTTTCCGTTCCACCCTCTCGCTCTATTCCGTCATCGGTCTCTTCCTCCTCATGGGCATCGTGAAGAAGAACGGCATCATGATTGTCGACTTCGCGCTCCATCGGCTGGACGAAGGCTACGACCGTCGCTCCGCGATTCACGAAGCGAGCGTCGAACGTTTCCGCCCGATCATCATGACGACCCTGGCGGCCTTGATGGGTGCGCTGCCGATCGCGCTGGGCTTCGGCGCCGATGGCTCTTCGCGCCGGCCGCTTGGTCTGGTCATCGTCGGCGGCCTGATCGTTTCGCAATTGATCACGCTCTACATCACGCCGGTCATTTATCTCGCGCTCGAATGGTTCCAGGAGCGTGTGCTCGATAAAGTTCCATTCCTCCGCAGCGGCCACATGCATCACGAAGTCGAAGTGGGTGCAAAACCGGGCGCAACCGTGAAGCAGCCGGCACCGGTCGGCGCTCGTTAGGCGATTTGCCGCCGTCGCCTCGCAGCTCCTTGACGCTGAAACGACGCGATTTCACACGCACGTGGTCATCACGTTGAAGCGGTTCGGGTGTGACCTGTTTCGCTTGGAGCGCGACGCTCTGTCGTCGCGAGAAACTCGGCGCTGCGGATAAAAACAACGATGCCTCACGATTTCCAAAACCGTGAGGCACCGAGTTGGCCCACCGGGCGAATGCTCCCCGCATCGCCCTGTTCCATCCACTAGTAGGTGAAACGAAGAGACCCGCTGACGGTCCCCTCGCTGTGGCCCGTGAGTCCGTCGGCGGAGACCTTGAGCGATCGGCTGACGGTGAGGTTTCCGCTCACGTTGCGCAAAGTCGCCGGTCCCACCGGTCACGGTGTGAAACTCCATGATGGATCTCACACCCGGATTCTGCGTCTGACTCGCTTGTCCGGTCGAGGTGGTGAAGATGCTATCTCCGTTAGCGGCGATGAAACGAGCGCATTGCTGGCCCGTTCCGCCCAAGTAATCCACCATGCCCACGTAGATCACTCTCATCTGACCGAGACGGCCAGTATTCGCGGTGCCGTCTGCCGTGACCACGAAGAGCAGGCGGGTGATCGGGGCGAGGATTTCTCCCGATGGATTGGACGAGGCGTATTCCCGATAGTTTTCATCGGCCACCAGGCTGCCTTTGATCGGGAGCGGGTTCGGGACGTCCGGCAGGGCCTGCGCCATGCCCGGCGAAGCGAGCAGGCAGAACAGGAAGGCCGCCGGAAACAACCGCGCCTTTGCCTGGGAGCAAAGGAGACGGAGGGATTGAAACGAGACGTTTTGTGTATTCATATGTTTTCTTTCTATTTTGAGGTTGAAGCGATAATCGCTTTCCCTTTCCAACGGCGTGCCGGAGCGCGTGCGACACGGAATCGTTAGGTTTCTGCGCGCTTGCCTTCGTCTCGTGCTTCCGCTAAACCTCGCGCGTGAGTTCTCTGCCAGGCGTTAGCCATGGCCCGAGCGATCCTTTCGCTCCCACGCACTGGAGCGTGATTGTCGCCGCGGCGAGAAGCGAGTCGGAGCCGGAGAAAGCCCGCGTCGCGCTGGAGGAGCTTTGTCGGACCTACTGGATGCCGCTCTACACTTTTGTGCGCAGCCGCGGCCATTCCGTGCCCGATGCCCAGGACCTCACCCAGAGTTTTTTCGCTCATCTCATCGAACGCGAAATCTATGCCCGGGCCGATCGCGAGAAGGGCCGATTCCGCTCCTTTCTGCTCGCTTCGCTCAAGAATTTTCTGGCCGACGCCTACTCGCGCGAGCACGCCTTAAAGCGCGGCGGCGCCCAGGAGTTCCTGCCGTTGGACGAGAGCCGGGCCGAAGCGGCCGAGTCACTTTTCCAGACTCATTTCGCGAGCGGGGAACCGAACGGCGAGGATCGCCTCTTTGAGCGGAGCTGGGCCGAGGCGGTAGTCGCGGCGGGTCTTGGAACGGCTTGCGGCAGAGTACCAGACCGCAGGCAAACAGAACCTTTTTCAGCAGCTAAGAATTTTCCTCACCGGGAGCGCGCGATCCGCTGCCGGCGTACGATCAGCTGGCGGATAAGATGGGATTGCCGGCTTCGAGCATCCGCACTTACGTCGCCCGCTTGCGGGCGCGTTACCGCGAACTGTTGCGCGCGGAGGTCCGCCAGACGGTGGAGACCGAGGCGGAAGTGGATGAGGAATTGCACGAATTGTTTCGAGTCCTGTCCGGCGGGTGAGCGAGAGGTAATATGAAAATGTCGCCTGCCCACGTCGCGCTCTGTTCGACCTGCGGCAGGACGTTGAATGCGAAGGGTGAGTGCCTGGCCTGCCTGGTGCGTGTGGGCTTCGATCAGCCGCCGACTGAATTTGCTTCGCCGGTCTTCGGAGATTTCGAAATCGTTCGGCGCGAGGACGGCTCTTTCTGGGAACTCGGGCGCGGGGCGATGGGCGTGACCTATCGCGCTGACGACAAGGTCTTGAACCGGAGCGTCGCGCTCAAGGTAATCGACGCTCCGGCGGCGGACGGGCGGCGGGCAGGCGGTGCGGGATCGTTTCCTGCGCGAGGCGCGCGCGGCGGCAGCCTTTCGGCATCCGAATGTCGCGGGGGTGTTTCACTTCGGCGCGTCGCCTGATGGCGATGGTTGTTACTACGCGATGGAGCTGGTCGAGGGCGAAACGCTCGAAGCGCTCGTCAGGCGCGACGGCCCGTTGAAGGTCGAAGCAGCGCTCGAGATCGCGGTTCAGGTCACGCGCGCGTTGATCGCGGCGGCGGCGCACGGCTTGATTCACCGCGATCTCAAGCCGGGCAACATCATGCTGACCCACAGGGACGGCACCGCCGCGGAACTGGAGGTGAAAGTGATCGATTTCGGTCTGGCCAAAGCGATTGCGGATGGCGGCAACGAAATGGACCTGACCAAGGGCGGCTTCATCGGGACGCCTGCTTTTGCCAGCCCGGAGCAGTTCCGCGGCGCGCCGGCCGATGCACGCTCGGATATCTACTCGTTAGGTGTGACGCTCTGGTATGCGCTCACCGGCGAGGTGCCGTATGAGGGCAAAAGCATCGAGGAGATTCGCCATGGCCAGAGCGATCTCCCGCTGCCGGTGGAGAGATTGGTCGCCCGCAAAATCCCAACCCCCGTCATTCAGCTGCTGCGCCGCATTCTCGCAGTGGATCCAGTCAAGCGGCCGGCATCGGCTCGCGAATTGATGGAAGCCGTGGAGTCGTGCCGGGTGCGCCTGGGGTTCATTCCTCCGCCGAGATCGAAAGTGTGGCGGACCGGCCAGAAATTTGCAGCCGCATTCGTCGGGCTCGCCGTGATCGGAGCGGCGGCGTTCTTCGCCTTCCGGTTATCGCAGCCGAAAGCAACGCCCCCGGCACTCGTGCCAAGCAAATCAATCGCCATTCTGCCGTTTCTCGATCTTAGCCAGACGAAGGATCAGGAGTATTTCAGCGACGGCATCACTGAGCAGATCATCAACTCGCTCGCGCGCGTCCACGGTCTTTTCGTGGTCGCCCGCACCACCGCCTTTGCTTTCAAAAACAAAAACATGGACATCCGCGAGGTTGGCCGGCAACTCGGCGTGAGCTACATGCTGGAAGGAAGCGTCAGCCACGGACCGGGTAAAGTGCGCGTCGTGGCACAGTTGATTGATGTCGCCAACGGATACGACCTCTGGTCGGAAACGTATGATTCAACGGAGCAGGATCTTCTTTCTTTGCAGAGCGACGTGGCTAAAAAGGTGGCAAACGCATTGCAAATCGAGCTGCGCCTGGCCGAGACGACAGAGCTCGCCAAGTCTCTCACGCAAGATCCGGAGGCGTATGATTTGTATCTGCGCGGACGCTATTTCCTGAACAAGCGCACGCCCGATTCGATCCAAAAGGGGCGCATCCTTTTCGAAAAGGCGGTGGCGAAAGATCCTCGCTTCGCGCTGGGACACGCGGGCATCGCCGATTCTTACATTTTACTTGGCAAAGCAGGCGAAATATCTCCCGAAGAGGCGTCCACAGAGGCGTGGTCGGAGGTTTCAATCACGCTTGGAATCGACGAGAATCTGGCCGAGGGCTACATTTCCCGGGCGACGCTCCTGTCAGATTTCGATTGGAACTGGCCAGCCGGCGAGGCCGACTTCCAGAAGGCGCTCGAGTTAAACTCGAACAGTGCGAATGCCCATAATTTGTACGCGCGACATCTCGCGCAGCTTGGCCGTTTCGAGGAGGCGCTCAAGGAAAATAGCGCCGCCGAGAAACTCGATCCCTTATCTCAATTCATTTTGACATCCAGGGGGAAGATTCTTTGCGCGGCGCATCGTTATCCGGACGCGATCGCCTGCTGCCTTAAGGCAATTGAGCTCGAAGGAAATTTTGGCCCGGCCTTCCAGGTTCTGGCGCAGGCCTACCTCCAGAACAAACAATATCCGGAAGGGATCGAAGCCGCGAAAGAGTATGTGGAACTCTCAGACGACAGCAGCTGGGCGAAGTTGGAACTGGCCTACGCACATGCTGTAGCCGGGAATAAGGCTGAATCAGACCGAATCGTAAACGAAGTGACTTCGCAGCCCGGGCCGTTCTCGCCGTATGACATGGCCACTATTTGCGCCGTCTGGCGCGACACGGATGGTGCTTTTCACTGGCTCGAAAAAGCCATCGAGCAACGCTCGGTCGATGTGATCTGGATCAGGGTCGATCCGCGACTCGACAATATCCGGGACGAACCGGGTTTTCGAGAGGTCCTCGCGCGGATGGTTCCGCGCCGCCAATTTTCGCGAGGTGCCAAAATAAAGCTGGTCTTCGTGTACAAGGAGTCCTCTAATCGCGGGGTAAATAATTAGGTGAACGAAACAACTGACGAAAGGAACCAGCAGCTATGGCACTTACATGTCCAAACCCAAACTCTGCGATGACTCTAGCGCAGGTCGTAAACAAACTTAAAACTGATGCAACTTTTCCTGCTGACTTCAAAGCAACATTGGCCTCGGCTAATGCCAATGACCAGGCGGCAATTGATTGCATTAACTCGTACCTGGCACCTACTGCGCAAGAACTGGAGGCTAAGAGTGTGTCCAAGTCCGAGATTAGTCTCTACAGCGCTTGCACCGAGTCTGGTAAGCTGGCCCTGATCCTTGCTTCACCAGTAATCATAGGCTGTTACCTCCATTTCTGAGATAGCGCGCGGGCCATCTCTGCGTTGGCTCGCGCAGATAAAACACCTGCCGCTTTGCGACGGGAATTGGTCCTATTCCCGGACCGCCCGCAAAGACGACCCGGCGCAAGGCTGGAAGCTTCACCTTTCGGCGACCATCCTCTCCGCCGCAGAAGTCTTCGCACGTGTCGAGCCGATCCTGCGCAAGAACGACGCGCTTTTTAAGCTTCCTTGCGGACTGGAGTTGCTGAGATCGCTAAATTCTGGCCTTGCTGATTTTTCGCAGATTGGAAAATTTCTGACCGTCTATCCACGCTCGACTGACGAAGCCTTGAAATTGGCGCGCGAACTTCACCGCGCGACGCGTGGGCTGTCCGGTCCGCGCATCCCGTTCGACGCGCGATACCGCAAGGAGAGCCTGGTTTACTACCGATACGGCGCGTTCCGTAGTTCGGTCGATGGCACACGCGGATTCATCCGCGCTCCAGGAGGAAGGCGCTCTCGGGACAGGCGCGCGCCCGGGCAGGCGGTTCCGCGCTGGCTGGAAGATCCCTTTCAGAAATCACACGCGAAGAGTTCGAAATGGCGCGGACTGCTCAGTCGCCAGCTTCTCGTCTTCAAGGCGAAAGCTCAGCGCGGGAAAGGAGGCGTTTACGAAGCAGTCGATCTTTCCGTTCTGCCGGTGCGTCAGGTGATAATCAAAGAAGGACGGCGGCATGGCGAAACAAACTGGGACGGCCGAGACGGCTACGCGCTGGTCAAGCACGAGGCCCAGGTCCTGCGCAAATTGCGCAAAGCAGGTCTGCCGGTCCCCGAGATTTTTCGAGAGTTCACCCAAGAAGGGAATCGCTATCTCGTTCTCGAACAAATCACTGATCGCCCTTTGCTCGCCGCACGGCGAATGCAACCAGCAAAAACCTCCTGGCGTCGAGCGGAGAGGATTCTGGAACAACTGGAGCCGCTCCTCTCCAACCTGCACGCTGCCGGATGGGTGTGGCGCGACTGCAAGCCATCGCACATTTTTCTGCGTAATGGAAAGTTGCGACTGATCGATTTCGAGGGTGCCTGCCGCATCGGCGAGACCGACGTGCTGCCGTGGGGTTCGCCGGATTATGTCCCGCCAGCGGATCGCGGAAAGTTCTCCCGACGCGCAGGAACACGCGAGGATGATTACGCACTGGGCGTGATCGCATTTCAATTCCTGTCCGGCGAGTTTCCGCCAAGTAGTTCTCGCCGCCGTGCTTCGATTTACAGAGCCACTCGCTGTCCTGATTCACTGCAATGCAGGATCGAAAGTTTGCTGGGACGCGGAAAATGACCGAAAACGGAAGTGGCGGAAACAATCGCACCCCTTCCCCGAATTGGGCGCGGTGCTAAGCACCGCGCCCAATTGCCCCCTCAACGCGAACGAGGCGTCAACAAGACAGCGTGAAAAGCATTCTTAGACTGGTTGAAAGCGATGGCTACGATCTGTCCGTTGTCATTAATCGCCGTCGCGCAATCGAGCCGGTAATTCGTCGCCGCATCCCCGATCAGGTCATTCAAGTCCCGCATCACTCCCTCACTGTAAATGAAGGCCACTGACCAAGGCCCGTCCGGGGTGTTCATCAAGTCATCTCCCGATGGGAGATAACTGCAACCCACCACCTGATCCGTTGAGTTGATACCCAAGGCATAGCTCAAATCGAGGTTCAGGGAAGCGCCACTAAGCGAGCCGAGGTCGAGCATCTTCTCGCCATCATAAAGGAAAGCGTGGACCCGATCGTCGAAGTTATTGATCGTCGAGTAGCCTGCCACATGGTTCTTGGAGCTGATGGCGGTGCCGTAACTGAAGTCGCCGCCGAGCGTCCCGAGGTCGAGCATTTTTCGTCTGTTTGGGTTCAAAGAGACTTCGGGAGGCTCGGGCCCGGGTCCGGTGGCCTGCAAAATAAAGGCGTGAATAACGTCAGGCCGGACGGTGGCGTTGGTTTGGGAGATTTGGGAGTTTCCCGTCACAAATCCAGAATCATTGATCGCCAGAGCCTGCGCGTGGGCTCCGCCCAGCGTGCCCAGATCGGTCATCGCGCTGGAGGAGCTGGCCGTGCTTACGATGAAAGCTCTACTGCTGGCGCCATCCAGTGTCTTACTGGAAGAGCCGACCACCTGGCCAGAGGCGTTGATGCCATTGGCCCGGCTGAAGTTCCCGCCCTCCGTAAGAGTCCCCAAATCCGTCGCGGATCCCTGGCTGAAAACCGCGGCGTGGCTGAAGTCCTTCCCGAAGGTCGAGTCGCCCACGACCAAGCCCGAGTCGTTGATTCCAAATCCACGGCTGATGCCTTTGGTGGAGTGCCTGGCGACATCCTCCATCGGTATTTTGCTGGTGCTGGTGTAGCGAAATGCGGACGCCCCCGAGGTGCCCGCCACTTGTCCCTGGTTGTTAATCGCCGCGGGTATACTCGCCGGTTGGTCAGGGAGAACTCCCAGATCAGTGAGGCTATAACTGAGGCGAGGCAGAGGGTCCGCGCTTGATGCCTCGAGCGTGCAGCACGCGCACAGGGCAATTGAACTAACGATTGTGATGAAGTGATGTTTTGTATTCATATCCATTTGGCTTTCTATTTTTAGGTTGAAGCGATGATCGCTTTCCCTTTCCAACGGCGTGCCCGAACGCGTGCGACAAGGAATCTTTGATTTCGGAGGTCTCACGCAAAGGCGCCAAGGCGCGACGATTTTGAAACCCGCCGCCTCGTTGGCCGTCGCTGGCGTTTCACCGAAACGCCCTACAAATCCGTTCTAGAAACCGTCCGCTAGTGATCGAGGTGCTCGAACTTGGCTTCTTCGATGGGCAACTTCTTGCGGCGGCGGAGGCGCATCCAGTTGTTCCAGGTCTTCCGCACGCTGTCGCTCGGGCGTGATGTAATGCTGGTTCAGCTCGTTGCTCTTGCAGATCTGCGCGAGCATTCCTTTCACCGAGAAATCGTCCGTGTTCAAGATCGTGTAGGCCGTCCCGAGCGCGGCGTAATGATGCGCATCGCTCGCCGCGGTCATGGGCAGGCCGCGGACCTGCGCATACTTGAAGGCATAGCGAGTTGTAGCGGCGCAGTGTGGTGGCGGCGTTGAAAGACTTCGAGGGCGTCGATCGGCAACGTCTCGAGGACCGGGAAACGAATCCCGGCGCGAAACAAATCGTAAGGATGTGGCGGAATGGCGAGCCCGCCGCGCTCGTGAATGATCTCGCAGACTTCGCGCGCCGGGCGTGCCTTTCAGATCGGGCAGGGTCGTGCCGATGCAGAGCAGATGACCTTCCGCGGTCGTGACTTCGACTGCCCGGGATGATGAGAAAATCGTCGACCGGCAAGCCGTCCTCGCGCATCAGGCCTTTGTCGAGCAGGTAGGTGACGGCGTCGCAGGTGTTGTGATCGGTGACGGCGAAGCCGTGCAACCCTTTCGCGCGCGCGGCGGCGATGTTTTCCTCCGGGCTCGAAACGCCATCGCCCGAAAAGAACGTGTGCGTGTGCAGGTCGATCTTGAAGGGCATCGGCGGGAGGCTAGTTTCGGAGCGGCGTAAATGGAAAGCATCGGTTTCAAGGAATGGGCCATCGTCTGCGAAGCGCTCGGGCGTGGCGAGCAGAGCGTCATCGTGCGCAAGGGCGGGATCGCGGAAGGCCGCGATGGCTTCTCTTTTCGTCATCGCGGAGTTCTTTCTTTTCCCGACGTTATTTCACGAGCAGGTCGAGAAAACGCGGACGGCGTCGCCACGGGATTCCGCGGAAGCGTGACGGTGAGATTGAGATTCGCTTTTTCGCCAAGAGTGGAAGGCTTCAGAGGTGGTGACTTCATGGGAGACGGCGGTCGCGCTGGAGCCGTTGCACATTCTGGCAGCGCGAAGTTGTGCGCGAGACGTTTCGAGTACGATGACGCGCAGGGAATTCATGTCGCGTTCGTGCGCGTTTTTCGGCTATCGAGCCGCCTGGATCTTCCGAGAGCTGCCGGCTACGGCGGCTGTCGCTCCTGGGTGAAGCTGCCGGTGCCACCGGCAGAGCTGCAATTTGATCCGGTCCTGAGCGATCGAGCACATGCTCAACGAGCGGAGAGCTTGAAGGCGATTCCTCGAAACGCAGCTCGTTCTGGCCCCGGTACCGGACGCAGCTCGTTAGCTGACCAGGCTTCGACGAGAAACTCGGGCTCGTCCGCCGGGCCGTCTCCTCGTCCGGATTGCGGTTGAACTGCATGTCGTAAAGGCGGCGATAGTAGCCGGATTTCTCGAGCAACTCGGCGTGCGTGCCGATTTCTTTGATCCGCCCGTCTTCCATCACGACGATCTGATCGGCCGAGAGAATCGTGGAGAGGCGATGCGCGATCGCGATGACGGTTCGCCCGGCGGCGAGCGTTTCCAGCGCGAGCTGGATTTGCTTTTCCGATTCGGAATCGAGCGCGGAGGTCGCTTCGTCGAGGAGCAGAATGGGCGCGTTCTTCAGCAAGCGCGCGCGCGATCGCGAGACGCTGTTGTTGTCCGCCGGAAAGGAGGCAGCCCTTGTCGCCAATGACCGTTTCGTAGCCTTGCGGTTGCGCCATGATGAAGTCGTGCGCATAAGGCGGTCCGCGCCGCGGCGTAAATTTCTTCCTTCGTCGCGTCGAGCCGTCCGAACTGGATGTTCTTGAAGATGGTGTCGTGAAACAAAAATGTTTCCTGCGTGACGAGACCGATCTGTTGCCGCAAGCGATTTTTGCGTGATGCTGCGCAGATCGTGTCCATCGATTCGCACGCTGCCGGAATCCGGATCATACAAGACGCAGGAGGAGGGAAAGGATGGTGCTCTTGCCCGCGCCGCTCGCGCCGACCAACGCGTAACTTTTCCCGGGTTCAATCCGCGAGGTTCAAATCCTTGACCGCGTCGGTCACGCCGCCGGCGTAACGGAAGGTAACGTTCTCGAACTCGAGCGGCCGTGCGAGTGAGGGAAGCTCGATCGCATCCGGCGCGTCCTTCACGGTCGGTTTGCGAATCGAGGATCTCGAAAAATCCCCGTCGTCGCCTGGATCGAGCGCTGCATCATCGATGTGAATGCGGCTGAGCGTCTTGATCGGCTCGTAAAGAAGGAAAATTCCGGCGATCAGGGCGATGAATCGCGCGGCGCTCAAGCTGCGTGAAGTAAACGTAGAGCAAGGCCAACCCGACGCCGATGGCCGCGATCGTTTCGACGAGCGGACCGACCGCTTCCATCGCCTTGATGATGCGCATCGCGTTCTGAAACTGCAGCTTGTTGCTGCGGCGAAAGATTTTCTCCTGATGCTCTTCGCGCGCGAACGACTTGATGACGCGAATGCCGGCGAAGGTTTCCTGCATCGTCACGACCATTTGGCCCATGTCTTCCTGCTCGACTTTGACGGCCTTGCGCGCCGTCTTGCCGTAGATGCTGAGCGGGATGAGGCAGGTCGGGAAAAGGACGAGCGTGACGATGGTAAATTTCCAATCCATGTAGAGCAGAACGCCGATGCCGCCGATGATCGCGACCGGTTGCTTGAAGAGGTCGCTGCTGACGGTGGAGAGCGCGGTCTGCATCATGCGGGTGTCGTTCGTGATCCGCGACATGAGGAAGCCGGAATGCATCTTGTTAAAGAAATCCATCGAATGCCGGAGCATCTTGGTGAAGAGCTCATTGCGGATATCGGTCAGCACTTTGTTGCTGACCCAAGCCATGTAGTAGGCGTTGCAGTAGGAACAGAGACTGCGCACGGTCATCACCGCCGGAATGGCGAGGCAAAGCAGCAACATCGAGCTGGCTATCTTCGGTCCGCTGTTCAGCGCGGTGCGTGTTCTTCATCAACTCCTGCGGATTCATCGGCGCCGACCGTGAAAAACGACGGCCATCACTTTCGCCGAGGACGAGTGGCAGGATCGAGTTGATCGCGCCGAAGGCGAACCCGAATGCGAGACCGAGAACGAAGCGGCATTTGTAGGGCTTTACGTAACCGTAAAGGCGACGGTATGGCCGCCAGCCGATGCGTATGGTCTCCCAAAGAGATCGCTTAGCTTTCTGTTTCTGAGGAGCGCTCATGCGATTGGCGCTGCGCGGAGCCGACAGCAGCGCTTTCATAGCATCGATCACCTGTTCCGTCGAGATTTGGTTCATCGGGACGCCCGTCTGGTCGGGGAGAAATTCCGTCAGCGGTGCGCTCTGGCCCGCTTGCAAAATGATCGCGGACGCGAAGCGCGGACGCCAGTGAAACGGATTGGTCGGACCGAAAAGAACGACCTGCGGTGTGCTGCGTCGCCGCCGCCAGATGCATCGGCGCGGAATCGACCGTGGTGACGAGTCGCGCGCGCTTGATCAGCGCCGCGAGGGTGAGCAGATCCAGTTGGCCCGAGAGATCGACGAATGGCTCGCGTGCGTGCGTTTTGATCTGGGCGATGTGCGCTTGTTCCAGCGGCGAAGTGCCTCCAGTCACGACGCAAGTCAGTCTCTGCTCGGCTCGCAATGATCGATGAGCGCAGCCCAGCGATCGCGCCTCCCAAAATTTCTCCGCCCGCGCGGAACCCGGATGCAGACAAAAGGAACTCGCCGCGCACTTTCGCGTCGGCCAGAACGCGGCGTGCGCGTTCCATCGCCGAGGCCGGCAGATTCAACTGGACGGTTTGCGGTGCGTCGCGAATTCCGAGCGGCGCGAGCAAGGCGAGGTGGTGATCCACCGTGTGCATGAGGCCGATCGGCGATTGCACCAATTCGTTGTAACTCAACGCGCGAATCTTCACCCGCTGCTTGGGATGGTCCGTAGGTGATGCGCTTCCGCGCGCCCGAAAGCAGGGTCAGAAAGGCGGAGCGATCGGTGCGCGTGAAATCCAGGCAGTAATCGTATTTCCGCCGTCGCGACCGTGAACCAGGCGGCCGCATCGCCGATTTTCCCGCGCGCGACGAAGGTGCGATCGATCCCGGAATCGCAGGCAGCAGCTCGCGCGTGCCCGCGGAAACGATGAGCGAAATGTTCGCGCGCGGAAATTTCGTCCGGACGGCGGCGATCGCGGGCGTCGTCAGGATCAGATCGCCGATCCGCTTGAGTTGGATGAGAAGGATGTTCACGCGGCGACCGACCTATGAGTCGCATAGGTCATATTGGACCTATCACAGACTGCGAGCTTACTGCCGCATCCCCATCGCCCGCTCATAGGCGACGAGCAATCGCGCGCGGAAATGGTCCCAGGTAAAATTTTCCACCACCCGCTCCCGCGCCGCGAGGCTCATCCGGTCCACGATCTCCGGATGATCGTAGAGATGCAGAATCGCATCCGCCAGCGCATCGACATCTGCCGGCGGGACAATGATTCCTTCCACGCCATCCACGACCACGTCGCCCGCTTCGCGCGTCGTGATCTGCGGCAAACCGCACGCGGCCGCTTCGTAGGTTACTTTCGCGCTGCCCTCGCAATGTGACGGAAAGACGTGGACCGTGCCCTGGCTGAGATAATTCTCCACGTCCCGCGCGAAGCCGACCACGCGGATATTGTCCCGCCAAAATTGCTTCAGATGCGGCTTCGCTTCGTCGTGCACGGACCCGACGAGCCACAGCTCCGCATCTTTCAGATTGAGTCGATGCCAGGCTTCGAGCAAATGATGGATTCCTTTGCGCTCGATCAGCGCCCCGGAAAAAACTGCGCGAAAAATCGGCGGGCGCGTGCCCGGTTTGAACCGCTCAACATCCACGCCGCGCGGCAGATAAAAGAGCTTTGACTCCGGGAAACCCTGCACCCGAAACGTGTCGGCCGCCTTTTCCGAAAGAACGACGAGCAGATCCGCCAGTTCGTACTCCTCGAGGAAACGTTCGCGCTCGAGGAGCAAGCTCTTCCTTCCAACCGACGCCTTGGCAGCGCGGCGCGGCAGCGGGAGGTCCGGTCGATTTTTCCGCGGTCGCGATGCCAGGTCGGAATTTCCACGAGCGACGGGATGCCGCGTTTGCGCGCACTCGCAGCGATTGCAGGCAATCGCCCGACCAGCTGTGAAACAAGTCGTAACTTCCCGGTCGCCAGCTGGCGCGAGGTAATCCAATCGAGATACTTCTTCTTCGCGCCGTAGTAATACGGGCTCTCGAGAAACGAAATCAGCCGCACCGGATGCCAGCGAAGCGAATGAATGAGCGAGGACGGGATCTCCGTTTGGCGATTATCGTAGGCGACGGCTTTCCCGAGAAACCCGCCGCGATACGAGGCGCGCAACGCTTCGAACGCATCCGTGTCCAGACCCGAGCCGCCGATGCGCGCGAAGATCGAATAAAGAAGATGCCGCGGCAAGTGCGGGCGCTGCCGCTTCGAGAGGCTGTCGCCGGCGGAGCGTTTATAGGTTTCACCGAGCATCGGCTCACAAGTATTGTGGCGATTACGGGCAAGTAAAGAGGACTCCTCGCCCCCAAACCATCCATGGATTCTGATCACTTGAAGATTGCCTTCGTCCGGCGTGGCTTTTCCAGCAGCGGCGGAGCAGAGGCGTATCTCAAACGCCTCGCGCACGGCGTGCATACTGCCGGGCATGAGGCGCATCTCGTGACCACCGAAGACTGGCCGGCTAACGAGTGGCCCTTTGGTCCACTGGTGCGCGTGGCGGGCCGGACACCGACGCAGTTCGCGGTTGAGGTCGAGGAGTCACGGCCGCGTTTGGGCTGCGACGTGGTCATGAGCCTTGAGCGTGTCTGGCGGTGCGATGTTTATCGCGCGGGCGACGGGGTGCATCGCGCCTGGCTCGACCGGCGGGCGCAGTTGGGAGGTGCGATGCAGAAAATCGGGGTCGCCATGAATCGCAAACATCGGGCGATTATCCGGCTTGAGACTGCACTCTTCGGAAACGGCGGAGCGCGGCGCGTCATTGCCAATTCCGAAATGGTGAAGCGCGAGATAATGGACGTTTACTCCTATCCGGCCGATCAGATCGATGTCGTCCACAACGGTGTGCCTGTGGAGTCATTCCGCGTCAGCGCTGAGGAGCGTGTGCGCAGCCGGGCCGACTTGGGTCTGGCACGCGATGACGTGGCGGTCCTCTTTGTTGGTTCCGGCTGGGAGCGAAAGGGATTGCGGTTTGCCATCGAAGCCGTGGAATCCTGTCGCGAGCCACGCATGCATCTCCTGATCGCGGGGCGGGGGAACCAAGCGGAATATCGATCTTCGTCGGCGCGGTTCCTCGATGTCGTGCAGGACTTGCCCGGGCTCTACGCGGCGGCGGACATTTTTCTGCTGCCCACCATCTACGATCCGTTTTCGAATGCCTGCCTCGAAGCGATTGCGGCCGGGGTTCCCGTTATCACCACCAGCGGGAACGGGTTCTCCGAAATAATCGAGGACGGGACGCACGGCAGTGTCGTGCACAATCCGGCGGATGTTGGTGCGCTTGCGTCCGCGCTAAGACTTTGGTCGGAACCGCAGCGCCGGGCCGCCGCGCAGACGTCGCTGCAGGAGCTGGCGGCTCGTTTCGACATCTCCGGCAACGTCGCCCGGACGCTGGAGATTCTTCAGTCCGCGGCGAGCGCCGCGCTCACGTCCGGGAATATCCGGAAGACTTGATCCAGTCGGGCGATCTCAAAAATCGGTCGCACCGTTTCCCGCAAGCCAGCGAGCGCAAACTTTCCGCCATACGCGGTCACATTCTGCATTCCCTCGATCAGGATCGCCAGGCCAGAACTGTCGATGTAGCTGACCTTGGACAGATCGACCACCAACTGCTGCGGCTTGGCCGCGATCAGCGTCTGCAGCGAAGCGGCGATCCGCGGAGAAACGTGGAGATCGATTTCGCCCTCGAGCGGCAGGACGTTGGAGGAATCGGGCGAGGTCATGGGCGGCGGAGAGCGTGGAGGAAGGTGTCAGCGTCCGCCGCATCGTCAATCCCTCACCAGCCGAGCGCGGCGACCACGTCGTCCACTTGCGAGAGATCGTCGAAGAGGAAATCCGGAGAGTGCCCGGCCAGTTGCTCGCGCGTCCACGAGCCGGTGGCGACGGCGATCGTGCGCGCGCCGAAGATTTTGCCACAGGCAATGTCGTGACCGGTATCGCCGATGACGTCGATCCGCGCGACCGCGAAATCCTGCGAATGTTTCTCCGTCGCTCTCGCGCGGGCGAAGGCGCCGAGTTCGTTGCGATCGTGGTGATCGTCCGCGTAGGCGCCAAACTCGAAGTAATCCCACAGTCCGTACTGGCGCAGCTTCAGCTCGGCGCCGCGCCGCAAGTTACCCGTGAGCAAGGCCAGCACGCGATCGGGATTCTGATGCAAGCGCTCCAGGACCTCCGCGACCCCCGGCAGGACGCGACCGCTGATCTGCGGCAGCAGTTTCGCGAGATGATGGATATACTCGTCCAGAAATTCCGCGACGTTTTCGGCCGTCGGTTCGATCTGATATTTCCGCAGAATGCTGGCCGCGATCCCGGTGTCGGTGCGGCCGGCGATTTCGATATCGCGCAAATCGTCGCGCACGCCGAAGCGTTCCTCGATAATGCGCTTGAGCGCTTTTTCGCCCGCGCCGCCACTGGTGATGAGCGTTGCGTCGATGTCCCAAAGGAGGAGGCGTTTCTTCATTTTCGATTCTGAGCGCGGAAGAGCGAGACTCTTGTCGCCGGGTGAGCGTTTCGCAAGGCGACAGCAGTCTCGCCCGGCGAGACTTTACGGCGCCGGCGGCTGCATCTGGGCGAGCGCGATCATGCTGCCGAGGAAGGCAAGAATGGCCACCACGGCGGCTGCGAAGATCGCCGTCCGCACGGGATCGCGCTGCAACTTGCGGCGAGAAAAGGGAGAAGCGTTCGCAAAATCCGCCGGCCGCGCGCTGACCTCCGCCGGCATCGCCTCCACCTCGGCTTGGACGGGCAGTGGCTGCGCCTGGCTGGGATTTTCGCATTCGAAGCGAGCCTCGACCTTCCCAAAGCGGACTCGGTCTCCGGCGAGCAACCCCACCACACTCGTGATGGCGCGCTCATTCACCCGGGTGCCGTTGGTCGAATTGAGATCCTGAAGTTGAAAAGTCTTGCCGACGCAGTTGATCTGCGCGTGACGGCCTGAAACAGAGGGATCGTCGATCTGAATGAGGTTATCCGGGCCGCGGCCAATGGTGACGAGATCCTCCGTCAGTTCGTGCGTGATCGGCGCCGAGCTGGCAGGTGACAAGATAAGCTTCGGCATCGGATTCTGATAACAGCGGCTGCGCGATGGGGCAAGAGCCGGCCCGCGCGACGTGAACGGATTGGCATCGCTCGACGACCGATCCGTCGAGGTCCGTTCCATTGACCTGCCTATGACGCGCCCGCATAGTGCTGCCCTTCATGTCGATCGAGCTCACCCGCAATTTCTGCATCATCGCGCACATCGATCACGGCAAGACGACGCTGTCGGATCGTTTGCTCGAGCGCACGGGCACGATCCACGACCGCGACAAGCAGGATCAGCTGCTCGATTCGATGGATCTGGAACGCGAGCGCGGGATCACGATCAAGGCGCATCCGGTCGCGATGCGTTACACGCGCGAAGAATGGGAAGGAGTATCGATCTGAATCTGCTCGACACGCCGGGGCATGTCGATTTTGCCTACGAAGTTTCGCGCTCGTTAGCGGCCTGCGAAGGCGCGCTCTTGATTGTCGATGCGGCGCAAGGCGTCGAAGCGCAAACCGTGGCCAACGTGCATCTCGCGCACAAGCAGGGCCTCACGATTGTGCCGGTGATCAACAAGATCGATCTGCCGAATGCCGATATCCCTGCGGTGCACCGGCAGACTCGAGGAAATCCTCGCAGATTCCGGCCGAGGAAGCGATCGATTGCAGCGCGAAGATGGGGATCGGCATCGACGAAATCCTCGAGGCCGTCGTGCATCGCATTCCGCCGCCGGCAGAACCGAAGGACGACACCCTGCGCGCGCTCGTCTTCGATTCCGTCTTCGATATTTATCGCGGCGTGGTCGCTTATGTGCGCGTCTTGTCCGGCAGCATGGAAGCCGGCCAGATGGTGCGGATGATGAACAACGATTCGCGCCACGAGATCAAGGAAGTGGGCGTCTTCACCCCGAAGATGTTTCCGCAGCCGAAGCTGAACGCGGGCGACGTCGGTTATTTCATCGCCAACATCAAGACGACTGCCGACATCAAGATCGGCGACACCATCACCGACCTGCGCAATCCCGCGAAGGAGCCGCTGCCCGGATTCCAGGAAATTCATCCGATGGTCTTCAGCGGAATTTATCCGATCAACACCGCCGACTTCGAGCATCTGAAAACCGCCATCGGCAAACTGCGGCTGAACGACTCCGCCTTCGTCTACCAGCCGGAAAGTTCGGTCGCGCTCGGCTTCGGTTTTCGCTGCGGTTTTCTCGGCCTGCTCCACATGGAGATCATCCAGGAGCGGCTGCGGCGCGAGTACGACATGGACATCATCGCCACCTCTCCCAGCGTCGTTTACGAAGTCCTGACGACGCGCGGCGAGACGTTGCTGGTCGATAACCCGGCGCATCTGCCCGATCCGAGCATCATCGACGAAATCCGCGAGCCGATCGTCAAGGCCTACGTCCTTTGCCCGAACGAGAACATCGGCGACATCCTGCAGCTCATCCTGGAAAAGCGCGGGACGATGGATCACACCGAGACGCTCGATACCCGCCGCGTCATGCTCCATTGCGAGCTGCCGCTGAACGAAATCCTGGTCGATTTCAACGACAAGATTAAAAGCATCACCCGCGGTTACGGCTCGATGGATTACGAGCACGCCGGCTATCGCGCGGCGAAGCTGGTGAAGCTCGATCTGCTCGTGAATGGCGAGCCAGTCGATGCCTTCTCCATGATCGTGCATCGCGAGCGGGCGGAAGCGCGCGGCCGGCAACTGGCGGCGAAGCTAAAGGAAGTCATCCCGAGCCAGCTTTACCAGGTGGCGATCCAGGCCGCGATCGGCGGCAAGATCATCGCGCGCGAAAGCGTCTCGCGCCTTGCGCAAAGATGTGACCGCAAAATGCTACGGCGGCGACATCACCCGCAAACGCAAGCTGCTCGAGAAGCAGAAGGAAGGAAAGAAGCGGATGAAGAGCATCGGCCGGATCAACATTCCGCAGGAAGCGTTCATCGAGGTGCTGAAGACGCAGTAGCGGGCGCCTCACTGGGACATCGATTTCAGGATGTCATTGGCAGCTTCGGCGACGATCGTATTGTGCGTGGCTTCCGGTATTCCGTGGAACGTCACGGAACCGGGAAACTGCGCAGCCAGTTCCCGTCCCATCTGCACCGGAATCATTCCATCCTGCATGCCATGATAGATGATGACGCGCGGTGGAGGTTTTCGTTCGGCCAATTGAAGCAGGGCCGCTCGGTTGTCGTAATTGGCCATGAGCAATTTCGATAACGGAGTGCCGATAAAAACAGCGGCTTCCTCCCGCAAACTGGTGAAAGGAGCCAGGAGAATGATCTCGCCTACCTGCGGATGTCGGCTCGAGAAATCGAGTGCCGCTGCCGCGCCTAACGAATGTCCGATGGCGTTCAAGCGCGGTTCCAAAGCAGCCGGCGGCACCGCGAGCCGCGTGGCCAACGCCGCCACCGCTCCTTCCGCGGCCGCTCGCGTGTTCTCGATATTCGGCCAGCCGTCGCTCTTGCCGTAACCGGGATAATCGATCAACAAAAAAGCGTCTCCGGCGTTTTGATCACGGCGCGCCAGCGGGAGCCAATCGAGCGCCAGCGAGCCATTGCCACTGAAGAGCACCCAAAGCCGAGTCGGCAGGACCGCCCCACTCGGAGGCGGCAGGTAGAAAGACGTTTGCCCGCCTGTCGGTATCTTGAACGGAAGCTCCACCGCGCCACTTGCGGACAACAACTGGTGGTAGTTCGTGCGATAAGGGTGCGGATGGTAAATGAGCACATGCGCGAGACCATTGAGCATTCCGATAAAGGCCAGCGGCGTGATCAACAAGACCGCGATCGTTCGAGCCAGGGCGCCTGCCACACTGGCATGCTATCGCGATCCGAAAGCCTTGGCCATGCCAACCGCGCCGCCTTCCGCGGGCGATCCGGCGAGCGGGGTGGGAGTTGATTTATTCGGATGCCGAAAGGGCAATGATTGCGTAGCGTCCCTGCCAATGTTCACGCCGCGTTACGTCAAACACAGCAAGCTCCTCCTGCGGCACGCGCAGAAATATCTGCGTTACAAGCGAGACATCCTGCCGGAAGCGGACCGGGCGGAGGTCGCCGCGCACATCGGTGCCCTCGACACGGCCCTGCGCGCCAAGGACTCCGAAGGGATCAAGACGAAGGCGGAAGCGCTCGACACCAAACTGCACAAGCTCACGCCCGTCACCTGGGAGGCGCATTGGCGGGAAAACTGCGAGGTCATTCTGGTGGCGATCGTTGTCGCGATCGGCATCCGCTCCTACTTCCTCCAGCCATTCAAGATTCCCACCGGTTCGATGCAGCCGACGCTTGAACGGGATCATCGGTCATCCGAGCGCGGAGCCGGCGCCGAATATCGTTCGTCGCGTCGTTGAGTTCTTCGTCCTCGGACGCAATTACATCGACGTCGTTTCGCAGGAAGACGACCGCGTGCAACGGATCGTGCCGCAGAAGTTTGGCTTCTTCTTCACCTTTTCCCGCATCATCTGCACGCGCCAGAATTTTCTCGTCTATGCGTCGCCGGATACCTTGCGCCAGGATTTCAAGGTCGGGCCCGGGAACGTCTACAGCCGCGGCCAGGTGATCGCGCGCGGCGCGATCGACACCGGCGACCAGGTTTTCGTCGATAAGTTCAGCTACAATTTCGTCAAGCCTCATCGCGGCGACGTTTTCGTTTTCCGCACGGACGACATTCCTGGCATCGCGGCTGATCCCGAAACGGGCGCGCCATTTTACATCAAGCGGCTTGCCGGAACGCCCGGCGCACGAGCTGCGGATCGAGCCGCCGCTTCTCTACATCAACGGCAAGCCCGCGGAAGGTCTCGGCTTCGCCCGCGTGATGGCGGCGCAGGGCGGCTATCGCGGTTATGCTCTCGGCCGGGATAACCTGGCGGACCCGAAAAGACCTACACCGTTCCGGAGCAGCACTACTTCGCGATGGGCGACAACAGCTACAACAGCTACGACAGCCGTTATTGGGGTCCGGTGCCGGAGGAAAATCTGGTCGGGCGCGGCCTGCTGGTTTACTGGCCGTTCAGTCGTCATTGGGGTTTGATTCGTTAGGCCCGGCCATGCTCTCGAGCGTGCCGCGAGTGTTCCCTCTGCTCGGCCTCTGCGGCGGCTATCTGCTCGTGCTCTTCTTTAATCCGGTGCGCCTGGCGCTCCGCGACGGCTTTCGTTGCCTCACGCGATTCAAGCGCATTTGGCTGACCTTCGTGCTCCTCGGTTTCGCCTACTCCATCTTTCAATTCACCACCTTCACTCCGCTCCAGGATTCGTCGGAGTTCGATCTCACCGCCATGGGCTCGATCGGTAACTGGACCTGGCCGCGGCTCGCGGAAGTCTGGCAGGAAGCCGCGCTTCCGGCGGCCGAAGGGGTGGCCGGGATCTTCGACAATGCGACCACCACTTATCCGCTCTCGATCATTGCCGCCATCTTGTTGCTCTGCAATTGGCGCGGCCTGCATGGCGCTCTCCTGCGGGCTTTGGGTCAGCGTTTTCGTCTCTGGGGTTATCTGATCTATCTGGTCGTGGTGCTGAGCGCGATCGCTTCCCTCTTCAAGCCCATCATCTACTGGCGCCTGCCGGTCGTGGCGGCAGGTCCTGCCCGAATCGGTCCTCTTTCAAACCTCGGCGACGGTCGATTTGGTCGCGTTTATTTTTGAATATCTTTTTGGCGTTTACATTCAGGTTTACCTGATCACGGTTTGTCTCGCCTGGATCAAAGGTCTCAGCTTCACCGAGGTGGGCTTGTTCCAATTCGCGATGCGGCGCTTCGCTTATGTGCTGAAGTGGGCCGGGCTCGTCGTCCTGATTAGCACGTTGATCGTGCGCTTGCCGCTGCTCCTCGCCTACTTCAGGAACGTGCCCGATGTGCTCGACTATCTGCCGCTACGAGCGCGTGCTCATGGCGGCGCTGATCATTTTGTTTTGTTCCGTGCAAATCTCGCTCGTCCTGCATAACGAGAGCTTGCGCGAAGCGTTCCGCGCTCACTGGCAATTCATCATCGCGGAACTCGGTCCGCCTCGGCTGGTTCCTGCTCATCTGCGCGCTGCATTTTTTCCTGCTCGCGGCGTGCGACGCGATCGTCCGCGGCGCGGTCGCGGATCGAGTGGCGGGAATTCTCATCTGGAAGACGCTTTACGTTTGTCTCCGCGGACTGGTCACCGGCTGGCTGCTCGCCTCCTGGGTCTGTCTATTCCGGCAATGCGAAACCGGGCGGATCGATCAGGAGAGCTGGATTCGGTATTGAGATGACCGGCGAACGTAAAGCGGACGCAACCAGGATCACGCGACAGAGCAAATCGAATCTCGCTCTCGCCTTCATCTCGTTAGGCCGGGAGCGCCGGCGGGACATCACGACCTTCTACGCCTTCTGCCGGGTGATCGACGATATCGCCGATTCACCCGAGCTGAGCGTCGCGGAAAAAGCACAGGGCCTGGCCGCGTGGCGCGGCTGGATCACGCGCACGCAGCTCCGGGGAAGACGCGCTCGCCGCGGAGGTTCGGGCGCTGATGGCGAAATATGCGCTCGCCCCGGCCATGCTCGAGGAAATCATCGACGGCGTGGAGATGGATTTGCGCATCTCCGTTACGCGACCTTTGACGACCTGCGCCTCTATTGCTACCGCGTTGCGAGCGCGGTCGGTCTCGTCAGCATCGAGATCTTTGGCTATCGCAATCCGCAGTGTCGGGAGTACGCAATCGAGCTCGGGCTCGCCTTGCAGACGACCAACATCATCCGCGATGTCGGCAAGGATCTGCGGAGCGGTCGGATCTACCTGCCGCAGGATGAACTGGCGCGCTTCGGTTACTCCGAGGCGGACCTGCGCGCGCGGGTCTACGACGAGCGCTTTCTTCAGCTGATGGATTTTCAAGCGCAACGCGCGCGCGATTATTTCGCCAGGGCCGCGGCATCTGCTGCCGCGCGAAGATCGACGCTCGATGATCGCCGCCGAAATCATGGGCGCGGTCTATCGCAGCCTTCTGCGACGGATGGAGCTGGACAATTTCCGCGTTTTCGAAAAAGAATACCGGCTCAATCGATTGCAGAAAGCCGGTCAGGTTGCGGCGCAGCTCCTGCGTTCAGCGGTTCAGCTGTCTGCGATGATATCGTGACATAGTCTCGTTCAGGATAGCGCTACCGTCCGATAATCGCTTGGTAAGTTACGAACTCGTTTGACAAATAATATGAAAAAATTCAATTCAGCAGTTGTAGCAGCGGCGACGCTCTGCGCTCTCGCTCTTAGTTCCTGTGACACGCCGACCGGGCAGGGCGCCGGTATCGGTGCGGCCACCGGTGCCATCATCGGTGCCGCGGCCACCGGCGACGTGCAGGGCGCGGCGATCGGCGCAGCGATTGGTGCCGGCACCGGCGCGTTGATTGGCGCGGCGATCGAAGCGGACCAGAACGGTTATTACAACGGACACCCGGCCAGTTATTATCCGTACGGACAGCGGACGGACACTGCCGGTATCCTTCGAAGCCCATACGCTCCGCATAGTTTGGTCGATGTGCGCGGAATTCCGCATGGTGCGCTGGTGCGCGATCCGTCGACGGGTCGCATCTTCCGCCGGCCGTAAGCAAACGCCGGCGAGGCAGTTTGGAGATTCAGCGGGTTGGTTCGGCGTGAGCCGGATCAACCCGCTTTCTTTTGCAGTGCATCGACCAGGCGCTGCGCTTCGTCGGTCATCTTCAGCAGCTCCGGCCACTCGCGGTGATAATTCTTCGCCGCGGTAGTTTGCGCGTCGCGTCGAAGCCCATGTGCGATCCGATGTTCTGCGCGCTCGGCGCGTGATCGAGCGAATCGCTCGGATTCCTGATGATGGTGCTGTCGCGTTGCGGATCGGTGTTGGCGCAGAGGCGGAAGAGGACTTCGCTGGTGTTGTGCACGTCCACGTCGTCGTCCACCACCACGATGTATTTGGTGAACATCATCTGCCCCATGCCCCAGAGGCCGTGCATGATTTTGTAGGCCTGCATCGGGTACTGTCTTCCGGATGCTCACGAAGACGAGGTTGTGGAAGACGCCTTCCGCCGGCAGCGCATGTCCACGATCTCGGGGAAGTTCATCTTGAAGATGGGCAGGAAGATGTTGCACGGTCGCGCCGCCGATGTAGAAATCTTCCATCGGCGGGATGCCGACGATGGTGGCGGGATAAACGGCATCCTTGCCGTGCGTGATGGCGGTGACGTGGAAGACGGGATACTCCTCGGCAGCGGTGTAATAGCCGGTGTGATCGCCGAACGGGCCTTCCGGCCGCGGCTCGCCGGGTGAACGTAACCTTCGAGGACGAAATCGGCGTTGGCCGGAACTTCGAGATCGTTCGTCTTGCACTTCACCAGTTCGACGGATTTCTTGCGGAGGAAACCGGCGAAGAGAATTTCATCGAGGCCATCGGGCAACGGCGCGGTGGCGGCGAAGGTGTAAGCCGGGATCGCCGCCGAGGAAAACCGCGACCGGCATGCGCTTGCCGCGTTCGTAATAGCGGCGGCCGTGTCGCGCGCCGACCTTCTGGACCTGCCAGTGCATGCCGGTGGTGCGGTCGTCGTAAATCTGCATGCGATACATGCCGACATTGCGCTCGCCGGTGTCGGGGTCGCGCGTGTGACACATTCGGCAGCGTGATGAAACGTCCGCCGTCGTTCGGCCAGCATTTCAGAATCGGCAGATCGCGCAGCGTAAATCGTTTGGACGTTGAACGTTGGACGTTGGACGTTGACCTTCCTCGAAGCGGTGAACCACTTCCTGGCACGCGCCTTCCCGCACATGCTTCGGCCGCGCATGCAGCAGATGAATTCCCTGCTTGAGCAGGCTCCACCCTTCGCGCAGATCGGTCGGCGGTTTCGCCTTGAGAATGAGCTGAATCTCCTGCGCGAGATCATCGATGCTGTTCAACTTCAACGCCAGTGCCATCCGCTTGCTCGAGCCCATGGTGTTGATCGCGAGCGGAAATTTCGATTCGCTGCCCGTCGATCATCGGCTGCTCGAAAAGCAGCGCCTTTCCGCCGCCGGGCGATTTCATCTCGCGGTTGGCCCATTCCGCGATGAGCAAATCGGTATCGACCGGAACCGAAATGCGCTTCAGCTCGCCCGCCTTGTCGAGCGCCTCGACGAATTGGCCAAAGGAAGAGTAAGCCATCTAGTCGCTCTGTTCAGACGAAGACGAAGTCGCACCGCAGCGCAATGAGTGATCGTGCGGAAAAGCAACCTCCGACGCGACGCGCGTTCTCTTCCGCTAATAGAGATACGGCTTGGGGAAAAACTGGAAAGCGATCACGCGTCCGTTTTCGAAGGAGACGGTGCGCTTGGGATAGCGCAGGACCGCAACGCGATTGTAAAAAAACGGATCAAAGAACGGGTCGTAGCCGAAGCCGCCATAGAATCGCGGTAACGCCGGAGATATCCAAACCCGCCGCCGTATCCATAGCCGTACCCGAAGCCGGCATAAGGTCCGTAGGCAAACGCGCCCGGATAATAATTGCCCACACTGGTGTCGTAATAAATCCAGGTCTCGACCGAGTTTGCGCCGGTAGCGCCCTTCGCCTCGCTGGCTCGGTGCACCCCAGGCGATGTAGACCGCGTCGTGCGACATCCCTACACGAATCCGCCCGTGCGTGACCAGCGCCTGATCCGAGGGGGACATGTGCTGGAATACTTCCGGTCGTTCCGCAATCCGCGTCTCGACGGTCGAGCAGCCCGCGAGGATGAAGACAATCAAACAGGTGCCGAGCGTCTGGAAAATGAGGCGACGCTTCATGAGAAAAACTATCAACCGCGCCACCAAGGCGTCAACCGCGAAGGCTTCGGAGTCACCTACCGCACCTTGTTTTCGCGCACGCGCGCCCGTAACCTTCCACCACATGGAGGACCGATTCGGCCATCGCATTTCCTACCTGCGCGTCTCGATCACCGACCGCTGCAACGAGCGTTGCACCTACTGCATGCCGCGCGAATTGCAGGAGTGGTTGCCGCGCGCCGAGATCCTCACTTTCGAAGAAACGCTGCGCCTGATCCGCATCGCCGCGCGTCTCGGGGTGAAGAAGGTGCGGATCACGGGCGGCGAGCCGCTCACGCGGCGCGATGTCCTGGGCTTCATGCAGGAACTCGCGACCGTGCCCGGGATCGACGACATCGGGCTTTCGACCAACGGAACCTTGCTCGCGCGCGAAGTGGCGCCCGGCCTGCCGATGGCGCAGGCTTTGCGTGCCGCGAGCGTGCGCACGGTCAACATCTCGCTCGATACTCTCGATCGCGAAGTCTACCGCCAACGACTGGTCGCGATCTTCTCCCGGAAGCGCTCGCAGGAATCGACTCCGCGATCGCCGCCGGATTCGAACAGATCAAACTGAATTGCGTCCTGATGCGCGGGCGCAACGAAGAGCAGCTCGTGCCGCTGGTGGAATTTGCCGCCGAGCGGAATCTCCTCCTTCGCTTCATCGAGCTGATGCCGGTGAGCACGAGCGAAGTGCTCGAAGAAGGCAATTTCTTCCCGATCCGCGCAGCGAAGCGGCAACTCGAAGAGCGCTACGGCTCGCTCATTCCGGAACCGCAATTCCGCACCAACGGGCCCGCGACCTATTATCAAATCCCCGGGCGCGCGCAGCGCATCGGATTCATCGGCGCGATGACGAATCTGCATTTCTGCGAGAGCTGCAACAAACTGCGCCTGACCTGCGACGGGAAAATGCGGCCGTGTCTCGGCAGTTATCTCGAGTTCGACATCATGAAAGTGATGCGCGCGGGCGCGAGCGACGAAGAGCTGGAGCAGTTCTTCCTCGACGTGGTCGAACGGAAGCCGCAGCAGCACGACTTCCGCGACAACTACCAAACGAATCGCAAGATGGTGGCGATCGGAGGTTGAGCGATGGATCGCCTCTCACACGTCGCCGCCGACGGCAGCGCGCAGATGGTTGACGTTTCGGCCAAGCCGGTGAGCGTGCGCGCGGCAACCGCCGCTGGAAGAATTCGTCTCCGGCGCGAAACGCTCGAGCTGATTTCCGAGAATCAGATTGCGAAGGGAAATGTCCTGGCGACGGCGCGCATCGCGGGCATTCAAGCGGCGAAGCAAACCTCGCAGCTCATTCCGCTCTGTCACAATTTGAACCTGAGTCACGTGGAGATCGATCTTTCGTTAGGCGACGAATCCGTGGAAGTGCAATGCACCGCGCGCACGACCGCGCAAACCGGCGTGGAAATGGAAGCGCTAACCGGAGTCTCGGTCGCGTTGCTCACGATCTACGACATGTGCAAGGCGGTGGACAAGGAGATGGAAATTTCGGGCATCCGCCTGCTGAAGAAGACGAAGCGCGATGTCGATGCGCATCTCATGTCATCCCGACTGCGAAGACGTGAGGGACCTCGTGCGGTGATGGTCACGCTCAGACGCGCGCGCATCGTCCATGCGAGGTCCTTCGCGTCTGCGCGACTCGGATGACATCGTCAGCGCACATGATCACCGTCGGCATCATCACGATCTCCGATCGCGCGGCTGCGGGCGAATACGCCGATCTCGGCGGTCCGGCGCTCAAGGCGGCCGCGGAAGGCTACGGCTGGACGGTCCAGAGCGAAGCGATCATCCCCGACGAGTTCGGCCGCATTCAGGAAACGCATCCGCGCTTTCAGTGCGCAGAATTGCGGGCTCATCCTCACCACGGGTGGCACCGGCATCACCGCGCGCGACGTCACGCCGGAAGCGATTCGCGGGATCATGCGCGTGGAGCTTCCCGGCTTCGGCGAAGCGATGCGGATCGAATCGCTGAAGATCACGCCGAACGCGATTCTTTCGCGCAGCCTCGCTGCGGTCGTCGATCATTCGCTCGTCATCGCTCTGCCCGGAAAACCGAGCGGTGCAGTCGAATGTCTCGGGTTTGTCGCCGGCGCGATTCCGCACGCGGTTGCGCTCGCGCAGCGCGTTCCGACCTCTTGTTAGTGTAGCGGCGTTTGTGTCAAACGCCGTGCCGATGCGTGCGCCAGGCGCTTGACACAAGCGCCCCTACATCGTCACCACTGCGACCTCGGGCCGGCAATTGAAGCGATACGGAAAATGGTAAGTGCCGATCCCGGCATTCACATACAGCGGACCGCCGGGCGTCTCGAAGAAACCGAGATCATAACGCCCGACGCCCCACGGCAGGAAGAGCGCGCCATAGAATGGCAACCGCACCTGGCCGCCATGTGAATGCCCGGCGAGGATGAGATCGAAACGCGCCTCGCCGAGGCGATCCGCCATCTCCGGATAATGCATCAGGAGGACGCGGCGTGGCGCTTTCGCCGGCTGGAAAGCGTGCACCCCGATGAGCGCCATGCCGACGATCTCCAGATCGTGTTGCGGCAGGACGATGCTGCGATCCACCAGCCACGCGCCGCCCGTCTGCGCGAAGGCGCGATCGAAATCCGCGAAATCTACATGACTCCAGTAATCGTGATTGCCCGGACTTCCGTAAACCGGCGCCGCGATCTGGCGGATGAAATCCAGCGCCTCCGGGGCGAAGCGCTTGTCCTCCACGAGATCGCCGGTGAAGAGCACAAACTGCGGCGCCAGCTCGTTGATCGTGCGCACCACTTCCGCCGCGTAGGCCGCGTTTCCTTTGTAGTGGAAATCGGTGAAATGAACGAAGCGACATCCGCCGTTTTCTTTCAGCGCGAGCTTGGTGATCCGCAGGTTGGTCGGCTCGAGGCAGGCGTCAGCCGCGACGGCCGCGGGAAGGGCGAGCGCGCCGAGTGCCAGAAATTTGCGGCGCGTCATGTTCATTTGCGATTACCTGACGGAGCAGGAGACGTTCTCGCCGCTCCGAATCAATCTGGCCAGATCAACAACCGCATCAAACGCTCTCCGCTCTCGCTCAAGCGCGCGTGCGCGCCGCTGCCGGCGACCACGTCGCGCGTTGCCGGTAATCCGCCGTCCTTTTCACATACGAAAGCGCGGGGGAAGTCACGGCCTGCGCCGCCGGTTCCACCTTCAGCGGGACGCCCGCGCGATTGAAGGAGACTTCCCATGACGGCGCGGACGCAGTCGGCGACCCGCGCAGCAGCCAGGGATAACGCTGCGGAAGATCGAAGTTCTGCGACGCGGGCAGCGTCACTTTGTAGAAAGTCTCTTCGCCGGCGAGAAACTCCGGGATGGTGAGCGCTGGCCGTTTTTGCAGCGCCAGATAGAGGCGCGCGATATCGAGGCCGGCGAGATTGATCCCGCTGTAAATGCCGTGGCGATTCGGTTCGTTCCTGAATGAAGTTGTCGTACCAGGATTCGAAACTGCCGGCTAAGCATCAGGTTCAATTCGAGGTGCACGTGCGCCCGCGCCTGATCCAGCCCTTCGCCGGTGTGACCCATCACGCCGAGTTGCTCGCCGCGATTCACCTTCGCGCCCGTCTTCACCACGATCGACGCGCAGATGCGCCGTAGAGACTGTAGTAGCTCGCGCCGTCCCAGCGATGCTCCACGACGACATACCTTCCGTAGTTCGAGTAACCCGCGACCGCGATTCGTGTAGACAACTGTGCCATCGGCGATCGCGCGGACTGCATCGAGCGGTTCGCCGCGGCGCATCGCGCTGCATCGGGCGGATGTCGATGCCTTCGTGGAAGCGGGTGTAGATCAGGCCGGATGGCGGTCTCGACCGGATTGCGGACGAAACCGTACTGGCCGCCTTCCCACGGCGTCGATTTCACGCCTTTGTAATCGCGGGTGACGTACTGGTAAAACTCCGGGCCTCCGCCGTGGAAAAGCGCGTCGTTATCCGTGGGCAGCGCGAGATTCAAGCCAGCCGAATCCTGCCGCCGTGAGCGACACGACTCCGGAGAACAGCAGGAAGGCGAGGCTCCGCGCAAGCATCTGCCTCGTCGCTCATTTTTTGCGCTGGCCGATCAAAGGCCACTCCTTCCTCATCAAGACCAGATCTCGTCTGCGTCAGACCTGACGCGAGGTAAAGTCTTGCCATCAGAAATGCGTCGATCGATTTGCAATCTCGGCAACGGAGCGGCCGTTCACGAAAACATACAGGAATGTCCCGCGATGCTCGACGCTCAGAGTATCGAGCGCGAGCTTCCCGTGGTCATCCAGTTGGAACAGCACCCCGTAGCTGCCGTCTCGGCCGCCTGGTAGGGACGTGAACGCCACCACGTCGCGCTCCGAGATCGTCGGTATTTTTTCGATCACGATATTCTTGCCCGTCGATCTGGGAGCGAACATTGGTCGCAAAGACCTCGGTGTCGTGGGCATTCGCCTGCACATGCACGCGGAGAGTGCACTTCGGCTTCGCCCTTCGGCGCTCGTCATGCTGAACAGGCACAAAAAGTGCGCAGCACGACGATAGCTCTTCATGGGCGAGTGATAAAGGGTTTGACAGGATTTGCAACGTTTGCTGATTAACCGCTCATGAGACGCGCCGCTGTGCCGCCCTGCTTGCCCTCGCGCTGTGCGGCCAGCGCGTTTGCCCAGGACACCGAGTCATCGACCGCCGAAACGCGGTTGGATCAGCCGGATGCTGCATCCATTTCAGCTCCGACGCGTTTGCCCGAATACAAGGACCCGCGGCTTCGCGGACTGGTCCTCGCGCTCGAGCTGTCCGCGCAGCCGGTGAAGTTCTCCGAAGTGCGTCAGCTCGAGGTGAAGGTTACCCTCACCAACGTGGCCAAGCACCCGATCACGCTCGAGTTCCCGAACGACAGCGCATTCGAGATTTACCTGCGCAACTCGGCGGAAACGGTGCTGACGACGTGGTCGGACAATCACGCCTTTGCCGACGACGCCGGCACGGTCCTGATCAATCCCGCAGGAGCACATCGAGTACGCCGAAACGATCGCGACGCGCGAACTGACGCCGAACAAAGTCTTCATCGCCGAAGTTTTTTTCCCGAAATATCCCGAGCTGCGCATTCGGCAGAAATTCCTGACGGCGCCGTGATGTAGAGGCGTTTGTGCCAGACGCCTAACCGATCCACCGCTTTGGCACAAACGCCTCTACAATGAAGCTCTTCTCCGATTACCACTCGCATCCGCAGGGACATCGGGTGCAGCCTTACACGCAGGAGCTCTTGCAACCGTGGGTCGATCACGCGCGCGCATGCGGGACTGAGCGACATCGCCTTTACCGATCACGATCGCTACCACGCAGGAATCGATTTCGATGAAATCGAACGGCTGCGCGAAGCGAATCCCGACGTGAAAATTCGCGCGGGGATTGAGCTGGATAACGATCCGGAGACATTCCGCCGCCGGCCGGCGATGGGTGGAAAAGAATTGGGACAAACTCGATTTCGTCCTTGGCTCGGTGCATTACCTCGAGCGCGACGATCAGATGTTCGACAGCGTGCCGGCCGGCGCCGAGCAATTTGCCGGTCGCGATATCGACGAGATCTACGCGGATTACTTTCGTCGCGTTCGCGAGATGGCGGCGAGCGGTCTGGTCGATTGCCTGGCGCATCTCGATCTGATCAAGATTCACGGACATCGGCCGAAGGCCGAAATCGAGGCGCTCGTCGGCGAGACGCTCGATTTCATTCGCGTCGCGCGGTCTTGCGATCGAGCTTTCCACCGCCGGCTGGCGCAAACCGGTGAACGAACTTTATCCGTCCGATGCGATCATTCGAGCTGGCGATGGCGAAAGGAATTCCATTCACGACTGCATCCGATGCGCATTCGCACGTGCAGCTTGGCGAAAATTACGATCGCCTGGCCGAGAAGATGGAGCAGTTAGGCATTCGCGAAGTTTGCGTTTTCGAGCAAGCACCAGCGCGAGCGCTGTTGCTCCGACTGTAGCGGCGGTCTCTGACCGTCGATCACTTTTGATGAGTGGGCGTGAGGCCGGCGCGCTGCCAGCCACAGGATGACAAGCTGCGAGCGTGTCAGCGATCGCCAGCTTACAGGCCCAATCCCGGCACGTCCCATCCCGCCGGTGATCTTCGTCATCTCCGATTGCGCGAGCTCCTTGCCCTGCTCGATCGCCTGCTTGCACGCCGCTCAGAACCGCTTCCTCGAGAAACTCCACGTCTTCCGGATCGACGATTTCCTTCGCGATCTTGATCGAAACCACATCGCCCGCGCCGTTCGCGACCACCGTGACCTTGCCGCCGGCGGCCTGCACCTCGACCGTTTTGTCCTCCAGCTCAGCCTGCGTCTTCGCCATTTGCTCCTGCATCTTCTGAGCCTGCTTCATCAACTTGTTCAGATTCATAGCGGTCAATCGTTCACGGTTTTGATTTCGCCTTTGAAAATTTCCAGCGCCTCCCGGATGAGCGGATCATCCTTGAACGGCGCTTGCGGACGTCTCCGTTTTCGCGCGCGCCGGTCGGATCGCCTCGGCGCGATTGCCGCTTGCGGCAGCTGCACCGGCAACCCTTCCTTGAGACTGAATTTCATCGTCCAATCGCGTCCGCTGATTTCCTTCAGCAGCGCTTCGAGGAAATCGCGGTTCGCGGGCGTGCCAGCGATTCCATCGCGATCTTTTGTTCGGGCGGAAATCCGAGCAGAAAGAAGCGGCCTTCGATGCCGAGCGGCTGTCGCCGATTCGATCCAGCCTTTGAATGAGCGGACGGCGGAGTGCGGATCTGTTCGACGTGCTTTGCTGCCAGACGCTTGACATCGACGGGTCGACTGATCGTCGGAATTTCCGCGACCTGTCGCGACAGTTCGATCCTCGCCAGCGGCTTTTCGCGCCGATGGCGGCGCGGTTGCGACTTTCGGCTGTCGGGCGGCTGATGCGCGTCGCCGCGGAGCTGGCTTCGAGCTGCGCGGAGTGCCGCGTCTCCGTTCGCGACTCTGGCGGTTTCCCATCGCGCAACGCGGACAGATTCTCGATCACTTCATTCAGCGTCACCTGGCTCAGCGTTTGAATCGCCTTGATCACCGCGACTTCGAAATGCAGCTTCTTGTTCGGCGCCCATTTCATTCGGCCTTCCGCGCCGGCAAATTGATCGATCAACTCGAGCAGGCGATCGGTCTCGATCATCGCGGCCTGTGCGTCCGAGCGATT
Source organism: uncultured Verrucomicrobiae bacterium (assembly GCA_963784865.1). GTDB lineage: Bacteria > Verrucomicrobiota > Verrucomicrobiia > Chthoniobacterales > UBA10450 > JACCTI01. Next base: position 140,807 of record CAWATC010000005.1, on the reverse strand, counting down.
TTTGCAGCTCCGGATTCAGTTCGTCCGCCAGCGCGTCCGGTTTCACCTTGAAGACGAGCAAATCGCGCAGATACGCGATCAGATCGGACATCAACTTCATCATGTCCTTGCCGTTCTCCGCTTCGGTCGTGGAGCAGTTCGAGCGCTTCCGCGGTCGCGCCGCGCAGAATCTTGTCGGTGAAATCGGCGACCGTTTGTTCGCTGGTGAATCCGAAAACGTTCAGCACATCCGGCTCCGCGATCTTCTCGCCGCAGAACGCGACCAGCTGATCGAGCATCGATTCCGCATCGCGCAATCCGCCATCCGCGCCCTTCGCGATCGCGTGCGCGGCCGCCGGCTCGAGCGTGATCTTTTCCTTGTCCGCGATGAACTGCAGATGTTCCGCGATCAGGTTCGCCGGAATGCGATGAAGATCGAAGCGCTGGCAGCGGCTGAGAATTGTCGGCAAAACCTTTTGCGGCTCGGTCGTCGCGAAGATGAACTTCACGTGCGGCGGCGGTTCCTCGAGCGTCTTGAGCAGCGCGTTGAAGGCCGCGGACGTGAGCATGTGCACTTCGTCGATGATGTAGATCTTGAAATGCCCTTTGCTCGGCGCGTAGCGCACGTTGTCGCGCAGCTCGCGCACCTGCTCGACGCCGTTGTTGCTCGCGCCGTCGATCTCGAGCACGTCGAGGCTGTTCCCGCCGGTGATCTCCTTGCAGCTGTCGCAGACGCCGCAGGGCGTGACGGTCGGGCCGTTCACGCAATTGAGCGCCTTCGCCAGGATGCGCGCGGTCGAAGTCTTCCCGATCCCGCGCGGCCCGACAAAAAGATAAGCGTGCGCCAGCCGGTTCTGCTCGACCGCATTCTTGAGCGTGCGGGTGACGTGCGCCTGTCCGACGAGATCGTCGAACGTCTGCGGCCGGTATTTGCGCGCGAAAACCTGATAACTCACGCGCCAATCTATGCGGCGCGCGGCGGAGCGAAAATAGAAAACCGATTCTTCCGTTTCATCTAGACGAAAACGGGTCGGAATCGGCCAGATCGAGCGACTCGCGGCGCGTCGAGCTACGCTGCGACTGGCAGGATGTTGGTTCGACCGGCGCTACGAACTTCACTGTCAGACGTATGCGACATGACCCATCTGTCGGCCGGAGGCGGCGCGACCGCGTAAGCCGATGAACCGCGGTGCGACACACGCGGCGACACGCCTGTCCTGGATCTGCGACAGCGACGCCGCGTGAATCTGTGCCGAACGCTTCGACTTGCGAATAACAACCTGAAGCGATGCGCGGGCGTGTCGCCGGTGGTGCAAGTTTTCATGCGCTTGTTCGCAGCTGAGGACCGTAGCGCAGTGGGAAACTGCTTCTCGTACGCTTGCCCCTCGTCGGTATCGTCGAGTCGACTCTGCCAACGCGAGCGCATCGTCGTAGCGCTGTCGCACCATCTTCGCCGGCGCTGTATCGCAGGCGAAGGGCAGAAGATCACAGCGACTACAATCAACAGGCGGCGAAAATCGCGACATGCCGTGCGCATGCATACCATCTAACGGAGAACATGGACGAGTGTTCGTATTTGCAAGGTCAGGGCGTCTGTCGGCATCTAGCGATTGGCAGCTTTCGTGCTTGGAGCTTCTTTGGTGCTTGGGGTTTGGTCATTGGGGTTTCCTTCGTTGTCCCACGCACGGGACGGTGGAATCCCACTAGCGGCGTTTCTTCATCGGCACGAGCCTTTGCACGTCCGTCGTAAACTACTGCCATGTTGTTGCTTGTCACTTTGCTGCAAAGCCGTGGCACGGGCATTGCAATAGGCTCACGGCGTTCAAGAGAATTCTTGAATCCAAACCTCTTCCTCGCGGTATCACACTATTATGCTCCACGACTTCAGATTCGCTCTCCGGCAGTTGGTGAAGGCGCGGGGTTTCACCGCGGCTGCGGTCATCGTCCTCGCCCTCGGGATTGGCGCGAACACCGCCATCTTCAGTCTCATGGACACGATGCTCTTCCAGCCGCCGCGATACGAAAAGGCGAGCGAGATCGTGCAGGTCTATTCGCAGGATAAGAAAAATCCGAAGACTTTCCGCGGTTTTTCGTATCCGACCTATCTCGATATTCGCGAGCAGAACAGCGCCTTCTCCGGCGTGATGGCGCACAATCTCGCGATGGTCGGTATCGGCGATAAGGGGACCACGCGCCGGACTTTCGCCGATATCGTCACCTCGGATTACTTCACTGTTCTGGGTGTTCAGCCGTCGCAAGGCCGCGCCTTTTTGCCGGAAGAAGAAACGCCGGGCAAGGATGCGGCGGTCGCGATTGTCAGTCACAGTTACTGGCAAAAGCAGGGACTGAATCCGGCGCTGCTCGGCTCGAAGATCACGATCAACAGCCGGCCTTTCACGGTCGTGGGGATCATGCCGAAAGGATTCACCGGGACGATGCAGATTTTCGCGCCGGAAATCTGGTTGCCGCTGAGCGTTCACGATCAGGTGGCGAATGATTTCTCAAAAGATAATGCCAGGGCCTTGACTGATCGCGCGGGTCAACAGCTCCTGGTCATCGCGCGCCTCAAACCGGGCATGACCGCCGCGGCCGCCGAACCTGCGCTCAAGACTTTGGCGGCAAACCTCGAGCAGGCCTATCCGGTCGAGCAGAAAGACCAGACGTTCATGACGGAACCGCTCTCGCGTTTCGCGACCAGCACCAGCCCATCCGGCGACGGCGAGATCAAACAACTGGCGCCGCTCCTTTTCGGAATGTCGGGCGTCGTGCTCCTCGTGGCTTGTCTCAATCTGGCGAACATGCTCCTCGCGCGCGGCACGGCGCGCCGGAAGGAAGTCGCCGTGCGCCTCGCCTTGGGCGCGCAGCCGTTGGCGGATCGTTCGTCAACTGCTTACCGAAGGCTTCGTCCTCGCGCTTGGTCGGCGGTGCGTTCGGGTTGTTGCTTGGTCTTTGGTCTTCGGATCTGCTCGTCGCTTCCATGGGAAGCATGATGCCGGTGGACATTGTTTGGGATAGCGGCCTGAGCGCTTCGGTGCTCGCGGCGACGTTTGCGTTTTCTCTCTTCGGCACCTTCGCCTTCGCGCTCGGGCCGGCGTTGAAGCTCTCCAAAGCGGCGGTGATCGAGGACCTGAAGGAACATCCCGGAGAAGATGCCGGTCAGCGACGTTGGAAGTTTCTCCCGCGCAATCCGCTCGTGGTTGTGCAGATCGCTTTCTCGCTCGCGCTCCTGACCGCGGCGGCGCTCTTCATTCGCGGCGCGGGCAAAGCCGCGGCGGTCGACACCGGGTTGCAGGCCGGGAATGATTTCCTGCTCGAGGTGGATGCGAGCCTGGCCGGATACGACCAGGCGCGTGCGCAGGATCTGTATCGCACCCTCGAGGAAAGACTCGCGGCGTTGCCCGGAGTCGAGCATGCGAGCATCTCATCCACGGTGCCCTTCGGAATGGTTTCGTTGAGTAAGTCGGTGCAGATCGGCGGGGTCAATCCCGCGCCGGACTCGAAGCCAGCGACCGCTGCCGACGGTCTCGCCTTCGGCGCGAACTTCAACAGCGTCGGCGCCGATTACTTCTCGACCGTCGGCGTGAAGTTACTGCGCGGGCGCGTCTTCAATACCGCCGAAGCGATGCACGAAAGTTCGGTGAAGGTTGCGATCATCGATCAGGTGCTCGCGAAGAAATTGTGGCCCGACGGCGATGCGCTCGGTCAACATATTCAATTTGCGGGCGATTCCGCTCCGCGGGCGAAAGGCAGTGGCAGCTGCTGGCGTCGGCACCCACCAGCAGGGAAGTGGGGATCCGGATGCGCACGCCCAGATTGAGATCGTCGGAATCGCTCCGTATGCCCGCGACAGTCTTTTCGAAAAAGACCCGCGGGGCGCGCTTTATCTGCCGTTTGCTGGTGGTTTCCAAAGCAATGTTTTCTTCCACATCAGGTTTGCCGCGAATGCCAACCGCGATTCCGCGGCGACTGCTGATCTGGTGCGTCGCACCGTGCGCGAAGTGGATGCCGCGCTGCCCGTGCTCACCTTGAAGACTTTTGCGCAGCACTTGGACAGCAATCTCCAACTCTGGATCGTGCGCGCGGGCGCGGCGCTCTTCTCGGTCTTCGGTGTCCTGGCTCTCGCCCTCGCGGTGGTCGGCGTCTATGGCGTGAAGGCCTACTCGGTGGCGCGGCGCACGCGTGAGATCGGCATCCGCATGGCCCTCGGAGCGCAACGCGAAACCGTGCAATGGATGATCTTGCGCGAAGGCGCGGTGATGCTGGCGAGCGGAATTCTCTTTGGACTGCTCCTCGCCGTGGCCACGGGCAAACTACTCAGCGGCGTGCTCTACGATGTCGGGGCGCTTGGATCCGCTCGCCTTCACCATTGCGCCACTCGTCCTCGCGGCGGCGGCTCTCCTCGCGACGTGGCTGCCGGCGCGGCGCGCGACGCGCATCAGTCCGATGGCGGCGCTGCGCACAGAATAGTCAGCGCGAGAATTACGCTCGTTTCGCTTTTAGCTGATCGGCGGTGATGACCAACGCGACGGAGCCGATGATCAACGCGGCAGCGCCGGCGGTCCTCATAGTCAGTCTCTCCCCCGCGAACATCGCGCCCAGAAATACGGCGACGATCGGATTCACATACGCGTAGGTCGCGATCTTGGCCGGTTCGCAATAACGCAGCAACCAGGCGTAAGAGACGTAGCCGATGATTCCGCCGATCAACACCAGATAAGCGAATGCGCCTAACGATTGCATCGTTATCTGCCGCGGATCGAAATGGCGCCACTCGCCGGTCGCGCTGCCCGCGATGATCAAGAGCGTGCCGCCGCAAAGCATCTGCTGCGCAGCCGCGAGAAACGGCGACGAGGAATTCCTGGTCGCACGCGAATAGAGCGAACCCGCCGACCAGATGAGCGACGAGCAAAGCAGAATCGTCATTCCGATCCATGCCTTCGGCGATTCGCCGGTGGTCGAAAAGCGCAGCGCGGGACCGATCAACAGACCGACGCCCACGAAGCCGCCCGCCAGTCCGGCCCAGGTGACTACACTCGGCCGCCTCGACATTCCAAAGAGCCAACTCAGGAGCGCGATGTAAATCGGAACCGTGGCGACCAGCAGCGCGGCGAGTCCCGAGGGAACGTATTGTTCCGAGAGCGTGACTCCGCCATTGCCGCCGAGGAGGAGACACGCGCCGACGATCAGCGCCGTTCGCCAATCAGCGCGCGATGAAACCGATTCACCGCTGATGCGCGCGCCCGCATACAGAATGATGCCGGCAAGAAGAAAACGCGTGCCCGCCATCAAGAGCGGCGGGATGGAACGAATCGCGAAGAGGATCGCCAGGTAAGTCGATCCCCAAATCAAATAGATCCCGGCGAAGGCCGCGATGATCGCGACTTTCGACGGCGGCTTCATCTGCGAGACGGCCGCGCGAAGGGTAATTGGCGATTTAGGCGCGTTTTCCGAAGATCATCCGGTAGATCAAGCAGAAGGATCATCGCGCCGATGACCGAGAAAATGAATCCGGCGGGCTGACCTTCCTGATACCAACCCATGGCCCGCCCGAGAAAGGCGGCGAGGAATGAGCCAGCGATGCCGAGCAGGATGGTGATGATGCAACCACCTGGATCGCGCCCGGGCGTGAGGAATTTCGCGATGACGCCAATAACCAGACCGATGAGGATTGTGTAGATGAGAGAGCCCATGGGTGGAGATTATTTTTTCCTGATGAAGTGCAAAGCAAAATCGCACTGTGGCTGCGGTACGATTCGCTGGTTCAACCGACGAGCGTGTTGTAGCGACGTCTGTCGGGACGCCGTGCACGGCGACTCCGAAAGGTCGCGAGCAGGCAGAGCGCCGTCGCTAAATCTACAATTGGATAACCTGCGCGGAGCGGATGTCCTCGCTGGCGCGAAGAATCTGCAGCAATTCCTCACTCAGCGCGGTATCGAGGTTCAAGACCGTCAGCGCTGTTCCGCCCGCTTCGTTCCGGCTCAGGGACATGGTGGCGATGTTCACCCCGTGATCGCCCAGCAGCGTGCCGACGCGTCCAACCAGGCCGGGACGATCCGTGTTCTCGATGACCAAAACCACCCCGTGCGGTCGCGCTTCCACCGAACGATTATTGACGCTGACGATGCGCGGGGTCGCGCCGAAGAAGGCGCCGGCCACGGAGACGCTCTTGCCCTGCGACTCGACGGAGAGCTCGAGCAGATCGGTGTAATCGCCGACCGCGCTCAAGCGCGTTTCGTTGATCTTCAATCCGAGGCTCTCGGCGTAGGCCGGCGCGTTCACTTCATTGACCTCGATGCCGCCGGCTTTCTGCAGGAAACCCTTGAGCACGGAGCGCGTGATCGCGGTCGTATCGACCTCGTTCACTTTTCCGCTGTAGTTGATGTTCAACTGCTCGGCATGGCTCGGGGCGAGCTGGGAAAGGAAACGCCCGAGCTTTTCGCCGAAACGCAGATGCGGCCCGATGATCGCGAGCGTTTTCGCGTCGAGGTTGGGCATGTTGACGGCGTTGTGGATCGTCCCTTCGAGCAAGGCGGCGCGGATGGAGTGCGCGATTTCCATCCCGACGCTTTCCTGCGCTTCCGCGGTCGAGGCGCCGAGATGCGGCGTGAGAACGAGATTCGGCAGCTCGCGCAACGGTGAATCGGCCGGGAGCGGTTCCGTTTCGAAAACATCGAGCGCGGCGGCGGCGACCTGTCCGCTGCGCATCGCCTCGGCGAGGGCCGCTTCGTCGATCAATCCGCCGCGCGCGCAATTGATGATCGCGCACGCCGCGTCTTGTTTCCGACAGTCGCTCGGCGTTCAAGCAGATGATGCGTCTCCGGCGTGAGCGGGGTGTGCAGAGTGATGAAGTCGGCCGCGGCGAGGAGCTCGCCGAGATCGTCCACCAGCTCGACCTGCAAGGCGCGGGCGCGGGTCGCGGAAAGATAGGGATCGAAAGCGAGCACGCGCATGCCGAAGGCGATGCGCGCGCCGGCTGAGTTCGCTGCCGATCCGGCCCATGCCGATAATGCCTAACGACTTGTTGTAAAGCTCGACGCCTTGAAATTCCTTCCGGCTCCATTTGCCGCTGCGCACCATCGCGTCGGCCTGCGGGAAGCTTGCGCGCGGCGCACAAGAGCAGCGAGAAGGCATGCTCCGCGGTCGAGACGGTGTTGCCGCCCGGCGTGTTCATCACGATTACGCCGCGGCGCGTGGCGGTCTCCACATCCACATTATCGACCCCGACGCCGGCGCGCCCGACCACGCGCAGCTTCGTGCCGGCTTCCAGGACCGCGGCGGTGACCTTGGTCTCACTGCGCACGACCAGGCCGCTGAATTCGGGAATAATCTTGATCAGGTCGGGCTCGGCCAGGCCGGTTTGAACACGGACTTCCAGCGCGCCGTCGCGCGAGAGTTCCTCGACGCCGCGGGACGAGATGGGATCAGCGATGAGGATTTTTGGCGAGCATAGGGTGCAGGCTTCAACATTTATCCAAAGATCACCAGGCTGATGTCTTCCGGCAGTTGCGCCGCGACATTCGTCACGACGCTGCCACGCAAGCAGATGCGTCAGCGCGGTGCGTTGCGACGCGCCGATCAGGAGGTAGTCGACGCCCATGGTGGCGGAAAGATCCAGGATGGTGGCGGCCGCATCCTCGCTCACCGCATAGACGGGCAGAACACAGACGCCGCGTTCCGCACCCAGCTTCAGCATCAACGACATGATCGCATTCGCCTCGGGATCATCCTGCCATCGCGATCTCCCGAGCGGGGCGCTGCCGCCGATAATAAACAGCGATCTCCTTCACGTAGAGCACGCAAAGGACTGGCTTTGCGCAACACCGCTTCGTCGAGCGCGAAGCTGAGCACCGGCGTGATGCCGCGCGCCGCGACCATGATTTTCTGCCCTTCCTCAAGCCGCGGTTGCATGGTCGCGACCAGATCGGGCGAGACCATCGCCGCGACCTCATGGGTCACCGTCATCGTCGTCAGTCCCTGACGTTTGTGCGTGTAGGCGCGCAGCGCCAAACCGACGCCGAGCACGCAGATCACGAAAAAGAGCGCATCCGGTTTGGTGTGCGCGAGGGTCAACTCGACCACGCAGAGAATCGCAAAGGTGATGCCGAAAAGAACCCGGTCGTACCAGGTGAAACCGATCGACCGATTGATCGTGCACGAACCGAGATTGACCGTGATCGCGCCGACCACACCGATCGCGTAGAGCCCGGCCAGCCTTCGAAGCTTCTGGCCGTCGATGAGCACGATGGTGGGCATTCCCACCGCGATGAGCAGCGGGAAAAGCGGAACACCGTGGCGGTTCAACTTCTTGAATTGCCGCGGCATCTCGCCGTCGCGCGCCGTCATGTAGAGCGTTAGTCCGCGCGCGGCGACCATGATCTTCTGCCCTTCTTCGATTCGCGGCTGCATGGTCGCGACCAGATCGGGCGAGACCATCGGCCGCGACCTGATGGGTCACGGTCATCGTCGTCAGGCCCTGACGCTTTTGCGTATAAGCGCGCAAGGCCAAACCCGACGCCGAGCACGCAGATCACGAAAAAGAGCGCGTCGGGTTTGGTGTGCGCGAGGGTCAATTCGACCACGCTAGAGGATCGCGAAACGTGATGCCGAAAAGAACCCGGTCGTACCAGGTGAAGCCGATTGCCCGATTCATCGTGCACGAACCCAGATTCACCGCGATCGCCCCGACCACCCCGATCGCGTAGAGCCCTGCCAGCGACTTCGAAGCTACTTACGGTCAACGAGAACGATGGCGGGCAGACCGACCGCGATCAGCAAGCGGAAAGAGTGGCACACCATGCCGATTCAATTTCTTGAACTGTCGAGGCATCTCCCCGTCGCGCGCCGTCATGTAGAGCAAGCCGATCATGGCCACGATCGCGGTATTGGCCGCGCTCAAGAGGAGAAGGAAAAAAACGATGCCGACGACCCAGCCGAAGACGATCGCCAAACCAGGGACCGAAAGAGACGGTTCCGACCTGCTCGGCAATGAAGCGCAACATGTCCTCATTGCGCTTGCTCAGCATCGCCGTAGATCTCGTCATGATTCGTTAGGCCAAGAGTCGTCTGCATCACGGCCGGCAGCGAAAGCATGGCCCAACCGAGGAGGGCAGTTCCAAAGACCACCTCGATCGCCACGGGCGTGATCGCTCGCAGCGAGGTCGCGACGGACCTTCGGATCGGCGAAGCTCGAGCCACGGTCGAGCTTCATCACTCCGGTGAGATTTGCGATCGCCTCGACGCCGGAAAGCGCCAGGATCACCCCGACAAACTGCACCCACAGAGTTCCCAGGCTCTCGTGACGCGGCTCGAGAAACTTCGTCGTCAGATGCGGAACGCTGAGCGCGATCAAGACCACGACGACAATCACCGTCGGTACGGCCAGGGCGACGGCCAGACTGCCTGAGTGCTTCGGTCCGAACCAATTGATCACCCCCATGAAGATCAGCACCACGATGGTGGCGAGCGAGATGTGATCCTTGAGGAATTTGAGCCAGACAATCTGTTCCGCCCCGGCACTGACGTAGGTGAGGGCCGACCACCCGCTGAGCGCCGCGGTGACCGTCAAATCCGCCACGAGGAGAAGGGCGCCGACCACTGCGAGCAACCGCCCCTGCGATTTCGCGGCGGAATAAACGCCGCCGCCATCCGGAAAATAGCGGCAGATGACCGCGTAATTGATTCCGACCAGACCAGTCACCGCGCAGACCGCGAGGATGATCGGGAGCGAAGCGAAACCGGCGGCGACAAACGCCAGCCCGATGACGTATGCCTTACTCGTTCCCCAGTCGCCGTAGAGAAGCGCGGCGGCGCGTTTCCAACCAACATTGCGAGGGCGATGGACGTTGCCGCTCGAGTCGAGAACTAAATTTTCCATCGCGGTAGCCCGTGACTTTCCCGTGTGGCTCGCCGGTGACAAGCTCTTTCTCTAGGCTAACCCGCTTAGCGAGACTCATCTCACTTCCAGCTCTGCGAGAGCCGTAGCGACGGCCTGGACGGGCAGTCTCCCGGCAGCTCAGACGACGACGAGATCGACGTCGGGCAATTGCTCCAGGAGCTTTTCGTGCAGCGTCTTTTGAAAAGACGCTTCAGCCTGCTTGCGTCCTGGCCGGCCGACGACGATGTGCGTGATGCCGTATTCGCGGGCGAAGGAGATCAACGCCTGCGCGACGTCTTCGCCTTTCATCGAGAAGACCAGGCCGCCCATTTTCTGCGCGGTCTCCAGCGTGTCGGTGACGCGGCGCTGGGCGGCGGCGTCGATGCGCACGGCCGATTCCTCGGGCGTGCGGACATAGACGGCATACCACTGCGCGTTGAGTTGCGAGGCGAGGCGCGCGGTTTTGCGCAGCAGGCGGCCAGGATCGGGACCCTGGCTGCTGATCGCGACCATGACCTGACCGAGCGCGCTGACGTTCGGTTCGCTCTCGGCGGTGTCGCGCTGCTGGCGATCGAGAAAGTTTGCGGTTTCGGTCAGCGTCATTTCGCGCAGGCGGGTGAGATTCTTCTGGGTGAAGAAATTCGCGAGCGCGGCTTCGATGCGTTCCTTTGGGATAAATTTTCCCGGCCTGCAATCGCTCCTGCAAATCCTCGGCCGGCAGATCGATGGTCACGATCTGGTCGGCCTTGGTCAGGACTTCGTCGGGGACGCGCTCCTTCACCCGCACGCCGGTCGCATTGTTCGACAAAGTTATAGAGCGATTCGAGGTGCTGGATGTTGACCGTGCTGATGACGTTGATGCCGGCGCGGAGCAGATCTTCCACGTCTTCGTAACGTTTCCGGTTTTTGCTGTCGGGCGCGTTGGTGTGCGCGAGTTCATCGACGAGCGCGACGGTCGGTTTGCGCGCGATGACCGCATCCACATCCATCTCCTTGAGCGTGATGCCGTGATACGTGCGCGAGCCGCGGCGGCACGATTTCGAGATCGCCGATCTGCGCGGTGGTCTCGGGCCGATCGTGCGGCTCGACGTAACCGATGACGACATCGACGCCGCGCTGCTTCAGGCGGTGGCCTTCGATTCAGCATCGCGTAGGTCTTGCCCACGCCCGGGCTGGCCCGAGTAGATCTTCAGCTTGCCGAGCTGCTGCTGGCGGATGATCGAGAGAAAATCATCCGCGCTGGGACGTGCAGCAGAGTCGGCCTCAGGCATGCAACGGGTTTATTTTTTTGGAGCCATCGCGTCGAGCGCGAGATTGAGCTTGAGGACATTCACGCCGGCTTCGCCGAGGATGCCGAATTGCGTCCGGTCGGTGGCTTTGTCGATCTCGCGTTTCACGACGTCCACGCTGAGGCCGCGTTCCTTGGCGACGCGCGGCGCTTGGAGCAGCGCGTTCTTCACGCTGATGTGCGGATCGAGGCCGCTGCCGCTGGCGGTCACGGCGTCGCCGGGAACGAGCGCATCGGCGGCGAGACTATTTTCCTTGCGATAATCGGCGACGCGCTGTTTCACCGCGTCCATCAACTTCTGCGAAGTCGGTCCGAGATTCGAGCCGCTGGAGCTGGCGGCGTCATAGCCGTTCGCGCCCGCGGCCGAGGGACGCGGATGAAAATATTTCGCGCCGCTGAAATTCTGCCCGAGCAACTCCGAGCCGATGATCTTGCGGTCGCTGCTTTCGATCAGGCTGCCATTGGCCTGATGTGGGAAGAGAGCTGCGCTGCCGCCCCAGATGACGACTGGATAGAGGCCGCAGAGAACGATCGCGAAGAGGAGCGTCGCGAGGATCGAAGTGATGGTTTCTTTGACGATGGTGTTCATGGGATGAGGTCTTTGCGGACGTTAGGCGAGATGGAGCGCGGCGATGACGATGTCGATCGCTTTGATGCCGATGAACGGAATGATGATGCCGCCGACGCCGTAGATGAGGAGATTGCGTTGCAGGATTTTGGCCGCGCCGAGCGGGCGGAATTTCACGCCGCGCAGCGCGAGCGGAATGAGCGCGATGATGATGAGCGCGTTGAAGATGACCGCGCTCAGGATCGCGCTCTGCGGCGATGCGAGCTTCATGATGTTGAGCGGCGCGATCTGCGGGAAGCTGACCAGCAGCATCGCCGGGATGATGGCGAAATACTTCGCCACGTCGTTCGCGATGCTGAAGGTGGTGAGCGCGCCGCGCGTGATGAGGAGCTGCTTCCCGATCTCGACGACCTCGATCAGCTTGGTCGGATTCGAATCGAGATCGACCATGTTGCCGGCTTCCTTCGCGGCCTGCGTGCCGGTGTTCATCGCCACGCCGACATCGGCCTGAGCGAGCGCGGGCGCGTCGTTCGTGCCGTCGCCGGTCATCGCGACGAGATGGCCGCCTTCCTGTTCCTTGCGAATGAGCGCGAGCTTCTGCTCCGGCGTGGCTTCGGCGAGGAAATCATCGACGCCCGGCTTCCTTCGCGATCGCGGCGGCGGTGCGCGGATTGTCGCCGGTGATCATGATGGTGCGAATGCCCATCGCGCGGAAGCGCTCGAAGCGATCCGCGAGTCCGCCTTTGACGATGTCCTTGAGGTAGATCGTGCCGAGCACCTTCTCGTTCGTCGCGACGACCAGCGGCGTGCCGCCCATGGCCGGAGATCTTGTTCGACATCCGCCTGCGACAGCCTCCGGCAGGTTGTCCGCCGGCGAAAGCCTTCACCTGCGTCGGCCGCGCCCTTGCGATACTTCGTTCCGTTGATGATCCACGCCGCTCATGCGCGTCTGCGCGGTGAACGGAACGAACTGTCGCGTGCGGCATCTCGTGCAGTTCGCGTCCGCGCAATCCGTATTTCTGCTTTGCGAGCACGACGATGCTGCGGCCCTCGGGCGTTTCGTCGGCGAGCGAGGAAAGCTGCGCCGCTTCGGCCAGTTGCTTCCTTGGTCACGCCGGGAGCGGGCATGAACTCGGTGGCCTGGCGATTGCCGAGCGTGATCGTGCCGGTCTTGTCGAGCAGCAGCACGTCGACATCGCCCGCGGCTTCGACCGCGCGGCCGCTCATCGCGAGCACATTCTTTTGCACGAGACGATCGATGCCCGCGATGCCGATGGCGCTGAGCAATCCGCCGATCGTCGTCGGAATCAGACAGACGAGCAGCGCGACGAGAACGGTGATCGAGAAATCGACGCCCTGGTAGATGCCGAACGCCTTCAGCGACATGAGCACGATGAGGAAAATGATCGTGAGCGCGGAGAGCAGGATGGTGAGCGCAATTTCGTTAGGCGTCTTCTGCCGCTTCGCGCCTTCGACCAGGCCGATCATGCGATCGAGGAAGGTCTCGCCGGGATTCGAGGTGATGCGGATCTTGATCTCGTCGGAAAGAACGCGCGTGCCGCCGGTGACGGCACTGCGATCGCCGCCGGCTTCGCGGACGACCGGCGCGGATTCGCCCGTGATGGCCGATTCGTCGACGGTCGCGGCGCCTTCGATGATCTCGCCGTCGCCGGGAATGAACTCGCCGGCTTTCACGATGACCACGATCGCCTTTGCGGAGCTTGCTCGAGCGGAACTTCCTCGATCGTGCCATCGTCGACGAAGACGATTCGCCTTCGTCTCGGTCCGCGCTTTGCGCAGCGTATCGGCCTGGGCCTTGCCGCGGCCTTCCGCCATCGCTTCGGCGAAGTTCGCGAAGAGCACCGTGAACCAGAGCCAGAGCGTGATCTGCAGGAGGAAGCCGAACGATGCGCCTTGTCCGCCGGTGAAGAGGAGCACGGTCGTGATGAGCGCGCCGACCTCGGTGACAAACATCACTGGATTACCGACCATGTGGACGGGATTCAGCTTCTTGAATGCTGCGCCGATCGCCGGAACGATGATCGCCGGATCGAAGATGGAATGAGTTTTTGCAGCCATGTTAGGAGAGTTGAGAGTTGTTGGTTGAGAGCCGCTTAGAACAGCTTGCCGGCGTGCATCAGGAAATGCTCGACGACCGGTCCGAGCACGAGCGCCGGAACGAAGGTGAGCGCGCCGACGAGCAGCATCGTGCCGACGAGCAGGCTGGTGAAGAGCGGGCCGGAGACCGGGAATGTGCCGGCGCTTTCCGCGACGAGCTTCTTGCGCGCCGAGCGAGCCGGCGAGCGCGAGGATCGGCACGATCATGGCGAAGCGGCCGAAGAGCGTCGCGAGGCCGAGGGTGGTGTCATACCAGGGCGCGTTCGCCGTCAGGCCGGCGAAGGCGCTGCCGTTGTTGCCGGTGCAGGAACTGTAAGCGTAGAGGATTTCGCTGAAGCCATGCGGTCCGCTGTTGTTCGTGCCGTCGGTCAGCGCGCCGGTCGCGTCCGGCAGACCCATCTTGCTCACGCTCGCCCAGGCGGAAAAGCCGAGGATGGAGAATGCGAGGATGAGGATGACGAACGACGCCATCTTCACGTCGTAAGGCTCGATCTTCTTGCCGAGAAATTCCGGCGTGCGTCCGACCATCAAGCCGGCGATGAAGACGGCGATGACGACGTAGATGAGCATGCCGTAAAGACCCGCGCCGACGCCGCCGAAGATGACTTCGCCGAGCTGGATGTTGAGCAGCGGAACCAAACCGCCCAGCGGCGTGAAGGAATCGTGCATCGAGTTGACCGCGCCGCAGGAAGCATCGGTCGTGATCGTGGCGAAGAGCGCGGAGTTGAAGATGCCGAAGCGCACTTCCTTGCCTTCCATGTTGCCGTCGGCGGGATCGACGCCGAGTTGCGTGCATGATCGGATTGCCGGCGGCTTCATAATGCCAGCAGATCAGAACGCCGGCGAAGAAGAGCGACAAACATCGCGCCCACACCGCCCAGCCGTGGCCTTGGTTCTTCACCGTGCGGCCGAGGTAGTAAGTCAGCGCGCTCGGGATCGCGAAGATCGAGAGGATCTGGAGGAAGTTCGAGAGCGGCGTTGGATTCTCGAAAGGATGCGCGGCGTTGGCGTTGACGTAGCCGCCGCCATTGGTGCCGAGCATCTTGATCGCGATCTGCGAAGCCATCGGCCCTTGCACGATCGTTTGGGTGTCGGTGATCTTGCTCCTCCATGACCGGCTTGCCGTCGCGGCATCTTGCACGGTCTCGCCCTTGTCGTCCTTCTTCGCGACTTGCGCGTGGACGGCTCGGTCAGCGTCGCGGTGTCGAACGGTTTGAAATTCTGGATCATTCCCTGCGACACGAGAACGACCGCGAAGACAACGCAGATCGGCAGGAGCAGGTAGTAAGTGACGCGGGTGAGATCGACCCAGAAATTGCCGATCGTCTTTGCGGTGTGCCGCGCGATGCCGCGCACCAGCGCCGCCGCAATGGCGATGCCGACGGCGGCAGAGACGAAGTTGTGGATGGCCAGGGCGACCATCTGCGAGAAGTAGGACATCGTCCCTTCGCCGCCGTAACTCTGCCAGTTCGTGTTCGTGGTGAAGCTGGCCGCGGTATTGAACGAAAGATGCTCGCTCACGGCGCCGAGCTTCTGCGGGTTGAAGCGGCTGGAACGGAAGCACCGCCTGCAGGCGCAGGATGGCGTAGGTGAAAAGCATCCCGACCAGGCTGAAGAGCAGCATGGCGATGGTGTATTGCTTCCAGTCGTGCTCCTTCTTCGCATCGACGCCGATCAGCTTGTAAGTCAGTCGCTCCAGTGGCTTGAAGACGGGATCGAGGAAGGTCTTGCCATCCGCGTCCAGAACCTTGCAAAGGTAGAGGCCGAGCGGCTTGGTGATCGCCAGCAGGATGCCGACGTAGAGAATGAATTGAATCCAACCTGAGCTTTCATGGGTAGTGTGAGTTAAAATTTTTCCGGGCGGATGATCGTGAAGATGAGATAGACGATCAGCCCGAGAGCGATGATTCCGACGATGGTGTTTTCCATTTGAGATGTAGTGGTTAGACTTTTTCGCAGGCCCAGATGAAGATGAGCATGAGGACGAAGAAGCCGATAGTGATGACGATAAAAAAGAGATCTTGCATAAGTCGTTAGGTTAAAAGGTGAGGAGAAAGTCAATCCCGAGGGTAAACTGTCGCGATCGCTGGACTGGTTGAACGGTCGGGTGTTGTTCAGAGCGCGGTCGTAGCGGAGCTCAGGCCGGATCGCCAGTCCCGCCAGGGGCTTTGGCATCGGCGGCTTGATGTTTACGCCGGCGGTGATCGCCCCATAGGTGGTCTTCCCGCCACCGACGGTGCGCGGATCGATCGTCGGCTGACCTTCCAGCGCGCGCATCGGGATCATGGGTGTTGGCAAACGAGACGACGTAAAAGCCGTCGTCATCCCAGAAGACTTCGCCGCGGATTCCGGCAGTTAACCAACTGTTGATCGCATAGGTGAAATATTGCGCGATGCCGAAAGCCTGGGCACCAGCGACATCGTCGAGAGCGTAATTGAGATCGGTCAGCGAAGTGAACTTATCCGTTATCTTTGCCGTCACCGCGATGTCATTGAGATAACGCTGATCGTGGTTGTTGTTTGGCGTTTCCGGACCAATGGACGTGGTCGCCAGAACCGTCAGTTTCCCATCGAGAAGATTGAGTCCGACGCCACCGTGAAAAGAGACGCTTTCGTTGTTGTCGTCGATGCTCGTATTAACGCCCCGCGTAATTCCGGCATAAAGATCCAGCGATTTGGTCGCGTGAAGGGTCGCCAGGGCGCCGGTGTGATTAAACGGAATTCCAAAATTAAAAATGTAGGTGTGCGAGTAGAAGAAATTTGTGCGCGGATCGATCGTTTCCACTCCCTCCAGGGTGACGAATTTGCCGAGCTTCAAGTCGAGGCCGCCCTCGCTGATAATGGGAAAGTGAAGGTTGAGATACGCTTCGGGCAGGTCCGGCTGGACAGTCGAGGTACCGGCCGTGCCGCTGAACAGCCCAAGCGAATGAATGAAGCGCGCATCGCTTCCGTACATGAATTGCAACTTGAAACCCCAATCGAATTTGCCGGGCTGCGGCGCCAGCGCGCGCTCGAGGTTGAGCGTGAGCTGGTTCAGCAGCGGTTCGTTCGCGCGATCGTCAAAGAAGCGGCCAAAGTTTTGATTATCTGCCGGGCTGGCGAAGTTGCCCGTGATGCCACTGTCGATCCAGGCGGAGATCTTGAATCGCGGCTCGGGCGTGGGCGAAGCAGTTGCTTTCGCCTCCTCCTGGCCGGCGCGTGCGGGCAAGAGCGCCACGGTGCTTGCGAGGAAAGCGAGCGTGACCGCGAGTAATGAATCGAGGGTTCTTGTTCATAATTGTAGAGCAGTATTTCTTGCTGCCGGACGAAGTGGTTTCAATTGGTTAGTCGGCCGCCAGTGCGATCGGTTGATTGGTCGTCCGCCCCTTGGGCGAGCTCGTTAATGCGTTTCGCGTTTTGCTGTGCGGGTGCGAAGTCTTTGTTGATCCGCAACGCTTGTTCGTAATAGCGCGCGGCGATTCTAAAGTCGCCGGAGAGCTCAGCCACCACGCCGGCGAGGTTGAACCCCTCCGCAGAACGGTCGTCGAGACGGAGAGCGTTTTTCAAGCTCCGCTTCGCTGCTTCGAAATCGCGCAGATTTAATGCGCGCTTCGCGCAACGGAGATGGTAGGTGTAATCCTTCGCGGAGCCGCCGCCGCTCTGGCTCTACCTCCTTGTGACGCGTAATCACTTCCTCGACCAGCCGTCGCAACTGCTCCGGCGTGAGTGGCTTTTGCAGGAAATCGATCGCGCCCAGTTTCACGGCGCGCACGGCGTGAGGCAGATCGCCATAGGCGGTGATGATGACCACTGGCGTGGTAAGCCCGCGCTCGCGCATCTTGGCAAGCAAATCGAGTCCATCCATCTCTGGCATCCGCATGTCGAGGATGGCGAGGTCAAAGTGACCCGCGACCAACTTCTCCAACCCAGTGGGCGCGGAGTTGGCTTCTTCGACGACATAATTTTCCGCCTCCAGGACGGAGCGATAACTAAGCCTGACGTTAGGCTCGTCATCCACGATGAGGATTCGTTTGCTCATATTGGTTAGTCTTCCCCCAGAGCGATCGGTTCTTTGCTAGAGCCGAAATTGAAGTACTCGAAAATGCGCCGCATGTTTTGCTGCGCCGGCTCGTAGCGTTTATCGAGCTTGATCGCCTGGCCGTAATATTTTTTCGCGCGATCGTAATCTTCCTGCATTTCGAAGAGGACGCCGGTGAGATTGAAGGCTTCGGCTGACTTGTCGTTTAGCTCGAGCGCACGCACGAGGTGTTTCTTGGCGCGCGCGAAGTCTTGCAGGTTGAGCAGACGCTGCGCGGTCACGATGTGGCTATCGAAGTCGTCGCGCGGCGGGACTCGGGGAGTCGCGCTCGGTTCGTGGCGTGAAACCACCTCCGACACGATATTGCGCAGCGCATCGGGTGTGATCGGCTTCTTGAGGAAATCGATCGCGCCCAGCTTCATCGCGCGCACCGCGTGCGGCACGTCGCCAAAGGCAGTGATGATCACCGAAGGCGTGGTGAACCCGCGGTTGCGCATCTCGGCCAGAAGTTCGAGGCCGTCCATCTCCGGCATGCGCATATCCAGGATGGCGAGAGCGAAGGCGTCGGCGGCCAACTCGTCGAGCGCCTTGGCGCCGCAGTGCGCTTCCTTGATGACATATCCTTCGGTTTCCAAGGCTGCGCGATAGCTCAGCCGGACATTGGGCTCGTCATCCACGATCAGAATCTTTTCGTTCATGAGGTTGCTCCGTTATTGGCCGGCGGCAGATCGAAATAGAATTCGCTGCCTTCGCCGGCGGTGCTGTTGACGCCGATGGTGCCGCCCTGCGCGAGGACGATTTCCTTCGCGATCGCGAGACCGAGACCCGCGCCGGTCACTTCCGCGCCGGGGACGCGGAAGAAGCGGTCGAAGATCCGCGCACGATATTGCGGCGGAATGCCGGCGCCGTGGTCGATGACCGAAAAACGGACGATGCTCGTCCTGCTTCTTCGCGCCGAGCACGATCTCTTCGCCGGCCTTGGTGTGCTTGACCGCGTTGGAGACGAAGTTCGAAAAGACGTGCGCGATCTGCTGCGCATCGACGAAGACCTTGGGCAATCCCGGTTCGATCCGCGTGACCAGCCGCGAGCCGCGCGATTCGACAAACGCGCGCAAATCTTCCATCGCGCTCTCCACCAATTCCCGCGGCTCGATCACCTCGCTCGGGAGAACGGCTTTGCCCGACTCCAGCTTCGCGAGATCGAGCAGGTCATTGATCATGCGCAGCAACCGCTCCGAATCCTCGCGCGCGGCGAGCAGCAATTCCGTTTGTTTGCTGTTGAGCGGGCCGATGCGTTCCTCGAGCAGGAGATGCAGGCCCATGCGCACACTCGTTAGGGGCGTCTTCAGTTCATGGCTGACGGTCGAGACGAGATTAGTTTTCACCTCGTCGAGCAGGCGCAGACGGGTCACGTCCTGCAGAATCACGGCGGCGCCGAAGATGTGGCCCGATTCATCGCGCATCCCGATCACGCGCGGCAGCATGAAGACTTCGTGATCCTCGACGCGGAAGACGATCACGCGCTCGAAGCTGGTCGGGAGAAAATCGGGCGCGCCTTTGAAGACGCGATCGACTTCGGCCTGCACGCTGGGCGGGAGGCGCATCCTTCTGCCCGCATTGGTAGAGGAATTTCGTTCGCGGCGGGATTGGTGAAATCGATCCGGCCATCGGGACTGAGCGCGATGATCGGGTCGGGGAAGGCGGAGAAGGTGATCTCCGTCATCTGCCGCGCCTGCAGGACCTGGTCGCCCATCGCCTGGCGATAGGCGCGCAGCTTGGTCGCCATCTTGTTGAAGGTGTCGGCGAGCTGGCCGAGTTCATCCTGCGAAGTCGACCGGCACGACCTGGTCGAGATTTCCTTCGCCGAGTTCCTTTGAGACGCTCGTTAGGCGGCGGATCGGGCTGCAGGATCGAACGCTGCAGCCGCCCGGCAAAAAAGATCGCGCCACGCGATGCCGGCGACGATGGCGAAGATCATGTAACGGGTCGATTGCGCGGCGAGCCGGCGCGCGTCGCGATCGGCCTGCACCATGTTGTCCTGATTGATGCGGATGATTTCCTGCGCGGTGTCCTTGATCTCCGTGAAGGCCGGCAGCATTTCGCCGAAATACATTTTCCGCCGCGTCTCGATGTCCGGCGTCGCCCAGAAAGCCTCCGCGCGAGCGGCGTATTGCTTCGTGCGACTGCTTCACCTTCTCCGCGAGCTCCGCTTCGCCCGGCAGGGTGATGTTGCCGAGTTCGATGCGCAGGCTCTCGCGGAACGACGGGCAGATTCTGCGCGTAGAGTTGACGGCCGCGTTCCTCCTCACCGGCGAGGGAGAAGAAGAGTGCGGAATCCATCCGTTCGGCCGTTTCTTTCATCTGCTGACCGGCGAGGACGCTGCGGAAATTTTCGCGGAGGATGACATCGACCCGGCTGCCGAGTTTCGAGAAAAGCGTGACGGCGTAGAGGCCGATCGCCACGAGCAGGATGAAGAGCGGCGCGAGACCGAGGAAGATGCGTCGTTTCATGCGTCCCGGTCGGCTGACAATCCTCCGAGTGCTAGCCGGCGCGCTTGGAGCAAAGCGGCGTAGCGCCCACGAGGATGGAGCGGTTGTCGAAGGCGCTGCAAGCTGCATCGGCATGGGATGGTGTGCTCAAGGACGTGCGTTTTTGTCGCAGCTCCCAGCCTTAGCGCGGGCCGTGCCAGCGAAACGTTGACACGCGTTAGCGCGACTGCCTCAACGACTTAGAGTTTTCCTCTTCGCGCGACTTTCAAATCGCATCGTGCATGATGCACGATTCGTTAAGCCGGCGGATTGCATCTTGCCCGATGTCCAAACGCGGGCGCCGCGACCAGCCTTACAACTTCTTGCGTTTGCGGTAGAGCGTGGCCGGATCGATGCCCAGAATCTTGGCGGCTTCGTCCAGCGTGCGCGTGTTCGCGATCACGCGCCGAATGTGCTCGGCCTCCATTTCTTCCACGGTCAATTTTCCGCCGAGCCGCACCTCGGAACTGTTCTCGATCGTGTCGGAAAGATCGTCGACCTCGATCACTTCGCCGCTGCACAAAATCACTGCGCGTTCGATGACATTGCGCAGCTCGCGCAGATTGCCCGGCCAACCGTATTGCCGCATCGCCGCCAACGCGTCGGGCGAGAAGCCGCGCACATTCTTGCCCGCATGCGACGGCGAAAAAGTGCAGATGGCTTGAGCGCGATTTTTTCGAGATCGTTGATCCGCTCGCGCAACGGCGGCAGGCGCAGCGAGATGACATTGAGCCGGTAAAACAGATCCTCGCGAAATTTCCCGTTCGCGACGGCCTGCGCGAGATCGCGATTGGTCGCCGAGATGACGCGCACGTTCGCGCGGCGCGGCTTCGTCTCGCCGACGCGCTCGTATTCGCGCTCCTGCAAAAGCCGCAGGAGCTTCGCCTGAATTTCCAGCGGCAGCTCGCCGATCTCGTCGAGGAAAAGCGTGCCGCCATCCGCCGCCGCGACCTTCCCCTGCGTATCCGCGTGCGCGCCGGTGAACGCGCCTTTCACGTGGCCGAACAAATCGCTCTCCAACAGCTCGCGCGAAAGACTCGGACAGCTCACCGTCACGAACGCGCCGCCGCGCCGCGGGCTCCGCTGATGCATCGCGCGCGCGAGCACGCTCTTGCCCGTGCCGCTTTCGCCGAGAAGCAGGATCGTCGCGTCGCTCTCCGCCGCTTTGAACGCAATCTCGAGCGCCTTCTGCATCGCCGGCGATTGCGACGTGAGATCATTCTCCGGCCCCTCAGCGCCGAGCCGCGACTCCAGTTCCGCGACGCGTCGTTCCAGCTTCTTGCGTCTTCTCGATCCGCTCGAGCACCTGCCGCACCTGATCCGGCGTGCAGGGTTTCGGCAGATAATCGAACGCCCCGCGCCGCATCGCCTCCACCGCCGTCTCGATCGACGCGTAAGCCGTCACCATCACCACCGCGGTCTGCGGCGAAATGCGCAGAATTTCCTCCAGCACATCGAGCCCGTTTTCCTGGCTGAGCTTGAGATCGAGCAGCACGACATCGAACGGCGCCGCGCGCAACTCCGCCAACGCGAGTCGCGCTGTTCGACGCGCACGTCACCGCGTGCTCCATCGACTCCAGCGCCATCGTCATGGTGCGGCGGATGTTCTTTTCGTCGTCAACGATCAGGATGCGCATGGCGGAAAACTATTGCGTAGGCGGAACGCTGGCGAGCGCGCGCAAATGCACGGCGACCTCGATCTCGGCCGTTTGTGGAAACATGTCCAAAGGTGTTACCGACTGGATGGCGAATCGCTCCTGCAATTCGCGCAAGTCACGCGCCAGCGTAGGCGGATTGCAGGAAACATACACGAGAGTATTCGGCGGATGATCGATGAGCGCGCGTCTCGTGGTCGCGGTTAGTCCGGTCGCCGGAGGGTCGATGATGACGGAGGTCGCGGGGAGATCGGCGTCGCGCAGGTGCCGGCCGAGTTCGACCTCCACGTCCCCGGCAATGTAGATCTCGTTGGCCGCGGCGTTCTTCTCGGCCGCGGCGATGGCGAAGCGGTCCCATTCGATCCCGATGATTTGATCGAACTTCGTGCGCAGCCGTTTCGCAAAAAAACCTGTGCCGCAATAGGCGTCGATCAAGAGTTTTTGTCCGTTCGGCAGCAAGCCCTCGACCAGCCGGGCCAACGCTTCCGCAACTTCGTCATTGGTTTGCGCGAAGACGCGCGGACCGGAATGTGCGCGCAAGGTAAAATGGCCATCGCGCGGCTGCCGTGCCCGCAGTTCCGCGAGGGCTTCATTCACTTCCGGCGCTGCAATCGGGCAGCGCTCCACGTCGATCAATCGATGGACGTCGCGTCGATAAAAACCGATCACGCCTTCCTCCGCGTGCACGGTCACGCGATTGCGATAGCCGTAGGGTTTGGGCGAGGGGATGATGGCGGCCAGAGGCGGCTCGGTGAAATGACCGATTCGCCGCAAGCTCTGTTCGACCTGGCGCTGTTTCAGTTCGAGCTGATGTTCGTAGCTGATGTGTTGGTAACTACAGCCGCCGCAGCGTCCGAAATAGCGGCACTCAGGAACCACCCGGTGAGGCGAAGCCTCGATCAGTTCGACGCAGTTGCGCTTCGGCAAACTGTTTCTTCTCGCGCACGATTTTCGCCGTGACGCGTTCGCCGTCGATGGTGAAAGGAATAAAGACCGCCTTTCCGTTATCGCGCGCGACCCCTTTGCCGCCAAAGGCGACATCTGCGATGGCAAGCTCTGGCACGGTTATGTCTCCGCCAGGAACTGGACTTGCGCTCGTGCAGAATGAACGGCCTTCAAATCTCTCCTGCTTCTCTCTCGAGGCTACGCGCATCGCCGGTCAAACGTGGCCCGCACACAGACATTGCATGCTCAATCGCGGCTTCGAGTTTTTCGAGACCGACGGGTTTCACCAGATGTTCGGTGAAGCCTGCCTTGATACTCTTCTCCACATCACCGTTCATCCCAAAGCCGCTGATCGCGATCCCAGGGATTCCAGATCTTGCGCGCAATCGGGTCATGAGTTCCAGGCCGCTGCCATCAGGCAAGCCGACATCGCTGATCAGAAGATCGAATTGACCTCGTTCCGCAGCTTCGATCGCCGACTGCATGTCGTGGGCCGCGGCCACTCTGTGACCGCGTCGGGTCAGCAGTCTTTCCAGGGCGGCAGTGGTATCGGGATGATCATCCACGAGCAGGATGCGAAGGGAGCGCTGGCTGGCGTTTGCATGAAGCGCGCCAGAATCGACGCGACTGGCGCTTGCGCGGGAACCGTTTTGATCGTGAAGAAAAAGCGCGCGCCGCGACCAGTGCCTTCACTCTCGGCGAGCAGAGTGCCGCCGTGTGCCTCCGCGATTGATTTCGAAATGGTCAATCCGAGCCCGAGACCGCCGAATCGTCGTTGAAAAGAGCGGTCGCCCTGCTCGAATCGATTGAACATGCGATCCATTATTTCAGGTTCGATCCCAATACCGGTGTCGGTGACGGTGATGGTCAGACTTTGCGGCGATTGATTCGAGGTCGAGATGGTGATCTTGCCATTCTCTCCGGTGAACTTGATCGCGTTGTTCAACAGGTTCCAAATAATCTGCTGAAACTTTGGCGCATCGGCTGCGACGTGGTGATCCGCCGCTCGCAAGTCGAGCGAGAGACTGAGGTTCTTGGCGTGTATTTCCGATGCGCACATTTCAACCACGTTCGAGATCGCCGGGTGCGCGTCGAAGGACTCAAGTTTCAATTGCAACTTGCCTTTGGTGATCCGGGTGAGGTCGAGCAAGTCGTCGATCAGATGGCTTTCCAAATCGATATTGCGCCGGATCATCGCCAGGGTCGCTTTGGCTTCGCTCGCATCAAGCGACTCCGCCTTGAGTGTCTCCAGCGCCGCGATGACAGGCGTGAGCGGCGTGCGCAACTCATGCGAAAGCATCGCGAGAAAGTTGTCCTTGGTCTGGTTCGCCGCTTCGAGCGCGGTCTTTTGCTCTTCGATCAGCGCATCGGCGCGCCGTCGTTCCGCCATGGCCGCGGCCAGTGCCAGGCCTGTAATCGCGAGGACGGCTGTCCGGGTTTGCAAAATAAGGAGCGACTGATTCTCCGTCGCAAGGACGAACGGCCCCCAGCCATGCAAGGTTCCCCAAATCGCGATGCTCGCGAGAATGAAGACGCCGGTGGCCGTTTCGCGCGGCGTGAAACGAAAAGCCAGCCAAACCAGAAACGGCCCATAGAGAAACGAGATCGGATAATTTTTCGCGGTGATCGGGAACCATCCGCCAAAAGTAATTTCGGCAATGCATGAGTAACCCGAGGAAAAGCAGGCTCACTTCCACGATTTCGCCGCGCGTCCATTGACGTGTTGTCCCTCTGAACCAAAGCACCACCAGCGGTGCGATCACGAGATCGCCGGTGACGTCTCCCAGCCACCACGTCAGCCAGATCGCGTCATAATTGCTCCACGGCGCAAAGCCGCCAAGAGCGAGACTGGTCACGCCGATAGTCGGACTGATGAGTGTGCTAACGATGACCGCGAGGGCGAATTTGAAAACATTGCCGGCGCGATCGAAAGCGGCCACACCGCCGGCGAATCGGTTCACGAGCCACGCGCCACAAACCGCTTCGAACGTATTTCCCGCGGCGATGCCCAGAGAGGTCTCGAGATTCCCGGCAGTCGTGAAATTTACCAGAAACGCAGCGAGAAAAATGGCGGGCCACGTGCGGTAACCGAGCAGCACGAGCGCAGCCAGGGCAATTCCCGCCGGAGGCCAGACCGGCGAAGCGCTGGCATTCAGAAAGGCAAGCTTCAGTCCGAGTTTGCCGGCAATAAAGTAAACGACCGCCAGAACGACAATCGCCAGGAATGTCGGAAGGCGTCTGAGCAATTCGGATTGCCCTGCCTCGGCGTTAGGTCTCAGCGAATTCAAATTCGCTCAATCTCGATCTTCAGAAATCCGCCCTTTACCTCCAAAGGCCGACTGCACGAATCAATAATGGCGCACGTAGGGATACTTCGACTCGTTCCCGAGCTCGGGCGGGAACTCTTGGTAGCCAGCGTGAATCCAAGGTATGTTGCTTGGGAGCATAGGGTAATAAGTGCCGTGCACGACCGGGATGGCGAACGTCATGATCTCGAAAACTCCCGCCTCGATGCGCATGACGACTGCGCCCGACACCGCGCACCACGCCATATCCCGCGGCCGCGGAATTTCCTTCATTGGTGTTCACAGTCGTGATCGAAACCGGGAGTTCCGCGATACCCCAGACGAAATTCGAAATGCCGCGTCCAAGTTTTCGCGTCGGACCGTAATCGTTCGAGGGCGGGTCTTGAATATCAGCGCGGCAAACGGCCGCCATCCCAATCGTTAGCGTGAGTGCGAGGAGTTTTCTCATACCGCTTCCAGAGCTAACCGGATTTGCCCATGCAAGGCAAGATGTCATTTGTT
The DNA here is from genome assembly GCA_963784865.1 of uncultured Verrucomicrobiae bacterium. GTDB lineage: Bacteria > Verrucomicrobiota > Verrucomicrobiia > Chthoniobacterales > UBA10450 > JACCTI01. Next base: position 115,026 of record CAWATC010000005.1, on the reverse strand, counting down.
GCGTCCGCCTTCGGCCTGGCCGCGCGTCGCTCTCATCGAGAGGAAAATCGTCACGCCGAGCACAGTGATGATCACGAGGAGGGATCCCCAATTAGGGATCTCGAGAACTTTCGCGACGATCATTTTCGCGCCGACAAATCCGAGGACGAGGGCCAGGCCGGTCTTGAGGTAAATGAAGCGGTCGATGATGTGCGCGAGGACGAAGTAGAGCGAGCGCAGGCCGAGGATGGCGCAGACGTTGGAGGTGTAGACGATAAATTCGTCCCGCGTGATCGCGAAGACCGCCGGGATGGAATCGACCGCGAAGACGATGTCCATGGTTTCGATGACGATGAGGACGAGAGCGAGCGGGGTGAGCATCCAGTGGCCGCCCTTCTTCACGATGAATTTCTGCTCGTGATACTCCGGCGTCACCCGCATCCAGCGCCGGCACAGGCGCAGGACGAAGTTGCTCTCGAGGTCGATCTCCTCGCCGTGGCTAACGAGCATGCGGATGCCGGTGACGAGGAGGAACGCTCCGAAGATGTAGAGGATCCAATGGAAACGATCGACCAGCGCGACGCCGAGCCAGATCATCAGTCCGCGCATGATAAGCGCGCCGATGATTCCCCAGACGAGCACGCGATGTTGATATTTCTTCGGGACCTGGAAGTAGGAGAAGATGAGGACGAAAACGAAAATGTTATCGACGCTGAGCGAGTACTCGATGACGTAGCCGGTGAAGAAATCGAGTGCTGCTGCCGATCCACGAATGTGCCAGACGAGGAGGTTGAAGCTCAGCGAGAGGAACACCCAGACCAGGCTCCAGATAGTGGCCTCCCGGATCGTGACCTCGTGCGCCTGGCGGTTGAATCCTACGAGGTCGATCGCCAGAACAACGAACACTCCGACGTGGAAGGCGATCCAAAACCAGAGTGGCACGGCGCGTAGCGTTCCATGGTGCCCAGTGGCCCGCAAACGCAAACACAGGAGCGAGGCGCCGAGGGCGCAGAACCTTCGCCGGCAGATTTTCTCTGGCGCAGCGCCTCGTTCGCCGTAGTTTCTTCGTCCCGAAATGGATGCAGAACTGGAGAAGCTCGTTGAATCAGGAAAGTTAACGGTGAAGGCAGCGGACCAGCTGGAAAAGCTGAAACCCGGCACCTATTGCCTGCAAAAAAGCTGGGGCTTCGGGCGGGTCGCCGAATGGAATCTCCTGCTCAACCAGATCGTGATCGATTTCCCGGGCAAGAAAGCGCATCCGATGCAGCTCTCGTATGCCGCGGAAAACCTCACGGTCATTCCACCGGAACATTTTCTCGCGCGCAAGGCGACTGACCTCAAAGCGATCAAGGAGCAACTAAAGCAAGATCCGGCCGGACTCGTTCGCAACGTTCTCGAGAGTCTCGGCGGCTCGGCCACTCTGGCGCAAATCAGCCAGCTCATGGTGGGCGATTTGCTCAGCGAAGCGGAATGGAAACGCTGGTGGAGCGCCACGAGCAAGACCTTGAAGAAGGAAGGCTACTTTCTCATTCCATCGAAGAAGACGGAGCCGATCGAGTTGCGTGCCGAGAAGGTTTCACGCGCGGACGAACTGGTCACGTTTTTCAATCAAGCGCGCCAGCCGAAGGAGCAAATCGCCGCGCTCGAGCAGATCATCAAGTCTTACAGCGAGTTTGCTGATCCGGTTGCGCAACTGCAGCCGGTGATCAACGCGATCGAGGAAGCCGCCGCCCGCAATCAGAGGTTCAATCGCGGCGTTCTCTTTCGAGTTGGTGATGGCGAGGGACGACTTGCTCGGGAATTGCCCGGAGCTCAAGACGACCGATGCGACGTTGACCCTCGCTCGTTTGATTGCCGATGAAGAGCCGCGCCTCATCGCGATCCTGCCCAAGATTCCGTCGGCGAAGGAGAAGCGCGTCCTGGCCGCCATGCCCGCGGCGCTCGGTCCGCAGTGGACGGTGCGCGCTTTGCAATTGATGCAATCGAATCATGCGCGGGCGGTCCTCCAGATTCCCCGTGTCTTTGTCGAAACCGGGATGCAAGCCGAACTGCGGGCGCATTTGCACCGCGGCATTCGCGAGCACTCGGTGACGAGCGAAGCGCTCACCTGGCTTTGTAAGGAACGCGATGGGGAATGGCGTGAATTAGTGACGCCAGACCTGCTCGGCGCGATTCTCTCGGCGCTTGAACGCGATCAGCATAACGAGAACAGCCGCGGGAGTAAGTTGCGCGATCTCGTGCTCGACGATCGGGAGCTGATTCCTGACATGTTTACGGGCGCCGAGGCCAGCATCGCGCGTGACGCCATGCGCCGCCTCATGCTCACGCCGGTTTTTGACGAACTGACGAAACGCTCGCTCCTCGCACGGATCATCAAACTTTACCCGGAACTCGAAAGCGTGATCACGGGTGAACAGAAGGAAGCAAAGACCGAATCGCTCATTGTCTCCTGGAGCAGCCTGGACAAGCGCAAGGCGGAGTTTGAGGAGCTGATCAACAAGAAGATCCCCGAGAACAGCAAAGAGATCGGCGTCGCGCGTTCCTACGGCGATCTGCGCGAAAACTTTGAGTTCAAGGCGGCGAAGGAAATGCAAGCGGTCTTGATGCGCCGGAAGTCGGAACTGGAGGCCGCGCTGCATCGCGCGCGCGGGACGAGCTTCGAGAACCCGGACACCTCGCAGGTTTCGATCGGCACGGTCGTGACCTTGCGCGAAACCGAATCCGGCAAGGAGGAGACGTATTCCATCCTCGGCGCATGGGACAGCGATCCGGATCAGGGAATTATTTCCTACCAGACCGCCATCGGCCAGGCGTTGCTCAGTCACAAGATCGGAGATGTGGTCACGCTCAACACCGACCACGGCACAGGGAGATTCGCGATCGCCAAAATCGAACCGGCGCCGGTCGATGTGATGCCGGCGGAATCCATGGACGGCGCGTCCGAACTCGTCCCCGCAGAAGAGAGCGTGGCGATTTCATGATCTCTGCGGGCAAGACTACCGACTCGCGCGCAAAGCGTATGAGTGACCCGATCCACATCGCGCAAGCGAAGGAACCAATCTATCTGCTCCCGAAAATGGCCAACCGCCATGGCCTCATTGCCGGTGCCACCGGGACAGGCAAGACGGTCACCCTTCAGACCCTGGCGGAGAACTTCAGTGCTCGTGGCATTCCGGTTTTCATGGCCGACGTGAAGGGCGATCTCGCTGGCATCAGCCAGGTGGGCGGCGATAATCCAAAAATCGTCGCGCGCGCGAAGGAACTCGGCATTACCGACTTCAAAGGTGAATCGTCGCCGGTGGTTTTCTGGGACGTCTTCGGCGAGAACGGTCATCCAGTACGCGCGACCGTTTCCGAGATGGGACCGCTTCTACTCGGACGTCTCCTGGGCCTGAATGACACTCAGGAGGGCGTGCTCAACATGGTCTTCAAGATCGCGGACGAGAACGGAATGCTGCTTCTCGATCTGAAGGATCTCCGCTCGATGCTGCAATACGTGGCCGATAACGCCGACCAGTTTAAGACGCAGTACGGGAACGTCTCGGCGGCGAGCGCCGGCGCCATTCAGCGCAATCTGCTCGCGCTCGAATCACAGGGCGCTGATAAGTTTTTCGGCGAGCCAGCGCTTGATCTGGACGATTTGATCCAGACACAGAACGGCCGAGGCGTCGTCAACATTCTCTCCGCGGAAAAGCTGATGCAGCAATCGCCGAAGGTTTACGCGACTTTCTTGCTCTGGTTGCTCTCCGAACTCTTCGAGCGTCTGCCGGAAGTGGGCGACCCGGAAAAACCGAAGCTCGTTTTCTTCTTCGACGAAGCGCACCTGCTTTTTGCCGACATCGAGAAGGCGCTCGAGGAGAAGATCGAGCAAGTCGTTAGGCTCATTCGTTCGAAAGGCGTCGGGGTTTATTTTGTCAGCCAGAACCCGCTTGATATTCCCGACGTTGTCCTCGGCCAACTGGGCAATCGCGTGCAGCATGCCTTGCGTGCCTTCACTCCGCGCGATCAAAAAGCAGTGCAAGCTGCGGCGCAAACTTTCCGCCAGAACCCGAAGCTCAAGGTCGAAGCCGTCCTGACCGAGCTCGGCGTGGGCGAAGCGCTCGTCTCGATGCTGGAAGAGGATGGCAAACCGGCGATCGTGGAGCGCGCCCGGATTGTCCCGCCGCGCAGTCGACTGGGTCCGGTGACCCCGCAGGAGCGCAAGACCATCGTGGACAGTTCGATCGTAGCCGGGCACTACGAGAAAGCAGTCGATCGCGAATCGGCCTTCGAGAAATTGCAGGCGCGAGCCGGGCAGAAGGCCGAGAGCGCCGGGGCTCCGCCCACGGCCGCGGCGCCGACTGCACCGGGATCAGCGGGTTCCTCGGTCTTCGGCAAGATCGAATCAGTTTTCCAACCTACGATCGGACCGCGCGGCGCCATTCATGATTCGGTCGCGACCACCATGGCCAAGAGCGCTATGCGGGCGGCCAGCAGTCAGATGGGCCGCCAGATCATGCGCGGACTGATGGGTTCGCTCTTCGGTGGCAGCAGCGGGCGGCGCTAGTTTACTGCGCCAGTCGCTCCCCGGAGATGTCTATTTCTTCGCTGGCGATGCGGCGGGGCTGACGGCGCTCTTCGCGCCTTTCGCGGCCCCCTTGGCTTCAATCTCGGTCGCGGTCATGGTGTAATGGACCGTTACTTTGTCCCCGACTTTCATCTCGCCGCTCGACTTCGTGCTCGAATCGCGGGCAATTTCCCACCGATCCTTCCCTTTCTGGACAGCGATCATGCTGTCGCTCATTTCCAGGATCGGTCCGGTGACCTGATAATCTTTCGCGCTGCCGGCAAAGGCGATGCTACTGATTCCCAGGCTGGCGGCTGCAATTAAACTGAACGCTGTGGTTTTCATTGCGCCTAGGATTACCCGCGTTGTCTCGACTGGAAAGCAAAAACCCCGCGACCTGTTTCCAGGCGCGGGGTTTTAGTTCTGGCGACGTCCTACTCTCGCACAACCTATCGTCGCACTACCATCGGGGCTGCAGCGTTTCACTTCCGTGTTCGGAATGGGAACGGGTGGGGCCACTGCGCTATGATCACCAGAAGTGCCCGAAAGCCGGGGCGATCTCTGGCGCTTGATCGCGATCGCGTTGCATGCTCGGCGCGGCGATCTCTGACGATCTACACGATTCATGTTCTGCAAAAGAACCATGCTGATTCTCTGATATCTACATACAGGAAGTTTTCCAACAGTTTAAGGCTTCGTTTTGTTTTCAAGTCATTCCCCTCAATTTGCCGCCGCATCGCTCTTGCGAGCGACGCGACGGGTTAATTGAAAAGTAAATGACCAAGCCGAACGAGTTATTAGTATTACTTAGCTGAACATATTACTACGCTTACACCAGTAACCTATCAACGTGGTGGTCTACCACGACTCTTCAGGGAGAACTCATCTTGGGATAGGCTTGGCGCTTAGATGCTTTCAGCGCTTATCCTTTCCGAACATAGCTACCCAGCACTGCCGTTGACACGACAACTGGAACACCAGCGGTTCGTCAGACCCGGTCCTCTCGTACTAAGGTCTGAACCCCTCAATTCTCCTGCGCCCACAGTGGATAAGGACCGAACTGTCTCGCGACGTTCTGAACCCAGCTCGCGTACCACTTTAACCGGCGAACAGCCGGACCCTTGGGACCTTCTCCAGCCCCAGGATGTGATGAGCCGACATCGAGGTGCCAAACCCTGCCGTCGATATGAGCTCTTGGGCAGGATCAGCCTGTTATCCCTAGCGTACCTTTTGTCCGTTGAGCGATGGCAATTCCACATTCAACCACCGGATCACTTGGACCTACTTTCGTACCTGCTCGACTTGTAGGTCTCACAGTTAAGCTGGCTTATATCCATATACTCGTCACCTGATTGCCAACCAGGTTGAGCCAACCTTCGTACTCCTCCGTTACTCTTTGGGAGGATACCGCCCCAGTAAAACTAGCCGGCTGCCAGTGTCCCTCCGCCTGATATAAGGCAAGAGGTTAGTTATTCCAATTTCGAAGGGTGGTGTTTCATTGGCGACTCATCAACCCCCGAAAGGGCTGAATCACAGTCTTCCACTTACGCTAAGCATCAAAATCGAAACAACAGTAACAGCGTGTAGTAAAGGTGCATAGGGTCTTTCCGTCCTACTGCGGGTAGGCGGCATCTTCACCGCCACTACAACTTCGCTGAGCTCCTCGTTGAGACAGCGGTCAACTCGTTACACGATTCGTGCAGGTCGGAACTTACCCGACAAGGAATTTCGCTACCTTAGGACCGTTATAGTTACGGCCGACATTCACGGGGACTTCGGTTCGAAGCTTCGAGCTTGCGCTCTAACCTCTTGCCATAATCTTTCCGCATTGGTCACGTGTCACACCCTATACGTCGTCTTGCGACTTAGCAGAGTGCTGTGTTTTTGTTAAACAGTCGGTTGACCCATTTCACTGCGACCACCTTGCGGTGGCACCCCTTCTTCCGAAGTTACGGGGCTAGATTGCCGAGTTCCTTAACGAGGTTTCACTCACGCGCCTGAGTATACTCTACTCACCCACCTGTGTCGGTTTACGGTACGGGCAACCGTGGGAACATGTAATTGGTTTTCTTGATACAAGTTTTAAGCAATCCACCTTGGCCGAGGCCTCAGCGTCCCCTTGCGGGACCGTCACTTTCAATCGACGGCTATCTCTACTCATATGTCACAACTACACTTAACCACAGCCGGTGCAGGAATATTGAACCTGCTGTCCATCGTCTACGCCCTTCGGCCTCGACTTAGGTCCCGACTAACCCTGGGAGGACGAACCTTCCCCAGGAAACCTTGGGTTTACGGCGGACAGGAATTTAACCTGTCTTGTCGCTACTCATGTCTGCATTCTCACTTGTAGAAACTCCACGGTCGCTTCCGCTTCCGCTTCGATGTCGCTACAACGCTCCCCTACCAATCCGTCCTGGCGAACCAGAACGTCTTCCAGAGCTTCGGTATACCGCTTATCGCCAATCATTATCGGCGCGAGATCGCTCGATGAGTCAGCTATTACGCACTGTTTAAATGATGGCTGCCTCTAAGCCAACATCCTCACTGTCTAAGCAACCTCACATCCTTTCCACTGAACGGTATTTGGGCACCTTAGCTGCTGGTCTGGCATGTTTGCCTCTCGCGCGTGAAGCTTATCCCTCACGCACTGACTCCCGTGTTACACCCTGCGGCATTCGGAGTTTGATTGAATTCGATACCCTGGTATGGGCTCTAGTTCATCCAGTGCTCTACCTCCGCAGGTCAGCACACGAGGCTAGCCCTCAAGCTATTTCGGGGAGAACCAGCTATCACCGGGTTTGATTAGTCTTTCGCTCCTACCCACAAGTCATCCCAGAAGTTTTCAACCTTCACGGGTTCGGTCCTTCAATTGCGGTTAAGCAATCTTCAACCTGCTCATGGGTAGATCACCTCGGCTTCGGGTCTACTGCCAGCGACTATGGTCGCCCATTTCGGACTCGCTTTCGCTTCGCCTCCATCGCAGAACGACTTAGGCTTGCCACTGACAGTAACTCGCAGACTCATTAAGCAAAAGGCACGCCATCACCCCTTGCGGGGCTTTGACACCTTGTAAGCACATAATTTCAGGTACTATTTCACTCCGCTCACAGCGGTTCTTTTCACCTTTCCCTCGCGGTACTTGTTCACTATCGGTCGCCAATTAGTATTTAGACTTACGCCGTGGTCGGCGTAGATTCATACGAAGTTTCACGTGCATCGTATTACTCAGGAAATCCCTAGGCGTGCGCGGATTTTCGATTACGGGCCTGTCACCCTCTCTGGAGCGATTTTCCATTCGCTTCATCTAATCGTTGCACTACCACATCGGGCTCCTACAACCCCACCAGCAAGCTGGTGGTTTGGTCTCTTCCGCTTTCGCTCGCCACTACTTACGGAATCGCTTTCGCTTTCTTTTCCTCCGGTTACTGAGATGTTTCACTTCACCGGGTGTTGCGATGTTTCTGCTATGTATTCACAGAAACTCGAGCAGGTATTATCCCACTCAGGTTATCCCATTCGGAAATCCCCGGGTCACAGCGTGTTTACCGCTCTCCGAGGCTTATCGCAGTTAGCCACGTCCTTCATCGCCTATTGGCACCAAGGCATCCATTATGTGCTCTTTGTAGCTTGATCAATCTGTAGTCCAAATCGTCGCCGATTGCGGGACCAGAGATTCTTGATAACTGAAACTCTCGGACCGGAGATCTTACCTCTCCGGTCCGTTATTTTCAGACTCAGCTCTTAAAAGTTGTTTTTACTACCCTGTATGTAGATGTCAAAGAACCAGCGGTTCCGCACATTTCAGGTCACAAAAAAACCCAACCCTGTCGTCCGACGATCGAATGCGCGTTTCCGTCCGTCAGGCCGGGACAAAATTGAGTTCCAATTTGCAGTCCCAAAATATGCGAGAACACAACTCCGTTCGGCTTTCGCTATCGGGAGCCCCGTTTCTGGCGGGGTCAGCAAAATAGCCACCAAAAATGGATCGTCAACGCGGGAAAAGTGCATTTTTCTGAAAAAATCACGGTGGAGCGAGCGACAATCGACTGCGAGATCGACGTGCCGAGGCGACCGTTGCGACTCGCGCTTTCGATCGCGCACGCCGCGCCTACTCTTGGGCGCGTGAATCGTCTCGATGGCCGCGCTGTTCGATCAAATCCGTCCGGTGAGTTTTGAACTCGGCATCGCGCCGCATGCGAGCGGCTCGGTCCTCGTGGCGATGGGAAACACGCGCGTCATCTGCGGGGTGATGATCGAAGAAGGCGTGCCTCGCTGGATGAAGGAACAAGGCGTGACTGGCGGCTGGCTCACGGCCGAATATTCCATGCTGCCCTATTCGACGGAGACGCGAAAGCCGCGCGACATCGCGAAAGGCAGACTCGACGGCCGGAGCAGCGAGATCCAGCGACTGATCGGCCGCTCGTTACGAGCGGTGGTCGATCTGGAGAAACTCGGAGCGCGCACCATCTGGGTCGATTGCGACGTGCTGCAAGCGGATGGCGGGACGCGCACCGCGGCGATCACGGGAGCGAGCCTCGCCGTGGCCCTCGCGTGCCAGAAGCTGGTTGAGGAAAAGAGACTGGCCGCGCCTCCGATTCGGAAACTCGTCGCGGCCATCAGCGCCGGGGTGCTCGATGGAACTTCGGTGCTCGATCTGAACTACGCCGAAGACAAAGCCGTTACGGTGGATTTCAACTGGTCGCGACGGAAGACGGAGAATTCGTCGAGCTGCAGGGGTCCGGCGAGGAGGCGACGTTTTCGCAAGAGCAACTCGCGGAGATGCTGCGTCTGGGAAAGAAGAGCGTGAGCGAGTTGATTGAAGCGCAACGCGCAGTCCTGGCCGGTCTCGCAGATTCCGAGAGCAAACTGTTTGCTGACCTTCCGCCTCTCGGCTAAAGCGAAGCCCTTCATGAAAAAAGCGCTCATCACCGGCATCACCGGACAGGACGGCAGCTATCTCGCTGACCTGCTGCTCGAAAAAGGCTACGAAGTCCACGGCATCATCCGGCGCGCGAGCACCTTCAACACCTCGCGCATCGATCATCTCTACGCCGATCCGCACATCAACGGCGTCCGCCTGTTTCTGCATTACGGCGACCTGAGCGATTCGGTGAATCTGGTCAAACTGCTCTACGAGCTGAAGCCGGACGAAATTTATCACCTCGGCGGCGCAGAGCCACGTGCGCGTCAGTTTCGACATTCCGGAATACACCGCCGACGTCACCGGTGTCGGCACGATCCGCATCCTCGAGGCGATGCGCGAAACCGGCATCAAGCCGCGTTTTTATCAGGCTTCGATCGAGCGAAATGTTTGGCAAAGTCCAGGCAGGTGCCGCAGAGTGGAGACGACGCCGTTCTGGCCGCGCAGTCCGTATGGCGTGGCCAAAGTTTTCGCCTATTGGGCCACGGTCAATTACCGCGAGAGCTACGGTCTGCACGCCAGCAACGGCATCCTCTTCAATCACGAGAGCCCGCGCCGCGGCGAGACCTTCGTCACCCGCAAGATCACCCGCGCGGTCGCCGCGATTAAGCACGGCCTGCAGAAGGAGCTCTTTCTCGGCAATCTCGACGCGAAACGCGACTGGGGATACGCCCCGGAATACGTCGAGGGCATGTGGCGGATGCTGCAGCACGACGAGCCGGACGATTTCGTCCTCGCGACGAACGAAACCCACACCGTGCGCGAGTTCGTCGAGACCGCCTTCGGGCACGTCGATCTCGATTGGAAGGAGTACGTCAAGCACGACGACCGCTACGAGCGTCCGGCCGAAGTCGATCTGCTCATCGGCGATGCTTCGAAGGCGAAGCGCGTGCTCGATTGGGAACCGAAAGTGCGTTTCGCGGAGCTGGTCCGGATCATGGTCGATGCCGATCTCAAGACCCTTGCCGGGCCGAAGGCGCAAGAGCAGCTAGGCCAGATGCCGTAGGTGTAGAGGCGCTTGTGTCAAGCGCCGCCTACATGATCGGTGCTTGGCACAGCAGTCAAGTTGCCTACGTGGCCGCGTCGCGCCCCGTCCGCTGCCGCGACCTGCGCTGCCGGCGGCGAAGGCACCGGAACGGCCGCCGTCAGCGGTGCGTTCACGATGCTGACGCGCGCGCCTTCGCCGACCACTTCGTAAAGTTGGATCACATCCGTCGATCGCATCCGGATGCAGCCATAGCTGGCCGGTCTGCCGATATTCCGCTCTTCCGGCGTGCCGTGGATGTAGATGTATCGCCCGTGGGCGTTGGCGTTTTGCGCCTCCCGCCCGCGCAGCCAAAGGATGCGGGTCACGATCGGATCCCGTCCCGGCGCATCCGGAAGCAGGACCTCGCCCGTGCGACGCCGATCTTTGAAGACCGCGCCGAGCGGGGCCGATCCGCCGATCTTCTCCGCGATTTCCAACTCGCCCAACGGAGTGCCGCGGCTGCCCGGCCCATCACCAATGGCGAACTTCGAAGTCGAAACCGGGTAGGTCGCCAACACCGCGCCGTCCTCGAGCAGCGCCATGCGTTGTTCGGGCACGCTAATCACCACCTGGTGACGCGTGTCCGGCGTCGTGCACGAAACCGCGAACAAGGCCACGGCCAGGCCGGAGATGGAGCGAAGAAGATTGCGGCTGCGAGTTTGCATTCAGCGGTCGAACTTGAAGAACGACTCGGCCGTGGCGGTCGTCGCGCGCGCGATTTCGTCCAGGGAAACACCGCGCGCGGCGGCGATCGCTTCCGCGACGAGCCGCGTGTGCGCCGGCTCGCAACGTTTCCCGCGAAACGGCTCCGGCGCGAGATACGGACAATCGGTTTCCACCATGAACTTGTTCAACGCCAAACGCGCGGCGATCTCGCGCACCGCGGCTCCATTCTTGAAGGTGACAATTCCCGTGAACGAAACCAGATGACCCATCGCCAGCACCTCGTCCGCCTGCTCCATGGATCCGCCAAAGCAATGGAAGACGCCGCGCAGTTTCCCTTCGTAAGGCGCGATAATTTCCAGCGTATCCGCCCAGGCATCGCGTTGATGAATGACGACATTGAGCCCGAGCTCGGCCGCGAGATCGAGCTGTTGCTCAAACAAACTCACCTGCCTCGATTTGTATGCTCCGTCGTGAATGCCCGCTTCGAGTTCCTCCTCCGTCTCGCTTTGCAACGCGCTGCTGAAAACCTGCACCTGCCTTTCCTTCGCCACCGCGATGCTCGGCAGGGTGTGATAATCCAGACCCGTTTCGCCGATCGCCACCACCCGCGGGCTCTGGGCCAGCTCGCGCAATGGCGTCATCACATCCTCGGTCGTGTCATCGGAAGTCGGATGAACTCCGATGACCGCGTAGATGCTGTCGTGCTTCTCGGCCAACTGCGACCGCGCGCCGGCTGCTCGCGATCGAGGTGCCGATGGTAATGATGCGCGTGACCCCGGCCTCGTCGGCGCGTCGCAGCACCTCATCGAAGTCAGCGGCGAAATCGGGATAGTCGAGATGGGCGTGCGTTTCAATTAGCATCCGGGAAAGTAGCGCAATCGGTCGTCTTGCCAGCAGTTTTGTGGCGCTCCGCCGCCAGCGCCGACAGCTCAGACCGCGATGCATTAGCGCGACGAGGACGCCTTTCCTTTCGCGCCACGACTCTCCTCGTAGTAGAGAGAGGCGATGAAAATGCTTTTGGTCCCAGTCACCACTCTGCTCTGTCTTTTCGCGAGCGCGTCAAAACTTCCGGCCAGCGCGATCGATGCCAACAGTACGGTCTTCATTATCCTGATGGAGAATCACAATTGGTCGAGCATCAAAGGCAGCGCCAGTGCGCCCTACATCAACAACACGCTGCTCCCGATCTCCTCCTACGCCGAGCAATATTACAACCCGCCCGCCAATCACCCAAGCTTGCCGAACTATCTTTGGCTCGAAGCCGGCACTGGCTTCGGCATCGCCAACGACAGCCCGCCTTCGGTCAATCACCAATCAACCACGAATCATTTCGTCACCCGGCTGACGAAACGCCGGCATCTCCTGGAAGACCTACCAGGAAAACATCACCGGCGCCACCTGCCCGACGACTGACAGCTATCCTTATTACGTCAAACATAACCCGTTCGCTTACTTCGATGATGTTGTCGCCAGCGGCTGCACCAGCGTGATGCGGCCTTTAACCGAGCTCGCCACCGATCTCGCGAACCGGACCGTCGCGCACTATAACTTCATCACCCCGAACATTTGTAACGACATGCACGATTCCTGTGCGCCGACGAACAATCCGGTGAAGCAGGGTGACGATTGGCTCGCGCAGAATGTGCCGGCGATCCTGCATTCCGCCGCCTACCAGAATAACGGCCTCCTCCTCATCACCTGGGACGAAGGCGCCGGCTCGAGCGACGGACCCATCGGCATGATCGCGCTCTCGCCCCTCGCGAAAGGCGGCGGCTACCATAACAGCCTGCGCTACACTCACAGCTCGACCTTGCGCACCTTCCAGAAGATCTTCGGAGTCACTCCTTACCTGGCAGGCGCGGCGACCGCGCTCGACTTGAGCGATCTGTTTCTCCCCGGCGCGATTCCCAACGGCGACCCGCAGGTTGTCTCGCGAAAAATCCATGGCAGCGCCGGGACTTTCGACATCAACCTGGCGCTCGGCGTCGAATGCCGCAGCGGCGGAGCGACCAATGATTATCAGATTGTCTTTACCTTCCCCAGCTCCGTCACTTTCAACAGCGCATCCGTCACCGCGGGCGCGGGATCGGTCAGCGGCAGTAGCGGCAGCGGCACGACCACAGCCATCGTCAATCTCACCGGTGTCACCAATGCGCAAAGGCTCACGGTCACCCTTTCGAATGTAAGCAACGGCACCGACGCTGGTGATCTCAGCGTCCAGATGGGCGTGTTGGTCGGCGACACCAACGGCGACGGTTCAGTGAATGCCGCCGACTCTCTGCAAACCCGCGATCATTCCGGTCAAACGACCGATGGCACCAACTTCCGCTCCGACATCAACACCGACGGTGTCGTCAACAGTGGCGACACTTCGGCTGTGCGCGTGCGGTCGGGGACGTCGCTGCCGTAGGCGGCGGCTGCAAAAGAACTAGCGCAGAAGGGTGATGAGAAAGAGGGCGATGCCGCATAGAGCGGTGTTAAAGCACACGATTGAGCGTACGAGCCCGAAGCCGGCCGCGGCGGCCAGGACGTAGCCTACGCGTCCCCAGAAGTAGAGCTGTACTCCCCACAAGGTCAACGCACCGTGGCGGTCGGCGAGATGGGCTGCCAAAACGACGGCAACGAAGAAAGGAAAAGTTTCCATGAAGTTGGTGTAGGCCTGATCCACTCGGTTTGCGACCCCGCGCAATGGGGGCACGGGCTGCTCCCGGCTACTGGCTGTCCAGCGATAGCCGAGCTGAAAGCTGATGAGATGGGAGTCCACGATCAGGTGCAAGAGTCCCAGAATCACCGTGGCTGCGAGAAATCGTAGCTCGGTAGTCATGATGCAAAGCGAAGAGGCCTAACGAGATCCAAGATCAGCGAGCGCTCGAGAAGAAATGACGTTCGCATAACGCTCAAGGCTGGGCATAAGGATGGTTCGCGATTCGGTTAGGCCTCATTCGGTTCGAGCGAAGAGAGCGCACTGATCGTGACGTAGTATCCGTCCGGATCCCGGAGCGAGAACTCATCTGTTTGAGTATTCGGATTCGTGTGCGGCTCCTCGTCGAGCCGGGTGGCGAGCGCGCGTGCCCTGCTTAGTGCCATCTCGAAATCGTCCACGCGGAAGAACGAGAGGAGCCCGTTGCCAGGTGTCGCGTGGTCCGGGCTCATCAACGACGGATGCTCGTGCGCGCTCCACTGGTGGAGGCAAAGCAGGACAGTTCCATCCGCATCGCGGATCTGACCAAGTAGCTATGCGCGCGCGGTTTCCCGAAGAAGAGTGGGTTTCAGTTTCAATCTCCAAACTCTGGCCCCTGGTCCCATTTTACCTGCGCGCGCCAAACAGCATGACCAGTTGAATTGCGACTGGTACAGGTCGCCCATCCTTTCGCGCCGGTTCGAACTTCCAATTTCGAACTGCGAGAATCGTGTGGCTCGCAAAATAAGGATAGGTCGTGCGCACAACGCGCACATTGTGCGTTACTCCATCTACGCCCACCGTAAATGCGACGACTGCCTCTCCTGGATTGCCGTTCCATGCCTGCGTAATCGGGTAGAGGGGAGCATTGCCGTCGATGAGTCTGGGCGGAACATCGTACTCCGGCGAAGAGCTCGGCCAATGTAACTCGCGAGAATGCGCTGTGACTCGCAAAATTTGCGGGAAGTCTGTCACCACTTAATCGCTGGAAATCGCTGCGCAACTCCGAGTCGCTCCAACCTCAACAAGCAGCTCCTTGTCGCTCATGGCATCTGCTGTGGCCTGCTTGCTGCAACCGGCTGGCGAGGGCTTGCGCGTCGCTGCGGGTTGAGTGGAAGCATCGCAAATCGCGAAGATCTCGGCCAATGTAACGCAGAATTTGGGTACGGCTCGCCAGGCCTGATTCTCGGGTGTGAAAACAGGTAGTTGGCGAGTGTGTCGTAGCTTTGCTTCAGATCTTCTTTGTAGGCATTCAGTTGATCGGGCCCACGCGCGAGTCGCTCGACCAGCACCTGCATCGCATAGCAGACTCTGATGTCTTCAGGCACAGCGTCGCTCAAAATATATTGCCGAAGCTGCGGCTCCGCGTTGAACCGCACTGCTCGCTTTTGCTCTTCGTCGGTGCCGTTGGTGGGCTGGTATGCCGGGGGTCCTGACGAGATAATCCGCACTGCCAGATCATGGGGCGACTCCTCCGAAGCAACAGCGCTCGCGGAGCACGCAAGAAACATCATGCTGCTGACAAGGAATCGAGAACGCATGAGGTCTAACGAAACAGAAGTGAGCTACCGCCACCGAGGGCGCGCGTGGCTCGAAGTGAAAATGGTTTAGTCATGGAAAGCGTGAACGCAAAGCGAGTGGCGGTTAGCTCGACTGATTGGTTAGACCTGTTCGGAACGTTCGACTGACCGTTAAGATGTTTTCAGCCTTGAGCATCACTCCGACCCAGAAGAACAATGTGACCAACGCCATTCCGATTTCGCCAAATATGGCTATGCCCGCCTGGCGCCAGCTCCGGTGTATACGGTCGCTAAATCGTGGCGCCGCCCTTCTGTGCGAATCTCCTGCAGCGGTTGCAGAATATCGCTGCGCCGGGCGACTAATGCAGTGATTTCTGCGATGTCAGATGCCGAAAGTAGCGGCGAATAGACTGGCTGCTCCAAACGCTTGGGCGTGGCGCACGAAACGAGCCATAGAAGGGCGAATACTGAGGCAGCGTGGCACATAGGTCTAACGAGGTGTCGGCCGAATTATTCGGCATTGTTTTGCGGAATAATTCGATCTATTCCGCGTTCCCTTGGAGAGACCTCGGAAATTGCCGAAAAGCTCGCTTCCGCACAGGCGGCTGCTCATCTGGCAGTTTGCAGATCGGCTTTGTGATAGGTGA
The DNA here is from genome assembly GCA_963784865.1 of uncultured Verrucomicrobiae bacterium. Taxonomy (GTDB): domain Bacteria; phylum Verrucomicrobiota; class Verrucomicrobiia; order Chthoniobacterales; family UBA10450; genus JACCTI01. The sequence continues at coordinate 99,037 of CAWATC010000005.1, read as the reverse complement.
CCAGCCGGAAGCCCCACTCGATGAGGGTGGCTTTGTCCGGGTCGATGAGCTTTTTCTCGTTGAGGAAGGTGACGATCTTTTGCTTGAGGGCGTTTTGTTCGGCGATCTCGTCGAGGATTTCGAAAATCTCCATCGAGAGCAGCCAGTCGTCGGCGTGCTCGGCTTGCTGGGTTTCCCAAATTTCGCCGAGCCGCTCGTAGCCGAGCTTCCGTTCGCGGATGTCGCGCACCTGCTGGTAGAGGCTCTCGAGTTTTTTCCGTTTCGCGTCCGAGGGAATCTTGATCGTGCGCTCTTTCGGGACGAGCGCGACCTGGAGGAAGGCGTCCTTGTCGGCGGCGCCGTTGAAGACGGAGCTGATGCGCTCGCCGACCGCCATGTCGTAGGTGCCCCAGCTGGGATCGAACAAGATGCGGTCGCCCAGCTTCGCGCTGCAATTCGAGAATGTAATCAGGACGAGCTTGCCGTTCTGGCGCAGGATTTTCTCGACGCGTCCACTGACCACGACGCCGCTTTCGAAGGTGATCGTTGCCTCCTTGCCTTCGTCGATGCCGATGCTGCGCAGTTGATCGTCGGACAATGTCTCCGGCGCGGCGCTGGTATTGCGCCAGCGACCGATCGGCGCGCCGAAGCCTTCGGCGTGATAATCGCGGCCGTGCCCGGCGAGTTCCTTCTCCGCGAAGGCGAGCGCGCTCGGACCGGTGGTGCGCAGATAAACCGGCGCGCCATTTTCATCGGCGAGCACTTCGGTGACGACGCCGCTCACCTGGAGACCGGAGGAATACTCACAGGTGGTGGTGTTCTTGCAGGCGATCGCTTTGTTGATGCCTTCAAGTCCGCCGACGCGGAAGGCCATCCGGCTGGCGAATTCTTCGAGCACGTCGGTGAGATGCTTGAAATCGCGACAGACGAAGAGCTGCGGCTGCTTCGTGGTGATGTCGAAGGCGGTGTCGGCCGCGTCGACCGAATACCAGATCTTCTTCACGTTAGGCTCAAGGCAGGAGACGGATTCGCCGATCGATGAGAGCAAGCCGGCGCCGTAGATCTTCGGCTGCTCGAGCGTGCCGATGAGACCGTACTCGACGGTCCACCAATGCAGCCGCGAGAGGAGCGCCATCTCGGACGGCTCGCCGAGATTCTGCTGCCGCTCTTCGACCGATTTCGTGGCGGCGGCCAGCTCCGCCGGATCGGGGTTTGGCAGCTCCTTGAGAATGGAGAGATGCCGGATGGCTTCATACAACTCGAAGTCCTTCTTCGATTGCATCGCTTTCGCGCCGACTTCGCCGAAGCGCTGCAAGTAGCGCGAGTATTCCTGATCGACGATGATCGGCGCGTGCCCGGCGGCTTCGTGCACGATGTCGGGCGCGGGGGTGTATTCGATGTGATGGATCTGGCGCATGTCGCAGGCGATCACCAGCACCTTGTAGGCTTGGAATTCCATGAAAGCCGCCGGCGGAATAAAGCCATCGACCGCGACCGCGCCCCAGCCGATGCGGCCGAGGATGTCGTTCATCTCCTGGATGCGCGGGATGCGCTCGAAGGAGATGCCGGTCTCGAGCAGACCCTGGAAATAAACTTTGTGCGCGTATTCCTTCAGGAAGAAAATGTTCTGCCGCATGATGAAACGCCAGACCGCATGATCGACCGGCGTGTACTCGTCGAAGCGCTGGTCGACGGCGAATTGCAGGAGATGTTTCGGGAGGGCGGCGACGGCCGCATTCGTCAGGGAGATGCCGTTGGAGTTCATGAGAGAAAGGACGCGGGCCGCATGCAGTTTAACGTATGAGCGAGGCGAGGGCGAGCAAGTCGTTTGCGGAGACCAAACGAGCGCAATTGTAGCAACGGCGCTGTGTCGCCGTTTGGAAGCGTGGCTCGGATGGAACGCGCGGCGCGCGTCGACACGAGCGACGCGGCTACAGTCCGCTCCTTTGGCTGAATCTGGTGTGCCTGGATGCGCCGATCGTCGCGGTCGCCTGGCAACAGTTGTTCGCGACGACCTTCGCGGTTCCCGTTAGCCCGGCGAATCGCGCGGCCCTGTTCCTCACCGCGTGGCTCATTTACCTGGCCGATCGATTTGGCGACAGTGTCTCGCTTCCGCGAAACGCGCGCCGGTCGCGGCGACAGGAATTTTGTGCACGACATCGCAAGCTCTGGCTCGTGCGCGCTCGGCTTCGTCGCGCTCGCGGATGCGTGCCTCATCGCCACCGGCCTGGAGTTTGGCGCAATCGTGGCGGGTGTCGTCATCGGGGCAATCGCGTTGATTTACCTGGTGGTGAACCAGCGCTGGAGTCAGCTCTGGCGGATTCTGCCGGTGAAAGAGATGACGATCGGTCTCCTCTTCGCGGCCGGGACGATGGCCTCGCTGCTGCCGGCGTTTCCGGCGCTCACGCCGTCGTTGATTTTGTCGTCCGTAATGTTCGCAGTCTTGTGCACGCTCAACTGCATCTGCATCGCGCGCTGGGAGCGCGAACTCGATCTCGCGCAGGGCCGAGGATCGATGGCGACGGCATGGCCGCGCGTCGCGCAGCGAGTGCTTGTGCCAACGCTCGTGCTCGCGGGCGTGGCGTTTGCGTTCTCGGCTTTCGATCGCGCGGCTGCGCGCCGTTTACCTCTGCATCGGCTTCAGTGCCGCGGCGCTGGCGGTGCTCGACACGTTGGGCGAGGACTTGTCAGGCGATGTGCGCACGGCCTGCGCGGATCTCGTTTTGTTTACGCCGATCGCCGTCATGCTCGTGGCGCGCGTTGCGCTAGTTCCGGGTTTCGTCGCGCTTCCTGCGCGCGCGCGCGATGCGTCGCACGATCCACCAGACGAGCACGAGCGCGATGGCCCACGGCGCGAAGAAGGCGAGCGCCACGCCGATCATGCGCAAGCTCCACAGCAACGCGGAGGCGCCTTGCGCGAGCGTGTGCCGGATGGTGGCGAAGAGGCCGCTCTCGTCCGAGACGATGTTCGGCTGGCTGTAAACCTGGATGTTGATGTCGGCCGGCGCGGTCGCTTCGTTGATCGCGCCGCGGCGATCGTCGCGCTGCACGCTCACGTCCTTCACCTTTCCGAGCTGATCGAAGGAGCTGAGCAGCGCCGCGTAATTTTTCATCGGCACGCGCAACGATGATGTTGGCGAACTCCTGGCCATCGGGTGTGCGGTTGAAGGACGAACTGCGAATCTCCGCGCCGGACTTCGCGGCGTTCTCCTTTAAGCGCGCGACCTTTTCGCTCACGCCCGAAGTGAGGATGCGCAGGCTGGTGGTTTGGAGCGCCGGTTCCTGTTCGTTGCGCGAGATGGTGATGCTCAACTCCACTTTGTCGCGCTCGACTTTGGCGCCTTCGGCCATCCCGCTGCCGCCGCCTTGCGCGATGCGGTCGGTTTGCTCGTTGTAATTCTGCACCCGGCCCATGCCTTTGATGCGCTCGATGAGCGCGTCCGCTTCCTCCGGCACGATGAGCAGCACGAGGCGCGCGGTCGCTTCGCCCGCGCTGTCGCGATCGAGGGTGGAAGAAGAAATCTGCGCCTTCGCGCCGTCGATCACGCCCTTCACTTCCGCGAAAGTCTTCTCCACATCGGTCGAGAAAAGCGCGAGTTGCGCGCGGCGTTTCAAGAGGAACGCCGCGGGCACGTTCATATCTTTCTCGGCGAGCGTGATCGTGACCGTGGCGAACTGCGACCTGCGCATCCATGTATTTGAGTTCGCCCTGCATTTCCTCGATCGAGGCGCGGACGCGTCCCAGTTCCTTCTCCACTTCGAGCAAGTCGGCGACCTTGTTGCTTTTCGTTTTCAGGATGTCGATCAGCCGCGTCTCCATCACGCGCGCATTCTTCAAGCGCGAGTCGGTATCGAAATACTGCTTCGTCACGTCGTCCGTCCCGAGCGTCTGGTTCTTCAGTTCGCCGAGCCCGCGGAGTTTCAAGAGAAACGCGTCGAGCGTTTCCGGAAGAACTTTGACGACAACCTGGCCGCGCAGTTTTCCGTTTGCTTGTTTCGCGGAATTGCTGGTCGCAACGTAGCCGCGCATTTCGGTCACAAAGCGCCGTGATCTTCTGGACAGCTTCGTCGAAGCTGATGACTTCCAGTTCGACCTGCGCGTTGCGCACGAGCTTGCGGTTGGCGTCGGGCGCCGGAGGCGTGGCCGAATTGTCTTTGTTATCTTGCCGCATCTTCTTCTCGAGTTCGGAGACGATGGCGCCGGCGACGGAACTTTGCTGGCGGCCCTCCTTTGCCAGCGCGCCCGCTTGCACTGCCTCATTTTGACCAGGTCGCTGAGGCGTGTCAGCGCGATAGCCATGGCTGCCGGTTGCAACCGAAAGCTTCTCGCCGGCTTCGCCAGCGGGGATGTAGGATCCGGTAACGACCACCTCTTCCGGCGATTTCGCGTCTTGTTCCGTGTGGTCCGCTCGAGGGCGGTTCAGCGGCGCGACTGATTCTGCGGCGAACTCTTCGTCTCCCAGCGGAACCGCCTCACGAGTGACGAACCGGCCGACCTGCACCAGCGTCAGCAAGACCGCCGCGACTGCGGTGATTTGCGTCGCGCGCAGACGGAAGAGACTAACGAGCAGAGGCATGAGGCCAGCCCGCTGCGGGACTTTCTTGCGGAAACTGGAGACGATTCGTTGTTCGAAAGCGAGGTCCGGCTTCGCCCCTTCGAGGGTGGTTGCGATCATTTTGCTCATGGTGAGTTCCTCTTCGTGCAGCGCGCGGCAGCGCTCGCAGCTCGCGAGATGTTCTTGAAAGGCGGCGCGTTCTTCGTCGGAAAGCTGGTCGTGCACGGCGGCGGCCAGCCAGGGTTCGATGTCGTCATGAATGTTGTGCGTGGTTGCCATGGCGTTAGTCCAAGAGGCGAGCGCCGGTTGCAGGCGCTTGCGCATGGTTTGCAGGGCGCGCCCGAGAATGCCGCGGAGCGCGCCATTCGTTAGGCCGAGAGTGCGCTCGATCGTGGCGTAATCGAGCGCGTCGAAATAGCGGAGCGTGACCGCGACGCGATGGGTCTCGGGCAAGGCCGCGAGCGCGCAATGCACGCGGCTGCTCAAGTAGGCTTCGCGCGCCTGCTCGTCTTGGTTCGCGGAGGCGTCGTCGGCCAGGTCTTCGAGTTCGTCGATCTAATGCAACATCGCGTCGCCGGCGCGCGACGTCGCGCGCGCGGTGACGGGCGATGGTCGCGAGCCAGGCGGGAAATTTCTCCGGATCGCGCACGCGCCAGCGTGATTTCCACGCTTTGACGAACGCGTCCTGGACCACGTCTTCGGCTTCCTCGCGATTTTGCAGGACTCCGTAGGCGATGGCGAAGAGCGTTCGACTTGACCCGCGAATGATCAGCTCAAAGGCATCGCGATCGCCCTGAATGGCAGCTCGATAAATCTCGCGGTCGGTGGAATCCATCTAGTCGCTCTACCAGCCTAGACGCGCGAACCGGCGAATCCGCGCGAAATATTTTTCGGCGGCGATCCTACGCTCGCTACAGGTTAGAAAATCTCGACCACGCAGCCCTTGGTCACGAGGTCCTTGATCCGCGCGGCGTCCCAGTTGGCGGTGCGAATGCAGCCGTGGCTGGCGGCGCGACCGATCGTCTCGGGATTGTTCGTCCCGTGGACGCCGACGTGCGGTTTGTTCAATCCCATCCAAAGAACGCCGACCGGATTGTTCGGGCCGGCGGGGAGGTTGTAGAAATTGTCCGTCTTCACTCCGCCATTGAGGACGCCTTCGTCGTGTCGAAACCAGGGCAGCGTCGCGATGCCGAGGATCTTCCACGTGCCGATCGGCGCCGGCAGGGTCGTCGAGCCCGGCGTGATCGGAAATTCGGCGATGAGCTTGTCGCCTTCGTGGATTTCGAGGAAACGCTCGTGCGTATCGATCACACACTTTTCGTCCGGCGAGCTGCGGATTCTCCGGGACAAAGCCTTCGTGCAAATCCTCGATCTTGAACGGAATCACGTTCGGGACCTTCACAGTATCGCCCGGCTTGAGCTGATCGAGGTTCATGCCCGGGTTTATTTTGCGCAGGAAATCCTCCGCGGCGTGGAAGCGCTCGGCCACCAACTCCAGCAGTGAACCGTATTTCAGCGCCTTCAATTTCGCCTGCTCGGAGGGCTTCCCTGAAACCGGGCCGACGAAGTTCTCCGCTTCCGGCGGAATGACCCAATTGGTGTAAGCCTCGGGCACTTCTGCGAGCAGAGAGGCGTCGACTGCGCCAGTGGTCGACATGCCATTCGCGCGTTTGTACGAAAGGAGCGCCTTGCGAAAGAACTCGCCCATTCGTCCGTCGATTTTTCCCGGGCCGAAGTTGTGGTTATCGAGAAAAATCTGCAGGCGCACGCTCGTCGCTTCGTCGTAGTTCGGGAGCGCGACCACGGGCGTTGGCACGGGCACGGCACGCGGCGGGGATGTTGGCGACGGTTTCGGGCGCGATACTGGAAGCGGAGTGGAGACCGGCTGCGGAGCAGGCGTGGGCTTGGAGAACGGGAAGCGGAAGGCACGCGGAGACGGCGTTGGCGTCGGAGCGGCCTGCATGATGGGAGCGGTGAGCCCGGCGAAAAACAACAGCGCCGTGGCGAAAAATTTCATGAGCGAAAGTAATCGACGAGAAGGGAGCACGACGCAATCGACGCCCTCGTCGTCATCATCGGGTAAGACTGCCGGCTACCGCTGCTTTAGTTTGCGCGGGTGCAACGCGACCGCGCTCTCGGCCGGCAGAACCCAGCTCCGGTCGGTCGACGAGGTCGCAAGCTCCCGGTCCGCCGTAGCGGATCGACTCGCTCGTCCAGAGTGTCTTCCATTGGAAGCCGAGCGGCGGCGCGAGCAACGGTTCCGGCAGCGGGCCGAGCGTGGAACGTTTGCCGAGATTCACGATGAGCAGGCGATCGTCGTGTTCCGCGTTGAAATAGCGGAGGACGAAACTGTTTTCGCCCAGGACCGCGCCGTCAACACCGCGCGCGGCTTGCTCGCGGAAGCGTGGATCTTCCCGTCGCAGACGAAGCAGGTCCCGATGAAGATCGTAGATGTGGCGGTAACTCTCGCGCTCTCGGAAATCGAGTTTGCAGCGGGTGAAGGTCTCGGGATCGGAAGGCGGCGGCAGGTGCGCCTGGGTTTCGGCACTCGCTGCGGATGGGAATTGCGCGAGGAATTTGAACCGCCCTTTTTGAATCGCCTCGCGCAGATCGCCCGAAGCATCGCTGAAATAGAGGAAGGGCGTGGTGGCGCCGAATTCCTGTCCCTGGAAAAGCATCGGCGTCCACGGGCCGAGGAGGAATAGCGCGGTCATCGCGCGATAGCGGCCGGGCGAAGACTGCTGCCGGACCCGCTCGCCAAAGGCAGAATTCGCGACCTGGTCGTGATTCTCGATGAAGCCGACAAAGGCCGATGGCTCCAGCCCGAAGGTGGGCTCGCCGCGTGGCGCGTCCCACCGCAGGTACGGCTGACCTTGAAACAAATATCCATACTTGGCGGCGGAGATGAACTCCTGTGGGCGACCGAGGAAATCGCTGTAGTACCCTTCATTCCGCCCGGTCAAGGCGACGATCGCGCTATGGTGCAGATCATCATTCCAGACGGCGTCGAGTTCGTCTCCCCCCGCGTCACGCGGGCGCACCAATTTGCTCTCCTGCGCTTCGTTTTCCGCGATGAGGATGATCGAACGCGAGCCCGCTGCGGCGCGGGCCGCGCGCCCGATTTCGCCAACGATGTATTCCGCGGAAGCATCGCGAATCACGTGGGTGGCATCGAAGCGGAAGCCGTCGAAATGATACTCTTCGATCCAATAACGCGCGTTCGTGATGAAGAACTCGCGCACCGGTTTCGAGTTCGGGCCGTCAAAGTTCAGCGAATCGCCCCAATCGTTTTCGTAGCGGTGGGTGAAATAATCATCGGCAAAAACCCGCAGGTAATTCCCTTCCGGACCGAAGTGATTGTAAACCACGTCCAGGATGACGCCGATGCCTAACGAGTGCGCCTGGTTGATGAAGGCGCGCAAATCATCCGGCGTTCCGTAGAGGCGGGTCGGCGCAAAAAGATCCACCCCGTCGTAGCCCCAACCGAACTCGCCGGCAAAATCGGCGATCGGCATCATTTCGATCACGGTGATGCCAAGCGCCGACAACTCGGGGAGCTGTTGCGCGGCGGCTGCGCCAGGTCCCTTCGGGAGTAAACGTGCCGATGTGCATCTCATAGATGATCTGTCCGCGAATGCTCTTTCCCTTCCAGTCTTGGTCGGTCCAGGAAAACGCGCCCGGATCCACCACACACGACGAGCGATGCGGTCCCTGCGGTTGAGAGCGAGAAGCGGGGTCGGGATGGCAGCACTCGCTTTCATCGACGCGGAAGCGATAGAACGCGCCTGCATCCGCCGGTGCGATCCCGGCGAAGTATCCGTCGGACTCGGCGCTCAACGGATGAAACGTGCGCGTCGGATCTTCATCCGCCGACGCTTCCAGCGCGACATCCACCGTCCTGGCTTTCGGCGCCCAAACGCGGAAATGCGTTTGGCCGTCACCGAGAAATTCGGCACCGATCGGGTAACGGCGGGCAATCATGGGAGCGGTCACGCCTTGTTTTTCGCCGATGCTTCACGCGGTGGCAATGCGCGAAGAGGTTCTCTTCAGCTCGCGAAGGATACTCCACGAGTCGTCTTGACTTCCCGCGGATGAGCTTTGCATGGTGTGCGGATGTCACGATTCCTGCGCGGCGGGAATGTTTTGTCTCGTCGCGGCTCCCACCCAGACAAATGATCGGCACCACTTCCCGGCCTCGAATCGCTGATCTCATGCGTGCCTTGATTCATCGCTACACGAAGTGGCTGCATACTCAGTGGCCCGCGGGCACGGTGGAAAAACTCCCGCTCTCCGGGGTCGATGGTGCCACGGCGCTCCCCGGCGTCCGAATTGCCGGCGATCTCACCGGCATTCCGCTTCTGAAATTTTCCTCTGACACCGGTGCGCGCGCGGTCCGAGCGATTTTGCGCGAGCCGGAGTTTTCCAACGTGGAACGCGGAACTCGGAACGCGGAAGTGTTTGATCTTGCGATCATCGGCGCAGGTGTCGCGGGAATCTCCGCCGCGATCGAAGCGAAGAAAGCCGGACTGCATTTTGTCGTCCTCGAAGCGACCGAGGTTTTTTCCACGGTGGTCAACTTTCCGAAAGCCAAGCCGATCTACACTTATCCGACGGAGATGAAGCTCGACGGCGGCCTGCAATTTTCCGCCGACGTGAAAGAAGCGCTGCTCGCGGAAATGGAAGAGCAACGCCGGGCGGCCGGAATCGAGGTCAGTCCCGCGCGGGTCGAGCGGATCGAACGCAAAGGCGACGAGTTGCTCTTACACAAGAGCGACAAGACAACGCTCGCGGCGCGGCGTGCGATCATCGCCATCGGGCGGAGCGGAAATTTCCGCAAGCTCGGTTGTCCCGGGGAAGAACTCGACAAAGTTTACAATCGCCTTTTCGACCCGAAGGAATTTGCCGGCCAGAATTCGCTCGTCGTCGGCGGCGGCGATTCGGCGCTGGAGACGGCCATCGCGCTCGCGGCCTGCGGCTCGCACGTCACGCTGAGTTATCGCCGCAAGGAATTGGCGCGCGCGAAACCGGCGAACATCGAGAAAGTCGAGATGCTCGTGCGTGATGGATCGGCCGATGTGCAAATCGAGAGGCCGACTTCAGAACGGGTGAACCCGGCGGTGACCTCGGGCATGCGCGGCCAGAAGTCGCCGGGCTCGCTCAGGCTCGCGCTCGGGACGGAAGTCACGCGCATCGAACCCGAACAGGTTCACTTGAAGAACGGGACGGAAGAAACGCTGCCGAACGACGTCGTTTTCACGATGCTCGGCCGCGAGGCGCCGCTCGATTTTTTTCGCCGCTCCGGCTTGCCCATCGCAGGTGAGGGGACGATGCGCGGCTGGCTGGCGCTCGGCGCTTTCATCGTCTTCTGCGTCTTCCTTTACCTCTGGAAATCCGGCGGGTTTGCCGAGACGTGGCTGGATCCGTGGCCGGGGAACATGCCCGCTCTCCTCGGCTCGTTAGGCGGTTGGTGGCAAGTGCAAATCGCCGATCGGTCGACTTTGCTCGGCACGCTCGCCGTCTCGCTCAAGTCGCGCTCGTTCTACTACACGCTGCTCTATAGCACTGCGATCGTGACCTTCGGCATCGCGCGAATTCGCCGCCGCAAAACGCCCTACGTCACCCTGCAAACCATCGTGCTCATGCTGGTGCAGGTGATCCCGCTTTTTCTCCTGCCGGAAATCATTCTGCCGTATCTCGGCTATCACGGCGCGTTCGATCACGGCTTGGGGAAAACGATCGGCGACAATCTCTTCGAATCCTACATTCCCGAAGCGCAATATCTCGCCCGGCAATGGCCGGATTGGGGGCATCCGCGCGCTTACTGGCGCGCCTACGGCTTCGTCCTCGCGTGGCCGCTGATGGTTTACAACGTCTTCACCGACGCGCCGATTCTCTGGTGGCTGGTGATTTGTTTCCTGCAGACGTTCGTCATCATCCCGCTGCTCATCTGGCGCTGGGGGAAAGGCGCGTATTGCGGTTGGATCTGCTCCTGCGGCGCGCTCGCGGAAACGATGGGCGACCGGCAACGCCACAAGATGCCGCACGGTCCGTTCTGGAACCGCTTCAACATGGCGGGACAGGTGATTCTCGCGGTCGCGTTCCTGCTTTTGTTCATCCGCATTGCGGGATGGATTTGGCCGCAATCAATCGCCGCCTCCGCCTTTCACATGTTGCTCGAAGGGAAGAACGCTGCGGGCAAAGTGGTCAACTACGTGAGCTACAAGTGGCTGGTGGATGTTTTCCTCGGCGGCGTCATTGGCGTCGGCTTGTATTTCAAATATTCCGGGCGCGTTTGGTGCCGCTTCTGTCTGTCCGCTCGCCGCGCTCATGCACATCTACGCGCGCTTCTCGCGCTACCGGATCTTTCCCGAGAAATCGAAATGCATTTCGTGCAACGTCTGCACCTCGGTCTGTCATCAGGGCATCGACGTGATGAACTTCGCGAACAAAGGCATTCCGATGGAAGACCCGGAATGCGTGCGTTGTTCCGCCTGCGTGCAGGAATGCCCGACGGGTGTGCTCGCGTTCGGGCGCTACGGGGAAGGGCAGAGCGTCGTGCTCGACAAGATCGCGGCGTCGCCGGTGCGAATGCGCGAAGGCGCGAGATGAGGTTCCCGGCGCTCCTCAGTGCAGGTCATCCCGAGTCGCGCAGACGACGAGGGACCTCTCACCCGAGCGCTTGATCGCCCGTTGTCGCGATCGCGTAACGCTGCACCCTTGTGGCGGGGTCCTTCGCCGTCTTCGCGGCTCAGGATGACCGCGTCAGGCTGGCATCCGCACAAAAGCGGCGGGCGCCCGCTACTTCATCAAGAGCACCGAACGGCTGCGCTTGATTTCGCGGGTGATCTTGCGGTGCATGTGCGCCGGCATTCCGGTGACGCGGCGCGGCAGGATCTTGCCGCTCTCGGTGACGAATTTCTTCAGCAGATCGGGATTCTTGTAATCGATCGCCTCGGTCGCGATGTCGATCCGACGGCGCGGCATGGTGCGGTTGGCGCGGCGGAAAGCGGAACGGCGTTTGGCGGTTTTCGGTTGCATGGCTGATTACCTGGTCTCCCGATGCAGCGTATGCCGCTTCATGAACGGATTATATTTCTTTTTTTCGAGCCGGTTCGGCGTGCGCGGGCTCTTCTTGTTGCGCGTCGTCATGTAACGCGAGACGGGCATGCCGGCAGCCTTCGCTTCCGTGCATTCGAGCGTGATGATCTCCTGGGCCATATCCTTATTCCTTGTTGTCGTCCGCCTTGGACTCTTCTTCTTCGCCTTCGCCGCCTTCTTCGTCGGTCAAACCGAAGAGCGAGGTGACCGACTGGCGCACGCGAGAGGCTTTGTTTTGCTTCTCCAATTGCGACTGGCACTCGACCGTGAAACGGGCAAACGGAATCGCTTCCAGCCGCGCGTGCATGATCGGTTTGCCCGACATCTCGCAGATGCCGTAGGTGCCGAGTTCGATGCGCTTGAGCGCCTGGTCGATTTCGTAAAGCGCGTCCTGTTCCTGCGAAAGAAGGCTGAGCGCGAAATCGCGATCGTAAGCGTCGCTCCCGGCATCGGCCTGATGCATGCCAAAGGCGGAAGCCTCGCTGCCTTCGGCGCGTGAGCGCAGGTTGTCCTTGCGCCACGCCGGCCATCGAATCGACCATCGCGTCGCGCAACTGCAACAACTTCTCTTTCTGCCCCCGGACGAATGGATCGAGCTTTTTCTGCTTGTGATTAGCCCCGAGGATGGCCTGTCGTCGCGGTCAAGGGTTTGCCGCCAGGTTTCCGGCCGTTGTAGGTCGGAGGCGATGCCTTGGCCCGCTCGACCTTCTTCGCCGGCTGCTTTTTCGCCGGTGCGGCCTTCTTCTTCGCAGCCGGCTTCCTGGCGACAGTTTTTTTCGCGGCTGGCTTGGCGGCAGACGTCTTCCTTGGCGCCTTTTTCGCGGCGGATTTGGGAGAGGCTTTTTTCTTCTTTGAACTAGGCATAACTTGGGGGCGACCGCATTTCTCCGGGGCCGAGCGGAGGGTTAAATAAGGGCAATTGCCAGAGGACGCAAGGGGAGTTTTACCCGCAAAAACCGGGAGTGCAATGCGGTTCGCGGAAGTCCTGTTTCTACGAGCTGGCGCTGGAGTAACGCCGGAGCGCGAAGCGCCAGAAAATGCGCGAGATAAAGAACGCGCCAGGCCGGCAATTATCAGATGCAACATAAGGGCGCCGGGCTGACCGAGCGGCTTGATGAGCAAGCCGCGCCGGAATATTCGACACGATGATCACGGGGATGATCCAGCCGAAGACGAAGCGAAAGATCCGCGGAAAAATCACGTCCGGATAACGCGCGATGTGGAGAAAATTGAAATAGCCATAAACGAGTCCCTGCGCGCGAATGATCCAGAAGCTGACCGCGGCCAGGGTGAGCATGATCGAGTAATGAATGGCAATGCCGAAGCCCAGCGCCACGAGGTAAAGCAAAACAAACCCGACGCTGGGGACGATGTGCAATTGGACGAGCGAGACAATCACGACCACGCCGCCGAGCAACGCGTTCAAGATGCTGTCGAGCCCGAATTGCTTGGTCGAAACAGCGAACTGACTGTCCATCGGCAGGACGAGGAGGGAATCGAGCTTACCGGTGCGGACCAACTCGGGGATGTTGGAAATGTTGATGAAGAAGAATGCCTGGAACAGTTGCGCGATGATCTGATGCGTCCCGATCAGCAGGACCACTTCCCACTTCGACCAGTCACCGATGTGGTCCACCTGGCCGAAGATGATGCCGAAAAAGAAAATCTGTCCGAAGAACCAAAGGACCTCGACGATCAACCAGAGAACGAAATTCGCCTTGAAGCTCATCTCGCGGATGAGCGAGTTGCGCAGCATGATTCCGTAAATCTCGAAGTAGCGGCGCATCCCTCTCACAGGTTTCACAGATTCCGGCGGATGGAAACTCGGTAACCGAATTTCACCCCGAGGCTGGAGAGCGAGCGACGCTCTGTCGTCGTGCTCAAAGCCGCTAGAGCGCGTTTCTCGAAAGGCGCACGGCGGCGCGGGCAGTTTTGGTGTCAATCTACCGCTGAGTGGGACATCCGGAATCGAATGCCGCAGCGGCGGCGTCACCAATGATTACACAATCGTCGTCACTTTCCTCGCCAATGTGTCGGTCACGCCAGCCCGCAAGCCGCCGTCGCCTCGGGCATCGGGACAATCGGCAGCGGCGGGCGTCAGCAATGGCGGCATGGTCACGACCAGCGAAAATGTCGTGACCATCCCGTTGACCAATGTCGCCAATGCTCAGACGATCAATGTCACGCTCAATAATGTGAATGGTTCGACGAACGTGACCATTCCGATGCGGCTGCTCATCGGTGATGTGAACGGCGACGGTTTGGTCAACTCCGGCGACGCGCAGCAAACGCGCAACCGTTCCGGCCAAGCCACAGATGCCACCAACTTCCGCTCCGATGTGGATGCCGACGGTTTCGTTAGCAGCGGAGACCTGACAGCCGGCGCGCGACATCGACGCGTCCCGGACTGCAGGCTGCGATTCGCTCCTGATTATTCTTGCGCGCGATTTCCCACCCGCGTTACAACGGCTCTTGTCGTGAAACTTCTCCGCAAGTGGCGACTGGGAGCGGGCGCGTTATGCGGCGCGTTCCTGCTCTTCGCGGGCTGCTCCAAGAACACGCCAGAGGATGAGGCGAAGCTGGCCGGCCTGACGACCGCCGATCTCCCGCAGATCACCGCGGACGTTTTCCAGCCGATGGATGGCGGGATCGCGCTCTCGCCGGAGGAAATCAAGGGCCGCAACGCCTGGAATCTGTGGAGCGGCGGCAACCAGCATTTCTGGAATCACGTCGCGCAGGACAGCTTCGGGCTGATGGATCTGCTGAAGATCGCTCGACAACCGCAAATACAAACGCGGCGAGCGTTTCAAGGTCACTGGGCTTGATCAATCAGCCCGGCTTCCGCGCCCCGACCAAGCCGGATGAATACGGCCTCTGGCTCGATGAGCAGATGGAACCGGAGCCGGCCGGGATCGACGAGAAGATTTACGGCAAACCCTCCGGCGTGCTCGGGTTCCGCTTGTTTCCAAATCCGGAGTTCAACGAAGAGGCGCGCAAGACAATGGGACGGCGAGCGCTACGTGAATGACCCGAGCTACTACAGCAACAACACAGCTCATTCGGCCGTATCGCGTGGGCAGTTTCCTGCGGGGCATGTCACATCGCGCCGTTGCCGACCAATCCGCCGGCCGATCCGGAAAATCCGCGCTGGGAAAATCTCGCCTCCGCGATTGGCAACCAATACATCCGCGAAGGGAAAGTCTTCGCCGCAACGTGGAGAAGGGCGGCTTCTTCTACGAGATACTGCAAGCGCAACCGCCCGGCACGTCCGACACCTCGCGCATCGCGACCGATCACATCAACAATCCGAACGCGATCAATCCCATCTTCCTCCTCGCCGAGCGCGAGCGCATCGCGCACACGGAGAAACTGGCCGGCGGCACGCTCGCGCTTCCCGGCACGAAAGCCGGAGATGCCGGTCGCCCACATCCTCAAGGACGGCGCGGATTCCATCGGCGTGCCGGGCGCGACGATTCGCGTTTACGTCAACATCGGGATGTTCTCCGAATACTGGCTGACCCGGCACAACCGCTTGATCGGCCTGATCCCGCAGAAGCCGTTCGAGATTCCGTACGCGCGCGAGCATTCCGTCTTTTGGCGCGCGACCGAAGAACGGCTCGGCAACATCGCGGCCTTCTTCCGGAAACTGCAACCGTATCATCTGGCGGATGCGCCGGGCGGCGACGCCCATCATCACGCACGACGAGGCGGTGATGACGCGCGGCAGACAGGTCTTCGCCGAGAGCTGCGCCTCCTGCCACTCGAGCAAGCAACCGCCTGCGGGAATCGATCCGCAGTCGGGCGAGGGCAAGGAATGGTTCCGCGCCGAGGTCATGAAGCCGGATTTCCTCGAGAACAATTTCCTCTCGAACGAAAAGCGCTATCCGCTGCACGAAGATCAAGACCAACGCCGCCCGCGCCTTCGGCACCAACGCGAAAGCGCGGCCACATCTGGGACAACTTCTCGTCGCAAACCTACAAGGAGCTTGCCGCGCCGGACGAAGTCGAGTTTCTACAATCCGTTCGACGAAGACGCAGCCGATCAAGTTCCGGCCGAAAGACAAGAACACCGGGCCCGGTTATCTATCGCACTGCCTCACTCGTTAGTCTGTGGTCTTCGGCGCCCTTCCTGCACAACAACGCGCTCGGCAAATTCACCGGCGATCCGTCGGTCGCGGGTCGGATGCGAGGCCTTCAACGACGCCGCCGAGAAGCTGCTCTGGCCGGAGAAACGCCTCGGCAAAGCTTCCATCTGGCGCACGCAAAACGAATGCTACCTCCATCTGCGGAAGGAATTTGTGCCCAAGGCGCTGCAGACACTGGCCGACAGCGACGGCTACGTCAAGATCGGCCCGATCCCGAAAGGGCACGCCGATCAATCTGCTCGCCAATCTCGAGCCCGACTGTCGGGCGAGCTCGCTGCCTTGAAGGTGAAGCTGAGCGAAGCGGTCCTCGCGATTCATGCGCGCAATCTTTCCGAGCCGGATGCAGCCGCGGAGTTGATCGAAAGCCGTGCCGGAACTGCTCGCGGCCAACAAGTGTCCCGATTTCATCGAAGACGAGGGCCACTACTTCGGCACGCGACCTCGCCGGACGCCGACAAGCGCGCGCTGATCGAATTTTTGAAGACGCTTGTAAGCAATCCACCAACCCCTTCGATCTATGGCCACGACGATCACAGATCCGCAGGAGTTCCTGAAAATGTCAGGCGATCAGCTCGATCAGATTTTTCGCGAGAGTTCCGCCGGCGAAATCCCGCAAGGCGAAGGCAAAGGGACGGCGATCATCGCTCCCGGCACCGACGTCTCGGAGGACATCGCGCGCTTCGTCAATCTCTTCACCTGGAAGGGCAAAGTCTTCGATCCGGTGAAAGGAGAACTGCGCAACGATCCTCCCGCTCGGGCACAAAGCGATCATGGCCAAGGTCTACAAGGACAAGAGCTGGTTCGACGAGCAAAGAGTGCATCGTGCTCGATTACTCGAAGACCTCCCTCGTCGCGCAATGGATCCGCGATGAAATCCGCGAGGTCGCGCCCGGCATCTATCTCGGTCTGGTTTACTGGGGCAAGAAGAAGCTGATCCACTTCGCGCTCGAGTTTCCGGCGGCCTAACGAGATGCGTTGCTATGGCTGGCGTTCCTGAAGAATCCGCCGCCGCCGATCGTAAATTCCAACGCCAGCCGCCCATGCCGCGGGCCGATACCGGCTCGGCCGTCCTCGATTGGCTGAGCGACGTCTCGACCCGCCTGCTTCTGCATTGGAACGCCGGATCGATCCGTGGTTCCGTCCGGCTTTCGATGCCGTCCTGCGCGATCCGATCGCGCGCCTGACGACCGGCTTGATCAATCGGAAACGGCCCAACGAAGGATTGAAGATCGCCGAAGAGAAACTCGCTGCCGGACGAGGAGGAGTATCTCGATTCGATCATCTCCAGCTTTCACGGCGCAGATGCGCAAGCTCTGGAAACCCGGCGGAATGGAGCGCGGCGGCAACACCAAGACGCACGGCATCGTCCGCGGTGAATTCATCGTGCACGACAATCTCCCGGCGCAATTTCGCCACGGCATTTACGCGCAGCCGCAAACCTTTCGAGCCTGGGTGCGCTTCTCCGGTCCCGGTCCCTACATCACGCCGGACATCGACGACGTCGGTTTCATGAGCATCAGCATCAAGCTCATGGGCGTGCCCGGCCCCAAGTTGATGGAGGAGGAAAAGTCCACCCTCGACATGTTCGGCGTCTCGACGCCGACCTTCGTCACTGCCGACACGAAGGCGAACGCGCAGCTGCAGATCGAGAGCCTGAAGAACGCGCAGATTTTTTATTTCCTGAATTTCCACCGGCCGCACATTCTCGACCTGATCATGCAGTCGCTCTGGATCAAGACGCAGAGCAGTCCGTTCGAAGCGCCGTATTTCAGCTGCGTCCCTTATTTGTTAGGCGAAGGCCAGGCGATGCAGTATTCCGTCTGGCCGAAGTCGAAGCAAGAAGCACGCCGATCCCGCGTCTGCCGTTCCGTCCGCCGGATGATTATCTGCGCGACGCCATGGTCGCGTCCCTGGCCGAAGGCGACGTCGAGTTCGATTTTCGCCTGCAACTGCAAACCGATCCGCACCTCATGCCGATCGAGAACAACGCGCGTGCTCTGGCCGGAGAAGACTTTCGCCGCGCGTGTCGGTGGCGACCTTGCGTCTGCCGAAACAAACATTCGATTCCCGCGCGCAGATGGAATTCGCCAAGAAGCTTTCCTACAATCCGTGGCACACGATCGCGGAGCATCGCCCGCTCGGGAATCAAAGCCGCGCGCGCCGCCGCATGTATGACACGCTCTCGAAACTGCGGCATGACGTGAACGCCGTGCCGCATTACGAACCGACCGGCGACGAAGTCTTCGAGTGACGCGCGATGACGCCGCAGACCGAACTTCATGGTGCTGGCGCGCGATCGATCCCGTCGCGCGAAGCGGAGCTGCGCGCATTGCTCGACTCGATGAACGAAGCGCCGGGCCGGGTGAACCCGAACAATGCGCTCATTCCCTTCGCGCAATTCGATAAGCTGCACTTCGCGCGCTTGCTCATCCTCGATGACCAGACGCTGGAGACGTGCGCGTCTACGGCGGCGGACCGACTCCGACCTATCCGCTTTATCTCGCCTTCCTCGGTGACATCGATGGCGACGAGAATGATTTCCTGGCCGAGTTGGCCAAGAAGCGCGGGAGACGGTCTGCGCACAATTTTTTCCTGCTGCACGGCTATCAGCGAGCAGACCGATCTCTTCTCGTGGATGAAACAGCATCGCGCGCCGGCGATTGCCAATTACGTAAACTGGCGCGGCCGCACGGTGCGCCGCATTCACGAGGAAGCGGCCTTGCGTGAAGCACTCGTTAGGCAATCGATCGCGAGCCAATGGCCTACCGAGCGTTCCACCGTCGCAATTCGCGAAGTTGCGGCAATTCTGTCAGATGCGGAGCAGTCGGCCGGGCGCCTGACGTTGTAACGCCCGGAGGAACCGACGCCGTTCGGTTTGGTGGATCAAGAACGTGCTGCATCTGATCGGTATTCCATTGCTCGTTTTTCTTGCTCTGCCGCTGCTCATTTTGGTCGCGCCGTTCTATTCTTTTCGCTTCGCCAGCCTCGAGAAAACCGATCCGGAAGTTTGCCCGCGCGTCGACCAGGAGCATTCCGACAATCTTGTCGAGATCCGAGGATCACATGCTCACCAATCAATTCAGCGCCATGGGCAGCCTGAAGCCCGGCTTGATGCGGCTGCCACGGTCGTCGGCGTGCTCGGGACGGTGAATTACGCCGCGCGACATTTCGTCAGGCGCGGGCCGGCTCGGTCGCATTCGCACGATTCATTTCGCGCGCTGGGTCTTTCTCGATGGCCGAAAGCGGATGGTTTTTTTCAGCAACTACGACGGCACGGTCGAGAGTTACATGGATGATTTCATCAACAAGACCGGCTTCGGATCTGAATGCGGTCTTTCGGCAACGGCATCGGTTATCCGCGGACCAACTGGCTGGTGCTGGATGGATGCCAGGACGAACAAAAGTACAAGAATTTTCTCCGACGTCACACCCTGCCGACGCAGGTCTGGTACAAGGCCTATCCGGGTTTGACCGCGATCGATCTGGAACGAAACAGCCGCATCCGCGCAGGAACTGGAAACAGGAACGCCTGAGCGAACAGGAGGCGCGCGAATGGGTCGCACTTTTATGAACGAGCGAGTCGATTACAGCGACGTGCAGGGCCTGGTGCGCTTCGGCTACGGGAAAATGACCGAGGCGAGCTATGCGCTCCTGCGCATCAGGAACGCGGCGCCGCGCGCGCGTGGCTGCGCGAGCGCGCCGATCACCAGCGCGGTCGCGATGAATCCGCCGCCCATCGACCGCGCTGCAGGTCGCATTTACCGCCGATGGCCTGGCGAGTCTCGGTGCTGCCGCCGTCGGTCGTCGCCGATTTCTCCCCCGAATTTCTCACCGGCATGACACGAGGAAAGCCGCGCGCGCCGGCTGGGCGACGTCGGACGCGAACGCACCGGAGAAATGGGAGTGGGGCTACGAGGACAACGCTTCCGCATCTGGTCGTGATGTTTTTCGCCGAGCCGGGCGAACTCGCGAGTTTCATGCAAAGCGCACAAGACACGGATGGAACGACGCCTTCGAAGAGATGCATTGGCTGCAAACCGCCGATCTCGATGGCGTCGAGCCGTTCGGTTTCACCGACGGAATCAGTCAGCCGCAGATCGATTGGGAACGGCGCAAGCGATGTCACGCGTCCGCAGACTCGATTACAGCAACATCGCCGCGCTCGGAGAATTTCTGCTCGGTTACCCTAACGAATACAACAAATACACCGAGCGGCCGTTGCTCGATCCGGATGCCGCCAGAACGCCGACTTGCTGGCGGCGGAAGATGCGCCGCAAAAGAAAGATCTGGGACGCAACGGAACGTATCTCGTGATGCGTCAGTTGCGCCAGGACGTGCGCACGTTCTGGCAATTCCTTTACCAACACAGCGGCGGCAACGCGGCGGAGGCTGACAAACTGGCGGCGGCTTTTGTCGGACGCACACGTGCGGGCGATCCGCTGGTGCCGACGCAATCGGCGCCGATTCCCGGCATCGATCCGAAAACCGGCGGTCGCAGAATCAATTCACCTTCGCGGAAAACAAGGATGGCGCGCGTTGTCCTTTCGGCGCGCACATTCTTCGCGCGAATCCGCGCAACGCCGATTTCCGAGGCCGTCCGACCGGATTGAAGAAGCTCATCACCATGCTCGGCTTCGGTCCGAACGGTTTTCGCGACGACCTGATGTCGCCGGTGCGTTTCCATCGCATCCTGCGCCGCGGTCGCGAATATGGTCCGGGCCTCGAGCCCGAAGATGCGCTCACGCCGCCGTTGCCTAACGAACCGGAGCGCGGTCTGCATTTCGTTTGTCTGAACGCGAACATCACGCGCCAGTTCGAATTCCTGCAGAACGCCTGGATCATGAACACCAAGTTCTCCGGCATGACCGGCGAGAGCGACCCGCTTGTTAGGCAATCGCGAAAAGATTCCCGGTTGTCCGGTCGTCGGCGATTTTACCGCGCCGTCCAGTGACGGAGCGCCGCGCCGCATCAATAACCTTCCGCAATTCGTCACTGTGCGCGGCGGCGCATATTTTTTCCTGCCCAGCCTGCGCGCGCTCCGCTACTTCGCCGGAACCGAAGGCGCGTAGAAGCCGGACGAGCCAAAGGCATTAGCTCTCCGCGACCGACGCCGGCGAGGGACATTATTGCAAGGGCGCGCCGTTCTTGATCCAGGCGTTGATGACCGCGCGTTCTTCGTCGGTCATGTGCGTGAGGTTCCCAATGGGCATGCTGCGCGTGACGACAACGCGCTGGTAAATGCGTTGCGCGTTCGGGCCGATGTGGGCGGGATCGACCAGCAGGACTCCGGCCGGCGGCTGCGCGTAACCCGGGTAGCTCGGGGTGGTGGAGTGACAAGTGGCGCAGCGCTCGCCAATGATGGCGCGCACCCGGTTGAAATCGGCCACGCCCTCCACCGGCGGCAGTTGCGGCAGACGCGGCGCGGTCCACCAGGCCATCGTTCCGAGTAAGACGGCGCCGAAAGCCGGGTATTGCCAGACCAATGTTCCTTTGTGACGAAGATTGAAGAAGTGGCGGATGCTGACGCCGGCCGCGCCCAGCAGGGCCAGCACCGCCCAGTTATACGGATGAGTGTAGGTCGCGGCGTAATGGTTGCTGATCATCATGAACAGCACCGGGAGGGTGAAGTAGTTATTGTGGACGCTGCGCTGTTTGGCGCGCTGGCCATCCCGCGCATCGGGCGACTTTCCCGCGCGCATCGCGCGCACCATTTTGCGCTGGCCGGGGATGATGACGAAGAAGACGTTGGCCGCCATGATGGTGCCGATCGCCGCGCCGACATGAATGTACATGGCGCGGCCGCTCAATTCCGTGGAAAGCCACCAGGCCAGAGCCACCCCGAGAATGAAAACGGTGAGTCCGAGCAGTGCATCCCGGCGACCGAGCGGCGATTTGCACAGCAGATCGTAAACAATCCACGAACCGACGAGACTCCCGATGCCGACAGCGATCGCGTGCCATTCGGTCCGGGCCGGCCCGGTGGGATCGAGCATCATGGCCCCGGCGTTCAGCCAGTAGACGATGATGAGCAGAGCCGTGCCCGACAGCCAGGTCGTGTACGCTTCCCACTTGAACCAATGCAGCTTGGGCGGAAGCCAGGCCGGCGCCACGGCGTACTTCTGCGGATTATAGAATCCGCCGCCATGCACCGCCCACAGCTCGCCGGCGACGCCCTTCCGGGCAGCCTCCGAGTCAGCCTCGGGCGCTTCGATGCTGTTATCGAGCCAGATGAAGTAAAAGGAGGAGCCGATCCAGGCGATGCCGGCGATCATGTGCAACCACCGCACCATCATGCTGAGAAAATCGATCAGATGCGCTTCCATGGCGGAATGGCGACGATGACACACGATCTTTCGCCGGGAGGCAACGTTGTTTCATCTCCTTCTCGTTTTGTGGTGAGGGCGGTTGATCGGATGTAATTTTGTTCGCTGCTTGTCAGGTGGCTTGATAAAATCCAGTAGATGAATCTTTTCTCGTTGCTCTTTCCACGATGAACCGCACGACACATCAAATGGGTCCCGATCCTGATCGCGGGTTTGGTTCTTCTCTGGCAATACTTCGGCTCGGAGAAATTCGTCAATCCAGAGACAGGCCGGGCAAGTCACGTCGGGATGTCGGTGGAACAGGAGTCCGCCCTTGGATTCCAAACCTATCGGCAGGTCCTCTCGCAATCTCGCACGGTCGATTCCGGTCCGGAGCTCGACATGGTCAGACGCGTCGCTTCGCGCCTGGCCAACGCGACCGGGCCGTCGGGCCAGGCATTCCAGTGGCAGGTCTCGCTCATCCAGGATCCGCAGGTGAACGCTTTCTGTTTGCCCGGTGGGAAAATCGTGGTCTACACCGGCATCGTTCCCGTCGCGCAGAACGAAGCGGCGCTCGCCACCGTGATGGGCCATGAGATGGCGCATGCCACGTCCCGCCACGGCGCGCAGCGCGTCTTCCAGCAAAATCTGGCCCAGACCGCGATGACCGGCATCGCGGTCTCGCTCTCCGACATGGATTACGACAAGCAGCGCGCGGTCATGGGCGCGCTCGGAGCGGGGGCGCAGTTCGGGATCCTGATGCCGTTCGGCCGCAAGCACGAATCGGAAGCGGATGAGATCGGCCTGATGTACATGGCGCGCGCTGGTTATGATCCGCAGGAGAGCATCCGCTTCTGGGAGCGCATGGAACAGGCGGGCGGCAACAGTCCGCCGGAATTTCTTTCGACCCATCCGTCCCACGGCACCCGCATCGCGCAACTCCAGGCGCTGATGCCGAAAGCGATGGAGGAATACCGCAAGGCTACGCCTCGTTAGGCGCTGCTCGCGCGCCGTCCTATAACAAAAAGCCGAGCGGCGGCGAGCTGCTCGCGGTGTTGTAGAAGTTTCCGATGTTCGGCAGGACGAGCGGGAGATTCGTTTTGCTCACTCCGAGCCACAGGGCCAGCTCCGCGAAATATTCATCCGCACTGGTCGACGGAATCAATCGCCCGCGACCAACATCAAGGTCGTTGTCCTGATAGAGCGACGGATACTGGCCGTAGATGCGCTGCCCGTTGACTCCGCCGCCGACGACAAAATGGTTGCCCGCCCAGGCGTGATCGGAGCCCCGGCCATTCGAGGTGAGCGTGCGGCCGAAGTCCGAGGCGGTAAACAAGGTGACCTGGTTTTGCACGCCGAGCTGGACCAGCGCGTTGTAAAACGCGCCGACCGCCGCGCTCACATAGGGAAGCATCGTCTGCTGATTCGCGAGGACTTCGTCGTGATGATCCCAGCCGCCGAGCTGCACGAAAAACGTCTGTCGCGTCACACCCAGAGCCGCGCGTCCTGCGATGGTCTTGGCGATCATCTGCAACTCCGGACCGAGCGGCGTGGCCGGGAAAGTCGCGCCGGGTGGCAAGGTCAAGTTCGTGGCTCCGGCGAAAACGCCGTAGGCATCCAGCGCGCTCCGCTTGCTATTGGCGAAGGCCTGCATGAGCAGATTCGAATATTGCTGGGCCAACTGACTATCCACCCCCGCGCTGCGCGCCTGGTTATTGGTGTCGTTAGCCTGCCAGGCGGCTTTGTAACCGGAAAGAGCCACCGCCCCGCTCGGGCGTGATCGCATATTCGAACACGTTTTGGCCCGCCTGGAAAATGTTGCTGCCGGAAAGCGAGATGTTCATCGAAACCGTTTGGTTCGCGTTCAGGCTCTGCAGCAGGTCTGCCATCCGTCCCGCCCAACCGGTCCCGGCGCGTGCCTGCGGCACGGAGGTCTGCCATTGCTCCTGCTGATCGGAATGCGAGAACAACCCGAGCGGGAGACTAACCGACCCGCCGATAAACTGGGCCTTCGTCACTGGCTGAATGAGCGTGCCGACATTCGCGACGAAGGCGGCATGTCCCTGCTCAAAAAGATTCGCCAGTTCCGGCATCGCGGGGTGGACGCCGAGTTGCTTGCCGATGTTGTTGAGTGGGTTGATCGGCAGGAGCGAATTCTGCGCGAGCGCCAGATTCTGCCGGACGGCGGCGTATTCCGCGTACTCCGCCGGGCCGCGCGGAACGAGCATGTTGTAGGAGTCGTTCCCGCCCGCGAGAAAAAGACAAACGAGCGCGCGATACTCGTTAGGTGCAGGTGGATCGGCCGCCGCGACATCACCCGCGAGGCGCAGGTTCAACAAGGTATTCAGCACCGAGATGCTGCTGACCGCAGCGCAACTGGCCTGTCCAATGAAGCGGCGACGAGTGATCATAAGGAAAGCATGTTGGAAAAAAGCAGCGCGCGCGATAAGCTGAAGCCATGTCGGTCGCGGAAATCAAAGAGCAGCTGAAGCACATGAGCACGGCGGAACGAGCAGAGATCGCGCGCGCCCTGTTGCAGCTTCGAGATTTGGAGGAGTCGAAAGGGCAGGTCGCGGCAAACTTCGCGGAGGCGAAGGCTTATGTATTCGATCATTATGGCGAACTGCTTCAACGACTCGCGCAATGACGGACAATGTTCCGTTTTCTCGAGCTCGCAGAAGTCGAAGAACTCCACCTTGAATCGCTGAAGCGGTTTGGCGGCACTGGCGGGACGCGGGATATTGGTCTGGTGGAGTCGGCGCTTGGCTCGGCCGTCAACACTGCGCTTTACGGCAGCGGCGATGTCTTCGAAGTCGCCGCCAGCTACGCCTTCCACATCGCGCAAGCCCAAGCGTTTCTCGATGGCAACAAACGGACAGCGATCGCATCGGCGCTTACTTTCCTCGCGCTCAACCACCCGATGCGAAAGCCCAATCAGGTCGATCTCGATTCTCTCTACGATGCAATGATCGCGATTGCCAGTCACGAGCTCGACAAAGCCGGATTGGCCGCGATCTTCCGTCGCTTGTTCGCTGATTAAGAGCGTCATCTTCATCGCTGCACGGCAAACTCCGGTGAGGTGGTGATCAAATAGATCGCGAGATTGAGGCGCTCCTTGTGCCATTGCCAGCCGCCCGGACTGATCCGCTCAATTGCTTCGCGGACGATTTGGAATTGACGCGGCGAAAGCGTTCCGCCGGTGAGCGCGAGATCCAGGCGGCGCAACAAGGGGTCAGAATCGAACGCGGGGCCGGGCGGGACGTCGTCGTTGATGTTGGCCGCGGGGACAATCATCGCCAACTCCTGACTCACATTCAGGCGCACGGTTTGCGCCGGCACGCCCGAACCCCACCGATGGAGATCGTTATTCGCGAGCGCATTGTAGAAGTAGTTAGGCGCGGAAATTGCAGACCCCGCGTTGATGATTTGAAACTCCGGCGCAAGCAGTCCCGCCTGATGGAGCATTCCGGGCGGACTGTAACTGGGGGAGAAGAAATTGAAGACGCTGGGCGAGCGCATCGGTTCCTCGACATGATCCATGTAGAAAGCGTCGAGCGCGTAATAACCCGCCTGCGCGGCGGCGTTGAAGGCGTGTGCGAGATTCACGCAACGCAAGAAAGGCTCGCGCAGTTTGCCGAAAGTGGGATCGGACATCATTGCCGGATCGCGCGCTTCGGCATCGAGCAGGATCGCTTTGATGACCGCTTTCATGTCGCCGCGCACTCCCTGGCCGTTGTCGGCAAACGCAGCCGCGACTCGCCCGACGTAGGCGGGCGACGGATTCGAAGTGACGAGCCGCTCGATGAGCTGGCGTCCGATGAATGGCCCGACGTTTGGATGATTGAAAAGGCAATCCATGGCCGCGTTGATGTCGAGGAGCGTGGCGGTGCCCACGTCGGGGTTGCTCGGGGTGCGCGGGGGCAGCATGACGCCATTGAGTAACGTCTTCGCATCGCAGTCGTGCCAGAAATCCCATGGCTTCATGGGCGCGACGAAATTCTGCGGATACATCGAGTAATTGGGATTCCCGGCATAACCGAGACCGGTGAAGACGCGCGCGAACTCAGTGATATGTGAGTTGTTGTAGGTCGGGATCGGCTGGCCTTGCGGGTCGAGTCTGCGCGTGCCGTCCTGGTTCAGTTCCCACAAGCCGATGGTGAAAAGCTGCATCACCTCGCGCGCGTAATTCTCGTCCGGGAAAATGTTGTTCGCCGGTTTCTTGTTCAGCAGGTGGCTGAGATAAACGCCCATGCAGGGATGGAGCGTGACGTCGTAAATCAGGTTCCGGAAGTTGCCGAACGCATTCGCGAGCAGCATGTCGTAATAGTTAGCCAGGCCCGCCGGTTGGACGGCGAGCGTCTCTGGTCGGTCGGAGACGACAAAGATCTGGCTCAAGGCGAATCCGACGCGTTGGCGGAGGAAATCCGGCGCGACCGTATCCACGTCGTCCGGTCGGATTTTCGGCACGCCCATGGCACGGTTCCACCAGGCGGTTTGCTTCCTAATGTTGTCGCCGTTCAGGATGGAATTTGCGATCGCGTAATTAACGAACGGCTCCAGCCGGCCGACCGGACGCGAGAATTGATCATCGATCCAACCAGCGAATCCGAGCTGCATCACTTCCGCGACGTTCTGCGCGATGCCGTTCGGGTCCGATGGTTTCACGCCATCGGGACCGAAGGCCGCCTGCACGAGAAAGCGCGCCGCGGCTTTCGCGGAAGGTGGAGCTGGAGGCCGTTTCGTTCGCGAGCGTGATGGTCGCAGCGGTATTCGCGCCGAGGGTGTAGCCAGCTGCCAGGTTGCAAGGTGACAGTGATCGTCTCGTTAGGCTCGGAGTCATTCGCGTCGCCACCGGGGTACACTCCAGCCAAACTTCGCGCACCCCGGCGGGCAGGAAGATCGAATTGCCGATCGCGGGCGTGCGGGTGTAATCGATTCCGTCCGTCGCCGTCCCGCCGAGAGTGAATTGAATCGTCAGCGGCCGCAATCCGCCACCGGCACGCCGAAAGGCAATCACGCCATGTTCGGGCCAGCGCTCGCTCATCTCCGGTTTGATCGCACTGACCGTGATCACGATTGGCGGCGTTGGGCGCAATCCCGGCGATGATCCGGCTGATGTCGGTTTGATCAAAACGATCGGTGTGCGCGGAGGTCGCGCTGAAGCCGAGCGTGACTTTTTCCCAGGTCGAGAGCTGAGCATTCTCGCTCGGTTGATCACTCGTCCGGAGATGAAAGAAAAGATTCGTCTCACCGGCGAGCGAGGTGAGGAAACTCTGCGTTCCTCCGTTTCCCAGCATTGTCTGCACGGTCTGCCACGAGGCGAGGTCATCCGATTTCTGCAAATCATAGAGTTTACCGGCGGCGCTATTCCACGTCGTCAGGAGCGAGTTAGTTCCCGCCGGGACGATGCTGATGGTCGGATGCGATTTGAGATCAAATGGATCTGTCCCCGCGAGCGCTTCCTGCACATTGAGGAAACCGTCGCCATCGGTGTCCAGGCTCGGCAATAAACCTTGTGCGTTGAAAATCAGTTCCCAGACGTCGCTCATCTGGTTGCCGTTGGAGTCGAGCGCGCGGGCGGCGGTGGCCGCGAAGAAGAGGAGACCGGCGGCGAGGCAAGAAATCAGGCGCGGGTTGGGGCGTCGAAGCGGATGCATGAGCGAGAACGCGGATTGGGGCACGGAAACCATCAGTGCGAGATCGACATTAGACTTGGAAAACATTCGCGTCATGCCGAGACAGAACCAGTGCACACGTTTACGAATCGAGCAGTTCGCAAGCCATGGCGAGGTGTCCGAATCGATTTGACGGCTCGATTTACCCGAGCGCTAATAGCAGCAGAATTCCCGCTCCGGGCCCCACCGGTCCCGCTCTTTCTATGACTATTTACCACGACGAAGTTTTCCAGATGGCGTGCGACCAGTTTCAGGTCATCGCGGACTACCTGGACATCGATAAGAACGATCGCGAGCGCCTGATGTATCCGAAGCGCGCGGTCGCGGTGACGCTGCCGGTGCACATGGATGATCACAGCACGCAGACCTTTCAGGGTTATCGCGTCCAGCATCACCTCACCCTCGGGCCGACCAAGGGCGGGACGCGTTTCGCGCCCAATCTTTCCATGGGCGAAACCGCCGCGCTCGCGATGTGGATGAGCTGGAAATGCGCGCTGGCGAATCTTCCCTATGGTGGGGCGAAGGGCGGCATTGCCTGCGATCCGACGAAGCTTTCGCGCCAGGAACTCGAAGCCGTCTCCCGCCGCTACATGCAGGAGATGATTCCGTTCGTCGGGCCGCATACCGACATCATGGGTCCCGACATGGGCACGAACGAGCAGGTGATGTCCTGGTTCATGGACACGTATTCGGTTTATCAGGGATACGCGGTCAACGAAATCGTCACTGGCAAACCAGTCTCGATCGGCGGCACGGAAGGCCGGCGGGAGGCGACCGGACGCGGCGTGGTTTATCTGATCGATCGCGCGATGGAGATGCTCAAGATGGACCCGGAGAAATGCACCGCCATCGTGCAGGGTTTCGGAAACGTGGGCTCAGTCGCGGCGCTGGCGCTGGCCATGAAGAGCGGGGTGAAGATCACGGGAATCAGCGATGCCACGACGGCGATCTTTAACCCCAAGGGCATTGATGTGGTCGCCGCCGAGCAGCACGCGATGAAAAAGGGCAATCTCCGCGCCTTTATGGAGGCGGACCGGATCGATCCAAATGAATTACTGATTCAGAAATGTGACATCCTGGTTCCTTCGGCCATCGATCGGGTGATCAATGAAAAGAACGCGGCCAAGCTCCAGTGTCGTATCCTGGCCGAAGGCGCCAATGGCCCGACCACCCCGGAGGCCGATCTGATTCTGAACCAGCACTGGGATGAGGTCTTCGTTATCCCCGATATTCTCTGCAATGCCGGCGGTGTGATCGTTTCCTACTTCGAATGGGTGCAAGGTTTGCAGGCGTTCGCCTGGACCGAAACAGAAGTGACCGACAAACTCTTCCGCATTCTCGAGCATTCCTTCGCGCAAGTGATTCGGCGCGCGAAGGAGCACAAAGTCTCGCATCGCACCGCGGCGATGGCCATCGGGGTCGAGCGGGTGATGAAAGCGAAGCACGCACGCGGTTTGTTCCCGTGAGCCGCGATGGGTTTTTCGCACCGCGAAGATAAACGCGCCGGCCGGCTGCTCGATATCCTGACCGACGAAGACGCGGGGTTACGGCTGATCGTTTCGCGGCTGGGCGCTGAACTCGTTAGTCTCGCGCGGCGCGATGCGCGCGGTGTATGGATCGGTTTTCTGCACCGCGACAACGATCTCTCCGCGCCCACGAAAGGCTGGGCGAATCACGCCACGGTCATGGGCTACTTCCTGCATCGCCTGAAGAACGAACGCAGCTTGTACCGCGGCCACGTGATTGAAGGAGGAAATCACAGTTTTCTCCGCACCAAGGAGTGGCGCGTGGTCGAAGGCGCGGAGCCTGGAACGCTGGCCTATCGGATCGCGCGCTCCGGATTTCACGCCGGCAGAATACCCGTTCGATGTCTCCCTGGATTTTTCCTACGCCATCGAAGGCGAGAACGTGCGCGTCGACCTTTCAATTCCAAAACCATGAACCCGATCTCTGCGCGCATGTCGGTTTCGGACTGCATCCCGGTTTTGCCGCGAGCACCTTCGATTCGTTCCGGTTTGAAATGCCAGCCGGTCTCTATCGGCGCCACTTCTCTCCGGATAATTTTCTTTCCGGCGAGACGGAGGACATCCAATTTGCCGGCGGCGAAATGCCATTCCCGCGGCAGACTCTGCCGGGCTCGTACATTCTTGAGCTGCTCGATGTCCCGGAGCGAACGTTCACATTTGTGGATCCGCCGAGCCGTCGATCTGTCGCTTTCGATCTCACCGGCGTCCCGTATCTGACGCTCTGGTCGGATGGCGGCCCGTTTCTTTGCGTGGAACCCTGCTGGGGCCTGACCGATCATCATGCGCAGCGGCCATTTGAAGAGAAGGAAGGCATCCAGATAATTCCGGCAGACGGGAAATTGTCTGCGAGCTTCACAATGAGTCCCCAGCTGGCAATCTAGACTCATGGCCGCCGCTTCGCTTCGCGCCCTCCTCGCCGGTTCGATCGACTACGCGGGCCTGTTTCCACCGGCCACGCTTACGCTCGAGCCGGCGCTCCGGAACTACGCGGAGTACGCGCGTTCCGCGGAATCCTGGATGCTCGGCGCGTTCATCCTCCCGTGGGAGAAGTTTGAGGAAGCCGCGGCGAATCTTGCGCCCTTCGATGTCGAGTATCGCCTGCGCGTCTCGGCGTTGGGACCGAAAACCGACAACGCCGCCGAGTTCATCGAAGAACTCCTCGTCGGGGCCGATGCGATCCGCGCCTTTGATGCACAGCATGGTGCGATCGCGTCGATCACGCAGATTGAAATGGCGCTGCCGACCGAGCCGGGCGCATCGCTGGCCGACACGAACCGAGCACTCGCCGGATTGGACGTCCCCACCTTCTGGGAAGCCAATGTGGACGAAGCCGAGCGCACGATCGCCTTCGTCGCGGAGCGTCGAGCGACGGGTGCTGGGAGGTTTGGGTTCAAACTCCGGACCGGCGGCGTGATTGCATCCGCGTTTCCGTCGTCCATTCAGATCGCGCGCGCGCTGGTCGCGGCGGCGGCGCAGCGGCGTGCCGATTAAGTTTACCGCCGGGCTGCACCATCCGGTCCGCCTGTTTCACCAGAGCGTGCAAACGAAAATGCACGGCTTCGTGAATGTGCTCGGGGCGGGTGTGCTCGCGGCGGAGCACACCTGGGATGTGCAGCAAACCGCCGCGATGCTCGAGGATGAAGATCCGGCCTCGTTTGTGTTTGCCGATGACGGTTTCGCCTGGCGTGAGTGGAAGATCGCAACCGACCGCATCCAGACAGGACGCAAACTGATCACCTCCTTTGGAAGCTGTAGCTTCGACGAACCGCGTGACGATCTCCGTGCGCTGAACCTGCTCTAAGAATATGCCCAGCCTTCTTCGCTCGTTTATCGACGTTCCGCGCGACTCGCATTTTCCGATTCAGAATTTGCCCTTTGGTGTTTTCAAGCCGGCGCAAGGTCCGGCCCGGGTTGGTGTCGCCATCGGCGAGTCGATCCTCGACCTCGGTATCCTGGAGGAGAAAGGGAAATTCCGTGTAGCCGGAATTCCAGGATCGCGAAGTTTTTGCCGCGGACTTCCTTGAATGGATTTCTTTCGTTAGGCCGGCCCGCGTGGCGCAAGGCGCGGGAAATAATCCAGCACCTGCTCGCGGCCGAAACCGCAGAGCTGCGCGACGATGCCGCTCTGCGCGAGCACGTTTTTCACGCGCAGAAAGATGTCACCATGTTGCTCCCGGCGCGGATTGGCGATTACACGGATTTCTATTCCTCCTACCATCACGCGCACAACGTCGGCACAATGCTGCGGGGGCCGGAGAACGCGCTCATGCCGAATTGGAAATGGCTCCCGGTGGCTTATCACGGACGCGCCAGTTCGATTGTCCCGAGCGGCACGGATGTCCGCCGCCCGCATGGCCAGACCAAACCTCCCGATGCGGCCGCGCCACTCTTCGGCCCGAGCCGGAGCCTCGATTATGAATTGGAAACCGCCTTCCTCATCGGGCCGGGGAACGCGCTCGGACAGCCGATCGCGATCGAGCGCGCGCAGGAACACATCTTCGGCCTGGTGCTGATGAACGATTGGAGCGCGCGCGACGTGCAGGCCTGGGAATACCAACCGCTCGGCCCGTTTCTGGCGAAGAATTTTTGCACCAGCATCTCGCCCTGGGTGGTGACGCTGGATGCCCTCGAGCCTTTCCGTCAGCCGCTGCCGCCGCAGGATCCGGAGCCGCTGCCCTACCTCCGCGCGCCTAACGACTGCACTTACGACATTCACCTCGAAGCGCATTTGCAGACTTCGTCTGCGGCGGCGCCGCACGTGATCACGCGGACAAACTTCCAGCATCTTTACTGGAGCATCGCGCAGCAGCTCGCGCATCACACCGTGGGCGGCTGCAACCTGCAGCCGGGCGACTTGCTCGCCAGCGGCACCATCAGCGGCCCGACGGAAGATTCGCGCGGTTGCATGCTGGAGTTGACCTGGCGCGGCGCGAATCCGCTCACGCTCCCGAATGGCGAGACGCGGAAGTGGCTCGAAGACGGTGATGCATTGACCATCACCGGCTGGGCCGAAGGCGACGGTTATCGCGTCGGCTTCGGCGAAGTAACTGGGCGCGTCCTGCCCGCGCTCTAACCCGGCTACAACGGCGGCTTCGCCGCCGCAGGCGCTGCTTCGCGCAACGGTCGCGTGAGATCATCCTTCACGCGATCGAGCACGCCGTTGACGAAGCGGCCCGAATCTGGGCCGCCGAATGTTTTCGCCAGCTCGATGGCTTCGTTGATCGAGACCACCGGCGGGATGTCCTCGCGGTGAAGCAGCTCGAAAATCGCCAGTCGCAAGACCGCCCGATCCACCGGCGAAATGCGGTTCAGATCGTAATTCTCCGTGTAGCGCACGATCCGCTCATCGATTTCCGGAAGATGCGCGACCATGCCGTCGATCAACGGTTGTGCGAACTCGCGCACGCCCGATTTTGCCGGACAAAATTCCCAGAACTCCTCCATCTTTTCCGGCGCATCTCCTCCATGGGCGTCGCGCCAGAAATGAAATTGAACGGCAGCCTGCCGCGCCATGCGTCTCTTGCCCATGACGCTACTTTCCGCGCAGCTCGGCCATCACGTTGGCAATTTGGACCGCGGCCCGGGCGGCTTCAATTCCCCGATTGATTTTCTTCTCCAGGCAGCGCTCGCGCGCCTGGTCCTCATTTTCCAAACTGAGGACGGCGTTGATCACCGGCACGCCAAATTCCAGCGCGATCTGCTGCAGCGCATTCGTCACCGAGTGGCTGAGATGCTCCGCGTGCGCGGTGTTTCCCCGGATGATGACACCGATGGCGATGATCGCGTCGGCGCGCTCCTGCCGAGCGATCTCACGGACGACGATCGGGATTTCGAAGGCTCCGGGGACTTGATGCAAAGTGAGCACCGCGCCGGAGACCAGCTCGCGCAATTCTTCGGTCGCATGGTTGACCAGACCCTGCACGTAACGCGCATTGAATTGGCTCGCCACAATGGTGAAGCGGCGTTTGCTCACCCCGAGTCGGGGTCGCGTGGGAACGGCGGTCGACATGGGCCGAACTCAACGGTTAGCGATCAAAGTGAATGCCCCATCTTGACCCGCTTCGTCTCGAGATACCTGGCGTTATGCGGATTGGCTTCGCTGCGAATCGGGACCTGCTCCACCATCTGAATTCCGTAGCCTTCGAGGCCGACGACTTTCTTGGGATTGTTCGTCAGGAAACGGAACTGGCGCACGCCGAGGTCGAACAAGATCTGCGCGCCGAGTCCGTAGTCGCGCAGGTCGCTGCCGAAGCCAAGCTTGAGATTCGCCTCCACGGTATCGAGCCCGCCCTCCTGCAATTTGTAGGCGTGAATCTTGGCCGCCAGTCCGATGCCGCGGCCTTCCTGGCGCATGTAAATGAGCACTCCGTTGCCTTCGTCGGCAATTTGCCGGAGCGCCGCGTGCAGTTGATTGCCGCAATCGCAGCGGCGCGAACCAAAGACATCGCCGGTGAGACATTCGCTGTGCACCCGCACCAGCGTCGGCTCCGTCTTTGAAATGGTGCCCTTCACGAGCGCGAGATGATGTGCGCCATCGAGGGTCGAGCGGTAAAGGTGCAGATCGAAATCGCCGTAATCCGTCGGCAGTTTCACCACCTGCTCGCGCTCGATCAGTTTCTCCGTGAGGCGCCGATGCGCGATCAAATTCTGGATCGTGCAGATGCGCAGTCCGTGCTTCTTGCGGAACTCCATCAGCTCGGGCAAGCGCGCCATCGTTCCGTCGTCGTGCAGGATTTCGCAGAGCACGCCCGCCGGTTGCAATCCCGCCATGCGGGCCAGGTCCACGGCCGCTTCGGTGTGGCCGGCGCGGCGCAGCACGCCGCCATCCTTCGCCCGCAGCGGGAAGATGTGGCCGGGTTGGACGAGATCGTCGGGCTTCGAGTTCGGATTCGCGATCGTCTGGATCGTAGCCGCGCGATCGTGCGCGCTGATCCCGGTGGTGACGTCGCGCGCGGCATCCACCGAGACCGTGAAGTCGGTGCGATACATTTCGCGATTTTGCGCGACCATGCGCTGCAGACCGAGCTGCTCCGCGCGCTCATTCGCGATCGGCACGCAGATCAAACCGCGGCCAAACTTGGTCATGAAATTCACCGCCTCCGGCGTGGCCTTCTCCGCCGCCATCACCAGGTCGCCCTCGTTCTCGCGATCGGCATCGTCGGTCACGATCACGAGTTTGCCGCGCGCGATGTCGTGCAGGACATCGTCGATCGTATCGAAGGCAAACGCTGCCGGGGCTTCCGCCAGCATCGCCTAACATCACTTCCCGCGTTGCCCTAGGCAACGTGAATCATTTTCCGCTCGTCGCGACGATCGCCTCCGGCCGATACATGTCGCGATTACTGCCCTTGGAACTCCGCTTTCAGTTTCACTTTGAAATGTGAGAGATCGACCACATCCCAGCGGGTAAAATTCCAATGCCCCGCCTTCCGCGGCTCGTGCTCGAAGCCGAGGATGAGATGCACCGCGTCGTCGCGCACTTTATTCGTCGCGCCTTTGGGTTCGAAATAGAACGTGCGGAAGCTGCTGTCGCGGCTGCCGGTCGCATATAGTTTGGGATCGAGATAGTAGACGCGCCCCGTCGCGGTATCGACGAGCCGGAGATCAGGATAACCGGAGCGCTGGACTTTCCCGGCCGCGGTTTTCGGGAAATCGCACGCCAGCCCCGGGGCGGCATTGAGCAGATCGCGGATCATGTTCTCAAAAGGGCTGCTCACTTCGTTGATCCGCGCGACGCTCTGAATCGGGCTGTCGGGCGCGCTCATGCGTTTCACCACTTCATCGAGCGCGCTGCCGATTTCCTTCAAAACACGCCGATCGGTTTCGTTCTGCGGATCAATCGCGATCACCTTCTTCCCGTCGCGGAGAAGATCACGTCGCTGAACGGCAACTGCCTCAGTTCGTCTTTCTCCTGGAGGAGCCACGGGATCAAGCCGGCGGCTGATGGTGGCACTTCAGGCGAAGGCTGCTGCGCAAGAGCTATCGTCGGCCAGATGAGCGCCGCGAACGCCAGTTGTCTGCTCATTCGATTGTCACCGCCTTCTCCAAAAGTGGCAGCGCCCTCGCGATCTTCGCTTCACTCCGCCCGTGGATCATGAGCAGAGGCTCCCCTCGTTCCGCATTCTCGCCGACCTTCTTGATCGCCGAGAAGCCAACTGCAAAATCGATATCATCGTGGGCTTTGTGCCTGCCACCGCCGAGAAAAACGGATGCGCGTCCGATCGCTTCCGCGTCCATCGCGGTGATCACGCCAGTCCGGTAGGCGGCTAGCGGCTGAATGATGGGTGCACGGTGAACCTCCGTCAATTTTTCGAGCGACAGGGCGTCGCCGTCCTGCGCTTCCACTAACTGCACGAACTTTCGCCAGGCGCTGCCGTCATCCAGCCAACGCATGAGCTGATCGCGCGAGGCGCTCGAAACCGCTTCCGCAAGATCGAGGACAAGCGTGGTTAGATCGTCGGGGCCGCCGCCGTGAAGAACCTCGACGCACTCTGCTACTTCGAGCGCGTTGCCGACCGCACGGCCGAACGGTTCGTCCATCGGCGTTAAGGTGAGACGACATTTTCACGCCCATGAGTTGCCGACTTCGATCATCGAGGCCGCGAGCTGCTCCGCTTCCGCGCGCGTTTTCATGAAGGCGCCGCGGCCGAATTTCACATCGAGCACCAGCCGGTCGAGACTTTCCGCGAGCTTCTTGCTCATGATGCTCGCGACGATGAGCGCCTGCGACGAAACCGTCCCGGTCACGTCGCGCAAGGCGTAGAGCTTCTTGTCCGCCGGACAAATGTCGGCGGTCTGGCCGATCATGAAAACGCCGATGCGCTCGAGCTGCGCCATCGCGCGTGGTTCGTCGAGATTCACGTTGAAACCGGGAATGCTCTCCAGTTTGTCGAGCGTGCCGCCGGTGATGCCGAGGCCGCGACCGGAAATCATCGGCACCCAGACCTCGTCGCACGCGAGCAGGGGCGCGAGGACGAGCGAGACCTTGTCGCCGACGCCGCCGGTCGAATGCTTGTCCACCTTCGGTGGGGAGTCGTCTGGGTAGTGGAGGGTCCGGCCGCTCTGCATCATCGAGCTCGTGAGATGCTGCGTTTCGTCCCGGTCATCCCCCGAAAAAAAACCGCCATCGCCCAGGCGCTCATCTGGTAATCGGGAATTTCGCCGCGGGTAAATTCCGCCACGAGAAAATCGATCTCCTCCGCGCTCAACTCGCCGCCGTCGCGCTTCTTCTCGATCAGGCTTGGGAACGTGCATGTTGCTTTCTCCGCGATCACAGGAACGCCGTTCCGATTGGCCACGCTGATGGCAATTCAGAAAAATCGCCCAGACGTCGCGGCAACATCGGCGAATGTCTCGCGCGTCCCGAGATCGCGCGACTGCCGTCGATGCAGAACGAAGAGCGGAACCTGCTCGCGCGTGTGGTCGGTGCCGCGAAAGGTCGGATCGTTTCCGTGATCGGCGGTGATAATGACGAGGTCTTCGGCCTCAATCTGCGGGAGAAAATCGCCGAGCCAGCGCATCGAATTCTTCCAAAGCGCGCGCGTATCCGGCGACATCGCGTCGATGGCCGAAAAGCATGTCGAAATCGACCAGGTTCGCGAAGATCAGCGCCGTCGTCTGTCTCCGACCAGAGTGTGGCGATCTGCGCCATGCCCTCGGCGTTCGAAGCTGTCGGCCAGGACTGCGTAATGCCTTGCCCGGCAAAGATGTCGCTGATTTTTCCGACGCCGATCACCTGCGAGCCGTTCTCGCTGATCGCATTCGAGAATCGTTGCGCGGCGGTCTCATCGAAAAATCGTGCCGGTGCGACGTGCGTCCGAAGTTCCCGGGCTCGCCGGTGAATGGCCGCGCGATCACGCGGCCGATGCGATACGCATCCGCGTGACGGCGCGCAATCGCGGCAAATCTCGTAAAGTCGCTCGACCGGGATGACCGTCTTCATGCGCGGCGATCTGCAGAACGGAATCGGCGGAGGTGTAGAGAATGGGATTGCCCGTGCGAACATGCTCCGCGCCGAGTTCTTCGAGAATGGTCGTGCCGCTGCGCGCGTAATTGCCGATGAAGTGAACGTTTGCTTCGCGCTCGATTGCGCGCACGAGTTCGTCGGGAAATCTTTCGAAGACGGCAAACGGTTCCTCGAGAATGACGCCCGCGATTTCCCAATGGCCCGTGGTCGTATCCTTGCCGGCGGACGCGTTCCTGCATCCGGCCAAAGCTGGCGCGATGTGTTCTTTTTGCGACTTGCGCGCCATCCAGAAGCTGGGCCAGGCCTAACGAGTAGAGATTCGGCAGCTCAGAGTTGCGGCAATCGTCTCGAGGATGTGCCCGAGCGTGTTCGCTCCTTCATCGCCGTACTTGCCGCGTCCGGCGCGTTCCCGATGCCGACGCTGTCGAGAACAATGAGCAGCGCGCGCACCACCTACAGCCCGATCGGATGCCAGGCCGTCTTCATTTCGACTGTGTCGAGAATCCAATACGGATTTTCTGCCGCGCTCGTTGACCACTCGTCAGGCGTGAGTTCACGGCGGACATATCGCTTCACATTGTAGCCGCCGCCGCTTTGCAATTTGCGCCCGATTTTCGCGTCGCCCGAGGCATCGACGATCGCATTCACGTCCATGTGACTGGCGAAATGCGGCGCCAACTCGGCGCGATCGCCGGAGAGGATATTGACGACGCCGCCAGGCAGATCGCTCGTCGCGATGATTTCGGAAAAAGTTAACGCTGGCAGCGGTTTCGTCGTCGAAGCCAGTACGATCGCGGCGTTTCCCGCAAGAATCACCGGCGCGACCAGCGAAACGAGCGCCAGCGAGCGAAGGTTCGTCCGGGCAAACAATAACGACCACACCGGTCGGTTCCGGAATGGTGAAATTGAAATGCGAGCTGGCCACCGGATTCACCGTGCCGAATACCTGACTGAATTTGTCCGTCCAGCCCGCGTAATGCACGAGCCGATCGATCGTCGCACGTTTCGTTTCGCGCGATTTTTGCGCGCTGCCGTTGGCCCGCGTTCCACATCTCCGTCTTTCAATTCGCCTTGCCGCATTTCGAGCATCTCCGCCGCGCGATACAGAATCTGGCCGCGTAGATACGCGCTCTGCTTCGACCAACCTGCGACAGCGGCGCGCGCGGCGTTCACCGCATCGCGAAAATCCTTGCGCGAAGCGCGGCAATAATTCGCCAGAATTTCACCGCTTGAATCCCGCGCCGGCAGAACACGTCCGCTCTCGCCGCGCACAAATTTGCCGCCGATGAACAGCTTGTAGGTTTTCTGCACCGCCAGCCGTGATTCTGTATTTCGCACAACTGACGATTGCTTAATGCGATAAAAAAGAAAATGCTAAACCGCACATGACCGGCTTGAACAAATCGGACAAGATTTTCATTGCAGGCCATCGCGGCTTCGTCGGACAGCGCCCTGGTGCGCCGATTTGAGGCGGAGGGTTTTTCCAATCTGGTAAAACGCGATCGCGCCCAACTCGATCTTACGCGCGAGCAGGCGGTCGACGAATTTTTTCGCCGAGGAAAAACCGGACATTGTCGTTTTCGCCGCGGCTAAGGTCGGCGGAATCAAGGCGAACAACGACTATCCCGTCGAATTTTTGCTCGAGCAATCTCCAGATCCAGAACAACATCATCCGCGCCGCGCATCATTACGGCGTGCGCAAAGTTTTGTTCCTCGGCAGCTCCTGCATTTACCCGAAGCACGCGCCGCAGCCGATCCCGGAGAGCGCGCTCCTGACCGGTCCGCTCGAACCGACGAACGAAGCCTACGCCATCGCCAAGATTGCCGGCATCAAGCTTTGCCAGGCCTACGCGCGCGAATACGGCGACGAACTTCATCTCCGTCATGCCGCCGAATCTTGTATGGGCCTAACGACAACTTCGATCTGCTTTCATCACACGTGCTGCCGGCGCTTTTGCGAAAGGCGCATGAAGCAAAGACGACCGGCGCGAAGAGATGGTCGTCTGGGGTTCGGGCAAACCGCGGCGCGAATTCCTGCATGTGGACGATCTGGCCGACTGCTGCCTCTTTCTCCTCGAGAATTACGACTCGCCCGAGATCATCAACGTTGGCTGGGGCGAAGACATTTCCATTCGGGAACTGGCCGAGCTGATTTGCGACATCGTCGGGTTTCGAAGGCGAACTGGCCTGGGACGCGAGCAAACCGGATGGCACTCCGCGAAAGCTTCTCGATGTTTCGAAGCTGCGCAGTCTCGGCTGGCGGCCGACGATTACGTTGCGCGAAGGAATTGCCGGCACCTACGAATGGTTCCTGCAAAATTGCGCCTAACGAATGAAAAAACTGCGCGTTGGCGTCGTCGGAGTCGGACACATCGGGAAGAATCACGCCCGACTTTATGCCGCGCTGCCCTCGGCCGAATTTACCGCGGTTTACGACATCGATCGCGCGCGCGCGCAAAAGATCGCGGACGAGTTTGGCGTTTGCGCGGCGGCCTCGCTCGAAGATTTTGGCGAACGGGTGGACGCGGCTTCGGTCGCCACCACGACGAGCGCGCATTTTGAAGTTGGGCGCGACTTGTTAGGCAAAGGTAAGCATCTCCTCATCGAAAAGCCGATTGCCGAAAATCCCGCGCACGCCACCGAACTGGCCGAATTGGCGGCGCGTCAAAACCTCATCCTGCAAGTCGGTCATGTCGAACGGTTCAATCCGGTGTTAAGCGCGCTCGAGGCGCGGCTGACTCATCCGCGCTTCATCGAAGCGCATCGCCTTTCGCCCTATCCCAATCGCAGCACCGAGATCGGCGTCGTTCTCGATCTCATGATCCATGATCTGGAAATCATTTTGCATCTGGTGCGCTCGCCGGTTGAGACAATCGATGCCGTCGGCGTGCCGGTGTTGAGTCGCGGCGAAGATATTGCCAACGCGCGTCTGCGTTTCGAAAACGGTTGCGTCGCCAACGTCACCTCGAGCCGAATCAGTCCCGAGAGCATGCGCAAGATTCGCGTCTTTCAGGAAGACGCTTATCTCTCGCTCGACTACCAAAATCAGAGCGGTGAAATTTATCGGCGCGAAAGCGGCAAGATTGTGCGTGATAAGGTTGAGATTGAGCGCGAGGAACCACTGAAACGACAGCTTGCCGAATTCATCGAATGCGCGAAGACCGGCCGCACGCCGAAGGTTTCCGGATTCCAGGCGACGGCCGCGCTCGAGCTCGCCGTTGAAATTACGAAACGAATCGAAGCGACGCGTAGTATATGAGCGCGCCTAACGTACACGGGGTCATCCCGAGCGAAGCGAGGAATCTCGCGAATATTCATTGTGCGAACGCAATTATCGATAATTCGTGAGGTCCTTCGCTCACGCTCAGGATGACCGGATGCAGAGCGCGTCGTGAATCCAAAAACACTTTATTTCGTCGCGGGCGAGGCCAGTGGAGATGCGCATGGCGCGGCGCTCATGCGCGCATTGCAGGCTGCGCAACCGGATCTTCGCTTTCGTGGTCGCGGCGGGCCGCGCATGAATTCAGATCGCGGGAGCCGAATTTATCGATTGGATCGACGAGGCCGGCGTGGTCGGTCTGTGGGAAGTAATCAAACATTACGGATATTTCCGCGCGCAGTTTCGCGCTGCTCTCAGAGAAATTGCCACCGCAAAACCGGATGCCGTCATCTTGATTGATTATCCCGGTTTCAATTTGCGATTGGCGCGCGCGCTGAAGAAGCGATCGCCCGCGCAAAAAATTATCTACTACATCAGTCCGCAGGTGTGGGCCTGGAAC
The DNA here is from genome assembly GCA_963784865.1 of uncultured Verrucomicrobiae bacterium. Classification (GTDB taxonomy): domain Bacteria; phylum Verrucomicrobiota; class Verrucomicrobiia; order Chthoniobacterales; family UBA10450; genus JACCTI01. Next base: position 58,011 of record CAWATC010000005.1, on the reverse strand, counting down.
AGCGGCCGCATCCGCGCCATGGCGCGCTCGCTCGACCTCATGCTTTGCATCTTTCCTTTTGAGGCCGACCTCTACAATCAATCCGGGTCTGCGCACGATTTTTGTCGGTCACCCCATGATCAAAGACGCACGGCGCGAAGACAACTCGACGCCACCGCGCAATCCGAACCTGATCGCGCTTTTTCCGGGCAGCCGTTTTCGTGAGGTGCGGAAAATTTTTCCAGTGATGATCGGAGCGGCCCGCGAAATCATCGCCCGTCGACCGGCCGCTCAGTTCGAGGTCGCGGCGGTTTCTGAAGCGATCGGCGCTGAAATCCAGCAGTTCTGCTCGCTAGCTCCTCGTCTGCCGCGCGACAATGTCCGCGTTGGAGTCGGCGAAAACTCCGCGATTATGAAGCGGCCGGCACCGGAATTATCGCTTCGGGCACGGCGACGCTGGAAGCGGCCTATTTTCGATTGCCGTTTGTCCTGGTCTACAAGGTGGCGTGGCTGACATATTTCGCTGCGCGATTACTCGTTAGGGTAAAACATCTCGGCATGCCCAACGTTGTCGCCGGCCGGGAAATCGTTCCCGAATTCATCCAGCATCGGGCCCGGCCACAAGAGATCGCCGAGGCAGTCATGCCCCTTTTGAACAGGCGCGGAACGTAAACGAATGCTGGCCGGACTTGATGAGGTCATCGCCACGCTCGGGGGCGATGGCGCCAGTGCGACGGCGGCGCGCGCGGTCTTGGACGAAATCAGCCACAGCTGAGGAAGCTGCAGCGTTCGCGCCTTGAGTCGCGACGCCTAGTACGGAATCTTGTCCGGCTTCGCGATCCAATTGCGAAAGAGTTCGTCCGCCGCATCGCACCCCACTTTCACCACCAACGATCGTCCGACTGATCGAGCCCGATCCGACCGTAGATGAACTGATCGTCGAAGCCAGCGCGCGCCGCGTCGGTGCGACCGCAAGCGTAGTAGACTCGATCGAGGCGTGCCCATAGATCTCCGCCAGGCACATCGGGCAGGGGCCGCAGCCGGCGCAAGTTCACAGCCGCGCAGATCGAAACGCTGGAGCAACTGACAGACGGCGTCGCGGATCGCCGTCACTTCCGCGTGGGCCGTGGGGATCAAGGTCGCGCGTGACCTGGTCGAGCCGGGCCGACCAGTTCGTCCCCACGCACGATCACGGCCCGAACGGTCCGCCGCCTTTTTCCTGCATCCCGTCCGCGCCGAACGAGTACGGCTTCCCGCATCCAATGCCACGGGCGGTTGGTGTGTTTTCACGACACATCCGACGGGAGGAGTGTCGCGTTTGGCCGAGCCAGCAGTTTTGATCCTCGTCACCGCAACGGTCCACGTGCTACACTCGGCAGCATCGATCACTTCCTCCAGAGCGCAGAGACGAAAGCACGGATCGGAACTGCGCGAGGGCGGCATCCCGATCGGCCGTGCGGTTGCGACGGGGATCATCGGTCGCGGACATAACCACCGCGGAACGCGGCAGTGTCATTGATCATGCGGGAGACGAATCGCCTGAAAACGCGGGCGGCAGAAGGCCGCGGCTATCGACGCGCATCCATCGACCCTTCTTGCCCGATGCGCAGCGGCGCGATCGTGCTTTACGGGATCCGTGTGTCGTCATCGGCGAGCAACGAAGACCTTCCTGGCGAGCAGAGGAATATTGCGCGCAAACGGCGCGCAGTTGAAGCCGGTGCAACACGAGGAGTGCATCGCGTCGATGCGCGACTTCATCGTGATCATCCCGACCTCTGGAACGAGGACATCGGTGTCTGAATCCTACGTCTCGATCAGGGCGGTAGCTTCCATCTTCACCGCGTCGACGAGCCCTTGATCCGTCAGCTTCAACGCGGGGATGGCGAGAGGCCGAGGAACGAGAGCGACATGAACGCGCAGGAAGCCGCACCCGAGCTGTGCCGTGGCGGCATTCAAGCGGCGGATTTGTCGACTACTTCCGCCAGCGGACGATCGGAAACGAGAACCAGCGATGGGCAAGGGGCGTGCGGTGAGCTGCCTCGCTACTTCGACCGTGATCTCGCCGCCGCCCGATCTCTCCGGAGCGCCGGACATCGCCGCTATGATCTCGCGTCCGACGTACTCCAACGACGACAATGTTGTGCGCATCATGCGCGACGGTGGAACCAAGTGCTCCTCGCTCCAAGTGCGAAACCGATCGAACAAAGCCGACGCCGACGTTGCCGGTGGGCATTGTGGTGCTCGACCACATAACTTCAGAATATCGCGTGAGGTGTCGGAGACGATCTGCCCATTCTCCACTTTCGGGGCGACCGACCGCGTTGGTCACGATCGTCGGGAACAATCGACGACCCTCATCGACTTGTCGCGTCGTGGCGCTCTACGACAATATCTTCAGCCCCGTGGAGACGAACACTTCATCGTATTCCGTGGTCGCTTCCCCGTGGGGACTTCGGAATCCGCGATACGCCGCCATCTTCGCGACCAATCTTCCTTTTCTCGCAAACACTGCCGGACAACGAACTTCCGAGATGATCCAACACGATGAATCCGCCGAAAGCGTGGCGCGATCGCGCCATGATCGCGGAACCGATAGTGACGTGCGTGTTGATCGTGCCCATTTGAATCGCTGTCATCGGAGCGAGGCCGAGCTCGATGGCGCTCTTCCGAATTGAATGATCGACGGCCCTTCGCTCAGGAGATCGCCCGGAGTCTATCATCCGTCGCGAAGGAGCAGTCGGCCGAATTTTGTGGCGTCACGAGTGCGATGACGTGCGAGTCGCGTTCGGTGTGCCCTCGCGCACAAGCAGACGCATCCCGAGTCGAGCTCGCGCGTGCTTCCTCTAGCTCGTGCTTCGTGATCGGAACGACTCGGCGAGGCGTATGTATCAGATCCGCCGCCCGACCCTGCGCGTGGCCGTCGATCAACTTGCCCTTCGCCGGCGCGGATCTTCGCCAGTCCCGCTTCGCATCCGAGAAAGAAAAACGCTGGAATAATCATTGTCTCCGCCACGCCCGCGATGCGTCCGTCGTCGATCATCTCCGCCGAATCGGAGGCATGCATCCGCGCACCGCTTGTCTCCAGGTGCGTTGCCGGAATGCACGAGGGACATGAGGAAGAGTCGATCGGCACGCCCTTGCTTGAATCGAAGCACGTATCGAAAGCCGCCTTGCCGAGCACATCGGTGACCTGTGCGGATCGATCACGATCGCGCCGTCCCGTGTGGTACGATACGCGCGCGAAACTCCGCACCGTGACGATCGTCCCTCGACGTGAAAAATGCCGTTGATCAGGCTCCGGCGCGAGATACGTGCCGCGAGACAATCACTTCGCGCGCTCCGAGCGCCGAAGTCCGACGACGCGTCGATCGTCGACCGTGACATTCGCGGACGAATCTCACCACTAAGACATTGACCAGTCGCGTGTCTTCGAACAGAAATCCGCCGGCGCTCCGCCGCGGCCGACTCTAATTTATGCTCCAGTCGTCTGACGAAAGAACCTGGCTCTCCATCGCGCTGCTCCGGCATCGTCTCTGCCGGGCGAGGTGAACTGGTGCGGCTCCTGATCGCGTCGAAGATGGCCTCGGGGGTGGCGGGCGAGGCGAAGCGGCACCTCGCCGCCGGCCGCGAAATGCCGCCACCGCATCGCGGATCGCCTCGCGCACGGAGATCGCCAGCATCAGCGGCGGTTCGCCGACAGCCTTGCTGCCGTGGATCACGTCGGTCTGCGCGGCATTCGCGGAGGAGCGCACGTGGAAATCCTCCGGACGTGCGCCGATCGCCGGAATCTTGTAAGTGTCGCGACGAATGCGTGAGCAGGCGGCCTTCCGCATCCCACACGAGTTCCTCGCCCGTCAGCCAGCCCATGCCTTGCACGAAGCCGCCCTCGACCTGGCCGCGATCACGCTGCAGTTCAGCGATCACCGGCATCGTGCAGAATGTCCACCCGCCGCATCCTGCTCATGCCGGTGAAGCCATCGACCTCGACCTCCTCACCGCCGCGCCGACGCGAAGTAGTGAAATGGCCGGCCGCGTCCCGTCGCGCGGTCCCAGCCGATGTCCGGCGTCGCGGTAGATCCCGTCGCTGCGAGCTCGACGCGCGCGAAGTAGGCGCGCGTCGTACGACCTCGGCGAACGGCGATCTGGTTCCCGGCGCGTGACATCGACGGCTTCTCGAAGGCGATCTCATCCGAGCGACCGCCCGCCGCGAGCATCTGCGCCGCGAACGGCGCAGCGTGCGCGCAATTTCGCACGCATTTCGCACCGCGCCGTTCAGATCGGTGCCGCAGGAGGCGGCGGTGGCGGAGGTGTTCGGCACCTTGTCGGTGCGCGTGTCGCCATCACGCGCACGCGGCTCGGGGGAAGGCCGAGTTCGCGCGCCGCGATCAGAGCGATCTTCGTGTGGAGCCCCTGGCCCATCTCGGTGCCGCCGTGGTTCACCTGCACGGTGCCGTCGCGGTAGATGAGCACGAGCGCGCCGGCCTGGTTGAGATGTGTGGTCGTGAAAGAGATGCCGAATTTCACCGGTGTGATCGCGAGGCCGCGCTTGCGATGCGGATGCTCCGCGTTCCACTCCGCGATCATCGCGGCGCGCGCGCGAAGTCGCTCGAGGCGCTTCAACTCCTGCCAGATGCGCTGGATGCGGTTGTCCTCGATCTCCTGGCCGTAGTGCGTCGTGTTGGTCTCGCCGCTGCCGTGATAGAGATTGCGCTGCGCGCACGACTTCGGGCGGGAGACCGAGTCGCGCGCGCGACGCGGTCGATAATCTCCTCGATCACGAGCATCCCCTGCGGTCCGCCGAAGCCGCGGAAGGCGGTGTTCGACGCGAGGTTGGTTTTCGCCACCGCGCCGCTGAACTCGACGTGTGGAATGTAGTAGGCGTTGTCGAGATGGAAGATCGCGCGGTCGTCACGGCGCGCGACAGATCGAGCGACCAGCCGCCATTCGGAGAAAGTTCGACTTTCGCCGCGTGCAGAAAGCCGTCGTCGGTCGAAACCGACGCTAAACTTCGCCGAGAAACGGATGGCGCTTGCCGGTGATCATCATGTCCTGGTCGCGATTGTAGCGAACCGCACTTTGCGACCGGTCTTCGTGGCCGCGAGCGCGGCGAGCGCCGCGAGGCCGGCGGCCTGCGTCTCCTTGCCGCCAAAGCCGCCGCCCATGCGCGGACATTCGACGACGACGCTGTGCATCGGCAGGCCGAGCACGTGCGCGACGATGTGCTGCACTTCCGATGGATGCTGAGTGGACGAACTGACGAACATCGTTCCGTCTTCGCCGCGCTTCGGCCCACGCGGCGTGCGTCTCGAGATAAAAATGATCCTGCCCGCCGAACGAGAATTCGCCTGACAAGCGTCCGCGGCGCATCGCGCAGCGCTGCGGCGACATCGCCGCGCCGGATGAAATGTCGGTTCGCTGTGAAAACTGCTCGCCGGCAATCGCCTCGTCGATGGTGAAAATTGGCGGCAGCGGCTCGTATTCGACGACCACCTTCGTCCGCCGCCGCGCGACAAATCTCCTGCGTTTCGCCGACGACGAGCGCGACGATTTGCCCGTGGTAAAACACTTCCTTGTCCGCGAGCAGAATCTCATCATGGCGCACCGCGCCGACATCGTTGAGACCCGGCACATCCTCGGCGAGACAGACACCGCCGCGGATGCCTGCGGAAGGCGCGCGCCGCGATGCATCGCGCGCAAAATCTTCGCGTGCGCGTGCGGCGAACAGACTGGCCAGACTTCAAGCATCCCGTCCCGTGCCGCGCCGCGTCATCGACGTAAATCGCCTCTCCGGTGACGTGCTTGTGCGCGCTCTCGTGCGGCGGTGCCGCAAGATCCTGGACATGCGGAAGCATGTCCCTCCGGAGCGACGTGCTTCCGCACGTCCGAATGCGACTCATCGTCCAGCGAAAAATTTACGGAGCAAACTCGTGATCAGTTGCGAGCGGTAACTGGCGCTGCCACGCACATCGGATATGGGCGTGAATTCGCGTTCGAGAACCGGCAGAACCATCGGCAAGTCGATTCGAAATTTTTGCCGATGAGCGCACGCTCCGTCTCTCGGGCGCGCAGCGGCATCGCTGCCACCCCGCCGAAAGCGAGACGGGCATGCGCGATCGTGCCGCTCGCCGTCAATCGCACAACGAAACACGCGGCGACGGTGCTGATGTCCATCTCACGCCGCTTTGAGACTTTGTAGAATTGCGTCGCCATGATTCGTTAGGCGAAAAGCGCGGCACGATAATGGATTTCAAAATCTCACCGGGTTGCAGCGCGGTCTTGCGATAGGAAACAAAGAATTCGTCGATCGGCAGCGTGCGTTCGCCGCCGGCCGATGCGAGCACCACTTTTGCATCGAGCGCGAGCAAGCACCGGCGCGGAATCGCCAATCGGCGATGCTGTCACGAGATTTCCACCAAGCGTTGCGCGATTGCGAATTTGCCGTGAACCAAAGACGAGCAGCATGTCGCGCAGCTCGGGATATTCGTCGCCGATCTTCTCATCAAGCCTTGTCAACGTTGTGGCGGCACCGATTGACCATTCGTTAGCGGAACAGGTCATAGCGCTCAGTTCGGGAATCGCTTCGATCGAAATGAGCACAGGAAATTTGTGAAACGTTTCGTGATATCGAGACCGAGCTCGGTCGCGCCGGCGATCAGGCGCATCCGGAAACTGCGCCATCGCGGCAAAGAGCTTTCGAGAGAAGTCGGTCGAAGGAATTTCTCGCCCGCAATTGTAGCGGGCCGCGTTCGATCTCGCCTTCGCAGTTTTTCAGTTGTTCGTCGAATGTATCGACTCCGTTGCGTCGGGCGAAAGCATCCGCGGCCGCGTCGCGAATCGGCCGGTAGCCGGTGCAACGGCAGAGATTGCCGCAGAGTTGTTCGTCGAGCTGCGCTGCGGTCTTGAGGTCTTTGCGATAATAAGCCTCGAACAGCGACATGATGAATCCGGGCGTGCAGTAACCGCACTGCGATCCAAAATTCTCGACCATCGCTTGCTGGATGGGATGCAGCTCGTCGCGCTGTAGCCGCGTCGCTGTGTCGACGCGTTTGCCGTGACACGGCGATGAGCGCCGTGGCTACAGCGCTTGTCACCTGCGACCCCTTCAACGGTAACGATGTCGCGTCCAGCCATGAGCGGTAGCGGAACGAGGCAACTGTTGATCGAGCGATAACAACGCTTCCCGCGCGCATCGCGCTCGACGATCGCGACCGAGCAGGCGCCGCAATCCCCCTCGGCGCAGCCTTCTTTCGAGCCGGTGAGTCCGCGGGCCGCAACCATTCGAGCAGTGTCGTGTTGGGCGAAATCGAGTCGACGCGAACTGGTTTCCCGTTCAGTCGAAACTCGCAGCGCGCCACTCATCGCTTCCGCCGGCTTTCGCAGGATCTTGAGAAACGAACGCGAGCGTATTTCCTCGATTGTCAGGCCCGTCTCGAGCGCTTCGCTTTCGGTGATTGCGCCGCAGCCGATTCCGCGCAGGAAAAAGTTGAGCAATCCCTGCCCCGGTCGCGGCATCGTCGAAGACATCGCCGTGAAGCGAAGCGAGCGCGGCCTTTTCGACGAACGTCTTCAGGCGGCTGGATGCGCTCGTCAGGCCGCCGAGGAAAAAGCGTAAACGGCGGCGTAGCGAGTGACGAACTGCGCCGGATGCAGATCCCAGCCCTGGTAAAATCCGTTGCGCAGCGAATGCAGATTGTCCTTGAAACCGAGCCGCCACGCTCGCGTGAACGGCTTCGCGATTCTGCCGCCGCTGGTCGTCCGTCAGCGATCTTCCGTCGCTCGCGCGGTGAGGACCGACGGGCAGGATGTTGGTCGCGCCGTCCGAGAGATGAATGCCGGTGCCCGCGGTTGAGACCAGCATCATCTGCCGCGCGAAATCGCACGCCGGATGACGCATCGTTTGATAGGCCGCGGTGATGCCGCATGAGGCCGTGTAGTCATAGACGCCGAAATGGATGCTCTGGCAGCGTCCTTCCGCCGCGTCGATGAGCGAGCTGAGCGCAACCTCGCCGCGCTGGTTAATAATCGCCTGCGGGGTCTCGATCATCGGCTCGATCTTGAGCGAGTTCGCATCGAGACCGTGTTGCTTCTCGAACATCTCCAGAAGGCGCGCTGCGGCATTCATTTGCTCTGGCGTTTGAATCTTCGGCACCGTGATGACGAAATTCTGCGGCAGTTTTCCGGCGGTCGCCGCAATCAGCGTAGTGAGAAAAATGTCAAGCGTGCGGACGCTGCGAACGTGCAGATCGTCGTTCAGCGGTTTGATCCGAATGCCGAGAAACGGCGGCAGGGACTTCGCGTCGAAACCGTTCGCCACTTCCGCCCCGCTTGCGGCGGCGTGCCCATCTTCCTCCGCATCCGGGCGATTGCCGTAGCCGTCCTCGAAATCGAGCCGGAAATCCTCCACCGGCTCGCGTCGCAATTTTTCGACGATCCGGGCGTAAACCTTTTGCGAAACTCCTGGTTGGCATCCATCCCGAGCACATGCGCGAGGCTGGCCGAATCCGGCGCATATTCTTCGAGTGACCGCAACGCCGCCGCGCCGAGTTTCTTTGCAGAGTCGGCTTTGAAGAGATGCGCGCCGCCATAGACCGTGTGCACCGCCTGCCGGCGATGCGATTCGCCCGGATAACGGCGCGCGAAGGCTTGATTGCTTCGCAGATCCGCACACTGATTTTTTTACTTCCTCCGCTCGGAAGCTGGTCGCGCGGTCTCAAAGCGGGCACCCGTTCACCTCCTCATGATCGATATTGGTCGCCGTGCCATCTCCCATCGTGCCGGGGCGTAGTCATCGGTGCGAAAGGAGCGGGAAGGTCGGAAGTTGGTTCATGATTGAATGGGCCTAACGAATCTTCCGTTCGGCCGATCTGAGAACCTACCATTCTCGAAGATTGTTTGTCCCCGCAAAAGTGTGCGCACAATTCGCCCGCGGAGGGTGCGGCCAACATACGGACTATGGCGATGCCGATAGTGCAGCGATTCCGCGCGGACGACTCCTCTGCGTGTCAAGTCGACCAGCGTGAGATCAGCGTCGCTCCCGATTTCGAGTCCGCCTTTCCCCGCAATCCGAAAACGCTTGGCGACGCCCGTGCTGGTCAGTCGAGTGATGTCTCGCGGGCGAGAGTTTTCCGGCGTCGATCAACAGAGGCAGCAGATGCTGGCAGCCGGAAATCCCTCCCCAGACATCGAAAGAAATTCGATCGTTCCTTCATTTGCCAGGGGGAAGGGGAATGATCGGAACCGATCGTGGTCACGTCCGCGATCCGACGCCACAGCTCGGCTTGATCTTCCGCGGATCGCAACGGTGGCGCGCACTTCGCGACTGCGCCCAGGCGGACCATGTCTTCGTCGGTGAAGAAAAGATAATGCGGACAAGTCTCGCAGGTAACATCTACGCCACTCGCTCGTGCTTCCGCCACCAGCGCAACTCCGCGGCCGCAACTGACGTGCACAATGTGCAATCGGCACGGTTTCCCCCGCCAGTTCGATCGCGCGTTTGATCGCTTCGAGTTCCGCCTCGATCGGACGCGAATCGAGATAATCGCGCACGCTTGTTTGGCCGGTCGCGAGTTGTTGCTGTGAGCACGCGCGGATCATTTCTGCCGACTCCGCGTGCACCGCGACGAGAAGATCAAGCTCGGCGGCGCGTCGCATTCCTGCGCGCAAAGCTTGCGAATCAACGCGGCGAAATCGTCGATCCCGCTGTCGCACATGAATGCCTTGCAACCCGACCACGCCGCGATCGCGCAAGGTTTCGAGCTCATCCAGATTTCCGGGCACCAACCCGCCCCAAAGTCCGAAGTCCACCAACGACTGCGATTCTCGCGGCGGTCCGCTTCGCGTCGAATGCAGGACCGTCGATCGTCGGCGGATGGGCATTGAGCGGCATGTCGAAAACGGTTGTCGTGCCGCCCGCCGCCGCCGCGCGCGATCCGGTGGCGAATCCTTCCCAATCGGTGCGACCCGGCTCGTTGAAATGAACGTGGGCGTCGATGACGCCGGGCAAGAATCGCCAGATGTTGGGCATCGATTTCCGACTTCGCTGAACCGGACAGATTCTCCGCCAGCGCGACGATCTTACCTTCACTAATTCCGATGTCCTGCTCGCTGCGCACGAGCAAATCGAAATCGCTCATTCGTTAGGCAAGGGCAGGCACTCCCCAGACTCGGAGCCTGCTCACGCCGCCGTCGGGATAGATATTCAACCGGACATGTGTGCAATGATCGATCGGGACAAATTCCTGCTCGAAGAAATGTCGCGTGTCGGCCTGCAATTTCGTTTTCGGGAAGGATCTCGCGCCAGACCGCATCTGTTTCCGTGAGGTCTTCGGTCGACGCATCGGGCGCGGCGCATCCGTCGATCGAACACATGTCGGGGTAGTTGCCCTTGAAGTGATTGGTGTCGACTTCGATTTTGCGGATCGCCCCGGCAACCCGAGCTTCACGATAATCCAATCGTGGCCGGGACCGCGGCGGCGTTTTGTTTCCCAGCCGTCGCCCATGTTTTCGGAACGACCGGGCATGATCAGGTTGTTCATCGAGCTGAAGAACATGTCGCTGCAGACCAGGGGCACTCCTCCATTCTCGACGGCCGCGAGGTCGACGAGTTCGCCGGGCTTCAGCTTGCTCCAATCGGGAACGACTACGCCATAAACCCGAAAACGCGCCACGCCGCCATCCGGGATGATATTCAACCGCACATGCGTCCAGGTTTCGTCGCTAGTAAGCGCGAACAGATTTTGCGACCCCGGCTGCAACGGTGATTGGGCAAGGATCGGTGTCCAGGAAAGAGCTTCGACGGCGTCGGCGTCGTTCGGGAACTTATTCGTTAGGCAAAGCGCGTCGAGTGAGGCGAAGGGAGGATGATTGCCCAGGAAGTGATTGGTATCGATGTCGACCTGTTTGATGATGCCGCGCAGTCCCAATTGCACGACACACCAGTCGTGCCCGGGAGTGCGGCGGCGGCGAGTCTCCCATCCATCCATCCATTTGCCGCGCTCGGTGTACTTGTCCGGAATGAAAATTCCGCGGCCCGGCTTCAGGAGATTTTCCTTCTCGGCGAAGAACTCATCATTGGCGAGGAGGGCGATGCCGCCGACGCGTGCCGAGGCCAGATCGACAAGGCCGGCCGGCGCTGAATCTCTTTCCGCCGTGGTCATGGTGCCTCTCGCAACGGACGCAAGGTCGAAAGGTTTCGTCTTCAAAAGCTGACTTCTTCCGACTCATCGCGCAGCCCGTTCGCGATGCGTTTGATGCCATTCTCTGAAGTGTTCTTCGCCAAAACTAATTAGCAACCCAAGCTTATGATTTGTCAGGCGCAGTTGCGTGAGAACTTGTTTGGCATGGACTGAATTCAATGCCTGAATGGATTTGAGTTCGACGATGACGAGATTCGCCACCAGCAGATCAGCACGAAAACCTTCGTCGAACCTCAACCCATCATAGGTGATCGAGATCGGCGCCTGTCTTTCGACTGCTAAACCATCTTTGCGCAGTTCATGCGCGAGCATCTACTTCGGAAACGGATTCGAGCAGGCCAGGCCCCAACACATTGTGGACCTTGAAAGCCGCATCCAAGATTTGCTTCGCAATCTCGTTTTCCCTCACCTTTGCGTCCGTTGCGACCTTTGCGTGAGGCATTCTCAGCTCCCCCGATATGTGCTGTAGGCCCACGGCGAAACGAGCAGCGGCACGTGATACTTCGCCTCCGCGTCATCGATCGTGAAACGCACTGGAACCCGATCGAGAAATCGTCGCTCGCCAAAATAATCGCCGACAAAAAACACGATCTCGTAATTGCCCGCGGCAAACTCCTCCGACCCGAGCAGCGGAGAGATCTGTCCGTCCATCTGCATTCGTGGTGACAGTTTTCAGCAAGGTCGAATTGTCTAACGACCAGAGCTCGATCTTCATCCCGGCCGCGGGCCGGCCGTTCTTCGTGTCCAGCACATGCGTCGTCAGGCCTTTCATGCGGTCAGATCCAGCAGGCGCAACTCGGCGATCTGGCAGATCTCGTCGAGCGCGGTTTTGATTTCACCTTCGAGGTCGTTCCGCAAGCGTTCGGGGAAAGCGCGGAGGATCGCTTCTTTCTTGTTCAAACGGGCACAGATCACAAATGGGAAAACCAAAGCGTTCACGGTATTGAGCATTGTATTCCTGAAATTGGCGAGCCTCCTCAGGGGAAATGTTGTGCAAACCTGCGCTGGCTTGTTCGCCCGCCGATTCAGTGGTGAGGACGGCGCGGGTGACGAGATCGGGATGCGCGCGGATGAGCGACAGTTGTTCCTCCGGGCTGGCCGTCCGCACGGTGGCGCAGAGCGCGTGGTGCAACGCTGGACGTGCTGGCGAACGGCCGCTGTGTCCATGTGCGTTGTGCGATCCAGGGGGAATGCTCAAAGATCGGGCCGACGACGCGGGTGAAGGCCACGCGATCCAGTTCGTTCAACTCGGCAAGGTTTGGCATCGCCTTCTCCGGCTTAAGCGATTTATTTCTGGGCGGCAATGACGAAGCTCGTCGGATCAGACTCGAGGTGACGGTGGCACGCGATGACTGACGCGTTGCTCACGGAACTACTGGCGGCACGTCAGGCACGGACGCCTTGCGCCTTGGTCACGATCGCTGCAACGACGGGCTCCGTGCCACGCGCCGCTGGATCGAAGATGCTCGTCTATGCCGATGGCAAGATCAGTGGCACGATAGGCGGAGGGAAATTTGAGGCGCTGGTTGTTGAAGAAACCAAGGCTGCGCTGCGCTCGAAGCAGCCCGTGCTGAAAAGCTATCCGCTTGCACGAAGGCGACTCGGAGTCGTTCGGCGCGATCTGTGGCGGTGAGGTCACGGTCTTGATCGAGCCGCAGATATTGAGCGAAGGCGATTTACCTGATCGGCGGCGGACATTGCGCGAGAGCGATCGCGAAGCTCGCCGTCGACGCCGGATTTTTCGTCAGCGTGACCGAAGATCGCCGCGAGCTCCTGGAAGATTTCCCACTTGCCGTCCAGCGCCACACCGAGACCACGCCGCCTGAGTTTATCTCCACGCACGCCTGGCAGAGCGATGATGCGCTCGTCATCGTCAGTCGCAATCACGAGATCGATCGCGAAGCGCTGGCCGCCGCACTGCAGCAGAGCCGTTTTGGTTACATCGGCATGATCGGGAGCAGGCGGAAGGTGCGGCTGGTCTTCGATGAAATGAGAGAACGAGGCGTCGCAGAGGAGAAACTGGCGCGGGTCTATGCGCCGCTCGGCTTGGACATCGGGGCCGATACCCCGGCAGAAATCGCCGTCAGCGCGCTGGCGGAGATCATCGCCGTGCTGCGCCAGCGGCGTGGCGCTCACATGCGCCTTGGCGGCGAAGCGGGAGAGTTTGACGCTCAGCGCTGAGGAAAATACTCTAAGCCATGACAAAGCTTGCCGAACCGCCACTGCCAACATCGCCATCCGAAAACGGTGTCCTCTCTTCCGTCCAGCCGCCGATCAATCTGAAGAACTGGATCGAAGAGCACCGCGACAACTTCAAGCCGCCGGTGAGCAATCAATACCTCTACGACGGGCGCGACTTTTTCGTCATGGTGATCAAGGGCCCGAACGCGCGGAACGATTTTCACCAGGTCGATTCGGAAGAGTATTTCTATCAGCTCAAGGGCGACATCAAAGTGCGCATCCGCGAAGGCGACCGGATCGTCGATCACCTCGTGCGCGAAGGCGAAACCTTCTTCATCCCGCCTAACGTCCCGCACGCGCCGGTGCGTCCGCCCGACACGCTCGGCGTGGTGGTCGAACGCCGCCGCCCGCCGGGCGAGCACGAGCACGTCATTTTCTACTGCGAGAAGTGCGGCGCGCTGGTCGAAGACATCGATTTCGATTGCGGCGACATCGTCGAGCACTTCAGCCAGGCGATGCTCGATTTCTGGAACGACGACGCGCGGCGGACCTGCAAGAAGTGCGGCACGAAAGTCGAGCAAGCCGGAGCCGACCAAGCCGTTCTGACGAAGTGACGCGTGAACCGGAGTGGCGATTCGGTGAGCGCCGCGTATTCGTCGGCACTTGCACTCGACTGCACTCGCGATGAAGATCGACCTGCACACCCACATCCTGCCGCGCGAGTGGCCCGACCTCGACGCGAAGTACGGCTACGGCGGATTCGTTAGGCTCGAACACTACCGGCCGTGCTGCGCGCGGATGATGATCGGCGATCGCTTCTTTCGCGAGATCAGCGACAACGTCTGGGATCCCGAGCGCCGAATCGAGGAATGCGATCGCGCCGGCGTTTCGATGCAGGTGCTCTCGACCGTGCCGGTGATGTTCAGCTACTGGGCGAAACCGGCCGATGCGCTCGATCTCTCGCGCCGGCTGAACGATCACATCGCCGAAGTCGTGCGCGCGCATCCGGCACGTTTTGCCGGCCTGGGCACGATCCCGCTGCAGGATCCGGATCTGGCGGCGGGCGAACTGGAGCGCTGCGTGCGCGAACTCGGTCTGCGCGGCGTGCAGATCGGCACGCACGTCGACGCGAACGCGCATTGCCATGGCGCCGATTGCCGCAACCTCGACGATGCGTCGCTCGATCCGGTCTGGCGCGCGGCGGAACAACTCGGCGCGGCGATCTTCGTTCATCCGTGGGACATGGTCGGCAAGGAGCGCATGCCGAAATACTGGCTGCCGTGGCTCGTCGGCATGCCGGCCGAGACCTCGCTCGCGATTTGCTCGATGATCTTCGGCGGCGTCTTCGAGCGTTTCCCGAAACTGCGCGTCGCCTTCGCGCACGGCGGCGGCGCATTTCCCATTCACGATCGGCCGCATCGAGCACGGCTTTCACGTCCGGCCGGATTTGGTCGCGATCGACAACCAGCGCAATCCCGCGAAGTTATCTCGCGCGATGGCGACGCTCCCGCGCGCTTCTATGTCGATTCGTTAGTCCACGATCCCGACGCGCTGCGGCTGCTGCTCAAGCTTTTCGGCGCGCAACGCGTCGCGCTCGGCTCCGATTATCCCTTTCCCGTTAGGCGAAGAGCATCCCGGCGAACTGATCGAATCGCTCACCGAGCTTGCGGAAAGCGAGAAGTCGCGACTCCTCGCCGGCACGGCGCGCGAATTTCTCGGGATGCGCTGAGCAGGGCGAATTCCTACTCCACGTAGCGCAAATACTCCCGGTCCCACGCCGCCGGAATACTCTCGCGCGGCGAGTACGGCCCGGGCTGATAAGCGCGGGAGGCGATGCCCTGCTGGCTCAATTCGCAGACGTGCCAGTCCTGCTTGTTGGTCATGTCCCAAAAATCGATCGCGTCCTCGGGATGAAAATCCGCGCGCTCGAAGGCCTCCGGATGGAAAAACCAATCACAGCGGATAAGCGTTCGCTCCGGTGCCTGCGGCCAGATCTGATGCACCATGACGTAATCGGGATGCAGGCTCAGGAGCATGTTCGGAAAAATGGAATAATAAAAAACCCGCGCGTGATCTTCACCCTGGATGTCGCCCACCGGCAGCGCGCAGGCATTGCCACTCATCGTTAGGCTTGCGCCTTTGGTGATCGCCATGAATCCGCCGAGGAACGGTCCTTCGCACAGATCGTTTTCCGCGGAATCGTAGGGCGACACCTTCGCGAGCATCGGGTGCACGCCCGGGCAGTGATAGCACTCCGAGTAGTTCTCGAAGATCAGCTTCCAGTTCGCGCGCACGTCATAATCGATCCGTTTCGCCGAGCGCAGCTTCGGCAGATTCCAGTGGGTGAACTTTCCGGCTAACGGCGCGAAGACTTCCGCCAGCGGACGTCGGCGTCTCCGCGCAGATTCACGAAGATGAACCCTTCCCACAACGCCAGGTTCACCGCGTGGAGCGAATGCTCGGCCTTCTCGAAGCCTGGAACGCTATCCATGTGCGGCGCGCCGATGAGTCTTCCATCAAGCGCGTAGGTCCACGCGTGATAGGGGCATTGAATCGCGGACGAATGTCCGGCTCGGGTCCTCGCACAACCGCGTCCCGCGATGGCGGCAGACATTGTAGAAACAGCCGATCGATCCCTTCTGATCGCGCACCACGATCAAACTCTCGCCGGCCACTTCCTGCACAAAGTAATCGCCGGCTTTGGCGATCTGACTCTGGTGTCCCACGCACGCCCATTGCGCGGAAAAAATGGTCTTCTGTTCTTCGGCGAAGATCTCCGGCGAAACGAAGTAACGCTGCGGCAGCGTCCTCGCTCCCGCCGTAAACGTCTCGGTCGTCTTGCGGAAAGGAGTTGTCGCTGTCGTGGGCGTCACCGGCGGCATATTACACCTCACCCAGCGCGCGCGCCGGTCGAACGATCTTCCGATCGCCTATTTCAAGACGGCCTGGTGGAATTCATTCCAGTCGTCGAGATTGTTCAGGTTCACCGCGTCTCGTGGCGCGCCCTCGTCCGCGATCCCGCAGGCGCTGGTGATGCCCCGACGCGTTTCATCATCGTGGTTATAGCCGCGCACCGACGCGTTATGTTTCTCCACCGCTTCCGGCGTGAGCGACTTGGCGTTTTTCTTTACCCAAGCCTCGAATTGGGGATAGGTCGGCTTGTTCTGCTTGATGTAATCCTTCACCGCCTGTTCATCGAGCCCGAGCGCGGCGCAAGTCATCGCATCGTAGCCTCGACCGATGCCGGGATAACCGGCGGCGAGTTTTCCCGCCTCTTCGAGAGAGACTTTCTGCCAGAGTCGCGGGAGGTGCAGGACGCCGAGTGGGCCGGCAATGCCGGAGCTGATCATTGGGACGTAGGTGTCGCTCATAGAATTGTTCTTGATGTTTGGGTTTGGTTTCCGCCTGCCCGGAAGGCTCAACGGATTTGACGAAGTCTAACCAGCCGGTGGCGCGAAGACAACCCGATTACCAGCACGCGGCTATCCCAACCCCGGCAACCACATTAACGGCCCCCCGAACTAGTGGCTTCAGCTGCGGTGGTCAGCCGTTCCAGCTTCAGGCTCGAGGCGAGGTCATTCCTCTGGCCCTGACGAACTGCCACCCCCTTGCCTTGCAGATCTGCTGGTCCCTTGATCTCGACCCACTTGTTCTCGCTATCTTTCAGGACCGCCAGCCGGGCGCACCCGAAGTACTGCTCCTGGTTGCCGCCTGGTCCATTCAGATGAGCGAAAGAAAGCGCCATCGTCCCGTCGGCAATCTGATAAATCAGAAGGTGGACTAGAACCGAACTCCCGATATGCGGACTGGCCAGGGTAAAATTTCCCGCGATCACGACATCCTTCGCTCGTTGCAACGCGAGGTGATCGTAGAGGCCGGGGGGTTCCGAGCGGACCACTTTCAGTCCAGAGAGCTTTATGTTGTGCAGGTCTCCCTTAACTGCCACCCAGCCTTTAATCGGAGAAACAACGAGACTCTTGTAGAACTGGAGACTAATGGATCTCTGCAGAACCGGGGTCGGAATCAGCTTAATGTCGCGGATACTACGCCCCAGCACGGATTGCGGTGGTTCCGCGATGCTGCTGCGGATGAGACCGAGGACAATGAGCAGAGTGAGTAACGGCTTCATGTTTCCAGCGTGGAGCACTGGGAGAAAATAAGCAAGACAACTCCAGTGAAAAACAGCGCTCCGACTCGACCGAAGCGGACCCAGGTTTCGAAGATCCGGACGCTTTCTCGATTGAAGACGAGAGGTTCGATCGCATCTACCCGCCGCCGATCCGAGAGACTCTCGTCCCTCTTTTGGACGCCTGTCGCCGTCGCCGCGGAGGCTGCAAGACTGTTGGTGACCGCACCGGGAATGCGCGTCCTGGATATCGGCTGCGGGCCCGGCAAGTTCTGTCTGGTCGCGGCAACTCTGACGGACGGCCGCTTCACCGGAGTGGAGCAGCGAGCTGAACTTGTCGCCGCGGCCCGAGCAGCCGCGGCCACCCTGGGGCTCTCCGAGATCGAGTTCCTTCACGGCAATCTGATGGACGTTGCCTTCGCCGATTACGACGCGTTTTACCTCTTCAATCCGTTCGAGGAAAACATGCACGGGCACATCATCGACTCGGCGATTCCACTCTCCGCGGACCTGTTCAAGAAATACACCCGTCATGTGGCCCACCAGTTGGGCGAGCGGCCGCTCGGCACGCGCGTCGTGACCTACGCGGGCTACGCCGACGACATCCCTTCGTGTTACGATTGCGAGAAGGCGCTCTTCCACGATGACCTCAAGCTGTGGATCAAGAATCGCGAGTATGACCACGACATCGAACGCCTCGGTCTGCGTGTCTCCCGGAGCTACCGCGGTGCCGCCGGTTGGGCGAGTCGTAACGGATGAGTCTTCGTGGAAGTGCCGTGACTCTTGCAGCCCTTCCGCCCCGGATGACCTGGGCTGAGGTAGCCGGCGGCGACGCGTGCGCCATTGGTTTGCGGAGTTTGCGGGAATCGGAGTGGAAGCTTGATCATGGCGCGCGCGGGCGTTGAAATGAGGGCATGGATCAAAGCACTGAGCGGAAGATCGAAATATTTGCGCCCTGTAGCGCGGCGCTGGATTTAACGAAGCTGATCCTGTTTCAGCCGTTCGATCTGACGAAGTGGTTCGTCATCGGCTTTGCGGCTTTCTTGTCGCACCTCGCCGGCGGCGGGGGAGGCTCCTTCAATTACAATCCGAACCTCGGCAAGGGGAATTGGAACTTCCGCTCGACGACGCACGACGTCGTTCCAGTCCGCCACCGGAATGCCGTCCTGGGTTCTTCCATTGATCGGCGGTGGCCGTGCTCGTGGTGGTCGCGATCGTGGTCGTGCTGATGTGGCTGAGCGCGCGCGGGAAGTTTATTTTTGCGGACTGCATTGTGCGGAATCGCGGGGCGATCGAGGAGCCGTGGCGAGAGTTCAAGCGCGAAGGGAACAGCTACTTTCTGTTCTCGCTGCTGGTGGCGGCGATTTTCCTTTTCGTGCTCGGCCTGGCAACGATTCCTCTTTGGATGCCGTTTGCGTTGAAGGGCGAGGCGCCGGAAGGAGTGGGCCTTTTCGTCGGCATCGGTCTGCTCGTTTTGGTGGCGCTGGTCGCGGTGGTCGCTGGGATCGCGTTTTACCTCATCTCCAGCTTCATGATTCCGGTGATGTATCGGCAGCGCTGTGGTGCGAGCGCGGCCTTTCAGACAACGGTTCAGCTCATCGCGCAGAATATCGGCGTGGTCATCCTCTACCTCTTGTTCTTGCTCGTGCTGATGCCTGGCGTTCGCGATGGTCTCGTGCCTCGCGACTTGCCTGACCTGTTGCATCGTCGCGATTCCTTATCTCGGGACGGTGATCATGTTGCCGGCTTATGTATTCTTCATGAGTTACCTGCTGCTCTTCGTGCGGCAATTCGGGCCGGAGTACGATGCCTGGGCCACGGTCCTCGCGGTCGAACCGGCGCCGCCCCCGATTGAACCGCCTGCCGTCGAGCCGCCGCCGTTGCAAACATGAGCGGAGGATGGCGACGAGCGCGTTATTCCGCGGTTGTCGCCCAGAATTTTTGGAATGCGTTTGGCCAACTGCGGTGCTCCACGCTTTCCCGTGCGTGCGCGCTCATTCGCTGGCGAAGCGCGGTGTCGGTCACGAGCTGCTCGATCGCGCGCGCGAACTCGGCGGCGTCGTGCGCCTTGGTCACCAGTCCGCTCACGCCGTGCTCCACCAGTTCCTTCGGCCCGCCGACATCGGAGACGACGACGGGCAATCCCGAGGCCTGCGCTTCGATGATGACATTGCCGAAGGTGTCGGTGGTGCTCGGAAAGACGAAGATGTCCGCGGAAGCGTAGGCGGTGGCCAATTCGTCGCCGGTGAGATAACCGGTGAAGACGGCGTCAGGCAGAATCTCGGCGAGCGTTTTCGCATACGGTCCGTCGCCGACCAGGAAGAGCTTCACCGGCAGGTGCGCGTCGCGCAGTTGACGGTAGGCGGTGGCGAGGACATCGAGGTCTTTTTCCTTTGAGATGCGGCCGACGTAGAGCAGCCGGACCTCGTCGCCGACATCGCCGAAGCGCTTCCAAAATTTCGCCCGCCGCCGCCGGGATGGAAGAACTCCGTGTCGAGTCCGCGCGGGAGGATCTTCAATTTGTCCGGCTCGATCCCGCGCTCGATCCAGCTTCGCCGGTATTGCTCGGAGTTCACGAAGACCGTATCGTGTTGTCCGTAAAGCCAGTGCATGTAAGTCCAGGCCAGGCTCTCGAGAAAACGGTCCTCCGTCAGGATGCGGATGTATTCCGGAAAGTCGGTGTGATAGATGCCGCTCGTGCGCAGGTTGAGCATCTTCGCCGCGAGCAAACCGGTCAGCCCGATCGGTCCCGGCGTGCTGATGATGATCTCGGTGAACTGCTCGCGCTGGACGTAATCGAGAATCTGGAGGATGGGCGGGAAGCTGAGCTTTTGCAGCTCGTATTCCGGCAGCTCGAACTCACCGATCGGCCGGAAGTTCTTGATCGGAATATCGTCGATGCTCAACTCGCCGCGGGAGGTGACGACGACCAATTCCTCGCCGGCCGCGAGCGCCGCGGCGGCCATTTTGCGAATGGTGGTCGAGACGCCGTTGACGTCTTCGAGGGTGTCGGTAAACCAGGCGCGCTTGCGATTCTGCAACGCTCGGGGAACCGCGCCGGTCATTTGTCGGCAAACCTGGCGCAGCCATGCGCGCGACGGCGCCTGGCTGTGAAAGCCGTAGATGTAGGGCGCGAGCACCACGAGGATGGGCGCGATCCCGCTCAAGGCCTGCATGCTCTCGATCACGTTGCCGCTGCTGAGTTGCTTGACGAATTTTTCGAAGAGGCGAAACGCGAGCTTGCTCGCAAACCAGATTCGCCATCAGGAACGTGCGGCGCTCCGGTTCGGCCACGCCCTCCATGCTCGCGGGCCAGCAGCGCCTTCACCTCGGGTTGCGCGAAATGACCGGAGAGCTCTTTCCAGAGCGAAACGTTGCCGCGTTTGGCGAGATCGAAAATCTTTCCCGAGAGCACGCCTTGCGCGATGAACTGCGCCTTCTCGCGCAAGCGTAAACTCGGTCGGATCGCGCCCTTCCATGAAGCGCGAGAACATTGTCTCCACGAGGGGCGCGGTCGGTCCGAGTTGTTCTGTGAAGCGGTCCTGCACGAAACAGGAGAGCGTGTTGTAGAAGCCGTGC
Source organism: uncultured Verrucomicrobiae bacterium (assembly GCA_963784865.1). Classification (GTDB taxonomy): domain Bacteria; phylum Verrucomicrobiota; class Verrucomicrobiia; order Chthoniobacterales; family UBA10450; genus JACCTI01. Next base: position 36,951 of record CAWATC010000005.1, on the reverse strand, counting down.
GAGAGGGCCAGCGGAGTCCCGCCGTGACCGTTCGCGGTGCAGGAACCGTCGCGGACATGCGCGAGAAATTGCGCAGGCGATTTGGCGCGCGGAGTTTCCGTGAAGGCGGTGGCCAGAAACATCCCGCCGTGATCATCGGAGCCGCCGACGAGAATCTTTCGCCATGGCTCCGCGTGGGTTGGCCGGAGGTCATGGCGGTTCGCGAACTCCTCGATCTTCTCCGGAGTGAGTCCGGAAAAAATCTCCTGCGCCAGCTCGCTCAAGAGCGCATCGCGCAGGCCGTTGATGCCTTCGAAATGCTTGAAGAGGAGAATCAGGCGCTCCAGATGCGAGGCCTCCAGTTTGCCGTTGATGCTGTAAAGCGGATGCGCCACCGCATGCACGATCGACTCGCGTTGCAGATAGGACTGCAGCTCGAAAATGTTGTCGCGGATGCGCACGATCTCGGCGTGCTGGGCTTCCGTGATTCCCCAAACGAGCAGGTGAATCTTGCAGGGATCGTGCGGGAAATAAGTCGTGACCTGCTCGCTGATAAAAGTGTTCGGAAGGTCGGCGATCTGCGAGGCAGCCCTCGATCGTGTCGTGGTCGGTGATGGTGACGAAATCCATCCCCTTGGCGCGCAGCGCGCGTAAAGCTCTTTCGGATCCGAATAGCTGTCCGGAAGATCGAAGCGGCGAAAAAGCCATTCTTCCGAGCGCTCGCTGGAGCGCGAATGAACGTGAAGATCGCAGCGGCTCATTGCATTTCGGATTTCGGATCGCGGATTTCGGAACGCTTCTCTGCGATCCAGTCGCGATAGGTGGTCGCCTGGCGTGTTTCCGCCAGGCGATCCAGGAGCCGCGTGATCTGCCGCCAGATTTCAGCGTGCTCGAAATCCGGCGGGTGGAGGCCGAGCCGGAGCAAAGGCGCCTCCGACATGAGCCGGGCCAGGGCGCCGTTCCAGGCCAGGCTCGCGGCGCGTCGCCAGGAGTTACGCACGCTGTAAACGAGCGAGCGTGCGGCAAAGGTTTGCGCTGTCCGCAGGTCGCGGACGGTCGTTAGGCGGGTGGTGTATTCCATCTCCGCATCCTTCGCGGCGCGCTCGGCTTCCTTGCCCAGAAGCCAGGCGGGCGCGATGAAGCCGCGTGGTTTCAGACCGGCCGCGGTAAACTCGGCCCGCGCCTGCGTAATTCGCGCCAACGCCTCGTCGTAGGAGAGGTCGTAAAATTCACCTTCGTCGCTGGTGTAGTTTCGCGTGATCATTTTCGCGCGCAGCGTCTCGCGGTCACGGCGCGGCCGTTGATGAAAGTAGCCGTGAATCACAATTTCGTGACCGTCCGCCTCCAGGTCGCGCAGCCATCGGACGAAATCGCGGTCGTCCATCGAGACCCCGCGGTGGTGATAATTTGGGACGACGAGGAGCGAAGACACACGCACACCGTGCCGCGCCAGCTCGGCGATGATCTTCTCCGAGATCGCCCGGGTTGCCGGAGCCACGTCGTGGACCGAGACCACGAGCGCATCATACTTGGCCGCGGTGGCGGCAAATATCGGGAAGGAAGTCGCCGCGGTTCCAGTCACGACCAAGTTGTCAGCCCCGGCGCGGCGACAGACAAGCGCAAAGCCGCTTACGCCGCCCCCGCGCGGACGATCTCGCGAAATTCGGCCGCACTCACCGGTTGCACGGACAACCTCCCGCACCGCAGGAGTGTCATCTCCTTCAGTCGCGCATTTTTCTTGATTTCCTCCAGCGAGACCGGCCGTTTTAGGGGCTTCGTCGGAACGAGATCGACCGCGCTCCAGTCGCCTTCCTTCGCCGTCGGATCCGGCATACGCGGTGCGCGCGACCTCGGCGAGACCGAAGACGGCTTTGTCCGTCACGCTGTGATAATAGAGAACCTCGTCGCCCACTTGCATCGCGCGCAGATTATTGCGCGCGGTGTAATTGCGCACGCCCGTCCAGCTCGTGCGGCCGTCTTTGACGAAGTCGCTCCACGAGTAGGCCGACGGCTCCTGTTTCACGAGCCAGTAATTCTTCATGCGTTTAGTTGATAGCGTTCGCGCGGCGATTCGACAACTGCGCCGCGCTGCTTCACAATCGCCCCGATGTCACGCGGTCTCTTCATCACATTCGATCACCTGACACTTGGCCGTTTATTCTCCGCACTGGTTGTTTACGTCATTACTGCTCGGTTACCATGATGTGATGGGGCTGTTCTTCCAAACCCCCGTTGAATAACGGAAACCGATTCTTGGGGCCGACGCGGAACAGCATGACGCCATTGAATTCTCGGTCGGCGGCAGGGCATTTTGCATCCAGCTTTTCGCCCGATGCGAGACAGTAATCGTTATTATATCCCACTTTTGTCCAGGCAACCGGAGGGCCGATGCCCATACCGAAAATTCCGAGGCCCGACTTTACGCCACGATATGCGCGGACAACATTGACAACGGTGAACTCGGAATACGCAACGCTTGCGACTACGCCGGTACTCCAGAAACTAAGATTGTCACGACAAAGGCGGGCGACTTTGCCATAAAGCATATAGTTGACCGCCGCAGCCCAATGACATTCCCCATTAATGGTCACGGTGTATTCACACGGTTTTATTCCGCAGTTACCAGCCGCCAGGATATTCTTGGGAGATTCTCCAATCAGGATGTTAATATCCCAGCCGGTGAGTTCGCCTAAGGCATTGCAAATCTTGTGCTGGTCGGCCTGAGGCTTGGCGAGATATGTGGCTTCAACTTGCTTCAAACCTCGTTCCATGTGTTTGGTGATATCCAAACCGCACTTCGGGGTATTCTCTGCCGTTCCGTTCGGGTCGAGGCGGTTGCAGGGATTATCGCTGACGTACGCATATAGATTTGATCCATCGACATAACCCAGCGGATCCCTCTGAAGGAACCTTCCTTTCACGGGATCGTGATACCGCGCCCGGTAGAAATAGAGCCCCATTTCCTCATCGAATTGTCGCCCGGTGAACATCCACGGATTACCGATGGCGCTGTGCGGTGTGCCCCAGGCGAGTTGGCGGAATGGGTGTTCCTGATCCACGGTCAACACACTCGCCTGCCCGTAGGCATCGTAGCTATAGCGCTCGACCGCTTCGCCGGTGGCATCTGTGATCGCTTCTACCGACCATAAACCGTTCGGATGGTAGTAATACGTCTGCCCGCCGCGATCCATGGTCAGCACTTCGTCGATGTAATTGCCATACACATACGTGGCCTGAGTCACGCCACCGGCGTTCTGTTCCTCGACGATCCGGGCGTCGTCGTGGTAGTAACGGATTGCGCTCGGTCCTCCAGCGGGGTTAGCAATTTTCTGCACGCGGCGGCTGAGCGCGTCGTATTGGTACTGACGCGACGATCGCGGAATCGGAATTGCGGGTGACACGGGTGAGACGGTTTTCTTCGTCGTATGAATAGGAATAGGTGGCGTCATTCTGGAGATTGCCATTGTCGTCGTAAGCCAGATTGGTCGCGTCAATCATGGTCAGTTCATTGGCTTCGTTGTGCATGCGGTTCTGGGTGACGGTGTCGGTGGTCTTGCTGTTCCAGTTGCCGACCGGGTCCAGATTGTAGGCTGTCTGAGTTATGGGCACAGGAACGGAGGAGCCAACGAGTGCGCCGACCTTGTAGTCAATCAGCCGGTAAATGTTGTCGTATTGATACCCTTCGGAACGGGCGGTGTTGTGGCGCTTTTCTTCAAACTTCTTGTTGCCTTCCTTGTCGAAGTCGTAGCCGAACCCGGCGATGCGAGTGGCTCCGATGGCATGTTCCAGCGAGGTAGCCCAATCATTGGCATTGTAGCTGTACGTCGCCAGCGTGCCGTTGCGGTAGGCTCGGGTGCCGACGCGATTGCCGAGGTCGTAGGTGTACTGGACGATGGGCGGAGGCGAGGCGGCATCATCGATGGTGGAAAGACGACTCCGGAAATCCATCTGCTCGGTGATGCTTCGGCCGCCGGGATAGGTCACGGTCCGGGTGCGTCCGGGAATGTTGTAAACGTAGCCGATCGTCTTGCCGTTCTGCGTGGTTTGAGTGACGCGGTTGGCGCCATCATAGGTGAAAGTAACAACCCAGCCGCCCCGCTCGGCCGTGAGCATCCGGCCGGAGAGATCGTACGTGAAGTTATCCGCCGGGCTGACCGGGTAGGTTCGCGTCAGCAAAAAGTACAGGTCGTTATAGGTGTAAGTCGTCGTCTGGTTCTTTTGGTCGGTGCGGCTGATCAAATTGACGGCGTCGTAGGTGAAGGTCCGCGTATTGGGAGGCGGGTCGGCGTAGATCTCCGTGATTCGGCGATTGATGTTGTCGTACTGATATTGCGTGGCGTGGCCGTTGGCATCGGTGATCGTTCAGCAGTTGCCCACTCCGTCGTATTGGTAGCTGAGTCGTGTGGCCCAGAGCATCGGTGCTGCTGGTCCGACGATTGATGTTGTCATAGATATTCGTGGTGATGTGGCCTTCGCGGTCGGTGATCGTGAGGACGTTGCCTACAGGGTCGTACTGCGTGACCGTCGTTCGGGTCAGAGGATCGGTCACGACGGTCGGGCGGTCGATGGCATCGTAGCTGTAGTGGGTCGTGTTGCCGTTGCCGTCGGCCTGGGTGAGGCGATTGCCCACGTCGTCGTAGGTGTAGTTGGCGACCCGGCCGATGCTGTCGTCCACCTGGGTCCATCCGGTCGAGTGCGTCGTAGTGTGTTCGTGGTCACGTTGCCGTTGGGTGCGGTCGTGGTGATGAGATTGCTCACCCCATCGTAGGTGAGTTGAGTGACATCGCCGGCGGCGTTGGTCTCCTTGGTGCGGCGATTCAAGCACGTCGTATTCGTAGGCAGTGATGTTGCCGTTCGGTTCGGTCATGCTCAGGCGGTTGTTATTGGGATCGTAGGTGTAACTGGTCACGGCGTCGCTCGCATCGATGACATCCGCGGTGTCGCCTTCCTTGCGGACGATCTTCACCAAGCGGTCAAGCTCATCGTACTTGTAGTAGGTCACTTTGCCGTTGCCGTCGGTCTGTTTGGTGATGAGGCTCGAGCCCGGCGTGGCGCCGCAGGTGCCGCAGCCCGATCCGCCCATGTCGTACTCAAACATGGTTACGTGTGGAATCGGTAGAATCGCATCCGTCACCGTGCTGCGACGGTTTAGCGCATCGTAGGTGTAGGTGGTCGTGTGGAGGTTGGCATCGGTGCTGGAAGTCAGGTTGCCGACGGGATCGTAGGTCATGGTGCTGACATTGCCCACGGCGTCAGTCGTCGTGCTCAGGCGATTTTGCACGTCGTATTGGTACATCGTGGTGTGACCGTTCTTGTCCGTCATGGAGGTGCGGTTGTTGTTGCCGTCGTAGGTCGAGGTGGTCATTTGGCTCAGGCATCCGTTGTCTTGATCAGCCGCCGGCGCTGATCGTACTGATACGATCGTGCTGTGATTGTTGCGATCGATCATTTGTGTTCCGGTTGCCCTGGCCGTCGTAATCGAGTCTGGCGTAATGTTCCGGCCGGATCGGTTTCCTTGATCAAGCGGTTGAGGCTCATCATAGTCGAACATCGTGGTGTGATTGTTGGGATCCGTCCGTGTCCTGAGGTTGCCCACGCTGTCGTAGGTCATCGTGGTGATGTAACCCAAAGGAGGCGGCGCGGTCATCATGTCGCGGTTGCCGGCGGCGTCGTAATGGTAGGTGGTGGTGTTACCTCGCTTATCGGTCTCGGTCAGGACGTTGCCATGGGAGTCGTAAGTCCACGAGCGCGTCTGGAGCAAGGGATCGGTTTCGACAGGGATCCGGTTGCCCTGCCCGTCGTAGGTATACGTAGTCACGCGGCCCTTCGGATCGGTCATGCTCGTCATCGTGTTGAAAACGTCGGCTCATACGTGTAACGTGGTCACGTAGCTCAAGGGGGCCGATCGCGTCGATCTTGGTACGGTTCCCCTGCGAGTCGTATTCGTACTTCGTGGTGTGGCCATTGGCGTCGGTCACGCTCGCGACCATTAGCGTGGCTCGGGTCGTAGGTGTATTTGGTAATGGCGCCGTCCGGTGCCGTCATCTCGCGTGACGTAACCGCGCGAATCGTATTCGTACTGCCAGACGTTGCCGCGTACCGTCGGTCTTGGTGGTAGTAGACGGCATGATAGGCTCCGTGGGATCCGTCGCCCAGTTGGAGGGATTGCTCAGAGTGAAGTTCGATCCGCCCGAGCCGTCGCTGCCTGCCTGTGGGCTGATTGTTGCTGTGTATAAGTGTAAGAGAACGGTCGACCGTCCTTATCTGTTTTGCTCGTAAGCTGGTAGCGACTGTTGTAGGTGTACACTAATCGTCTTGCCGCGCTGGATCCGTAATTGTGGTTAGTTTCGTGCCCGTCGCATCGTAGGCTGAAGGCCGTGATTCCGTCCAAGCGGGTCAGTCGCCGACGCGAGGTGTTGATGAGCGTCGTATAGCCAAATGTTAGCGCTACGTCCGTAGGTGTCCGCGACACTGATGAGGTTCCGGCGTTATACGTAATTGCACGGCGCCGTAAGTTAGCGTCACAGGTTGTTGCGATCCTGGATCTGGGTTAATCGATAAACCGCGGTCGCCCACACTGTAAACGGAGTGCCGGGAACCGAGGCGAAGGTAAATCTCGTTCTGGTCCTTCTGCGTGAGCGTGAAGGTATTGCTCGGATTACCGGGACCAGGGTTTCGAAGTAGCCTGTGTCGGAGGTGAACGCTATTGCCACCGTTCCGGTGTAAATCTGGTGGTACGGCCATCGCCGCCGTAGCGGACAATCGAGCCATCGCTCTGGCGAAAGAGAAACGTGTTGTACGAATGCGTCCAGCCATAACCGAGCACAGTGTCCATCTGCGCGCGCGAGCCGTCCGCGTCGCGAGAGTTGTAGGTCAGCGCCAACTTCATCCCGTGGGTAGTGATCGATGCAGCGTACCTGCCGCAATCTTGCTTCCGGCGTTCACTAGTGCTGTCGATAACGTGTTGCCTTTCGATCAGATTGCCTTCGCGTCAGGTTGATCCCTGTGCCGGAAGGATCAGTAATGTACTGGGTCGCAGTGCCCGGCGGGTTCGGACCCGGTGGTGCTGGCAACGCGTGGCCTTGCCTAGTTACTACGAATACCAAGTCCATGCTGTTGATATTGCCGTAGCCGTGATGAGCCAGTAAGTGAAGTGACGTCCGAACGGAAGTTTGTCGCATTAGCTGTTTGACCAGCGCGGCTTTGTGTTTGCTGACGATCAAGTACATCAACAATGCCATCGCCGTTAGTATCACCACCGAGGACGCTCACGTTGAACGCTGTATTTGGCAGCACCTGAGAGAATGTGTCTGTCACGTTACTTAGAACAATTGTGATGGTCTGCACGTCCGCGACGCCAGTCAGGTTCGCGGTCATGGTATTGTTGGAGAAAGTGGTGCTGGCCACAGTGCCTATGCCGTTCGTCACAATTGCGTTGCCGCTTACGACCGGATTAGTGAAAGTCATGACAAGCGTGGTGGGGCCAGGCCCATGGCATTCCACGGCGGGTACCCCCGGGACTAGCAAATCGACGTCAAGGTTTCCGGCAAGGCCGTGCGTCAAGCGCGACACGGCGGCTGTGAGTTGCAATGGCGGCGGGCCGGCTAACGCCCCCAGCGCCACGACGAGACCGATTGCGCCCAAAGCGAGGCTCAATGAAACCAGCAGATTGGTCCTGGCAGATTGTGAAACAAGGAGAGAGGAAAACCTGGCGCTGAGCCACGGAAAATTGGCAGCAATGGAGGGATGGTATTTTCATAATTTGTTGAAGCTGGATTCTTGAACTAACCTGCAATCCAGCTCCGCCCAGGACGGGAACCATCGTTGCGAGGCGCTTCCAAGAGCGGCCTCACTTCGGCTGACTCGGGGCTCCCAGTTGGATCTGGAGATCGCGCTAAGCGGTGTCCCAGCGAAGGTCCAGCCCCCACGGGCTGACTTCAGCCCGGGCCGAAGATGCGTTGAAACGTCGGATGACGTGAACGCAGAACGTTTTTCTCGTCGCTCTAACAAGACGTCAAGCTTTTTTTGGGCTACCTAATTTTTAACTTTGAGAATTTTCATGCCTCGAGTTCTGCGCTTCTCTGCGGGACCTGCGAGCGAAATATCTTTGCGCCTTGGCGTCTTTGCGTGCGTCTCTTCAGAGCGCCATTCGACAACGCGCCGCGTTGCTTCACAATCGCCCCGATGTCACGCGGTCTCTTCATCACATTCGAGGGCTCGGAAGGCTGCGGAAAATCGACGCAAGTGCAGCGGCTGGCGGCGCGCCTCGAGCGCGAAGGCTTCCCGTTCCTGCTCACGCGTGAGCCGGGCGGGACGGCGATCGGTGAGAAGATTCGCGACCTGCTGCAGTTCGCTCCGGAAGGCGCCGCGATGCGACCGGAAACCGAGATCCTCTTGTTCGAAGCCAGCCGCAGTCAGCTCGTGCGCGAGGTCATCGAGCCCGCCCTGGAGCGCGGTCTGCTCGTTATCTCCGATCGCTTTTTCGACTCGACCACAGTCTACCAAGGCGCGGCCCGCCGGCTCGATCCGCAAGCGACCGAGCAATTGAACGCCTTCGCCGTGGGCGCTTGCCGACCGGACATTACGTTTGTCCTCGATGTCGATGTCGCGACGGCGCGCGCGCGGATGCTGCGCCGCGTCCGACCGGTCAGCGCGCCTGATCGGATGGAGCAGGAGCCGGTGGAATTCTACGAGCGCGTTTGCGCAGCCTATCGGGAATTGGCGCTGCGCGAAGAGGACCGCGTGCAGTTGATCGATGGCTCGCGCTCGGCGGATGAAATCGAAGCGGAAATCTGGCAAATCCTTCGTCAAGATTCGGCGAGCGCCTGGTCTCGGCTAGTTCCGAGTTCCGAGTTCCGAATTCCGAAATCTAGAAGATGGCTTTCTCGCCCGAAGCCGCCTTTTCCTATCTCCGGCGCGCTCATGAACAGCGCCGGTTCGCGCACGCTTATCTTATCTCCGGCGCGCCCGGAACCGGCAAACGAGAGCTGGCTTCGCGTTTGGCCAATCTGGTGAACGGAACGGACGCGCGTGATGTGTTCGCCTCCGGGACGCCCAACGTTTACCTCGCGGTTCCGGGTTCGAAGTCGCGCCGGATTGTGATCGAGCAAATTCGCGGACTGGAGCATGCGCTGCAAATGCGCGCGCCTGATGGGCGCAAGAAAGTGGCGATCATTTCCGATGCCGACCGTCTCCAGCCGCAGGCGGCGAATGCGTTCCTGAAGACGCTGGAAGAACCGCCTAACGACTCGTTGCTCCTGCTCCTGAGCGCGCTGCCGGAAGCGCTCCCCGACACGATCCTGTCGCGCTGTCTGCCCATTCCGCTCGCTCCGCTGGCGAACACGATTCCTTCCGCGGAAGAGCTGGAGTTGATCGCGCTGCTCAAGGCCAATGCGCAGACGAGCGGGGTGCAGGGCGCGTATCAATTGGCGCAGGGTTTTCAGGGTTTGCTGAGGAAAGTGCGGGAAGCGATCCAGGCCGAGCACGCGGCGGCGTTGAAAGCGGAGGAAGTCCGTTACAAAAATACCACCGACGGCGCCTGGCTCGATGAGCGTGAGGACCACTTCAAGGCGCTGACCGAAAGCATGTATGTGCAACGGCGCGCCCAATTAGTGGAGGTCCTCTTCCGCTGGTGGTCGGATGTGCTGCGCGCCAGCAATGGTCTCGCCGGTCGCGAGATTCCGTCGGCGCTGGAAGAAACGCGCGCGGTGGCGACGAAGCTAAGCATGCCGGAATGCCTGACACGAATCAGGCGCATCGAGGAATTGCGCGACCAGCTCGGGCGCAATATCCAGGAAGCCCTGGCCGTGGAAGTGGCGTTCCTAAGCGTCTTCCGATAGGAGCGGCGGCGACACTTCTGTCGCCTTTGTTGCGCTGCTCCGGGCGACACGAGTGTCGCCGCTCCGGATCGTCGCCATGTGTCCGCCGCAGCGTTGACCGCCAAAGCGGAGCGCGGGCTTGTCGTTCACCGGAAAGCGATATTGCTGGTCGAAAAGATTCGAGGAATGCCAGGCGCGCGCGGAGCCATAGAGAATGCCCGCGAAAGCGAGGACCGCCGCTGCGACGCCACCGATGATCCATCCGCGCGGGATTGGCTTCTCGTCCTCGGTCTCAAATTTTTTCGGGGGAGGCGTTTCAGTCGCCTCCGGCAGCGGTCCGAAGGGCCTCTCCTGGAGGAGTGGTTCGGCCGGCTGAGGCGGCGGCAAAGGCGGTGGCGAAGCCGCAAATAAGCCCGTGCCCATGAGCACGAGGAGCAGGGATGGAAGCAGCGGTCGCGCGCGGCCTGACGAGCGAATCCTAGAAAACATCGGCCGGCACCTCGGCGGTCTGTGGTTTCGCCTTTCGTGCTTCTCGGGAACTTGCGCGCAGAAGGCGAGTGAGCGCCTCCAGGAGCGCACGAATGCCGGCGGCGACATCGCCCGCGCGCAGTGGACCTGCCAGCTCGTCGAGCACGAGCTGCAGATCGTCTTCCGAGACATGATCTTCGAGGCCGTACCCCGTGGTCAAGGAAGCGGAGTCCGTCGTGAGATCGATGACCAGGAGGAGGTCGAAATTTTCGCCGTGCTTCTTTTCCAGCGAGCTAAACCGGGCGCGGTTTGCCAGCCAAAAGGCGTATTCGGAAACGGATGTACCGGCGTGCAACTCATCCACGAAGATTGAGAGCAGGATCTGAGGGAATTTTTTTTCAAAAAGACGCAGAGCCGCGCGCAGTTGCTCGATCTCGGCCAGCGACATTCGGCCCGCGCGATCCGTCAGGTAGCGGGAATGCCGAGGCACCATCCCAAACTTCATGTCGAGACGCTGAAGCGAGAGCTTGCAGGCCGGACAGCGAGCCGAGGGAGCTGGGAGCGGGGTCGCGCACGACGGGCACTTCATCTGGACTATGGCATTGCCCGTGGGCTGGAATTCACCTTGAGTCGGCGGCTCATTCCTACTTATAAGACGACCGCGCGCGATTTGCATCCCACTTAATGGCGACGAGACCCACTCTCACCGTGCGTCTCCGCAGCAATGGGTGAAGGTTGACCTCATGAGATTCGAAAACCAAGTCGCAGTAGTCACGGGAGCGGGGCGGGGGATTGGGCATGCGATCGCGCTCCGGCTGGCGAGTGAAGGTGCGCGCGTGGCCTCTGTCAGCCGGACGGAGGCGAATGCGCAAAAGACCGCGGATGAGATTAATGCGCTGCGACCCGGCGCGGCCCGGGCTTATGCCGTGGACGTCTCGGATCATCAAGCCGTCCAGGACGTGGGTGGGCGCATCCTGGAAGATTTTGATCGGGTCGACATTCTGGTGAACAACGCCGGGGTGACTCGCGATGGGCTGAGCATGCGCATGTCGGTGGCAGATTGGGACACCGTCCTGGACACAAATTTGAAAGGCGCCTTCAATTTTGTGCAGGCCGTCCAGCGTCCGATGATCAGGCAACGCAGCGGGCGCATCATTAACATCAGCTCGGTGATTGGGTTGATCGGGAATGCCGGCCAGGCCAATTACGCAGCGAGCAAGGCGGGACTGATTGGTCTTACCAAATCGCTTGCGCGGGAGCTGGCAAGCCGCGGGATCACAGTCAACGCCCTTGCCCCGGGCCTGATCGAAACCGATATGACGGCGGTGCTCTCGGAGGAGATTCGCAAGACCATCCTGAGCAAGATTCCGCTGGGCGCGCTAGGACAGCCGGATGATATCGCAGCCGCGGTCGCATTCCTTGCCTCTGCCGAAGCCAAATACATCACCGGTCAGGTGCTCGCCGTCGATGGCGGCATGGTTATGTAGACGAAGGAGCGCGGAAACCGCGCATGGCCGGGACAACAAAAAGGGCAGAGCTTGTGGCTCTGCCCTTCTGAAGAAAATCTTCGCTTAGGTTGCAAACCTTCGGCGCAACACCGTTAATCCGACCAACGCGGTGCCGAGTAGCGCCACGGTGGAACCGCTGTCCGGCACCTGCGCTGGCCCCTTGTCTCCTCCTCCTGAGGGTGGAAGGCTGTCCCAAGGGTCCATCGCCCTCGCGGTAAGTGTGCTGGCACAAAGTGCCGCCACGGCAATTAACGGAAGGATGATGGATTTTTTCATTTTGGTTCTCGGGATTTAGTAAAGCAGAATCATGGCCAACACGGCAATTGAATTCTTCCGGTGGTTGATTAAGAACGAGTTAGCGATCTCAGGGGGGCCACCCTCGGGCAAGGCGGTTGAGGAAATCGTAAGAAAATCCCGACATTTCAACCCTTGCGGCTGGGAATTGAAACCATTCGTATCGAATACGGAGCGCCCATTCGAAGGCGCGGCGAGGCAGGTAGCATCGAATCTGCTTTTCATCGTCGCGTGGTCCGGATCGACGGCGCACGACGGTGAAGGCTCTTTCTGCCTGCCTCGCCCTCGCCGTTATTTGGCTCGGTTACGCGCATTTCACCGGACCAATAACTCATCCGCCAGGCATTCTCGTCCCTGCGGAGCCGGCACAGACAGAGCTGCCCGTCGGCATGACGCCGATCAAGCACGGAGAGTTTCAGCTCAAACCGCTCGCGCATTACGCCATCGACGCGCGGCTGCTTCATCGAAAGAACTACCGCTACGATGGCGCGGCGAAGGTGGCACCGATCGACCTGGCGCTCGGTTGGGGCGAGATGTCGGATCAAGCGGTGCTTGATCGCCTCACGATCAGCCAGAGCAGCCGGTTTTATTGGTACGAATACCAACTGCCACCGCCCATTTCGCAGGACGCAATCGTGCGGCACAGCGCGAACGTGCACATCATCCCCGCGGACGACGAAGTGAAAGCGGAATGCAAAAGGCTGCGCGCGGGTGAGCTGATTCACCTCGACGGCGAACTGGTGGAGGTGACGGGTCCGGGGATTTCCACCTGGCGCAGTTCGCTCCGGCGGGACGACACCGGGAACGGCGCCTGCGAGGTCCTCTTTGTGGAGCACGTCTGGAAACTTGATCCGGCCCAGGCCTCTCCGGAGGCCACCCTCGTTAGGCGATAAGCGCGCCGCCGTGCTTCTTGCGCACGTCCCTATCTCGTTTGATGCTCAGCCATGACGACGGAAAAGGCGATGTTTGGCGCGGGCTGCTTCTGGGGCGTGGAGTCCACTTTTCGCAATATCAAGGGCGTGACCGCGGCGACGGTCGGATATGCCGGCGGCACCACCGAGAATCCGACCTACGAGGATGTCTGCAGCTCACAAACCGGACACGCCGAAGTCGTCGAAGTGGAGTTTGATCCCGGCGTCGTGAGTTACCGCCAGCTGCTCGATGTGTTCTGGGCGAATCATGATCCGACGACCCTGAATCGCCAGGGACCCGATGTCGGGACGCAATATCGCTCGGTCATTTTTTATCTACAGCCCGGAACAACGCGCGGCGGCCGAAGAGTCGAAAACGGAGATGGACAAGAGCGGGCGCTTTCGCCGGCCGATCGTGACGCAGATCGAGCCGGCGCCGAAGTTCTATCGCGCGGAAGAATATCACCAGCGCTATCTCGAAAAGCGCGGCCTGGCCCATTGCGCGATTTGAGCGCGGGCGCCGATTCGCCGATGAGTCCGCGACATTATCCGCACGAACAACTTCGTTCGTGATGCCGCGGAGTTCATTTTCGCAACAAGCGCGCGCGGCTCTCGGTCGAGCGCGGTGAGTTTCGGATCGCGCTTTCCGGCGGCAATACGCCGCGGCCGGTCTATGCCGAGTTCGCGCGGCCGCGGACATGATCTGCCGTGGGAGCGGATCTTGATTACCTTCGGCGATGAGCGCTGCGTGCCGCCGGATGATGAACAAAGCAACTATCGCATGGCCCGCGAATCGCTTTTCATCCCGGCAGCCGTTCCGGAACATTCGATCGCGCGGATGCGCGGCGAAATCGATCCGGAGCTGGCCGCGCAGGAATATCAGGATGAACTGGATTTATTGGCGACACAGCAGGGAGAGATGATTTATCGACACGATTTGATCCTGCTTGGTCTGGGCGATGATGGGCACACGGCTTCGCTTTTTCCGGGAACCGCGGCGCTGGACGAGAAGACCCGACGAGTGGTGGCGAACTTTGTTCCCAAGCTGAACGCCTGGCGCCTCACTTTCACGCTATCCGCTGATCAACCACGCGCGGCACGTCTGCTTTCTGGTCGACGGGAACAAACATCAGGATCTGATCGAGCAGGTGCTGGCGGGAGATGAGCAGTATCCCGCGGCGCGGGTGAAGCAGCGCGACGGGCGAGATCACCTGGATGATCGGCGCAGCCGGTTTGATCGGCAGAACGAATTCGAATCGAATGAAACCGAAGACATTATTGTCACTGGCTCCGCCGGGTTGATCGGCTCGGAGACGGTCAAGCATTTCGCGAAGGATGGGCAGCGCGTCGTCGGGATCGACAACGACATGCGCAGTCGTTTTTTCGGCGCGGAAGCCTCGACCCGCAAGACGCGCGATCAGCTCGTGCAGACGATTCCCGACTATGAGCATCACGACATCGATATTCGCGACGCGGGCGCGGTGCGCGAGGTTTTCAAGAAGCACGCGCGGCGACATTGCCGCCGTCGTGCACACGGCGGCGCAGCCTTCGCATGATTGGGCGGCGCGCGATCCGCAGATGGATTTCACGGTCAACGCCAACGGCACGCTCAATCTGCTCGAAGCGGCGCGGGAAGTTTGCCCGGAAGCGCCCTTCGTTTTCACCTCGACGAACAAAGTCTACGGCGACACGCCGAATCGGCTGCCGCTGCGCGAACTGCCGTTGCGCTGGGAAATCGAGCCCGGGCACGAATACGAGCCGGGCATCTCCGAGACGATGAGCATCGATCACACGAAGCACTCGCTCTTCGGCGCGTCGAAAGTGGCGGCGGACATTCTGGTGCAGGAATACGGACGCTATTTCGGAATGCCGACGGCCTGTTTTCGCGGCGGTTGCCTAACCGGTCCGGCGCACGCGGGCACGGAGCTGCACGGTTTTCTCTCCTACCTCATGAAGTGCACCGTGAGCGGACGGCCCTATCGCGTCTTCGGTTACGAGGGCAAACAGGTGCGCGACAACATTCACAGCTTCGATCTGGTGGAAGCGTTTGCCGCGTTCATCGCCGCGCCGCGGAGCGGTGAGGTTTATAACATCGGCGGCAGCCGCCACAGCAATTGCTCGATGCTCGAAGCGATCAAGCTCTGCGAAGAAATCAGCGGCCGCCAGCTAACCTGGAAATACGAAGAGGATAATCGCATCGGCGACCACATTTGGTGGATCAGCGACGTGCGCAAATTCCAGGAACATTATCCGGCTTGGAAATTCCGCTACGGCCTGCGCGAGATCCTCGAGGAAATCCACGAAGCCGTGGTCGCCACGGAAGCCGTCGCCTAACCGCCACCGAAGCTCAGTATTGTTCGCCTTCGTCGTTCGCCCCAGGTGCGACGCGATCCTGGATCGCGTAGACGTGGAACATGACGCCGAACCAGTAGATCGGGATCAAGGCGAGCCCGAAACCGGCCGTGGCGGTCGCCGCGAGCGCGCCGGCCAGAATTGCGAAACCGGCGCCGATCACGAAAAGCAAACCCAGCATCTTGTAACCCTTGTAAACGTGTCCGAGCCCGGGGACGACGCTGAGCATCACCGCCACCGCATCGCTCGCTTTGCCTTCCGCGGTTTCCGCCTTGTTCGCGCGCACCCAATCGCAGCGATCACAGCGCTCCGCATCTTTCGGCAAAGTGTGGCCGCAATGCGGACATTGCATGGTGGTTTCCAGCCCGCTGTCCGTTTCGGTTGAAGGTGCGTCGGTGTATTCCAAAATGAATCCTCCGTGGAAGGTGAATCAGTCTGCGGCTCGGAGCAACCGTCCCAAGACGCGCGGAACTCGTCAAGCCAAGGAAGGCCTTCTGCGCAAACCGCGGCTCCGTTGGTTTCTTGCGCTGTGTGCACGACGCCCCCCAAACTCGGCGGGGACTTCCGTCGTTCCTGCGGTAACATGTCGCCTTCCAGCCATGAACTTCTTCAGATCCCTCGTCCAGAAATTTACCGGGAAACCGGTCGATTGGGACGAACTCGAGGAAGCGCTCATCCGCTCCGATCTCGGCGTGCCGATGACGTTGCGCATCATGGCTTCGCTGCAAGAGCGAGCGACCACGACCACGATTACCGCCAATGATATCGCGGAGGTGGCGCGCGACGAGATCGCCCGAGTCCTGCCGATCGCGCCCGCGCCGATCACACCGCTGCCCGCCAAACCGAAGGTGATTCTGATCGTCGGCGTGAACGGAACTGGCAAGACTACTTCCACCGCGAAGCTCGCGTATTATTTCAAGAAGAAACGGCACACGGTGCTCCTCGCGGCCGCGGATACTTTCCGCGCGGCGGCCATCGAGCAGCTTGGCATCTGGGCGGAACGGATCGGCGTCGAGATGATTCGTGGGCAATACAACGCGGACCCGGCCGCGCTTTGTTACGACGCCTATCAAGCGGCTGATCGGCAGGACATCGAGTTCCTGCTCTGCGACACGGCCGGGCCGCTTGCACACGAAAAGCAATCTCATGGCCGAACTGGGCAAGGTGAAACGCAGCATCGCGAAGCACGATGCGAAGGCGCCGCACGAGACCTTGCTCGTGGTCGACGCGACCACCGGCAGCAACGCGCTCGCACAAGCGCGCGAGTTCCATCAATCGGTCGGCCTGACCGGATTGATCGTGACCAAGCTCGACGGCAGCGGCAAAGGCGGCATCGTGATCGCGATTCAGGATGAGCTCGGGATTCCCACGCGCTTTGTCGGGACGGGCGAGAAACTCGAAGACCTGGAACCGTTCGACGGTCGCGAGTTCATCGCGAAGATGCTGTAGCTGAAGATCGAACCCGTGGGAGCACCGAACCAAAGAACCCGTCGACTGCCGGAAGAGATCGTCCCAGTCGCCGGCGACACGGCCTCGCGGGATTTATCGGGAAGTTCACCGTGCTTCGCGGGCGCGCAACGCGAGCTGTGGCTTACGTTCCTGCTCAAGTTCCTGATCTACACCGCCTACTCGGTCACGAACAAGACCATGGTCTTGTGGCTCTCGAAGGATCTCGGGTTTAGCGATCAGGCGGCGGGCGCGATCGTGGGCTGGGGCTGGGCGCCGGCCATGACCGTGTTCACGCTGCTCGCCGGCTCGCTCACGGACGCGATCGGGCTGAAGCGCACGTTCTACCTCGGCGTCGCGATCTGCACGGTCGCGCGTGCCGTGATGGTGGTGACGACCATTCCGTGGCTGGCGCTGACGTGCGGTGTGCTTCCGCTCGCGATCGGTGAGGCGCTCGGCACGCCGGTGCTGCTCGCAGCGACGCGCCGTTACTCGACCACGGCACAACGGTCGATGTCGTTCTCCATCATCTACATGGTGATGAACATCGGCTACCTCGCCGCAGGTTATATCTTCGACTTCGTCCGCCGCTCCGATTTCCACTTCAGCTTCTTCGGGTTTGAGCCGACAACGCATCAGCAGCTCTTCATGGTGAGCCTGGCGATCGAAATCATTATCTTCCCTGCGATCTACTTCCTGCGTCGCGGTGAAGACGAGCGACACGCTGACGCGGTCGGGCTCGATGCTCGGCGGGATCGCGCAAACTGTGCGGCAGAGCGCGACCGAAACGATTCAGTTGTTCGGACGGCTGATCGGCCAATCGGCTTTCGCGCGAATCATCGTCTTCTTTCTCCTGATCGGATTCCTGAAGGCGATCTTCCTCCAGATGGACTACGTCTTTCCGAAATTCGCCGATCGCGAAATCGGACCGCGTGCGCCCGTCGGGAAGCTCGCGAACATTAACGGCTGGATGATCATCTTCCTCGTCCCGGTGGTCGGCGCGCTGACCCAACAGTTTTCCGCCTATCGAATGGTGATCGTCGGCGGTGCGATCTGCGCGGCCGGCGTCTTCATCATGGCACTGCCGACGGCGTGGTTCGTGGCCGCGGCGAACAGCGGCTTCGGTCAATGGCTTGGGCACAGCTACCTCGGCCTCGACGGAGCTGTTCATCCCTACTACGTCATGGCGGCGCTGTATCTGGTCGTGTTCTCGATCGGCGAAGCCTTCTACTCGCCGCGCGTCTACGAGTATGCAGCCGCGATCGCGCCGAAAGGTCAGGAAGCGTCCTACGGATCGCTGGCTTATCTTCCGTTCCTCGTCGGCAAGCTTCTTGTCGGAACGACGGGTTGGATCCTCGCGGCGTTTGTTCCCGAGAAGGGTCCGCGACGGCCGGAGCTGATGTGGCTGGTCTTCGCCCTCGCGGCTTCAGTCGCGCCACTCGGGTTGCTTGTGTTCCGTCGCTACATTCGCGTGCCCGAAGAGGGACGGGAAGATTAGCGGCTGCGCAACAGCGGCAATTCGCGATCAATCTTGGGAATAAGTGCGAGCGTCGTCGCTCCCATTTGCAACCAATTAATTCACCTCCATGAATCGCACCTTCACTCCCGAGAAACGCGCGGACCGTTCCAGCCTTCTCGTCGCTGCGCTCATTACCGCATCGCTTGTCGCCGGCTTCGTTTTCTTCAGCCGCGCGCAAGAAACAAAGCCGGATGCGGCGCAGTCGAGAGCGAGTGAAAAGCAATCAGCTTCCAAAATGAACGACGCCGAACTCCGCAAACGCCTGACGCCGCTGCAGTATCATGTCACGCGCGAGAATGGCACGGAGCCGCCTTTCAGGAACGAGTATAACGACAACCATCGCGCCGGGATCTACGTGGACGTGATCAGCGGCGAAGCGCTCTTTAGTTCCCTGGATAAATTTGAGAGCGGCACCGGCTGGCCCAGCTTCACCCGGCCGATCGCGAAAGAGAACGTCGTCGAGAAAGCGGACAAAACGATGGGAATGACGGTTACCGAGGTGCGCTCGCGCAGCAGCGATTCTCATCTTGGGCACGTCTTCAACGACGGCCCGGCGCCGACCGGTCAACGCTATTGCATGAACTCCGCTGCGCTGCGTTTTATCCCGGTCGAGAAGTTGCAGGAAGAAGGCTACGGGAAATACCTCCCGCTTTTCGCAGGAAAGAAATAGGAGTCGTCGTTCAACCAGCCTGCGCGAGCTTCTCGAATCGCGGATCGCCGCGGAGCGCGTCCCATTCGGGCTCGACGCGCAGGGTTCCAGTGGTTGCAGCCATCGGAACGCCGTGCAGAGATTCGAGCAATTCGAGCGCGCGATCTTTCTCGCCAAGCTGCGCGTAGATCGCGGCGAGGTTCGTCGCCAACATCGGACCATCGTAGGCATCACGCGAAATCGGCAGCATCGCGACCGCCGCTTCACCCTCGCGAATCGCTTCGTCCTTCTGGGCGAGCGCCGCGTGGACCATCGCCAGCATCATGAGCGCTCTTGGCGTCATCGGGACAACAACCGAGATCCGCCTCCACGTCCTTCAGCGCGGCTTCGAAGGCCCGACGCGCGACCGTCTTCGTTGGCCGTTCACGCGGGCAACCAATCCCTCTATCCAAGCGCGCGGAAAACTGTAGCCATCCAGAATTCCTCCAAACCCGACCAGTCCAGTGTCGTTGTAACGCTCGTGTGTCGAAGCCGCGAGGATACGAGCGCCCTCCGCCGCGTCGCGTTCGAGCAAGCTCAAGCGCAAGGCGATCGAGCGTGACCCCGCCGCCGGATCGAAGTCCCTCGGAATCCTCCCGAGCGCTTCGCGCATCGGCGCGAGTTCTCCACGCTGACGAAGATCGATCGTCGCGCACGCGAGGGAAAAGAAATGCGCATGCGGATTGATCACCAGGCCCTCGGCGAAGCCTCGTTCCGCTTCCTGTGTTCGCCCGAGAAGGGCATACGTTTCCGACAAGTTCCAAATCACGGAGGCATTTCGCGGGTCGAGTTCGCGCGCTTTTTCGCCAGTGAGTCAAGGCATTCCTGCCAGAGACCCTGGCGGCGACAGATCGCGCCCAAGGCGTCCCAGACCTCGGCGCTGTTCGGCGTCGCCTGCCTGGCAATTTCGAGCCGGCTGCGCGCCTGCTCGTAATCGCGGATAACCGAAGTAGTGATAATAGGCGAGCGCGAGGTGGGCGTCGCCCAGCGCCGGTTGCAGCTTCAGTGCTTGCTCCGCGGTCGATCGCGCGCTCTCCAGTCGCGCCGCACTTCGGTCGATAGCCAAACCAGTAGAGCTCGCCGTGCCAGCGCGAGGCCAGGCAATAGGCGAGGGCAAATTTGGGATCACGCGCGAGCGCGCGGTCGAGAAACTCGAGCGCGCGTTCGCCATTCTCTCGCGGATCGCCCGCGCCGCTCCAGCGGAAGAGATCACGCGCTCGCAGGTAGTTTTCATACGCCTCCAGATCAGCCGTCGGATGCACGCGAAGACTGGCCTTTTCCTGCGGCGAAATTTTTGCCTGCAGGGCGACGGTGATGCGCTCGGCGAGTTCGCTTTGCAATCGAAAGAGATCCAGCAACTCGCGATCGAAGGTATCCGCCCAGACGTGCGCATCCGTCTGCGCATTGATCAACTGCACATTCACCCGCACGCGATTTCCCGGCGCGCCGCACCGTTCCTTCCAGAATGTGCGCCACGCCCAGCGCCTGACCGATTTCGCGCAGATTGCGCGTGCCCGTTTTGTATTGCCGCACCGAAGTGCGGCTGATGACTTTCAAGTCGGCGATCTTGGCCAGGTTCGCGAGGACATCATCCTGGATGCCGTCCGCGAAATACTCGTTCTGCTGATCGTCGCTCAGATTTTCGAACGGCAAGACCGCGATGCTTTTTTCCGGGATCGGTACGTGCGGAGTTTGGATAAACGGTGCCGCTCCGGGGCGCTGCTCTTGTTCTGGCGGGAGATCATCCGTTCGCTTCACGCCTTCCGGAGTAATGTCGAAAGCCCAGGCCAGCACCATCGCCACCGGGAAACCCGAGAACGAGGAGGATAATCACCAGGCGCACCGACCAGTCAGGCACTTCGAAAAACGGAAAGACCTGGGTCGCGATCTGAATGAGGAGCCAACCCACCACCGCATAGGCGACCGCGACGCGATAGACCTTGCGTCGTTTGAGTTCCGAAAAGAAATTCGTCAGCTTCACCGCGTTTCCCCAGGTAGGTTAATCGCGGGCCGCACCGCGCAAGTCAACGTGGCAGTCTCCGGTTTGCCCCTGCATCCCTTCCGTGAAATAGGATGCACGCGTGCCCGCTCCCATCTCATCCTCCCATCGCGCGCACGAGCAACGATCCGCGCTCCTCGCCGGCATCGCCGCCTTTGGATTCTGGGGCATCATTCCCATTTACTGGAAATTTCTGCGCATGGTGCCAGCGTCGGAAATCCTCGCGCACCGTTTTGTTTGGACGACCGCTTTCCTCGCCGGACTCCTCAGCTGGCAAGGCCGCTGGCCGGAAATGCGCCAGGTCCTGCGATCTCGCCGGACCGTGCTCTTCTGCATGGCCAGCGGGATCGCGATTTCCCTCAACTGGTTCATGTTCATCTGGGCGGTGAACGCCAATCGCGTCCTGGAAACCAGCCTGGGCTACTTCATGACGCCGCTCATCAATGTGCTCTTCGGCGCGATCTTCCTGCGCGAACGTCTGACGCGTCCGCAGCTGGCCGCCGTTATCCTCGCCGCGCTGGGAGTTTTGAATCTGACCTTCGGCTACGGCCGATTTCCCTGGATCGCCATCGGGCTTTGCTGCTCCTGGGGTGTCTATGCGTTCCTCCGCAAATTGTCCGGCACGGCCGCGATCCCCGGTTTGTTTTTCGAGACGACCATGCTCCTGCCGCTCGCCATCCTGTACCTGATTTTCCTGCAGGCAAACGGAGCGCTCTTCTTTGGTCCGACGCATTGGACGCAGGCGCTCGTCCTGATCAGCAGCTGGTCTCGTTACCGGCCTGCCGCTGGTTTGGTTCGGGCACGCCGCGCGGCATTTGCGCCTAACGACTATTGGTTTTCTCCAATACCTCGCCCCGAGCGGCACGTTCTTTCTCGGCGTCTTTCTTTATCACGAGCCCTTCACTCGCGCGCACTTCATTACCTTCGCCCTCATTTGGCTGGCTCTAATCATTTTCACCTTCGAAATGATTCGCCTTTGGCATGCGCAGCGTCTGCCCGCGGAGGCGGCACCGCCGATCGCGGACTAGGAAGCGTTTCGATGTTCGACGTTCGGCGTTCGACGCGCCGTCGGAACGCTACTTGCCCGGCTCAATCTTCGCCCCGGCGCGCAGTCCATCGAGGTACGAGCGCACCCCCGGACCCTGAGCGGAGAGCGATTCGGCCGCGGCCGGCTGTGGCGCGAGCTGGGAAAGAAATAACTGCGCGGTCGTCTCGCGCATTTGGAAATCGATATCCGCCTGCATCCGCACCTGCGACTGCAGGTCGTTCCGGCCACTATAGGCAGGACTGTTGGTGATGTTGGTGGCGACGCTTTCCAGGACTTGCTTTTGGTCGGTGGAGAGGCTGAGGCCAGCCTCCTTCGCCGCTTGCAGGATCAGTTCCCGATCAATCGCGCGATCCAGCATTTCCTGCGTGGCGTCAGGCGGCGCTTGTTCGCCGCCGCCGGGCACCAGGTCCTTCCCGGTAATTTGCACACCGTTGACTGTAGGGAGCACGGACGGGAAAGGTTTCGTTGTCGGAGCGGCCGGCTTTTCAACCGGAGCTTGCGCCACCGCGGGCGGGGCGGCCACCGTGGGAAGGCTCGCGGGTGACTCCACCGGCTCCGGCGCGTTTGCCGTGGGCGGCGCGGACGCCGGCGGGCGGGTCAGGAAAATCATCGCGCCGACCGCCACCGCCAATGCGGCCAGCATACCCACCAGTAATTTCATGTTCATTATGCTCAGTCCTCGTTAGGCCGGGTCAAACTCCTGGCCCGCTGCCTCCGCATTATCAATCTCCAGCCCGCTGCCTGCAAACCAGCAGGAAAAATCATGCGCACTGTCTGCTCGACGCGGTGTGGGTGTTCGCTTAACAGGTCGCCTTTTGTCGGCACAAGCTTAATCCGCGAAAAATTCTCGAAGCGACGAATGAACGGCTCATGCTTGATCTGGCACCTGGGCGAGGAGTAGAATCTCCTGTGATTACGGCACCCGACGTTTCAACCCCGAAAGCAGCCGCGCGCGAAAGCGTTCGGAGTTCGGGCTGAGACTCCGCTTGGCGCGATCCAGTCTCTTCATTGTGAGAACAACGTCTAACGCCAGGAAAACAGCGCTCTTCCTGTTTTCTGTTGGCGTGCTCCTGGCGTGCGTCCCGGCGACAATGCGCGCTCAATCCGCGCTTGACGGTTTCGACCCGAACGCCAACGGCATCATTCGCGTCGTCGTCGTGCAACCGGATGGCAAGATTTTGATCGGCGGCGATTTTACGTCGCTCTCGCCCAACGGCGGAGCGGCAGTCGCGCGCAACCGCATTGCCCGACTGAACCCGGACGGCACGCTCGACACCGCGTTCAATCCAAATGCGACCGGGATAAACAGTTCCATCCGTGCAATTGCCCTTCAGACGGATGGAAAGATTTTGGCGGGCGGTTCGTTCACCAGCATCGGCGGACAGACACGTAACAACATCGCCCGGCTTGATGCCATCAATGGCTCGGCGGATTCGTTCGACGCCAGTGCGAACAACACTGTGTTTGCCATCGCGGTGCAGGCGGACGGAAGGATTCTAGCGGGTGGCTTTTTCAGCAGCATCGGCGGGCAAACGCGCAACCGCCTTGCTCGACTCGATCCGACGAGCGGGCTGGCTGATTCGTTCGACTCGGTCCTGATCGGTCCTGAAATCTTTGCCATCGTCGTGCAGCCGAATGGGAAGATTTTGGTGGGCGGTTTTTTTAACACGCATCGGCGGGCAGACGCGCAACAATCTCGCCCGGCTCGACCCCACGACAGGGTTGGCCGATTCATTCAACCCGAACGCGAGTGATGAAATCCATGCGATCGCGGTGCAGGCCGATGGCAAGATTTTGGCGGGCGGTTTTTTCACCACCATCGGCGGACAATCGCGTAACAGCATCGCCCGGCTCGACGCCACCACCGGCGCAGCCGACTCCTTCAACCCGAATGCGAACAATGGTGTCTTTGCCATCGCGGTACAGGCGGACGGGAAGATTCTAGCGGGCGGCGATTTCTTCGGTATTGGCGGGCAGCAGCGCCACCAGATCGCACGGCTCGACCCCGCGACAGGACTGGCTGATTCCTTCGACCCGAGCGCCAACAATACGATCAATGCCATCGCGGTACAGGCGGACGGCAAGATATTGGCCGGTGGCGGTTTCACCACGCTCGCGCCGAACGGGGGAGCAACGGTGACGCGTAACCGCATCGCCCGTCTGGAAACCGACGGCCGGCTCGACCAGACGCTCAATCTCAACATCGTCGGCTCCGGCGACGGCGTTTACGCCACCGCGGTGCAGCCGGATGGCAAAATTCTCATCGGCGGCAACTTTTCCAGCGTCCTGGGAGTAGCTCGCAACAATATTGCACGCTTGAACACGGACGGGACGCTTGACCCCTCCTTCAACCCAAACGCGAGCAGCATTGTGGCTGCAATCGCGGTGCAGGCGGACGGCAAGATCCTGGCCGGGGGCGATTTCATCACCATCGGCGGACAGTCGCGCAACCACATCGCCCGGCTCGATGCCACCACCGGCTCCGCGGATTCGTTCAACCCGAACGCGACCGGCGGCGCGACCGGTAATGTCCTTACAATTGCGGTGCAGGCGGACGGCAAGATCTTAGTGGGCGGCGATTTCACGAGCATCGGAGGGCAGACGCGCAACCACATCGCCCGGCTCGATCCCACCACCGGCCTGCCCGATTCGTTCAACCCAAACGCCAGCTATGTCATCTATGCCATCGCCGTGCAGACGGGCGGCAAGATTTTGACGGGCGGATTTTTCACCAACATCGGCGGACAGCCGCGGAACTACATCGCTCGGCTCGATCCCACTACCGGAGCGGCTGATTCGTTCGACCCGAACGCGAGCAGTTTTGTCCTTTCAATCGCGGTGCAGGCCGACGGAAAGATTCTTGCAGGCGGCTATTTCACGAGCATCGGCGGGCAGACACGCAGCGGCATCGCGCGGCTCGATGCCACCACCGGCCTGGCTGATTCGTTCGACCCGAACGCGAACAACCCGGTCCGATCAATCGTCGCGCAGGCGGACGGCAAGATTTTGGTGGGTGGCTTTTTCACCAACATCGGCGGACAGCCGCGCAACGGGATCGCCCGGCTCGGGGCCACGACTGGCCTGGCTGATTCGTTCAACCCGAACGTAAACGACTGCGTGTTTTCAATCGCGCTGCCGGCGGACGGCAAAATCCTGGCCGGCGGACGTTTCACGAGCATCGGCGGACAGCCGCGCAGCCTTTTCGCCCGTTTGACCAACGACACTTCCGCGCTGCAAAACCTGGCGGTGACGCCGACTACCATCACTTGGACGCGCGGCGGCTCCAGCCCGCAAGTCTGGCGCGTTACCTTTGAGTCTTCCACCGATAATGTGAACTACACTCTTCTGGGTAACGGCGCGGCAACTGGCAGCAACTGGACCCTGACAGGATTGAGCCTCCCGACCGGACAGAACATCTACATTCGCGCTCGCGGTTTTTATCGCGGCGGCTACCTCAACGGCTCGGAGAGCATCACGGAATCGGTGCGGAATGCTCTTCCTGGAGCATTGCAAATCACCGGCGCCGTTTCCCGCAAGACACATGGCGCGGCGGGGGACTTCGATATTAATCTCCCGCTCAACGGTGGCGTTGGGGTGGAATGTCGCAACAGCGGCGGCAATCACACCCTCGTCTTCGCGGCGAGCAACAATCTCGTCAGCGGCAATGCGGGCGTGACCACCGGGACGGGCAGCGTCTCGGGAAGTCCGAGCTTTGCCGGCAACACCATGACGGTGAACCTGACCGGGGTGACCGACGTGCAGAGAATTACCGTAACCTTGAGCGGCATGACCGACAGCTTCGCTCAGGTTCTGCCGGACACGGCTGTGAGCGTGGGCTTTCTGAGAGGCGACACCAACGGCGACCGTTTTGTCAACGCGGGCGACAGCACCCAAACCCGCGCTCGCTCCGGTCAGACAACGGACGCGACCAACTTCCGCTCCGATGTGAACGCCGATGGCACCGTAAATAGCGGCGATACCACCGCCGTGCGCGCGCGCTCGGGGAATTCCCTGCCGTAGGCGTAAACGTCGTTTCGCAGCGGCCAATCCGTGGCGAGTGTGCCGGCGCCTCTTATGGACGCGAGACCTGCAGGCGCAGGAAACGTCGCGGGGCCGAGAGCGTGCTCTGTGAATCGCGGACTTTCAGGAGCGTGGGAGTATTGGTCAGCGTGACGACTGCCGAGGAATCCCAGGCGGCCAAATCCCCTGAGGCCTGGGCGGAGAGCGTCACGTCCGGCGGTGGGATCGAGCGCGGAATGGTCAGCGTCAGGTAATTCGATTCAATCGATACTTGCGGAAGCACCGCGGGATCCGTCCCACCGGTGAGGGATAATCCCAGCGCGTAATTCAGGAGATTCGCCGTGACGTCGCCTACCGAGACGGAGACGATGCCGAGGTTTGATTCCACAAAACCAGTCGATTCCTGCGCCGCATAGGTGAAGTAGTCCGGACCGGCAAATCCAGGCTCCGCGAAGTAGGTCGCGATATTGCCGACGAGGGCAACCGTGCCGTGGCTTGGCTGCTGCACGATGCGCAAAGTGGAACCCGTGCCGCTCGCACTCAGGGTCATGGACGCGGAGGCGCCGGAGACCGTGAGCGTGGAATTCGCCGGAACTATCGGTGCCACTTTCCGGGTGTCTGCCATCCGTATCGACTCCATTGTGACAGTCGTAGCAACTCACCTTCTTTCCCTGCCAGTAGTTCTTGGGCGTGCCTTTGAACGACAGGTTGCGATCGCCCTGCGCGCGGGAAAGCACGGTGCCGCGGTAATCTGTTCCGTGACAAATCTGGCACTGCGCCAGGTTCCCTCCGATCAAGTCGTGGTGATTTGTCACCCACGTCTGATTCGTCGGATGCATTCCGTGCGGTCCGCCGGTGATCGTGCTCGGCATCGTGATGTGGCAGGCGGTGCATTCAGCCATTTTTCCCACGTGGCCCTGGAGCGTCCAGCTTTGCAGGTTGTCGTTGCGGTAGGCGGAAGGAAACTCCGCATGGGTCGAGCCGTGACAGGCGGAGCATTGCAAGCCGCCGTGGCCGCTGGAAAAGCGGTAAAGCGATAAGCCCGCAGCGGGCGTGTTCGGATTGGTCGCGAAGCGCGTGTTGGTCGGCACCCGCATGTGGCCCGGTGTGTCGAAGGAACTGGTGTAACGAATCTGGCCGCTGTTGCTCAAGGCATCGCCGGTGTGACAGCTCTGGCAGTTGGGCTCGTGCAACCATCCGGTGCGGGCGGGCGATCCGACCTGGCTCATCGAGCCGTGGCAGCTTTGGCATTGCATCAACATCGATCCGTCCACCGTGGAAACCGCGGACCCCATCGCGCCACGCAAACATCGCGTGGTCGAGCCGGGATGGCACTGATAGCAACTGGCGCGATTGTTCGAGTCGTCCAAGGTCATGCCGGTATTCGGATCGATCACGGTCGCATGGAGAGAATGGATTGAAGTGGTGAGCTGCGGCGTGCCGGGCGCGCCGGGTGTCCCGAGCGCCTCGGACTTGTGGCACACCGCGCAGAGGATCGATTTTCCATCCAGCACGACGCTGTCATACAAGCCGGTGCTGCGGTAATTGAATTGCGCCAGCGCCGCGACGTAGACGGGGTTCGCCAGGTTCCTCTGATCGTGAAGCAACAAGGCATTGAGCCGAAAGTCATGCCGCGGGTTCGGATCGTAGACCCAGCCGGGCGACGGCATGGCCCGTGGCTGTCCAGTTCCCGAGGCGTGACACGAACTGCAATTCAACTCACTCGAAACCGGCAGCACGACGTTCGTTTGCGCGAGCACGTTGTGCGCGGCGTCGCGCGCCACCAGTTTGAACAAGGGATAGGAATTGGAGCGGCCGCGATCATCAATCGGCGTGATCGGCACTCCAAGAGCCTGAAAAGTGTAAGCCGGCGCGCCGGTCGCGCCCCAAGTCATCGGCTGCGGCGTATTGCCCGGACCCGGCATGGTCGTGCCCGCCAGGCCAGCATCCAGCGGCAGGGCCACGCCAAAAAGAACGAGTGAGTAGTCCCAGAAATTGCTCTTGCCGATTGAACTCTTATTGATTGATCCGTCCGGATCAGCCACCGCCTCGTAAGTGACCGTTACTCCCGCCGGCAATGCCGTCACGAGTCTGCCGTTGTTGTCGATGAGCTGCGCGTTGACCGTGTTGTAGGGCGGCAGAATGGAAAAAATGGCATAGTCATCGTCCATGCAGTGCATGCCGAGGTTGTTCCAGCCGATGATTTTCCAGCCAGGCACCGCCATGGCGGAATCGCCGATGAACATCAAGGCCAGGATGAGGGCCGGCCGCGCCACTCTCTTTATCCGGACGAAGGTCCGAGCCAAAAAGTGCGACCGGGCCCGATAGCAATCAACCGCCATCGCGGCGGAGGATTCGAGCAATCGAGCGAGACTGGCTCCTTTCATGATCTTGCCACGGTTGTCTGAAATAATTCCGCACGTCCGCAGAGTGCACTCACCGATTCTTGCGAATGGCTGCGCATTTCTTGCGCGATTAACAAAAGGGATCAGCCGGTCCACACGTATCCCCATTGCGACGAGAGTCAGTCGTCCTATGTTGCGCGCGGCAATGTGGAGCGAGGACGATTTTCAATACGCGATCGAGAACACGCAGGTGATTCTCGCGCCCGAGCATCAGATCGCGACTTTCGGTTCCACCAGTTTCCGTTTTTATCTCATCTCCGAGCTGATGGATCGGGTGAACGAAGTGCGCGTGCGCGACGGCAAGATCCATGCGGAACGCCCGCAAATCCTGACGCCGGAACACTACTCCAGTCTCCTGCTCGAAGGTTTTGGTGAGAAGGCGCAGAAGTATGTCGAGCAACTGCGGGAGCGGATGCGGAACGTCGCCGTCTTGCGCTACGGATTTCAATTCCGCAAAACGGATGTGACGGAGAACACGTTGCGCGAATCGATGGATGTCGTGACCGCGCGGACGAAAACGCGGGTGCAAAACTCGGGCGAACCGCTCAGCGCCGTGATCCAGGGAGTGGACGATGCCTGGGAAGTTTGCCTGCTGAAGTTCACCATCGATCTGATCGAACGTTCGTCCGGCGGCAACGTCGGAGATTTTCGGAGGCGCGGTTTGTTGTAGGAGGAGCAGGCGTCAGGCAGGATCCTATCACATCCGTTCTTATAGCGCCGCATCAGTTTGAAAAAGCGAAGGGTGTCGCGCACCGGATGAATGCTGCTCACTTCATCGGAGTAAACGGTGCTGATCGGGACCGAGTCGATGCGGAAACCTTTGCGGCTGGCGATGATCAGCATCTCGGTCTCGTAATCGAAGCGGCATTGCGCCGTCGAGCAAGTCCGGAATGACCGCGGCGGAGAGCATGCGAAAACCGCATTGCGTGTCGGGAATTTCCTGGCCGCAAACGCGGCTGATCTTGCTGCTCATGTAGCGATTGACCAGCCGCCTAACGAGCGGCATGTGGCGCACATCGTTCATCCGCGTGCCGACGAACAACTCCGGCCCCGTGCGACGCGGCCGCGAGAAAGCGGCCGATTTCTTCCGGCAAATGCTGGCCGTCGGCATCGAGAATGATGACGTACTCGAAGCCGCGATCGAGCCAGTGGCGCAAACCGGTCTTGATCGATTCGCCTTTGCCGCGATTCTGCGGGATGGACGATGACCTCGGCGCCGGCCGTGCGCGCATTCGCCGCGGTCGCATCGGTCGAGCCGTCATCGACCACGAGAACATGATCGAGCTTGCTTGAGCGCTCCGTTCAACGACCGCGCCGACGTGTTTCTCCTCGAGATAAGCGGGGATGACCGCCGCGACCGTCGTCCGATTCGACCGCGTCTCGCGGCAGGTGAACCATCCATCGTTAGCGGACGACCGGATGAAAATCGGCCGCGTGATACGAGCTGCGGACGAGCGGGCCGGAAGCGACGTGCGCGAAGCCTTTGGCGCGCGCGATTTCACCGTAGGCATCGAAGCGTTCCGGCGTGACGAACTCGACTACCGGCAGATGCTGCGGCGTCGGGCGGAGATATTGGCCGAGCGTCAGCACCTGGCAGCCGACCTCGCGCAGGTCATCCATCGTCTGGAAAAGTTCCGGCTCCGTTTCGCCGAGGCCGAGCATGACGCCGCTCTTGGTCACGATCTTCGGCGAGAGCTCCTTCGCCTTGCGCAGGACATCGAGCGAGGTGCGATACTTCGCGCGCGAACGCACGACCGGCGTCAGACGTTCGACCGTTTCCATGTTGTGATTGAAAATATCCGGCGCGGCGTCGAGCACGATCTCGATGCACCAATCCTGCGCGTGAAAATCGGGCACCAGAACTTCGATGATGACCGAGGGATCCATCGCGCGAATGGCGTCGATGGTCCGCGCAAAATGATTCGCGCCGCCGTCCTTCAAGATCATCGCGCGCGACCGCGGTGATGACGACGTGCTTCAATCTCATCCGGCGCACGGCTTCGGCGACGCGCTGCGGTTCGTCCTCCTCCAGCGCGAACGGTTTCGCGGTGCTCACCGCGCAAAATCCGCAGGCGCGCGTGCAGCGATCGCCCGCGATCATCATCGTCGCGGTGCCCTGGCTCCAGCATTCCCAGCGGTTCGGGCACTGCGCGCTCTCGCAGACGGTGTGCAGGCGCAGGTCGGAGATGAGCGCTTTGGTGGAAAAGAAAACCGGATTCGAGGGCAGCCGCACCTTGATCCAGGGCGGCTTCTGCGCCTGGTGCAGTGCCGGATCGATCTTCGCGCAGGACATCGTGGGGCGAAGCTAGTTCAGCTGCGCAGGTTTGGAAAAGCAAACTCGCGCACTGGGGCACGTTGGACCTTCGATGGCACTGCTTAGAGCTTCGGTCCGTGCCGGAAAGCGCTTGATAGAGCGTCAGTTCGTCCGCGGACTCGAGGCCGCCGCCAGCCGGCAACCCGTGCGCGATGCGCGTGAGATTGACGGGAAACGGCTTCAGCAACTCGACCAGATAATTGGTCGTCGCCTCGCCTTCGACATCGGCGCCAGCGCGAGAATGACTCTCGGAAAATTTCTCGGTCTCGACGCGCGCGAGCAGTTCCTTGATCCGCAAATCTTCCGGGCCAACGTGATCGAGCGGCGAGATGCGTCCGCCTAACGAGTGGTAGCGGCCGCGAAATGCGCTCGTTTTTTCCAGCGGCAGAATGTCGGTCGGCTGCTCGACCACGCAGAGCAGATCCGGCGGCGCGGGTCGGATCCGAGCAAATCTCGCAGATCTCGTCCATGGTAAAGAATCCGCAGCGCGCAGGGCCGCACGTCGCCCGCGTCGCCGTGATGGCCCGGGCGATTTCCTCCGGCTGCTCGCCGCGCGCCTGCACGATCCAGAGCGCGATCCGTTCCGCGGAGCGCGGCCCGACGCCGGGCATCTGCCGCAGTTGCGCGATCAAATCCCGGATCGCGGCCGGGTATTCCGTCTTCCTCAAGGCCGCGGCTCTTACTCCAGGGGCGTATCCGTCAACTGCAAGGCGAGCGGCTCGAGCCGGCGCAGATACAATTGCAGCGGTGCATCTTCCTGTCCGTTGGCCCGCGCGCTTTCTGGAATTGCGAGTAGGCTTCGGCCCACCGTTTCTCGCGATAAAGAACGACGCCGTTCCAGAAATGATCGCGCCGTGTGATCTGTTCCGGAGTTGCTTCGGGCGTCAGCGCAATCGGCTCGTAAATCTCGTGCCGCTCGCGCGACATCGACCCCGCTCAAGAAATCGATCGGTCGCGCCACGAGAGCCTTGCTGGCCAGCTCGAACGTGCGCGGTCCGAGCAGAATGCGTGAGCCATAAAAGCGATTCGCGATGCAGAAACGTCGCGCCAATTCCACCGGCTCGCCGGTGGCGAGCAACCTCGGCGCTGGTCATTGTTTTGCAGAGGCGCCGATGATCATCGTTCCGGAGCTGACGCCGACATGCACATCGAGCTTCTGAAACACGTCATCGCCGGCTCTCGCGCAGTTTCGTCGAATGACTTCGAGCAGCGCCAGCGCCGTGCCGCGTTGCTCTTTCCGCGTGGTCCGTCATCCGCTGCCGGAAATCCAAAAATGGCCACGATCCCCTCGCCGTCGGCCGATCTCGATGTAGGCGCCTGCCTTGCAGGAAGGACTCGGTCGCGTGGGCGATGAATTTTCCGTGATCTCGGTCAACTGCGCGGGCGAGCATTCCTCCGCCAGATCGTGTTTGTTCGCGATGTCGCAAACGACCGCCGTCACTTCACAGACTCGTCGCGTCGGCATTGAAGGGCAAGCTCGCCGGTGGCCACGCGCGTCGAGCTGGTCTGCCGAGAGGCGACCGCCGAAAAGATCCCGGGCGAGACGCGGCGCGACGTCTGCGCGCGTATTTGGTAGTAGCCATTGGCAGGAGAAAAGCCGAGGGCGACGGCAAGGATGGACGGCAGCGGCTGAAAGAAACCTGATAGAGCGGACAAACCCAGGCGATCCCGAGCAGCTCGAGCACAGGATCGCGAGCGAGCCAACCAACGTCCTGCCCGCGGCGCTCGTGTCGACCATCATCCACGCCACGCCCAACGCGAGAAGAATGACGAGAAGTATTGCCACGCTGATCGCGACAACTTCGTCGGCGGCTGACTGTCCGGCGAGAGCAGATCGGTGACGGCCCCTTCCAGGGCGCGAGCAGAGCGCGTCGCATGCAGCACGCATGATGATCCCGCTGACGAGCAAGCCCATGACAAGCGCGGCGATGGAGGAGCGTTTCATCGCGTGAATTGCTCTCAATTCTTTCTCCGCCGGTGCAAGCGGATAGTGCGAGTGCACGACCAGATCGCTCAAGAACTTATCCGGAGCATCGACGGCATCGCGATCGAGAACGAAACTTGCTTTGGCCGGTGTTCTTCTGGACGAGGCTGAGTCCGAACTGGTAATCCTTAAAGAGATGCGCGCATAGATCCGGCATGGTCATGCGCTCGGCTTGGGCGCGTTCGATCAGGCGCTGCAGCGGCCGATTCGTCGAAGACAATTTCGAGGCCGTGTTCGCTGCTTGAATTGATCGGCGAAATCGCGCGCACTCCGTCTTCAGCGCCGCTTCTTCCTGCTTGTGGCCTTCCGCCATGAGGCGATCGAGGACGCGCTTCGGTTCGCGCACCAGTTCCTCCGAAACGCGCAACTGGCTCAGACCTGAGCCGGCCAGGTAATATTTGTAATCGCGAAAGAGTTTTTCCCAAACCGTGAGCAGGCCGCGCGCGCCGGTCTTCTCCTTCGCCGCCGCTTTCGCCATCAAGTCGCAAGCGCTTCATCCTCGAAACTGATCTCGATGCCATAGGCGCGGAAGGCGCGTTCGTATTGGCGCAGGATGCTGCCCTCGGAAAACTTCATGATCTTGTAAAGATCGTCCGCGCTCAATTCCTCGCAGACGACACGGACCGGCAGTCGGCCGATGAATTCCGGCTCGAAACCGTACTCGATGAAATCCTGCGTGCGTGACGAGCTGGAACAATTCGTTGTCCATCACCTGCACCGGCTCGGCGTTGAAGCCGATCTGGCCCTGCGTGAGACGTCGCGAGACCTGCTGCTTTCAAGCGTTCGAACGCGCCGCTGACGACGAAAAGAATGTGGCGCGTGCTGATCGTCTCGCGTTTCGCCTTGCCGCCGCGCCGCTGAAATTCGAA
Source organism: uncultured Verrucomicrobiae bacterium (assembly GCA_963784865.1). GTDB lineage: Bacteria > Verrucomicrobiota > Verrucomicrobiia > Chthoniobacterales > UBA10450 > JACCTI01. The sequence goes on along the minus strand of CAWATC010000005.1, from coordinate 3,329 downwards.
GGCCGCCTGGAGTTGCGCCTGCAAATCGTTCGCGCTCCGCAGCGGCACGTCCGTTTCTTCCATCAACTTCAGCAGCGTCGTCTGCACGCCGCGTCCGCTCACGTCGCGTCCGACCATGTTCCCGGCCGCGGCGATCTTGTCGATTTCGTCGATGTAGATGATGCCGAATTGCGCGAGGTTGACGTCGCCATCGGCTTTGTGCACCAGCTCGCGCACGAGATCTTCCACGTCACCGCCGACGTAACCGGTCTCGCTGAATTTCGTCGCGTCCGCCTTGACGAACGGCACGTTGATCAGATCCGCGATGTGCTTGATCAGGTAGGTTTTCCCGACGCCGGTCGGTCCGACGAGAATGACGTTCTGCTTGGCGTATTCCGTTTCGCTCGGCGCGCGTCGCGTCTTCCTTTTCGAGCCGGCGCAGGTAATTGACGTGGTTGTAGTGATCGCAGACCGCGATCGAGAGGACCTTCTTCGCTTCGTCCTGCTTGATGACGAAACGGTCGAGATGCGCCTTGATGTCGCGCGGCAGAAAATCAAAGACGAACTCGCTCGCTCGGAATTTGGCTGCGGCTTCTCGTCGCCGTCCGCCTCGGCCGCTTCGGGCTCGGTGAAAGTCGCAAACGAAACCTTGTCGCCGAAGTTCGATTTCATGAACTCGGAGAGCTTCGCTTTCAGTTCTTCCGGCGATGGAAATGGTGGGTTTTGTTCCATGAGAGAGTCGCGCCTCACGAGGATGCGAGTGCGCGTCCGGGAACTTATCACCGCACGCGCGGGTGTAAACACGCCTCGCCGCCGGCGAGGGCGTTTCGCGCCTAGCCGCTGGTGCTGAACTGGTCTTCCTTGTTCTTGAAGAGCACGTTGAAGGTGGTCAGCGAGCCGTAACAACGGGTGATGTATTGCTGAATGTCGAACTTGTCGGCATCGCTCAATTTATCGCTCGCGTTTACCTTCTGCTCGAGAACGCGCAGGTTGTTCCGGATCATGACAATCTTGTGAAAAAATGTCTCGAGTGGGACCTCCTTCGGTTGGAGCGACGTGTCGGCTGATTGCAGGACCAGAGTTGCCGCGCTGCCAGCGGGTGGCGAGGCCTTCGACAATGGCGTCGCGTTTTTCCAAGCCCAGGGCTTCGACCACGCTCTGAGCGGTCTCGCGGATCAGATTCTCCAGAGGCACTTGCAGCTCTGTGAGGGTCGCGGTCGGCTCCGCGGAGGTCAGGCCGCTCGTCTCTGGCGCGAGGGTACGGGGCGTATCATCGAAGGCAATATCGGCGGTGTGCTCCGTGAGCGATCGCACCACGCCGACGCCGTAACGCGGATGGAGAACCTTCATCCCGATGTGCAAGCTCTCGAGGTTTAGCGCCATGCAAATCCCTCACCCGATTGGCGAATTCGTGCAAGCCAAAGCGCAAGCATGTTTTGAGATTGTCGAATCGCCGTCGTACCACCCATGCTCTGCGGCTTGATCCCCGAACCCGCCGCGCCCAGCTATCCGCCGGGGTTTCGCCCTCGGCGAGGCTTGAATTGGTTCATCATCGGCTTGCTCTACGCGTCGTTCTACATGTGCCGGTACAACTTCCGGTTCGCCACGCCCGGGCATGGTGCAGGAATTTGGGTTCAGCACCTTCCAGATCACCGGGATGCTCAGCGCGTGGTCGATCGCTTACGGCACCGGGCAACTCATCAACGGCCTGCTCACCGACCGGATCGGCGGCAAGACCGCGATGCTCATTGGCGCCGCGGGAACGATCATCATCAACCTCATCTTCGGCTTCGCTTCCTTCGCCGGCACCTTTACCACCTTCGCCGCGATCTGGCTGATGAATGGCTACCTGCAGTCGTTTGGCGCGCCCGGCATGATCAAGATGAATGCCGCCTGGTTCCGGCGCACCGAGCGCGGCACCTTCGCCGGCATTTTCGGTTTCATGATTCAATTGGGTCAGTTCGCGATTAACAATCTCGCGCCCATCATTCTCGCCGGGTTTACCATCGGCGTGTGGGTGGTGGCGAAGAACGACTGGCATTGGCTCTTTCGGATTCCGCCTTTGATCGTCGCGGTGGCGGCCGTCTTGCTGGCCATCTTCGTCAAGAACACCCCGGAAGAAGCTGGCTATCACGGCCTGATCGAGGAAGGAACGGCTGGCGCCGATAAGAGCAGCCGCGCGAGCCTGCGCGAGTCGTTCACCACGATCTTCACTCACCCGTTGATCTGGTTTTACGCGGTGGCATACGCCTGCACCGGCGCGGTCCGAAACAGTTCGGACCAGCTCATGATTCTCTATTTCCACGACCAGCTGAAACTCAACATGGCCGACAAACCTGCGGCGGTTCTTTGGACGGTGAACCTGATGCCCCTCGTCGCCGTTCTTGGATCATTCAGCGCCGGATTCGTCTCCGACAGGTTTTTCAAGGGCCACCGCTCGCCGGTCGCGATGACGCTCTACTTCGTCGAATGCGGAGTAATCTTGACCGCCGCGGTCGTCATCGCCGCGGGGGTTGTCGGTCCGACGCCGCTCGGGATCTTCATTGGCTGCCTCTTCCTTGTTTTGGTGGCGCTGACCGCAAATTCCACGCACGCGATCGTCGGCACGGCGGCGCCGATGGATATCGGCGGCCGGAAGATGGCGGGCTTCGCCTCCGGCGTGATCGATTCCTTCCAATACTACGGCACCGCGATCGCGTTGCCGTTTACCGGCTGGATGATCGATCGCCACGGTTGGGGCGTTTGGTATCCGATCATGGCCAGCTTCGGCGCGATCGGCGGTCTGGCGATGTTGATGGTGATGCGCAAGCACCGACGGATGCACGCGTCCGGCGATGTTCGCGCAGCCTCTCGTTAGAACAGCTCCAATTGCGGCGTGACCCGGCGAAAAGCGGCCGTCGAAAGATGCGTGCGCTCACCGATTCCGGCCCTGCGGCGCGCAACCTCAAACAGCGACGCGATCTGCTCCGCAAAAATTCCTTCGCCAGTTTGGCGCTTGCCCCAGCGCGGATCGTTGAGTGCGCCGCCCCGCATGTCGCGGATGCGACCGAGGATCTTCTCTTTGCGATCGGGAAAATGCTCATCGAGCCAGCGCTCGAAAAGCGGCGCAACCGCCCAAGGCAACCGCAGCACCACGTGACCGGCGAACTGCGCGCCCGCTTTTCCCGCAGCTTTCAGAATGGCGGGCATCTCGTGATCGGTCAGCCCGGGAATCACTGGCCCGACCATCACGCCGACCGGAACTCCCGCCGCGTGCAGTTCCGCGATGGCTTCCAGTCGCGCCTGCGGGGGCGAAGTCCGCGGCTCGAGAATGCGCTGCAATTTTCGATCGAGCGAGGTGACAGAAATGC
>CAWATC010000004.1:0-99615 GCA_963784865.1 uncultured Verrucomicrobiae bacterium | reverse complement strand
TGGTGGCCACTGGTTCAAGCATCGTATTGCTCGGGAGACTTAGCAGATCCCGACGCCTGTGTTCCATTAGAGCGATCGGCTCGGAGCGCCAGCCGAGCGGAACCGAAATGGAGATGGCGTTCTCGAAGTGCGGAGCGATGCTGCTCGAGATCCCTCAGCAGCTCGGTGGCCTGGCGGCTGGGCTGGAGGGTATGAAAGCTGTCGCCATAAAGGGGAAATAACTCTTCAAGATCGTCGTGGCGGGCAGAGACCCCCAGCATTGAGACGACCGAGCGGTACCAGGGTGCAAGGTCTTTGACCGAGAGCGGCCAGTCTTCAATGTCTTTTGCGGAGTAAGGAAGAACGGCTGCTCCCCAGACGGTACTGAATCCCCCTCGAGCGAGCGTCGGAGATATGTGCCCAAGCCGCGTGCTTCTTCTCGGAAGGACCGTGTCCACTTCGCGATAAGGAAAATCCGACCCATAGAGAAGCTTGAGCTGAACACCCTGGCGATCGCTTAAGAAGTTTTCTTTCAACTTCTCGATTTCGGAAGGGTTCCAATCTTTCCAGTCTTGGTGTTTCAGTCTGTCGACGAGCGCTCGGCGATCCGGATCCAAATCGATTCCGCCATCGATAAGCGTCACAGGCAAGCCCGACTTTACTAAAACCTGCGCAGAGGCAATACCTGTGGGACCTGAACCGATAACGTAGATCATCGTAAAAAGCGAATACGGTTACTTCGTCGTCGTTTGCTGGGCCACGACGTCCCGTTTTCGCACTGACATAATTATCTGCCTTAGTTGGATTGAAACCAGTCCCATCCCAAACATGAGGAATGACAAGAGGATGCAACCAACACCCAGCAGAAATGCGGTGAAGTGTCCGAACAATAAGTCGTCGGCAAAACAGATCGCAGAAAGGACGAGCATGGCACCGCAAAAGACAAGGAATATCTTCAGCGGGTTGAAAAAGAGAATCGCCTCCACGATGCACTGCAGTGTCCGGAGCGAATCCTTGAAAAGGTGAACTTTTGTTTTTCCTGTTCGCTTCTCGTAATTGATCGGAATGTACTTTGATAAACATTCCGTTCATCATGTAGGCAAGGGTGATCGAAGTCGTAAAACTGAAGGCGTCTCCGAGATAGCTGAAGTATGGAACAGCCTCGCGCCGCGAGAAGATCCGCAGGCCGGAATTGATATCCGGGATTTTCCGTCCGGCGGTGAATTCCACGAGATGCTTGAGAATAAACCGGAGCGCTCCCTTCTTGATCGACTCGGAGTAATTCTTGCCCTGCCGTGCGCCGACAACCATGTTGAAGCCTTCACGGTAACTTTGAACGAGCGAAGGAATCTGATCAATCGGATAAGTCCCGTCCGCATCAGTGATGACGATCGTATCGTAGGTCGCCGCCCTTATTCCGTCCTTCAGCGAACGTCCATACCCTAAATTGTTCAGATGCCGGATGACTCGGGCTCCTGCCGCTTCTGCAATCTCGGCTGTCTTATCCGAAGAGCCATCGTCCACTACCAGAATTTCGTACGGCTGGCCCGTTTTCGGCAGCTCCCTTTGGCAGGCTTGGACAGTTTCTGCAATCGTCTCGTTCTTCGTTGTAGGCGGGAATAACGACCGATGTCATCTCAAGGTCTCACTACCGCTAACATGAGTGAGGCTCGTGGGCGCGGGCTATCCGGTGGAGGAAGAATACGATATAAAAGCGTTCGTTCGTTGGGCTCCTTGTAGCTGAAAACGAGTTCAAGTTCAGGCGTCCCCTTGTCCAGAATGATTGACAGTTCACGCCGAGTCTTCAAAAGCATAGTCTCATTCGTAAGCAGATAGTCCGCCTTATGGTATCGAGCGTAACTCATCAAGTGAGTCAAATCGCAATGAGGACTGAAAACCCTGCGCCGCTCCCCATAAACGGTCACATTGGAATCATCGGCCAGAACGATGGCGTCGGGCGACGAATTCTTCTTCAGCCACTGGGCGGCAAACTTATCACCAAACGTTTCATGGTCTATCTGCCGACTCGGCGACATCCGGCATGACGTGTATTATCTCCGCAACTGCGGCGGCCGCCGGCAGACACAATACACAAGCGCTGAGCGCCGGCTTGAGTGCCCTTCCCCAGCATGCTTCGGCGCTGTCCCGGAGCCAGACTCCCGCGGCCACAGCGCCGTTGGCGGTCCATATCAAGAACACAGGGATCACTGGTACGAGGTAACGCAGAAGCAGATTGGCAAACGGAAGGATCACTGCCGCCTGGATTAGAAACGCGCTTGCAAGAAACACTTCATATCCCAACCGCCGACGATCCCAGGCCTTGTGAGTCAGGGAAATAACCACAAAGGGCAACAACAATGGCATTACAAAACTGTTATTCAGTGCCCAATGGCCGAGGATTCGTGCGGACTCATACGTTCGAGCAATAAACGCCTTCGGGTCCGAAAGGATGGTTCCGATAAGGCTCCACTTCTCGCGTTCCGGAGATTTGTAATACACCTCGTGCCCCGATGAATCCAGCCGGGTGTAGACCCAGTCAAATCCTACCCAATCATTCTTGAGGATAAAGCTCCCCTGCTGCCAGGTAATCGGCCCTTTTTCAGATAGGGTCCAGTGTCCGGTCTGTGCATGCATGTATACAAGATAGGGGCCGGCAGTGAGCAAAAACGCAACTACAAAGCTGGCGCAAAGACGCAGTCTTGTTCCCTTCGCAACGAGATTGCGGAACCGCCAGAACAGCGAGACCAGAAAAAAGATGCCAAAGTAGACCACAGGTTCCGGTCTGGTCAAAAAGCCCATGGCGAACATCATTCCGGCAACCGCCATCATCCCGGGCCGTCTTTCCTCCATTCCGATGAGCCAGGTTACCAGGGCCCCGAAAAGCAGAAAGATATATAAAGGTTCCAGCATGGTTCCCCAGTAGAGCCCAACGACCGTAAGCACCGGATAGATAGCCAGAAGAATGGCGGCAAGGTATGCCGTTGGGTAACCGTAGATCCTGCGGGCCAGGACAAAGATTGGCAGAAGCATCAGGCCGCCGAACAAAGCGTACGCAATATCACTGGATTTCTCCAAGTCACCAACGGCCAGGTAAATGGCCCCTGTAATCAGCGGGAAGAATGGTGGGTGGGGTTGTATCTCTGGCCCGAAGCCCGTTGTGTAACCTTGCCCCGTAACCAAGTTTCGGCCTAGAAGAAGATAGTCGGACTCGTCCCATTTGACCATCCTTGGGAGACTGTGAGTCAACTCAAGGCGCAAAAGGAACGCCGCGACTATTATTGCCGCGATCGCAAATGTATGACGTTTACTCCACCAATCCAACATCCCTAACCCCCGAAGCATCCTGTCTCGGGAATCAGACTCCGACGTTGGGGCGATAGGAAACATTAGAGCGGTCCGGATTCAACGGAATGCCCGCTATCGGACTCTGGACGCCCGAGGCACAGCGCGAATTGGCGCACCTCTGGCGGCTAAACTACGACCGTCCCGGCCGTGAGCGTGCCTGAAATTAAACGCGTGAGATCGAATGAATAGACATTCGGCCCAAACGTGAACGTCCACAGTGGGACGACCGTCCCACTCAAAATCGCCGAGAGTCCCTTTTTCTGTGTGTGAGTTGATCGGATTTCCAACCGTCAGGGGTTTTCCAGTAGAAACGGCCTTAAATAGGACGTTATCCTTGAGAAAGTCTGGGGAGCAAGACTTTTTCCCCTTTGTTTGGCCCCAAAAGCGTCCAGCGGAAGAGCCTCCCGCCTGCTGGACTTTACAATTGAACCCAAAAGTGTTTTCACTTAAAAACACATTTCCACATTGTTATCCTATGCGAAAACAAATGAAGATCCCGGCGGAAAAAACAAAGGGCGGCCGACCACCCAAGTTTGCCGAATCCAGCCGCCCCATCACGTTGACGCTTCCAGAGAGCACCTTGCGTGACTTGCAACACATTGACCCGGACCGAGGTCACGCCATTGTGAAATTGACGAGAAGGGCGTTGCATAGTGCCGGAGTGCCGAAGCCGCTGGTGGAAATATCGAAAATCTCGGCTGACACGGGACTCAGTCGTCATTGGCCCCAGTCAAGCGCTGCGGCAGATCCCGTTCTTGCATCTTGTCGAAGTCGCGCCTGCACGCTATCTCCTTGCCCTGGCCTCAGGTCACGATTTCAAGAGCCTGGAAATTGCCATCAACGACGTTCTGGACGATTTGCCGCAGAGCGAAAAACGGGAACGAGAATTGATCGTGCAATTACTTCAACACATGAAAGGGCTGCGCAAGTCCGAGCGCGCGAGCACGGCTGCCATCCTTTTTGTCAGTTCTCCGGCATGATCGCTATTCAGCCGTCTAAATTCCGGCGATTGCGCAGCGGACCGTCCTTTTACCTAGTTTGCGCGAGCACCGGCGGCGGCACATAGAGACAGTCTTCGCAGACTGAGCCCGTTCCCGGCCCGACCGAGGAAACGGTAGCGCCGAGAAGCTGGTGGCGATGACAGGAGGGTAGCGTAAGCTGCTTAAATTATGAAGACACGATTCCTCGGAGTATTGGTGAGCGTGATCGCGTGGAGCGGCCTGCAAGCGACGGAGACACAACCAGCACCGGCACAACCGCAGGCGGGACAGCCGGCGCCGGACTTTAGCCTAACGAGCGCGGAGGGCGGTTCCGTTAACCTGAAGGACTACAAGGGCAAATGGGTGGTGCTCTATTTTTATCCGAAGGATTTCACCAGCGGTTGCACGCTGGAGGCGCACAATTTCGAGCGCGACCTGGCGAAGTATCAGAACGAAAGCGCGGTCATTCTCGGGGTAAGCGCCGATACTGCGCAATCGCACAAGGATTTTTGCGCGAAGGAGGGACTGAACTTCAAGTTGCTCGCGGACCCGGAACTAAAGGCGATCAACGCCTACGGATCGGTGGTGGAACACGACGGAGTGAAAATGGCGGCGCGGAACACGTTTCTGATCAATCCCGAAGGCAAAATCGCGAAGGTTTACACGGGAGTAAAGCCAGCCGAGCACAGTGAGCAGGTCCTGAAGGATCTGGCGGCCCTGAAAAAGAGCTGACGCCCGCTGTTCTATCCGGTGAATCGGAAATACTCCACGGGAAACGGAGCAAGGCTCTGTGAAAGTCGAAATGGGAAATTCGAAAGTGGAAAAACCCAGGTCCCGCCGGGGTTCGGATTGCTATTGACGACGCGAATGATTTTTGCCGATATGCCCGGATGATCAAAACTCGAATCGCAATGGTCGCTCTGGTTGTCTCGTTAAGCACGAGCGCAGTTTGTTTTGCGGCCAGCCCGCAAGTGGGAAAGTGGAAGCTCAATGAGTCGAAATCGAAGCTCGCACCCGGGATGGGCAAGAACACCATGGTGGTCTACTCGCAGGAGGGGGACAACATGAAGGTGGTGGTGGAGGGCGTCGGCAAAGACGGGAAGGCGACGCATAGCGTCTGGGTGGGCAAGTTCGACGGGAAAACCTATCCGGTGAACGGGAATCTGCCTTATGACGCCGTGGCCTACAAAATGGTGAACGAACGGACGAACGACATCACCGCGATGAAGGATGGCAAGACCGTCTGGACTGGTAAAATCGAGGTCGCGGCGGATGGTAAATCGCGCACGGTGGACATTAGCGGAACCGACGCGGACGGGAAGAAGTTCACGAGCAAGGCCGTTTACGATAAAGAGTAGTTAGTGGCTTGTGGCCAGTCGGTGGTCAGGGGTAAGTGATCTGCCTGCTTTTCCCATTGACGGAGCGAAGCGCGCGCCTCAGGCTCGCGGCCTAACCGGCGTGTCGAAGAGAGAAATCTTCGCTTCCGGCAAATTCCAACCAAGAAAGTGAAATACCCCATGAAACTATTCACCGCCACTCTGGTGGCCACAATCGGACTCGGCCTGTGTGTCGCGCCTCAGGCATTCGCCAAGGAAGACGATTCTTTCGTCGGCAAATGGAAGTTCAACCAGGAGAAGAGCACGCTCAACGGCCTGACCTACAAGGTGGGCGAGGCGGGGAAGGACGAATATACCTTCACCTTTGGCGACGACACGGAGACGCTCACCCTGGGCAAGGAGCATACGACGAAGTTTGGCAACACCTGGCTGGTCACGCAGATGGATTCGACGACCTGGAAGTGGGTGCAAAAACGCGATGGCAAGGTGACGTCGGATGCCGCTTGGACGGTGTCGAACGATGGGGCGACCTCGACCTATGTTTCCACGGAGACACGGCCGGATGGATCCACTTCGCATGACGTGACCAAGCTGAAGCGAACCGCCGGCGGGGGCTCCGGTTTAGCCGGTACCTGGGAAAGCGCAGAAACAAAGGTGGGCTCGCCCACGGTGCTCGAGGTGGCGAGTTGGGAAGGCGACGGCTACTCGCTGAAGAATCCCGCCTACATGGCGACGACCGATTTCAAGCTGGATGGAAAAGATTACACGCCGAAGGGGCCGCAAGTGCCGAAAGGCATGACGGTTTCTGGCAAATCCGGCGGTGCCCACAAAATGGAGCTTACCTACAAGCTCAACGGCAAGGTGACCGAGACGGATCGCTGGGAGCTTTCGGCGGATGGCAAGACGCTGACCAACACGATTAACTTTTCCGGCGAAAGTAAGCCGGAAGTTGACGTCTACGAGCGTCAATAGCCCCCGGCCACCACGCAGAAAAATCACCAGACCGGCTGCGCTCGGTTGATCCGGCCGCTGTCTCCGTGGGCTAGGGCGTTGCGAACGTTCGCGCTGCACTGGTGCCGGCGTATTCTTTCGGGAGGACGCCTTTGAGGCGCGAGTTGTCGCGATTCGATCGTGAGCCGCGGCAGAGAATGCAGTTATTCGGGAGCGACCTCGGTCGAGACGGTGGCTTCGCCGGCTTTCTGCGCGAGGGCCTGCTGAAGCGCGCGCCAAGGGAGCATGGCGCATTTCACGCGCTGCGGAAATTTGCGCACGCCTTCCAGTAATCGCAGGTCGCCGAGTTTTGAACTCGACGGCGGCGCGTCGGTCTTCGTGACGAGGTCGTGAAAGGTGAGAATCATGTCGTTCGCTTCCTCGCGCGTCTTGCCTTTGACCTTCATCGTCATCAAGGAGGCCGACGCTTGGCTGATCGCGCAGCCCTGTCCGAGGAACTTGATCTCGCCCAAGGCGTCATCATCGGCGAAGCGCACGCTAAGGTGAATTTCGTCGCCGCATGACGGATTGTCGCCGTGGACGACGACGGACGCGTCGGGCATCGGACCGAAATTCCGCGGCCGTCGCGAGTGATCCAGGATCACTTCCTGATAAAGCTCTTCGAGTTCCGAGTTCATGCGAAAAACTTTGTCGCCGCGCCGAGGATCTCGATCATGCGATCGATTTCCTCTTTCGTGTTGTAGAAATAGAAGCTCGCGCGAGTCGTTCCCGGCAGGCCGAACCTTCGCATTAACGGTTGATTGCAGTGATGCCCGCCGCGCAAGGCGAGTCCCTCCCGGTCCGCGAAGGTTGTCAGGTCGTGCGGATGCACTTGGTCCATGACGAATCCGACAATTGCGCCGCGCGGTTCCGAGGTTCCGAGCAGGCGTATCCCCGGAAGATCGGCGAACCGCGCGATGGCGTAATCGGTGAGCTGCGCATCGTGTTCGAAAATCGCGGCGCGACCGATTTGCTCGAGATAATCAATCGCCGCGGCGAGGCCGATCGCGCCGGCGATGTTGGGTGTGCCGGCCTCGAAGCGGTGCGGCGCTTTCTTGAAGGTGCTCTTCTCAAGCGTGACGCTGACGATCATTTCCCCGCCGCCATGCCACGGCGGAATTTGCTCCAGAACTTCCGCGCGGCCGTAAAGCGCGCCGATGCCGGTCGGGGCACACATTTTGTGTCCGGAGAAAGCGAGGAAATCGCAACCGAGTTCCTGGACGTCGAGCGGCATATGACCGGCGCTTTGCGCGGCATCGACGAGGGTGAGCGCGCCGACTGCGCGTGCTTTGCGGCAAAGGTCCGCGACCGGATTGATCGTGCCGAGCGAGTTCGAAACATGAGTGAAGGCGAACAGCTTCACCTCCGTGGTGAGGAGCGCGTCGAGCTGATCGAGCGCGAGCGTGCCGTCGTCGTTCACCGGCACAAAGCGCAGCCGCGCACCGGTGCGTTCCGCGATCAGCTGCCAGGGCACGAGGTTGCTGTGATGCTCCATTTCCGTGAGCAGAATCACATCGCCTGCGCGCAGGAATTTCCCGCCCCAGGCTTGCGCGACGAGGTTGATGCTCTCCGTCGTCCCGCGGGTAAAGATGATTTCATCGGGGCTCGCGGCGTTGATGTATCGGGCCACGCGTGCGCGCGAATTCTCGTAGGCCTCGGTCGCGCGGGTGCTGAGTGCGTGCAGGCCACGATGGACATTCGCGTTATCGTGCTCGTAGTAGCGCGCGAGCGCCTCGATCACAGCGCGCGGCTTCTGCGTCGTGGCTGCGTTATCGAAATAAATCAGCGGCTTCCCGTGAACGTCCTGACGCAGTATCGGGAAATCCTCGCGGATGGCGGTCCAATCGGCGACCTTGGGGGCGATGTCGTGCACCCTGTTAAGTTGCCGCATCTCGCTCCTCGCGCCAACCGCATGCGGCGAGGAGGAGTTTATTGCTGCGCGGCTTCGAATTCCTTTGTCCGCAGCCCGCGCACGACGAGAATTACGCCGAAGACGATCATGAAAGTGGACAACGCCTGACCGCGAGTGAGCGGCTCCGGTGAGCGGCGCGTCCGGCTCGCGAAAATTCTCCACGAAGATGCGCACGATCGCGTAGAGCAAAAAGAAAGCGCCGGCGAGAACCCCACGCGGCTGCCGCGTCTTCACGCGCAGGAACCAAAGACACCCGAAGAGGAACACGCCTTCGAGCAGCGCCTCGTAGAGTTGCGAGGGATGCCGCGGCGTCAGCGTGGTGTGCAGAACATCCTGCAGCGCCGCGGTGTGTCGCGATTGTTCGATCAACTGTCCCACGCTCGTGATCGATGGATCGACGCCTTGCGCCATGGCCAGCGCGCGGTCGCCGATGTTCTGCTCGTTCACCATCTCGGTGGGGAATTGCATCGCCCAAGGGACAGTCGTGGGACGGCCATAGAGTTCGCCATTGATGAAGTTGGCGCAGCGTCCGAGGCACAATCCGACTGGAGCGACCACCCCGAGGTTATCAGCCAGGCTGAACCAGGAGAGGCGATGCCGCCACGCGTAATACACAGTGAAAAGGACCAGCCCGATGATGCCGCCGTGGCTCGACATTCCGCCCTGCCAGATGCGCAGCAGTGAGAGCGGGTCGCCGATCGTCTGCTGAAAACGATAGAACAGGACGTAACCCAGGCGTCCGCCGAGCACGACGCCAAAGAATGCGGCCCACATGATGAAATCGCCCACCTGCGCGGCCGGCAGAGCGCAGTAGCCATGTTGCGCCAGCCAGCGCAGGAGCAGGAATCCGCAGACGAACGCGAGCACGTACGAGGTCCCGTACCAGCGCAGTCCGATATTGGGCCCGATCTGAAAAATGAACGGGCTGAAGTTGTCGATGAAGTAGGCGATCAGGCCGCGGGAGCGTACACGCGACGCTGGCGGAAGATCAACCTTCATGCTCGCTGGCAAATGACCGTGCGTCCGGAGCGCTGATTTGATCTGGCCCCGATAAATGCTCCCATATCGACCGTGGGCAAGACGTTGATCTCCATCCTCGCTTTCGCGCTGGCGTCGGTTCTCGCGGCGGAGACACCAACGGATGCGAGCGTGGCGCCGTTGCCTCCTCAATCAACGATGCTCGATGGCGTGCTCGTGCCGGTTCCACGAGAGATCTTCAACACTCTGGACAAGTTCGCGCATTCAAATTGGCGCGCGGTCCAGCGCCCGGAACTTGCACAATGGAAAGCACGCGGGTCTCCTGAGCAGATCGCCGTGCTCCTCGGTGCTGTTATTGCTGAAGGGTTCGTCGCGGCAGCGGCGGAAGACTCGGAGGAAGTCAAGAGCCTCGGACGCGCCGTGCTCAAGCTCTCGCGCGGTCTCGGAGTAGAAAGATGGGCCCTCAAGCGCAGCCGGAGCATCGTCGAGCACGCTGAGAGAGGCGATTGGCCCGCGGTGCGGAAAGAATGGGACAATGTCCTTCCCGATGTGACGGAAGGGATGAAGGAGCTCAAGAGCGACCAACTCGCACAACTCGTTAGTCTGGGAGGCTGGCTGCGCGGCGGAGAAGCTCTCGCCACGCTTGTCCGGCAGAATTATTCGCCCCAAGACGCCACGCTTCTGCAGCAACCAGGGTTGATCGATTACGCCTCGAAGCAGCTTGCGGAAATGAGCGGCGACGGACGAACCAATTCGACCGTCGCTGGCATGCTGGAGGGTGCGCGCAAGATCCGGCGTCAGCTCGGATCGGAGGCCGTCGCGCTCTCACCAGATGACCTGAAGGCGATTGCAGCCTCTTGCCGGGAGCTGCTTCGAACTCTCTGTGGCCCCCGCCGTCGCGGCTGAGTTTCAAGGGGGAATGGTTGATGGAATGGATCGCCTTTCGGCAACCACTCCGATAACGGAGTGAGCATGCGGAAAGACAGGAAGCAGCGTCCGGTGCCCCCGGAACTCTTTCTGCTTCGCGATCGATTTGTCTCGGTCGCAGGCCGGATCGAATCGGTCGACGTGGAGACGAACGATGATCCCGGAAAGATCGACCATGTCTGGCTCGAGGTCCGGGCCGGCGAGCAGGGCCTGCTGCAAATCGCGCTCAACACCCGTTCCCGCAAGAACGCGGAAGCCGGTTACGATCCGCGCGTTTGGGTGGGGATCGTGACCTCGACTTGGACGGAGTTGCCCGCGGCAGGCGCGCACACGGCCGAGTCGCTCGATTACTCAACGATCGAAGCGTCACAGCCGGTAACCTTCACTCCGTACGACCGGACTGGTCTTGAGGAGTTGCTCGTGCAAAAGGCAAAAGCGGCCTGCTTCGCGCGTGGCTGGGGAGAATTCTACGTCCGTGCGCGCCTGGGCATTCATCAGGTGCACAGCCGGCGCGCGAGCTTTGCGCATCCAAGGGATCATCGAGGAGAAGACGGGGCGCTCGAGCTTTACTTCGACGACGAGAAGCGCCGGGAGCTGCTGCTCTTCAAGTTCACCGGGCAACCGTAAGAAAGGGCGCCCGAGACTTGTTCCTGGTTCAGGATTCCGCGGGCCAAAACATGGCCGGTATATCGCAAACCGTGGTTAGAGAGAACCTCCGCGGCGATGCAAAATTCTCGTCAGAAGGAACCGGATATGAGAGCTCTCCATGACCCCCGCCTGACTGCGGAACGAAGGTTTTCCGCGAGCTCAGCGACTCTCGGAAAGCCCGCCAGTGCACCCGCCGTCACCGCGCAAGGACGCCTGCAAATCAAGACCATCCTTGTCCCGCTGGATTTTTCGGCCGCCTCGATGCAGGCGCTCGATTACGCGATCCCTTTTGCCGGCCAGTTTCACTCCGCCATTCACCTGCTTTATGTCTACGAGCGGGATCATGAATTCTCGCCCAGTGGAGACGCATCCCATTTGCTCTTCGAGGCGGCTAAGGCGAGAACGCAGCTCCGCCGGCGCCTGGCTGATTTGCAGCACGAGCATGCTCTGCCGTTTCATGCGGAGGACTGCCACGTGCAATTCGGTCGAGCTCCGCGCAAAGCCTGCGAGCTGGCGCGCAAACTCGACGCCGATCTGATTGTCGTCGCGTCGCGTGGGCGCACAGGGTTGTCGCGCATTCTTCTCGGCAGCACTGCCGAACGCATCGTGCGCCAGGCGCCATGTCCGGTGCTGGTGGCTCGACAACACGGACCTGAGTCCGATGCCCCGGTTGCAAAACGCAGCGACTACCCGGCGAGGATCCGCAACATTCTGGTGCCGGTCGACTTCTCCGATTTTTCTCTCAAGGCAATCGACTACGCCGCAGCTCTGGCCATGAACTTCGGCGCGCGGCTCCGTCTTTTCCACGCCACCTATCCGCACAATTACGTCGTGGTTGACCGCCAGGTGCACGATCCCGCGTCGCTCAAACGCGTGGAGATGGCCGCGGCCCGCGAGCAAATGGCAAGGATCGCGAAAATGGAAAGACTAACCGGTGTGCCGTGCGAGACGGACGTGCGTTCCGGTTATCCCATCGAGGAGATCTGCGCGGCCATCGCACGCACCAAGGCCGATCTGGTGGTTACGGCAACGCATGGTCATGGCGGACTGAAGCACGCCTTGATCGGAAGCGTTGCCGAGCACATCATCCGTTATGCCGATTGCCCGGTGCTCGTTCTCCCGCGCGGATCGCGCCCGATGAAGTGACTCCGGAAAACTCAAACCACTGACCTTCAAAATATGCTGGCAAAATACAAGATCGACTACGGAATCAAGTTCCACGGACACATGCAGAAGCAGCAGCATTTGACGGATGATCCGGTGGCGGTGGAGCAATTCCTCTCCGAATTGCTCGAACGCGGTTTTGCCATTGATGGCATCGCGCACGAAGGAGTGCCGCTGCCGCGGAACGAGAGCGACCGCCTGATCAAGACCGCCGCCGGCATGCTGGCCACGAGACACATCTGCGCCTCGCTCGGCATCGACACCATCGAGGCGCATCATCGCTTCGGCTCGCCGGCCTAACGAGGGCAATCACGGGCGCGCCGCGGTCCGCATTTCCAGGCGCGCGTCGCGCATCCATGGCGGGATCGTGCCGAGTAATTTCACGGTCGGCGGCACCTCTTTGGCCGGCGTCAGATTTTTCCTCGGAGATGTGATTGCGGCCAGGCTGCCTTCCTTCGCGTTCAGGAGCGCCAGGGTCTCGCGTATGACGCGCGCGTCGATCGCGACGGCCAGAGGCACCGAGCCACCGAGCGGGCCGATTCGTTCCGCGACCATCCCGAGCAAGTGCGGGCCTCCTCGCCGATGGGCCGCAAAGACCGGTGCGCCGCTGTCGCCGGGATAAACGTTGGTGTGGAGGAGGAATTTGCCCCATGCGCTCCGCGGTCTGTCGGTGTACGAGGCGATGCGGCCGGCGCGCAAAACTGGAAAGCCACCCTTTGTCCCGGGAAGCACCTGCGGGAAGCCGAGCACCGAGACTTCATCGCCCACGTGCGGAGCATCGGCCGCGGTGCCGATCGCTTTTTCGCTGATGAAAGAAGGGAAGGTAAGCTGGGCCGCGATCTCCTGCGGAATGGGAAGCTCAATCGCGGCGACGTCGTAGTCCGGATGACGAACGTAAGCTGGCTCCGCCGCGGGCGAGGGTTGAAACTCGAGCAGCGCCACGGTGGAACCGCCGTCGTCGCCCGGGACACGAGCCGCGATGAAGAACGGCCCACGCGGCGCGACTGAGAGCACGTGCGCTGACGTGATGAGCACCGGAAAGACATTCTTCCCCGCGCCAGTTCTGTTCACCACGGTGCACGTCGCCAAACCGTGCCGCGTGCCGATCGCGTAGGTGGACCACACCATCTTCTCCGTCGATGTCAGGCGAGGTGAACCTGTGGATTGGAGTGTTCCGCAGCCGCTGGCGGCAACGAGGCCCAGGATCGCGAGGAAGGCGCGCACTCCGTGTGCGACGGCAGCGGTGGTCGATTTCATTACCTAACAAATTCGACGATTCGAGGCCGAATTGCTCGTCCTCGGTTGCGAGAAGATGGGCGAATCTTGCGGAGCGCAGATGACCGCACAGCCAGAGCAATTTCCGCACAGATAAAGCCAAGCGACGCCGAGCGGCGCAGCCGCTCCCGGCGAATGATTCTTCATATGGCCCACAAACAAGTTCTATTTCGCTCCGAAGCGCGGGAGAAAATATTGCGCGGCGCGTCTGCCTTGGCCGATGCGGTGCGCGTGACGCTCGGCCCGAAGTCAAAGTGCGTTCTGATCGAGAAGAAGTGGGGCAAGCCGCTCGTCTGCAATGACGGCGTGACGATCGCGAAGGAATTCGACATCGCGGACCCCGAGGAGAACCTTGGCGCGCAGATGATCCGCCAGGCGGCGGAGAAAACCGGAGAGGCGGTCGGTGACGGGACGAGCACCGCAACCCTTCTCGCGCATGCGATTTTGGCGGAAGGAATTCGCAATGTCACCGCCGGTGCCAGCGCGGTAGACATCAAGCGCGGACTCGATCGCGGAGTCCGTGTTGCCATTGACGCGATCAAGAATATTTCGCGACCGGTCGTTAGCCGAAAAGAAAAAGCACAGGTCGCGGCGATCTCGGCGCACAACGACGTGGCGATGGGTGAGCTGGTGGCCGACGCGATGGAGCGCGTCGGTCCGGAGGGCGCGATCACGGTGGAAGAAGCGAAAACGACGGAAACAACGCTCGAAGTAGTGGAAGGGATGCAATTCGACCGCGGTTATCTCTCGCCCTACTTCGTGACCGATCCGGAAAAAATGGAGGCGATCCTGGACGATCCGCTTCTCCTCCTCACGGAAAAGAAAATCGGACATCTAACGGACCTGCTCCCGCTGCTCGAGAAGATCGCGAAGAGCGGACGCTCACTGCTCATCGTCGCGGAAGATCTGGAAGGCGAAGCGCTCGCCACTCTGGTGGTCAACAGGCTGCGGGGGATTCTTTCCTGCGCCGCGGTAAAAGCCCCGGGCTTCGGCGACCGGCGGAAAGCCATGCTCCAGGACATGGCCATTTTAACCGGCGGCCAGGTCGTCTCCGAAGAACTGGGGATGAAGTTGGACAAGGTGGAGATCGACAATCTCGGTACCTGCAAGCGCGTCGTCATCGATAACGAAAACACCACGATCGTCGGCGGTGCGGGCGCGAAGGGAGCGGTGGAAGCGCGCTGCAACGAACTGCGCCGGCAGATCAGTGAGACGACCTCGGATTACGATCGCGAGAAACTGGAAGAGCGGCTCGCGAAACTGGCGGGCGGAGTTGCGGTGATTCATGTCGGCGCACCGTCGGAGGCGGAAATGAAGAGCCGCAAGGAGGCGTTTGATGACGCGATCAGCGCGACCAAGGCGGCGATCGCGGAGGGCATCGTTCCCGGGGGAGGACTCTCCTTGCTTCGCGCCATGGAGGCGGTGGAGAAGGAGATGTCGAGCTGCGAAGGCGACGAACGGACCGGCCTCGTCATTTTCAAACGCGCCCTCGAAACGCCTGCGCGGCAGATCGCGCTCAACTCCGCGGCCGACGACGGCGTGGTCGTGAACAAAATGCGCGAAGGCACCGGTAACTTTGGTTTCGATGCCGCGCGCGGCCTTTACGTCGACCTCGTCGAAGCGGGCATCATCGATCCGACAAAAGTCGTGCGCGTGGCGCTCGAGAACGCCGTTTCCGTCGCCAGCGTCCTTCTGCTGACGGAGGCGACGTTAACGGAAATTCCGGAACCGAAAGAGCACAGCGGCGCATCGATGCCCGGCGGAATGGAGTAACCAGAGCAAACCGAAAATGAAAACCCATCATCATAGCGGCGTCGGCATTCGCGACGACCAGGACGAAGCGCAATCGAGTTCTTCCACAGTTTGGATTCCCGCCGGAGAGGTGACGCTGGCGGGCGATCTCGATATTCCGAAAAACGCAACCGGGCTCGTTTTGTTCGCGCATGGCAGCGGCAGCAGCCGGCGGAGTCCGCGCAATCAGGCGGTGGCCGAAGTGCTGCGCGCCTCCGGCGTGGCGACGCTCCTCTTCGATTTGCTCACGCAACACGAGGAAGCAGAGGACGCCTACACCGGGCATCTTCGCTTCAATATCGGGTTGTTAGGCCGGCGCCTCGTCGCTGTGACCAAGGCGATGCTGGACGATGAACGTGTGCGCGATCTCGGCTTCGGATATTTCGGAGCCAGCACCGGTGGCGCCGCGGCGTTGCTCGCCGCTGCCGCCCTCGACGACGCCATTCAAGCCGTGGTCTCGCGCGGCGGACGACCTGAGCTTGCGGGGAGTGCATTGCCACACGTGATGGCGGCGACGCTTCTCATCGTGGGCGAGCGCGATGAGGAAGTCTTGCAGCTCAATCGGAAGGCCTACGAGCAGTTACAGTGCAAAAAGGCTCTGGCGGTTATCCCACACGCGACGCATCTTTTCGAGGAACCTGGCGCGCTTGAAGAAGTGGCGCGCCTCGCGGCCAAATGGTTTCAAAAACATCTGCACGCCCGCATGAGAACGCAATTTAGCGATCGTCTCGAAGCCGGTGAGTTGCTCGCCGAGAAGCTCACGGCATTCGCCAACAAACCGGACGTTCTCGTGCTCGCATTACCGCGCGGCGGAGTGCCCGTGGCGGCGGAAGTCGCGAAGAAGTTGAATGTGCCGCTGGATGTTTTCGTCGTGCGAAAGCTGGGTCTGCCCGGCTACCCGGAGCTGGCGATGGGCGCGATCGCGAGCGGCGGCGTGCGCGTCTTGAACAGGGAGGTGGTCGATTCGCTCAATATTCCCGCCGAAGTCATCGATGCTGTCGCAGGTAACGAGCAACGCGAACTGGAGCGGCGGGAACGCAATTATCGCGACGATCTTCCGCCGCCTGATGTGCGCGGCAAAACCGTCATCATTGTGGACGACGGGATCGCCACGGGCTCGACCATGATGGCCGCGGTCGCGGCGCTTCGGCGGTCGGATGTCGCTCGAATCGTGGTCGCGGCTCCGGTGGTTGCGCCGACGACCTACCTCGAATTGCGCGACTGCGCGGATGAAATCGCGGCCGTCTCTGTGCCGGCCGAGTTTCAAGGAGTCGGCCAATGGTACGAAGATTTTTCCCAGACGACCGACGAAGAGGTCCGCGAGATCCTCGCGCAATCCAGTCGTCGGGGCAGGGCTGTTCCCGCGGGTGTGCAGTAAAGGACCGCAAACGCAGGTTAAGATCGCCAACATTAGTTGCATGACATGATGAGCTATCTCTCCGCCCGACTCGCGGCGCCCTGAGCAGCCGGCGGTGAAGACCACGCCAACATTGCAGTCGCTCGTGGACTCGTTAGGCGGACGGGGCGAGACGACGGCCTTGCTGGCGCTGACGAAACGCGAGCAGGAGCGATGGTCGTTTCGGGAACTCTCCGATCGGGCCCTCGCGTTTGCGAACGGTCTGGTTCGCGCCGGAGTTCGTCCGGCGAGAGCGTGGTGCTTTTGGCGGAAAATCGGCCGGAATGGATTGCGGCCGTCCTGGGGGTGATACGTGCCGGGGCCGTCGCGGTGCCGGTGGACATTCAGTTCGGCGACGATGATCTCGCGCATGTTCTGAGGGACAGCGACGCGCGCGCAGTCATCACGATGAAGCCGCGCGTGGCCCGCGTGCAGGCTTCTCATCCGCCGCGCCAAGCCAGGCTGATCGTGCTCGATGCTGACGCGGAAGAGGAGCGGAGCTGGCTGCGTTTGCTCACGAAAGAAACAACCGAGCTGCCGGTCGTGAGCGCACATGATCCGGCGGTGCTGTTTTATACTTCAGGAACGACGGGACCTCCGAAAGGCGTGCCGCTGAGCCACGGCAATATCGCTTCGCAAGTGGAGGCGATCGGCGCCCTCGGCGTGATCACCGGAGCGGATCGTGTCCTGCTGCCACTGCCGCTGCATCACGTCTATCCGTTCGTGGTCGGAATGCTCACGCCACTGTCGATCGGCGTGCCGCTGGTTCTGCCGTTCTCGCTGACCGGGCAGCAACTGTTGCGTGCGCTGCAGGAAGGCGATGTCACTGCGATCGTCGGCGTGCCGCGCCTCTACAGCGCGCTTTACGCCGGAATCAGCGCACGAGTGGAATCGTCGGGGCGGATCGCGCGACGGTTGTTCGGACATTTCCTTCGCCTGAGCAGCTTCCTGCGCGCATCCCTGGGCGTTCGGGTCGGCAAGACATTGTTCGGTTCGCTGCACCAACGCTTCGGGCAAAACCTTCGTCTGCTCGCCTCCGGCGGCTCTGCCCTCGACCCGGCGCTGGCAGCAAATCTGGAGTCGTTAGGCTGGGAGGTCGCGATCGGCTACGGACTCACGGAGACCTCGCCGCTGCTGAGCATTAATCTGCCGGCTGATTACCGCCCGGGCAGCGTGGGAAAAGTCTTCCCCGGGGTTGAGGTGCGCATTGATGCGGCCGGCGAAATCCAGGCGCGCGGGCCGAATGTCTTCGCCGGATACCGCAATTTGTCGGAACAAACCGCGCACGCCTTTACCGCGTGACGGCTGGTTTCGCACCGGCGACATCGGCTACTTCGATCGCGACAAGTTTCTCCATGTAACCGGACGAATCTCGACGCTGATCAAAACCGCGAGCGGTGAGAAAGTGCAGACGGAAGATGTGGAGGCGGCGTATGCGAAGGAGCCGGCGATCCGTGAGATCGGCGTGCTGGCGAAAGGTGGAAAGCTGGTCGCGTTGATTGTCCCCGAGCGCGCGGCGTGCGGAGACGCGGTCGAAGCCGCAGTGCGGAGCGCCATCGAAACTGTCTCACGAACCCTGCCGAGCTACGAGCGCATCTCCGATTACGCCGTTACCTCCGATACCCTGCCGCACACGCGTCTCGGCAAGATTCAGCGTCATCGCCTGGTGGAACGATTCGACGCGGCGAAGGGCGCCGGCGGAGCCGCTGCGCGCACCGGGCCGATGCTGCTGGAGGAAATGTCGGGGGAAGATCGTGCGCTTTTCGAGGAGCCGGTGCCGCATGCTGTCTGGGAATTGCTCGCACGCCGTTATCCAGACAAGCGACTCACGCCGGATACGAGTCTGCAGTTCGATCTCGCGGTTGATTCGCTCGAGTGGCTGAACCTGACGCTCGAGATCGCGGAGGCGAGCGGCGTGGAAGTAACGGAGGAAGCGATCGCGCGCATCGACACGGTGCGCGATCTCCTCCACGAAGTGCTCGAAGCAGGCGAGGGCATCGGCGTTGATCCGCTGGCCGAGCCTTACGCGATTCTCGATGAAGCGCAGAAGCGCTGGCTGAGACCGCTCGGGCCGCTGATGAATTTAACCGCGCGATCGATCTACGCGTCTGGCCGCGTCCTCATGCGACTGTTGTTTCGCGTTCGCATAGAAGGACGAGAGAATGTGCCTAACGACAGGCCGTGGATCATGACGCCGAATCACCTGAGCCATCTCGATGCGTTCGTGCTCGCGAATGCGCTGAATTGGCAACAACTGCGCAATACCTATTGGGCGGGCTGGACGGAAGTCGTGGCTCCAAATGCGTTCATGCGTTTCTTGAGCAGGCTCGGCAGAATCTTGCCGGTGGAACCCAGCCGCGCGGCGAGGACCGCTTTGGCGCTTGGCGCAATCGTTCTCCAAAATGGCAGGAATCTCGTCTGGTTTCCGGAAGGCGGACTTTCGCGCGGCGCCGGGTTGCAGACCTTCAAGCCCGGCATCGGCATGTTGCTCGAGAAATTTCAAACCGCCGTAGTTCCGGTCAGCATTCACGGAACGGACGAGGCGTTACCGCCGGACCGCCATTTCCCGCGTTTGCGTCCGGTGCGCATCGTCATCGGTAAGGCGCAGACCACAGATGAATTGATGCGCGTTGGGCAGGGCGAAAAACCGCACGAGCGAATCGCGAATGCGTTGCAGGAAAGCGTCGCGGAACTCGGGCGCGCGCCGCGATGATTCAGCGCATCGCGCTAGTTCTGGTCGTCAGCTCGCCGGTGGGATGCGGCGGTGCGTCGATATAGACGTCCATTTGTTGTCCGGCGTAGATCGGCAGGTCGTTGCGCTTGAAACTGTAGATGACTTGCAGCACGCGCGTGTCGACGCGCTCGGCGGTGTCGCCGGTGAGCGATTTCTTCGGCACGATATACGGCTCGAACCTGACGAACTCGACCGGGGTGCTGATCTGCCGATTGCCCCGCAGGTAGGCAACGCCCGGAGCGCCCGGCCGGACGCGCCATGCTTCGTTTTCGTCCACGTCCACGCGGAGGCAGAGAAGATCGACGTTGCCGAGCATCAGCAGCGGTGTTTGCAGAACGCCCGTGGTCGCGAATTCGCCCGGGTGAATTTTTAGCTGCAACACCTGTCCATCCACCGGCGCGCGCACCGTGAGACGCTCGAGATCGACGCGCGCGGCGTTCGCCTGCGCCTGCGCCTGCGCCAGGGCTGCCTCCGCTTTTTGCGCGGCATACATTTTCGTCTCGCGATCCTGCTGGCTGTTGACGCTTTTACCCCGGAGATTTTCCGCGAGCTGCAGTTCGTACTTCGCGTTCGCGGCTTCGGCTTCGGCTGTTTGCACCGCAGCTTCGCGCACGAGCACTTCGGCTTTCTGCGCGCGATCATCGATCGTGAAAAGCGGATCGCCTTTCGTCACGCAACTGCCAACTTCCACGTGGATTTTCGAGACGATGCCGGCAATCTGTGTCCCGATCGCAATGTTTTCGGTGCTCGCCTCGACGAGCGCGGAGCCCGAGACAAAGGCCCGATAGGGCGCTTCCGGTGGCGGCGCAACCGGTGCTGCGGGCGCGATGGTTTTCCCGCCGCGAAAGGCGACCACGAGCGCAACGATCAACCCCGCGAGGGCGAGCAGTGGCAGACCATATTTTCGAAACATAATTAGTTCCTTTCCGCGGTTACGGTCTTCGCATCGACCACGCTGGTGATGCGACCGTCGTTCATGTAGGCAATCCGATCGGCGAAATCGAAGATGCGCGCGTCGTGGGTTACGACGATCACGGCGCGATCGGTTTGCAGGGCGAGTTCGCGCATCAGCTCCATGACTCGGCGGCCGGTCTCGCTGTCGAGCGCGCTGGTCGGCTCATCACAAACGATCAAGCGGGGCTGATGGATCAGCGCCCGCGCAATCGCGACGCGCTGCTGCTGTCCGCCGGAGAGATCGGTAGGCAACGATTGCGCCATGCGCCGATCCAATCCGACGCGACGGAGAATCTCGTCGGCGGCGATGACCGCGGGCCGGCGCCGCGCGCCGTTGATCATCAGCGGCGTCGCGACATTCTCCGCGGCGCTCAGGCTGGGAATAAGATTCAACGCCTGGAAAACGAAGCCAACATTGCGGCCGCGAAAACGCGTCGTCTCGTTAGGCCGCATTTCGTTGTAGTCGTGCTCGAGAACCACGCACTCACCGCCATCGCGTCGCAGCACGCCAGCGAGCACGGAGATGAGCGTGGTCTTTCCGCAGCCGGACGGGCCGACGAGCATGAGCAATTCGCCGGGTCGTACTTCGAGATCCACGCCGCGCAACGCCGGCACCGCGGCCGTGCCGCGTGCCGTAAGTTTTCGTGAGACCGCGGCAGGAGATCGCGGGCTTTGACTCGTTTTGCGGAGAGAGATTGGCGACCATAAATCAGCTCCGGAACACCACGGCCGGTTCCAGCCGCATCACCTTGCGAATGCTGAGGGCGGCTGCGCTCAGGCAAATGAATAGCACCGCCACGCCCGTCCCGAGGAGCAGTTGCCACGGGAGACGAAAGGCAATCTGCGTATGGCTGACGGCGAACCATCCCCAGGCGGAAGCCAGCCCCACGCCAAGGCCGTAGCCGATCGCGCCCACCAGCAGCGCCTGCAACAGGATCATGCGCAAGAGCCGGCCATCGGTCGTGCCCATCGCTTTGAGCGTTCCGAAGTAGCGCAGGTTATCGAGAGTAAAATTGTAGAACGTCTGGCCGGAAATCGTGATGCCGACGATGACGCCGAGCACGACCGCAGTGAGAAAATTGATCGGCATGCCGGTGTATTTCAGGAAGTAGAGGAGGTTCAGTTTTTTGAAAGCATCGCGCGTGTAGGCCTTCAATCCCGTGACGCGTTCGATCTGCGCGCAGACCGCATCCAGGTCTTCGCCCGGCTTCGCTTTCGCCGCGACGAACGACATCAGCTTCCGCTCCTGGGGCGCAAACGTGGTCGCGCGCGAGTAGGTCGTGTAGATGACCGGAATGGATTGAAACGTGCGCGTGACGCGACAAATACCGACGACAAACGCGCGGTGATCGTTCAGCTCCAGGGTGTCCCCGATCCGCAGCGGAATGCGGGTGCCGTTCGGCGGAGATGCGGCGCGAGTTTCGTGGTCGCGCCGATTTCATCGACGATGACGCCGTCGCTTTGCCGGAGATCGCCGAGCTGACCGGCGATCATCACCGCCGGGCCGCCGATGAGACGTGGCGTCGTCGAGCCCGATCATGACGCAGGTTTGGAAAGTGCCATTGTCGAGTCGCGCGCGCATCATTCCTTTGTAGATCGGCACGGCCCATTGCACGCCTTCCACGCCGCGCACGCGCAGGACCTCGGTATCGCGCAAGGGCTTGATGTCTTCGATGTATTGCACCTGCCGATCGACCACCCAGATGTCGGGGAGTGAGACGTCGGTCAGGAAACTGTAGGTGCGCATCATGATGCCGACGAAGATGGCGGCCTGCTGCGTCATCAAGAGCGAGGCAAAGGTGAGGCCGATGACGATGCCGATGTATTTGGCCCGATCTCCCACGAGCATTTTGAGCGCCTTTTGCGCAGCAAAAGGCAATCGACGGTTAGCCTTCGAACGTGTCGCGTGGCCAGATTGAATCCGATCGGTGAACGCGATTTTACCAACCATTGCTGCGACGACTGCCACGGCGAGGAATCGGCCGGCGCTCGACGCGTTGCTGACTGAGCTGGAGGCGATTTACGCCGATCTGCGCCGCTTGGAACGCGAGTTCGAGCCGCGGCTGGCCGACTACGCCGAGCACAAGAAGAGCGCGCGCAACCTCGTCCACTATCTCGCCCTGCGACGTCGCGACATTCGCCAGTTGCAGGAACAGCTCGCGGCGCTCGGCCTCTCTTCGTTAGGCCGAACCGAATCGCACGTGCTGGCCGCGATCGAAGCCGTTCTGAATGTGCTCTGCCAGCTTGCGCGGCGCGAACGGCGCGCGCCAGCCGGAGGTGGGCGCAGGATCGGTTTCGCCGAAGGCAAATGTCTCCTGCGCGCGAACACTGACGGGCTCCTCGGGCCGCCGCCGCGGAAACGCAGCGTGCGCATCATGGTCACGATGCCGCGCGAGGCGGCGGATGATTTCCAGCTCGTGCGGCAATTGGTGGCGAACGGAATGGATTGCATGCGCATCAACTGCGCGCACGACGACCGCGACGCGTGGGGTCGGATGGTCGCCCACCTGCAAAGAGCGAAACGGGAGCTGGGTAGAGAGTGTCGCGTCGAGATGGATTTGACCGGGCCGAAGCTGCGCACCGGATCGATCGATGCGCGCACCCAAATCGTGAAATGGCGTCCGCAACGTGACCTGCGCGGCGCGGTGACACGAGCCGCCGAGATCTGGCTGACGCCGGCGGAAAATCCGGAGCTGCCGCGCGGTGTTGTCGGCGGTTGCTTGCACATTCCCGCGGCGGTGCTCGCAAGAATGCGCAAGGGCGATTCGATAAAATTCAAGGATCTGCGCGGCAAGTCGCGCCGTGCTTGAAGTCGGCCGCGCGCACGGGCAGAGCCGCATCGCCATCTCCGCGCAAACCGTTTATCTGAGCGCCGGGACTGCGCTGCCGTTCACGCACACTTCCAAGACGAACGGCGCAAGCGAAAGTCTCCGCGGAAGCGAGTGTCGCTCCTCCCGCGCGATCCTTCATCGTCTTAAAACCAGGAGACACTCTGGTGCTGACGCGCGCGCCGGTTCCCGGCCAGCCGGCCGTGTATGACGAAAAAGGTCAGCTCGCGCGGCCGGCGACGATTGCCTGCACATTGCCCGAAGTTTTTGCCGACCTTCGCCCGAAGGAACCGATCTGGTTCGACGACGGCAAAATTGGCGGCGTGATCGAGTCAGTCACTTCCGACGAAGTGACGGTGCGCATTACCGTCGCGAAACCCGGCGGTGAGCAGACTCGGCGCGGACAAGGGGATCAATCTGCCGAAGAGCAGGATTCGTCTGCCGGCGTTGACGGAGAAGGACATCGCCGATCTCGCCTTCGTCGTGCAGCACGCGGATCTCGTCGGTCTTTCATTCGTTAGGCGCCCCGACGATGTGGCCCCCGCGATTCCGCTGCAACGGTGGCTTGTCATTCGTGCGTCAATTCTCGCCATGACCCGCAGATCGCGTTTGACGCTTGATTGTCGTCAGCGCGCATCTGCGACTGCCGTTGATTGCTTCTCGGCCAGACGCAGGAGCACGGCTTTGAGTGCATTCGATCCCGAGGAGCTTGAGATTTTGATCAGGTCGGGCGCGAGTTCCAACGGCGGCTCATATGCCGCGCTCAGCATGTCGAGATCTTCAGGGCGAGCGTCGGAAATTTCCTCCGTGCTCCCGGTGCGTGCTTTCAGCCGGCGCGCGATTTCTTCGTTGTCCGTCTCGAGTTCGACAATCTGAAGAAAGGCCTGGGCCTTCGCGCATTCGTCGCGCAGGTAATCGCGCTTTGCGCGACTTGAAAACGTGGCGTCGAGAATCACGCCGCCAGAGGTGGCGAGTGCGGCCAGCCCTTGTCCGACCAGCTCCCGATAAGTCCGATCGGTCATTTCGCTCGAATAAACTTTCGGGCGCAGCTCCGGCGCAGTGCGCTCCAGGAGCGGCACGCCGGCGAGCGTTTTGCGAATCCGGTCTGAGGAAAAGACGGGCCAGTCCAACTCGCTCGCGAGTTGCCGCGCCAGAGTGCTTTTGCCGGTGCCGACCCGGCCCATGATCACGAGCAGAAAAGGTTGCGAACCGCAGGTCGCGTAGCGCAGCGCAAGACGGAAGTAGCGCGCCGCGCGCTTCCTGTGCTCCTGCGCACGCGACGGCTCCGTCGAGGTCGTTTGCAGGCTCTCCACCTTGCCGCGCACGAAGGCACGATAACACTTGTAGAAATTCGCCAGCCTCAGCAGTCCGGCGTCATTGAATTCGCGCGCGGCCTCTCGCAGAAAAAGACTTCCGAGTTCGCGCTTCCCTTCGAAATCGAAATCCATCGCCAGAAAGGCGAGATCATTCGCGATATCGATGAAGCGGAAGCGATCGTTGAATTCGATGCAATCGAAGATGGTCGTCGCTTCCGGAGTGAGGTGGACGTGGTCGAGGTGCAGATCGCCATGGCAATCGCGGATGCGCTGCTGCTGAATGCGCTCGTGAAAGAGCCGCGCGTGCGCGAGGTAAAAGCTGTTCGTGAAATGGCGGATCGCTTCGAAGGCAACCGCCGAAATGGTCTGGCCCACGAATGCTTCCACCTGCGCGAAATTTTCGTCCGTGCTGATCTTCAGTTTCTCCGGCGTGCCCCAGGCCGCGATTTCCGGGCTGGGAGTTTCGGATTCGTAGAATCGATGCAGGCAGGAGATGATTCGATGGATCTCGATTTCTCCGACCGATCCTTTTGCGAGCAGCTCGCTCAGGAACCAGCCTTTCGGCAGCTCCCGCATCTGGAGCGCGTATTCGACGATCTCGCCGTCCGCATCAAAAGAGAAGTCGTCACCGCGCGCGTAGATCGGCACGACGCCCAGATAAACTTCCGGGCACAGCCTTCGATTCAGCTCCAGCTCGCGTTGGCAGAAGTGATGGCGCTTTTGCAACGTGCTGAAATCGAGGAATCCGAGACGCACCGGTTTCTTCACTTTGAAAACAAACGGTGGAGCAATGAACACCCATGAAATATGCGTCTGGAGCGAGCGCACCTCCCGGGGCCTGTGGCGATACGACGATGGCGATTCGAGGAATGCCAGGAGCCGTTCGTGGCCGTCTGGTTCGCTTACGGCTCGTACCATGCGCGAAGATAACGAACCACGCGAAGTCGGCGAACCGACTCGTGCCTTGCTTACCGGTTTTCCGCCCAGACAGCCGCCCCAAGAACTGACTGGTTCTTCGCAAAATCTGCGAAGCACCCAAGGCGGCGGCGCGCTTATTTTCGTGGATTATGAACGAATTGTTGCCCGATCCAGTCCGCGCGGCCTGCCAGCCCTTGCTCGGTGCGCCTAACGACTACGATGCCTTGCTCGAACTCGTCGGTGATGCCCGCTTCGTCCTGCTCGGCGAGGCCAGCCACGGCACGCATGAGTTTTATCGCGAACGCGCGCAGATCACGAAGCGGCTGATCAAGGAACGCGGCTTTAGCGCCGTCGCCGTGGAGGCAGACTGGCCGGATGCCTACCGCATCAATACCTTTGTCCGCGGAGTCAGCGATGCCGTCGATAGCGTGGACGCGCTCAGCGGGTTCAAGCGTTTCCCGCAATGGATGTGGCGCAATGCCGACGTGCTCGATTTTGTCGGCTGGCTGCGCGAACACAACGACGAGCAGTCATCCGAGAACACGAAGTGCGGCTTCTACGGTCTCGATCTCTACAGTCTGCACGCCTCGATGGAGGCGGTGCTCGGCTATTTGCAGAAGGTAGATCCGGAAGCGGCGAATCGTGCGCGCCGCAATTACGATTGTTTCACCCATTTTGGCAGCAGCATGGAGAGGTATGGATATTTCGCTGGTCTCGGGATCACCTCAGACTGCGAGGACGAAGTCGTCAACGAACTGGTCGCGCTCCGCGCGAAGGCGATGGATTATTTGCAGCGCGACGGGCAGGTGGCGGCTGATGCTTATTTCTGCGCGGAACAAAACGCCCTCGTCGTGCGCCACGCCGAGCAATACTACCGGACGATGTTCCGGCGGGAACATTCTTCCTGGAACCAGCGCGATACCCACATGATGGAGTCGCTCGTTCGCCTAACGAATCATCTGCACACCCAGCGCACTTCCGCGAAGGTGATCGTCTGGGCGCACAACTCCCACCTCGGCGATGCCCGGGCCACGCAGGCGAGCGAGCGCGGTGAACTCAATCTCGGCCAGCTCGCGCGCGAACGTTTCGGACACGCGGCGATGCTGATTGGATTCACCACTTACAACGGGACGGTCACGGCGGCCTCGGACTGGGACCAGCCAGCCGAGCGCAAGCGAGTTCGTCCCGCGTTAGCCGAGAGCTACGAAGCACTCTTCCATCAGGCGGAACATCCGCGCTTCTGGCTGGATCTGCGCAGCGACCCGCAAGTCGCCAGCGACGCTGCGCGCGCCAAGACTGGAGCGCGCCATCGGCGTAATCTACCGGCCGGAAACCGAATTGCAGAGCCATTACTTCGACGCACGTCTCTCCGATCAGTTCGATGCGGTGCTGCACTTCGATCATACCCGAGCGGTCGAGCCACTTGAGCGCACCGCGGAGTGGGAGGTCGGAGAAGTGGAGGAAACGTTTCCGAGCGGCTTGTGAAAACAAGACCAACCGCGACGTTTCCGAGCAGATGACCAGCGCGCCAGGGATCGCCGTCGCGGAACTGCGAGAAGTCACACTGCGCTTCGGCCCCAAATGCGTCCTCGATCAGGTTACGCTCGCGGTGCAGCCGCAGGAACGCCTCGTCATCATCGGCCAGAGCGGGGCGGGCAAAACGACGATCCTGCGGCTGGTCCTGGGAATCTTGTCGCCCACGGAAGGTTCCGTTTTCTTCCAGCAGCGCAACGTCGCGCAACTTGCCCCGCATGAACTGCAGCAGATTCGCACGCGCATCGGCATGGTCTATCAGGACGGCGCGCTGATCAGTTCGAGCAACGTGCGGGAGAATCTGGCTCTGCCACTCGAAGAGCTAACCGACAAAACGCCGGCCGAGATCAACCGCATCGTGGACGAGAAACTCGAGATGGTGGAGCTCGCGGGCGAAGGCGAGACGATGCCGTTTGAGCTCAGCGGTGGAATGCGCAAACGCGTCGGCCTCGCGCGCGCGCTGGTCATGGAACCGGAGTTGATTTTGTTCGACGAACCAACGGCCGGCCTTGATCCGGTTGTCGGGGCGGTCATCGACGAACTCATCATTAACCTGACCGCACGATCGAAAGTGACTTCGATCGTGGTCACGCATTTAATGGACAGCGCGTTTCGCATCGCCACGCGCATGGCGATGTTGCACCGTGGGAGAATTGTCGCGGACGGAGCTCCGGCGGAGTTGAAGCAGTCGAAGGATCCGTTGCTCGTGCAGTTCCTCAGCGGCAGCACGGAAGGTCCGATGCTGGAACGCAGCAAATATCACCTGCTTTCGCCCGCCGATTGAGGCGCGGACAAAAGGAGCAAGCCCAACGCGCACGGGGATTGCGCAAGACTGCAAGAAATGAACGGCTTTTCACAAGCACCGCGCAGCGCTTGCGGCAGAGCAGACCGGATGATTCTTTCATGAAAGCGATCGTGGAAGCAGGTCCAAAGAGCAGCAGGAAACGAACGGAGAGGCGCAACAGCCAGCGCGATTCCGAGCCGGCGCTCAAGATCAAGACCATCCTTGTGCCGATTGATTTTTCACGCGCCTCTTTGCAGGCCATTCCGTGGGCGAAGTTTTTCGCTCACGCGATGAAGGCGAAGATCGAATTGGTTCACGTTTACGGTTTCGAAATCCCCTTGCCCGAAGGCATCACCTCGCCCGAGAAAGGCACGAAACAAGAAACCGAGGCCCTGCTTGCGTCGTTACCTAAGAAAGTTCGCCAGAAGTTTTGGGCTGAAGGAAACCCGGCTCACATGTCACATCAGAAGAGGGAGCGCCTTCGACGAGATCTGCAAGGTCGCACGCGAGATCGACGCCGACCTGATCGTGTCTTCGACCCACGGTTACACCGGATGGAAGCGCATCTTTCTCGGGAGCATCGCGGAACGAATCGTTCGCCATGCGCCCTGCCCGGTGCTGATCGCGCGACGAGCCGGGCCCGGGCACGCGCACCCGCCATCGTTGCACAAACTCCTCGTCCCTCTCGATTTTTCCCGCAAATCCCTCAAGGGTTTGGAAGTCGCGGTGAAAGTGGCGCCGGCGTTTCGGCGCCTCACTCAGCTTGCTTCATGTCGTCAACGAGGACCCGTTCATGACCGCGGATGGAGGTGTCACCTATGCCGAACCGGAGATGACGCAGCGGGTCGTGGCGGAAGCGAAGGAACGCATGCACACCTTCATTGGCCGCACCGATCTGGCCGGGGTGCACTTCACCAGCGCCGTCCGTTCCCTGCGCGGCGGAATCACCGAGGATGAGATTTGCAGTTACGCGCACCGAAACGGGATCGACCTGATCGTGACGACCACGCATGGCCGCACCGGTTTGAGCCACGCACTCCTGGGCAGCATCGCCGAGCATGTGGTGCGCTACGCCAAAGGTCCGGTGCTGGTGGTCCCGACCCGGCAGGGGGCCAAGGGATGAAGGACTCGTTAGGCACGGTGCGCGCAGGCGTCGCGCTTCCCCCATGAGGAGCCTGGTCGGCAGTCTTTGTCCTGGTATTTCTCGCGACGTTTAGCGCCGACGCTGGAGACGCCGCGGCGCAGAAATTTCCCACGGAGATCGCACGCGGACCGCGTCCGAGCGGACAGATCGCCCTGACCTTCGACGCCGGCGGGGAACGCGAGCTGCTTTTCCGATTTAGTCGCCGCGCTCGCGCGCGCGCATGTCGCGAGCACGTTCTTCATCACCGGAAAATGGGCCTATGAGAATCCGGACTGCGCCCGAGCCATCACGGCGCACGGACATGAGATCGGAAATCATACCTGGAACCATTTCGATCTGACGCGCCAGCCCGATGCAGTGGTGCGCGAAGAGATCAGGAGCACAGAGATTTTTCTTACGGATCTCTGCGGAATGAATCCGCGACCGCTCTGGCGTGCGCCCGTACGGGGCGCGGAACGCGCGCGTGCTTGAACGTTGCGCGCACGCACTCGGCTACCACTCGATTTATTGGACGATCGATAGTCTCGATTCAGTCGATCCGCCGAAGAGTGCGCGGTTCCTGTATGATCGCATCACGAGCCGAAGCAACGAGCAATTGGATGGCGCGATTATTCTGATGCACGTCGGCGCAGCGCAGCACCGCGGACGCGCTGCCCGCCATCATCAGCAATCTGCAAAGCCGCGGTTTCCAACTGGTCACGGTCTCGACATTGCTGCGCTGGCCTGCGCACTGAGCAAAATGCAAAAAGACGTGAAACCGTCCGCGCGAACGTCTGCGATTGACGAATTCGCCGTCCCGGCGGACGTGCTCCTGGAGAACCTCGAGACATCGAGTTCCGGCCTAACGAGTGAGAAAGCGAAGGAGCAGAGCGTCCGCCTCGGAGCGAATCAGCTGCAAGCGCGCCAGCGCGCGCGCGGGCTCACGCTTCTGCTGCGCCAGTTTACCAACCCGATCGTTCTCATCCTCATCGGAGCGGCCGCGCTTTCGGCATTTCTGCGCGATGGGACGGACGCCGCCATCATTATTGCCATCGTTGTCGCGAGCGGATTGCTCGGTTTCTGGCAGGAACACACGGCGGCGAACGCCGTCGCCAAACTGACCGCGGTGGTGGCGACGAAAGTGCGCGTCCTGCGCGATGGCGCGGAAGTGCTGCTGCCGCTCGAAGAGATCGTGCCCGGCGACGTGGTGATCTTTTGTGCCGGAGCTCTCGTGCCCGCGGACTGCCGTCTCCTCGAGACGCGCGATCTGTTCGTGAACGAAGCGGCTCTGACCGGCGAAACCTATCCGGTCGAGAAGACTCCCGGGATGATTTCCGCGACCACCGCGCTGGCGCATCGGACCAATGCCGTTTTCATGGGCACCCATGTCGTGAGTGGGACCGCACGAGCGGTCGTCGTGCAGACCGGCCGCGCGACCGAATTCGGCAAAGTTTACGAACGGCTGAAACTGCGCCCGCCGGAAACCGAATTCGAACACGGCATCCGGCGCTTCGGTTATCTCCTCGCCGAAATCACCTTCCTGCTCGTCCTCGCGATCTTTGCCTTCAACGTTTACTTCCACGAGCCCGTTTTCGATTCGTTCCTCTTCGCGCTCGCGCTCGCCGTCGGACTGACGCCGCAGCTTTTGCCGGCCATCATCAGCATCAATCTCGCGCACGGCGCGCGCCGCATGGCGGAGCAGAAGGTGATCGTGAAGCGTCTCGCCGCGATCGAGAACTTCGGGAGCATGAACGTGCTCTGCTCGGACAAGACCGGCACGTTGACCGAAGGCGAAGTGCGAGTGCATTCCGCGCTCGATCCGCAGGGGGAGGCGAGCGCGAAGGTGATGCTCTACGCTTATCTCAACGCCGCGAACGAAACCGGATTCGTTAACCCGATCGACGAAGCGATTCGGCGCGCCAAGGTGACCGGCGCGGCCGAGTGGCAAAAGCTCGACGAGATTCCGTACGACTTCCTGCGCAAACGGTTGAGCGTTCTCCTGGAAAACGATGGGCGGCATTTGCTCATCGCCAAAGGTGCGCTGCGCCAAATGCTCGACGATTTCGTCACGCGCGGAGCTGAGCGACGGCTCCATTGTCCCGCTCGAATCGGTGCGGCGGGAAGTCGAGCGGCAATGGCAGACATGCAGCAGTGAAGGACATCGCGTGCTCGCGGTGGCTTATCGCGATTGCGGCGAACAAACGCGCATCGCGCATTCCGACGAAGCCGACATGATTTTCCTCGGGCTCATCGTCCTCTTCGATCCGCCGAAGGCAGGCATCGCCGCCACGGTCCGCGAACTGCGCGATCTCGGCATCGCGCTGAAAATCATCACGGGCGACAACGCTCTGATCGCCGCGCACCTCGCGCACGGAGTCGGCTTCGATCAGCCGCGGGTCCTCACCGGACCGGAGATGAGAGAAATGAGCGCACAAGCGTTGATGCAACGTGCGCCAGCCACCGACGTCTTTGCCGAAATCGAACCAGCACAAAAGGAACGAATCATCCTCGCGTTGAAAAAGGCGGGCATGGTCGTCGGCTACATCGGCGACGGGATCAACGACGCGCCCGCGCTGCACGCGGCGGACGTCAGCCTGTCGGTCGATAGCGCGGTCGATGTCGCCCGCGAAGCGGCGGACTTCGTTTTGCTCGAACACGATCTCGAAGTCCTGGTCGATGGCGTGCGCGAAGGCCGCCGCACCTTTGCCAACACGATGAAGTATGTCTTCATCGCCACGAGCGCGAACTTCGGAAACATGTTCAGCATGGCCGGCGCTTCGTTATTCCTGCCGTTTCTGCCGCTGCTGCCGAAACAGATTCTCCTCATCAATCTGTTTACCGACCTGCCCGAAATGACGATCGCGGGGGACAACGTCGATCCCGAACTCGTGCAAGCTCCGCGTCGTTGGGACATCAAATTCATCCGCAAATTCATGCTCGTCTTCGGCACGCTCAGCTCCGTCTTCGATTGCCTGACCTTCGTTGTTCTGATCTGGCTCGGCGCGACCACCGAACAATTCCGCACCGGCTGGTTTATCGAATCGATTGTTTCCGCTTCGTTGATCGTGCTCGTGGTGCGCAGCCGGCGTCCGTTCTTCAGCAGTCGTCCGAGCAAACTCCTCGGCCTGGCGACCGCCGCCGTCGTGGTCGCCACGTTTCTGACGCCGTATTTGCCATTCGCACGGCTGCTCGGATTCGCACCGATGCCGGCAAAGTTCTACGCCATCGTCACCGCAATTGTTCTTCTCTACATTCTCGCCGCAGAGCTGACGAAGCACGCATTCTATCGGTCGTCGGCCAAATGACCAGCGACGACGAACGCGCTAACAGATTTGCTGGGTGCCGGCGTGTTCACTCGCGCGCTCGACAAAAACCAAAAGCTTATGCCGCGTGGCCTGGAGCCGCTCAGTTAAGACTTTGGCGATCCGTTCCATCAACTCGTATCCCAACTTCGGGTCCCGAGCGCATTGGGCGCGCACCTCTGTGGCGGGAAAGAAATCCGCCTCGACCGCGTCGATGGCCGTGGCGCTGAACTGCCACTTGTAAGGCGGGAAGAGCCACGACAATCCCAGCAGTTCGCCCGCGCCAATCTTCTGAATCTCGACGCGGCGCTGACCTGGCACTTCGTACTCGAGCTTCACGCTGCCTTTGCGCAGGAGGTAAAATCCATCGGCCACATCGCGTTGACGGAAGATTGATTCTCCGGGGGCGAAGCGAACCTGACTGGCAATCCCGGACAAGCGATCGAGCTGCTCGGCCGCGAGTCCGTTCAGAAAAGAATGCGCCGCTAATGCTTCGCCAGTCATGTGAAAACCACTTCTGCCAAAATCCGCTCACGACCGGCGCGCGAAGTCCGCGCGCCGGCTGCAATTTTCCGTTTACTGCACTTTGACCTCGATCGCTTTCGGCATTGCGACCGGGCTTTTCGGCAGATGCACTTTCAGCACGCCGTCTTTGAAGTCCGCCGCGATCTTCTTCCCGTCCGCATCCTCTGGCAGGGTGAATCTGCGCAGGAAGCTGCCGTAGGAGCGCTCGATCCGATGGATCTTCTTATCCTTTTCTTCCTTTTCTGTCTTGCGTTCGCCAGAGACCGAAAGCACGCCGTTCTCGACGTTCACTTTGATCTCTTCCTTCTTCATCTCCGGCAGGTCGGCTTTCACGAGATACTCCTTGTCGTCCTCGGTGATATCCACCTGCGGTGACCAAGTGGCCAATTTCAGGCCGCCATTGCCGTTCCCGAACCTCGGAAACGTTCCGCCAAAGAAACTGCCGAGGCGATTCTGCACCTCGTCCAGTTCCCCGAACGGATTCCATGTTACTAGTGTTTTCATGAGTTTTCAGTACGGCTGCGGCTGAGTCATCGCTCTGCATTACTTGGCAGAGACTGTTCAGATCTTGCGCGGCGATCAATCACCCGCCGGCGCTGCTCCGAGCAAGAAACGCCAACTGTTTCGCAAACGGCGGTGAGGCTGCTTTTCCTCCCGGGATGATGCTTAGATCATGAGCACGAGCATGGAACCATCGCCGCCAACCTCGCAACCCGACAAGACTTCGAATCAGCCGAGCGCTTCCTTCTTTGAAGATCCGCTGCGCATTCGCACCATCCTCGTCCCGCTCGATTTCTCGGACGCATCTTTTCGCGCGATCGAGTTCGCCTTGCCTTTGGCCAGACGTTTCGATGCCTCCGTTCATGTCGTTTACGTTTACGAGGGGAAACCGCACTTCGCCTCGATGGTCGATCCGCCGGAGCTGTTTTCCGATCCGGCGATCGAGCTTTTTTCCGATCGGGAAATCGCCGGGCGATTAAGAGATGAGGTGCAGCGAAGATTTTCGATTGATCTGCCGGCGAAGGATTGCCATTTCCGCAGCGGGCGACCTTGCCCGGAAATCTGTGACGTCGCTCACAAGCTCGACGCCGATCTCGTCGTCATGGCCACCCACGGACACACCGGTTTCAAGCATCTGACTCTCGGCAGCACCGCGGAGAAGGTCGTGCGCCATGTGGGATGTCCGATTCTGGTGGTGCGCGAAGCGACGCGAGGACCGATCAAGACCGTGGCCGAAGGAATCGTGCTCGAGAAGATTCTCGTGCCGGTGGATTTCTCCGACTGCGCCAGGGAAGGCGCGAGATACGCCTCCGTCTTTGCCACGCGCGTCGGCGCCGACCTTCTGCTCATGCATGTCGTCCATCCGCCCGACTACATGGCGGTGGAAGGAATGCCCGTCGGGCCGGACTGGCCGCAGCTCATCCAGAATGCGCTCCTCGAGTCGGAGGACAAGCTGGACGCGATGGTGAATTTTCTTCCGCTCGTTGGAATTTCCGCGGACACGGAAGTGGCGGTGGGCGAGCCGATCGAGAAGCTGGCGGAAGCCAGCGCGCGGCCGGAGATCGACATGGTGATCACTTCGACCCACGGCTACACCGGACTGCGGCATGCGCTTCTGGGGAGCGTGGCGGAGCAGCTTGTGCGGATCGCGAAGTGTCCGGTGCTGGTGGTGCCGAGTCATTGCCGCCCGGTGGATTCATAAAGCCTGCGCGGCCAGCGCGACCACTCGTTAGGGATGATTCACGACATCAAAGTCCGAAAGAGCGCGCCGCAGCGCATCGAGATCTTCCTCGACCACATCGAGCAGCTTTTTAATTCGATGGACCCGTCGCCCTTTCACGAAAAGGACCTGGATCACGACGCGGAAGAATTCATTGTCAGCTGGGCGCAGGAATATCACCGGAAGGATCCGCTCACGCTCATCGTTCACGTCCACCATCTGGAGGACGCGGCCGCCACCCGGGAGCTGGTGGAGACAGCCGTGCGCAATTATTTTGCCTACCGCTCGAAGCTGAACCGGCTGGAGTTCAGGCGTCTCTTGAAACAAGGACGCACCAGCCTGATCATCGGCCTGCTCTTCGTCGCCACCTGTCTTCTGATCAGCCAGCTGATGCTTCGGCAGAAGCCGGGCACGCTGCTGAGTCTGCTGCGCGAGAGCCTGACGATCGGTGGCTGGGTCGCGATGTGGCGCCCGATGCAAATCTTCCTTTACGATTGGTGGCCGCTGCGGCATCTGGGCCAGATCTACGAGAAGCTAAGTCGCGTGCCGGTGGAACTGCGACCGTCAGCCGCTGGTCATCATCGATGACCCCCGCGGTGTGCGATTAATGTTGAAGCCGCTCCGACACCTTGCAAATCGGCTCCGCCAGAGAAATTCTGGATCTCAGGCGGCCCGGCGCCCACCGAACAACCGGGCCGGGAGAAAGAGCACGGCTCTCACGAGCGCGAGCAACGCTTCAAAGGTTATCCCGACCAGCCGAAACGGCAGCATCAGGAGCCAGACCAGCGGAAGCAAGATCAGCGCCAGCAGGGCCACCGGCCAGGAGAGCACCAGGAGAATGCACCAGCCGACGAACAGAATCAGGATCTTCATGAAGCTACCCTTTCACTCCGCAGGGCCACGTCAACTCTCTGTGGTACGGGCACGCGAACCTCCGCGAGGAATTGCGGATACCACCGGCCTTTTCTGTTGCGTTCGTGCCACCCTTTGCGCTTATCGTGGCTCGTGCTCTGCTGAGCGATTGATATGATCGAAATAATGACAATTGGCTATGAGGACCTGACGCCGAAAAAATTCATCGATTTGGTTCGGCGTTGCGGGGTTGAGCGAATTGTTGATGTTCGAGAATTGGCGACCAGCCGACGCGCTGGGTTCGCCAAAACCGCATTGTCGAATTCTTTGGAGAATGCGGGCATCGCCTATACGCACGCTGCCCCGACTCGGCTGTCCGCGAGCTATTCGTCACGAGTACCGCGCAGACCAGGAACTGGGCCCGCTATACAAAGAGATTTGCTCTATCTGTCGACTTGCGACGAGACGCTGCGAGCACTAAGCGAGCTGGCGAAAACCGAGCGCTGTTGCCTGTTGTGCTTCGAAGAGGATTTCAACTTCTGCCATCGGAGCTATGTGGCCGAGCGTCTTGGTGATTTTGCTGAAGCGTTGCGCATCAACCATCTCACGGGCCCAATTCAAGGCCGAGTTGTTGAGTTGCGGCCCCTGGCGGTTGCTTAGGCGGGTAGGTCAATCCGACGATTAGCCAGTGGTCGGGGAACCGATGGATCGTGCCCATGAGGAACAGCAGATCCTTCTTCTGAAACTCCGTTTCGAATTTGTAGCGAAATTTTTCCAGCCAGCCTTGTTCGCCGTACCGGTGAAGACAATTCCAATACAGTGCGCCAGCTTCCCAATCGACCACCTTGTGGCGCTGGACATTTTCGCCTGAGATATATCGGTAATAATAATCGAAGGGCAATTTTCCGAAGCACGATTCGATGTTCTCATTTCCGCCGTGTCGAATAGGCCATCCTGCGCGAGCTTGTGATAATCCTCGTCACTCCACGTCGATTGTTTTGCGGGCGTGATCTCGAAACCAGAAATGGCTTTGGGGCGGATAAAGCCAAGCGTCTCGCCGGACATCTTCCTGCGCTCTTCCAGGGTATAGAAATCCTCGACTACATGCGTCTCGATGATTTGACGTCTTTCAAACCAGCTATCGTCCGTTCCAACTCTCTCGCCCAGGAGTTCGATCGAATCGACATCGATTCGCCGACTCTCGGGGCGTTGATCCGCCGTTGTTGTCGCTACCGATGCGCGAATCCACTCCCATTTCCTAAATTGAGTGTCGTCGCTAGGAATCGGTAAGGAACCGGGAATAGCCGTCGCAATTCGCCGTTTCGAGTGATCGCGGCGACACAGGTCGTTTCGCGATACCTTGTGCTGGGAGACGGATAAGTCTTCGTCAGTATCAACAGCTCTTCGACCGCCCGGCTCATGGCTGTCTTATTACAATTCTCCTTTAGATGCTTTGTCGAGAATGGCGGGGAAGAGGGCGTCGAGTTCAGCAGCGGTCTCGGCTTGCAGGCGCTTCAGCGCGTTCAGCTCCCTCTGCAACGCGTCTAGTTGCGCCACGATCCGGCGTTGTTTAACAGATCCGTTCATTGGCCCGCCCTCTTCTTCAGCACGTTCTCCACGTGCGTTTTGTATTTCCGGAAGTTCTTCAGCCGGCACTCGGCGATGAATCGGCTGCACTCCTTGATGTAGGTTTTGCGACTCTTCCAGCACGGGTGCGTAGCCGGGGGCAGGGATTCGCCTTTCAATCCATTGCACGCCGCGCAGCACACCGCCATGTTGTGCTCATTGTCGAACTTCATGCGATTCGGCTCGAGCAACGAGCGAGGCACCAGGTGCTCCTCGGTGGATTCGTCTAGGGCGTCCGTGCTGGCGGCCAGGTCGCGTGAGCAATAAACGCATTTCCCGTCGCTTTTTTCGAAGACATTGACCCATCCGAAACTGGAACTGCGTTTGTCTCCGCCCAGCCACCACTTGGGAACCTTTAGTTCGGCATAGAAAGCCTTGCGCTCTTCATCGCTCTTGAGCCGCTGGAATAGGGAAGCAGCGGAATCACTCATGGCTCAATCTTAGGTGGCGGGAGACCCTTTTTCCCTCCCCGGCACTCATTTCTTGTAGCGCGGATGCCCTTCGTCGCCGCTCCCCATTGCCGGCGCAGCCGACCCGCCGCAATGCGAGTATCGCGCTGGGCCAATATTCGCGGATTGGCGCCTAATGGACCCTCGCCAGCACGCGTCGTCGCCTTTGTCGAACCGCTCGTTGAAGGGGCGGTTGCTCTCAGAGTTCTTCATGTTCTGAGAAGTATTCAGCAGTCTTTTGAAGAAAGTCTGGCTTCAGCGAGGTGGCGAGTCCAAGTTTTCGAATGCCATCAAGCTTTTCCATCAACTTGGAGAAGCTGATGAAGCCGCAAACCTTCGCGAGCGGTTTTTCGCGAAGGGCGAATGTGGGGCGTAGAATCTCCTGCTCGACCTTGTCCTGTCGCTCGTCCGGGGCGACGAGGAACAAGTTGATTTCGAGGTTCGGTTGCAGCGCGAGAAGATCACTCATGCGAAGCAGGCCGGAGTAAACTGCCGTGGTGCATTCCACTTCAAAGGCGGCGACGATGGAGTTGCCCTTGAGCCAGAGCACATCGATCAGCTCGATGGTGCGGTTGGTCGCCTCGTTGAACTGAGTAGGCAACTCCGAGACCATTCGTGGAAGTTCGCCGAGTGGTCTTGCCCAGCCATTTCTTGGAACGGTCATTGCGCGCAACCCAGAGGTCGAATCCCATGTCCGCGCCCAACGCGAGGAGGTTATATTGAATCTCGGTGTGCCGTGTCGTCGCCGTCGCTTCCTGCTCTGTCGTTGCAGCTGCCTTACTTGCCTGCTCTTCCGGTTCGTCCGACTCGGGGACGCTGACCTTCGTTGCAACCGTCGTCTTCCCCTTCCTTTGTTCGGCGGTGTAGAGAGGTTTCCGAGCCAGCTTTTTCGGGTCAACCGGACGGGCGACGGGTGTTGCTTGCGCCTGCTTCAGCAACGACAGGATAAGCTCGCCGTCCTTGGGATTTGAAAACCGGTTCGGGCTCATGCGGACGAAGCCCTTAAATTTTCCTCTGTCTTTCGGTCCAGAGTAGAAGGCGACTTTTCCCTCAAGCTCCGCCATCGGGACGCCGTGCTCAGGGTCGAGTTGAATGAGCGGCTTCACCTCGAAGCGAACCGGGAAAACCTCATCGCCCCAAATTTTCGTCTGATCATCGGTCGCGCGCACAACTTCCAGCGCACCTACCCAACGCATTACTCCAGTCAGGTAGCAGACCAGAATGTCGCCGGGCTGAACTTTCGCCGCCGCTTTGCGCATTCGTGTGCGGAACCCGGAGATTTTTGAGCCGGAGTTTCCGGAACTCGTTCCAAGTTGTGCCAGTGAAGAGGTCGAGCCAGTAGTTCATAGGTTAGTTCCGTCCAAATTTCCCTAGGAGCTGGCCGGGAGCACGGAAGATAAAGTGCGAAGGCGGAGGTCGGAATGTGGAAGTGGAGGCAGGGTGGGCTGGTTGGAGGGTCCCGCAGGCGCGGGATTCAAAGCCGAGGTTGGCCGTGGAGTCTTTGGAGCCGTTAGACGATCGAGTTCCGACCATGGGCGCGCTCGTTTGTATCCGGCGTGGTGGGAAAAAGCCATCTTTGAAATGCGGAAGGAGGGAACGTAAAGGCTTTGCCGAACTCGGAATGCGGAATGCGGAGCGCAGGGGTGCAAGTTCCAAAATCCAAGATCCAAGCTCCAGGGAAGCTCCAAGATGCAGCCAGCAAACGTCGAACCTGAACGTCGAACGTTGAATGAAGAAGGCGGGACGTAAAGGCGGGATGAATTAGAAAGTGGAAAGTGGAAAGGGGGCGAGACGAACTCGGATCACGGAGCGCGGAGCGCGGAACTCGGACGCAGGGAAAGCAGAAGTCTGTGGTCAGCGCAGGCGTTGGACCAGGTTGTTGTACTCTTCGTGGGTGCCGATCCAGAACCAAACGACCAGGTCGTGGGACCGCCTGGCGAGAGCGCGGTGAGACGGCCCGATCCGCACGGACCAGACGTTATTGACCAGGGGCTTGAATTGCAGCGGCGGATGAAACGGATCGCGTTGCCAAAGCCGGTATTTTTCCCGGGCGCGAGCCTGAACCTCCTCAGGCAAACGATCGAAATGCGCCCAGAAGTGATGGTGCGTCCGAGATGTCACGGCATCTCGCGCAGGCTTCCCGCGCGGATGTCCGCGTCGACTTCGCGCAGGAGGTGATCGAGCTTGCCCGCAGCGACGTCCCTCTTCATCTGCTCATCCCAGTCGTCGTCTTTCCAGCCATGGAGCCAGGCGGCAAGTTCGGCCCGCTCTTCAAACGAGAGCTGTTCAATGGCAGTCTTAATTTGGTCAACACTCACGGAACTTAGAAC
The DNA here is from genome assembly GCA_963784865.1 of uncultured Verrucomicrobiae bacterium. Lineage (GTDB taxonomy): Bacteria > Verrucomicrobiota > Verrucomicrobiia > Chthoniobacterales > UBA10450 > JACCTI01. Next base: position 59,899 of record CAWATC010000004.1, on the reverse strand, counting down.
GATAGGCAGTCGGAGGTCTTTTGAAAAGTTGAAACGCTGGCCGCGTCCCGGGGGGACGTAAAGGCTTTGCCGAACGCGGAACGCGGATGCGGAGCGCAGGGTTCAAGTTCCAAAATCCGAGATCCAAGCTCCAGGGAAGCTTCAAGATGCAGCCAGCAAACGTCGAACGCTGAACGTCGAACGTTCGAATGAAGAAGGCGGGACATAAAGGCTTCGCCCACGTCCCGGGGAGGACGGAGCGGCGGTGTTCATCAAAAAGCTTGTCGAATTCGTTGTCTGCGTCCCAATCCATGCCCATTCGACAGTATCACCGCGCCGTTTGCCCACGACGCGAATGTCCCGACTTACTCTAACCGACCAATAATCGGCGTAACCACGCAGCTTTTTGAATTGGAGTGAGTTGTGTCCTGGATTTTCCAGAAATAAAGCAAAGGCCCGCCGCGCCGTCCTTCTTTGCGCAGCATCCAATTCCGCATACGCGTCCCAAAAGCTTCGAGTAGCTCGGGAGATCACATGCGATTCAAATCGAGTGGCTCGCTGCCTTCGGCGGTCGCTTCGATGAAAGCTTGCAGTTTGGGGCGTGGCGTCGGTTCGTTGATGATCTCATCCCAGCGATCGTCATCCACTTGAGCAAGTTCGCGTAACTTATCGAGGATGGCGCGTCTCTCCGCGTCGCTGAGCTTTGGCAATTCTTTGATAATCTCAGATGCGCTCACGGCCAAATCATAGTCTCTGTCGGCAATTTCGTCGAGGCGAAAGCGTAACCGAAAAGTTGAAAACTAGCGGCGTACTGCGGCATTCGTCTTGAGCCGGCGTTTCACCTCTGCGAGCGGGATGGTCGGCTCATCCTTGCGGCGTGCAATGACCGCGAGATCGTGCAAATCCTCCAGCAATTCCTTGTATTCCGAAATCGGCAGCACCACGGCGGTCGGCTTGCCATTCTTCACGAGGTATTCTGCTTTCGGATCCAGCCTCTTCATGCGAGGAGACTACTTACTTCACGGCCACGGCGCCAATTCCAAATCGGCTCGGTGCGCAAGCCGGAAGCGCGGCCTTCCGCTGAGCGACCATTGTCATCACCGACGCTCCGGCGCTCCGTCCTTCGCCAAAGGCTCGCGCCGTTCTCCTGATGGAAGCGGCCAAGAAATAACGCGCGCGCGGCATGGTTCGTCCGAAGAAACCGCCGCTGCGCAAGAATTGCAGAGCAAAAGCCAAGCGTTGACCAGCGCGTCTCCCGGCTCCGGGTTGATTATCCTCGAGAGGATGAGCCATGAAAACAATCACACCCTTCGAACTGCAGACCCTGATCGACAAACGCTACGTCGAAGTCATCGACGTGCGTCCCAGGGAAGACTTCAAGAAGGCGCACGCCTTGGTCGCGCGCTCGATTCCACTAAAGACCTTCGAACCGCATTCGGTGCTCGCGCATCGTAGATCGGACAAACACGCGCCGCTGTATATTATCGGCGAGCGCAAAGCACTTGCTTCTCTCGTTGCGGGCGAGTTGTCTGCCGCCGGTCTGGCCGAACCCATTGTGGTGGAGGGAGGATTCGAAGCATGGGAAGGCCAATGCCTCCCGGTGGTGCGCGAACGATCCTGGCGTAACCTGGTCCGCGCGGCCGCGAATACCCTCTCGGGGTGGCGTCGCCGTCTCCGAAATCTTTCCCGTTCGTGCGCGATCGTGCTGAAGCCGCCGACCATAACCCACCGCATCGTGCGGCTCTAGCATGCCGCCAGTGGAGGAGCGATGGGTTGAGTATTACCAGAATCCGGATGTCCGCGCCCGGATCGTCGACTTCCTTGGAGACTCGTTAGGCAAACCGACCTGCTGCTACCTGACCAAAGGCGACCGGATCGACTCCGGCTTGCATGAAAGGCACGGGGTCGAGGACCTGGACTCCTTTTTCGCGCAAGGCGTGGACATCGCGCGTTCTCTTTGGGACAGCAAATCGCTCCTCGTCGATCTCGACATCGAGTATGTGAACTTCGACCAGCCGGCCGAAGCCTTTCTTCATCCGGAGCGGGTCTTCGAATTGCAGCTCCCGGTGCAGGAAACCATCGAGGAGCTGCTCCGTGGTTATGGCATCACTCCGCTCCATTTCCTCAGCGGCCGCGGACACCATTTCGTCTGGCGAATCGAGCAAAACTCGCCGGCGTTTCATCAGCTGGCGGAGCTTGGGCGTGGGCCCTCGAGCTTGTGGTCCACGATCGCGAACCAGCGCGGTCCGCACCAAGAAATTGTCCTGCCCGATGTGGCCCGCGCGTTTGCCGGGCTTGGCCTGGTGGTCGAATATCTCGCGCACGAAATCAAGACGATCGCGGCGCGCCGCTCGCGGATTCCGGTGGAGCTGACCGCGGTCATGGTGGGTCCATCGGACCACGGACGTGAGATGATCTCGATCGATATCTCGGCCTTCGGCGATGTCCTCCCGGTGCGACTGCTGCGGGTGCCGTTCAGTGTTTACCTGAAACCATGGCAACAGCGGGGCGCCATCGCCGACGCAGTCCTGGATAAGATGAAGCCGCTCTTCATGATCCCGCTGCAAGGGATGTTGCTGGCCGAAGCCCTCGCGGTCATGCGCTCGCCGGAAGCGATGGCCGAGCTGGCGAAATCCGCGGTGACGAAAATCCCCGAGGCGAGCAGCGCGTCGGAGCGGTTGATCGCGGCGTATCATGAATCGAAGTTGAAGAAATTTCACGACGACTTCTACGCGCAGGAACAGCACCCCACCTACCTGTGGCCCGAGACCTACGATCGCACCCCGCTCGATCTCTGGCCCGCCTGTGGCCGGCTGATGGTCGAGCAGCCTAACGACTTCTTGCTGCGACCATCCGGCATCCTGCGGGTCGTGCGCATCTTGCTGGCGCTGGGCTGGCATCCGCGCCACATCGCCGGTTTCATCCGTTCCAAGTACGAAAGGGATTTCGGCTGGACGCAGTTTACGGACTGCGATCCAGCGACCCGCGCGGACTTCTATGTGCGCGTTTTCGCCGGGCTCTTCGCGACCGGGCGCGATGATCTCGTCGATTTCAACTGCACCTCCGCGCGCGAACAAGGCCTCTGCTTCTTTACCAACTGCAACGACAACCTGCTCCGCTTCAAGGAAGCGGCGCTCTTACCGGAGGGAACATGACCAGCTGGCCCATCGGCCTTTCAACCGGCTGCTTCTACCAACAGAGCATTCTTGATTGCCTGAGGACCGATTCGTGAGAGCGGCTTCAGCATGATCGAGGTCTGCTCCTCGCCGGCGCATCTGGATTATCATAATCGCGCCGCGGTCGAGAAAGCCGCCGCGCAGATTCATGAACTGGGGATGGAGGCCTATTCCTTCCATGCGCCCTTCGCCGATCACATCGACATCGCCTCGTCGGATGAAGTCGCAGCGCGCGTCGTCGATTTCCGAAATCCTGAAGGCGGCCGGGGCAGCCGCCCTGCTTAAGGTCCATTACTTCGTCATTCATCCGGGACCGGAACACACGAACCAAATCGACCCCGCCGAACGCTATGCGCGGATGGAGAATGTGGTCGCGTCGTTAAACATCGTCGCCACACGCTGTCGCGAACTCGGCATCATGTGTGTGCTCGAAAATAAATTGCCGCATCTCTTGTTCGGGAACACGAGCGACATTCTCTGGATCCTCGACGCCATCAGCACGAGCGAAGTGGGCGCCTGCCTCGACACCGGGCACGCGACCATCGCGGGCGATATTTCGACTCTCGTCCACAAGCTCACGGCCCATCTCAAGCTCATCCACGCGCACGATAACAACGGCGATCGCGACGCACATCGCACCCCGGGCGACGGCACGATCGACTGGGAGCGATTGCTGCGCGATCTCGTGCAGACGCGATTTCACGGGGCGCTGATTCTGGAGTTGAGCAGTGAAGAAGACATGGCCGCGACCCTGGCCAAAGCGCGGCGCGGGCGGCAGTATTTGCGGATGATGGCGCGGAAAATCCTGCTGAATCTGCCGGGCTGATTAGGGCACGAGCACAGCCGCGCCGGTCAGCGCTCCGCTGCGCAGCGCGTGGAGCGCGTCGTTGGCGCGTTCGAGCGGGAACGTTTGTGTCTCGGTGCGCACCGGAACGCGCGGCGCCAGCGCGAGGAACTCTTCGCCATCGCGTCGCGTGAGATTGGCCACGGAGCAGATCGTTCGCTCCTGCCACAGATCGCGGTAGGGGAACGACGGGATGTCGCTCATGTGAATCCCGCCGCAGACAACCGTGCCGCCGCGCTCGAGCACGCGCAGCGCTGCCGGGACGAGCGGACCGACGGGCGCGAAGATGATCGCGGCCTCGAGCTTTTTCGGCGGCACTTCATCCGAGCCTCCGGCCCAGACGGCGCCGAGCCGGCGCGCGAAATCCTGCGCCGTCGTGTCGCCTGGAGTGGTAAACGCGAACACCTCCCGGCCCTCATGCCGCGCCACCTGCGCGATGATGTGGGCCGCGGCGCCGAAGCCGTAGATTCCCAGCCGCTGCGCGTCGCCCGTTTTGCGCAGACAGCGATAGCCGATCAACCCCGCGCAGAGCAACGGCGCGGCGCTGACATCGTCATACGCGTCCGGGAATTCGGAAACAAAATCGCGCATCGGCGACGGTGATATTCCGCATAGCCGCCGTCGATCGTGTAACCGGTGAAGCGCGCTTGCGCGCAAAGATTCTCGCGAGCCGTGCGGCAAAATCGACACTGCGCCGCAGGTCCAGCCGAGCCAGGGAATCCCGACGCGCTCACCAACACGAAAGTTTTCGACTCCCGCGCCGACCTCTTCGATCCGGCCGACAATCTCGTGGCCGATAATGAGCGGCAGCTTCGGGTGTGGCAGTTCGCCATCGACCACGTGCAGGTCGGTGCGGCAAACCGCGCACGCCGTCACCCGCACCAGCAGCTCGCCCGCGCCAACGCCCGGCACCGGCATTTCGACACACTCAAGCGGCCGACCGACGGAGGTAAGAACCATCGCACGCATGACGCAAGATTGCACCGTGAGAGGTCGGGTAAACACAACTTCTCGGCCGAAAACCTTCGCCTTCGACACCCTGCCCAAAGCGAAATTACTCTCTCGGGAGCGCGCGGCCAATGACCAGCGCATAGCTGGCAATCAAGCCAAAGGTCATAATTACGATCAGGTAATCCATGCCGAGCAGATTAACGACGCTCCTCGAAGGCTCTCGCCGTCTTTTGCGATTTGCTGGGCGAAAATTGCTTGCGCCGGCAACGCGTGTGCGCCGCGCGGGCGGCAAGAAACGGCTAGCGTATCGCAATCGGTGCCGAGCGACCCAGGTCCGTCCTCTATTGTCGTGGTGGAAAGGCAACGATATGAAAACAACCTCACTCGAATACGCCGAGTCGCCGCGAGTCGCGCTTTGGACGGGCTTGGCGATCGCCCTCGGAATCGTCCTGCACCGCGTCTTCTTCCTGTTTGCCCTGGCGATTGCGCTCAGCCGCCCATTCGCCTGGCTGATCAACTGGGCACGCGAAACGGAAGCGCACTTCATCCCCACACGCCGCGTCAGCTGAGATTATGAAAACGAACGAACCGATAACTCTGACAAAACCGATTCCGCCGGCGAGCAGCCAGCGAGCACCCGCAACCGCGCAGGCGACGATGCGGGCGAATGTTTTTCACGGGCCTAACGACATCCGGGTGGAAGAAGTTCCGCGACCGCACGCCGGCCCGGGCGAAGCGGTGCTCCGGATTACGCTCACGACGATTTGCGGAACTGACCTGCACATTTTGCGCGGCGAATATCCGGTGCGCGCCGGCCTAACGATCGGACACGAGCCGGTCGGCGTGATCGAGGAACTCGGCGAAGGGGTTCATGGTTACGCGATCGGCGATCGCGTGCTCGTCGGCGCAATCACGCCGTGCGGACAATGTCGCGCCTGTTTATCGGCGCAATGGGCCCAGTGCGGCCATGGCGACGACATCGAGGCGCTCGGCGGCTGGCGCTTTGGCAATACGATCAACGGCGCGCAAGCCGAATACCTGCTCGTGCCAAACGCGCAGGCAAACCTGGCGAAAATTCCGGACGACCTGACGGACGAACAAGTCGTGCTCTTGTCGGACATCGCTTCCACCGGCTTCAGCGGGGCGGAGTCCGGCGGCATTAAGATTGGCGACACGGTGGTCGTTTTCGCACAGGGGCCGATCGGTCTGTGCGCGACCGCGGGCGCGAAGCTCATGGGCGCGTCGTTCATCATCGGTGTCGATAGCGATCCGGTGCGCATGAAGATGGCGCGGCGGATGGGCGCCGACGTCGTGCTCGATCCGAAACAGTGCGACGTGAGTCGCTGAGGTAAAACGCCTAACGAGTGGTGGCGCGGATGTTTCGATTGAGGCGCTCGGTCTCCAGGAAACGTTTGAGAACGCGCTCCGCTCATTGCGACCCGGCGGCACGCTCAGCAGTCTCGGCGTCTATGCCGGAAAGCTGGCGGTGCCCTACGACGCGTTCGCGGCCGGCATCGGTGATTACAAGATCGTGACGACGCTCTGTCCCGGAGGAAAAGAACGGATGCGCCGGTTAATGTCGATGGTGCAGACGAAGCGTTTCGACCCGACACCGCTGCTGACGCACAGCTTCAAGCTCGATCAAATAGTCGAGGCGTACGATCTCTTCGGTTCGCGTCGCGATGGTGTTCTGAAGGTTGCAATCCGACCTTAAGTATAGTTATTCCTTCGGGGACGGACTTTGAATCAACAAAGAGACGCACGACCAAACGTTTGCGCCACGGATTTCTCGCCGAGGGCGACCGCGAACATTCTGGCAACCCTCATCATTGCCACCTTCATCAGTGGGGAGAGCTTCGGTTTCGCAGGCGCGATTCTCTAAAACCAACTGCATCGCACCCTATGAAAAAAATAAGCATCAAAAATATCCTCGTTCCCATCGACTTTTCGCCGCTGTCCGGTCGGGCAATCGAAGTTGCGCAACATTTGGCTCAGCCCTTCAGCGCAACCGTTCATCTCGTCCACGTCCATGAGTATCATCCTATGTTTGATTACATGAAGCCGGCCGCGCCGATTCCTACGCCGTTGAAGGCATTTCGGGAGACGGCTGGTCAGCACATCGCAAATGATCTGGAAAAGTTAGCCAAGAAGTACGGCGTTTCGGGAGCGAATTGCTATATTCAAGAGGGCGCTTCGATATTCAACGAAGTTTGCAATGTCGCCGGCACGATTAACGCGGATTTGATCGTGATTTCGACGCATGGGCGGACGGGTTTGAAGCATGTCGTTCTCGGGAGCACCGCCGAGCGCATCGTCCAACATTCGCCATTTCCGGTTTTGGTTGTGCCATCTCATCCTGAGGTTCGAGTCGGGCAGTTAACCAAGACAAGACCGCGTCGCCGAAAATCGAGCGGTCCATAGGCGCCCGCTGATGGTGAACATGGTGCGATCCGGGCGGTTCGATCCGATGCCGCTGATCACGTACCGCTTCAAACTCGGTCGGATCGTGGAGGCTTACGAACTCTTCGGCACTCGGCGCGACGGTATTCTCAAAGTCGCGATTACGCCGTGAAAACACTCAATCCGGGACGGTCACTCTGAAAGGGTTCGTCGCATCACCGGCGGATTCTGTCGAGAACATGGCGGTGCGCTATGCGGTGGTCGCGCGATTTACACGCGCAGCACTCGGTGAGCTTCAGACAATTTTTGCGAACACGAAGTCCGCCGAAAAGCAGTCTCTGATTCCGCGGGCAACATGAAAGCACCACTGGCAAGCGCTGCTCGCCAGTCGACGATCATCGCGGCGTTTTCCATCGCCGCTATTTTCTTGCACCTGGCGCTCCGCTTTGGCTTCCACGCCAGTTCCCGCGCCTACCAGATTCCGCTGCTGGCCGCGCTCGTGCTCGGCGGCTTGCCATTGCTTTACGATCTGCTGCGGAAGCTTCTGAAGCGGGAATTCGGTTCCGATCTACTCGGAGGAATCTCCATCATCACTTCCGTTTTGTTAGGCGAATACCTCGCAGGTTCCATCATTGTCTTGATGCTCGCGGGCGGGGAAGCGTTGGAAAATTACGCTTTGCGCAGCGCCTCCTCGGTCCTGGCCGCGCTGGCCAAACGGGTGCCTTCGGTCGCCCACCGGAAGGAGGAATCCGGTATCGCGGATGTGGATCTGCAGCAGGTGGCCGTGGACGACACGCTCGTGATTTATCCGCACGACATCTGCCCGGTGGACGGCGTGGTGATCGATGGCCACGGCGTGATGGACGAATCTTATCTCACCGGCGAGCCGTTCCAGATCACCAAGACCACCGGCTCGACCGTGATCTCGGGTGCGATCAACGGCGAGTCGGCCCTCACCATTCGCACGACCCAGCGGGCGGCCGATTCGCGCTACGCCAAGATCATGGAAGTCATGCGCGAGTCGGAGGCGAAGCGCCCGACGTTACGGCGACTGGGGGATCAACTCGGCGCGATCTACACGCCGGTCGCGCTCGCGGTCGCACTCGTGGCCTGGGCCGTGAGTGGAGAAGCGATTCGCTTTCTCGCGGTGCTCGTAATTGCCACCCCTTGCCCGTTGCTCCTCGCGATCCCCATCGCCATCATCGGCTCGATTTCTCTTTGCGCGCGCCGCGCCATCATCATCAAGAGCCCCGTGGTGTTGGAGCGGATCGCGCAGTGTCGCACCGCGATTTTCGACAAGACCGGCACGCTTACCTACGGCGAGCCGAAGCTGACCGAACAGCTCATCACTCCGGGCTTCGTCCAAAAGGAAGTGCTGACCCTGGTGGCGAGTCTGGAGCGCTACTCGAAGCATCCGCTGGCGCGCGCCATTCTCGCGGCGGCGAATGAAGCCGGCCTCCAGCTTCCGGAGGCCGACGAGGTAAGCGAAGCACCGGGCCAGGGACTGCTGGGAACGGTTTCCAATCATCACCTCCAGATCACCAGTCGAAGGCAGTTGGTCGCGCAAAACATCGCCGGTGCCGAGCAGCTCCCGACCGCTGCCGGGGGACTCGAGTGCGCCGTGGTCATCGACGATCGCTGCGCGGCGGTCTTTCGTTTTCGCGATGCGCCGCGCGCGGAAAGCCGTTCGTTCATTAGTCACCTGGGACCGAAGCATCATTTTGAACGCGTGATGATCGTGTCGGGAGATCGCGAATCGGAAGTGCGCTACCTCGCCGAGCAGGTGGGCATCACGGAAATCCACGCGCAAAAAAGTCCGGAAGAGAAGGTCGCGATTGTCCGTGAGGAAACCGCAAAAGCCAGGACCGTCTACGTCGGCGACGGGATCAATGACGCGCCGGCGATGATGGCTGCGACCGTCGGCATGGCCATCGGACAGAACAGCGACGTGACTGCGGAAGCGGCGGGCGTTGTGATCATGGATAACTCGCTCAAGAAGGTGGACGAGTTCATGCACATCAGCCGGCGGATGCGAGTCATCGCGCTCCAGAGCGCGGTCGGCGGGATGGCGTTGAGCGTTGTCGGCATGGGTTTCGCCGCGGCCGGGCATTTGAGTCCCGTGAGCGGCGCCATCACCCAGGAAGTCATTGACGTGCTCGCGGTGCTAAACGCCCTGCGCGCCGCCTTCCCGCCCAAAGTCATTCACGACCTCTAAAAGGGGTTGCCCGCGCCTGCGCAAGAAATGGTCGGTCTTTCGCAAGAGTGGACGCGTTGCCAGTCGAAGCGACGCCTAACTTAGCCTCGTGAAAAGTCGCGAGCCTCTGCTCTCGGGGACGGGTGATGCCGCATTTCCTTCACCGAATCCGGTTTCAATAAAGCCCGCTATCGGCACACCGTTCGTCAAGTGGTTCGACGAAATCGGCATCTGCGGTGAGGCGCCGAGCGATTATCCCGAGTTTGCACACTTTCTTGTGGAGCAGGGGATCGAGAGCATCTCGCTCAATCCCGACAGCGTTCTGAAAACAACCCTGGCTTTGCTGGAAAAGGAGCAATCGTGAAACAAGGCACACAAGCCGCGCACGGACATTTCGACGACACCGCTTCAGTTCACAACAACACAGAGAAACAGCCATGAATCCAACCCACCTTCACCTGGTCCTTACCCACATCCCGGTCCTCGGCACTGTGTTCGCGCTCGCGTTATTTGTTTTTGCGATCTGGCGGGGAAGCGAAGAGATGAAGAAGGCTGCCTTGGGCGTCTTCGTGATTGTGGCTTTGTTTGCGGTGCCAGCGTATCTCACCGGCGAGCCATCGGAGCACACGGTGGAAGCATTGCCCGGCGTGTCCAAGGCCGGGATCGATCGGCACGAAGACGCCGCGCTCACTGCGTTCGTTGCCATGTCGATCCTGGGAGTGGCTGCCCTTGCCGGCCTGATTCTTTTTCGTCGGAGCATGATGATCCCCGGCTGGTATGCATTGCTCATCGGGGCTGCTTCGTTGATTGTGAGCGGTCTGATGGCTTGGACAGCAAACCTTGGCGGTCAGGTAAGGCATACCGAAATCGCTCCGGGCACGAGCCCGCCCGCGACTGTTCAACACCACGACGACGACGACTAGGCATGGTCGACGTAGCTCATGCTCGCATCCTTCCGGACAAATATGGCGACTAACGAATCAAAGCTCTCGCAGAATAACCCCACACGCCCGATTGTTTGTGGCACCGACTTCTCCGCCATGGCAGCGGAAGCCGTCGAGATCGCCGCGGCGATGGCGCGAAGCTTCGGGACAAAACTGGTGCTCGTTCATGTCGACGAATTTCACGGCATGGCCGCGGTCGATCCCACGCTTTTTGAGGCCGCCCTCTCGCAGAAGCGGGGCGATCTCGATCGCGAAGCCGATCGGCTCCGCAATGCCGGGACCGTCGTGGAAGACAAGCTTCTTTCGGGCTCGGTCTTCGATGAGGTGATCAATGTTGCAACGGAGACGCGGGGCCGCTTTCTCGTGCTCGGTGCCGTCGGTCACGGTCTCTCGCGCCGACTGGTTGTCGGCAGCGTCGCGGAGCGTGCGGCGGAGACATCGCCCATTCCGACGCTGGTGGTGCGGCCCGGCTCGCGACTCGGTTCATGGATTCGCGGAGAACACGCCTTGAAGGTTCTTGTCGGCTACGATTTCTCCGCCGCCTCCGACGCCGCGCTTCACTGGTTAAACGAGATGCAGGAGATCGGCCCGTGCGAAATCAATGTGGTGCATTCCGACTGGCCGCCGGAAGCGGCGCACCGCATCGGATATCACGGACCGCTGCCGTTAACGGAGAATCCGGAGAAGATCCAAAATTTACTGGAGCGGGATCTTGCCGAACGGGTGGCGATGTCGTTGCCGCCCGAAAGAGTCACCGTCACGGTTGAGCCCGGTTGGGGACGTCCGGAAGGAAATCTGTTTGCGCTCGCTACTCGACAGGCGGTCGATCTTGTCGTCGTTGGAACTCATCAACGGCACGGCCTCGGTCGCCTGCGGTTCGGGTCGGTTTCGCGAACGGTCTTGCATCATTCTCCGGTGACGGTTGCGGTGGTCCCGCCGGCGCCAACCGCAGCCGCGGCGCGCCTGCCAAGGCTTGCGCGCGTTCTAGTGGCGACTGATTTTTCGGAATTGGGCAATGCTGCTGTCGCCTACGGCGCCGCGACGGTGCAACGCGGCGGAACGCTGAGACTGATTCACGTCATGGGTGGCGCGGGAGAGACGACCAGCGCTAGCGACAGAAAACAAACCGCGACCGCGCAGCGATAATCCGAAACTGGTCGCGCAGCTTCGCGCACTCGTTCCGAAAGAGGCGCACGAGCGCTGCGATCTCGAAGCGGAAATTCTCGAGAGCGACAACCCCGCGGAGGCGATCGTGCAGGAGGCCGAACGTTTCGGCGCCGACGTGATCTGTCTCGGTTCGCATGGCCGCACGGGCCTCGCGAAAGCTTTCCTCGGTTCCATCGCGCAAGGCGTGATGACGCAGAGCAAGCGGCCGGTCTTCGTCGTGCGGGCTCGTGACGAATAACCTGGCGGCCGAATTGATCCAAGACGACGCAAGAAAACTCGGACTATGCGAACTCGCCAACGGTCAGGGATGAGCGCTTAAGCCCACCCGCGCGCATCTGCACAAGCGGCCGGCATGAAGATTCACCACCTCACGGTCGCCGACGCCTTTGCCAGCCTGAAGAGCGGGCTGGCTGGGTTGAGCGAGGCCGAGGCGGAGCGGCGGCTCGCGGAGTTTGGCCCGAATGAAGTGGAGGAAGTCGCGCACGAACCGCTGTGCGCTCACGTTCGCGCGGGAGTTCGTGCATTTCTTCGCGATCATCCTGTGGATCGCCGCGGGGCTCGCGTTCTTCGCCGAGTGGCGCGAGCCGGGGCAGGGCATGGCGACGCTCGGGCTTGCGATCGTCGGCGTGATCGTGATCAATGGCGTGTTCTCGTTCTGGCAGGCGTATCGCGCGGACAGGCGCTGGCGGCGCTCAAGAAGCTGCTGCCGAATGCGACGAAGGTCATGCGCGCCGGCGCGGTGCGGCAGGTGCCGGCGGCGGAACTCGTGCCGGGCGACGTGATCCTGCTCGAAGCCGGCGACATCCTGCCCGCGGACTGCCGGCTCGTGGAGGCGTTCAGCGTGCGGGTGAACAACGCGACCATCACCGGCGAATCGCTGCCGGCCTCGCGCGACGCCGAGCCGTGCGACGAGCCCGAGCCGATGCACAGTCGCAACACGCTCCTCGCCGGCACCTCGCTCGTCTCCGGCGAAGCGAAGGCGCTCGTCTTCGCGACCGGCTCGCACTCCGCGTTCGGGAAGATCGCGCAGCTCACGCAGGCGACCGGCGACACCGTCTCGCCGCTGCAGATCGAGATCGTCCGCGTCAGCCGCATCGTCGCCGGACTCTCGCTCGCGCTCGGCGTGATCTTCTTCTTCGTCGGCCAGGCGATCGGGCTGCCGTTCTGGGCGAACTTCATTTTCGCCATCGGCATCATCGTCGCGAACGTGCCGGAGGGGCTGCTCCCGACGGTGACGCTGGCGCTCGCGATGGGCTCGCAACGCATGGCGAAACGCAACGCGCTGATCCGCCATCTGCCCGCCGTCGAAGCGCTCGGCTGCACCACCGTCATCTGCACGGACAAGACCGGCACGCTCACGCAGAACTGCATGTCGGCGAAGCGGCTCTTCATTGCCGGCAGGATGTTTGAAACGATCCCGGAGCAGCTCGCCGCGCTGATCGAGCCGCATCGCCGTTTCTTTGAAGTGGCGGCGTGCTGCCACGATTTGAAAGACGCGCGCGCCGCCGCCGGACCCGGGTGGCTCGGCGATCCGATGGAGGTCGCGCTCGTCCAGCTCGCGGCCGAGGCGATGCCCGCGCTGCCGCGCAGCCCGCGGGTGAACGAGATTCCGTTCGACTCGCAGCGCAAGCGGCTCTCGACGGTGCACGCGGCGCCGGAGGGCCAGGTGCTCTATTGCAAAGGTGCGCCGGAGGTCGTGCTCCCGCGCTGCGCTCGCGCGACGATGGATGGCGGCAGCGTCGAACTCTCGGACGAGCTGGCGGCCACGTTCCGCACGGCGGCGGAGGCCATGGCCGAGAAAGGGCTGCGCGTGCTCGCCTTCGCGTGGCGCGAGTTGCCCGAGAGTTTCGAGCTGGCGAACGCGGAAGCGGAGATGACTCTCGCCGGACTCATCGGCCTCGAAGATCCGCCGCGCCCGGAAGTCGCCGACGCGCTCCAGAAATGCCGCGACGCCGGGATCAAGGTGATCATGGTCACCGGCGATCATCCGCACACCGCGACGGCGATCGCCCGCGAGATCGGGCTGGTGCGCTCCGCCGCGCCCGTCGTGATCACCGGCGAGCAACTCGGGCATCTCTCCGACATCCAGCTCCAGCTCGCGCTCGATGCCCCGGAAATCGTCTTCGCGCGCGTCCTCGCGGAGCAGAAGATGCGCATCGTCGGCGCGCTCAAGAGCAAGCGCGAGATCGTCGCCGTGACCGGCGACGGCGTGAACGACGCGCCCGCCTTGCGCAAGGCCGATGTCGGCATCGCCATGGGCCGCAGCGGCACCGACGTGGCGCGCGAAGCCGCCGACATGGTGCTGCTCGACGACAACTTCGCGAGCATCGTCGCCGCGATCGAGGAAGGCCGCGCCGTCTTCGCCAACATCCGCAATTTCCTCACCTACATCCTCACCTCGAACGTGCCGGAGCTCATCCCGTATCTCGCGTTCGTCGTCTTCCGCATTCCGCTGCCGCTCACGATCATCCAAATCCTCGCCGTCGATCTCGGCACCGACATGCTCCCCGCGCTCGGCCTCGGCGCGGAAAAGCCGGCTCCGGACATCATGAAAGCGCCGCCGCGCTCGCGCTCCGATCGGCTGCTGAACTGGCCGCTCCTCGCCCGCGCCTATCTCTTCCTCGGGCTGATGCAGGCCGCCGCCGCGATGAGCGCGTATTGGTTCGTCCTGCGCTCCGGCGGCTGGCACTTCGGCGAGTCGCTCGCCGCGCACGATCCGCTCTACCTGCAAGCCACGACCGCCTGCCTCAGCGCCATCGTCGTCATGCAAATCGCGAACGTCTTCCTCTGCCGCAGCGACCGCGCGCTCGGCGTTCGCGTTCGGCCTTTTCAGCAACAAACTGATCCTCGCCGGCATCGCCGCCGAGATCGCGCTCATCGCCCTGATCGACTACACGCCGTGGGGCAACGCGCTCTTCGGCACCGCGCCGATTCCGGCCGCCGTCTGGCTCTTCATCGTTCCCTTCGCGCTCGGGATGCTCGCGCTCGAAGAGTTGCGCAAATGGTTCGTGCGCTCGCGCGCTCTCGAGCTGAAAGGAGCGACTGCCTGAATCCAGCGACCGCCATCGCCGAACAACCAGCAGGCAAAGCATGGCACAGCCAACCCGCTGACCAAGTGCTGGCCCAACTCGGCTCCGCAATGGCCGGACTTTCCGCTGCCGAGGCTGAACGGCGACTAAAGGAGCACGGCCCAAACCGCGTCACCGCGCGCCGTGCACGCCCGAGTGGAAGCAGTTCCTTCTCCAGTTCCATCAGCCGCTCATCTACATCCTGCTCGCCTCGACCGTGATCGCCGCAGCCATGGGCGAATGGGTGGATGCGTCGGTCATTTTCGGCGTTGCCTTCATCAACGCCGTCGTCGGATATCTCCAGGAGGCGAAGGCGGAGAAAGGCGATCGAAGCGCTGGCGAAAATGGTCGTCACCGAGGCCACGGTGCGTCGCGGCGGCGCGAAGCTGCGGATTCCCTCGGCGCAGCTCGTGCCGGGCGACGTGGTGCTGCTGCAATCCGGTGACCGCGTGCCCGCCGACCTGCGCCTGCTGATCCGGCGCAACTTGCACATCGAGGAAGCGGCGCTGACCGGCGAATCGCTCCCGGTCGAAAAGCAGACCGAGCCGCTGCCCGCTGAGGCACGATCCTGGCCGACCGCACCAATCTCGCCTTCACCGGCACGCTGGTCACCTCCGGCCAGGGCGAGGGCGTGGTCTTCGCCACCGGCGATCAAACCGAGATGGGCCGCATCGCCGGGATGATGAGCCTGGCGGATGATTTGCAGACGCCGCTCACGCGCAAGATCGCGCAGTTCAGCCAACTGCTGCTGTATGTGATCCTCGGGCTGGCGGCTTTGATTTTCGTCGCCGGCATCGTGCGCGGCGAAGCCGTGGCCGGAGATGTTCATGGCGGCGATTGCGCTGGCGGTCGGCGCCATTCCCGAAGGGTTGCCCGCGGTGGTCACCATCACGCTGGCGATCGGCGTGGGGCGCATGGCCCGGCGGCACGCGATCATCCGCAAGCTGCCCGCCGTCGAGACGCTCGGCAGCACCACCGTCATCTGCTCGGACAAGACCGGCACGCTCACGCAGAACCAAATGACCGTGCAGGAAATCCATGCCGGCGGGCGCCTCTACCACGTCACCGGCAGCGGCTACGAGCCGGTGGGGAAGATCCATTTCGAGCAAGCGCCTGTCGTCGTGGGTGAAAACGTCGCGCTGATCGAAACGCTCGGCGCCGGCTTGCTGTGCAACGATTCGCGGCTCGTCCGCGATGACGAAGGCCAGACAGTCGTGCAAGGCGACCCGACCGAGGCGGCGCTGATCGTGGCGGCACAGAAGGCGGGGCTTGCGGAGGAGGAGTTGAGCGGGCGCCTGCCGCGGATCGAGACGATCCCGTTCGAGTCCGAATACCGATACATGGCCACCCTCCACGGCGCCGATCACGAGCCGAAGATGATTTACATCAAAGGCGCGGTGGAAGCCTTGCTCGGAAAATGCGCGCACGCGCTCGACGAGGATGGCGGACTGGCGCCGCTCGACGGGGCGCTCGTGCTCCGCCACGCCGAAGCAATGGCCGCGCGCGGCTTGCGGGTCCTCGCCTTTGCCCGGCGTGAAATGCCGTCGGCGCACCGCGGCCTCGAGCACGAGCATGTGGCTGGCGAGCTGACCTTTCTCGGCCTCCAGGGCAAGCTCGATCCGCCGCGTCCCGAGGTGATCGAGGCGGTTGCCAAGTGCCGTGCCGCCGGCATCCGCGTGAAGATGATCACCGGCGATCATGTCCTCACCGCCAAAGCCATCGCCGCGCAGATCGGCCTGGACAGCGGCGCGGGCATCGTCGCGCTCACCGGTCGCGATTTGGAAGCGCTCACCGACGAGGAACTGCGCCGACGCCGCCGAGCGCGCCGTCCGTCTTCGCCCGCGTCGCGCCCGAGCAGAAACTGCGACTGGTCAAGGCGCTGCAAGCGCGCGGCCACGTCGTCGCCATGACCGGCGACGGCGTGAATGACGCGCCCGCGCTCAAGCAGGCCGACATCGGCATCGCGATGGGCATCACCGGCACCGACGTCGCCAAGGAAGCCGCCGACATGATTCTGACCGACGACAACTTCGCCTCGATCGAGGCCGCCGTGGAGGAAGGGCGCGGCGTCTTCGACAACCTCACCAAGTTCATCGTCTGGATCCTCCCGACCAGTGCCGGCGTCGCGCTGATCCTGCTCGTCGCGATCGTCGCCGGAATCACCCTGCCCGATGCTGCCCACGCAATTGCTCTGGATCAACCTGGTCACCGCTCTGTTCCTCGGGCTGACGCTGGTCTTTGAGCCGAAGGAAAGCGACATCATGCAGCGCCCGCCGCGCGATCCCAAGAAACCGCTGCTCACCCTCTCGCTGCTCATGCGCACCGCGCTGGTGACGCTCATCTCGCTCGCTGGCGCGTTCGGCCTCTTCGCGTGGGAGCACGGCATCGAAGGCACGAACCTCGACGAAGCCCGCGCGGCGGTCGTCAACGTCATCGTGATGGTCCAGACCTTCTACCTGCTCAACTGCCGGAGCCGGACCCGCTCGATGTTTTCCATCGGCCTCTTCTCCAATCGCTGGCTCATCGCCGGCATCGTCGCGACCTGGTTGGCGCAGATCGCCTTCACTTATTTGCCCTTATTGAATCGGCTTTTTCACACCGCCCCCGTGCGGGCCGAAGCCTGGCTCTATATTGTAGCGACCGGCGTGGTGGCTTACGCCGTCGTCGAATTTGAGAAATGGGTGCGCTTCGGCTTCGGAAGGGCAAAGACGGTAAAATGAATCGAGTGAAACGTTCGAACGCTATGACTGAGGCTGGCCCGGAACAGGCGACCACTGTTGAAGCGGGCTGCGCATCTCGGCGCTTGCTGTGGCCATCAACGCCCTGCTGGCTATCGGTAAGATAATCACCGGCGTCGTAGGAAATTCCTATGCCCTCATTGCCGACGGCATCGAATCCACGAGCGACATTTTCAGTTCGGTCATTGTCTGGGGCTAACGAAAGTGTATCGCGATGGGCGAAGTCGAGGTGCACGCGCTGCGCGGCGTCAATCTCGATCTGTTCGAAGGCGAATTCGTAGTGCTGCTGGGCCCGTCGGTAGCGGCAAGTCACATTGCTCAATATTCTCGGCGGGCTTGATGTGCCGACCAGCGGCCGCGTCCGTTTTCGCGATCATGATCTGACCGCGTTTGACGACGCCGCGCTTACCCGTTACCGCCGTGAGCATGTCGGGTTCGTCTTTCAGTTCTACAATCTGATCCCGAGTCTGACCGCGCGCGAGAACGTCGCGCTCATCACCGAGATCGCGCCGCATCCGATGAAGCCGGAAGAAGCGCTCGCGCTTGTTGGGCTGGGCGATCGCATGGATCATTTCCCGTCGCAGATGTCGGGTGGTGAGCAGCAACGCGTCGCGATTGCACGCGCCATCGCGAAGCGGCCGGACGTTCTCCTTTGCGATGAGCCGACCGGCGCGCTCGACGTCAAGACCGGCATCGTTGTTCTCGAAGCGATCGAGCGGGTGAATCGCGAGACTCGGCACGACCACCGCGGTCATCACGCACAACGCCGTCATCGCCGGCATCGCCGATCGCGTGGTCACGATTTCCGATGGCCGAATCGCGACCGAAACGCGAAACGAACAGAAGATCGGCCGCGCACGAACTCGTTTGGTGAAATGACCGCGCTCAATCGCAAACTGCTTCGCGACCTACGAACGCATGGCGACGCAAGCCATCGCCATCAGCCTGGTCATGGCCTGCGGCGTCGCGACGCTCGTGATGTCGCTCTGCACCTACACGTCTCGATGTTGCAGACGCGCGAACGCTATTATCGAGCGCTATCGCTTCGCGCAAGTATTCGCGCACTTGAAACGCGCGCCGAATTCGCTCGCGCAACGCATCGCGGAAATTCCGGGCGTAGCGCGGGTGCAGACGCGCGTCGTGGCGGACGTCACGCTCGATTTGCCGGACATGGCCGAGCCGGTCTCCGGGCGTTTCGTTTCGATTCCCGAATATCCGACGCGCATGCTCAATCAACTGCACATTCGCAGTGGTCGTTACATCGCGCCGCGCGCGCAAAGGCGAGGTGCTGGTCGACGAAGCCTTCGCGCAGGCGCATCGGCTCCAGCCCGGCTCGCATGTGAAGGCCGTGATCAACGGCAAACTCGAAGCGCCTGACGATCGTCGGCATCGCCCTCTCGCCGGAGTACGTTTACACGATTCAGCCCGGCCAGTTGTTTCCCGATAACAAACGCTTCGGCGTTTTCTGGATGGGCGACGAGGAACTGGCCGCCGCCTTCGGATTGCGCGACGCGTTCAACAGCGTGGCGCTCACCTTGATGCACGGCGCTTCCGAAGCCGGAAGTGCTCCAGCGGCTCGATCATCTGACCGAGCCTTATGGCGGCACTGGCGCCTATGGGCGCGCCGATCAGCTGTCGCATCGCTTCGTCTCCGATGAACTGATTCAGCTCCGCGGCATGGCCGCGATCGTGCCCGTGATTTTCTTCGTCGTCGCCGCGTTTCTCCTCAACGTCGTGCTCAATCGTCTGATCGAGACCACAGCGTGAACAAATCGCGGCCCTGAAAGCGTTCGGCTACACCCGGCGCGAGATCGGCTGGCATTTTCTCAAGTTCGCGCTGCTCATCGTCGCGCGTCGGCAGCTGTCATCGGCGTCGGCCTTGGGCCTGGCTCGGTCGCGGGCTAACGCTGATGTATACGCGCTTCTTTCGCTTCCCGACCTTCGACTTTTATCCTCGATCCCGGTGTCCTGGTGCTCGCCGCCGCGATCAGCGCCGCCGCCGGATTTCTCGCCGTCTTCGGCGCGGTGCGGCGGGCGATGAAATTGCCGCCGGCGGAAGCGATGCGGCCGGAAGCTCCGGCCGATTATCGCGCGACGATCAGCGAGCGGCTCGGTTTGCAGAAGTTCTTCGCGCAAACCGCGCGCATGATTCTGCGCCAGGTGGAACGGCGGCCGTTGCGCGCCGCTTTGTCGATCCTCGGGATCGCGCTTTCCATCGCGGTCATGATTCTTGGATCGTTCTCGAAGGACATTGTCGATCACATCGTCGATGTGCAGTTCGAGCGTGCGCAGCGTTACGATTTCCACATCGGTTTCGTCGAGCCGGCTTCGGCCCGCGCGCTGCACGAGGTGGAAAATCTTCCGGGTGTCCTGCGCGCCGAACCGATGCGCGGGCTGCCGGTGCGACTTCGTTCCGGTTATCGTTCGCGCCGGGTTGGCCTCGTCGGCCTTGCAGCAAGATCGGCAACTGTTGCAGCTGATCGATCTGCAATTGCGCGTCGCGACGCTTGCCGAAAAATGGCGTTGTGCTTTCCAAGTCCTTGGCCGAATCGCTGCGAGTAAGCGTCGGCGATTTCGTCACCGTCGAGACGATGGAAGGCGAGCGACGCATGTTCCGTGTCCGCGTCGCGGATCTGCTCGACGAATTCTCCGGCTCGTCCGCCTACATGGATCTGGACGCGCTCAATCGCGTGCTTCGTGAAGGCGCCACCATTTCGGGCGCGTTCATCTCCGCCGATCCCGCACGGTCCGCAGCAATTATATGCCGCGCTGAAAATACGCCGCGCGTCGCCAGCATTAGCTCGAAACGCGCCGCACTCGCCAGTTTCCGGCAAACCGTCGCGGAGAATTTTCTGCGCATGCGCATCTTCAATGTCATCTTCGGCTGCACCATCGCGGCGGGTGTCGTCTACAACAGCGCGCGCATCGCGCTGTCGGAACGCAGCCGCGAGTTGGCCACGCTCCGCGTCGTCGGTTTCACACGCGGCGAAATTTCATCGATTTTCCTGGGCGAAGTCGGACTGCTCGTCGTCGCGGCGATTCCGTTCGGGTTGCTTATCGGCTATGGCTTCGCCGCGTTTGCGACCACTGGCATTGCAGACCGAGACGCAGCGATTTCCTCTCGTCGTGCAGTCAAACACCTTCGCATTTGCCGTCACAGTCGTGCTGCTCGCGGCCATCGTCTCCAGCGCGATCGTGCGCCGCCGGCTCGACCGGCTCGATCTGGTGAGCGTTCTGAAATCACGGGACTGATGAGAGTCACCAAACAACGCCTGTCTTCTCATCGGCTTCGCGGTTCTGCTCGTCGCCGCGATCGTGTACGCCTTTCTACCGAAGCCCGTTCCGGTCGAGTTTGTCTCGGTTAGACGCGGCCCGCTTCAGGTCACGGTCGACCACGAAGGACGCACCCGGATCAAGGAGCGCTATGTCGTTTCGGCGTCGCTGAGCGGACGTTTGCTGCGGGTCGAGTTGCATCCTGGCGATCCGATCAAGGCCAAGGAGACCGTGCTCGCGTCCATCGCGCCGCCGATCCGGCGTTGCTCGATCCGCGCGCGCGCGCCGAAGCCGAAGCGCGGGTGAAAGCGGCCGAAGCGTCGAGCATCGCGCCATTCCCAATCTCGAACGCGCTCGCGTCGCCGATCAAATGGCGCGGAACGACCTTGAACGCGCGCAAACAACTGCGTGATTCAGGGGCCATTTCGCATCAGGAGTTTGAAAATGCGGACCTGAAAGCGCGCACCGCGGCGGAAGAATTGAAATCCGCCGAATTCGCTGTCCAGATTGCCACCTTTGAACTCGAACAAGCGCGCGCGGTGTTGAACCCCGGCGATCAGCTGACAGCGGAGGCCGCTTCGAAATCCGATCGCCCGTGAATGGCGAAATCTTGCGCGTGTTTCAGGAAAGCGAAAGTCTTGTTCAGCCCGGCATGCATCTCGTGGAAGTCGGCGATCCGCACGATCTGGAGATGGAGATCGATGTCCTCTCGACCGACGCCGTCAAAGATCAAACCTGGCGACAAAGTCATCGTCGAGCATTGGGGCGGCGATGCGCCGCTGCTCGGTCGCGTCCGGATGGTCGAGCCGGCGGCGTTTTTGAAAATCTCAGCGCTCGGGGTCGAAGAACAGCGCGTCAACGTCATCGCAGACTTTGTCGATCCGCCCGAGAATCGCGCCACGCTCGGCGATGCCTACCGCATCGAAGCGCGCATCGTCATTTCCGAAGCCGATAACGTTTTGAAAGTGTCCGCTGGCGCGCTCTTCCGCCACGGTGAAGAATGGGCCGTTTTCGCTGCGAGCGCGGTCGGGCCGCGTTGTGCATTGTTCAGGTCGGCCGCCGCAACGATCTTGAAGCCGAAGTGATCAGCGGCTTGCGCGAAAACCAAAACGTGATCACGCATCCAAGCGACAAGCTCCACGACGGCTCGCGAATCCAGCCCATCAAAATGTGAAGACAGCGGCTCGATCTCGTAGCGAGACTGGAACGGATGATCGAAAACCGAATTTTGGCTGCCATGCTTTCACCGCGCACTGTCGCGGTGATCGGGGCGAGCGAAGTGCCGGGTAGTGTCGGACGCGCGCTGCTGGAAAATCTGGGTACGGTTAAGGGCACTGTTAATCCCGTCAAGCCGTTTTCACGAAATCGCGGAAGTCGCAAAAAATGACTGTCGACCTCATCATCTCGACGCAGAAGACGTGAACAAAGGAGAATAAACCTATGCGCGGATCCTTCCCCATCGCCCGAATTGCCGGCATCGAAGTCAAGATTCACGTTACGTTCTTCCTCCTGCTTGCCTGGATCGCGCTCGTCTAAGCCATTTCCCCGGCCCTTCAGGTGTAGAGCCATCGGAGCGAAGTCTTGGCCGCGTTTCTAAAAACATCGCTTCTGCCGTTGCGCGACCTCCCCATGTTGCTCGCCGTGGGCGCAGTGCCGTTGCTGGTGCTCGAAGCCTTCAAAGTCTTGACGCGCAAAAACCGATGACCGAAACCGCCTTCGAAGCGCGCAAGTTGATCAAGAGAGGCTGACTTTTGGCAAAGACACTGAACCGGCTCCAGGGCACGCGGGTAATGATGCAAGCGATCATCGCCTTGTGTGTGGAGAGGTGTGGCCTCATGATTGAGCCAAACGAAATCTGAACCCATCTATGTATCTCAAACGTTTCTTTATCGAAGGACTTGCTCACGCTTCTTATCTCATCGGTGCGGACGGCGAGGCCGCCGTGATCGATCCGAAACGCGATGTCGATGATTACATCGCCGAAGCGG
The DNA here is from genome assembly GCA_963784865.1 of uncultured Verrucomicrobiae bacterium. Taxonomy (GTDB): domain Bacteria; phylum Verrucomicrobiota; class Verrucomicrobiia; order Chthoniobacterales; family UBA10450; genus JACCTI01. Next base: position 37,177 of record CAWATC010000004.1, on the reverse strand, counting down.
AGCGCGAAGGACTGCGCATCACCGCCATTCTCAATAGCCACCCGCACGCCGATTTCGCCTCCGGCTTTCGCGAACTGGCCGAGCGGACCGGCGCGAAGATCTACGTCTCGCATCTCGCGCCGGTGAAGTACGAGCACGTCGCGGCGAAGGATGGTGACCGCATCAAGATCGGCTCGCTGGACGTCGAACTCCTCGAAACGCCGGGTCATTCGCCGGACAGCCTTTCATTTCTCGTGCGCGAAGGCGGCAAACCGGTGGCCATTTTCACCGGCGACCTGCTTTTCGTGAACGATGTCGGCCGTCCCGATCTGCGCGATGCCGATGAAGATCCGAGCGCGCTGGCGGGCAAACTTTACGACTCGCTCTTCCACAAAATTCTCGCGCTGCCCGATGAGGTCAAAGTCTACCCCGCGCACGGCGCCGGCTCGCTTTGCGGGCGCGCCATCTCGGACGCGCCCTTCTCGCTCGTCGGCCAGGAACGGAGCATTGAACTGGGCGATGCAGATCAAAGATCGTGGAGAATTCGTCAGGCAGATGACCACCAACCTCCCCGATCGACCCGCTTATTTCTCGTTCGACGTCGACTTGAACCTGAAAGGCGCGGAGCCCATGAGCTCACTCCCGCCGTTGAAGGCGATGACCGAAAGCGAGCTGAGCGCCGCCCTTGGGAGCGGCGCCGTCGTCATCGATACCCGATCAGTGGACGAGTTTGGGCGCGGACATTTTCCGGGCAGCATCAACATCGGTCTCGGCAGTGCGTCGTTTTGCAGTTGGACGGGTTTTGTCGTCCCGGGTGAGAAATCGATCGCGCTCGTGGTCGGCTCGGCGGGGGACGCACAAAAGGCGCGACTGCATCTCGCGCGCATCGGTTTCGACAAGGTTGTCGGCTACATCACGGCCGACGCGCTTTCCCGGAAGGAAGAGCTTCCGCAGATCAGCGCCACCGATCTGAAGGAAAAACTGAGCACGCCCGACGCGCCGCTGCTCGTCGATGTTCGGACGCCTACGGAGTGGAGAAACGGTCACGTCGATGGCGCGCGTCATTTGTCGCTTGCGTTGTTCGCCGAGCGTTACCATGAGCTGCCGAAAGATCGATCCATCGCGATCATCTGCGGCAGTGGCTACCGCAGTTCCATCGCCGCCAGTTTGCTGCAGGCGCACGGCTACAAGGAACTCGCGAACGTCACCGGTGGCATGGAGGACTTTGCGGAAGCCAAAACGTGTTCCGCGGCCGCCTGATTGACGGGATCCGACTGAAAAAGACGGCTGCGCCTGGTCACGGGTCAGGAGGCCATCGGGTGGAGTGATCGCAAAAGTAACAATCGTGTTACCTTTGCGGTCTTGGCGGCTATTCGATCGGGATAGCATCACAGGCATGGCTCTCGTAATAGCGGTGCCAGGCAAGGTCGCTGGCCTGCTCGTTAGCCAAAACCTTCAAGGAGGATGGCAAAATGACGCTGCAACTTTGCAAACGGTTTCGCTTCGACTCAGCGGGATCATCACTGATTCAGAAACTCACGGGCCTCGGCGTTGCTGCAGTTATCTGCGCGGCCCCGGGCGTCCCGGCCCGTGCCGACACAAGACCCTTGGCGGTTTTAGATCCTAACCTTCAGGCCACCACTGCGGTCACTGGTCTCACCCAGCCGATCGGCGTGGTTTTCCTGCCGCGTGGCGATGGGGTTATCGACATGCTGGTCTTGGAAAAAGCATCGGGCCAGGTGAAGCGCGTGCTCGACGGCGTCGTCCAGCCCACGCCAGTGCTCGACCTGGCGGTGAACTCGAACTCCGAGCGCGGCCTCTTGAGCATGGTGCTGCATCCGAACTTCCCCGCCACCCCGGACGTGTTTATCCGCTGGACGGAGAGCAGTACTGGGGCGGACTCCGCCGCGGCGGCCGATGTGCCGCTGGTGGGCAATCGCGTGGATCGCTTTATCTGGAATGGCTCGACGCTGACGCTCGCGGGTCCGGTGGTTGCGTTGCGCTCCCGCCAAACCGACAACGTCCCTGTGCCCGGTCATCCCGGGACGACTAACAACAACGAGAATGGCAACCACAACGGCGGCGTAATAAAGTTTGGGCCCGACGGCAAGCTCTACATTTTCATGGGCGACAACGGACGTCGCGGTTGGTTGCAGAACTTATCCAACGGCCCGTTTTTGACGGCTCCTTTAGTGGACGACACGTTCGGTGGACCGAGCCCCGACAACGCCCACTTCACCGGCATCATCCTGCGGCTCAATACCGACGGAACCGCGCCGGCCGATAATCCGTTCTTTGCTGCGGGCGCGGCGATCGGCGGCGAAGTCGGTGCCAACATCCAAAAGATCTTCTCCTACGGCCATCGCAACGGCTTCGGCATGGCCTTTGATCCTGCCAGCGGCGCACTCTGGGAGACGGAGAACGCGGACGATGCCTACAGCGAACTGAACCGGATCATCCCCGGCATGAACGGGGGCTGGATCCAGTTCGCCGGTCCCCAGTCTCGCGTCCCGGACTTCAAGTTCATCGAGACCACGCAGTTCAACAGCGCACTTCAGCAGGTCCGTTACCCGCCGACGCGCGTCGCCTACACCGCAGCCCTCGCGATGTCGCACCTGTTCATGCTCCCGGGCGCGATCTATGTGGATCCCGAGTTTAGCTGGAGATACGAGATCGGGCCCGCCGGCACCACATTCGTCAACGGCAATGCGCTGGGAGCGGAATACAATGGCACGCTCTGGATCGGCTCAGCCCGCAGTTTTCAGCAGGTAGGAAATAACGGCGGCAGTCTCTATCGGATTCGGCTGACCGCGGACCGGTTGCACGTCGATGTCAGCGCCGACCCGCGCCTGGCTGATCACGTGGCCGACAATTTGTTCAGTCCAACAAAATTCGAAGGCACCGAGAGCGAAACCTTACTCATCGGGCAGGGGTTCGGGATTACGCCCGACATCGAGCAAGGCCCCGATGGGAATCTCTACGTCGTGTCGAACACAGATAACGTCATTTACAAGATCAGTCGGGTGCCACCCGCAGCAGCCCTCCCGCCTCAACAAAAGAAATAGACTATGAAAACTCTGATTCCCCCCAGACACCTTTCAACAGTACTAGCGTGCGCATTAGTCGCACACGTCCAGGCTCAGAATCTACTCACCAACGGCGATTTCGAACCCGGCTTCGCGGGATGGACGCGGGTAGATCAGGTAGGAAGCGAGAGCACCTGGCTTCTACAGTCGGGGACTCTTTCTCCGGTGAATGCCTTTACTGTGCCCGCACCTCCCGGGCCGACCCACGCAGCCATGACTGATGCCCAGGGTCCCGGGTCGCATGTGCTTTATCAGGATTTTACCGTTCCTCTCACCCTCAGCGTCGCGACGCTGCGGTTTGATCTTTATATTAACAATCACGCGAACGCCTTCTTCTCTCCGGCGAGTCTCGATTTCTCACTGCCTGCCCTCAACCAGCAGCTGCGTGTCGATATCGTCACTACGTCGGCTGACCCATTCAGCGTGGGCGTGGCTGATGTGCTCTTGAATCTCTACCGGACTATGCCGGGCGACCCGCTCGTGTCCGGTTACAACACGATAACAGTCGATTTGACCGCGTTCTTATCGACTCACCTCGGCGAAACTTTGCGCCTGCGCTTTGCTGAAGTGGACAATGTGCAAGTGATGAATGCCGGAGTGGATCGCGTCAGCCTCACTATCCCGGAACCGTCTGCCTCCATCATGATGTTGACCGGACTCGCTCTGCTGGCCGCCGTCAATTCTCGGCGCCGGCGATAAGCGCCGTGCTTGCAACGCGCCGCCAGATTGCTCATTCTGCGACTGTGAGAAAACCCCCCAGAACGCGGACATTTTTTGCCGCGCTGTTTTGCCTGCTCTTGCTCGCATTTCGAGCGATGGCGATTAGCCCCGGCCAGGTCGATACGTTTCAGGACGGCACGACGATGTTTTGGGAGGAAGGGACGCCCAGCCCGAATCCGCCCACCAATATCCCCACCGGAGGACCGGCGGGCACGGGTGACGCATTTCTCGAGAACATCTCCAGCGGCGGTTTCGGCGCCGGGTCCAGAATGCTGATGTATAACGACGTCCAGTGGACGGGCAATTACAACGTCGCCGGTGTGAATCGCCTCACCGCAGACATGGCGAACTTCGGTGCCACTATCTTGCACATGCGGGTCACGATTCGCGGCGGCCCTAACGTCTCGACCTACGGTTCCACGGCATCAGTCGACTTGCCTCCTGATGGCGTCTGGCGGCCGGTCATGTTTGATCTTACGCCTTCTGGCCTGACAGTCATTGGTGGGGCCGATACGCTCGCTGAGGTCCTTGCCGACGTGACCGAATTACGCATTCTCTCGGCCGAAGGCGGCCCGTCTTTCCAAGGCGACCCGATCGCGGCGACCCTCGGGATGGACAACCTTCGCGCGGTTACGGTGACGCCGACGCCGACCAGCGTGGTTTCGCGCAAGACGCATGGCGGCGCGGGCCCGTTCGATATTAACCTGCCGCAGAGCGGCCCGGTCGGAATCGAATGCCGCACCGGCGGCGCGAGTCTCGACTATCAAGTCGTCGTCACCTTCGCCTCACCTGTTACTGCCAGCGGCGCCGCCGTAACTGGCGGAACCGGCTCCGTCTCGAGCGCTACTGGCAGCGGGACGAGCGTCCTGACCGTGAACCTCACTGGCGTGACTAACATCCAGGTCATCACTGTCACGCTCAACGGTGTCAGTGGCGGCGCGGGCAGCGGCAACATCGCCATCAGCATGGGCGTCCTGGTCGGTGATACGAACGCAAACGCGGTTGTCAACGCCGGCGACACGTCCCAAACGAAAGGCCGCTCCGGTCAGGTGACAGATGCGACTAACTTCCGCTCCGACGTCAATACGGATGGCATCATTAACGCCGGCGATACCTCCGCCGTGAAGTCGCGCTCAGGCACTGCGTTGCCTTAAGCCCTTACAGTCGTTCGCCACAGTGCACGGCTGGATGCATTACTCCCCCTTCAGACCGGCTTGATGTTCTGATTCATCCTGAAGAAATTCGTCGGGTCGTATTTCTTCTTCAGCTCCACCAACCGGTGGTAGGCCGGTCCGTAGGCAGATTCGATGCGCGTCGGTCTCTTCTTCGGTGAGGAAGTTGATGTAGGCGCCGCCGCTGGCGAACGGCTTTGACTTGGCGAAAAATTCGCGCGCCCAGGAGATGACAGCGCTCGTCCTCGGCGGCCGATCTCCCAGCGACCGTGCACGTTCATGACGTAGTTGGCATCCCGGCTCGAGTAGGCCATCGCATCCGGCGCGACGCGCGCCGTCTGGCCGCCGATCGAGCCGATAAAGATCTCGCAATGCGGCGACGGCAGCTTGCCGGCGTATTCGATGATGGCGTCGATCGCGCCGTCGCTCAGCCGAGAAAAATTGTGCGACTTCCAGTAGTTGCGCGCACCTTTCGCCAGGAGCGGATCGAAGGCCTGCTGCCAGGCGACGAACGGCTGGACGCCGATGTGCTCGCCGTGGGCCGTGCCGAAACCGCGCAGCGGCTCGATCAACTTCTCGCCCGTCGCGGGGTCGCCCGCATAGCACAGGGCGAGCACGACGATCTCTTTCCCGTGGACCTCCGCCGGCAGGAAGGGCAACGGCGGCGCCTTGCGAGTGACCATCCAGACGTTGAGGTCGTCCGGCATCGTCTCGGTGAAACGGGCGAACTGCGTGATCACGGATTTCGCCTGGTCGAACGGGAAGGCGATGAGCCCGCTGAGCACGTTCGGTCCGACGGGATGGAGCTGGAACTCGAAGCTGGTGACGATACCGAAATTCCCGCCGCCGCCACGCAGCCCCCAGAAAAGATCGGCGTTCTCCGTTTCGCTGGCGCGCAGCTGGTTGCCATCCGCCGTGACGACATTCGCGGAAAGCAGGTTATCGATGGTCATGCCGTACTTCCGGCTCAGCCAGCCAAAGCCGCCGCCGAGCGTCAGGCCAGCCACACCCGTGGTCGAGTTGATGCCGAGGGGCGTGGCGAGGCCGTGCGTCTGCGCGACCGCGTCGAAGTCGGCGAGGGTGCAGCCGGGCTCGACGGTCGCCCTGCGGGCGTTCGGGTCCACCTGGACGCCCTTCATCAGCGAGAGGTCGATCATCAGACCGTCGTCGCAGACGGCATTGCCCGCGATGTTGTGCCCGCCCCCGCGGATCGAGACGAGCAGGTCGTGCGCGCGCGCGAACCTAACAGCCTGAACGACATCGTCAGTCGACGAGCAGCGGGCGATCAGCGCCGGCCTGCGGTCGATCGTCGCGTTCCAGATCTGTCGGACCTCGTCGTAGCTCGCGTCGCCCGGAAGAAGCACGTCTCCCCGGAAGCGCGCTTTGAACCCATCAATCATTTCACTTTGTAATTGCTTCATGGTTGTCTCCTTATGTTTGCGCCTAACGACCTAAAGCTGAGCGGCTCGCCGCAGCGCGATCCTTTGTGATAAAATATTCCGTTACTCTCATATTGGTGTGTAGCAAGAGCAGACGCCGAAGGGCAATCCTTTTGCCGGGATTAACTGCGTTGCTGGAGCCACGCGCGGGCAGAGTTGCTCCTGCCCGAAGTCGTCGAGGGCGGTTTCTATTTCGGCCGCTTGGCAGGTGAGGGAGGCGATCCCGGGGAAGGAGCGTTTGTAGCCTTCGGTGGTTTCCCGACGGCGGAAGCGGGAGTGCTCGCCGTCGTTGGCGACGGGGACGGCGACGTTTTTTTCTCGGCCATGAGGGCGCTCCGCTCCTTGAGCAATTGTTCGATCGTCGTCTTCGCGATCAGGTATGGCCGCGCCGGCAGCTTTTGTTCCTTCTCGAGCTTGTCCGTGAGTTGTTTCTGCTGCTCCTGGAATTCCTCATCGAGCTTGGCCTTGTCCTCCGGTTTTTCGTCTGCTGCCGGAGTGCGTTCTTTCGGCAGGTCCGCCTTCACGGAGACAAGCACCGGATAATTTTCGCCCATCAGTTTTCCGATCCGAAACTCGTAGACAAAGTTATCGAAGGTTTCGATTCGCGCGGTCGAAGGTTTGTCCAGGCCGGTCTCCGCGACGGGAGCGTCCGGCGCGAGCACGTCCGCGAAAGTCGGCGAAAAAGGTTCGGCAATCCCGAAACCTTCGCGACATCGAGTTCCTCGCCGGGCTTCGCATCAGCCAGCTTCCAGGGCGCGGTAGGCATTCTCGCGCGTCAGGTTCCAGTTCACTCCCGGTGTCGTTCCGGCGACGGCGATCATCTTCGGATTCTCGACCTTGACGAAATCGTGACTCAACCATTGCTCTGGTTTGGTCTGCGCTTCATCGAGAGTTTCCGAAATCAGGAAGACCCGATTCGAGCCATCCTGGGCCATGACATAACGGCCGGCTGGAAAGCCACCGCTTTGGCCGGGCGCCTGATCCGAGTTCCGAAGATATGTTTTCCCGAGCAGCAACGCGGCCAGTCGCTTGTCGCCGGCGCCTTTCAAGTCGATGAGCATGCTGCTGTTCGCGTCCGCGCTGGGTTCGCCAAGTTGCAGCCGTGCCAGTTGCGATGGACCGATCTTCACATCCTGCACTGGTCGCAGTTCCCAAAGTTTTCTGAGCAATGCGCTGACTTTGTCGAAGTCGGCGGGATAATCGGCGCGCTCCTTCACTGTCCACGACGTCATCCTTCTTGACCAGATTCACTTCCGCGCCTCCGGTTCGATCGTGACGTGCGAGACATCGTTGAGCGGAAAATTCGAGAATCTTTTCGCTGGAAGCCGTGGCGGTTCTGCTCCACGCGGCCGAATTGCGGTGATTCAGGAACAGCGCGATGCCGCCGATCACGACGAGCCAGAACCAGAACGATGGCGAGTTGTTTCCCTTTCATGTGCGCGTGCGCTTGCGTTTCATCATCGCGAGACCGAATCCGGCCACGACGACGGCCACGGGCATGCCGGCGATGTTGATCCACTTGATTCGGTTCTCGAGCGAATCGATCTCCGCCCGCAGATTCTTGCGCATCTCTTTGAGTTGCACTTTCGCGTCCGCTTCCTTCTTGCGGAAATTGGCCAGCTCCTGCTGCTGTTCGGGCGAAAGGATGAAGCGCTGCCCGCCTTCCTTGCTCTGTTGCAGCTCGTTCACTTTGCGCTGCGTCTCGGCGAGGCTGCCTTCGAGCTCCTTGATCTTGCTCCGATAATTCGCCTCCGCATCGGCCTGCAGTTTCTGCACGACGGTGAATGGACGCTCGCGTGAGGCCCGGCTGCGGACCGCGATGAGGTTGCTGTCGCCGGCGAGTTGCTCGACCACGCTTTGCGCGAAACTCAGGTTGCCGTTCAACGGCATGATCAGGCGTCTGCCCAATCGCCTGAATCTCTCGGATGGCGAGCGGATCCTGAATCATGTCGGCGTCGCCGACGAGGACGACCGTGCTTGGCTGGGTCGATTCTTTCAGGCTCGGTGCGGCGGAATTTTCCGGCGGTTTCTGTTCGGCGGGATTCTTGTCCGCGGCTTTCGGTTTTCCGTCCGGGAAAGCCGTCTTGAATTTGCCCGTGAGGCGAATGGCCAGCGGATATTCCGTTCCGCTCGGGTTCGAAATTGCTCGGCAATCTGCTCCCGCCGAACGAGGCCATCATGGCGTCGACCAATTGCGAACGCTTCGATGACTTGATCAGAACGGTCTTGGTCAAGTCCATCCGCCGGCGTGCCGGAAAAGGCGCCGCGTGAAGGCCATGAGCAAATTGTCCGCATTGGCCGTGACGACGTCGTCCTTGTTGATCGCGGTTTCGTTCAGCGCGAGCACGGTCGGGTTTGGTCCTTCCTGGAGTTGCGCGACGTGCTCCATGTCCGCGACGACTTTCGAGGTGTCGAAAGTCAGGCCCCAGGCTTTGAACAATTTGTCCAGCGTCGAACTGCTCGGCGGCGGCATCATTCCCGGTTGCGCCGGCGGGCGGTCGAGCGCGCAAAGCGGATCGACGAAGGCGACCAGCTTGCCGCCGCGCAGGACAAATTGATCGAGCGCATACTGCGTGCTCTCGGAAATCCCTTTCGGATGAATGACCACGAGCACCTTGATGTCGTCGGGGATCTTGTCCGCGGTCATTTCGACCTGCTTGACGTTGAAGTCGCGCTTCAGCTCGCTGATGAACGCCCAGGGAGGCTGCCCGCTCTGGCCGCGTTGCATCGTCATCGGATTCATCTGGCCCATGACGGGCAGCGAACTCATCACGCCGATGACGGGCTTTTCCGCCGTCATCACGCGAGCGATCGCGCGCGAAATGTCGTATTCGAGCAGACGCTCGCGATCGGGAGCGAGGAACGGAATCGCCTGCTTCTGATCGAGCATGCCCACGCTCAGCCCGAGATAGATCCTTTCGCCAGTGCGCAGTTGCTGCGGCTTCGACGCCATCCAGCCTCGCCGAATCTTCCGCATCGGAATCCGGCTCGGGATTGAGCCGCTGGATTTCGATCTGACCCTTCGACGCCTGCCGGTATTCGCCGAGCAAATCCTCGACGCGTTGCGCGTAGGTCGTTAGGAAGACCGGCATCGTCGTTCGCGTTTTTGGTGCAGTAAAAACGAATCTGCACCGGCGTATCGAGCTTCGCGAGAATGGCCCTGGTGCCGGGCGAAAGCGTGTAGGCCTTTTCCGCGGTGAGATCGATGCGTTGCCTGCGCGCGGGCCGCGATGAAGTTGATCGCGATGAGGATCAGCACCACCGCGACGATGCCGATGGTGGAATAAAGAAAGGTCTCGAGCTGTTTCTTTTTCATCGAATCCAGAAGCCGCTGCTAGCCGGCGCGATGAGCGCGGATGATCACGCTGGTGGTGAAGAGGCAGAAGACGATCACCGAGAGGAAAAACAGAGATGTCGCGCGAATCGATCACGCCTTTTTGGATGCTCTCGAAATGAGTCATCACGCTGAAGGCCGCGATGGTTTCGACGAACCATGGGCTGGCCCATTGCGTGAGCAGATTCGTCACCGGCGGCCAGCCCGCGAGAATGAGGAAGAGGCAAAGCACCAGCGAGAGAATGAAGCTGACCACCTGATTGCGCGTCATGGCCGAAGTCATGGCCGAGATCGACAAGTAGGCGCCGGAGAGCAGCAGGCTGCCGATGTAGCTCGCGAGGATCACGCCGTTGTCGGGATGCCCGAGGTAATTGACCGTGATCACGATCGGAAAGGTCAGCGCCAGCGCGAGCGCGAGGACCAGCCAGGAGGCGAGAAATTTTCCGACGATCGCCTGCCACGGCGTGATCGGCATCGTGAGCAGCAGTTCGATTGTGCCGAGCCGGCGTTCCTCCGACCACATGCGCATTCCGACCGCCGGAACGAGGAACAGATAGAGCCACGGATGCCAGGCGAAGAACGCCAGGAGGTTGGCCTGGCCGCGCTCGAAAAATCCGGCGACCATGAAGGTGAAAAATCCGGAGAGCAGCAGGAAGATGACGATGAAAACGTAAGCGACCGGCGAAGCGAAGTAGCCGATCACTTCGCGCTTGGCGATCGTCAGAATGTGCCGGAGCGCGTCCGTGCTGCCGCCTTGCTTTCGCCGCTCGCGTCGATTGGGTCGACCGCGGCCGATTGTTCCAGAATCGCTTCGCTCATGCGGGACTTCTCTTGCTTGGTCTCGGGCCGCGTGATGTTGCGGAAGACTTCGTCCAGCCGGCCCTCTTCGGTGTGCAATTCCTCGATCGTCCAACGTTCGCGCGCGCGCGACTTCGCCGATCGCGCGCGCCAGTTCGCCGCGTTCGCCATTCTTCTTCAAGTAGGCGCGAACGGTCAGCGGGCGATTCCGTCCAGCACGACGCATCTTTCCGACATTCGGAAGTCTGATTCAGTTTCTGCGCGACCGAGCGCGGAATTCCCGTCGAGCAACCGCACGGTCACCGCGCCGGCGTGCTCCGAGCGCTGCTTCAATTCCTCCGGCGTGCCGTTGGCGACGATCTGGCCGCGATCGATGATGATCGCGCGCGAACAGGCCGCCTCGACCTCCTCGAGAATGTGCGTCGAAAAAATGATCGCCTTCGTTTGACCCATCTTGCGAATCAACGTTCGCACCTCGTGCTTTTGGTTCGGATCGAGACCGTCGGTCGGTTCGTCGAGAATCAGCACCTCGGGATCGTGAATGATCGACTGCGCGAAACAGGTGCGATGCCGGTAGCCTTTGGACAGCGTTTCGATGCTCTGGTGCAGCACCGGACTCGAGAAAACACATCTCGACCACGCGATCGATCGCGCGCTTCTTCGCCTCGCCGCGCAACCCGCGCAGTTCCGCGGCAAAGCCGAGAAATCCGAGCACCGTCATGTCCGTGTAGGAAGGCGCGTTCTCGGGCAGGTAACCGATCAGGCGTTTCGCCGGGAGCGGATTCTCCAGCATGTTGAATCCGCCGACGGAGACCTCGCCCGCCGAGGGCGGGATGAATCCGGTGATCATGCGCATGGTGGTGGATTTGCCCGCGCCGTTCGGCCCGAGAAAGCCCAGCACTTCGCCCTTTTCCACGGTGAACGAGACGCCGTTCACCGCCGTCTTCGCGCCAAATGATTTCTTCAGATTTCGAACTTTAATCATCCCTTCGAAATGGTGCTGAATTTTGTAAGACACTCATTTTTGGAAAATTTCAAGGCGTCAAGCGTTCAATTTTTTGCGTCAAAAACCGCCTCACCGCCGGCCACGATCATGACGCAGCGGCGGAGCAAATTCTTTGCACTGCGTGTCCGCTGCGGCCAGCCCGGCAGAGCGAATCAGAGCGCCGACGGAGCTGCCGCTCGGCGGTCGACGCAGCAGCCCGTGCAGAGCCAGATCGCAGACGTCGCCTACGCCGCGACCTGAAAAATTGCCTCACCGCCGCCGACAACCATGACGACGACTGCGAGCAAATTCCTTGCGCTAGGTGTCCGCCGCGGCTAGCCCGGTAGAGCGAGATTATGGCTGCCGCTCGGCGGCGATAAAGCATCCGCCCGAGGTCAATCGAGGCCGACGGCATCGCCGCGCACCACGTGCTCGGCTGTGCCGGGAACGTTGCCGCTTGCCACGGTGATGAGATTGCCGGGCGACGCCGCGACAGCGCGCAATCGACCTCGATAATATGCGCGATGACGTCAGGAGCCGCCAGGGCACGGCGGATCGATCGGCTCCCATCGGTGTTTCAAAACCGTTGCGTTCTGTGAATCGGGAGGTTGCAGATCAAGTGGTCAGGTGACCGATGCGAGAACGCCCAGTGACATCGCCGCATCGTGATCGCGAAACCATGCGGCGCGCGTTCCGGGCGTATGCTAGGCAGCCGTGTTTCCGTTGCTGTCAGCGATGACCGATATTGCGTCCGCCCACGCCAGGCGTGTCCTCGCATTGCGAGTTGCCACATCGTGTAACTCCACGAGCCCGGCGCCGCTCAGCGCGCGCACGAGTGCCGACTTTGTCCTGCAGCCGAGAGGGAGTAGCTTTCACGTCCTAGCTCTTGAACATCGTGCCGCCAGGAATTATCACGGCTGCGGCCTCCGAAACTCTCCTGGTAGCAACGTTGTCGAACTCGGCCTTCCACCAGCCGGCGCTCGGAGGGAAGCTCGCGGGAAAGGCCATGCACAGCGGCTATCTGCACTCGTTCAGGCCCTTCTCGACGCTGGCCCGGAGGCTTGCCAATCGCGGTCCGGTCGCGGGAATGACCGGCTCCCGGCACCGAGAACAGACGTGCCAACGGTGAACTCCGTAGTGTTCCGCGCTCGATGCGCATGTCTGCAGCTGCTTGTCTGAGCCTGATGTTCGGGGATTCTGCCGCTGGTGTGTAACGCCGTTCCAGGACAGCGAGTGAGGCCAATGATGTGCAAGGCGCTAAATCTTCGAGTGGATCGAGTGCTGTGTCCCCGGCGAACGAGGAAAAGAGCCGGGGAGTCATCTTAATTCGCTGCGTCAAAAATCACCTCACCGCCGACCACGGTCATGACGCAGCGCGTCTTCAGGATCTCCGGTTCCGGGATGGTCATGATGTCCGCGGATAAGACCGTCAGGTCCGCGAGCTTGCCCGCGGCAATCGTCCCTTTGTCTTTCTCTTCGAAGGCGGCAAACGCCGGCCAGATGGTAAACATCTTCAGCGCCTGCGCGCGGGAAACCGCTTGCTCGGGATGCCAGCCTTTGCCGGTGAATCCGTCCTGGCTCTTGCGCGTGACGGCGGCGTAGAACTCGATCATCGGTTCGCCGCGCTCGACCGGAGCATCGGAGCCGCCCGGAATAATCGCGCCCGTCTTCAGCAGGCTCTTCCAGGCATACGCGCCGGCCAATCGCGCCTGTCCAAGTCTCGCCGGCGCAAAGAAAAGATCGCTGATCGCGTGCGACGGTTGCATCGACGGAATGACGCCGAGCTTGGCGAAGCGCGGAATGTCTTGCGGGCTGAGAATCTGTGCGTGCTCGATTCGCCAGCGTGGCTCGGCCACTTTGCGCTCGTTAGGCGGCACCTTCTTGAATGCCTCGGCGTAAAGATCGAGGACGATGCGATTCGCGCGGTCGCCGATGGCATGCGTTTGCACCTGAATGCCACGACGCAAAGCCTGCTCGAAAACGGGCGCGAAGGGTCTCCGGTTTGTTGGTGAGAAAACCGGAAGTGTCGGCGTCGGCGTACTTCTGGAGGAGCGCCGCGCCGCGCGAGCCCAGCGCTCCATCGGCATAAAACTTGATCGTTCGTTGGGTGAAGCGGCCACCGTTCGTCCCGATCGATGCGCCTTCGGTTAGCAGTTCATCCGCCGGTTCGCCGGGACCAGAGACGGCGTTGTAAATGCGGAGTTTCAGTTGGCCCGTGTCGAACAGCCGCCGCATGATCTCCACCTCGGCGACATCGCTGCCGGGATTCTGAATCTCGCACCAGCCGAGTTCAATTTCGCGTTTCACACCACGCAGGAGCGCATCTTCCTTTTCGGCCGCGCTCGCAGCTGGAATGTACCGAGCCACCAGCTCCTTCGCGTTATCGATCAGCATGCCGGTTGGCTGGCCGGTTGCTTTGTCCTTGAGGATTTCGCCTCCGAAAGGCGCCGGTGTTTCGGCAGTGATCCCCGCGAGCCGCAAGGCCGCGCTGTTCACGATCGCTGCGTGCCCATCGGCGCGGGTCAGGAACACCGGACTTCCCGGGGCCACCTTGTCGAGATCCGCCGCCGTGGGAAAAGTTGGCGGATCCCAGAAAGTCTCGATCCAACCACGACCTGTGACCCACCTGCCGGGTTCGGTCTCGGCGAATCGTTTCTCGACTTTGGCAAGGAAGTCTGCGCGCGTGCGGGCCCCTTCAAGGTTCAGATTCAGCTCGCGCTCGCCGATCCCGAAAATGTGGCAATGCGCATCAGTCAACCCGGGCAGCACCGTCTGGCCATGCAGATCGATCACGCGGGTCGTCTCGGCGATGAAGCGTTGCGCTTCACGTGTCGAGCCGACGAAAATGATCCGATCGCCCTTCACCGCAATCGCCTCCGCGCGCGGTTGCCGCTCGTCGCCGGTGTAGACGTTCGCGTTGGAGAAGATGATGTCTGCGTCGGCCCACGCGGGCATGCAGCGCAGAAAGCAGAAGGATGGCCAGGGCAAAGCGCTCGTTTCATCGGCCGGCTCTGCTTTGCTCGTTCGGTGAGGCGGGCCCGAGTCATGCGTTCGCGCAGACCGCCTTCTTCGACGAAGGCTTTCTCCAGCTGCCGCAGCAGTTGGTCGAGCAGGTAGTTCGTTTGGTGGATCAGGCAGATGAGGATGTTTGCCGCTATCTCGGGCGGGCGCGTCTCGAGATAGGTCCTATAGGTCTCATAGGACACATCTTTCTTCGCGCCCAAGCGCCGGACAAACAAAGCCTCGCGGCTTCCTTTGTCCCAAAGCCGCAATCCCCGCACGCGTAAGGAAATCCCGGTAATCTTCGAGCAACTCTTCCAGACTCGCGCGCGCTACATTGATCAGTTTGATTTCGGTTTCTTTCGAGGTTCCCGAGGCCTGGCTGCCTTCCAGGATATTTTGTTTGCCCGAGCGCGCGGCTTGCACCATCTGGTCGCAGGTGCGGTCGCGCTTATCCAGATAGCGCTCGCAGAACCGAACGGTCCCATCGTAAACAATGCGCGCTTTGCGAAACGAGAGCAGGTCCTCGTAGCCACCATGCGGCGGAATAATAGGTCGCATAAACCCTATAAGACCTATTGCCCGGCGCACGGCAGATTGGCCGCCTTCCAATCCATCGCCATTCTGATCCGCGCGCGACCGCTCGGATGATCGAAGAAGATGAACTCTTCCAGCGGCGTCGGATCGAGCTTGCGATAGGTGCCGAGCTTGAGCGCGGCCTGCGCCATCCCGATGGGCTCGCGTGAGGTGTTAAGGCCGAACGCATCCGCTTCCACTTCCGCCACGCGCGTGATCGTGTTGTTGAGCGGCGTGCTCACGAATGAGAGCGCGGTGAAGATCAAAGCAAGGAGCGGGACGCCCGCGAGATCAGCAATGCCTCGCACCTGCCAGCGATCGCCCCAACGCCGCACCGCCGCTTCGAAGGCCCACTTCGCGAGCGCAAATGAGACGAAGGTCGCGAGCGCAAAATTGATGAGGAACTTCGTGATGTGGTTCAAGACGTAGTGTCCCATCTCGTGTGCCATGACATAACGAATCTCCGGGAGCGTGCATTGCTTCAGCAGGTTGTCGTTCAACGCGATCCGGGTGGTGCCGAGGAAGCCGGCGACATTGGCGCTCACTCGATTGGATTGCCGCGAGGCATCCACTTCGAAGACTTGCGTGACCGGAATCTGGTTCGCGCGCGCCATCGCCAGGATCGGTTCGCTGATCGTCGTATCCGTCAGCGGCTTGTACTTATTGAAGAGCGGCTCGATGTAGACCGGCGCGATCAAAATGCCCAGGGCGAGGAAACCAACCACGACGGCGGTGCCCCAAAGCCACCATGTCTGTGGCGCGCGGCGGAAGACCGCGTAGAGGGCGATCAGCAGCATCGTGAGGGCGAACGTGGAGACAGCCAGCATGATCAACTGCTCAGAAAACCAGGGCCCGAATGTCTGCGTCGCCAGACCGTAGGCATGTTCGCGGAAGAAGCGCTGATAGACCACGAGAGGAAACGAGAGCGCACTCGTCAGGACGATGTAGGGGATCGCGTAGAGCGCTACTTGGAGAGCCTTGAAGCGGGTGGTGCGTTCCGCAAAATCACGCATCCGCGCAGAAAGACAGGTGCTGAGCAGCAAGATCGAAATCGCGGCATCGAGCAGAAAATTCCAGAGGATCAGCCAGTAGCCTCCCTCGAAGTAAGCATCGGACTTCGCCTTCTTCTCCGCGGGAAAGGTATCCAGCCACGCGCGCGTGGCGGTGGCGGGATCGGCGTCCGGCGCGATGGACGGGAGCACGGCAACTGCGGTTGGCGCAGGCGATGGCTCTTGCGCGTTTGCAGCCGGGGAAAGCACGAAGCAGAAGCGGAGCGACAATCGACAAGAGCGTGGTCGAAGATTTCATGAGCGGGAGGGTAGAGAATCCCGTCGGCAAGGAAAGAACGCGTTTTGCCTTACTCGAGCCAGATCTTCCGAACCTCCGCCTGCGTGAGCAGCGTGGCTCCTTTGATCAGGCGGCAAAATTCCTTCTTGCTCACGTGACGATGCTGACCTTCTCCCGTGAGCAGATTTTTCACCGCCTTGTACTGGACCTCCAACCGCTCGAGATGAACAATGCGCAGGTACTCCGAGCCCTGCTGCCAAACTTGATTTTGCGCCAGCTTCACCGAGCGCTACGGCCGAGCGGCATACTCCGCGATCCGAGCCTTTACCAGCTTCCGCACTAATGTGGCCGGCAATGGGACTGTCCGCTGGAAAACGGATCGTGCCCTTGCTGGTGTCGTAGGCCTTGAGTTCAGCCTTGTGCGTTTGCACGGGGTGAGCACCGGGATAGAAGGCGCAGTGGTTCCTGGCCGCACCAAACGCCACGAGCAACTTTCCGCCGAGACGGAAGGCTGGGATCTGGTAACTGATGCACTCTTCCGCCTTGGGCGCCGCGGACTGGATGGCTCTTCGAAGCTTCTCCAGCGCAGCGCGCTTCTCGTCGCTCAAAGGCGCAAGGTATTCGTCAATGGTCTGTGGTTTCGTTTTCATGGCTTGTGCTTGGCTGGTGCGGCGTGCCCAACGGAGCTTCGCGGATGTTGAGCGTGGATTTGCGTGACGTTCTTCGGCTGTCGGACGGATGACTTCGCGCGCAATGTCGGAGTAATTCCCGTCGCGTAATCCGGCTTCGAAGGCTTTCTTTACGCGACGATCTTCGCCGGAATGAAATGTCAAAATGGCGACGCGCCCGCCGGGATTCAGGCAGCTCG
Source organism: uncultured Verrucomicrobiae bacterium (assembly GCA_963784865.1). Taxonomy (GTDB): domain Bacteria; phylum Verrucomicrobiota; class Verrucomicrobiia; order Chthoniobacterales; family UBA10450; genus JACCTI01. Next base: position 19,933 of record CAWATC010000004.1, on the reverse strand, counting down.
GGAGAGCGCGCAGAAAGGTTTCGAGCGCGGAGAACTCGTCGTTCACGGCAATGCGGAGCGCTTGAAAGACGCGTCGCACCGAGAGTTCGCGCTCTTCCTCTTTGCCTCGCGGCAACGCTGCGCGGATCGCGTGCGCGAGCGACGTCGTGGTCGCGAAAAATTTTCCGGCGAGCGCGTGAGCGAGAGCATCGGCATGCGGTTCGTCCGCGTTCGCGATCAACAAGCTGGCGAGCGCCTCGGGCGTGCTTTTCTCCAGGAGAGCCGAGGCCGGCTGACCTCGCTGCGGATTCATCCGCATGTCCAGCGGACCTTCGTCCTTCAGGGAGAAGCCGCGCGCCGGATTATCCAATTGCATCGATGAAACTCCAAGATCGGCGACGATGAGATCGACGCCGCTGAGTCCCTCCGCCGCCAGCACTCGCGGGAGACCGGCGAAGTTGCTGCGATAGCCGACGAACTCTTGCGACCCGAAGCCGAGCGCGCGGAAACGGGCTTCGGTTTTCGGCAACTCGATCGGATCGGCATCGAGACCGAGCAGACGGCCACCGGGTGCGAGTCGCGCGAGAATCGCTTCCGCGTGACCGCCGTAGCCGAGCGTGCAGTCCACCGCGACTTCTCCCGGTTGCGGCGCGAGGACCGACAGAATTTCCGCAACCATGATCGGTCGGTGCGAACCGGCGGGAGTTTTTCCAGAGGCGAGGACTTGCGCGACGGTCTCGGCGTAACGCGCGGGGTTGTGCTCTTTGTATTTCTCGTCGAAGCGGCGCGGATTCTTCCCGCGGTAGCGCGGGCGCCGCCGGTGGGTTGTTGCGTCGTCGGGCGCGCTCACCAGATGCGCACGCGATCCTTTGGTGCGACGAACAGCTTGTCCTTCGGTTTCACCTCGAAGGCGGCGTACCAATCGTCGATATTCCGGGCCGGGCCGTTCACGCGGTATTGCCTCGGCGAATGGGGATCGCTCACCACTTGTTTGCGAATCGCATCATCGCGCAGCTTGCCGCGCCAGGCTTGCGCCCAGCCAAGAAAGACGCGCTGATCACCGGTCAGGCCATCGAGCACCGGCGCGGGTTTGCCTTTGAGCGAGGCGCGGTAGGCGTCGAGCGCGATCGTTAGTCCGCCGAGGTCGGCAATATTCTCGCCCATGGTCAATTCGCCATTCACCTTCGCACCGGGCAGGGGTTCATATTGTGAATACTGCGCGCCGAGCACCGCCGCGCGTGCTTCGAAAGCCTTCGCGTCCTCGACGGTCCACCAATCGCGCAGCTTGCCCTCAGCATCCAGCTTGCGGCCCTGATCGTCAAAGCCGTGGGTCAACTCGTGGCCGATGACGCCGCCAATGGCGCCGTAGTTAATCGCCGCGTCCGCCTTCGGGTCGAACATCGGCGGTTGCAAAATGCCGGCCGGAAACACGATGTCGCGCAGGGCGCCGTTGTAGGCGTCGTTAGTCTGCGGGGTCATCTGCCACTCGGAGCGATCGACGGCGCCGGGCAGGCGATTGACGAAGAACGCCCAGTCTGCGCTCGCCGCTCTGCGCACGTTGCCGACGAGATCATCGCTGCGGATGACCACCTTGGAATAATCACGCGGATGATCGGGGTAACCGACTTTGATGTTGTAAGTATCGAGCTTCTTGAGCGCCTCGGTCTTGGTCGCCGGGCTCATCCAATCGAGATGCTTGATCCGGGCGCGCATCGCCAGCTTCAAGTTGGCGACGAGTTCCTCGATCTTCGCCTTCGCTTGCGGGGGAAAATATTTCGCGGTGTAGAGTTGGCCGACCGCCCAGCCGAGATTGCCGAAACGATCGAAGCGGTCGCCGGCACCGTAATCACCGCCGCTGACTGCATGCACCCCGCGTTTCCACCGCGCTTGTTGCACCGCCTGGCCGGAAAGCGTTTTGTTGCGCATCTCGAAGGCCGCGTCCGCGAAGGGCTTCGCGAGGTAGGGTGCAGCGTGATCGGCGACATTGAAAGCCTGCCATGCTTGCAAAACCTCGATCGGCGCCTCGGCGAAGATTGTGGCAATTTTCGGAAAGGCCGACTTCTCCGCGACGACCACCCGTTCCACTTTGCCGAGACCGGCTTCGGAAAGAAACGGCCGCCACGGGAAAGTCGGCGCGAACGCTTCCAGCTCCGCGATCGACATCGGATTGTAGGTTGCAATCGGGTCGCGCTGCTCGGCGCGCGTCCACGAAGCCTCCGCGATTTTCGTCTCGAGATTGACGATGTCGGCCGCGCGCGCTTCCGCCTCCGGCCACTCGAGCAATTTCAGCAACTGCGCGACGTAGCTCTGATACTTCGATTTCTGGGCAACGAAGTCCGGCTTGAGATAATAATCGCGATCCGGCAGACCGAGTCCCGCCTGGCCGAGATAGACTGCGTAGCGGGTCGGGTCCGCAATATCGACATCAATCCCGATGCCGAAGACCGTCCCAAAGAAATCGGCATTTTGGCGTCCCATTAATGTCGCCAGTGCCTCCCGGGTCCTCCCCGCGCAGATTTCCGTGATTTCATCCTTCAGAGGGACCGCGCCGGCCTTCTCCACGGCAGCCTCGTCCATGAAGGAGTAGTAGAACGCGCCCACTTTCCCTTCTGTGCTTGCAGGCTCGCGCGCCGCCTTCACGGCCGCCGCTTCGATCAACTCGTAGAGCCGTTGCTCGGTCTTGTCGGTCATCGCCAGTCGCAGACTGTAGGCCGGCTTGTCCGCCGGAATCTGCACGCGATCCAGCCAGGCGCCGTTGGCGTAGCGGAAGAAATCGTCGCCCGGTTTCGCCTGCAGATCGGCACCTGCGAGGTCAAAGCCCCACTTTCCGTATTGTGCCGATTTGGTCGCGCGCCTTTTGTGTTTTGCGGGGAACGCTTTGCGAACCGGCTCGACGGAGGCGTTGTCGGGCTGGCTCGCGACCCCTACGGCGCTGCCAAATCCGATACTCAAGAGCGCCGCGAGGATAAGCGCGCACGGGCGGAAAGGGCCTTTTATCAGTGCGGAGCAGCGCCCTTCGCAGGGCGGCACCGCTTCTATTCCTACGGATCGGGTCACTTTCACGTCGCTTTCGATGAAATTAACGGAACCAGACGGCCAAATGGCAAAACCATCGGTCCTCATAGCTCGCGGACGTTGCCGTCATTCTCGCAAGCAAAGCAAGAGAACGGCCAGAGCCGAATCTATCTCGGCATTCAGGCGCTATTTCACGACCATCGGCACGAGCTTCGCGAACTCCGCTTCCGCCGCCTCGCCGCTTAACTCTTGCTGCGTCATCAACACAATTTCCAGCACCTGCTGGCCTTGATTGCGGATGCCTTTCAGGACCACGCCGATGCGATCCGAGCGCGACCAGGTGAAAGTCGCGCTCTCGGTGAAATCAAATCGCTCCGTTTCCGCGCGCGGGATGCGATCATCGCGCTCGCAGAAGAACGCATGCGCCGTCACCGCGCGCGTGCCATCAAGTGGGCGCGTGAAGGTAAAATGCCGGAAAGGCATCTCGGTGCCCCCATCCAGGGCGTATCGGCGCACGCCGTGGTCGGCAGTTTGGCGCCATCCGGCGGCCGGCAGGCAAATGTCGGGGCGATGGGCGCGTGCGCGCAGGATATTTGTTGCGTCCGGCTCCCACCGAAAGAAGAACATCGTCCACGTGTCGCCTGAGCGGGCTGGCGCGGCGCCGGTGACCGCGGTATCAACCGTGATCGGCCAAATGGCTTGGCGACCTTTGTCGAAACGGAGCATGTCGCGGACATGATTGTTGATTGGGAGTTCGCGGAAGCCGGCAACGCTTTCCGGCCAGCGCACCATCCACGCGGGCGTGGCGACAAAGTTGCGCTCGTGCACGCGATACCAGGCTTCGACGGTCACTTCGATCGCGAGAAGAAGAAGGAGGAAGACACAGACTCAGGATTCGGAGGTCGGAGGTCAGAGGCTTCGCGGCAGCGCTCTGCTCGCTGACTTCTGACTTCTGATTTCTGATCTGTGGCTTCTGTCCTCTGGCCAGCAGCGCGGCGACGCCCACCGTGCCGAGGAAGACCGCGCCGAGGATGGCGTAGCCGGCGGTGTCATGCCATTGATCGACTGCGCTTACGCCGCGTTCGGTCGCGATCCAGACGAGAAATAACGTCCGCGCGCAATTTGCGACGAAGGCGATCCCGGCGGCTGCCGCCACCAGCGCGATCCGACGCCAGACGGTCAGGCGTTTCAATTCGCCAAAGAGCAGGCCGATCATGAGCGACGTCTGGAGCGAGCGCACGCCGCTGCAGGCTTCGCTTACGCCCACCACGCCATCGCGGATGCGGATCACGCTGCCCTCGAGTTGCGCCGGGATGCCAAAGAGCGTGATCGTCTCCGTCGCGATTCCCGCCACAATGCGCATCAGGCCCTGGACGATGGGCGCCTCGATGGGCGTGACCCACGGCACGGCGACGAAAATGAACGCGACTGGAAACGCGAAGTGGCGCATCCACGCGCGGCCGCCGGCTTGTTGAAGGAGAAGAAGCGTGATCCCCACCACGATCGCCGCGTGTAACCAGCTAAAAGGGCGCCAGTCGGGATTGCCCACTTCGAACAACCGCACTGGCAGGAGGAGCGCCAAAAGTAGAATGCAGAAAGTGAAAAGGAGAAAGGGGGACGAACGCGGAACTCGGAATGCGGATCGAGGAACCTCGTCTTCTGAATTTCGAATTTCGAATTTCGAATTTCCACTTTTCCCCGGCCGGTCTTCCCACCGCAGCCAGAAGAGGAACGCGGCGAAGAACGGCACGAACCAGCCGTAACTGTATTGCTCGTTCGCCGACCATTCGTGCGCGAGATGCCGGAAGAGGATGAACCAAAGCAAGGCGAGCGGCGTTGCCAGCAGAGCGGCCGCCAGCCATCTCCGTAAGCCGCGCGAGGTTCCGGCATGGGCGCTCACTGGAAGTGTGATCGTTTCCGGCACGGGAAGGGAGTATATCAGTTTTCCGAATTTGTGGAACCGCCGTGCTCCTTCGCCGACTGCCGTGCCTAACAAATCTATCCACAAGACGCTCGCCGATCCCGCCCGTGTGCGATAGACTTTTGCGTGCAGCAATCTTGTAACGCGCTACAGAAAATTTTCGACTGACATCTCGACTGATGAAGGCCGCGACCGATTCCTCAGCGATTCAAGAGATCCATGCCGACGCGCGGTTTGAGCAAATCCTGGGGATTCGCTTCTTCAATGGGACAGCGGCGGAAGCGGTCCAGCAGAGCCTCCGTGGCGGCCTTGTCGTTGCGCCCTCCGGCACCTGCTTCGAAAGATTCATGTGCGACGCTGATTACCGGCGCGCGATCATCAGCGCGGAGGTCGCCTTGCCCGATAGCGGACTGATGGTCACTCTCTGGCGGCTCTTGCGACGCCGGCCCATTCAACGGATCTCCGGTTTGGCCTACCTGAAGACACTCCTGGATTCGTCAGTTCTCGGACCCGCGACGATCTGGGTGTTGCCTAACGAGCGGTCACGGACGCGGCTGTTGCAATGGTCGGCCGCGCACGGCCACGCGATTGGTGGCGACGATTGCTACCTTGCCCCGATCTATGGAGCGGTGGCGAGCGACGAAAAGCTGCTCGCTCTCATCGAAGCCCGGACGCCGCGTCATATTGTCATCGCCATCGGTGCCGGTGCGCAGGAAAAACTCGGTTGGTACTTGCGCCGGCACGCTGCCGGTCGCCCGGCAATCCATTGCATCGGGGGAGCGCTTGGTTTCCTGACCGGTGACCAGGTCGCGATTCCGGATTGGGCCGACCGACTTTATCTTGGCTGGTTGCTGCGATTGCTCTCGCAGCCGCGCGCGTTTGTCCCGCGGCTCTGGAAAGCGCGCGTGCTTCCTCGCCTGTTGTTGAAATATGGCGAGCACCTCCCGCCGCTGGCGGGGCCAAAAATGTGATGCCGGGCGAAGAGCGAATTCTTGGGGTCGCGTTTTTCAACGGCTCGGTGGAGGAAGCCGTCGAGCACCATCTTTCTACCGGCGGCGCCGTGGTCGTGCCCGCCTCTCCGGCGCTCGTCAAGCTGAACTACGATCAGGCCTATCGAAGCGCGCTCCAGCAAGCGGACCTCGTCCTGCCCGACAGCGAATTGCTCGCTCTCCTGTGGCGCATCCGGACCGCGCGCAGGCTAAGAAAGATCTCCGGGATTGATTATCTGACCTGCCTGGTCTCCTCCAGTTCCTTTCAGGAAGATCGCAACGTGTTTTGGGTGCTCCCCTCAGAGGCGGCGAGAGATAAGGCGAGGCGAATGGCTGCGAGAGAGGGGACTGCAGATTGAGGGCTACACTTTTCACATCCTGCCGCCGGCGGATGTCTCCTCCGCGCAGCACCCGCTTCTTCTCGCCGTCGAACAAAAGCGGCCGCGGCACATTGTGATCGCGCTGCGTGGTGGAGGTCAGGAGGAGCTGGGCGTCTACCTGCGCGACTACTTGTTGTACCGGCCGGCGATTCATTGCGTCGGAGCGGCGCTCGGTTTCTTGACTGGAGACGAAAACGCGATCCCGGAATGGGCGCAGCGACACCATCTCGGGTGGCTGGCGCGACTAACCTCGCAACCGCGCATGCTCCTGCCACGCATGGCAATTGCTGTGAGTGTCGCCGCGATGGTGCTGCGTTACCGGTCCGAGATGCCCCGATTGAGATCCCGCTGGTCCGATCTCTGACTTTCGACCATGCTGATTCTCGGTCTCAACGCCTACCACGCCGACTCCGCGGCGTGCCTGATCAAAAATGGCAGGCTTGTCGCCGCGGCGGAGGAGGAGCGCTTCCGCAGGATGAAGCATTGGGCCGGGCTGCCGACGAAGGCAATCGACTACTGCCTGAAAGAAGGCGGCGTCTCGTTAGGCGAGATTGAGCACATCGCGGTCAACCGAAAGCCGGGCGTGAACAACTGGCGCCGGCTCGCCTTTGTCCTTCGTCATCGGCCAGACCCGCGCCTGATGATGTCCAAGGTCCGCAATATCCGCAGTGCTTCGTCGGCCAAAGAAGCACTCGAGCGGGCGTATGGGATTTCGCTCCGCGCCGAGTTGCATCATGTCGAGCACCACCTGGCGCATCTCGCGTCTGCCTTTCTGGTCTCCGGCTTCGAAGAGGCGGCGTGCTTGTCAGTCGACGGCTTTGGCGATTTCGCGAGCACCGCGATGGGCATGGGGCAGGGGAGCAACATTGAGATCAGCAGCCGCGTCTATTTCCCGCATTCGCTCGGGATTTTTTATTCCGCGCTGACCCAATTCATCGGTTTCCCGCATTACGGCGACGAATACAAAGTCATGGGCCTGGCTCCCTACGGCGAGCCGAAGTATCTGGACCAGATGCGCGAGATCGTGCGCGTGCAATCCGATGGGACGTTCAAGTTGAACCTGAAATACTTTCGGCATCACACCGACAACGTTTCCTACAGTTGGAACGATTGTTCGCCGGAAGTCGGAACGCTCTTCAAGCCTGCGCTCGTCGACCTGCTCGGACCGGTGCGAGATCCCAAGGCTCCGCTGGAGCAAGAGCACAAAGACATCGCGCGTTCCACTCAGGCCATGTACGAAGAGGCCTTCTTTGCGTTGCTCCAGGCGCTGCACGCGAAACATCCATCAGATAAGCTCGCGCTCTCGGGCGGCTGCGCGATGAACTCCGTCGCCAACGGCAAAGTCTATCTGAAAACGCCCTTCAAGAAAATGTATCTGCCCGCGGCGGCCGGCGATGCTGGCGGAGCGATCGGGGCGGCGGCGTGTGAATTCGAAATTCGAAACGAATCGGAACGGCCGTTCCAAATTCCAAACTCCACTTCCAAATTGGCACTCCGCTTACCTCGGTCCGGAGTTTTCCGACGACGAAATCAGCGGCTTACTGGAATCAAGAAAGCAGGAAATCAGGAATGCCGAATGCATTGTTGAACGAATCGCCAATAACCAGGAGCTCTGCGCGCGCACGGCCACTGCGATTGCGGACGGCAAAGTCGTTGGCTGGTTCCAGGGTCGAATGGAATGGGGACCGCGTGCCCTGGGAAACCGTTCGATCCTGGGCGACCCGCGTCGTGCCGACATGAAGGAAATCCTGAATGCCAAGATCAAACGCCGCGAATCATTCCGACCGTTCGCGCCTTCGATCCTCCGCGAAGCGGTCGCCGAATGGTTCGAGCAGGATGATGACGTCCCATTCATGATGGAAGTCTTTCAAATCCGCCCGGAAAAGCGCAACCTTATCCCCGCCGTTTGCCACCTGGACGGCTCGGGTCGTTTACAAACCGTCCACCGCGAAACCAATCCCCTTTTTCACCTTCTAATTTCTACTTTCTACTTTCAAACGGGCGTCCCGCTGGTGCTCAACACCTCCTTCAACGAGAACGAACCGGTCGTCTGCCGACCCGAGGAAGCGCTCGACTGCTTTCCTGCGCACGAAGATGGACGTGCTCGTGATGGGCAGTTTTTTCATCAATCGGCCCGCACTCCGCTAAGCGAACGATTATGTGCGGAATTGCGGCCATCATTGCCCACAGCGCCCTTGCTCGGAATGTGGAGCGTGCCAAGGGCTGGCTAGTTTTCTTGAAAGGCCAGCGTTAAGCTTCCCGGCGAAATGACACTGCTGCAACAAATGACACGCGACCGGGCCGCCTCCCGGGAGCGGACGCGGCGGGAGACGCGCCGGGAACTCGAAGCCGCTTTGCATGATCTTGCGGTCGCGACAACGGTCGTCATTTTCGGCTCTTTGGTTAAGCCTGGCGCCTTTGGCGACGTTTCGGATGTCGATTTGGCGCTGGAATCCGAGCCCGCGGGCATGACCCTTTATCAATTGACTAGCTTGCTGTCGGAACGTTTGGGCCGTTCGGTGGACATTGTCCTCCTGCCCGAATGCCGTTTTCGGGAGCGCATCTTGAGAGAAGGAGAAAGATGGACGCGGCCGGCCTGACCATTCTCCTGAAAGAGATGGAGGCGGATTGCGCGGTGGCGCAGGACGCAGCCACGAAGGCGGCGCAACGCGTGAGCGAAAAAACTCCGGGCCATCTGGAGGCGTGCGCCTACGAGCTGGCGCGGCTGTACAATACCTTTGAGCGAATGCTGGAGCGGGTTTGCGAAGAGTTTGAAAATCACTTCGAGAAACGTGGAGACTATCACGAGAAACTGCTGCAACGCCTGAGTTTGCACCTGGAAGGAATCCGTCCTCCGCTGATTCCAAAAAACTGGGTGGAAAAACTGCGCGAATTGAAAGGGTTCCGGCACGTGATGCGTCATGCGTATGACATTACTCTCAGATCGGATCGGCTCACGGAACTGGCGCTTATCGGAGAACAATTGGCCGCGGAATTGCCCCGCTGGTGCGGAGAATTCGAGCAAGCAGTCCGCTTGGAACAAGGCTGGACGGTTTAAGAGAACCGAGTTTGAAATTAGAAGAAGCTCGTGGCTGCCGAGTTCGTCAGGCTGATCCCCGATCCCATGATTGTTCGTTCTCGAGCGACAACGCCTTGCTGCGCGAATTGGTCAGCTTTGAGCAAGTTCTCGATCGGCTTACCTGATCGGTGAGAGCGCCCGGCTCGGCCGAATTCCTCATTTCTTGACGCGCTTGGTCGCTGCAAATACCCTCTCGTCGATGGACGTCTCTCTTCTGGAGGATCTGATCTCGAAGAACCGACCCTTCCGCATCGAGACCGCGTCGGGTCGGATTTTCGATGTGCCGCATCGGGATTTCATCAGCTTTTCGCCGCGGAAGACGACCCTTGCCATCTTCTTCGAAGAGAGCGGGGAAGAGCATTTCGCAATCGTTCCACTGCTCACGGTGACATCGGCGATGGCAAAGGCTTGATTGTCTTTTCGTGCGATCCGGTCCAAGCGGGGACGACCTCGACGCGGCCGCCTGCTTGCTTTTTCGGAAGGTTGCGGCTGCAGTGAATCCGACCACTGAGTTTGAATCGCAGATTTCTGACCGCTGACTTTCTTTATCGTCGTTTTGAACACCTCCATCAACGAAAACGAACCGGTCGTCTGCCGCCCGGAAGAAGCGCTCGATCGCTTCCTCAGAACAAGGATGGATGTTTTGGTTCTTGGAAATTTCTACGTCGAAAGAGCTACGAGCGCTTTAACAGATCAGTCTCGTTTCCGAAACGATAAACTCCGCCAGCGGGCTTAAAAAATGATTCGAGCACGGGAACTCTTCAAAAATCTGCGCTTAGATTGTATGTCCTATGTCGGCGACCGCCCGTGTCGCCCGCATGTCGAATCTGGCCACCGTTGTACGTGCATCCAGTTCCAAGAGGTAAAACGGCGCGGCGTCATCATTAAGCTGGGCGCCGCGGGCGATGTTTTGCGTTCCACTCCCCTGTTGCGCGCCTTAGATCCATTAGCGACTGGGACAAAGATTATGTGGGTTACACACTCGCCAGAGCTCATACCTTCGGAGGCATGTGAGGCAGTAAGACCAACCGCAGCTACACTCGCACGAATTGGTGCCACAACTTGGGATTTTTGCTGGAACTTGGACAAGGATCCGGAAGCGTGTTCCCTCGCAGCAATGACGAAGGCGACCGAATATCGCGGCTATACCTTACGTGACGGTGTCCCTTACCCCGTGGATCAAGCTGCCTGGCACAAGTTCGCGACCGGTATAGACGACCCTTACAGTCGGGCTAATAAGCAAAACTATGTCGAAGAAATTTTTGACATAGTTGGACTACCTTATCGGAAGGAAGAATACTGGCTGCGCCATTCGAGCCCAGACGCGTGCGCGAGAGCTGCCGAGCTATTTCCAAAAGGTAATGCGATAGGACTGAACATTGGTGCGGGAAAGCGCTGGGCGTCTCGCATCTGGCCTGCCGAATATTGGATTGAACTAATCAACCTCCTGCGGGCTCGTGGCCTCGCGCCGGTATTGTTAGGCGGGCCGGAAGAGATGGAAATGTCAGCACGGTTGGTAGCCGACACTGATTGCATGGCTTCGGGCGTACAACCGCTTGAAGTATTTTATGCTATGATTGCACAATGTCAGTGCGTAGTGACGGCGGTGACAATGGCGATGCATCTGACTATCGGCGCACGCACACCGCTTGTTTTGATTAACAATATTTTTAATCCGTATGAGTTTGAGCTCTACGGACGCGGCGAAGTCATAGGGCCGTCTACTTCGTGCGATTGCTACTATAGCGGCGTTTGCAAGACCGGGCGAAGATGTATTAACGAGATCTTGCCGGGAACCGTGTTCAAGGCCGTCTTGCGTTCAATCGAACCGGCGCGAAACATCGAGAAGCAACGCCGCCGTCTGATCTGCTCTCCATGTCAGATGGAACTTCCGATGCGCTTTCAATTCAACAGGGCTGTCCCTAACGCATCCTGAGAGCCGCCATTCAGAATTTTGCCGACCGCCACTTCCACGTGGGTCGAGGAGGAAGAGCGAAACTGGCCATCTCGACCAGTTTGCTGACTAGAATTGTCGGCGCTTGTGTCAGCCTGATAAACGTGCCGGTCGCAGTCCGGTATCTTGGAAATGAAGGGTACGGCTTGCTGATCGTGGTAGTCAGCGTCGTAGGTTGGATCCAACTTTCAAACATGGGGCTGGGGCTGGGTTTGCAAAATGCTCTGACCGAGCAGGTGGCGCTGGGTAACAAGAAGGCCCAACAGGAACTGGTCAGCACGACATTTTTTGCCTTGCTGGGTATCGCTGCCCTCCTGGTCGTTGCCGCAGTTGTGGCTTTTCCTTTGATCAACTGGACCAGAGTTTTCCCTCTTCCCAGTGACCGTTTTGCCGCTGCGCTTCCTAAAGTTGTGGCCCTCACTTTCGGTTGTTTTATTTCCACAACGTTGTGGGGATTTATTCAGCCGATTTATGCCGCACGACAAGAGTTGCATATTTACAACCTGCAAGGCGCGGTCGCGAGTGTGGCTGGGTTGGTTGGTTTGCTCGTGGTCGTCTATCTAAAAGGCGGTTTGCTGGGTGTCGCCATATCCAATATCGGCATCACAGCGGCTTTTACGGCGGGATTTGGTCTCTGGACAATCTTTGGGCGGGGGTTAAAGGAGCTTCGCCCTCGATGGTCGAGTATTAAAGCCACGGCCTGGCACAACGTTTACCGAACCGGAGCTCGGTTTTTTCTGCTTCAAATATGCGCGGTCGCGATTTTCCAATCGGATGCCTTTATCATATCGCGATTCCTGCCCATCGAACTGGTCACGCCGTATTCCGTGGGGCAACGGGCTTTTATGCAGCTCATTGGTGTGCTTGGAATCGTCACAGCATCCCTTTGGCCGGCTTTCGGAAATGCCAAAGCGTTGGGTGACGTCGCCTGGATGCAAAGGATCTACCGGAAGGTGATCTTGTATTCCCTGCTAATTTACGGGACGGTGTTTTTCCTATTGGCGATCTTTGGAAGAACGCTCTTTGCGCTTTGGGTGGGGGAGCGTTCAGCACCTTCCACATTGTTGATTTGCGCAATTGGATTTAACTACCTACTCATTCTGTGGACCAACAATCATGGCGTTGCTGTTGAACGCTCTTGGCGTTATCAGGAAGCAAGTAATCATTATGCTTCTTCCATGCCATTGTTGGCCGTTGGTTTAAACATTTACCTGGTGCAAAAACTTAGGAACCATTGGTTTGGCAATCGGAGGCAGCTTGGCATATTTGAGCGTCAGCGCATGGTATTTGCCACGCTTGTTCCACAAGTCTCTTGAAATGGTGAGCAAGAAGCAAAAACAACAGAATGTTGATCTCGGTCTTATGGGACTAGTCTAGCGGATAATTACGGTGATCTTCGGCGGTTTGGCAGGTGCCCTGACTCTGCGCCTGCGGAAGCCCGCCCGACCAAGCCTAGTATCGTACTCCTGTCATTATGTGGAAGAAAATCTCATACAAGCTTTTCCTTCTGTATTACAAAAATCTTTTCCGTCCGTTGTTTCGAAGAACGCTGGATTACTATCTACTCTCAGAACCGCGCGTGTGGGGGATCTGGTACGAGGCTCGAAATCGCCGAGACGGCAGAGGTGGGTTGCGCATTGTTCAACACGGTGTGTGGAAACATTCGCATCAAAGACCATGTTTTTTTTGGCCCCAACGTCTCTGTTTTGACCGGAACGCACGATTATACCAAATTCGGTTCCGAGCGTATCAAGGCAGGTCCGAAGCAAGGGAACGACATAACCATTGAACAAGGCGTCTGGGTCGCCTCCAATGCCACCATTATAGGTCCATGCACAATAGGGTATGACGCCGTAGTGTGCGGCCGGATCTGTCGTCACTAGAGATGTTCTCCCCGCGAACGATTGTAGCTGGCGTTCCAGCAAAGGTGATCAAGGTGCTTTGAGTCTCGCTTGGGGCTGCCACCCGCATCTGACAAGGTCTCGGTGATCTGAAATGAAAATTCTGCTGGTTTGTCGGCCGGAGCCCGGAGACCTTTAAGCGATTCCGAATCTGTAGACTAACCATGATTGTTTTTGACGTAAACATCGATGTCTTTCAAAGCCTGTACATGACTGAGAGCCGGCTGCCGCGGCGGGTGCTCTACCAGATACAGGTTCCCGACCAAGCCCGACGACTTGGCTGGAAAAACGAAGTGATGACCGGCCCGTCAACCGGTCGCGAGGAGCCCCGTTACCGATTGGTCAGACGCATCATGTTCCCGGGCTGGTTTTGCACCCTGGGCTGGCTCACCATGCCCTGGCTGGCGCGTGGTGCGCTCAGGCATTGCCGCGAATTTCTCGGCGGCAGACCCGAGATCGGTGTTTTCTATTTGCCGTATTATCTGCCCATGCAAAGGGCGTTGAAACCAAAGATTACGGTCTATCATCCGATTGACGACTACACCGTTTATTGGCCAAAACGAGCGAAGCGCACATTGCGGTTGGAAGAGGGGATGATTCGCCGATCCGACCTGGTGGTTTGCACCGGCTTGTTCATGCGCGACGAATTTCGGCAGAAATTCCCCGATCGCGCGCATCGAATCCATCACCTGCCCAATCCTGTTCCTTTGGAATACCTCGTTGCGAAACCTTTGCCACGCACGGTGTTTCGCGGTGATGGCACAGACCCGCGTAAACCGGTCCTTGGCTATGTTGGAAACTTTGAATACCGCTTGCACGCTCCGGTTATTTGCGCGCTGGCGGAGGCATTTCCCTGGGCGGACATCAAGCTGCGCACCAAGAAACCGAGTCCAGATCCCTTTGCCGCCTTCTCCAATGTTCAGTATGTCGAACCGATGCCGAAAGACGACTTGATGGAATTCGTCCGATCATTCGATGTGTGTCTTGTGCCTCAGGCTCCCAACCATTTCAACTACGTCGCCTCGCCGCGGAAAATGTATGAGTATATCGCCTCCTCGCGTCCGGTTGTCACTCTCAACACCCCGGAAGCAGCTCCGCTTGCGCCCTATGTCCATAACGCGGTGTCGGTGGAAGATTTTGTCCAACGCGTTCGGTCTATCCTACGGCACGGGGAACCTGAAGATTACCCCCAACGAAGGCTTGTCCTTGCTTCAGAACTTACAGCTACACCACTCGCGAACCGGTACGCGGACTTGCTGGAGAAGGTCCGTCTGGGTGAACTGGCAAAATGATGTTGCAGAGCACAATGAACCCGATCCGACGACTCTGGCTTTTCTACACTTAGAAAAGCGAAGCGGTTTTGTTGCTTGAACCAGCCGCTCAGAATCGCCGCCTGCGTTTATCCCTCGGGCTTGGTCAATCCAACGGGCGTAGGCATGTTGGCGCTCAATATGACTCTGGCGTTGGCGCGCAATCCGGAAGTCGAGCTGAAGCTGCTTACATCGTCGTCGGAATTGAACGGCTCAGGAATGTTGCCGAAGGAACATCCGCTGCATGGCATCCCGGCAATTGGCATGCCATGGAGCCGCGCAACGCGCGAGGGTTGCTGGCTCGCGTTCAATCAGCCCCTGATCGACCGCTATCTCCCGGCTGACTGGTGGATTTACAACTCGATGGAGACGTATGTGCCGACCCGGCGGTGCAAACGCATCGTCACGGTGCATCACATCGAAAGGACATGGCCCGCAGCTCTGCTCTCGCGGGCAAGTGTCCGGCAGCGTCTTGCGGCGTATCGCCTGCGCAAGGCCGTTCAAACCGCAGATTTAATTGTGGCTCAATCCACTTTTACCGCGCGTGAAATCATGGTTCAGCATAACGTGCCCGAAGCGCGCATTGCTGTGGTCGGCAGCGGTATCGAAGAGTCGTTATTGGCGCGAAGCAAAGAAACTGCAACGGACATTTCGCCTTCGCCGTATGCACCGCACGTGATCTCCATCGGAGCGTTTCAATTGCGGAAGGGTAGCGATTATCTGTTTGAAATGGCGCGAGAGCTTCAACGGCGCGGCTCGCCGATTAAGATATGTCTGCCCCTTCGGCTTGCAGGGCTGCCGCCGTTCACCGAGACGAGTGAAGTCGCTGCCCAACGTCGTCGCGTTGGATTACGTTCAGCCGCGAAAAATTGCTGGAACTAATTCGTGGAGCGGTGTGCATGGTAATCCCATCACGCCTGGAGGGCTTCGGATTGACTGCCATCGAATCTATGGCGCTTGGTACGCCGGTCATCGCCTCGAACAACAGTGCGTTGCCGGAAACCCTTGGAGGCGCTGGCGTATAAGACGAAGTTGATCCGTCGGATGCCGCGGCACTGACAAACGCAGTCGAGAAGCTCTTCAGAATCAAAGCCATCGGGCCGATTTCATCGCCCTCGGGAATCGGCGCCATCGCGCAAGGGACTTTACGTGGACTCGTTGCATGGAGCGGTTGCTTGCCGGGTATCGCCGAGAACGGTGGGGCTGCGTCGGAATGGGCCGAAAGTATGAGTGGGCAAGACGCAGTGGTAATAACGTCCCATCTTTCCTCCCGGCGAGGCATCCGGCGATTCAGCCGTATCGAGGGGCATCAGTGACCGTCGTAGAGGATCTCGAAAACTGCCGAAGACTGATCGCACCCCGGGGTCCGATTCATCGCGGCGGGGACCAAGCACGTTTGGATTTCCGGCTCGAGCCGACTCCTGCCTTGGAATCATTACTGTCGCAAGATGCTCGGTTATCTTCGTCGCGATGCGTAGGGCGCAACGGTGATCGTGGACACCGATGACGCAACATTCCATCCGCACCTGGGAGTTTCCGGCAGTCTTCGACGGCGACAACCAACGACTGTCCAAAAAAATCGCGGTTTATCAATGTCTATCGTCTTATATTCAGACCAGCACATCTGGCCGCGCGGACTACCATTGGACCTCGTTCTGGCGAAGGGCCGAAACGCCCGGCGGTAAGTTGCGTTCCCGGAGTCTATGTCGGGGTATGGCAGGGTCTGGCGAATGGTGACCCTGACGTGGATCGCGGTCTACGGTTAACGACATAACCGGCAGTGCCAGTTCAAGAAACGCCGCCAGTGGTGCTTGCCGAGGGGACCATCTGTCCGTTCAATTCGCAGAACACCGCTTTCCAGTGAGAGGCCTTTCCATTGTTGTTTCGCCGGTGACCGTGACGTTCCGCTTTACAGACATCCTGCGTGGTTTTTGTGGCACAACCGATTCTCTGGGCCGCGAACCTGCGGCTCGGATTTACGACCGCTACGGTGTTTCAAGAGCGCAATCCCCACATGATTCAGTGAAGGATTTTGTGTCTGAAATCCCGTGCTATCTCCACGCCAGAAACACCGTGGAGCTGACCCGGGCCGCCGTGAGACGAACGCGTCGGTGCCCGAAAACCTTTTTCGCGCTTACACCTCACTCCGCAAAGCCGGCATTGTCGAAGACGCCGAGATGAAATCCTTGGAAGCTTGGCTGGCTGATGTTGCCCGGCTCTCATGATCCTTGCACCGAATTCCTGATTTTCGCCGCGCCGTCCGAATGTCCTCAAAGTCTCCGAGATCCAGAAGACTCTGCTTTGTCACAGGAACGATGTTTCCGGCGTGCCGTTCTAGGACCTGTTCTGCCGTGTCTTTCACGGCATGGCTGGGGATCAGGTCCACGCACCGGGCGCGACGAGTCCGTGTTGCGCCGGAACATTGGGTCGAAGGCGGGGTGTTCAACCTCCCTTTCGAATAAGAGCCCGCCTGAACACGAACTGGCCGTCATACGGGCACTGCTCCGCGCCCGCGCCCGCCGGTTTGACGTCATCTACATCTGTGGACAGTTTCTGGCGTCACGCGCGGCCCTGTTGCTGGCCGGTCCACTCTTCGGCAGCGCCTGTACATCACAGCGCCGACTTTTTCGATCCGATTGCGTGCTCACTGGCACTGCCCAGATGGAGGGACGGCTCTCCCGGAAGTCCTGGCTCTACATCAACGATGAATACCATCGGGGTTACATCACGAGAGCTATCACCCGCTAGATTGCCCGGTGGTAATTCCGCCCCACTAAACCTTCCTTCTACCTGGCCGCTGTCGCAGCGAACGCCGCAGAAACGCGCCGCCCTCGTGGGCAATGGACCGGAAAACTCGTTCGTCATCTGAACTGCGGACCTTCCACGGACCTGCGTATGATGCCTCAACTACTCCAGGCCTTGACGTTGTGCCGGAGAATTTCCGTCTGGCATGGACGGGCGCGGCTCTCCGCAAGGAGGAGGTGGATGCGATTGTTGAACCGGTTCGGACTGGGTCCGCGCGTGGTCCGTTCGCCCCACTTGAATACAACGAGATGCTGGCGTACGCCGCCGCCGCGGACGTGGGCGCGTTCTCCTGCTCGTCGCCAACAACGATCTGGGTAACTTTTTCGGCGCGGAAGGAACCGCCTCACCCAATACCTCATTGCCGATTTGCCGGTGCTGGCCTCGGAGCATACCCGGCTTGGAAAGCATTGTCATGCGCTACCAGCTGGGCCTTCACCGAGCGCGGAACGCCCAGAGGCGATTCCCGCCTGTACCCCTGCTCGAACTCAAGGAGGCGCCGGGACAGCGGTGAGTTAGCAGACGGCGCATTCGGCAAGATGCCGCTTCCTCGATCATTTTGCGTTTGACCATTGGGAACCACTGGTGGTGGATGCGTTTGAGCCGTTTAGACCCATGGTCGAGAGAAGGTTTCGACCCGCCCCCGCTATCCTTGGATGCCCCAAGCCATGACGCGTAACTGAACACAACAAGACGAAGATGAGATTCTTGAACAAGTGCCACTACTTCGCGAAGGGCATTTTACACCGGATGACCAGATCCAAGCGTTGCCCCTGCTGTGGTGCTATCGACTCTGCGACGGTTGATCGCAAAATGGTTTATACCTTGGAGTGTTGTCATGAGTGTTCTTTGCTTTACCGCTACCCAGGCGATTCAAAACAAGAGTTGATTTCATTTTATCAAGATGCCTACCGTAAGCCTGGTATCACTACAGACCTTCCCGATGAGCGTGCCCTGGTCGACTTGAAGGCAACTAATTTTGCCAACACGGTTCGCGATATTGCGCCTGCCTTGAAGATTTTCGAGGCCATTGGGGTGAAACCGGGAGCCAAGGTCCTGGATTTCGGGGCGAGTTGGGGATATCAAACATATCAATTCAGGCAGCACGGGTTTCAGGCAGAAGCCTACGAGGTTTCGGTGCCGCGCGCACACGAGGGCCGCCGACTGGGACTTGGAAATTACAACCGATCTCAGCAAACTCGAATCGAATTTCGACGTGGTTTACTCGAACCATGTTATCGAACACGTAAAGAATCCAAAGGATTTACTGAAACAGCAGCTGACGAAGTTGCGGCCTGGGGGTCACGTGATTTGCATCACGCCAAACGCGAGTGAGCCGTACCGGATTGAACACTGGAAAAACTTTCATCATCTTTGGGGTGAGGTGCATCCTGTGCTCCTTACGGATCAATTTATACGGCAGAATTTCCAGTCGATGTCCGTCTGGGTAGGCAATTCTTCTGCCTGTTCAGATCTGGAGCAATGGGACGGTCTTTCCTTCAGTTCGGGCCCGGTGGGTGGCTGGGAACTATTGATCGTAATCAAGAATCCTGAATGAGCCATTCGTATTGCATTCGTTGCTGAAGTTGCTACGCATTCCCGATGAGCTTCGGATTTGCCACCATTTGATTGCGCGCAGGCCGCCCGCCCTATGATTGGATTCATTGTCACTCGTTTGCGTCCGCCTTTTGGACTTTGTTCTATCGAACAGTGGCGCGGGCTCTTCACCCGTTTGGGAAAAGGCGTGAGATTCGAGGGGTGGGTTGATGTCCCTCAAAAGGGAGGCGAGATCATCATCGGGGATCAGGCATACATCTGCCGGTTCGTTGAATTCACAGTGCCTGCCGGTGGAGAGTTGCTCGTTGGAGACAAGGTTTTCATTGGTCGAGGAGTCGTGATCAGCGCACACCGCAGAGTTGCCATTGGCAACCACACGATGCTGGGAGAATACGTTTCCATCCACGACAATGACCATCGAATGGACAGCGGCGACGGTGCCAGTCGCCGAGCGGGGCTATGTTTCCGCCGAGCTGGAAATCGGACCTAATTGCTGGGTGGGGGCCAAAGCCGTTCTCGTGCGCGGCAGCGGCATGCAGGAAAACTGCGTTTTCGGAGCGGCGGCGGTACTGACTCGAAATCTTTCAACGGGGCCGTCGCAGTCGGTGTTCCTGCAAAGCCGATTGTCCGACCGCCCGAAGAGCACACCCGCCGCGGCGATTAGGTCACACCTCAGCGTGACGCAATTTACCGCGTGTTGCATGACGCCGTTCCCCCGGATTTTTCCAGAATGTCAGTAGCCCAATGTTTTAGCGAGCAACTGCATCAACTTGAGCTTTCCAATGGATTATAGCTTCCTCAGAGATTTGCCAGCATTGCGGCGTTACTGGCTAACTTCCAATCACAAGTGGCTGATTACTGGAGTCGCCGGTTTTATTGGTTCTCATCTGCTTGAGGCATTGCTAACCCTCGATCAGGTCGCAATCGGATTGGACAATTTTTCATCGGGTTCTCAAACTAATCTGGAGGAAGTTCGGAAGGCGGTGACACCTGCTCAATGGGCCAGATTCTCATTGATGAAAGGCGATATTCGGGAACCGTCCGAC
>CAWATC010000003.1:0-114759 GCA_963784865.1 uncultured Verrucomicrobiae bacterium | reverse complement strand
AATCCGACAGCCGCGGCGATGAAGTTGTGATTGCAAAAGACGCCGTTGGTCGCGTCCATCCCGACCCAGCCGGCGCCGGGCAAGAACACTTCCGTCCAGGCGTGGAGTGAACCTTCCGCGCGCCGCGACTCGGCTTCGCTCTCCCGCAAGTATCCGCTCACCAGACGCGCGGCCAATCCCTCAGCACGCAAGACTTCCGCGAGCAAGACCGCGACGTCGCGACACGCTCCTCGGCCGCGCCGCAGTGTTTCTGCAGGACTCAAAGCCACGCCCTCTTCGCGACGTTGGTAACCAATGTTTTCATGCAGGGCATGCACCAGCGCGACCAGGGAACTCACCGTGCCCTTGCGTTCCTTCGCTGGTGGTGTCCAACCGGAAATCGCAAGGGGCTCCGTGGTCTGGCGCCGCACGAACGGCGCCAGGATCGGCATCAGGTCCGAATCGTAAACGAAGGGCATCTCGACGGCATCGCCCTTTAGAATGAAATCGAAGGCGTCCTTCTCTTCGAGATCGAGATCGATCTCGACGTCGAAGCGCAGCTCTGGCAAGCGCTCCGGAAAAAAACAGGACGCGACCACGTTGTCGAAGACATCGCGCGAGAAACGAACGGCTGCGTTGCCGTTGACTTTGACGCCGAAACGGCGAACATGGCCATATTGATCGGCCCGTGGAAACAGGCGAACATCATGCGGCGAAAAGCTAACCGGCTCGTCGTACCGGTAAACGGCTTCATAGCGCAGTCCGAGCTTCACGGCTTGAGCTTAGGGTCTTTCACGGCACTCGTCTTGCTGGTTACGAGAAATAGGTTGCTCGAAACGAAGAAGCACGCTTACATCCGTCCGCAAGTTTTAAGAATGTTCTGGGGGGAACAGCCGCCCTTCACGTCCTTCGGGCGTGGGGGGCGGTCCTTTTTTGCCGAATTCGATGAACACAGAACCTCGGCGCGAACGGAAGTTTTCCTGGGCCCTTGCCCTGACGCTCGTCTTTCTCATTGGCGCGGTGCTGGTTGCGTTCCTTTTCTGGCGCGCCGAATCCTGGCCAATGCGGACGGCGCAGCAAGGGAGCGCGGAACTCGAGCGGCTCGGACGCAAGGCTCGCGATGCATTTGTCCAAATCGCCGGGCTGCAGCCGCGGGTCACGATTAACAACCGCGTCTACCTCGAGCAGACCGCCGCAGTGGCGGAACTGGCGATCCTCACCCGCCAAATCGAGGTCGAGCGCGAGTTCGAACACACTTGGATCGGGAGCACGAAACGGGTGAGACTGCATGGCACATTCAAGGTGAAGGCCGGTTTCGATCTACGGCAGAATGTGTCTGTCGATGTGCGTGACGCGGAAATCGCGGTCCAGCTTCCGCCCGCCACCATTCTCAGCGTCGAACAGGAACACCTGGACGTGCTCGAATATGAGAATGGTTATTGGAATTCCATCTCCGCGGAAGACCTGCAGAGCGAACTCGCCGTTTTGCCAAGGCTGGCCCGCGAGCGCGCGGTGCAAACGGATCTGGCGAGTGAGGCCGAAAGCGCTTTGCGAAAGCAACTGGAAGCGCGGCTCGGAACCGAGCGGCCGCTGCGTCTGATCTTCAAGCCGGCCGCGGCGCCACGCCCATAGGACGATAGGCTTCCAGCCTGTCTCGGAAGGCGGGCATCCTTGCCTGCCGTTTCGTCAGGTCCACAGGCTGGACGCCTGACCTCCGGTTATCCCGCCAGCCAGCGCGCGAGGCGTTGCTTCAACTCGGCCGTCGGTTGCACGCGGAGATCTGCCCCGGCGTTCATCCGAACGATCTCGCCCTTCCCGCTCTCAAACATCAACTGCACCAGCGCCGCCCCCGGCGAGGCAGCCAGGATTTGCCGCACGTCCAGCAACTCCGCGGATGTCGCGGCCGCGGAAAAACGCAGCCTGATCGCGGTCTCTTCGGAACTGGCCGCCGAATGCGAGCGGTTGGTCTTCCGCGCCATTTTGCGTCGATTGCGGTCAGGACTTTCACCTTCTGCGCGGTCGCGCGCACGGTGTCGTCGCGTTTGTCGAGCGTCCCCTGGATCGCGATCACCTTCCCGGGCACGAGCGCGTCCGAAACATTCACGTAGACTTCATTCCACAACACCACTTCCAGGGTGCCGGTCAGATCCTCCAGCCAGACGACCGCGAACGGCTTGCCTTCTTTCTTCGTGAACTTCTTGTCCACCTGCATAATCGCGCCTGCGATTCGGAAAGAGGCGCGATCCGGCAGTTCGCCTAACGAAGCGATCGTTTGATATTTTCCGCCGGCGAGAAGCGGCGGCGTAGGCATCGAGCGGATGTCCGGTGACATAAAAGCCGAGCAGCTCCTTCTCGAACGACATTTTCTCGTGCTCGCGTCCACGGCGGTGACTCGCGTCGGGCGCCGGCTTCGAGCGGGCGGCGGCATGTCATCGAAGAGCGAAACCTGGCCGCTGGCCCGGTCGCGATGCGAGGCGGCCGCGGCCGCGAGCGATTCGTCGATGCAGGCGAAAAGCTCCGCGCGTTCGCGCCCGAGAAAATCGAATGCGCCGCATTTCACCAGGCTCTCCAGCATCTTGCGATTGGCGACGCGCGAATCGAGCCGGCGGCAAAAATCCTCCAGCGAAGCTGAAATCCCCGCCTCGCTCGCGCTCCGCGAATCGCCGCTTCCATCGCGCCCTGGCCGACATTCTTGATCGCGGCCAGGCCGTAGCGGATCGCGTTCATCGGGAGCGCACTTCGTGCCGCGGTCCTTCGCCGGCCGCCGCCATCGGGGCGCACAGCCCCTCTCAGCTTCCGGGTGAACTTCAACCGCTCCGGTTCACGTCCGGCGGCAGAATCGGAATGCCCATCCGTTTGCATTCGCCGACGAAGATCGAAATCTTGTCGGTGTTGTTGATTTCGTTGCTCAGCAAGCCGGCCATGAATTCGACCGGATAATTCGCCTTCAGATACGCGGTCTGATAGCTGATCAAGCCGTAGGCGGCGCTGTGGCTCTTGTTGAATCCGTAGCCGGCAAATTTCTCGAGCAAATCGAAAATCGCGTTCGCCTTTTTCTCCGGGATCTTGTTCGTCGCGCGCGCAGCCCTCGATGAAATTGGCGCGCTCCTTCGCCATCTTCTCGCGGTCCTTCTTGCCCATCGCGCGGCGGAGCAGATCGGCGTGGCCTAGCGAGTAGCCGGCGAGCCGGCTCGCCGCCGCCATGACCTGCTCCTGGTAAATCATCACGCCGTAGGTGTCCGCGCAGACCTCTTCGAGCAGCGGATGCTCGTATTTGATCTTCGTCAGGCCCTTCTTGCGCTTGATGTAGTCCGGAATCAGATCCATCGGGCCCGGCCGATAAAGCGCGATCAAGGCGATGATGTCGTCGATCTTCTGGACGTCGAATTGCTTCGCAGAGGCTGGTCATGCCGCCGGATTCCAACTGGAAGACGCCGATCGTTTCGCCGCGGTTGCAGAGGGCGAAGGTCGCCGCGATCGTCGAGCGGGATGTTGCTTGAGCGAAAAATCCGGGACGCGCTGGCGGATCAAAGTCGACCGTGTCCTCGATCACGGTGAGCGTCTTCAGCCCGAGAAAATCCATCTTCAGCATGCCGAGATCGTTCAGCGGCCCCATCGCGATACTGGCTGATGACGTCCGTTGCCTTTGGTGTCGCGGCAGAGCGGGACGTATTCGGAGAGATCGCGGTCGCCGATGACGACGCCCGCCGCGTGCACGCCGGCGTTGCGCGAGAGTCCTTCGAGCACCGTCGCGTAATCCCACAGCTGCCGCGTCGCCGGCTCGCGTCTCGATCGCGCTTCTTCAGCTCCGGCGTTTTCTCGGCGGCGGCCGCGAGCGTGATGTTCAGCTCGTTCGGGATCATTTTCGCGATCCGATCGGCGTCGCCGTAGCTCAAGCCCGATCACGCGGCCGACGTCGCGCACGACGCTCTTCGCGTTCAGCTTGCCGAAGGTGATGATCTGCGAGACGCGGCGCTCGCCGTATTTTTGCCGGACGTATTCGAGCACTTCGCCGCGGCGCGCTTCGCAAAAATCGACGTCGATATCGGGCGGCGAAACGCGTTCCGGATTCAGGAAGCGCTCGAAGAGCAAGCTGAATTGCAGCGGATCGATGTCGGTGATCCCGAGGACGTAGGCGACCATCGAACCGGCGGCCGAACCGCGCCCCGGCCCGACCGGAATTCCGCGCTCCTTCGCGAAGTGGATGAAATCCCAGACGATGAGGAAGTAACTGACGAACCCGGTCTTCTCGAGCACGTCCAGCTCGTAATCGAGCCGCGTGATCAGCTCCGCATCGTTCCGTCGCGCGTTCGCCGATAGCGCTCGTGCAGACCCTTGTAGCAAAGCTCGCGCAGATACGCCTCGCGCGTCTTGCCTTCCGGCAGCGGGATACTCCGGGATATTTCGAAACGCCGAATTCCAGTTCGAGATTGCAGCGCTCGGCGATCTCGAGCGTGTTCGTGATCGCCTCCGGATGATCCGGAAAGAGCGCGCGCATTTCGTCGGCGATTTGAAATACAGCTCCGGGCACGTAACGCATCCGCCGCTCGTCGTGCACCATCTTGCCGGTGCCGATGCAGATCATGACGTCGTGCGCCTCGTGGTGGCTCGCGCTCGAGAAAATGCACGTCGTTCGCCGCGACCAGTCCGAGCCCGAATTCCTGCGCGAGCTGCGGCAGGACGCGGTTGCATTTTTGCTGCGCCTCGATGCCGTGATCGTGCAGCTCGAGAAAGAAATTCTCCGCGCCGAGAATGTCGCGAAAGTCCGCCGGCGCTCTGGCGCGCCTTGGCCAGATTGTCCGACTGGATCGCCATGTTGATCTCGCCCTTGAGACAGCCGCTCATGCCGATCAAACCCGTCGGCATGCGCGGCGAGCAGTTCCTTGTCGATCCGCGGCTTGTAATGCAACCCGTCGAGATGCGCGGTGGAAATCAGCTTGACGAGATTGCGATAACCGGTCTCGTCCTTCGCCAGCAGGGTGAAATGATAGGCCGCGTCGCGCTGATTATTCGGCCGATCCTTGATCGAACCGGGCGCCATGTAGGCCTCGCAGCCGATGATCGGCTTGATGCCCGCCTTCGTCGCCGCCTGATAAAATTCGATCGCGCCGTACAGATTGCCGTGATCGGTGATCGCGACCGCCGGCATCCTGAATTCCGCCGCCTTTTTCATCAGCTCCTTCATCCGCACCGCGCCATCGAGGAGGGAGTATTCGGTGTGCAGATGGAGGTGAACGAAGGAATCGGCGGGCATGCGACCGCAGTATAAACTGAGCGGTGGCGAGCAGCAAGAATTCCCCGCAGCCTCGCGCAAGAACGACTCAGCGCGGGGCTGGCGAGAACAAAATGCGCTATTGCACGTTCCGCGGCGCGTTGATAAGACAGCGCGTGCCGCGATCCCGCGAGAACACTCGCTGAGCACGTTTCCTGGGATCGCTCGCACCTGATTTTCCGTTGAAAAACAGCCCAGCACGCCGCAAGTTTAACCCGCATGAAAAAACTCGAAGCGATCATCAAGCCGTTCAAACTCGAGGAAGTAAAAGAAGCCCTGGCCGAACTCGGCATCGAGGGCATGACGGTGACGGAAGTGAAAGGCTTCGGTCGCCAGAAAGGCCACACCGAAATTTATCGCGGCAGCGAATACACCGTCGATTTTCTGCCGAAAGTGAAAGTCGAGGTCGTGCTCGCCGACGACATGGTCGACAAGGCCGTCACCGTCGTCGTGGGCGCGGCCAAGACCGGCAAGATCGGCGACGGCAAAGTTTTCGTGCTCCCGGTCGAACACGCGGTCCGCATTCGCACGGAAGAGATCGGCGAAAAAGCGGTGTGATGAGCTGACGACGTCCGAATCGTTGCACCGGTCTGACGAATCGTCGAACGACGGTCGATCAAGCGATTCGACCGTTTTGACGATTCAGCATTCGTCATTCGATTCAACCATCTCAACTATTTCAACCATCTCAACTCATCCATGGCCAAAGACAAAAACCGCTTCCGACGTCAGCAAAATGATCAAGGACCACGAGGTCAAACTCGTGGACTTCAAGTTCACCGATCTGCCCGGCTCCTGGCAGCATTTCACCACCACCCTCACCGAGTACAACGAAGAGATTTTCACCGAAGGCCTCGGCTTCGACGGCTCCAGCATCCGCGGCTGGCGCGCGATCAACGCCAGCGACATGCTCGTCATTCCCGATCCGACGACCGCGTGGATCGATATCTTCAACGCCGAGCCGACGCTCAGCCTCATCTGCACGATCGTCGATCCGATCACGCGCGAGCCGTACGATCGCGACCCGCGCGGCGTCGCCGAAAAAGCGGAGGCCTATCTGCAAAGCACCGGCATCGCCGACACCGCGTTCTTCGGACCGGAGGCGGAGTTTTTCATCTTCGACGAAGTGCGCTACAGCTACACCGGCAATTCGTCCTTCCACCTCGTCGATAGCGCGGAAGGCCATTGGAACAGCGGCACGCGAAGAGTTCCCGAACCTCGGTTACAAGATTCGCGCGAAGGAAGGCTACTTCCCGGTCGCGCCGGCCGACACTCTGCAGGACATCCGCAACGAAATGTGCCTCGAGCTGGAGAAAGCCGGCATCCCGATCGAGCGCCAGCATCACGAAGTCGCGACCGCCGGTCAGGCCGAGATCGACATCCGCTTCGCGCCGATGAAAGCAGATGGGCGACTACATGCAGTACTACAAATACATCGTCCGCAACGTCGCGAAGAAGCACAACAAGACCGTCACCTTCATGCCGAAGCCGCTCTTCGGCGACAACGGCTCCGGCATGCACACCCACATGTCGCTCTGGAAAGATGGCAAACCGCTCTTCGCCGGCAACGGCTACGCCGGGCTGAGCGAGATGGCGCTCTTCTTCATCGGCGGAATCCTGCGGCACGCCCCCGCGCTCACCTGCATCACCAACCCGACGACCAACAGCTACAAGCGGCTCGTGCCCGGATTCGAGGCGCCGGTCAATCTCGCCTACTCCGCGCGCAATCGCTCCGCGGCGATTCGCATTCCCACCTACTCGGCGAATCCGAAATCGAAGCGAATCGAATTCCGCACGCCGGATGCGGCGGCGAATCCGTACCTCGCCTTCTCCGCGCTCCTCCTGGCCGGACTCGATGGAATTCAGAACCGCATCGATCCCGGCGATCCGCTCGACAAGAACCTCTACGAACTTCCGCCGGAAGAACTCGCCAAGGTGCCGAGCGTGCCCGATTCCCTCAGCGGCGCGATCAAGGCGCTCGAAGCCGATCATGCGTTCCTGCTCAAAGGCGACGTCTTCAACGCCGACTTCATCGCGAACTGGATCGAGATGAAACAAAAGGAATACGACGCGCTCCGTCTGCGCCCGCATCCGTACGAGTTCGCGATGTATTACGATGTCTAGCGGTGGAGGGCGACGCTCTGTCGTCGCCCACCAGAGCGCTGACAGAGCAGCGCGCTCCAGATATTAGTCGCGCTCGCTTTCCAGTTGCGATGTTCGTGGGCCATCTTTGCGGCATGAACCGTTTGCATGCCATTCCGTTGATCCCAGTGTTCTTTGCTTTGTTGTCCTGCGTCATCGCGGGTGAACCATCGCCGACCACGGCTCCCACGTCGGGGACTGGACTGGAAGGCGTAATTACGATCAGTCCCACCCACGGCGGTCCAATCAGGGAAGGCGAACCAGAATCCAAGCCGCTCCCGCACATGACTTTTGTCGTTAAGCAGGACGATCGCACCGTGGCGAAATTCGAAACCGACGACCAGGGCCGTTTCCAAATTCCACTGGCGCCCGGACACTACACCGTCGTCGCTGCGGACCCGAAACTTAAGTTCGGCAATTACGGTCCCTTCCCCGTCGAGGTCACCGCGGGCAAGATGACCAAAGCCCAGCTGGGACTGCGATAGTGGATTGCGCTAGCGCCAACGCGCACGCACTCGGCCGCGTAATTCCTCCTGCTTCGCATCATGCGCATTCTTTCCGGCCTTCAGCCCAGCGGGGCTCTGCACATCGGGAATTATTTCGGCATGATGCGCCCGGCGATCGCGCTCCAGGCGGAAGGCGAGGCGTTTTATTTCGTCGCGGATTATCATGCCCTAACCAGTCTGCGCGATCCCAAGGCGGTGCGGGAAAACAGCCGGCGCGTCGCGCTGGATTTTCTCGCTTGCGGTCTCGATCCCGAGCGGGGCGCGCTCTTCCTCCAGTCCGATGTGCCGCAGGTCACGGAGCTGGCCTGGATTCTCTCCACGGTCACGCCGATGGGTCTGCTCGAGCGCGCTCATTCGTACAAGGACAAGATCGCGCGCGGGATGCCAGCTTCGGCGGGTTTGTTCACCTACCCCGTGCTGATGGCCGCCGATATTTTGATCTACGACAGCGATGTCGTCCCGGTCGGGAAAGACCAGAAGCAACACCTCGAAGTGACGCGCGATATCGCGATCAAGATGAACGAGACCTTCGGCGAGGTCTTCAAGCTGCCGGAGCCGCACATTCAGCCCGCCACGGAAACGGTCCCGGGCCTCGACGGGCAGAAGATGAGCAAGAGCTACGGGAACACGATCGACATCTTCGGCGACGAAAAGGAAACGCGAAAACGAGTCATGAGCATCGTGACCGATTCGAGTCCGGTCGAAGCGCCGAAAGATCCTGAAACCTCGACCATCGTCCAGCTCTACGCGCTTTTCGCGAGACGAAGCCGAAACAGCCGCGATGAAGGATGCCTTCCGCAAAGGCGGCACCGGCTATGGCGAATTCAAAAAGCAGCTCGCAACCAGGCTATGGGAATATTTCGAGCCGATGCGCAAACGGCGCGAAGAAATTCTGGCTGATCCCGGCTACATCGATCGAATCCTCGCGCGCGGCGCGACCCGCGCGAACGAAGTCGCCGATCAAGTAATGGCGCGAATCCGAAACGCGGTCGGGCTAACGGGTTAGGCCGTGTCGCCCAGATAACATGCGAGCGGAGGAGATCCGCAAATCCAGGAACTTGTTAGACCACGCTGTTCGCGAGGTTCGGAGCGCGGCTCCACCCGCCGGCTAGTTGTCCTGCGTGAATTGAATGTCTTTCGGTGGTTCGAATAAGGACGCGTCAAAAGGCAGGTTCGTCTCGTAGGACAAGTAGCGCACAGAAGAAGCCAGCCGCTCGAATTTGATCAGATCAATCTGCAATGGCTTCTCCGTTTTCGGATCAAGCAAAAGAACCACCTCGTGAAAACCGGACTTGACCGAGAGCGCCTTGCACTTGCGGCCGTCAACGGTGCGCGGTTTGAGTTCGCGGCCGCGCCCTTCGCCGAAGAATTTCATTTCGGCTCCGAATTCAAGGTTCTCGAAGTCCGGCTCCGGTTTTCCGCCGGTCGTCCAGAAGATTGGCGCATGCGTAACGAACTCCGGTCCGGCATCCACCAGGTGTCGTCCCGTCTTGTCCGCCAGGTTGATTATCCAACTGTCGGGCTCATTCGTTACGATCAGCGTCTGACTGCCTGCTGCGGCATCCGGTTCCTCCTCGACGCGAGCATACTTTTCCCCCGCCAGGTACATCGTCTTCGGCTTCGCCGGGATGGCCTCGCCCGCGAAGCCCAGAACGATCGTGCGCGCGACGATCTTTGTGACTGGCGGCTCGCGCGGCCTGCGCGATGGTGCACAGTCCGATTGTCGTGACCAAACTAATCAAACGCGATTGCATCCTGGGGATCCTATGGTGCGCGCAATTCAAGAAGTCCCTTTTGGCTGTCCGGAGGAACGCGTCTCGCTGTCACCCTTCAATTCGGCGAAGATGAGTCGGCCCGCAGCGGTTTGCAACGAGCTCGAGACGACGACCGTCTTGGCGCTGCCGAGGTGCGGACGCGCGTGATTGACGACAATCATCGTGCCGTCCGGCAAATAGCCCACGGCCTGATGCGCGTCGCGGCCTTCTTTGACCAAGTGCAACTCGAGCTCGTCCCCCGCGACCACGACAGGCCGCAAGGCCCGCGCGAGATCAACGAGGTTCAGCGCCTGCACCTGTTGCAAGCGAGCGACCTGGCAAAGCGCCACGTCGTTCGTGAGGAGGCGCGCCTGGAGCAACTTCGCGATGCGCACGAGACGCGCGTCGGTTTCGAGTTCGGCGTCGCCACTGGTGTCGTGAATGGTTAATTCCACTTCGCGAGAACTCTGGAGCTGATTCAAAATCTCCAGGCCGCGACGGCCGCGTTCACGTTTCAACGGATCGCGTGAGTCGGCCAGGGTCTGCAATTCTCCGCAGAATGAAGCGCGGCACAATCAACGAGCGGCTGAGAAAACCGGACGCGCAAAGATCCGCGATCCGGCCGTCGATGATGACGTTGGTATCGACGACGAGACGGCTCGTGCTGCGTCGTCTCGCGGGCGAAGCGCACGTAGGGAATGATGAGCGAGAATTCGTCGCGGTTGCTCCGCATCGCCAGCATCATTCCGAGATAGCCGAAGGTGCAGTAGACGATCAGGCGCATGGCCCACTGCGTGGTTTCGGATTGATAACGCAGGATGTCCGAGGCGATGAGCAAATTCGCAAAGAGCAAGCCGAGCAGCAGGCCGAGGGTGGCGGAGGAAAAGGCGCGCAGCGAAACGCCCTTGAGCAGCCGGTCGGCCAGGACCACGAGCAATCCGAAAACGAGGCCGACGAGGACTCCCGGCAGCGCGCCGATCCTGCAACTCCACACCGACCATTCCGCCAATCGTCGCGCAGAACGTGACGAAGAGAACACGCAGGAGATTGACCGTGAGGAGCGGTGTCATCAGCGTGCACCTTTCCGCGGTCGAGCGGGTTCCTGCGCGCGAGTCGGCGCCGGCGCGCGCGCGCCTCAGTTTTTGCGGCGCTGTCACGATAAAAGAGAACGCCATGCGCGCGCAGGTTGCTGATCAACGCCTGCAAATCTTTCGCGAGCGCTTGATTGTTCAATAAGGTGGCCAGCAGGCCGCTGCCGCTTTTCGCTTCGCGAATCAGTGCCGTCGCCGCGTCGAAGGTCTTGCGCGCGTCGGTGATGGTCACCTGCACTTCATCCGCGGCTTTCTTCGCCGAATCCATGGTCGCGCCGGCTTTCTCGATCACGCCGTCGATCTTCTTCGACGATTCCGCGAGCGTGCCGGTCGTCTGGTTAAACCGGTCGATGCTCGACTTCAAGTTCTCCATGTTCGCGGGCGAAAGGGCCTGCTCGTTCAAGCGCGCAAAAGTGCCGTTGATATTCTGCACGGTATCACGCAAGTCTTTCACCAGGAAACCGCCTTCGCGCGTGAGATCATCCATGCCGGTCTCCCGCGTTCCGGCGATGGTCGCGTCCGCCTGCAGGAACTCGGTCGGCTTGCCCGGGGGCATCTGCACATCCACGAAGCGATCGCCCAGAAGCCCGGAGCTGCCGACGGTGAATTTGCTGCCGGCCGGGATCTTCACGTAATCGAAAATGCGGAGCGGCACGAGGACGCCATCGCTCTCGGGATTCAGCCGCGGCCCACCGGAGACACGCCCGATCTTTGCGCCGGCCAGCAGGACGTCAGAGCCATTAAGTAATCCGCTCGCATTCGGGAATTGCACGGTCAGGCCATAGTAGGTTTTGAAACCTTCGTTCACGCGTCCGAACTGCACAACCAGCACGGCCAGCACGGCGAGCCCGACAAAGACGAAGGCGCCGACTTTAAACTCTAGACCTTTTCCGCGTTCACTCATGGCTCTTCGCATTCGTGGCCAGAGAACCCGAATGCGCCCGAATTTAGCATGCCTTTGCTCCGCGTCAGGGAGGCATTTGTGAGCGCATCGTCTCCGCGTTTGACCCAAACGCCGCTACAATCTTTCCGATCGCCCGATGAGAAAATCCTGGATCAGGCGATCAGTCGAGCGTTCGAGTTCCGCGCGCGTGCCGTAAAAATGAATTCGTCCCTCGTGCAAGTAGGCGATGTGATCCGCGATGTGAAAGGCGCTCTTCATGTCGTGCGTCACCACCACGCTGGTGACATGCAAACGTTCCTGCAGTCGCCGGATCAATTGATTGATGCTGTCGGAAACGACCGGGTCGAGGCCGGCGGTTGGTTCATCGTATAAGACGCATGACGGACGCCGGATGATCGACCGCGCCAGGCCCACGCGTTTCTTCATCCCGCCACTCAGGTTCTCCGGCATCTTGGTCTGCTGCCCTTCCATCTCGATGACCTCGAGCATTTCGTTCACCTTTTCGCGAATCACCTTTTCGTCGCGCTCGCCCGCTTCACGCAGGGGGAAGGCAATGTTCTCCTCGACCGTCATCGAGTCGAAGAGCGCTGCGCCCTGGAACAAGATGCCGACCTTGCGCCGGATCGGCGCCAACTGGCGCTCATTCAGTCCGATGATGTTCTGTCCCTCGATCCAAATCTCGCCCGCATCCGGCAGCATCAGGCCGATGAGATGTTTCAAGAGCACGCTCTTCCCGCCGCCACTCCGGCCGATGATCACGAGGGTCTCGCCGGTCGCGACATCGAGGTCGATGCCGCGCAAAATGTCCTGCTCGCCGATGCTCTTCCGCAGAGACCGCACCGCGATCATCGGGGAGCTGCTGGCGGCATGGCGCTCGTCGTGAGCTGGTAAAGGTGATGCAGCAATCATCGCGACGCAGCAGATCACTGATAGCCTGCGGGAAAAAAGATGTTCAGCAGCATGGTCAGGAAAAAATTAAAAATCAAAACTGCCAGCGAGGCATCGACCACCGCTTCCGTGGTCGCACGGCCGACGCCGACTGCTCCCTCACGTGTCGTTAGGCCTTTGTGGCAGCTGATGAAGACGATGAGCAAGGCGAAGCAAAAAGCCTTCGACAACGCCATGATGATGTCGCGCATCTGGGTCCAGCGAACCATGTTGGCCACGTAGTAGGTTCCGTTTACCTCGAGCAGTCCGATCGCGACGGCATAGCCGGCGACAATCCCGACGCCCACGCACTCCGCGACCAGGAGCGGCATCGAGAGCATCATCGCGAGCGCCCGCGGGACGACGAGATAATCGACCGGGTGCACCGCCAGGGCGCGCAAGGCGTCGATTTGTTCCGTCACTTTCATCGTGCCGATTTCCGCCGACATCGATGCCCCGACCCGGCCGGTGACCATCAACGCGGTCAAGACGGGCCCAAGCTCGCGACAGACGGAAACCGAGACGACCGCGCCCACGGCCGAGCCCATGCCGAGCTTGTTGAATTGAAAGAAGGTCTGCGCGGCAAAAACTGCTCCGGTAAACGCGCCGGTGATCACCACCACGGACTGTGAGCGCCAACCCATTTCCACGATCTGATGCAGAAAAAGCCGCCAGCGAATTTTCTGGCGAAAGATGGACACAAATGTCTCGGCCGCCAGAACAACGATCTCACCGATGTAGGTGAGGAAGGAAATGACGCGCGCCCCAACCGCGGTGAAGAGTCGAACCATGCTTCTGAAAATGGGCGGTCGAAAGAGCCGTCGCGCGGTCCGCGCGTCAGGGGCCGAGCAGTTGCGTTTTGGTCTTGGGACGCAACTCGATCGGGATCGCGCCGACGAAGCGAGGCTCGAGATTCAGTTTCCGGAAAATGGTCCGCAAATCGCGAAAAGTTACCGTCGGCTCTTCCAGTTCGAGGTAAACCAGATCGTGGTTGCGATCCACCTTGTAGCGCAAGCCCGCGATCGTCTCCAGCTCGTGGTCGAGCTCGAGGATCTTGTTCAAATCACGCACGCCGGCCGCGTAAACTTCGAGTTCGAGCATGTGGCGGAACTTAGAGCGCGCCCTCCCCGATGCAAGGCAGCACCAGCTTGCGCCACCTTGCACGTCCCCCGGCTCTGCGATACAAGGGCACTGTGCCAACCATACCTCGCGCGTTTTGTTTTCTCCTTCCCCTGCCCTTCTGTCTCGCGGCGATCTTTCTCGCTGGCTGCGCCAGTGAGGAGCCATCCGGGATTCAGCAGGCGCGGGTCGATAACGCCGCCCGCATCTCCAGCGAAGCGCCGGGTGATTACTACATCGGGCGGCGCTACTTCAAGACCAACTATAAATTCTGGGGCTACGTGCGGCGGCCCGGCCAGCCGTGGAGCAGCTCTCAGCTCGTGATGTTGAACGAGAAACAGAAACTCGCCCCCGATCGCGCCGCGAACAGTTTCGGAAGCGACAACAATTACGAATACAAACTCTACGGCTACTTCAGCGGCGACACCGTTTACGAGCCGGCGAGCAACGGGATGTACCCGGAATTCGTCCTGAAAAACTACGAACTGATTTCCACGAATCCGCCGCCGATTTTCAGAAGCCAATCCGGCGCCGGTACCTTAACGGTTGAGAAGCCCGAGTAACGTCAAGCGACCGCCGCGTGCACGGGACGCGCTCGTGGAGGAATTCCTGCGTTACCTGGATGTCGAGCGCAACGCCTCGCCGCGCACCATCGTGGCTTATCGAAAGGCGCTGACGGGATTTCGTGCGGACAAGAAAACGCCGCCCTGGAAAAAGTGCGTCGCGGATGACTTCCGCGACTACCTTTTCGAGACGATGAAGAAGGGCCAGGCGCGCTCCTACATTCGCCTGCAATTTTCCGCCTTTCGCACCTTCTATCGCTTCCTCGTGGAACGAAAAGGTCTGCGGCGCGATCCGGTGCGCGAGCTGGAATTGCCGAAAGCGGAAAAGAAACTGCCGCTGGTGCTCACGCGACAGCAGATCGATGAACTGCTCGCCGCCCCGTTGCGCGTGCCGAAACATCGGAGTGCGCCGACTTGGATGCCGCAGCGCGACGCGGCCATCATGGAAGTCTTCTACAGCAGCGGCCTGCGCCTGGCAGAACTCGCATCGCTCAACGTGGCGGATGTCGATGTTTACACCGAGTCCGTGCGCGTCCTCGGCAAAGGACGGAAGGAACGCGTCTGCCCGGTCGGTGCGCCGGCGCTCGAAGCAGTCTCGCACTACCGCGCGGCGGCCAATGTGCAAAGCGGACCGCTCTTCATCAACAAAACGCGTCGACGAATTTCCCCGCGCTCGATCTGGCTGATTCTGAAACGCTATCTGCGTCACACCTCCATTCCGATTTCCCTCAGTCCCCACAAACTGCGGCACAGTTTTGCCACCCACCTGCTCGATGGCGGCGCGGATTTGCGCAGCGTGCAGGCGTTGCTAGGCCACGCCAGTCTTTCGACCACACAGATCTACACGCACGTCACGGTCGAGCGATTGAAGCGCGCCTACAACGACGCGCATCCACGCGCGTGATCGCAGCCGCGCACCCGATAGCGATCTCGATTCGTTTTTCAGCGCCTGAACAGTCTCCCGATCTCGCGCGCACGCGGCATGGTATCCCCGCTGTTCGATGAAGCCGTCGGCATTCCACGTCGGAGCGGAAGTTGGTGGCATCCGTCGCCTGGCCGGAGCGGTTGCGCGTTTGCTGCGCGTCGCCGGAGTTGACCACCCCGTCGCCGTTCGTGTCGCCGATGAGCAGGCTCATCGGAATCATCACGTCAGTCGAACCATTCACGTTGTTGAGCGTGACGTTGATCGTCTGAGCGTTGGCGACGTTGGTCAACGGGATCGTGACCATGTTACCGGCAATCGTGACCGCACCGCCATTGCTGAATCCGCCGCTGCCGATTGTCGCGGCGCCTGCCGCGACGGCGCGCTTGCGGACTGGCGTTGACCGAGACGTTGGCGAGGAAAGTAAGCACGATCGTGTAATCGCTCGTCGCGCCGCCGCTGCGGCATTCGATTCCGGGTGCTCCACTCAAAGGAAGATCAACATCGAACGCGCCTGCATTGCCGTGCGTCCTTCGGGAAACCGCGCTCTGCACCAACGGCGTTAAGGGCTGCGCGCAGTATCGTCCGCCAGTGTTCAATTCCGAGGCGCGCGTGGTCCCACCCCAGACGATCATTTGCGTACCGGTCCACACCGCGGTGTGAGTCGTCTCGAGCAACAGGTGCGTTCATCGCCGTCGTCGGCGTCCAACTGTCGGTGCCGGGATTGTATCGCCCGCCAGTGTTTAAATCCGTCACTGTATTGCTCCCGGCCCAAATGATCATTTCGCGGCCGGTCCATACTCCTGTGCGTGTGCTTCGCGGCGAGGGCGCGTTGGCGATGTTGGTCGCGATCCAGCTATCAGTGCTTGGATTGTATCTGCCGCCGGTGCCGGTGCCGTGGAACGTTTCATCCACGCCACCCCAGACGATCATCTCGCTACCGCTCCAGACTGCGGCGAAAGAGTCGCGGCCCGGGATCGTCGCGTTCGGGACTTGCATAGGCCCCCAGGTGTCCGTCCTCGGGTTATATCGGGCGCCGGTGCGCAAGTAGTTTGTCTGATCTGTTCCACCCCAGATGATCATTTCACTCCCGGTCCACAGCGCATTGTGGTTCCATCGTGCGGAAGGCGCGTTGACCGTGCTCATTGCTGTCCAACTACCGGTACTCGGATTGTATATGCCCCCAGTGTTCAACCTGCAGTTACTACCACATCCGACCCCACCCCAGATGATCATCTCGCTGCCGGTCCAGACGGCGGAGTGAGACTCTCGTGCGGTGGGGGCGTTGGCGGTGCTGGTAGGAATCCAAGTATCTGTGTTTGGATTATAGCGGCCGCCGGTATTCAAATCGTTACCGCTGTCGTAGCCGCCCCAGACGATCATCTCGCTGCCAGTCCATCTGCGGTATGAGCGACGTCGGCTAAGCGGTGCGTTCAACGAGGTTGGCAGACATCCGAGCGATCGGTAGCGGGATTCTATCTCGCGCCGGTGTTGAAATTGCCGAAGTCGCAGATGAACCCACGCCGACGCGATGACTCCTAGTGGACCCGTCGTCGGCATCGACGGGCGGCGGCTTCGGAAGCCGTAGCAGCTCGCGGAGCGGCAACCATTCAGGCCTGCCATCCCGCCACGCGAGATCTTCGAGTGAGTTAGGGATCAATTCCTTTAGTTTAGGTTTAGTTGGGATTCAAAGAGGATCGGGCTTGTGTAGGCAAGACTGGAGTGTAGTCTGGTGCGGTTATAAAAGGTCTCGATGTAGTCGAAGATGGCGGTGCGGGCCTCGGCGAAGGTGGCAAAGCGCTGATGGTAGACCACCTCGTATTTGAGGCTGCTCCAGAAGCTTTCGATGAAGGCATTGTCGTAGCAGTTGCCTGAGCGGCTCATGGAAGCGACCAGGCCATGTTGGGCGAGGAGCTGGCGGTAAGCGGCACTGGCGAACTGGCTGCCGCGATCGGAGTGGACGATGAGGTTGGTGCGCGGCCGTCGTTGGAGGAGGGCCATGCGCAGGGCGGCGCTGACGAGGCGGGCGTCGAGGATTTGATGCATGGCCCAGCCGATCACGCGGCGGGAGCAGAGATCGAGGACTGCCACCAGATACAGCCAGCCCTGGCCGGTGAGGATGCCGGTGGCATCGGTCACCCAGACTTGATCTGGACGACGCACGGTCGAGGTTTTGGAGACGGTTGGGAGCGATCGGTCCGCCGTGACGGCTGTCGGTCGTGCGCACGCGATACTTGGAGCGTTGCCGGGCGAAGAGACGCTCGGCCCGCATGAGCCGGGCAATGCGATTGCGCCGTCCGGGACAGCCCAGCGCACGGGCGAGCCGCGGACTGCCGTAGGTCTGGCGACTGCGCGCGAACTCCTCCCGGATGCGCTCGCGTAAACGGGCGGTCTCGACTTGCCGCGGGCCGGGTTGGCGCGGCGCTTGGACCCAATCGTAATAACCGCTGCGCGAGACCAGAAGCGCTTCACATAACCAGGCTACCTTGTATTGGCCGCTCATCTGTTCGATTCGGGCATACCTCTGTGCGGCACTTCGGAGAGGATGCCCAGTGATTTTTTTAGCACTTCACGCTGCTCCAAAAGCTTCGCGTTCTCCGCGCGTAAACGACGGATCTCCGCCTCCAGAGCTTCCACGCTGCGTTCGGGCTTTCGTGCTCGATGGGATGTGTTTGCCACACGCTCCAAGCCCGCCCAGCGATAGAGCAGCGGCTGGACGGATCCCCAGCTCCGCTGGCAACCTTGGCCGCACTGCGGCCACTGGCGTGCCATAACTCTAACGCTTCCTGTTTGTATTGCTCGGTGTAGCTCGCTCTTTCGCGAGCCGGCTTTC
Organism: uncultured Verrucomicrobiae bacterium; assembly: GCA_963784865.1. Classification (GTDB taxonomy): domain Bacteria; phylum Verrucomicrobiota; class Verrucomicrobiia; order Chthoniobacterales; family UBA10450; genus JACCTI01. The sequence continues at coordinate 96,747 of CAWATC010000003.1, read as the reverse complement.
TTATCTGTGTTTTCATGTGGGCTCCTCGCGCTTTTGACCCCAAGCCCACTGTCCGTCAAATCAGTGCAACCCCAGGAGAATATTCTTGCGCTAGGCTAGTCCACCTACACGCTCGTCACTGCCGAGCGCTTCGAAGCGCGCCTCATAACGACGCGCATCCGCGGGCGTCGAAGCAGGACCGCCTTAGCTCGCGCTGGCCGCTTCGCTGCTTTGCGGTTCCGCGACGCGGAAGACCAGCTTCGCTTCGCTCACCGTCACCTCGACCAGGTCGCCGGCTTTGATTCCGCCTCGGAGCAACTCTTCCGCGAGCGGATCTTCCAGGTAACGCTCGACCGCGCGACGCATCGGCCGCGCGCCGTAGGTCGGATCGTAACCCTTGTCGATCACGAACTCGTGGGCCGCCTCGTCGAGCACAATCTCGATCTCTTTGATCCGGACGCGCGCTTTCACCTTGTTCACCTCGAGATCGACAATCTGCAACAGATTCGGCTTGGACAGCGTGTGGAAGACGATGATCTCATCGAGCCGATTCAGGAACTCCGGCTTGAAGACCCGCTTCGTCTCCTCCATGATCTTGTCGCGCATCGTGTCGTAGTCGCCCGAATCCTTCGGCGCGGCGAAGCCCATGGTCGTCTGACGCTTGATCAGATCCGCGCCGACGTTCGAGGTCATGATGATGATCGTGTTCCGGAAATCGATCTTCCGGCCTAACGAGTCCGTGACTTTGCCCTCTTCGAGAATCTGCAGGAGCAAATGCATCACATCCGGGTGCGCCTTTTCGATTTCGTCGAAGAGCACGACCGAATAAGGACGGCGCCGGACGGCTTCGGAAAGCTGTCCGCCTTCCTCGTAACCGACGTAACCCGGAGGCGAACCGATCAAACGCGAGGCGGTGAACTTTTCCATGTACTCCGACATGTCGATCTGAATCAACGCGTCGGAATCGCCGAACATGAATTCGGCGAGGGTGCGGGCGAGGAACGTCTTGCCGACGCCGGTCGGGCCGAGGAAAACGAACGAGCCAATCGGGCGCTTCGGATCTTTCAGATCCGCGCGCGAACGGCGCAACGCCTTGCTGATCGCGGTGACCGCTTCGTCCTGGCCGATGACGCGCTGCTTCAAATCGCTTTCCATCGCGAGCAGCTTGGCGGTTTCCTTCTGCTCCATCTTCTGGAGCGGCACGCCGGTCATCTTCGAGATGATGTTCATCATGTCGTCGGCGCTCACGAGCACTTCCTTTTCTTCCCGCTCCTCGCGCCACTGGGTCAGAATCGCCTCGAGCTTATCCTTGGTCTGCTTCTCCTTGTCGCGCAGCGCGGCCGCCTTTTCGAAATCCTGGGCCTTGATCGCGGCTTCCTTCTCGATCCGAATCTCTTCGATCTCTTTCTCGATATTCTTCACGTCCGGCGGGCGCGTCATGGAGTTGATCCGCGCGCGCGAGCCCGCTTCGTCCATGACGTCGATCGCTTTGTCCGGGCAGGAAACGGCCGGTGATGTAACGCTCGGAAAGTTTCACCGCCGACTCGAGGGCCTCGTCGGTCAGCTTCGCTTTGTGGTGCGCTTCGTATTTCGGACGCAGGCCTTTCAGAATCAGGATCGCTTCTTCGACCGTGGGCGCCTCGACCTTGACCGTCTGGAAACGGCGTTCCAGGGCGGCGTCCTTCTCGATGTATTTGCGATACTCGTTCAGGGTCGTCGCGCCGACGCACTGCAACTCGCCGCGGCTGAGCGCCGGCTTGATGATGTTCGACGCGTCCATCGCGCCTTCGGCTGAGCCGGCGCCGACAATCGTGTGCAGCTCGTCGATGAACAGGATGACATTCTTCGAGCGTCGAATCTCGTCCATGACCGCCTTGATTCGCTCCTCGAACTGGCCGCGATACTTCGTTCCGGCGACCATCAGCGCGAGATCGAGCGTGATCACTTTCTTGTCGCGCAAAAATTCCGGCACGTTGCCACTCGCGATTTCCTGCGCCAGACCTTCGGCAATCGCCGTCTTTCCGACGCCCGCTTCGCCGAGGAGCACGGGATTGTTCTTCGTGCGGCGGCAGAGCACCTGGATGACGCGCTCGATTTCGTTGTGACGACCGATGACCGGATCGAGCTCGCCCTTCTTCGCCAGCTCCGTCAGATCGCGGCCAAATGCGCGCAGCGCCGGCGTCTTGACGTCCTTCTTTCCGGAAGGTTCGCCGCCGCCCTCCTGCTCCGAATCGGGCGGAGTAAAGTTGGGATCGAGCTCCTTCAGGATCTCGTTGCGGGTCCGCTCGATATCGACTTCCAGACTCTTCAGGACGCGCGCGGCGACGCCTTCGCCTTCGCGCAAAAGGCCGAGCAGGATGTGCTCGGTGCCGACGTAGGAATGATTGAGCGCCTTCGCTTCCTTCCCGGCGAGCGCGAGCACCTTCTTCACCCGCGGCGTGTACGGAATGTTGCCGACCATCTTCGTTTCCGGTCCGGAGCCGACCTGTTTCTCGACTTCCATCCGCACCGTCTCGAGGTCGAGCCCCATCTTCTGCAGGACGTTGACGGCCACGCCCTGCCCGAGCTTGATCAGGCCGAGCAAGAGATGCTCGGTCCCGACGTAATTATGGTTGAAGCGGTCGGCTTCCTTGCGAGCGAGCGCCAGGACTTGCTGGGCTCGCGGTGTAAAATTATTCATTAGTTGGTGGCTCGGCGGTCGAACCGTTCCCCGACTCCCGTGCCACTTTACTAATATCAGGCTTGGGGAACACCCGCAAACGATCGCGGATGATTTGCGCGCGCAGTTCGTCGCGCTCCTCGGCGTTTAGCTTCTGTTGCGAGCTCTTTTGCAAATGCGCGGGCTGGGTATCGATGAACAGCTCGTCGATCGGCAAACGGCGATCTTCCGGGAAGGCGCCGAGATCGACGCCGAGCTTGATGATCGAGAGGAGATTAAGCGCTTCTTTCGAAGTCATGGCATGGGCAAAGGTAAGCACGCCATATGCCCGGCCGATCTGATCCCAGAGCGTGTTCGGCTTTTTCTGGATCAAAACCTGCCGCGCGTCGTGCTCCTTCTCGATGATTGTTTCGATCACTTTGCTCAGCCGGTTGATGATCTCGTCTTCCTTCTCGCCCAGCGTCGTCTGGTTGGAGATCTGGAAGAGATTGCCCATCGCCTCGGTGCCTTCGCCGTAGAGACCGCGGACGGCGAGACCGATCTTGTTCACCGCCTGGATGACCTGGTTGATCATCTCGCTCAAGACCAGACCGGGGAGATGCAACATCGCGGATGCGCGCATTCCCGTGCCGACGTTGGTCGGACAGGCGGTGAGATAGCCGAGCTTCGGGTCGTAAGCGAAATCGAGTTTGCTCTCGAGCGTGCTGTCGACTTTATCGACGAGCTTGAACGCGTTCTTCAACTGCAAGCCGGAACGAATCGACTGCATCCGCAGATGATCCTCTTCGTTCACCATGATGCTCAAGGTCTGCCGGCGATTCATGATCACCGCGCTGCCGACACTTTTTGCCGCGTGTTCGCGGCTGATCAGATGCCGCTCGACCAAGACCTGCTTTTCCAGCGCCGAAAGATCCTGCAGCAATTCCGAAAACGAATCCTGCATCTCCGGCAATTCTTCCACCCGCGGCTTGATCAACTCCAGCACCTGGGTGCGTTCCGCTTTCTTCGCCCAACCGGGAAACGGACGCTGCCGAAGATTGCGCGCCAGCCGCACGCGGCTGCTCACCACGATCTGATGATGCGGCCCCTCGCCCCGCAGCCACTCGCCGCCGCTGGCCATGATCGTGGAAAACTTCATTTCGCGGTGAGCTCGGACTCGAGCTGTTTGATCTGATCGCGGAGCGAGGCCGCGGACTCGTAGTTCTCGTCCGCCACCGCTTTCTGCAAATTGTCGGTCAGCGCCCGCATGCGATCGCTCAATTCCATCTCGCGATGCGCGCGCTGCGGAAGTTTGCCCACGTGCTCCGTGCCTTTGTGCATCGCCTTGAGCAGGCTATTCAGGCCTTCCGCGAAAGTGACGTAGCACGCGCTGCAACCAAGACGCCCGGTCTTCTTGAAGTCGGACTGAGTGAAACCGCAGACCGCACACTTTTGCGTCGGCGCTCCCTTTTCGATTTCTTCCGCCGCGCCGATTCCCAGGAGCAGATCCGCCAGGGCAAAGCCGGTCGGATCCTGCACGCCTTTTTCTTTCGAGCAAGCATCGCAGAGGTTCACCTTCTGCATCTTGCCTTCCAGAATCTGCGTCAGGAAAACAGTCGCATCATTGCATTTGCAAACGTCGCACAACATCGCTGTAAAATTAGACCTCAGAACCGGAGGAAACATTCAACCCCTACTTGTTCGAGCATCATTTGCGCCGCTACCGCCGCCCAGAGCATCTACGAATAGATCGGCGTGCCGGTTTCGCGGGTCAGCTTCCGAAATCCCGCGACGATCTGGCCGGTAATCGGCCCGGGCTTGCCCGTCCCAATCATGCGTCCGTCGGCTTTGATCACCGGGATGACTTCCGCGGCCGTGCCCGTGAGGAAACACTCGTCCGCGACGAAGACATCGTGGCGCGTGATATCCGTCTCCTTAACCTCCATGCCAAGCCCTTCCGCGACCTCGAACGCGACCGCACGGGTGATCCCGCGCAGTGCCCCGGCCGCGATCGGTGGCGTGAAGATCTTTCCTTTCTTGATCACGAAGACGTTGTCCGCGGTGCATTCGGCGACGTTGCCCGCTTCGTTCAACATCAGGGCCTCATCGGCCCCGGCGAGGTTCGCTTCGATCCGCGCCATCACGTTGTTGAGATAATTCAAGGATTTCACCGCCGGGTTCAGTTGTGCCGCTCCCGTTCGGCGGGTCGCGCAAGTCACCACCGTCAGTCCGTTGCGATAGGCTTCCTCGGGATACAGCGCGATCGTGGTCGCGATGATAATGATGCTCGGTTTCTTACATTGCGCTGGGTTCAGCCCGAGAGTTGCCAACCCCGCGCGTCACGATCTGACGGATGTAACCATCGTGCAGATTGTTCCTCCGAATCGTCTCGAGCAGCGCTTCGTTCATCGCTTCCTTGCTCATCGGAATCTCGAGACAGATGGAGCGCGCGGAATCCCAGAGACGATCGGTGTGTTCCTCCAGACGAAAGACGCGGCCGTTGTAAAAACGGATGCCCTCGAAGATTCCGTCGCCGTAGAGCAAACCATGATCGAAGACGGAAACCTTTGCTTCCGCTTCGGGGACAAATTTTCCGTCGAGAAAAATTGTCAGCTCTTTCGGAGCAGCTGCCCGGGTTGTCTCATCCGGTCTTGCCGCCGGCGATTTCGCCTTCGGCTCGTCCAGAACCATCGTGTCGCTCTCCGTTGTTTTCATAGGCACGCAAAAACGTTCACCGTCCGGGAGTCAATTCAAGCATCAAATGGTCGCGCTTGTCTACGCCAGCACGCCGTCAACCATCCGCAGTTCGCGATCACCGCGCGCCGCCAGCCGATTATCATGGGTCACCACCAGCAGCGTCTTCTGGCGATCGCGCGCCAGGGCGAGCAACAAATCAATGATCGTATCGCCGGTCTTCGAATCGAGATTCCCCGTCGGTTCGTCGGCAAAAATGATGTCGGGATCATTCGTTAGCGCGCGGGCGATCGCGACCCGTTGCTGTTCGCCGCCGGAAAGTTCGGCCGGCAAATGATGCATCCGCTCCGCCAGGCCCACATCGCGCAGACTCGCTTCGGCAATGCCGGCGTCCGGTCGTCCGCCGATCATTCCCGGCAGAGTCACATTCTCCAACGCGGTCAGCTCCGGGAGCAGAAAATAGCCCTGGAAAACGAAGCCCATCTTCTCGTTCCGCAATTTCGCCTGCGCGCCCGCGCTTCCCTCATAGAGGCGCCGGCCTTCGAACTCCACCATTCCAGACTCAGGCCGTTCCAAGCCGGCCAGCGTGTAAAGCAGCGTCGTTTTTCCAGCGCCCGATGCGCCGCAAAGAAAAACCGCCTCTCCCTGCACCACTTCGAGCGAGATGCCACGCAGCACTTCAATTCGGCGCGGGCCGATCTTGAAGGAACGGCGCAAATCGCGCGCGACCAGTTGCGAAGCACCCATGTGGCGCACAGCATCGCCGAATCGTCGCGCTGCGCAATTCGATCAGTAAGAAGAGCCGCATGCCGGCGAACCAGCATGCGGCCTCGCGATGAACTGCAAACCTTAGTCGATGCCTAACGAAGCCAGCGTCGGCTCGTCGATCTGGCCAGTTTCGGGCAAACCATTGTCGGCTTGATAACGGAGGAGCGCAGAGCGCGTCTGCGGTCCATACGGTATTGTCGACCGGACCCGGCTCGTAACCCGCCTGCGACAATGCGTTCTGCACGGCCGCGATAACCTGACTCGGTTCCTGATCGTTGGACGGCATAAATCGGAGCGTCGTAAGCATAAGTGCTAAAGGTACGGATCGTAGCCGTAGGCCGGATACCAGAAACCGTTGTTCCAATAATAATATCCGCCGCCGAATAACGCGAAACGGGTATAGTGACTGGTCCAATAGGAGCGATCGCGGTGAACCCGTCCCAGTGATGGTAATTGGCCCACTTGGAGTGATTAGCCTGCCATTTCGGATTTCCCGCCCACCAGTTCTTGGACTTCCAATTTGTCTTTTTCCAATTGGGGTTGCCTTTCCAATTCGGATTGCTTTTCCAGTTGGGATTGTTCTTCCAATTCTGCGTGTTTGTCGCCGTCTTGCCGCGCGGTCGTGCTTTTGAATCTGCTTGTTGATGTTCGGCGTGACCGTCGTGGTCGTATGATGCGGCTGCACGTGCAGGTTCGGATTGTTCTGCGCATTACTCGTCTTGACCTTGTGGGTGGTCTGAGTGCTGTGCAGCTTGTACCGCGTTGCCGCTCGTGCCTTGCACCAGGTGTTTCTTCGCCGGTTTCTTCGCTTGTTAGTTGCTGCGCGTTTGGTCTTCGGCCACGGCGACATGAGCCGCCGCCAGAAAGAGTAAGCACCGCTGAGTGAAGCCAAATGTTTCATATATTACTAAGTTAGACTCTGCTGTTTTCGATTTATTCAACTCGCAATACCAACGCGAGTTGCGTCATCGTTAATCTCAGCTTGCGCGCTGCCGGGCAGCTTCGAAAAGCACAATCGCCACGGCCGTGGCAAGATTAATACTGCGAGTGCCCTGCATCGGAATGGTGAGTAATTGACTCGGTGTGCGCCTGCAGCAACGGTTCCGGCAGGCCCTTCGTTTCGCGGCCGAAAACAAGAAAATCCCCCGCGTTGAAAGCTGACGTCGTAATAAGGTCGCGACGTTTTCGTGGTCAGGAAAAAATAACGCGCCTCGTTCGTTTGCGCCGCCTGCAATTCCGCGAAAGAATCCCACAACTGCACATCGACTTCCTTCCAGTAATCGAGTCCGGCGCGTTGCAGTTGCCGATCGTCGATCGCGAAGCCGAGTGGCCTGACGAGATGCAAGGTGGAGGACGTCGCCAGACAGAGCCGGCCGATGTTGCCGGTGTTCGGCGGAATCTCCGGCTCGATGAGGACGACGTTGAACATTCGTAGCCGCGGACGCGACTACAATTTTCCCGCGACAAACTTTTCCAGCTTCACAATATCCGCCGCGAATTTGCGGATGCCTTCCGCCGTTTTCTCGGTCGCCATGGCGTTGTCGTTGAAGAGATATCGGAATTTCTTCTCGTCCAACTCGAGCCGCTCGACGTCGGCATTCTTCGATCGGTTCGGGCCAATCTTGCGCTCAATCGGCTCGTCCGAATCGTTGAGCTTGGCCAGAAGATCCGGGCTGATCGTGAGCAGGTCGCATCCGGCCAGTTCGAGAATTTGCCCCACATTGCGAAAGCTCGCGCCCATCACTTCGGTCTTGTAGCCGAACTTCTTGTAATAGGTGTAGATCTCCTGCACCGACTGCACGCCCGGATCTTCCGCGCCAGCGTAATCGCGTTTGTTCGCCGCCTTGTACCAGTCGTAAATCCGGCCCACGAAGGGCGAGATCAACTCGATCCCTGCCTCCGCGCAACGCACCGCCTGCGGCAGCGAAAACATCAGCGTCAGGTTGCAATTGATGCCTTCTTTTTCGAGCACTTCGCCCGCCGCGATGCCTTCCCAGGTCGAGGCGATCTTGATCAAGACGCGCTGCCGGTCGATCCCGCGCGCTTCGTAAAGCTTGATCAACTGTCGGCCTTTGTTAATCGAGCCTTCCACGTCGAAGGAAAGCCGCGCGTCCGTCTCGGTCGAGACCCGGCCGGGGACGATTTTCAAAATCTCGCAGCCGAACTGGACGAGCAGGTGATCCATGATGTCCTCGACCTGCGCCGCGCCGGAGAGGCCCGAGCTTCTGCGATCGACGAGAACCTCATCGAGCAGATGAAAATATTGCTCCTTCTGGGTGGCGGCATAAATCAGGCTCGGATTGGTGGTGGCGTCGCGCGGTTTGAATTCGCGGATGCTCTCGAAGTCGCCCGTGTCGGCCACGACGACCGTGAACTTCTTTAACTGCTCGAGTTGGCTTAGTTGTGTTTCTTTTTCCTGCTCTGCGATCACACTCATAATTCCTCCGTGGTCAGGCGAAAGCTGCGCGCTTTCCCAAGGGGCATCGTAGTCCGCCCGCGCCTCCGCACAATGCGAAAGTCATGCGCCGCTCCTCGGCCGGCGCGTCGAAGCTTCGCCAGCAGTCGCGTTTACGCCACCGCGCTCCCTTGCAAGATCAGATCAATGCGGGCGATCTCCTCGTGGCTGAAGTTGAGATTGGTGAGCGCTTTGGCGTTTTCTTCCAGTTGGTCAATGTCTGACGCACCGATGAGCGCGCTGGTCACGTCTGGAAAGCGCAAGGTCCAGGCGATTGCCATTTGCGGCAGCGTCTGACCGCGCGATTGAGCGACTTGGTTGAGCTGCCGAATCTTTTCGCGCACCGTGCCGATTCGTTCACGCTGCGGCGCGCTCCACCTCCGCATGGCGCGCGATTCTTCCGGCACGCCGTCGAGATACTTTGGCGTCAGCAGACCCTGGGCGAGCGCGGAAAAGGCGATCACTCCAAGGCCACTCTGCCGCGCGACTTGCAGGACCTCCTGCTCCATTTCGCGCCGGAACATGTTGTATCCGACTTGACCCGCAATGATCGGGCTCAAGTTTAATTCGTGGGCGAGGCGACACGCTTCCGCCAGAAGCGCCGCCGGATAATTGCTCAAACCGACGTAAAGCGCCTTCCCTTGCCGCACGATCTGATCCAGCGCGCGCAGAGTTTCCTCCAGCGGGGTGTTCGGATCCGGACGGTGCGAGTAGAAAATATCCACATAGTCGAAGCCGATCCGCTTGAGCGATTGTTCGAGGCTGGTGAGCAAAGCCTTGCGCGAGGCGCCTTCGCCATACGGACCGGGCCACATGGGGAATCCAGCTTTGGTGCTGACGACGATTTCCTCGCGCGGCATTTCGCGCAAAGTGCGGCCGACGATGATCTCGGCCCGGCCGGTCGGCGTGCCATAGGTATTCGCGAGATCAAAGTGGGTAATGCCGAGATTGAAGGCCCGGAAAATGCAACCCCGCGCCAACTCCGGTCCCACATATCCGCCGAAGGTTTCCCACGCGCCTAACGAGATCGCGGACAGTTTCAAGCCCGAGCGCCCGCAGGGCCGGAAGGACATCTCCGCATAGCGCGTCGGCTCCGCGGTAAACTGGTGCCAGCTCAGGCGATCGCGGTGCACTGGTCGCACACCGGTGGGCGCCGGAACCTGCGTGGCCACGTTGCACCGGCTTGATGCCCGCAGGCGTTCGTTTCTTAAATTCAGGCTTGCTCATCGTTTGTTAGGAGATTTTCCGGGGCTATTCAATGTCTCAGGCGGAGACGGGACGGCGAGATTCAGCATCGCTCTTCGTGCGCAGCGCATGGCGCACGAAGTTGTTGCCGATTTCCCACATCGGGCCAGGGAACTTGCGGCATTCCGTCAGCACCTGGTCGAGCGCGCCGACGAAACGGTCGACCTCGCGCTCCCCGATAATCAGCGGCGGCAGGATCTTGATCACATCCATGGCGTGGCCGGCGACCTGGGTGAGGATGCGATGCTTGCTCATCATTTGGGTCACGACCATCTGCGCGAAGAGCACCTTGTCCACCTTGTGGAGCAGCTTCCAGCCCATCTTCAGCGTTAGCTCCCGCGGTTCCTGAAACTCGATCGCGATGATCAGGCCCTTCCCGCGGACTTCCTTGATGAACGAATGCTTCCCGCGAAGGTCATCGATCCGCCGCATGAGTAGTTCCCCCATGCGCGCGGAGTTCTCGATCAACTTCTCGCTCTCGATCACCTCGAGCGCCGCCAGGCCGCAGGCCATCGCGAGATTGTTGCGGCCGAAGGTGGTCGAGTGCACCACGCAACGATCCATCCGGCTGAAGGTCTTCTGGTAAATCGTCGCGCCGCGTGACAATCGCGCCGCAGGGGACGTAGCCGCCGCTCAAGCTTTTCGCGAGCGTGATGATGTCCGGTTCGAGATTCCAATGTTGAAAGCCGAACATCCTGCCGGTCCGTCCGAGGCCGGTCTGGATTTCGTCCGAGATCAGGAGCGTACCGTGCTTCCGGCAAAGCTCTTGCGCGCGCTCATAGAAATCAGTCTTCGGCGACTTGCAGCCCTTGCCTTGCACCGGCTCGATGACGAAGGCGGCGACGTCGCGTTTGCATAGCTCGCGCTCGAGCGCCGAGAGATCGTCGAGCGCGATCCGCGTCTCGAAGCCGTCCATCAATTGTCCGAAGCCCTCGGTAAAACTCTCGCAGCCCATGAGCGACAGCGATCCCAGACTCAATCCGTGGAATGCGCTCTCGAGCGAGACAAAGCGCTTCCGGCCGGTGGCCGCCCGGGCAAACTTCAAGGCGCCTTCGATCGCCTCCGTGCCCGAATTGCAGAAGAAAACCGCGTCGAGATGCGCCGGTGTTCGTTTCGTTAGGGCCTCGGCCAGCAAGCCGCTCAGTAGCGAGCAATCCATCTGCACCATGTTGGGCAGATCGAGCTCGAGCACATCGCGGATCGCCTGCTGCACGACTGGATGATTGCGGCCGATGTTGAAAACGCTGTATCCACTCAGGAAATCGAGATACTCGGCGTTATCCATATCGTAGAGATAAGCCCCCTGTGCCCGGGCATAGACCTTGTCGAAACCGATGACGCGCTGCGCCGCCACCAGCGTGCGATTGAGATGTCGCTCGTGCAGGTCGTAATTCTCACCCAGCCGGGCGGCGACGATCTCCTTTAGATCAAAGGCCATGCAGAGGCTTTATGCGATTTGGCCTCCTAAAGCAAACCGCGGTCATTCCGGTTTCCAATCCCGATACGCGCGATGCGCGCCCACCTTCAGGTTCGTCCGGCCGGAGCCGTTCCGCTCGACCTGTTCGGCCAGCCATTGGAACCACTCCCAATTTTTCTGCGACCCGCTCTGCTGCCGCTGAAACTCGACGTAGGGTCGCAAATTCCTCCAGGCAACCCGCACCATCCCGCCGAGCAGATCATCCACCACATGCAATGGGATAACGCGGGCGAACACGGAATAGCCCAGCCCCTCGAGGATGACGAGCACCGACTGAACCGATCTGAAAAGTCGCGGATCGCTTTCGATTTCCTCGAGTCGTGGTTCCCTGCGCGCATTTGCTGGACGTAGTTGGCTGAACCAATCCACGCCGTCGTGAAGATGGCTTGGACGGTGGCGAAGGCCGCTCGCTCCTCGCGATCCTGCCGGGCACGCCGCGCCTCCATGAGCGCGAAAAATGCGCCGGTAATGACGGTCAATGCCGTGGCAACATTAGCGAGCGTCGAAAGATCCACGCGCGCAATCTAAGGGGATCGTCCCGTGTGGGGCTACTGAAATTCCGTGAACTCAGCCGCCGTGGCGAAACCAAGGCGGAAAACGAAACGCCGCAGAGTCTCACCGAGAAACTCTGCGGCGTTCGATAACTGACGTCCGCTTATTGATCGACCACTACGCGGTGGACCACTTCAGCGTTTCCGTCCTTGTCATAATAGACGTGGACCCGCGCACCGGGCTTGATCAACTTGACGTCGATCACCTTCCCCGTGGCATCCACGTACTCCACCGTCTTGCCAAGCGTGTAAGTGACCGGCTCCGTCACGCCCACGCGTTTCACCACTAGTCGGCTCCCGGGCGTGAAGGTCGTCACGGTGCCCTCATCCGTCGTTGTGGTTACGGTCGTCTCCGTTTTTGAACCGAGTAGGCCCTTCTTCGTGACAGTTTCTTCAGTCGTAGTCGTCTGCGCGAAAGCCAAAGGCACGATCGCAACGCAGGCGAGAACTAGAATGCTCTTTTTCATATTTTCCCTTCTTGTTTGGGTTTGCAGTTGTCCGCCTCCAATTCGTCAGAGGTGGGCTCGGCGGATGTTCTCTCGGGAACTTTCCGCTCGATCCAACTTCGACCGGATTCCACGCCCAGCTATTCAAGCGGGTAGCCAAGAAGCTGGACCGTTGGAGGCGCGCGAAACGTAAACTCCTCAAGTTGAGAGCCCCTCGCCATCAGCTACCGTGCGCTGCGCATGTCTGCTGTTTCTGATCACGGTGGCTCCGTGCAAATTGATCAGAGCATCGCCGCCGCTGAACCTGATCAAATGTATCGCGCCGCGCGCCACGGCTTACTCCCGCGCGGTTTGTGGGGTCTGTTTTATGCGCGGGTGCACGACGGCGATTTTCATTTCGGCGGCTTTGCGATTCCGCCCCGAGCTCTGCCGATGCCTTTGCGCTTCTTTGTTAATGGGATCGAAGCCACGGTTGCCCCACGCGTCGAGGACGATCCGACGATTCGGATGATCGTGGAACGGTTCGGCCTGCCGCGAGAGCCCGAAGTGTACGCGTTTGGCGCCACCCTTGCGATGAAACGGCTCGGTAACGCACGCACGCTTCGGATCGAATTTCGTCCCGGTGCGGCCCGCGAACTCGCGCCTTATCAAGATTGGCATGTGCCGCTCGATACCGGTTTGCAACCGGATACCGCGCGGCGTGTCCGAGTCGCTGCCACCGCGGATGCGGTTATGTTTGAAACGCTGGGACTCTCCTCCGCGCGGGCCATTCGCCTCGCGTTGCATGATTACTTCCAACGCGACTATGCAGATTGCGTGGCAATCCTGGATTGGGGTTGCGGCTGCGGGCGCGTCGCGCGTTTCATCACGGAAGAGGCGCCTGGCAGACTGGTCGGAATCGACATCGACCCGGACAATATCGGTTGGTGCAAAGAGAACATTCCGCACGCGCAATTCCACGCCATCGGGCTCAACCCTCCCACCGCGCTTGCGGCGGAGACGTTCGATCTGATTTACGGTATCTCTGTTTTCACGCACCTTTCCGAAGCCGATCAGAACCTTTGGCTTGCCGAACTCCACCGGCTCGCCCGGCCCGGCGCAGCGGTCCTAATGTCGATCCACGGTGAGATCGCTTTTTGCCGGGCGGACGGCGATTTTCACCGCTTCCTCGGTCTGCAGGAAGGCGGTTTTCACATTTACGGCGTGTGCCACGATCTCGATGAAGTGGTCCCTGCGGCGAAAGCGACCGCTTATTATAAGAACGTTTTTCACAGTCGACGTTACATCTATGAACAGTGGGGTCGTTTCTTCGAAATAATCGACGTGATTGACGCCGTGGTCGCGGGACATCAAGACCTCGTCATCATGCGACGCCGCTGAGGATAACGTGCTCGATCAATCGCCGCCCGATCTGTGTGGGCGCAATTGTGCAACCGAATCGGCTCGGCTAATTTGGCGGCTTCATGCCAGCCGATGAGCCTAAAGTCACTCCCGAACTTGTCGCGAAGCACGGACTCACGCCGGAGGAATTCGAGCGCATCAAGAAAATTCTCGGGCGCGAGCCGAACTTCACCGAGCTCGGCATTTTCTCCGTCATGTGGAGCGAGCATTGCTCCTACAAAAACTCGCGCCGCGAGCTGAAGAAATTCCCGACCACCGGGCCCGAATATTCTCGTCAAAGCGGGCGAGGAAAACGCCGGCGTGGTCGACATCGGCGACGGCTGGGCGATCGCGTTCAAGATCGAGAGCCACAATCACCCGAGCGCGATCGAGCCGTTCCAAGGCGCGGCGACCGGCGTCGGCGGAATCATTCGCGACATCTTCACGATGGGCGCGCGTCCCGGAGTTCCTGCTCAACTCGCTGCGCTTCGGGCCGATCACTGGCGATGCGACCAAACGTGAAGACGAACCGCCGGCTCTTCGCCGGCGTCGTTTCCGGCATCGCGCACTACGGCAATTGCATCGGCGTTCCGACGATCGGCGGCGAGATTTATTTCGACGAAAGTTTCGAAGGCAATCCGCTGGTGAATGTTTTCTGCCTCGGCGTTCTGCGGCACGAGCAACTCGCGCGCGGCGCGGCCAGCGGCGTTGGCAATCCGGTTTTCTACGTCGGCGCGGAGACGGGTCGCGATGGTCTGGCCGGCGCGGCCTTCGCCTCGCGCGAATTGACCGAAGAATCGCGCGAAGACCGGCCGGCGGTGCAGGTCGGCGATCCGTTCAAGGAGAAGCTGCTGCTCGAAGCCTGCCTGGAATTGCTCGCGCACCGACGCGGTCGCCGGCATTCAGGACATGGGCGCGGCGGGTCTGACCTGCTCGACCTGCGAGACGGCCAGCCGCGGCGGCACCGGCGTCGAGATCGATCTCGCGAAAGTCCCGAAGCGCGAAACCGGCATGACGCCCTACGAAATTCTGCTCAGCGAATCGCAGGAACGCATGCTCATCATCGCGAAGCGCGGCCAGGAAGAAGTCGTGCGCGACATTTTCGAAAAATGGGACGTGCCCTGCGCCGAGATCGGCCGCGTGACCGATGACGGCATGATGCGCGTGCGCAACAACGGCAGCGTCGCGGCGGAAATTCCGGCGAAGCCGCTCGCGGATGAAGCGCCGCTCTATTCGCGCGAAGCCAGGAAGCGCACCGCCGGATCGCAGAGATCGCAGATGAAGATCTGCTCAGACGTATCTCCGCGCCATCCGCGCAATCCGCGGTCAATGCGCTCCGTCAGCTGCTGCGCCGATCCGACGATCGCCTCGAAGAACTGGGTCTATCGCCAATACGATCACATGGTGCGCACGGGCACGGTCGTTAGGCCGGGATCGGATGCCGCGGTTTTTCACGTGCGGGAGGCGAACAAATTTCTCGCCGCGACGACCGATTGCAATTCGCTCTACTGCGCGCTCGATCCGCGCGAAGGCGGGCGCATCGCGGTCGCGGAAGCGGCGCGCAATCTCACCTGCTCCGGCGCGGTGCCGCTCGCGGTGACCGACAACCTGAATTTCGGCAATCCCTACAAGCCGGAAAATTTCTGGCAACTGCGCGAAGCGTCGAAGGCGTCGCCGAGACGTGCCGCGCATTCGGCACGCCGGTCATCGGCGGCAACGTCTCTCTATATAATGAGAGCCCGGCCGGCGTGGTCGATCCGACGCCGACGGTCGCGATGGTCGGGCTTGATCGAGGAAGAGCGGCACATCACGACGCAATTTTTCAAGGACGCGGGCGACGTCATCATTCTTGTCGGTGAGGTCGGCGATGAACTCGGCGCATCGCATTTCCTGAAGGTCTGCCATGGACGGAAGGCAGGACTGCCGCCGCGGCTCGATATCGAAGCGCGAGATGGCGGTGCAGAATGCGGTGCGGGATTTGATCCGCGCCGGCCTGGTGAAGAGCGCGCACGATTGCTCGCGAAGGCGGACTCGCCGTCGCGCTGGCGGAATGCTGCTTCAATCCCGATGGATTGTTAGGCGCGGCAGATCGATCTCCGACCGCCGTCCGGATCGGCGAGCGCGATCAGATTGCTCTTCAACGAATCGCAATCGCGCATCGTCATCTCCGTCGCGCCAGAGAATGCCGACGCGACGTTCACGAAATGCTCGCATCGCGCCGAGCGTTCCGCACAGCGATTCTCGGCGACGGTCGGCGGCGAACGACTTTCGCATTCGCATCGGCGGACGAAGAGTCTCAGCTGGCCGATCGCGGAACTTCACGACGACTGGTTCAATGCCATCGCGCGCGCGGTCGAAGCGATGATCGCGAAGGAATTCCGAGCCTCTGATTCGGCGAACGATTCATTGAACGCGACGGATAGCCGATGACTATCCAGTCAGATGCTCGCTCAATTGCCGAGGCTCAGCGAAGACTCGGAACGCGCCGCGTTTCCGCAGCACGAATGCGGCATTTTCGGCGTCTTCGGTCATCCGAACGCGGCCGTCCTGACCTACTACGGTCTCTTCGCGCTGCAACATCGCGGCCAGGAAAGCGCCGGCATCGTCACGACGAACGGGCCCGGCTCGACTTTCTCCAGCACATCGCGACATGGGACTCGTCTCGCAGGTTTTCGGCGCAGGAAGAATTGGAGCGACTTGAAAGGGACGCGCGCCGTCGGGCACACGCGTTATTCGACCACCGGATCGAGCACGCTGAAAAATGCGCAGCCGTTCGTGGTCGATTGTTTCCGCGGCCAGATCGCGATCGCGCACAATGGCAACCTGATCAACGCCGTCGTCCTGCGCGACGAACTCGAGCGCAAAGGCTCCATTTTCCAAACCACAGCCGACAGCGAAATCATTCTGCATCTGCTCGCGCAGCCGCTCGAACAATGGCGGCAGCGTCCTCAGCGCGCTGCGCCGGCTCGAAGGCGCGTTCTCGCTTCATCATCATGAGCGAGCGCGAAATCATCGGCGGTGCGCGATCCGTTTGGCTTCCGCCCGCTCGTCGCTCGGCAAACTCGATGGCGCCTACGTTCTCGCTTCCGAAACGTGCGCGTTCGATCTCATCCACGCCGAATTCATCCGCGAAGTGGAGCCGGGCGAAGTGCTCATCATCAGCGAAGACGGCCTGCGCTCGGAGTGGCCATTCCGCGATGAGCAGCAGGCGTTCTGCATGTTCGAATACGTTTATTTCGCGCGGCCCGACAGCATCATCGGCGGCGTCAATGTCGCCAAGGTGCGGACCGAAATGGGCCGCGAACTGGCGCGGCGTTATCCGGTCGAAGCCGACATCGTGGTGCCGGTGCCCGACTCCGGAAACTACGCCGCGCTCGGTTTCGCGCAGGAGCTGAACATTCCCTACGAGCACGCCTTTGTCCGCAATCACTACATCGGGCGCACCTTTCTCCAGCCGAGCCAGCTCATTCGCGACTTCGATGTGCGCGTGAAACTGAATCTGATCAAGGAAGCGGTCGAAGGAAAACGCGTCGTCGTGGTGGATGATTCGATCGTGCGCGGGACCACCGCGCGCGCGCGCGTCGTCAACCTGCGCGAGGCCGGCGCGAAGGAAGTGCACATGCGCGTGAGCTGTCCGCCGCATCGTTTCGCCTGTCATTACGGGATCGATTTTCCCGATCCGGAAAAATTGATCGCGAACCAGATGTCGATGGAGAAATCTGCGAATATCTCGGCGTCGACAGTCTCGGCTATCTCGATGTGGAAGGAATGGTGCGCGCGACCGGCAAACCGGAGAACGAATTCTGCCTCGCCTGTTTCACCGGCAACTATCCGCTCCCGGTCGATCCCGAGCTCGACAAGTTCATCATGGAAAAACGCGAGGCGCGCGCCAAAGCGCTCGCCGATGAGGAAGCGCATCCGACGCTTGTTCGCCGATCTGAAATAATCGCGTCGCGCGATTTCACAGATTCTGACGATGCGAGGAGTCTCCGATCCGATCTGCGAAATCTGCGTCAATCTGGATGACAAGAAGAAAAAGGCCTACGCCCGCGCCGGCGTCGATGTGGATCTCGGCAATCGTCGTGAAGCGCCGGATTCAGGCGCGCGTCAAGGCAACGCATGGTCCGGAAGTTCTCGGGAAGATCGGCGGCTTCGGCGGACTCTTCGCGCCGAACTTCTCCGGGCATGCGCGAGCCGGTGCTGGTCGCGAGCGTCGATGGCGTCGGCACGAAGCTGAAGATCGCGTTCGCCATGAACCGGCACGACACCGTCGGCGCCGATCTCGTCAACCATTGCGTCAACGACATCGCGGTCCTCGGCGCGCGGCCGCTTTTCTTTCTCGATTACATCGGCGCGGAGAAACTGGAGCCGCGCGGTCTTCGATCAAATCCTCGCGCGGCTTTACGCAAGGCCTGTCGCGCGGCCGGTTGCGCCTTGATCGGCGGCGAAACCGCGCAGATGCCGGGCATGTATCGCAAGGGCGAATACGATCTGGCCGGCTGCATCGTCGGCGTGGTCGATCGTCGCGGCGATGATTGATGGCAGCCGGATCAAACCTGGCGATGTGATTCTCGGGCTGCCGTCGAATGGCCTGCACACCAACGGCTACTCGCTCGCGCGCAAAATCCTCTTCGAGAAGATGCGCCTGAAACCAGACGCGACGCTTGCCGGGTTTGACAGAAGTCGTTCGGCGAAGAACTGCTCCGGACGCACAAAAACTATCAACCGCTGCTCGCCCGGGTGCCGGCGAAATTGATCCATGGACTCGCGCACATCACCGGCGGCGGTTTGATCGATAATCCTGCCGCGCGTGCTGCCGAAGAATTGCGACGCGGTCATTGAGACGGGCGCTGGAAGGTGCCGGCGATTTTCGAGATTCCTCGCGCGAACGCGGCCGCGTCGAGCGGGAAGAAATGTACCAGGTCTTCAACATGGGAATCGGCATGATCGCCATCGTGGCGGAGAAAAACGCGCGCGATATTGGCCGACGGTTGAAGGCCAAGACAGATCGGCCGGATTTCCGCGGGAAGCGGAATTACGCGCTCGATGTTCTAGCGGTTCTATCAGGGAAAGACGCGCGTGGAGGGCGACGCTCAGTCGTCGTCGGTCGAGCGGCCAAAGAGAGCCTCGCCGGGAGGATGAACATTCCCCTCCTTCAAGGCCGCGATAGCTTCGCGCATTCGTGGAGAAAACAGGAATCACCTGATCGAGCCGCACGATTTCGAAAACCGTCCGAAGATCCTCATTTAATCCGGTGAGGCAAAGAACGCCCTCATACCTGGACGCATCCCGGAAGTATTCGACGATCGCGGCCAGGCCTGCTGAATCGATAAACGTGACGCCGGCCAAATCGAGGACGAGCGCGGGACAATGCTCCTTCACCTTGCCCTGAAGCAGAGAGCGCAGCACCGGTGCGTAGTGCAGATCGATCTCGCCTTCCATCGCCAGGATCGCGATCCCTTCCTCGACTGATTCTTTGAGTCGCATTTGGTCAGCTTCAGATCGATTCGATCAGTCGCGCACCCCGGCCACCGCTCCAGCGGGCGCTTACCCTTTCGGCTCGTCGACGCCGGTTCCCTGGCTTGCGACGAGCATCCAGCGTCCATCACGCTTCACAAAAAGGTCCGTCCAGCGAAACTGCCCGCTGATGTCCTTCCCTTTGTAGCTTCCCTTGTCCGTGGTGACATAAGTCACGAAAGCCGCGTCGGCATTGGCGCCGTGAACTTTCATGTCCGCTATTTTTGACGATTTGAGTTTCAAATCGCCGCTCTTCAAGTCGGCGATGAATTGCGCCTTGTTCTGCGTCGTTCCATCTGGCGCCGTGAGGAAACAGTCCTCCGCGATCATTTTCTCGACGGCCGCAGCATCCGCTTTGATGAGCGCAGTGCTCATATCTTGTTCCATCTTCATCAGCTCTTTCTCCGTCTCCGCGCTTGGTTTGGCCGCGTCCGTCGTTTGCCCGAAAACCAGGGAGGGGAGTGCAAGTGCCAGCAGGAGGATGGTGGAAGTTTTCATAAGCGGCAGATGGTATTGCCCGAGCCATTCAGCAACAAGCACAAAAGTCCTGCGCTCGAGCTCGGAAACTGGCCTAACAAGTCCAGTCCAGAACACCTAGCTAGCGACCGGAGTCTTCACTCGGCCGGGCCCGCCCTCGCCACATCAGGTAAACCGGCACGCCCGTGAGGACGAGGAGAAAACCAATGCCAGAAGTGGAAGGCGCTAAATACCCGAGATCAATGATGAGCAGCCCGGCGATCGTGATGTAAATCAGCGGCACGATCGGGTAGCCCCAGGTGGAGTAGGGCCGCGGGGTCTGCGGCCGTTTGCGGCGCAGAACGATGACCGCCCCGACCATCAGAATGTAAAAGACCAGATCCGCGGAGACGATGTATTCCAGGAGCTGCGTGTAGACGTTGCCGTAGGAGACCGCGCCGGTCGCAGGATCGGTCACGATCGTGCGCGGCAGCGTGAGGAGCGACGCCCACAACCCTTGTGCGAGCAGCGCCATCGCGGGCGCGGTCTGCCGGTTGAGTTTCGCGGCGCCGCGGAAAAAAAGTCCATCGCGCGCCATGGCGTAATAGACTCGCGCGCCCGCGAGGATGAGCCCGTTGTTGCAGCCAAAGGTCGAGATCATGATCGCCACCGCCATCAACACCGTCCCGATCGGGCCGAGCACCGCATTCATCGCCGCCACGGCCACGCGGTTCTGCGGCGCCTTCTGAATTCCGTCCAGTGGCAGCGTCGCGATGTACGCGACATTCGCGAGCAGGTACAACGAGACCACCACACCGCAACCGATGAGCAACGCCCGCGGCAAGGTGCGGCCTGGATCGCGCACTTCGCTGCCGGTAAAGGTCACGTTATTCCAGGCCGATTGCGCAAAGAGCGGACCGACCATCGCCTTGCCTAGCAACATCAAGAGCGCGAACGCCCCCGTCGCCACTAGACCCGGTTGCGCCACCTGTGGAAGCCAGCCATTCGCCGCCGGATGCCACCAATCCGCGCTGCGTGCGGCGCAAGTCGCGTTCCAGCCGAGCGTGAGCCCGAGCGACGATCAGACCGATGAGCGCGGCCGTCTTCGCGAAGGTGAAACTGTTCTGGATCAACTTCCCGAGCTCGAGTCCGCGGGTGTTGCTCCAGGTCAGCAAGAGAATCATCGCGACGGCGAGCAGTTGTTCCGTCGAGAGGCTGATCGCGTAGCTGCCGCCGAGATGAATCGGCGCGATCAAATAATTGGCCGGCGCGATCGCTGGAAGCAAGACTCCAGTGAATCTGGCAAAGGCAATTGCCACCGCTGCGATGGTCCCGGTTTGGACCACGAGAAAAATCGCCCAGCCAAAAAGAAATCCAAAAAGCGGACTGTAGGCTTCGCGCAGAAAGACATATTGGCCGCCCGCGCGCGGCATCATCGCCGCCAGTTCCGCGCAGCAAAGCGCGCCGGTGATCGTGAGCAGTCCGGCCAGCGCCCATGCCAGCAACAGCCAGCCAGGCGCGCCGACGAGCCGCGCCGATTCCGCCGAGGTAATGAAGATGCCCGACCCGATCATCGACCCGATCACGATCATGGTGGCATCGAGCTGACCGAGTCCGCGGAGAAGATGTCCGCCTTTTCGATCCGTCGAGGCGTCGTTTGCAATCGCGGTCATCTGCCGCGCAGCATACGAATCGTGTCCGCGATTGGCCAGACTTACGCTTTCGACCCGGGAACCGATCGAGGGTCAACGGGCAGACTCTATTGTCCGTCCCAGGCGAGACCCTCGGTGAACATCTTCACCTGGCTCCCTCCGTCCTCCGGCTTCACGAAGATCGTGAGCGTGGCGTCCCCTCGTTTTCGCTTCAGGATCGAGGACGTGGGCGGTGATCAGGTCGCTGCCGTCGTTGGTCCAGCCTTGGGCCTTGAGATTCGCGGCCAATTCGGTACAGACGGTTTTCACGTCCGACTTGCTCTTGAAGGAAAGGTGCTCAACCAGCGCGTTGTACTCGACGTCGGTTGCATCTTTCGTCAGCGCCAGGTCCTTGACGTTGAGTTGGTCCTCCGCCGGCTGGGACGTGGGTTTTTCGCTGGGCTTAGCCGCGGTTGGTTTGGTGGTTTGCTTCCTGGTCGCCGGCTTGTCGGCCACGACCTTCTCGGGCTCTTTCTGCGCGGCCGGCTGAAACTCTGGGGGAATCTCTCCCAGCGGCGCGACAAACTTGAGGTTGACCTCCCAGGTCTCGCCGAACGTATCGACCTGGCCATCGGTAGTCAGTTCCCCTTCCACCTTGCCGTCCTCGAACGTGAAGTTGTTCGTCTTAATCGAGCCGATCGAGCTGAAGCCCTTCTTCTCATGCGCGGCGTGCACCACCTGGCAGCCAAAGATGTCGCCGTCTTCATGGAGCGAGATGATCAAGCGCGCTGCCGAACTTGCTGAACGCCGCGTTAAAGTCCGGCTTCTTATCTTTGGAATGATCCTTTTCGGTGAACACCAGCACGATGCTCGGCTCATCGTTAAAGGGCTCGCGCCAATGCGCCGACACGTAGGCCACCTTCGCCTCTTTGCCGTTCCCCTTGAACACGCCCGTCACCGACGGCTTCACGTTGGCGGCCGGGCCCGGCTTTTTGATGGCGGTTGCCGGCAGGGATTCCCCAGCCTCGAGCAGCGCCACATCAAACCGGACGTCGAAGCCGGAGGAAAACATCCCGTCGGTCTCATTCGGCTGGCTGGCTTTGCCAATCACCCGGCCGTCCTGCAGCTTCAGTTCCCCGGTCGCGTTGCCGCCACGCCTGCCCAGGGACGTGTTGCCAGCGCCGGCGCTCCAGACCTTGAGTTCCCCTGTCTTCGTGAATTCGAGCTTGAGGTAAGGCCTCTTGAAATCAGAGTCATTACCATCCTTCTCCCTTTCCTTCGCCTCCTTGAGCTTCTCGCTCGAAATCGCCTGACCGCTCAAAACCACCGCGATCCTTTCCTCGTCGTTGATCGTCGTCTCATAGGCCAGCGCATGCGTCAGTGGGTAGTTCTTATCCTGAACCATCAGCGTCCCCTCGCCCGCCTTTGGTGGCTCGGCCGGCTTCTTGGGCAAAGAGCGTCGCCGCGCCGCCGATGACGGCCACTGTCGCCAGCAGACTCATGAATTTCTTAGTCATGACAATGCTTCTCGTGTGTTCGTGGAGTCGCTGAAGCTATTCCAACGCTAAACATTCGTGTGCCTCGTGCGGACAAGTCGAATCGCAGAGTTAGTTCTTTCATCAAATACGGTAAGGTTCCAAGTCAACAGCTGGACTTCCGGACTTTCGTATGAGGTGAAGGTCCAAGCTGATCTTGATGTGCCAGTACGGACGCGTCTTCTCGGTCCTGTTCATTAGATTGGACCATGACAGAAGGTCTTTGCAGGTACAAGCAAAAGATTGTTTGGGCCTCCGCATTGAAGCGCGGCGAAGCCTGCCGATGCAGCGGTGATCATGTCCATTTGGAATTCATAGAATCCAAACCAGTATGCGTGACTCGCCCGATCAGCATAAGTTCGGGACGCTTTGCAGATGACGACTGCGTCGCCGTTTGCCGATGAAACGGAGCTGCGAGTCTGTCTTTGCAATGAAACACCTAATTGTTGTTCAATTCTCTTGAGGGACGCGTCACTAAACGTAGCTGCAGACGTTTCATCCTCTTCCGCTGCCTCCACATCGCCCGGTTGCGAAACATGATCTGCCTCTGAAACTTCTGGTCGAAGATCTGTCGCGGCGGAAAAGAGTAATTCTATTATCTCGTCCAGCTTCGTGAACTCGCGTGGAATAAGAATGTTGTGAATTCTCTGAACGATGGCTGGATCTTCGAACTCTTCCTTCAGCTTCAACCGCAGCAAGGACTCGATGCTAATGTCTTGCGGAGACTGACTCCACATGTCTTTTAGCGCCATTTCTGAAGCCTAATGAATTGACCGTGTCCGAGCGAGATAAAGAGTTGAAATTGCGACAAGAGAATTGGAAACCAGGAACCGGCGTGGCGGGTTGTAATGTGGCGGCGCTGCGAGCCCTCGATAGCGGGGCATTCGGGCTTTGAGAAAACGGGAGAAGGAGCGATTCGCAAAGGGGCCGTTTCCGCCGCGTTGCTCAGCATTCTGCGAGAGCCCTACGATCTCCTCTATCAGAACGAACAAAGAGCTGCGGAATCTCATTCGTGTCCCCTTTCGAAGAAGAAGGCCGCGGCACTTCGCCGAACGTTGAGCGTCCAACGTCGAAACGTCGAACTCAGGAGAAATCTGGGCGAATTCGGGCAACCTGTGCAGGAAACGGTCGTTGCCTCTTCGAGCGATTCACGTAATCTGATCCATGAGCGTAAGGGAAATTCTCGACGAGTTGCCTCGGCTTGACGCGAGTCAGCGGCAGACGGTATTCCGGCGCCTGGTCGAGATTGATCCTGCATTGGATCCGGAGGAGACACCAGAGATGCTCGCGGCGATCGATGCGGCCCTCAGCTCGCTCGATGCCGGAGACGGTGTCAGCATTGAGGAAGCCCGACGGCGCGTCGCTCAATGGACTTCAAAGTAATCCTGCGGCCACTCGCGCTGGAGGATCTCGAAGCCATCATTAGGCAAGTTGCCAAAGAAGACGCGCAGGCGGCGAATCGACTCGGGAATGCTCTGCTCGACCGAGCGGAGAGTTTAGCGCGACTACCGGAACGCGGCAGCAACGTCCGTCGCCGTCGGGGTGTGAAGAAGCTCGTGCACCCGCCTTACTTGATCTTCTATCGCATCGACGAAGCTCGTCATTGCGTCGAGGTGCTCCGCTTCTGGCACGGCGCTCAGAATCCTATTGCCTTGCGGCTCAAGTGAAAAATCGCACGGCGTGCGCCCGGCGCTGGCCTCGTCACGGGCCGGCCAATAATTTTCTTTTTGCAAAGAGACGGCCCGTCTCTCTCTTCCTCGCCATGGCCAGCACGGAGAAGCAACGGGTAAGCGCACGCGCGACGGGTGTCGTGGGCGTGGCGATTCTTTGCAGCCGGGTGCTGGGCCTGGTGCGCGAGATGGTGATCGCGTCGTTGTTTGGCGCGAGCAGAAACCTGGACGCGTTCCTGACCGCATTTCCGCGCGCCGAACATGTTGCGCGATTTGTTTGCCGAAGGCGCGCTCTCGACCGCGTTCGTGACGACGTTCTCGAAGAAGATTCAGACGGAAGGCGACCAATCGGCCTGGGGCCTGGCGAACAAGATCGCCACGCTCACGACCATCTTCATGAGTCTGGTCGTGCTGCTCGGAGTGGTGCTCGCGCCATTGCTCGTCGCGGTGCTGGCTCCGGGATTCGACGCCGAGAAGGCGGCGCTCACGGTCACGCTCGCGCGGGTGATGTATCCCTTCATCCTCCTGGTCTCGCTCGCGGCGCTGGTGATGGGAATGCTGAACGCGAAGCAAGTCTTCGGTGTGCCGGCGATGGCCTCGAGCTTCTTTAATCTCGGGTCGATCATCGGCGGTGTCCTCTTCGCCTGGTGGCTCGACCCGACTTTCGGCGCGCGCGCGCTCGTCGGGCTGGCCTTGGGAACTTTGGTGGGCGGATTCCTCCAGCTCGCGGTGCAAATCCCGTCGCTCTTCAAAGTGGGCTACGTCTTTCATGCCGATTTCAACTGGCGCGACGAAGGGGTGCGCAAAGTTCTGCAGTTGATGGGACCGGCGGTGATCGCGGCCAGCGCGGTGCAGGTGAATGTGCTGATCAACAGCATCTTCGCCTCCTATCTGCAGGATGGCGCGGTCAGTTGGTTGAACATTGCTTTTCGCCTGATGCAATTGCCGCTCGGAATTTTCGGGGTGGCGGTGGCGACCGTAACCCTGCCGCTGGTTTCACGGAGCGCGGCGCGGGGCGACATGCCGGAATTTCGCGGGGCGCTCGCACATGCGCTCCGGCTGGTCATGCTCCTGACGATTCCATCGGCGATCGGGCTGATGATTATGGCGGAGCCAATCATTGCCCTGATCTATGAACATGGCCGTTTCACCGCCGTAGCCACGCAACAAACGGCGGCGGCGCTGCGGTTTTATGGGATCGGCCTCGTCGGTTATGCATCGGTCAAGGTGCTCGCGCCCGCGTTCTATGCGTTGGACCGGCGCAATCTTCCGATGCTGGTCAGCCTGTGCTCGATCGTGCTCAACTTCAGCCTGAACTGGCTGCTCACTTTCCACATGAAGCTGGGCCACAAGGGGCTCGCGCTTTCGACCAGTTGCATCGCGGTGATTAATTTCCTCGTGCTCTACGGAATGATGCGGCGCTACGCGGGTCCTCTGGAGACCGGGGCGATGGTGCGGACGCTGACCAAGCTGCTCGTGGCGGGAGCGTGTCTCGGTGCGGTTTGCTGGCTCGGGGTGCATTGGTTCTTCGGCGCCGGCATTCCGCGATCGGAATGGCGCAAGCTGGTGGGCGTGGGGACGACGGTGGCGGCGGGCAGCCTGGCATTCTTTGGCGCCGCCTACGCGCTGCGCGTGGCGGAGTTGCACGACATCGTGGTCCTGGTCCAGCGAAGGCTGAAGCGCTAAGGCCGCGCGCTAGTATTCACTGCTGCCGCTGGTTGGCGGAATTGTTTGTTCGAGAGCGCACGACGCTCTGCGGTTTTTCCGACACGCGCAGATAGGTGCGCCCGACGTATTCACCAACCACGCCTAGCAAGAGAAGCTGCGTTCCGGAAAAGATGAGGAGCGCGGCCATGATCGAACCCCAACCGAGCGGCTCGCGGTTGACGAAGTGGTTGATAAAAACGGCGACGAACGAGACGAAGCCGACCACGCTCATCGCGATCCCGATCAAAGTGGCGATGCGCAACGGCATGACGGAGGCGTTGATCAACATGCTCATCCAAAGCCGGAGGAGCGCGCGCAGAGTGTAGCCGCTCGCTCCTGCGGAGCGCGCGTCGTGGCGCACCTTTACCACGCCGACGTTCTGCGTGACCTGAAAAATGAGTCCATCAATGTACGGGCTCGGGTTGGAGGACTTGGCGACTTCGTCGGCCACGAACCGTGAGACGCAGCGAAAGCTGGAGAGATACAGACCTTTGGGTTTGTCGATGCTCCAATCTGCGAAAGCGTTCGTTAGGCGACTGCCCAGATTGCGCCAGCCGGCGTGCTCTTTCTTTTCGTAGGCGCTGTAGACCACGTCGCGCTTTTCGGTTTGCGCGGCGTGCAAGAGCTTTGGCACTTCGGACGGCGGGTTCTGCAGGTCGTCATCCATCGTGACCACGAAGTCGCCTGTGCTGGCCCGCAGGCCGGCGAGGACGGCATTGTGTTCCCCGAAATTGCGCGAAAGGCTGATGAAGCTAATCGGAATCGCGCTGGTCTCGATCAGTTGCAGCGCAAGCTGTTCCGTCGCGTCGCGGCTGCCGTCATTGACCAGGACAATTTCGTGGCCGCCGTCGATCGGCATGGCGGAAAGTTCCTCGATCAAGCGCGGCAGCGTCTCCGCGGAATTGTAGAGCGGCACGACAACGCTGAGCGTGGGACGGGAGGTAGTCATTTTTGTGCGACCGCGAAGAGCGAAGTGCCGAAGGGCAGCGCAAGGTGCCGGCTGACGGCAAGCTCAAACTGGGCGAGGCCACGCAAGAGTGAATTCAAGGGCGGCCACATCGGGGCGAGATCGGACCGTATCTCAGGTTGTTCTGCCCTAGTCCGGCTCGCCCAGCGCACGGCCGCGATCGCCGGCAAGAGGCTCACGTTCCAATAGCTCAACCTTGCGTGCGCGAAACCCACGCGCTTCAGCAACGCCGCAAGTTGAGGACGTGTGTAGCGTCGGACTTGGTCCACCGCCGCATCATGGCTGCCGCGCAGAAAATCGAAAGCCGGGACATTCATGATCATTGAGCCTCCAGGGCGCAGCACCCGATACATCTCCCGTATCGCGCCCTGCTCGTCCACCCCGCGGAAAGCGAGCACATCGAGCGAAAGGACGACATCGAACTCGCCGTCCGCAAAGGGAAGACGATTTGTGCTCGCCCGGAGCAACTCGGCCCCCGTCTGGCGTTGTCGCGTCAGTTCGAGGGCGGACTCGCTCAGGTCGATGCCGGTCAGCTTTGCCTGCGCGAAATGCTGACGGATGCGAGCGAGCATCCCGCCGGTTCCGCACCCGGCGTCCAGGAGTTGGAACGTTGGCGGGATGGAAGGAAGGGAATTGATCACATGCGCGCGGAGCGCTTGGTACCACCAGAGTTCGTCCTCGACGGACCGCATCACCTTGACTTCACGCGGCGAGAGGCCGCCTTGCTCTACCGTCGGCTCAACCATCGAGCCACTGGACGATGGCGGCCGAGACGCGCGCAACATCCGCGTCTTCGAGCCAGGGATGAATCGGCAGACAAAGGAGTTCATTGGCCGCCAACTCCGTGACCGAAAGCGGTCCCGCCGTGGCAACGCGACCCAGATACGCCGGCTGCAAATGAATCGGCACCGGGTAAAGCACGGCCGTTTCGATCTGCTTGCGCTGCAGATCATCGCGCAGCTCGTCGCGCTTCTGCTACGCGAATGACGTATTGATGGTAAACATGGCGCACCTCGGCTGCCGGTTGCGGCAGACGCAAGCCGGAACATTTCCCTAACGAGTGGTCGTAATGACGTGCCAGCTCCGAGCGTCGGGCGTTTTCCGCGTCCAGAGAACGGAGCCGCACCCGAAGAATCGCCGCCTGCAGCTCGTCCAGGCGGGTGTTCATCCCCGCTTCTTCGCTGACGTAGCGCTCCTTCCAGCCATAAGTGCGCAACGCCCGCAGCCGCGCGGCCAAAGCCTCATCGTTCGTCACCACCGCGCCGCCGTCTCCGAGCGCGGCCAGGTTCTTCGTCGGGTAAAAACTAAATGCGGCGGCATCGCCCCAGGTGCCAGTCTTGCGATCACCAATCATCGCGCCATGGGCCTGCGCGCAATCTTCGATCACGCGTACGTTGTGCCTCTGCGCGAGCGCGACGATGGCCGGCATATCGGCGGGCTGCCCGTAGAGATGCACGGGAATGATAGCCTTGACGCGCTGATCTGTGTCTTGCGCGAGTGCCTCCTCCAAGCGCTCCGGCGAGAGCGTAAGCGTGGATGGATCGACGTCGACAAGGAGTGCCGACGCGCCCGCGAGTTCGATGGCCGCCACGGTGGCGACGGCCGTGTTCGCAGTCGTAATGACGACGTCGCCGGGACCAATGTTCAGGGCCCGCAACGCCAGCTCGATTGCATCGGTCCCATTGCCGACGCCGACGGCATGCGCAACTCCGAGATAGGTCCCCCACTCTGCTTCGAACGCGGAAACTTCCGAGCCGAGAATGTAGCAACCGCTTTCCAAGACGCGTAAAATCGCGCCATCGATCTCCGCTTGGTGCGCGAGATAGCCGGCCTGCGGGTTGGCTGAGCGAATCGTTCTCAAACGTAATGGCTCAGGGAATCGCGATAGAAAGCGAGCGTCCGCTGAATGGTGTCGCGGAGCGATTGCCGCGGCTCCCAACCCAGCTGTGAGCGAATCTTCGAAAAATCACTGTAGTAATTTCCAATATCGATGGCGTGCCGTTCTGCCGGGAACTCGCGGACGGTGTAGCTTCCGGCTCCATTCACGTCGACCAGCAACTTCGCCAGACTGAGCAGATCGATGACTTCGCTGCCACCGAGATTGTAAACCTCGCCCTCGGTCTTCGGTTCCGCCGCGGCCAGGAGGAACGCGTGCACGGCATCCTGCACATCGGTGAAATCGCGCAGTTGTTCTCCTCCCCAGACCTCGATGGGCTGGCCTTCGAGCAACTGCCGGATCCAGACGCCGACGAACGTCTGGCGCGCATCCTTGATCCGCATGCGCGGGCCGATAGTATTCGTTAGGCGGAGCGCCGTCGCTTTCACCCCATGCACCTGGCTGTAAAGCAGATGATATTTTTCGCCCGCCATCTTGTTGATCCCATTCACGTCGACCGGGTTCAAGGGATGGGTCTCATCCACCGGCAGGCGCTCGGGGCGGCCATAAATCTGCCGCGTGCTCGCGAAGACGATCTTGATCTGCGGATTGCAGACGCGACACGCTTCCAGGATGGAGAGCTGCGCGTGGCAATTGATCTCCAGATCGGCCATCGGATTCGTCATCGAATCGAGGTGACTGGTTTGGCCCGCGAGGTTGAAGAGATAATCCTTTCCCTGCACCAGATAGCGCATGCTATAGGTATCGCGCACATCCGAGATGTTGACCTGCAGGCGGTCGCGGAATGGCTCAATGTTAAAAAGATTCCCGCCATAATCCGGGATAAGGCTGTCGAGCACCGTGACCTCCGCGCCGAAATTGAGCAGTTGCTCCGCGAGATTCGATCCGATAAATCCAAGTCCGCCGGTGATCAGAACCTTGCTGCCCTCGAAATGGCTTTTCATGTGGATGCTACGGTCACAGGCTGAGGATGAGGAAACGCAAGGCGGAGGTCGCAGTCAATTCCCACTCACCGGTATTTTCTTTTGCAAAATCGCGCTATCACCCGCTTTGCGCCTTGCATTCGTCTGGCGAAATGTCCGATGAAGTGCGCGCGGGCTCGCAGCCATAATGCACCCTTTAACGGTCTAACGAAGACTTTTGGACTCGCCAGCCCCCAGTAAATCAGAGGCAACACCGGACCGGCCGTGCTCTGGAGTTTCTGCGGAGAACCTGGCGAGCCCGGCGGTTTCGCGCAGCAGGTTGTTCGTGACGCATTGCTTCGTGCCCTGGGCGGTTTCACGTGCGGCCCTTGTCCTGATCGGATGGTTGGCCATTCAACTCCTGAGTCAAACGGCGCCGGAAGGGGCGTGGGAGATCGGCCCGAGCGGGAACAAGACGAATTTCACCGGTAGTATCTCCCGCGTCGATTATCCGTTCGTCAATATGTGGTCGCGCTGGGACGCCTCCTGGTATCACAGCATCGCCAAAGAACGGTTACCAATTTGCGGCCGGACAGCGTTCGAACGTCGCCTTCTTTCCGGTTTACCCGCTGCTGGTGCGCGCGACGCACGCGGTCGTTCATTCTCAGAAGGATCTTTGGTGGTTCGTCTGCGGAATTATTGTTTCGAATGCGGCCCTTCTCGGCGCGTTGCTTTATCTTTTTCTGCTCGCTCGCTTCGAATTCGATGAAGCGACGGCGCGCCGGGCGGTCCTCTACCTCCTGGTTTTCCCGACGACGTCTGTTTCTCTCTGCCGTCTATTCGGAGTCCGTTTTTCTGTTCTGCATAATCGGCGCTTTCTATCACGCCCGGCGAGGGCAGTGGTGGTGGGCCGGCGCCTTGGGGGGCATGGCGGCCTTGAGTCGACCGCCCGGCATTATGATCTTC
Source organism: uncultured Verrucomicrobiae bacterium (assembly GCA_963784865.1). GTDB lineage: Bacteria > Verrucomicrobiota > Verrucomicrobiia > Chthoniobacterales > UBA10450 > JACCTI01. The sequence continues at coordinate 65,866 of CAWATC010000003.1, read as the reverse complement.
GTCGGATTGGTCGTGGAGTACCTGCTCCAGTGTGAATTCAACTGGCGAAAAGTCCGGCTCAACGTTTTCGCCCTCGGGCTGCCTCCACTCTGCCTTGCCGGGTACTTCGGCTACCTGCGCCACGCGGAAGGAACGGCCACGGCCGTCCTCCAGGCACAGGGCGCTTGGGGACTGGGCATGCAAAATCCATTGCGCACCGTGGCCTCATTTTTTACCAATTTCGTGGGGGAGCACGGAACGGTGGTGGACCTGGGCTTCACCCTGGCTTTTGCCGCGCTGGCTATCGTGATGTTGTTTCGGCTCCGATGGAGTTACTCCATTTACTCGCTGGCGTATTTGGGCTTCATCACGATGTGGGGCTCGTTGCATTCGATGCCGCGCTACGTCCTGGGCATGTTTCCCGCGATTATTTTTCTCGCGGTGCTCGGACGGAACGAGACCTTCCACCGGGCCTACGTCCCGTTTTCCGCCGCGCTCGCAGGGCTGCTCATGGGGATCTTCGCCGTTTGGGGCTGGGTGGCCTAGAAGCTGATCGTCAACTCCCGGGTTTAATCGCCGTGCTTTGGGCGAGGTCCGGCGGCAGCTGATCCGCGGCAAACGTTTCGACGTTCATTTCGACGAGGCTGACAAAGGGGCAACCGAAATCGGGACGTTGTCCGCCGCTGCGATCAACGATCACCGCGATCGCCGCCACGACGCCCGCCGCGCGCGCGAACGATGTCGATCGTTTCCTGCACGCGCCCGCCGCGGGTGACGACGTCTTCCGCGACAATGAAACGCTCCTTCGGCGCAATCGTGAAGCCGCGTCGTAACACCAGACCGCCGGCGTCTTTCTCGGCGAAGATGTGGCGCTTGCCGAGCGCGCGGCCGACTTCCTGGCCGACCACGATTCCGCCGAGTGCCGGAGAGATGACGGCGTCGCACTCAATGCTGCGCAGCTTATCCGCCAGCCGGCCGCAAACGTCCGCCGCGATGTCGGTGTGTTGCAGCAGGATGGCGCATTGGAAAAATTGCCGACTATGCAAACCGGAGCGCAGAACAAAATGTCCGTCGAGCAGCGCACCGGTTTTGCGGAAAAGCGCGAGGAGGTCGTTCATTGAATGACGAATGACCAATGACGAATGACGGATGAATGACGAAGCTTGAATGACGAAAAATCATCGACGCGATCCTCCGGGTTTCAGCATTCGTCATTGCTTCGTCATTTGAAAATCATTCCCAGGTGTCGATCACTTTCCCGCCTTCTTTCGTGGCCGCAGCGATAACGTCGATCTCGACCTGCGCCCCTTTGGGCAATGCGCTCACTTGAACGGTCGAGCGGGCGGGCGGCTGATCCGTGAAATAGCTCGCGTAGACCTCGTTCATCGTCTGGAAATCGCCGAGATTAGTCATGAAGACGGTGGTCTTCACGATGTTGGAGAAATCCATGTTCTCCGCCTTCAGAACCGCGGTCAGGTTGTCGAGCACGCGGCGGGTTTGTTCCCCCACGTCTTGCGAAACGAGTTGGCCGCTTTTTGGATCGAGCGGGATTTGGCCGGCGGTAAAAAGCATGGGCCCAATGCGCACTGCCTGGGAGTAAGGTCCGACCGCAGCGGGAGCTTCTGTCGTGGAGACGATTTTCTTCATCGCGCGAGTCTAGACACAAAAACCGCGACGACACGAACTGGCCGAAGCACCGTCGGCACGTGACCGGCTAGTGTAGCGGGCTCGTAACGGTCGCACCCGGGCAGGTTTCGTTTGCGATTTGCCCGTGCTATTGTCCCCGCTGACAAATTTCCGTCAGTAGACACGAAAACACATGGTTGGCTGGATTTTAAAGAAAATACTCGGATCGAAGAATCAGCGCGAGATCAAGCGCATGATGCCGACGGTCCGTCGTATCAATGAGCTCGACGAGCAGTTTAAGTCGCTCTCGGACGATGAACTGCGTGCGAAGACCGCGGAGTGGAAAGCGGAGCTGGCCACGATCGAGGATCCTCAGGAGCGCTGGGCCAAGCTCGACGAGATCCTGCCGGAAGCGTTTGCGGTGGTGAAGAACGCGGCGCGCCGTCTGACCGAGCGCCAGGAAGAATTCACGCGTCTGCGACCAACCGATGACCTGGAACATGGTGCACTTCGACGTGCAGCTCATCGGCGGCATCGTTTTGCATCGCGGGCGCATCTCGGAAATGGCGACCGGCGAAGGCAAGACGCTGGTCGCGACGCTGCCGCTTTATCTGAACGCGCTCACCGGCCGCGGCGCGCACCTGGTGACGGTGAATGATTACCTCGCCCGCCGCGACGCCGAATGGATGGGCGCAGCTTTACAGCTTTCTCGGCCTGACGGCTGGTTGCATTCAGCACGATCAGCCGCCGGATGTCCGCCGCGAGCAGTACGCGATGGACATCACCTACGGCACGAACAGCGAGTTCGGGTTCGATTATCTGCGCGACAACGGCATGGCCACGACGCGCGAGCAGCAGGTCCAGCGCGGCTATTATTTCGCGATCGTCGACGAAGTGGATTCCATCCTGATCGACGAAGCGCGCACGCCGCTGATCATCAGCGGGCCGGCCACGGTCTCGACGCATCAATACGACAAGTGGAAGCCGCTCGTCGAGCAGCTGGTGCGCAAGCAGAACATGCTGTGCAACCGCGTGGCGAGCGAAGCGAAGGAGTTCTTCGACCAGGGAAAAATCGAGGAGGGCGGACTCGCGCTCTTCAAGGTGAAGCTCGGCCAGCCGCGCAACAAGCAGCTCCTGCGCATGATGGAAGATCCGGAGAAGCGCAAGGCGATGGATAAAGCCGAGCTCGCAGTTCTACCAGGACTCGCGCAAGGAAGAACTCTTCGCGCTGAAGGAAGAACTCTTTTTCACCATCGATGAGAAATCGAACGAGTCCGATCTCTCCGAGCAGGGCCGCACTTTCCTGAATCCGGATGAGCCGGATGCGTTCGTGCTGCCGGATTTGATCAGCGCGTTCGCCGAGATCGACCTCGATCGCGACGCTTTCCGACGAAGAGAAAGAGCAGCAGAAGATCAAGCGTCAGCAGCATTGCGACGCGCAGGCCGAGCGCATTCACAACATCTCGCAACTGCTGCGCGCCTACTGCCTGTTCGAGAAGGACGTGCAGTACGTCGTCGAGGAAAACAAGGTCGTCATCGTCGATGAATACACCGGCCGCAAGATGCCGGGCCGCCGCTGGAGCGATGGCTTGCACCAGGCGGTCGAAGCGAAGGAAGGCGTGCAGATCGATCGCGAAACGCAGACGCTCGCCACGATCACGATCCAGAATTATTTCCGGCTCTACCAAAAGCTCGCGGGCATGACCGGCACGGCGGACACGGAAGCGGCCGAGTTTCACGACATCTACAAACTCGACGTCAACGTCATCCCGACGAACCGGCCGATCGCGCGCAAGGATGCGAACGATCGCATCTACAAGACGCGTCGCGAGAAATACAACGCGGTCATCAACGAGATCAAGGAATGCCACGCCGCGGCGCAGCCGGTCCTGGTCGGCACGGTCAGTGTCGAAGCGTCGGAGTTGCTCAGCCGCATGCTGAAGCGCGAGAAGATTCCGCACAACGTGCTGAACGCGAAATACCACATGCAGGAAGCGGAGATCGTGCAGCGCGCCGGGCAGCGCGGGCACCGTCACGATCTCGACCAACATGGCCGGCCGCGGCACGGACATCAAGCTCGGCCCGGGCGTGCCGGATCGGGGCGGCCTGTTCGTCATCGGCACCGAGCGGCACGAATCGCGGCGCATCGACCGCCAGCTGCGCGGACGTTGCGCGCGCCAGGGCGATCCGGGCGGCTCGCGTTTTTACGTCAGCTTCGAAGACGATCTCATGCGCAACTTCGGCGCGGCCGATCGGATGACGAAAATCATGGAGCGCTTCGGCCTCGAGGAAGGCCAGGAACTCGAGCATCCGTGGCTGAACAAGTCGGTCGAAACCGCGCAGAAGCGCGTCGAGCAGCGCAATTATCTCGCCCGCAAACGCACGCTCGATTTCGACGACGTGATGAACAATCAGCGCGAAGTCGTTTACACCTACCGCAACGACACGATCGATTCCGACGAGCCGCGCAAGCTGATCTACGAAGTCATCGAGAAGCCGTTCCCGCGAAAGTGCGCGAGCATCTTGGCTCCGGAGACAGCGACGAGCCGAATTACGGCGCGCTGCTGCACTGGGTGAACATCACCTTCCCCCTCGGGCTTAACGCGGAGAACGCGCAGTTTGAAACGCGGAGCGTGGACGAGAACGCGCAATTCCTGATCGAGAAGATCAAGAACTCCTACGAACGAAAGTCGAGCCACGAAGAACCGACGGCGGTCAAGAGCCTCGAGCGTTACATCATTCTGAACGCGATCGATCGCCTCTGGCAGGAGCATCTCTATGCGATGGATGCGTTGCGCGAAGGCGTCTACCTCCGCAGCTACGCGCAGAAGGATCCGCTCATCGAATACAAGACCGAAGCCTACGACATGTTCGTCGAGCTGATGGCGAACATTAAGAACGAAGTGCTGCACAATCTTTTCCGCAGCACCTCGAACTTGCAGGCGTTCGAAAACTTTCCTTTCCACCCTGCCGCAGTTCTTAATGCGCGAGCATGCGCCGACCGCGCCTACCGCGAGCGGTCCGACTCCCGGGCCGGCACTGGGCCGGCGTCCGGAGCGCGGCGCGACGCACGCGGCTTCGGAAAACGGCGACGGCGCGGAAGTGAAGCTCGATCTTGCGCCGGTGCGCCGCGAGGTGCCGAAGGTCGGGCGCAACGAACCGTGCCCGTGCGGCAGCGGCAAGAAATTCAAGAACTGCTGCGGCCGGACAGCGTAATTCTCACGCACGCGTTGTAGCGACGGCGCTTGGTTACGCCGACAGAGCGGCGTCGCACAACGCGCTTCGTTCGTTGCGCGCCTTCCCTGCGCTGGGAATCGCTGATAGCTTCTGCGCGGCAATCACTCGCGCGGCAGCATGGAGATTATTCCCTTAGGAGACTCGGCGTTGATTCTGCGGGTCCGCGAAAATTTCGAAAGCGACCCCGAAGGTGCTCTGCAGGCGGTGCTCAATATGCAACAGCGTTTGGAGCATGCCGCTATTCCATGGGTCGTGGAATGCGCACCGGCCTACGCTTCGCTCGGTGTTTTCTTCGATCCGGCGCAAGCGAACGAGGCAGGCGCCGCGCCGGACGACTTGTTCGCCTGGCTTGAAACGCAGATTCGGAGCGCCCTCGCGCGCCCGTTTCGCGCGAAGAAAAATAGATCGGCAAACGCGATCCTGGAGATTCCCGTCTGCTACGAATCCGAGTTCGCACTCGACCTCGGGGAAGTCGCGCGACGCGCCGAACTTTCGCCAATGGAAGTCGTACGGCGGCACAGCGCGGCAAATTATCGCGTCCACTGCGTCGGTTTCACGCCGGGCTTTCCGTTCCTTGGCGGTCTGCCGCCCGAACTCGCGACCCCGCGACGGGCCACGCCACGCAAGCAAGTGCCGGCCGGCTCCGTCGCCATCGGCGGCGTGCAGACCGGAGTCTATCCCACGGAGTCGCCCGGCGGTTGGAATGTCATCGGCCGGACGCCACTTCGCCTATTCGACGCGCAGCGTGAACCGCCCGCTCTGCTCTCCGCGGGAAAGTGGGTCCGGTTTCGTTCGATCACGCGCGCGGAATTCGATGCCTTCCTGCCATGACAGCCACGGTCTCGCGCGCCGGTTTTTTGACTACCGTGCAGGATCTCGGCCGCACAGGTTATCGCGCGAGCGGCGTTTCCGTCAGCGGAGCGTTGGATCCACACGCCCTCAGGATCGCGAATCTTCTGGTCGGCAACGACCCCTCCGCGGCCGGACTTGAAGTGACGCTGGGGAAAGTGCGTATGCAGTTCACAGACGATCGCCTTGTCGCGTGGTGCGGAGGTGCGTTCGATGCGCAGATTGACGAAACGACGCTTCCGTCCGGACGGGCCGGATTGATCCGCGACGGCGAGCAGTTGGTCATCGCCGCTCCCGATGCCGGTGCAAGAGGATGGATCGCGATCTCTGGCGGTATCGACGTGCCTCTCGTCCTCGGAAGCCGGGCGACGGATCGGCGCGGCGGTTTCGGCGGTTTCGACGGACGCGCTCTGCGCGACGACGACGTGCTCGAATTCGGCCCACAACCTCCGCGAGCGGCGAACATCGCGGAAAAGCTGCGCGGGCCGCGGATCGGAAGTTGGCTGGCCCCGTACGAATGGTCGAATCCCGCGACGACGTACGACTTCTTGAGAATCATCCCGGGAGCCGGTTGGTCGCTGTTCGATAAATCCGCGCAGGCGACGTTTCTCAATGAACCATATGCAACGTCATCAGATTCCGACCGGATGGGAATTCGTTTGGAGGGGCCGATGCTCGCGCGCATCGAAGAGACGGATCTCCTCTCGGAAGCGGTGGCACCGGGAACGATCCAGGTTCCGCCGAGCGGTCAGCCGATTCTCTTGCTCGGGGATTGCCAAACGATAGGCGGATACCCGAAAATCGCGCACGTGATTACAGTCGATCTGCCGGCGGCGGTGCAACTGCGCCCGGGCGATTCCGTCCGCTTCGTCGAGGTGTCGCTGGCGGACGCGCAACAGTTGTTCATCGAGCGCGAGCGTGAAGTTGCCCGCTTCCGTCTCGGCCTCGAATTGCAAACCGCATGAGCTTGAGCGTCGATCTCAACGCGGATCTCGGCGAAGGCGCCGGGCACGATCTCGAGCTGCTCGCGCTGGTCAGCTCGGCGAACATTGCCTGCGGCTTGCACGCCGGAAGTCCGGAGCATGATGAGGACCTCAATCCTGGCCGCGCACGAGCGTGGCGTGGCGGTGGGCGCGCATCCCGGTTTTCACGATCGCGAGAATTTCGGACGCCGCGAAATGTCGCTCGGCGCGGAGGAGATCTTCGCGCTCGTGGTTTATCAAGTCGGTGCGTTCCACGCGCTCGCTCACTCGTTAGGCGTTCGTCCGCAACACGTGAAACCGCACGGCGCGCTCTACAACATGGCGGTCCGCAGCGAAGAGATGGCGGACGCGATCGCGCGCGGAGTGCGCGCGGTCGATCCGAAGCTGATCTTCTTCGCCCCGGCCTCGAGCGTCCTCTCGCGCGCGGCCGAGGCGAATGAGCTGCGTGTCGCGCGCGAAGTCTTCGCCGATCGCAATTACATGCCGGATGGAACGCTCGTGCCACGCGATCGACCGGACGCCTTGCTCCATGATCCGGAGGAGGCCGCGAATCGCGTCTTCGGCATGCTGCGCGACGACAAGGTGCAGGCGATCGACGGCAGCTATGTCGTGGTGCACGCGGATACCATCTGCGTGCACGGCGATACCCCGGATGCAGTGAAGTTCGCGCTGGCCCTGCGGAAGTGTTTGTCGCAAGTCGGCGTTATGATTGCTCCACCGGGAGAGGCGGGCTGACGGAAACAATACCTAACGAATACCATGGAATACAGACAACTCGGCGGCTCGGGCCTGAAGGTGCCCGCGCTCAGCTTTGGCACCGGCACCTTCGGCGGCAAGGGCGAACTCTTTCGCGCCTGGGGCAGCACCGACGTCGCGGAAGCGACCCGCCTCGTGGACATCTGTCTCGAGGCCGGGCTCAACATGTTCGATTCCGCCGATGTTTATTCGGACGGTCTCGCGGAGGAAATCCTCGGCCAGGCCATCAAGGGCCGGCGCGATGCCGTCCTCATCTCCACCAAGGCAACCTTCCGGTCCGGCGAAGGGCCGAACGACGTCGGCTCCTCCCGCCATCACCTGACCCGTGCGGTCGAAGCGGCCCTGCGCCGGCTCGGCACCGATCACATCGACCTCTTTCAACTGCACGCCTTCGATGCGCTCACCCCGATCGAGGAGGCGCTGCACACGCTCGACGATCTCGTGCGCGCCGGAAAAATCCGCTACATCGGCTGCTCGAATTTCTCGGGCTGGCATCTGATGAAGTCGCTCGCCATCTCGGAGAAATACGGCCTCGCGCGCCACGTGGCGCATCAGGCTTATTACTCGCTCATTGGCCGCGATTACGAATGGGAACTCATGCCGCTGGGCCTGGATCAAAAAGTGAGCGCGATCGTCTGGAGTCCGCTCGGCTGGGGACGGCTCACCGGCAAGATCCGCCGCGGCGCGCCGCCTCCGGAAAAGAGCCGGCTGAGCGGGAAGGCGTCGAACGATGCCGGGCCGCAAGTTGACGACGAATATCTTTTCAAAGTGGTCGATGCGATCGATGAAGTGGCGGCGGAAACGGGCAAGACCGTGCCGCAGATCGCGTTGAACTGGCTCTTGCAACGTCCCACCGTGGCCAGCGTCATTATCGGCGCGCGCAACGAAGAGCAGCTCCGGCAGAATCTCGGCGCCGTCGGCTGGAATCTCACCCGCGAACAGGTAGCGAAGCTCGATGCCGCCAGCGAACTGCCCTCGGCCTACCCGTATTGGCATCAAGTCCAATTCGCCGATCGGAATCCTCCGCCGATTCCAATCTCACCGACCTAACACTTGTCCTCTGGGAATACGCGGTCATCCGCGGACACCCCTCTGAATTGTCCAGCAGGGCCTTGACGGCACGACGGACCAGGACTTCTAGCGAGACACTGGTTTGGAATGTCCGCAATGCCAGCACGAGTCAAATGTGCCGGGAACTGATTCTCCGCAATCTGCGCAAGTCCAATCTGGACGTGGGGCGTTTTGCCTGGCGCTGTCATGATAGTCGCGCAGCAAACCGACAGCCTCGTCGTAGGTATTGTCATCAAGAACCCACAATTCAGGAAACGCTGAAGCGAAGGGCACTTCGCCGCTCAAAGACGACACGTTCTGATTCTTGACCGTCGTGGCGATTCCATGACTGTTCAGGATCGATTCGCAGTGCCCTACTTCATGGAAATCGGGATTCTCAAACACTTTCCTCATATCTTAATGGCTAGGCGACGCGCCGAAACCGGTCTCCGCGTTCAGCATTTCGCCGACTTGCGCTTCTTCCCGATGGTACCGCGTTTCTGCACCTTTCGAATGTAGTCTGGCGCAAAGGGAACCTGACATGAGGTGTTGCCCATGTCCACGCTGACTGGTCCGATCTTTTCGCCGATCTGGATGGCAGTGTCCGTCAGCGATTGCACGTAGGAACCGACCGCAATGACAAACCCGTTCATCGAGGAGCGCACGTCGTTCGGCGCCTGATGAATGCTCTTCCGCACGCGCTCCAGGAGCCGTTTCAACTCCGCCAGATCGAGGTCCGAGTCGTCCTTGATGGAGACGAGGCTCCGCAACGTCGCCCAGCCGGCTTCGGCGGTCAGAGCCTTCTTCGAGTCGATCCACTCCAGCGCCAACTCCCACCCATGCGGGCTGCCCGCCGCGACCCACGGCACGGTGAAACTGGCGAGCGGCTGTGGGTCGCATTCGCAATCCAGCGCTGCAGATCCTTTTTCGTCATCCGCGCATCGTCGGCGATCAACCCGGCCAGATACATCGCGTCGTAGTTACCGGTGTCGTAAAGGTCGAGCGCAAGTTGGTAATCCTTCTTGATGCGCTTCTGGATCTTTTTCAGCTCCGAGATCTTGACGCCAAAGAATGGCTCCTTCACGCCGTGGTTGAACATCACCCTTTTGTAGCTGTCGCTGCCCAGCGGCTTCAGCTCTGCCAGAATTTCTTTTGCGGTCATAAGACTACAACGAGGTTGTTCTCTGTTAAGCGATGCACCTTGTAGGGGAATCGGGCTGGCAGCGCAAGTTCTCAACCGCTGCGTACACGCGAGTCGAGGAGTTACAAGCGGAACAGATGTGCTAACATCAGGAGCGTGAAGCGATTCATCTACGAGCTGACCGAGAGCTGGAAGATCGCGCTCGCGCAAATGCAGGCGAATAAGACGCGATCGATGCTGACGGCCCTCGGGGTGATCATCGGCATTGTCGCGGTGACCTTGATGGGCACGGCGATCGCCGGCATCCAGACGGGCTTCGACAAGAGCATGTCGATCCTGGGCGACGATGTCCTTTACGTCAGCCAATTTCCCTGGGCGCGGGTAGATGATTGGTGGAACTACCGCGATCGCCGGGAGATCAAGACGGATTACTCGGAGACGCTCAATCGCATGATCGCAGCGACTCCGAATTCCCATCTGATCACGGCCGTGCCGACTTCGAACGTGCTTCGTAGCGTGAAGTATGGGGAGAATCAGGTGAGTAACATTTTCGTCCAGGGCACGACGCCGGATTACACCCTCATCTCGACGGTCGATTTCAGTGCGGGCCGCTTCTTCAACGAAATGGAATCGAAAGGTGCAGCGAACGTTTGTCTGCTCGGATATGACGTCGCCGACGCGCTTTTCCCAGCCGGTGATCCGATCGACAAATTCGTCCAGATAAGCGGACAGCGCTTCAAAGTCATCGGAGTTGGTGCGCGGCAGGGCTCATTCCTCGGCCTCTTCAGTCTCGACTCGATCGTGATCGTGCCGCTGCCGACGTTTAAGAGATACTTCAGTGCGAAGAGCGAATCGGACGTGCGGGTGAAGGTGAAAGACAAGCTTAAGCTCGAGGAGGCGAAGGGAGAGTTGACCGCCTTAATGCGCCGGGTGCGCGCGCTTCCGCCGGAAAAGAAGGACGATTTCAATATCAACGAACAGCAGGCCTTTAAGAGCACGCTCGATCCGGTGAAGAATTCCATCGCGATCGCGGGCTTATTTATTACCGGCCTCTCGCTCTTCGTCGGTGCGATCGGGATCATGAATATCACTTTTGTCAGCGTGAAAGAGCGGACGAAGGAAATTGGCACGCGCAAGGCGCTGGGCGCACGCCGGCGGACCATCCTGCTCCAGTTCCTCATCGAATCGACCGCGCTCTGCCTGCTCGGCGGTTTGATCGGCCTGATGTTTGCCTACGTGGTGTGTTTCGCGATCGGCAAGGCGTGGCCCTCATTCCCGATCGACATCTCGCTCGGCCTGGTTCTGGCGAGCATGCTGGTCTCCGTGCTCACGGGACTTGTTTCGGGCTTCGCGCCGGCGTGGTCTGCATCGCGGCTCGATCCGGTAACGGCGCTTCGCTACGAATAGTCCGGCTCCCGATCTATTGCTCTCATGAAGTTCAGCGAAATCATGGCCATGGCGATGCAGTCGCTAGGCGCGAACAAACTCCGCTCAGGTTTGACCATGATGGGGATTACGATCGGCGTCTTTTCCGTCATCTCGGTGATGACTGCCATTGGCGCGCTTCAGAGTTCGATCGAGAGCGGGATCAGTTTCCTCGGCTCGAACATTTTCCAATTCGCCAAATATCCCGTGAGCGGAGGCCAGGGCGGACGGAACGCGGAAAAGTATGAGAACAGGCGCAACGTCACCTATGCGCAGGGCCAGCGTTACATGGCTTTGATGGAAGGGATCGCGCGGGAGGTCTGCCTTAAGACTTTCGATAACAAGGGGCAAGCGGTTTACAACGGCCTGAAGACTCCGCCCAGTCTGACCGTCGCCGGGTCAAACCAGAGTTTTCTGACCGCGAACAGTTACTCCCTCGCCTACGGACGAAATATCTCGCAGGAAGACGTGGAACTCGCCCGCAGCGTAGTCGTCCTCGGCAAGGCGATCGAGAAGCGTCTTTTCCCGCATGAGTCTCCCATCGGCAAGGTGATCAAACTGAGCGGGCACGCAGTCACAATTATCGGCGTCCTCGAAGAGAAAGGGACGGCGTTTGGCCAAAGTCAGGACGATATTTGCGTCATTCCGATTACGCGTTTCTTCGAGAACTTCGGTTCGGCGAAGCGCTCGGTAAACATCGCCACGCAATCGTTCTCGCAGGAGTCGTACAATCGCACGATGGACAAAGGTATCGGCGCAATGCGGATCGCACGCGGCCTCAAACCGAATCAGCCAAACGATTTCGAGATCTACTCGAACGACTCGTTGAAGAGCGCTTTCGCTTCCATCGCCGGGGTCGTGCGCATCGGCGCTTTCGTGATCAGCCTGATTGCGTTGGTCGCGGCGGGAATCGGGATCATGAACATCATGCTGGTGAGCGTGACCGAGCGTACGAAGGAGATTGGCATTCGCAAATCGATCGGCGCACGGAGCGGGGACATCCTCCGGCAATTCCTGACCGAAGCAGTCTTCATCTCGGAGGCCGGTGGAATCCTGGGGATTTTGCTCGGGGTGATTGGCGGAAATCTACTCGCGGGTTGGCTCAAGGCCGACCTGTTATTCCCCTTTGGTTGGGCTCTTGCCGGCCTGCTGGTCTGTTCCGCAATCGGAATCGGGTTCGGATTTTACCCGGCCTACCGGGCGGCGTCGCTTGACCCGATCGAGGCTCTGCGCTTCGAGTAAGCGGCTCGCACCGGCGGCTTAACAAAAGAAAACTACGTCCGGGCACATCTCAGTGCTTGGCGATATTTATGGATTGTACCTATCCTCGCTCCCCTCACCCCTCTTTGTGCCATCGTCCCCCTCAGCAACCGTCGGCACAGCCGGAAGTATTATCCTCGTTGAGGAATACGATGCGCTGTCCATCGCCTTTGGTTCCACGCTAAGGAAACTGGCGCCGAATTGTCATACAGCCGTCGTCCGATCCCTGGCTGAAGCGGAAATCGCAGCGGCCGCCACCAAGCCCGACCTGTTTGTAATCGATTTCGATCCGCCGCATGCCGGTGCGGTTGGCTTCTTCAATCGGATGAAGGCGGCGCATCCAAACGCGCGGGTCCTGGTGATTGGAGCCATTACCTGGCCGGAGCTGGAGCGCGAGCGAATGCGCCCCGGTGCATTTCATTTCATCGCGAAGCCATTTGAGTTGGCGAAGTTTGGCGCCGCGGTTGGGGAGCTGCTTCCATCGTCGCAAGCCTCCGCAATTTTGCCCGCGGGGGGAATGTTGCGCGATCTGGACCTCACCGATCTGATCGCGCTCTTTGGCGTGGCTGCCGTGAGCACGGTTCTGAGGGTGACCGCGATAAGTGGAGCCACCGGCGAGATTTACTTTTCCGCCGGCCAGATGACTCAGGCGGTGGTGATGGGCAAATCCGGCGTTCCCGCATTGGAAGAGATGTTGCGCTGGCCTGCGCCCCGTTTTGTCGAAAACGAAATGCGCGCTAACCCGCCGCGGGCGCTTCACGGACCCTGGACCTCCGTGTTGGCGGAAGCGTTGAGCAGCGCGCGGACGATGGAGGACTCCGCAGAGCGAGGGGAGAGCACCGCAGCAGCTCCCGCGTTGCCGGAAAAAAAGATCGTCGTGATCGACGACACGGAATTGCTCCTGATTTTTGTCGAAGACATTCTTCGCACCGCGCGACCGTCACTCGAGATCGCGACGGCGGCGAGCGGCTTGGAAGGGGTCAGGCGCACGACGGAGCTCCTGCCCGACCTTGTCCTGCTGGACTACAGCCTGCCGGATGTGGCGGGCGATGAAGTCTGCCGGCTCTTGCTCGAAGATGCGCGCACGTCTCACATTCCCGTGATCATGATGTCGGGGCACGTCGCAGAGATGGCGACAACTGCGGCGCGGTTTCCCAACGTGGTCGCCACGATCGGAAAGCCGTTTCTATCGGCCGCGCTCATCGAACTCGTCGACGCGACTCTGGCAAATCTGCCACAGATCCTGGCAGCGGCTGCGCAAGAAACACCGTCGTCACTCCCCCCACCCGCCAAGAAGGCGAGGAAAACACCGCGAGCAAAGAAAGTAACGAAAGCCGCAGCCAAAGCTAAGAAGAGCCCCTCTCCACCCCCACCCCCACCGCCGAGCAAGCCTGCTGCGAAGTCAACTCAGAGTGGCAACGTGCCGGCAGCAGCGCCCGCGCCGAAAGCACACCACAACGGTGCCCAGACAATTCCAGACCCGACGACCTCGCCTCCCGCGCCGGAGCCCACGATTGCACCGGAACCCCCCAGCGCATCCGCGGTCTCAGTTGAGCCATCTTCGGAGGTCTCCGCCGCTCCCGACAATCCGCCGAGCGGGGAAGTCCCCAGATTAGCTGGTGAGGCGCCCCCGCCGGCAGCGAAGGAGGTTCATCCTCACCGAGAGGCTGCGGTTTCCACATTGGAACCGCCTCGAGATCCGATCCTCGGCCTCTCAAGCTCAGCGCGGATTCGCGGCTCACAAAGCGCCGCGGTGGTTCTCACTCTGCCCCTGGAAATTACATCGATTCAATTTTCTCCTTCCTTCCAGGTGCGGGCAATTCGCGCGAAGGCGCACTCCTCGATTGTCTCCGTGCACATTCCTCCCGACCCGGGATCGCGAGTGCGAGCCCCGGCGATGGTTTTCAAATTGGACCACGTCGAGCTTGATACGCGCGGGCAGATTAGAACCGCGCGTCTCACACCCAGTGCTCAACCCATCGTTGCCCCGGATGCAGGAAGCTCGGTGATCGTCGCGAACGTCGACGCCTTTCCGGATGATGGAACGATCGAGGTGACCTCATCTCCGAAAAAGCCGACGCGAATCCAGCTTCTGGCCTTGTTCGAAATCGCGGCCGTGGAACTTACGCCGACTTTTGGCGTCGAGCATCTGATCCTGAAAACGCGCGACGCGAAAGTGCGCTTGCATCTGCGCCCGGGAGAGGCCGGGACGGGCATCACCTTTCAGAGCGCCCAGGTTTTGCTCGATCACTCCGGACTCATCGCCGAAGTGCTGCTGGACACGCCGGACTAACTCAAGCCGAGCATGCGGAAGGTCGCATCGATGTGGCGGAGATGAACCTCGAGCGAGCAGAGCGCGTCGATTTCGGCCGGTGAAATCAATGCCGTGATCTCCGGCTCCTTCTTCGCATTCTCGGCGAACGATTCGTCCCCTTGCCAGGTGCGCATCGCCGCACGTTGCACGGCTTCGTAGGCCGTTTTCCGTTCCGCCCCGGCTCGCGTGAGCGCCAACAAGATCGATTGGCTGAAGTACAGGCCTTTGGTCAGGCCAAGATTTCGCTCCATCTGTTCCGGATAAACCTGGAGGCCGTCGACCAGTTCGCGCAGCTTCACCAGCATGTAGTCGAGCAGAGTGCAGGAGTCGGGCAGGATAATCCGTTCCGCGCTGGAATGACTGATGTCGCGCTCGTGCCAGAGCGCCACGTTTTCCATCGCGGTGACCGCATGCCCGCGGATCACCCGCGCGAGTCCGGAAAGCCGCTCGCCGGTAATCGGGTTGCGCTTGTGCGGCATCGCGGAACTGCCCTTCTGTCCTTCGCTGAAAAATTCCTCCACCTCCAGAACCTCGGTCCGTTGCAGATGACGGAACTCGGTTGCCCAGCGGTCGATGCTCGAGGCGATGAGCGCAAGCGTGGTGAGAAACTCGGCGTGCCGGTCGCGTTGGATAATCTGCGTCGAAAGCGCCGCGGGCTTCAGGCCAAGTTTCTCGCACACCGAGCGCTCGATTGCCGGATCGAGATGCGCATGCGTCCCGACCGCGCCGCTCAGTTTTCCAACTCGGATCCGCTCGGTGGTCTGCGCGAGCCGTTCCTCCGCGCGTCCGAATTCATCGAACATCAGCGCCAGCTTCAGACCGAAGGTGATCGGCTCGGCATGAATCCCGTGACTCCGGCCAATCATCGGCGTCATCTTGAATTGCCGGGCTTTGTCCGCGACGACCACGCGCAATTGCTTCAGATCTTCCATCAAAATGCGCGACGCTTCGGTCAGCTGAACCGCGAGCGTCGTATCGAGCACATCGGAAGACGTCAGCCCCTGATGGATCCAGCGTGCCGCTGGACCGACCGACCCGGCCACGTTCTCGAGAAAGGCGATGACATCGTGATTCGTGCGCTTCTCGATCTCGGCAATCTCGCTGATGGAGAACCGCGCACGCTCCCGAATTTCCGCCGCGTCCGCCTTCGGGATCTGTCCCAATTCCGCCATCGCCTCGCAGGCAAGCGTCTCGATTTCGAGCCAGATCTCAAATTTGCGATTTTCCGACCACAGATCGCGCATCTGCGGACGGGAGTAACGATCAATCACGCGGCGAAGATAAAAGCCGGGCGCGGAAGCGAAAGCGTTTTTGTACGCAAGAAAGCGCCGCCGGCGATCAGCCGAGCGGCGCTTTTCAAGAAATCGAAATGCCGTGAGCCGCCTAGCAGACGCGGGCGCGGGTAAAGACTCCGTTGCTCTGGACGCGAACCTGGCCGCTCCCGAGGAGATCAGCCACCGTCGCGACCGTTTCCCGGGTGCTCTTGGTGCATGAACTGACCGCGAGAATCAGATCGCCAAGAGACAGGGTTGGGCGCGGCTTCAACATGAGGTTGGTCTTTTTCATAGGAGTTGCCTGATTAGAGAGCAAATGAGGTGCCACTGTTCAAAGTTCTTTGCCGCCGAAGGCAGAATGCGAGCGACCCCTGTTTCGAGAGAGAATCGGTGACAAAGCACTGACACCAGTGTCAGCGAACCGACAGGCTGCCACTAGCTCGAGCGTCGCGCACTCAAACGCATGACGACGAAATAGAGCGCGGCGAAGACCACCACCAGGAGCACGATCCAAAGCGACTGCGATTTGATGAAACCAACCATCGCGTCGGGATTCTGGATCAAATCCGGGCGGACGTGGAACGCTTTGTCGCCGAGAATCGCGAGGATGTAGCACCAGATCGCCGATCCGACGATCGTCACCGCGCTAAAGATCGTGAAGTTCATCCGCACGATCCCGGCCGGAATTGAAATGAGGTGTCGGATAACGGGAAGCAATCGCGCGAAGAAAACGCCCCCGGATTCATAGCGGACCAGCCAGACCTCAGCGCGTTCCAATTTCTCCGGCCCGAGCAAAAAGTAGCGACCGTAGCGCATGATCAACGGCCGGCCGAGCGCGCGCGATACCCAATAAGTAATCGCCGCGCCCAGGTAGGAGCCGAAGGTTCCGGCCAGGACCACTCCCGTGAAATCCAAGTGGCCTTGCGCGGCGAGGAAGGCGGCGGGGGGAATGACCACTTCGCTGGGCACGGGAAAGATCGAGCTCTCCATCGCCATCAAAACAATGATGCCGAGATATCCCCAGTGTTGCACCCAGCCAAACCACATTTCCAAGAGTTGATGCATGAAACTAATTTCTGATTTCCTGACTTCTGATTTAGCGTCGGCCACGCCGAGAGCCGCTTAGTTCAAGCCGAAATCCCAATTCCGCAATCCGAAATTCCCAATGTCGATCTATCGTCGCGCCCTTCGCTACTATCGGCCTTTCCTCGGGCAGACGGTCGTTGGGCTCTCGCTCACGCTCTGCGGCATCGGCCTGAATTTGCTCAAGCCGTGGCCTTTCAAGATCATTGTCGACTACCTGATTCCGGCGCGGGTGGCGACCAGCGGCTTGGGAACACTGATCGCCGGATTGGATCGGACCACCGCTCTGGCCGTGCTGTGTGCCGCGCTGGTCATGCTCCAACTCGTCGGTGGCGCCATCGGCCTGTTCACGAATTATCTTTTCGTAAAGATCGGTCTCCAGGCGCTCTTTAATTTGCGCACCGACATCTACTCCTACCTCCAGTCGCTCTCGCTGCGATATCACGATGCGCGGCGATCCGCTGATTCGAGCTTCCGCGTCGCCTACGATTCGCAGGCCATCCAGACGATGTACAATCAGGGACTGACCAATATCTTTGGGTCGAGTATCACCCTGCTCGGCACCTTCGCCATCATGGTCAGGATCGATTGGCAGTTGACGCTCCTCTCTCTGGGCGTGGTGCCGCTGATCGTCGGCGCCATCTATTTTTTCTCGAAACGAGTTCGCGCCCAATCGACCGCCATTCACGAGCGGGACAGCGCGCTCCTCGCCACCACGCAGGAAGCCCTGAGCTCCATCCGGATGGTTCATGCCTTTGGTCAGGAAGCGTGGGAAGTCCGGCAATTCCAAGACCAAGCCCAGCGCAGCATGCAGGCGAATCTCCGGCTCACGCTCACAAATATGAATAGTGCTCTCGTCATCAGCACTCTGATGGTCCTCGGCACCGCCGCGATGTACTACGTCGGAACGCTGCACGTCCTGGATGGGACGCTCACCCTCGGGTCGCTCCTCGTCTTCAGCGCCTACCTCCTGATGCTCTACCAACCGCTCGAATCGCTCACCTACACCACGTGGGCGATGGAAGGCGCCGCGGCCGGCGCGCAACGTTGCTTCGAAGTGCTCGATCGCGCCGATGATGTCGTCGATGCACCAGGCGCCGCCGTCATTTCGACAACCTCCGGAGCGATAAGCTTTGAAGGAGTTAGTTTCGAGTACACCGCCGGTCAGCCGATGCTCCGCGAGCTTGATCTGGCGATCGAGCCGAGTCAGATCGTGGCGGTCGTCGGCGGGACCGGAGCGGGCAAGAGCACGTTGCTTAGTCTGGTTCCCCGTTTCTACGATCCGACCGTCGGGCGCGTGACACTGGACGGCCGCGACCTGCGACAAATCACCAAGAAATCGCTGCGTGCGCAGATTGGCATCGTGCTCCAGGACACGCTCCTTTTCTCGACCACCGTGCGCGAGAACATCGCCTACGGCCGGCCGGACGCGACCGAGAAGTGAGATCCACGAAGCAGCGCGCCGGGCCCAGGCGGAAGAATTCATCAAGCGGATGCCGTTGGGCTATGAGAGCCCGGTGGGCGAACGCGGCGGCCACCTCAGCGTGGGCCAGAGGCAGCGTATCGGAATCGCCACGCGCCTTTTTGAAAGACGCTCCCATTCTTCTCCTCGACGAACCGACCTCGGCTCTCGATTCCACCACGGAAGCCGCCATCATGGACACGCTCAAAGAGCTCATCCGTGGCCGCACCACCTTGATCGTCACGCACCGTTTGGCGACCATTCACGGAGTCGACAGGATCATTGTGCTGGAGCACGGTCGCCTCGTCGAGCAAGGCACCGGGCCGGAGTTGCTCGCGCGCGGCGGCCAGTATGCCAAGCTTTACGCCGCCGGGAATTATCCGGGCGAGGCTTAAATCCAATGAGTAACGTCAACAGCGAACGACGCGTCGAAGGAGACTGGTGGGACCATCCCATCCCGAAGAACGTCCATTACGGCACCGGATTTTACTGCGAAACGGCCCAAAGTTTTCGCCATTTCAAGAGCAAGAAAGAGCGCGCCGTCGTGATCGGCGACCACGTTTCGTGTTACGCGGGCTGCTCATTTGCGATCGGCGTCAAAGGCTCCTGCTCGATCGGTGACTTCACGCTCGTGAACGGCGCACTCATCATGGCGGAGGAACGAATCGAGATCGGATCGCATTGCCTCATTTCCTGGAATGTTGGCCTGGCGGATTCCGATTTTCACCCGCTCGACGTCGCGCAGCGCTACGTCGACACGCTGGCGCTGGCGCCCTATTTCAAGGACCGCCCGCCGCGGCCCGTTTTGCGCACTGCCCCGGTGATCATTTGCGACGGCGCGTGGGTCGGCATGAACGCCGTCATCCTGAAAGGCGTGACGATCGGCGAAAATTCCGTCGTCGCAGCGGGGGCGGTCGTGAGCAAGAGCGTGCCCGCTAATGTGATCGTTGCCGGGAATCCAGCGGTGATTGTGAAGCAGTTGAAAGCGTGATGAGAATCGGTGGTGTTTTCACGTCTCCCATCTTCTCTCCGCAGGAGTTCCATTCGCGATGAAGCGCAAGCGCATCGTCGTCATGGGCTTCATGGGCTCCATCCCGATCGCCGGCGTCATCTGGCAGCACATTCATTACATCGTCGGGCTGCAGCGTCTCGGTCACGATGTTTACTACATCGAGGACTCGGCGCGCCTCCCCTACAACCCCGAGACCCTGGAGGTCAACAACAGCTTCGACTACGCGGTCAAACTCCTCCGCGGTCTCGCCGCGGAATTCGACTTCCAGGATCGCTGGGCCTTTTGCGCGCGCTATCTCCCGGGCAATCCGGGCGCGGGACTATCGCTCAGAAAAATCCAACAGCTTTACCGCGACGCCGACGCCATCCTGAACGTGTGTGGATCACAGGAATTCAACGACGATCTTCTCGCGAGCGAGCGGATTCTCTACATCGAAAGCGATCCCGGGCTGGAACAAATCAAAGTCGACCAGGGCGACCAGAAGACGATCAAGTATCTCCGGCGCCATCATGCCTTGTTCACTTTTGGCGAAAACGTCGGCACGAAAGAAATTTCCCGTGCCGACGCGAAAGTTGAAATGGTGGCCAACGCGGCAACCGGTGGTGACTGATTTTTGGAAAACGAATCGTGCGCCGGGCGCCGGCGCGGTTTTCACCACCGTGGCTAACTGGACTACCGGCGGATTGAAGGATTTTGTCTGGCGCGGCGAGAAATACATCTGGAGCAAATCAGCCGAGTTTCGCCGCTTCATCGCAGCTCCGCGGAAGTCTGGCGAAGAATTTGAGCTCGCGACTGACATCAAGGATCCGCGGACGCGCGCGCGCTTTCGCACGCCACGGCTGGCGCTTCCGCTCGCCGCAAGACATGAGCGTAAGACATCGGCTCTACCGGGACTACATCCGGAAGTCGAAGGGCGAATTCACCGTCGCCAAGGACCAATACGTCCGGCTCAACACCGGTTGGTTCAGTGATCGCAGCGCCTGCTATTTGGCCGCGGGGCGTCCGGTGATCACGCAGCGAACCGGGTTCGCGGAACACTACGGTGACGGTGCGGGCTTGTTCGCTTTCCAGTCGTTAGGCGAAATCGCCGAAGCGGTGAAGATGATCAACGCGGATTACTCCAAACACTCGCGCGCGGCACGCGACCTCGCGCGGGAAGCCTTCGAGGCGGAGAAAGTCCTGCATGCGCTCCTCGAGCGCGCGGGAATTTGATTTCCCCTTCATCTGTCTCATCTTCTCGGACTTCTCGCCGATGTTTCGCCGCTGCTTTCTGATTTTCCCCGCGCTTTTCCTCGCGACAGGTCTCTGCGCGCAGCCAAACGGCAAGATCCAGAAAAGCCTCGTCCGCATCACCGCGACCGACGTCGAGCCGGATTACAAGGCGCCTTGGAATTCCGGCGCAATTCAAAAAGGGATTGGCGCCGGTTTCGTCATCGACGGAGCGCGCATCATGACCAACGCCCATGTCGTCAGCAACAGCCGCTATCTCACGGTCGAGCGCGAGGGCGATCCCAACAAGTATCCGGCCACGGTTCTCTTCGTCGCGCACGACTGCGATCTCGCGCTGATCAAGGTCCCCTCTCCCGAGTTCTTCAAGGACATGGTGCCGCTCAGTTTCGGCGGCATCCCGGAGCTGGAATCGACCGTCTCGGCCTACGGATATCCGATCGGTGGCGAGCGAATGTCGGTCACCACCGGGATCGTCTCGCGGATCGACTTCCAGTTCTACACCCATTCGTCGATTGACTCACATCTGGCGATCCAGATCAGCGCCCAGATCAATCCCGGGAACAGCGGCGGACCCGTGATGCAAAACGGGAAGGTCGTGGGCGTCGCCTTTCAAGGTTACAGCGGCGATGTCGCCCAAGGCGTCGCCTACATGATTCCGACGCCGGTCCTGAGTCGCTTTCTCAAGGATGTCGAGGACGGCCACTACGACAAGTATGTCGATCTCGGGATTACCACCTCGAAGCTGCAAAACCCGGCGCAGCGCCGTTTTCTGGGATTGAAGGATGACGACCGCGGCGTGCTCGTGAACACCGTGATCGCGGCAGGCACGGCGGCGAAGGTGCTCCAGTCGGGCGACGTGCTTCTGGCGATCGATGATCATCCGATCGCCAGTGATGGGTTCGTGGAGCTGGAGGGCGAACGGGTGGAAATGCCGGAAGTGGTCGAGCGCAAATTCAAGGGCGACACGGTCAAGCTCGACATTCTGCGCGACAAGCAGCCCCTCACCGTCACCGTCGAACTGGGACCGGTTTGGCCGTTCCTTTTTCAAGGCCACAGCTACGACGTGCAGCCGCGCTACATTGTTTTCGGCGGGCTTCTTTTCCAGCCGCTTTCGCTCGATCTGTTCGCGGCTTACCAGCCACAGGATCTGCGTCTGCGGCATTACTTCGACTACTTCGTCCTCGAACAAATCTACCTGGAACATCCGGAAGTGATCGTGCTGACCAACATTCTGCCTGATCCAATCAACACCTACCTGCAGCCTTATCGCGCCGGCATCGTGGACGAAGTCAACGGCGTCAAAATCCGCACCCTGGAAGATCTGGCGAAAGCGTTCGCGGAGACGCCCGAGCGTTTTGTCGTGCGCATGATCGGCGACGGTCCGCCGCTGGTGCTCGACCGCGCGGAGGTGGACGCAGCGCGCGAGAGAATCAAGACGCGCTACAACGTGGTCAAGGAACAGAACCTGAACGAGGAACCGCCGCCCAAACCGCCAATCGGCGAGGAGCAAAAGTAAAATGCGGCACGGATCTCTTCCACTCACCGCGCTGATGCTCGGATTGGTGGCGACCTCAGGGTTCGCGCAAAAGCCGAAGGTAGCTCCCGTGGTGGTTTCGACTGTTCCCGCGGTGAAACCGAAAGAGCTCTCGCTCGTCCGCGTGAATGTCACCGGCCAGCCGTATGATTACGTTCGTCCGTGGCAAAAGAAGGCCCCGTTTTCCAAGCGGGCGCTTGGCGCGGTGCTCTCGAAAGGGCGGGTTCTGGTCACCGCCGACCTCGTGGCCAACCAGAACTATGTCGAACTCGAGCGCGCCGAAACCGGGGAAAAATCGGGGGGCAACGTCGTGGTCGTCGATTACGAAGCGAACCTCGCTCTGGTCGAACCGAACGATAAGAAATTCCTCGATGGCCTGACGCCCCTCCAGTTGGCCATGGATACGGTGGTGGGCGATCGGGTCGCGGCACTGCAACTCGAACCGACCGGCGCACTGGTGGTGACGGAAGGGTTGGTCACGACGATTCAGATGACTCGTTATCCGGCGGACGTGGGACAATTCCTCACCTATCGCATCAGCATGACGATGCAGTATCGTGATAACAGCTACACGATTCCGCTGGTCAAGAACAACAAGCTGGCCGGCTTGCTCCTGCGCTACGATCCCCGCTCACAAGTCCTCGACGCGATTCCCGCGCCGGTCATCGCGCACTTTCTGAAAGCCGCGGAAACAGAAAACTACCGTGGATTTCCTTCGGCTGGATTCGGTTTCTTCCCGACCCGCGATCCGCAACTGCGAAAGTTTGCCGGGCAAACCGGGAAACCCGGCGGCGTCTACGTGACCAGCGTTGAGCCTAACATGCCCGCGATGAAAGCTGGGATGCAGGTAGGCGACCTTGTGGTCGGGATTGGCAACAACGAGATCGATCAAAACGGCAACTACATCGATCCGCTGTATGGAAAAATGGAGTTTACGAACTTGATCACCTCGCGCGCCTTTGCCGGCGACACGATGCAGTTTCAAATTCAACGCGCCGGCAAACCGATGCAGCTCGACGTGGTGCTCGACCATCGAAACGCGAACGACTACGTGATCCCGCCCTACAACCTCGATCAGCCGCCACCTTATGTCGTCCTCGGTGGCCTGATTTTTCAGGAGCTCTCGCGGCAGTATCTCAAGGAATGGGGCGGCAACTGGCAGAAAGAAGCGCCGCAACGCATGGTCTACATGGATCGCTTTCAGTCCGAACTTTTCCCGGAGGGAAATCGGCGCGTCGTCATCATGACTCAAGTGCTGCCGGCCAACAGCACCATCGGCTATGACGACTTCGCCTACCTCACGGTTCAGAAGGTCAACGGCAAGGAGATCAAATCGCTCCGCGACCTCGTGGAAGCCGTGAAGGAGCCGATCGATGGTTTCATCAAAATCGAGACGGAAGAAGACCCAAAGCAGTTGGAACTCGATCCCGCGCAAATCGCCGCGGAAGCACCGGCCTTGCAGCAGAACTACGGTCTGCCCGCGCTCCAACGCCTGGAATAGCTGTAGCGACGGCGCTGAGTCCGCCGTGATTCGCGGCATCAGAATTCAACGCGGTTCGTTACGGGATTTCGTTCAAGAAGCCCCTCATCTCCTCCTCGTACGTCTTGAATGGATCGCCCATGACCACGAAATCTTGGCTGCCTGTGGCGACAGAATCCCAGTTGATCACGTATGGTTGCTCTCGCGCCTGAAACCAGGCGACCGCCCGACCACGGCCCATTGCCCGCGTATCGTTAGGCGGCGTGTTCATGGCCGCCGGTCGCCGCGCGGCGTTGTTCCATTCGCCGATGCGTTTCGCCGCATGCACTCCGAAGAACAGACCCTTCGCGGGATCGATGTTGTGGTACTGCAGATCAAGACTCGGCAGCGCGGGATCGTCCCAACCGACGCCCTCGGCGGCCATGAAAGTCTCAAGCAGCCATTTTTTTGTAATCCAATCGACACCGCCGATGAGCGCTTCGGGTTGGTGGCTGATGGCGTCGAGCGTAAAACTCCAGCTCTCGAGCAGCCAATCGGTCTCCTCGCTCAGACCGGCGAGATGCGCGTGCGCCAGATCGTGAAACTCCCATTGCATGTCGAGGCTGCTCATGGTTTGCCCGTTCTCGAGGTGGACGATCCAGTCGTGCGTCGGATCCCGCGAGATCGCGCGCGTGCTTTGCACGGCATCGAGCAGGCTGAAGTTCTTCCTTAACAAGCCCTGCTCGAGCAATGTCAGCACGCAGGCCGTCGTGCCGACTTTGAGCGCGGCGGCGAATGGGCTCATGTTCGAATCGCCGATGAGCAGATGCAGCCGGCGATACTTCCGATAATCCGCCAGCGGCTCGTCCCGCGCGTTGATGATCGCGCGGTTAAACTGCACCCATTGATAGATGTCGTTCACGATGTGATCGGCGCGCTGACTGATCTGGAAATCAACCTGCGCTTCCTCCTGCGGAAGCTCGAAGTCGAACGCGAGCGGGTTTGCCTGCCCGACCCGGCCCGCCCCCGTGAAAATCTGACGCGTGGCGAGGAAGGCGAGCAATGTTCCGAGCACCGGTGGCGTGAATTGCGCCTCGCGTTTCATGAGATAATTCTCATGGCAACCGAAGGTCGCGCCGGTGTGATGATCGACGTTGTTCTTGATGAAGGAGACGCGCCCCTCCGCGCCAAGTGCCTCCAGTGCCGATTGCAACAGCTCGTCGCCGGCGATGTCGTAGGCCACTACATCCCGCAAACTCGAGCATTCCGGCGAGGCGTATTCGATGTGCCCCATATCCAGATAGAGGCGACCGCCGTTGAGCAGGAAACCGCCATTCCCCGGCGGCTCTTCGTAATCGCGGTAATGAAGGTCGATCGCGCCCGCCCTGGCATCGCGGAATAGGAAGTCCTTCACCCTCACCGGCCAGGCCTCGGCGCCGCCCTCGTGGCCGCCACTGCTTGGCAAACAGCCGTACTCCGTTTCAAGCCCTGCAATTCGGTCCATTTTCTGAAAGCACGATCTCCCAGCCCCGCGCGGGCGACAAGGGACAATGGTTCGTTGTCGCTACGACCGTCGCACCGCCACCGAAGCGCCTTGGCGCGCAGGAGGCTGTTGCCGTTTGCACTGGCTCCGGGGAATAGCCGACTAAAGCTTGAGTCTTGCGGGTAAAGTCCTAAATCTAGACTGCAGGTGAACGACTTACCCATTCGAAGTCCGGCCGCAAAGGTCGGTGGAATCGTCTATTTCGGTCGCATGCTCGACAAGATTAAGGCGAACGCGAAAGGCGCTCTGCCGGCCGATTACACGCCCAATTTGGGCCGGAAGTTCGACGACCACTGCGTTGCCTTGCTGCACGTGGACTATGCTCGGCTCGTCGACCGGGTCGCCCAGGGAGGAAGCGACGAGGAGATCCTGGATTGGTGCTTCGCGCACGGCCGCCGGCCAGCCGACCACGAGATCTACATTTGGAACGAGTTCATGCGCAAGCGTGGCTGGAACGACGAAATTTCGGCGATTCTGGCGCAGCGCAAGAAGGAGGCCGGCATGGCCGGGCGTTCCGACATCCGGACCATGTTCGAATTCATCGACGCCGATGAAGGGCGTCCGCTGCCCGACGCCGACCGGGATCGAACGAAAAGGCTGAGTCGCCTACCGATTGGCCGAAGCCGCATCGATCGGGTTCGGTGGCGGCGGCGGTTGCGTCCGATAATCGATCACCTTCCAAACGCCGAGCACCAGCAACAGCACCGCGATCGCAGCTGCGATCACCCGAGCGCGCGAAGGTTGGCTCACTCCGAAAGCGTGTCGATTCGCTCCGCCAGCCCGAAATCCAAATCCGTCAAACCGCCCTTGCTATGAGTTGAAAGAACCAAACGCACCTTGTTGTAGCGAATATCGATATCAGGATGGTGCTCCTCGTCCTCGGAAACTTCCGCGACCGCATTGACGAAATCGATCGACTCCGTGAAATCATCAAACTCAAACGTCCGCTCGATGTGCTTCTTCTCGAGCTCCCACTCCGGGATTTTCTTCAGGCGGGTTTTCAGCTCGTCTGCTTTGATCAGGTCAGCCATAGCGGGGAACGAGTAGCATCCCCGAACCCTTTTGCAATGGCGATCGCGCACGTTTTTTTGGCGCTGCGGAAAATTCTTTCGTGAGCCAGTTTTGTGGCCGGATTTTGCGGCCTTCCGACGCCTGGCGAACTGGCCAAATGGGCCGGCGTCCGCGGGTTGACGCCCCCACCTTCATCCGCTAATTAGCATCCGCCGAGCACCCGTAGCTCAACTGGATAGAGCATCTGACTACGGATCAGAAGGTTTGAAGTTCGAATCTTCACGGGTGCGCGCCCCTGCAACATCGAAGCTCTGAAACCAGCCGTTTTCGATGGAATCCCCCTTGTCGGTCCGCGCTTTTTCCGCTAAGGAAATCGGATGCTACAAGACGAGGGTGATCTGGCTTTTGTTCGGCATGCGACGGCCGAGCTCGCGATTTCTTATACCGATCAGCGCGACCATAATCTGCACGCGGCCTTCAACGGTGTGCTCGAGGCGCTCGAAGCGGATCGGCGCCGGATACTCGCGCTCGAAGCGGAGGTGAAAGCGCTCCGCGAGCAACTCTCCGATCTCGCGCAGCGATAGATTTTCCCGCCGGCCGAGCGGTCGCGGTCATTGCGTCGAGTTTCATTGCGACCAAGTTAGCGCCTCCGATGGCGCGCTTCCGACTTTCCGATCTGAATGACGCGCAACGCGTCGCCGTCACCACGACCGAAGGTCCGCTGCTCATTCTGGCGGGCGCGGGCACGGGCAAGACGCGCGTGATTACCATGCGCGTCGCCTACCTCATCGCACAGGGCGTCGATCCCGCGCATCTCCTCGCGGTCACTTTCACGAACAAAGCCGCGACCGAAATGCGCGAACGTCTCGCGCGCATGGTCGACGCCACCGCGGCGAAGAAGGTGACCATGTCCACCTTTCACGCTCTCTGCCTCCGCATCCTCCGCGCCGGGATCGATCGGCTCGGCTACAAAAACAACTTCAGCATCTACGACGAAGGCGACCAGCTTGGGATGATCAAGAAGATCATCACCCGCACCGCGGCGCGCGACGAAAAGCTCGATCCCCTCGTCGCCAAAGCCTCCATCAGCAAAGCGAAGAACAACGGCTGGTCGCCGCCGGACGATGAAGAGACGCTCCTCGGCACCGTCTTCGCGCGCTACAGCCGCGAACTGAAAACCGCGAACGCGGTCGATTTCGACGACCTGCTCCTTTTGACCGTGAAGCTGTTGAACGAACACCCGGACGTGCGCCAGCGGTGGCGCGAGCGGTTTCGCTATCTGATGATCGATGAATTTCAGGACACCAATAAGCTGCAACTGGAGCTGGTCACGCTGCTCGCGGATGAGCGGCGGAATGTGGCGGTCGTGGGCGACGACGATCAATCGATCTACGGCTGGCGCGGCGCGGAGGTGTCGAACATCCTGGAGTTCGAGCAGCACTTCCCGAATCCCACGGTGGTGAAGCTGGAGCAGAACTACCGGAGCACGAATTCGATTCTCGGCACCGCGAACTCGCTCATCAAAAACAATCCGCGCCGCCGGCCGAAGCGGCTCTGGAGCGCGAGCGGCAACGGCGAGAAGGTGCGCCTGGTCGAAGCGCCTAACGACCGCGAGGAAGGGCAATTCGTCGCCGAAGAAATTCAGCGCCGGCATCTCGACAGCGGCGATCCCGTGGGAAAACTTCGCCGTTCTTTTTCGGATGAACGCGCAATCGCGGATTCTCGAAGAAAACCTGCGGCGGTTGCAGATTCCGTATCGCATCGTCGGCGGGAAGAGTTTCTTCGATCGCCGGGAAGTGAAGGATCTCATCGCCTACATGAGCGTGCTCGTGAATCCCGAGAGCGACGCGAGCTTGCTGCGGATCATCAACACGCCCGCACGCGGCATCAGCGACGCGACGGTGCATCAGGCGCTGCAATGGAGCGTGCAGCATAAGTGCAGTCTTTGGGCGGCGCTGCAATCGCCCGATCTCGCCGGCGACACTCAGCAATCGCACGAGCGCGAGCATCCAGGCATTCGTCGAACTCGTTGGCCGATATGAGTCGAAGTTATCCGAGCCGCTGACCGAACCGGCCTCGCTCGTGACCAAGCTGATCGCCGAAGTGGAGTACGCCGCGGAATTGCGCCGGAACTGCAAATCAGCCGAGGAAGCAAACGCGCGCGAAGGCAATCTGCACGACATGTTGCGCGACCTGGCGGATTTCACGAAGCGTTCGACGAAAGGACTCCGCGGGTTTCTCGACGAGATCGTGCTTGATCAGGAACGCGAGGAAGACAAGGAGGATGACATCGAGACGAAGCGCGGCGTGACCCTGATCACGATGCACGCCGCGAAAGGTCTCGAGTTCGGTCATGTCTATCTCATCGGTCTGGAAGAAGGGCTGCTGCCACACGATCGCTCGAAAGCCGAAGGCAGCATCGACGAGGAGCGCCGGCTGTTCTATGTCGGCATCACCCGCGCGCGGCGCACGCTCACGCTGACGCACTGCCGCGACCGGATGAAGTTCGGCAGCGCGAGCGCGTGTCATCCCAGCTCGTTCATCAAGGAACTCGCGCCGGATTTGCTCGAGCGCATTGATCTGAAAAAACTCCTGAGCACGCCCGTCGCGGAAAGCACCGGCAAGAGCCGCTTCGCGCAGATGCGCGCGGCGCTTCAGGGGTGATCTCGCGCATTGTAGCGACGCTCGTCGGCGTAACACGCGTCCCACGGCGACAGAGCGCCGTCGTTACAGGAAATACGGCCGGAGCTGTTCGTATTTCTTCTTTGCGCCGATTCCTTTGACCTTGCGGAGATCGTCGGCCGTTCTTGAACGGGCGCGCAGCGATAATTCTGCCCGCCAGCGTCGGTCCGATCCCACGGACATTTTCGAGCTCTTTCGCGGTCGCAGTGTTGAGCATCCAATTTCGCGCCCGGCGACACACTGCAGCGGTCGCTGCGCATCCAGCCTCGCTTCGCGCCGCCTCGATCGCCGCCAGCTTTTCCGGATGGAAGAAAGCGTCGAACGAATCCAGCCCAGTTTTGGAAACCTGTTTTGGCGAACGGGCGTTCATCCGTCCGATGGTCGCGCCCCACCCGCCGACCTTTTGCTTGTCTGCGCTTCGTTTTCGAGTCGCTGCAGTTTATGCCACTCGCGCTCAGGCGAACGTCAAACCCACCGGCGCGGCACCGCTTCCGTGCACCCGCGCCAATCCATTCGCCACCAGGAGTTCCGCCAGATCACCATCTTTCGTTTCGACGAAGGCGTAGAAGCGCTCCTGACTGCTTCGCCCGAGCGCGCCCTGCAGGCAAGTCCGCACCGTGAACGGCTGCCGCAACTTTTCTTCGACGAATTTCTTGGCGTACTCGCCCAGCTGCAAGGTCTGCGGAATCGACAGCTTGAAATACGCGGCCTGTTCCGCCACGCGCTCGGGAAAGGACGCGTCCGTCTCCGGGGCATCCACGAAGTAGAGCCGAAAGATATACTCGTGCCCCCGGGCACTCACGTGAAAGCTGTCGCCGTCGTTCGAATCGTTCGGGATTTCGCGACAATTTTGCAGAACCTCGCCAGGGTCCGTGCGCCAAAAGCGGAGCGGTGGCGAGAGCAAGGGCAGCCGGCAGCGATGAGCGCGCGCCTAACGAAACTGAACTCGGAAAGAACCTCGCGCAACGTCAGGCAATCAACGTCAAACTGACTCATCGATCGAAAGACCTCATAGCGCGCGGCGATCTCCTCTTTCGTCAACGTGCGCAGGCGTTCGAGGCTGAACGCCTCCACATTGAAACTGGCCAGCACGCTTCCGTAGATCATCGCGCGACGAAACGCCGCGAAGTTCAGCTCACCGCCCGCATGGCGGCGAGATAACCAGCCATCCCGCCCGCGAAGGTGTCCCCTGCCCCGGTCGGATCGTGGATGTCTTCCAGTGGATAGGCGCCGCAGCTGAAGAATTCGTCTTCGCCAAAGAGCAGCGCGCCGTGTTCGCCTTTCTTGATCGCGACGTAGCGCGGACCGGCTTCGCCGGATGCGCCGTCCGGCTTTGATCAAACTGGTTTCCTTCGTCATCTCGCGCGCTTCGCTGTCGTTCAAGATGAGGAGATCCACCCGCGGCAACAAGGCATCGAGATCCGCGCGCGCGATCTCAATCCAAAGGTCCATCGTGTCCGCGACGACAAAGCGCGGCTTCTCCATTTGATCGAGGACATGGGATTGGAGAGCGGGAGCGATGTTGGCCAGGAGCACAAAATCCGTCGTGCGATATGACGCGGGCAGATCGGGACGGAAATGCTCGAAGACATTCAGGTCCACCGATCTCGTCTCGCGCGTGTTCATGTCCCACGCGTATTCGCCCGACCAGCGAAAAGTTTTTCCGGTGACCTTCTGCACGCCTTCCGCATCGATCCCGCGCGTTTTCCAAAACTCAAACTCCGCTGCGGGAAAGTCATCGCCGACCACGCCCACGAGCTTGACCGGAGAAAAGAAACTCGCGCCGAGCGCCGCGTAGGAAGCGGAACCGCCTAACTGGTCGGCATGTTCCTCCACCGGGGTCTTGACAGTATCGAGTGCGATGGAGCCGACGATGAGGACAGACATGTTATTTTGGATTTTCGATTTCGGATTTTGGATTGAGCAGCGCTTTCGCGGAGCGCGCATACTCTGCGACATCGGCGGCTTGCAGCAAGCCTGAGACGATGACCACGCGGCGCGCGCCGGCCGCGATGACTTCGGGCAGATTGTGCAGTTTGATTCCGCCGATGCAGAAAATCGGCAGCGCGACCGCTGCGTGAACGGCGGAAATATCCTGCAAGCCAATGGGCGCGTAGTCGGGCTTGGTCGGCGTGGCGAAGAGCGGACCGAAGCCAATGTAATCAGCGCCCTCGGATGCGGCCTGCTGCGCCTGCGCGAGGCTGTGCGTCGATCGGCCGACGATGCAATCACGACCAACAATCTCGCGGACCTGCGCAATCGGCAGATCATCCTGGCCGACGTGGACGCCTTCGGCTCCGACGTCGCGGGCGATTTCGGCGTGATCGTTGATCACCAGTGGAACGCCCGCGTTGCTCGTTGCTGATGCAGTTCGCGCGCGATCGCGCTGATCTCGGAAGCGCTGCGCCCCTTCGCGCGCAGTTGAATGATATCGACGCCACCGGCGATCATCGCGCGCGCAACACGCGCCGCATTCGCGGGCTCGACGTAGCCGAGATCGAGAATGCCGTAGAGCCGACAGTCGCTGAGATCCGCCACGCTCAAGGTACGATTGCGATCACTCGTGCAGCCGGGTCGGCGTCGGTTTCAGCTCGAAGTTCTCCGAGTTCATGAAGCGCTCGACGAACCCGGTGTCGTAGGTGCCGTTCTGGAAATCAGCGTTGCGCATGATCGCGCTGTGAAACGGGACCGTCGTCTTGATCCCCGTAATGTAATACTCGTCGAGCGCCCGCCGCATGCGCGCGATGCAGGCTTTCCGCGTGGCGCCGACCGTGATCAACTTCGCGATCAAGGAATCGTAATATGGCGGCACCACATAGCCGGTGTAGGCATGCGAATCGATCCGCACCCCGCGGCCGCCGGGTGCGTAATAGAAGGCGATCCTTCCGGGCGACGGCTGAAAATTCCTCTCCGGATCCTCGGCATTAATCCGGCACTGCATGGCGTGCGAGCGCGGCACCGCATGCGCCACATGCGGCGAGAGATGCTCGCCCGCCGCGACCATGATTTGTTCCTTCACCAGATCGCAGCCGTAGACTTCTTCGGTGATCGTATGCTCCACCTGGATGCGCGTGTTCATCTCGATGAAGTAGTAATGTCCGTCGTTGTCGACCAGGAACTCCATCGTGCCGGCGTTCACATAGCCGACGGATTGCGCCAGCTTGACCGCCGCGTTGCCCATCTTCTTGCGCAACCCGGGAGTAAGAAGCGGCGACGGACATTCTTCGATGACCTTCTGATTCCTCCGCTGAATCGAGCAATCGCGTTCGCCGAGGTGAACCATCTTGCCGTACCTGTCCGCCATGATCTGGAACTCGATGTGATGCGGATTGACGATCAGCTTCTCGATGTAGACATCGCCATTTCCGAAAGCTTTCTCCGCCTCCGTCCTGGCCGCGTGAAACATTGGCGCGAGGCTGGCCTCGTTATGCGAAGCGCGCATTCCGCGACCACCGCCGCCGGCAACGGCTTTGATCATCACCGGAAAGCCAACCTTCCGGGCGACCTTGAAGGCGTCCTCTTCCGTCTCGACGATTCCGTCGCTCCCGGGAGTGACCGACACGCCCGCTCTGCGCGCGGAGGCGCGCGCGGAATTCTTGTCGCCCATCGCGTGCATCGCACTCGCGGGCGGACCGATGAACTTGATCTTGCAGCTCTCGCAGACTTCCGCGAAGTGCGCATTCTCGGCGAGAAATCCATAGCCGGGATGGATCGCATCGACATCGCCGACCTCGGCCGCACTCATGATGCGATCGATTTTCAGATAGCTCTCGGAACTCGGCGCCGCGCCGATGCAGATCGCCTCGTCCGCCAACTGCACGTGCAGCGAATCGACATCCGCCTCGGAGTAAACCGCGAGCGTGCGCACGCCCAGCTCTTTGCAGGCGCGGATGACGCGGAGCGCAATTTCTCCGCGGTTAGCGATCAGGATTTTCTCGAACATCAGAGTCGCGCGCGCTTCCAGCTGGCTGACCGAAAGTACGCAAGGTGGAAGCTGGCGCTATCGGACCCGAAAGAGCACCTGCCCGAATTGCACCGATTTGCCATTCTCCGCGACCACTTCCGCGATCACGCCGCTGATCTCCGCCTTGATCTCGTTCATCACTTTCATGGCTTCGATGATGCAAACGACGCTCTCTTCCGTGACTTCTTTTCCGATCTCGGCGAACGGCGGCGATTCCGGAGAACCTGCCCGATAGAAAGTACCGACCATGGGAGAGACAATATCCTTGAGCGCGCTTTCCTTCGCCGCGGGAGGGTTTGGCGCAGGGGCCGGCGTCGATGCCGGCGCGGCGGACGGTAACGGCGCCAGCGGGATAGCGGCCGGAGCAAAGACCGTCTGTTCGCCCGCGCCCTTTTGCAGCTTGAGCTTGAATCCATCCTTCTCCATCTCGAAGACCGACAAGTCGTTCTTCTTCATCAGGTCGATGATGGCTTTGATGTCTTTGAGTTCCAAGGCGTCCCTCCGAGCTTGAGGCTGGGCGTTTAGGTAAAGCGGTTTTCGCAGCGCGGTCAAGCAAACGAAAATGCAGTCGCGTTGCGGGCGGCGCGGAAGCGGGCGCAGACCGGAATCGGCGTGACGATGCGCGATCGTTCGTCAGCATGCGCCCATGAGCTCTCGAATCCTGGGTCATTGCTGCGCAATCGCTCTGGCGGCGACCTCCGCGCTCGGGACGACCACGCAAGATCAATCGCCCGTCTTGCCGGCGGATCTGCCCGCAGCAGAATTCCAGTCGCTCGTCGAGAAGACGAATCTTTACGTGAAAGCGCTCAACGCGGTGAGCGGCGCGCAGCGCACCTACGATCGCTATGCCTCATGGCTGGACGTAAAGAAAGGCCCGACCGGCAAGGAGCGTTACATCAGCTACGGTCTCTACGAAATCAGCAAATCGTCGGTCGATGAAGTGAAGCAGGCGGCGCAAAAAGGACCGCGATTGAAACCAGCCCTGCCGGAACTCGACGGCGTGATCGTTCGTCTGGCGGAGTCGTTCGGCGCGCTCGAACCGCTGGTGAAGAAGGCGCACGACTACTACGAGCAGGAGGATTTCAAAGATGACGCAGCCAAGGGTGCACAGGAGCTGCACGCTGCGATGATGCCGCTGTTCGAAAGCACCTTCAAAGCGGAGCGGGAACTGCGGCGCGATCTGGATGTCTTGAAGTCGCAGGTGGATCAGCGCCAGTTAGCGCAGATCGAGAAAATCAGCGGCCGGAAATACGAATGGCATCTGCGCAGCTATCTGCTCGCGGCCAAGTCGCTGATCAATCTGTTGCCGGAAAATTCCGAGGCACCTCCGATTGCCGCGGCCGTCTACAAGCCCCGCTACGCCGAACTCGAGTCGGCCTACAACGCCTTTGAGACGTTCGTCTCGGAAAATCCAGACGAGGTGAAAAAGGTAATGCTCGCCAGTTTCGTCGAGAGCGCGGTGAAGGATTTTTTCACTGCGAGTAAGTTCCTGCGTCGTGTCCTGGAAGCGGAGAAAGTTGGACCGGCGGGAATATTTCACCCGCGTCGGAGAAGTGGCGAAAACGCTACAACGATCTCATTCAGCGGACGAACATGCGCATGAGCAGGTCGAGTTCATGCGGTACTGTCCCGCACGATCTTGCCGTCGCGCATTTCGATTCGGCGCGAGGCCGAGCGCGCGACCTGTTCGCTGTGCGTGACCACAATGAGCGTCGCGAGCTTGTTGCCGCCGATTTGACTCAGGACGTCCATCACCCTCTCCGCGGATTTCGAATCGAGATTGCCGGTGGGCTCGTCGGCGATCAGCAGCGCCGGCCGATGAACGAGCGCGCGCGCAATCGCGGTGCGTTGTTGCTCGCCGCCGCTCAATTGATGAACGAAGTGAAGCGCGCGCTCCGTCATTCCCACCAGCTCGAGCAATTCGCGCGCGCGCGCCTCTGATTCCTCCCAGCGAGACGCCTTGCAGGAGCAATGGGAAGCCGACGTTTTCGATCACGTTCATCGTCGGTAGCAAGTTGAAGAACTGAAAGACGAGCCCGAGCCGATGACGGCGATAATCGGTCAGCGCCTGATCTCCCGCTTCATGCAGCGCGAGTCCATCCACGTAGATCTCCCCGCTGGTCGGGGTGTCCAGGCCCGCCAGCAGATGCATGAGCGTGCTCTTGCCGCATCCGCTCGGTCCGCTGATCGCGACAAATTCGCCCTGAGCGATCTCGAGCGAGACTCCGTCGAGCGCATGCACCGAGCGCTCGCCACTCATATAGTGACGCGAAATGTTGCGCAGCGAAATCAAGCCTGCCTTATCCGCCAACCGCGAGAATCGCGCAAACCAGGCGACATGACTTCGCACTGGTCGCGGAGACGGTTGATTACGCGGTCGTCGATAAGCCGCCGTTCCTGCTCGTTCATCCGACAAAACCGGATGGCACGCGCACTCTCTGGGGAGAGCTGCGAAAACTCTTCGCCTTCGAGTTGGCCAACGGCGGACAGGTGTCGATCGTCAATCGATTGGATCGCGAAACCAGCGGGCTCGTGCTCGTGGCGAAGACGGCCACCGCGGCCCGGCGCTTCGGTTTGCTCATGCAACAGCAGCGGATCGCGAAGGAATATCTCGCGATCGTCTGGGGTTGGCCGGAATGGGAGTCGACTGTCTTGACTGCCCCGCTGGCGCGACAAGGCGCGCACGGCACCTCGGCGATTTACTTGAAGCAAGCGATCCATCCCGAGGGCGCGGAGGCCGAGACAGAGTTTCGCGTCGAGCGCCGATTTCGCCGTGAAACCACGGCGGGCGAGAAATTCAGCGTCGTGCGCGCGATCCCGCTTACCGGACGGACGCATCAAATTCGTGTCCACCTCGCCGCGCTCGGTCATCCGATCGTGGGCGACAAGATTTACGGCCCTAACGAGCAGTATTATCTGCAATTCATCGAAACCGGCTGGACGGCAGCACTTGGAGCGATCACTCCTCCTGCCGCGACAGGCTTTACATGCGGTGCGCTTGCAAGTTGAAGGTCTTGGCGCCTGGGAATGCCCGATGCCGCGTCGACCTGGCGGAGTTCTGCGGCTAGCGGACGGACGCGGCAACTCTACCATCACTGCACTACCTTCACGTTGGCAAACCGGATCAGCTTTCCAGCGAAGACATGCTCGGTCGCGAGCTTCAAGCCACCAAAGTCTTCGTACTTATCCCACGTGCCGTGCATGAGCGTGTCCGCTTTCGGCATGTAATCCCAGGCCCGGATGAGCTTGGTGTC
This sequence comes from uncultured Verrucomicrobiae bacterium, assembly GCA_963784865.1. GTDB lineage: Bacteria > Verrucomicrobiota > Verrucomicrobiia > Chthoniobacterales > UBA10450 > JACCTI01. Next base: position 29,738 of record CAWATC010000003.1, on the reverse strand, counting down.
GGGATCGATGTAGAACCGGTAATTGTCCTCCGGAGTCAGCCCCACCCTCTCGAAGCTCAAGCGGAGCGTTTCCCAGCTTGCGCCGTCTGCGTCCTTCATTCCTTCATAGGAAACCTTCACGCCGGGATCCAGAATCTTGAGTGGTGCGAGCAGCCAGTATGAATCATTCACCCAGCGCGCGTGCGCTGCTTTGCTTTCTTCGTCCTGCGCCGGCGCAGCCACGTTGACGGTCACATCCTTACCTTTCCATCTGACCCGATCCGTAAGCGCGGCCACATTCCAGTCGTGCTCCGCGCGGCTGAGTTCCTTTCCGTCCTGCTCGACGATGAAGGTGAAGTGCAACTCCTTCACCTTCGCCCAGTTCTCACCTCCGCTGGCTTTCCAAACGTCTTTGGCCAGTTGCTGCGCCTTGTCTGGCGATTCCTGTCCGCGAACTGCAAGCGTCGTGAGAAAAAGGACCGGCAGGAGCGCAAGGAGACGAGCTTTCATGATGTAATCATGGCGAGTCGGTGGGCGCATTGCAATCAGAGGAGTCCGCAATATCTTGCGCGCGCCATGAGCATCCGCCGCGTTTTTCTTGCTGCCTTGGTCCTGGCTGGTTTTTCTCCCTTCGCCCGCGCAGGCGACGAAGCGGTCAGCAGTCGCCTCCGCGAGAACGGCCAATTGGAAGCGCCGACTCTTGAGATTGCCGCCGAAAGCTCCTACCTCCTGGGTTCTTTTGGCAATCCAAACAGCTATGAGATCGGGGCTCTGTTTGTCACCGCGCGCGTGCGCTGGGGAACGATCGAACGCGACAGTTGGTTGCGCGGTTACAATCAATTCTATTTTCTCGCGATGGTCGAGCCGATTTTTCGTGGGCCGGAGAATTACTATTTCGGAATTTCGGCTGGCCTTCGTTATAACTTTGTCCAACCGGGGCGGCGTTGGGCTCCGTATGTTTCCGGCGGCGTCGGACTCGGCTGGATCGATAGCCACGCGAACGTCTTTGGCGCCCAGGGCCAGGATTTCACTTTCAACATCTTGACCGCGGCCGGCATTTCCTACCGGGTTAACGATAAGTTAAAGCTGACCGTGGGCGCCCTCTACCAGCACCTATCGAACGGCGGACAAACCGACCCCAACCCCAGCCTGAATCTTTTTGGGCCGCAAGTCGGCGCGACCTACTCGTTCTAGTCCGAAGGAAAACGAATGAGCAAGCCGGATGAAAATGTATTGGTCGTTAGGCGTCGCCTTTTTGATGAACTGGGAAGCTTTCACGGGCTCAACTTCGAGCCCCGGAAGTATCTCGCCGCGCTGCTCTCGCGCGGAAACAATTTCTTCCTGCCGCGCGCTCAGGCCGAGAATGATCCTTCCTACAAACAGATCATCCCCTACGCCCTGATCGTCCATGGCGACACGGTCCTGCATTACGTCCGGGGAAAAAAAGCGGGCGAGCAACGCCTCGTGGCCAAAGGGTTCAATCGGCATCGGCGGCCACATGAACGATACCGATGAGTCCCTCTTCGCGTGGGACGAAGCTCGCCTATCGTGCCGGCGTTGAGCGCGAAGTGAAAGAAGAGATTAACATTGAGACCACGTTTGATGATCGCATTGTCGCCCTCTTAAATGACGACACCACCGAAGTCGGCCGCGTCCATCTTGGCATCGTCCACGTCTTCCGGCTCGCCGAACCAAAGGTGCAAAAGCGCGAGGCCATGATCACCAACCTTGCTTTCCTCACTCGCGAGGAACTGGTGGCACGGCGCGACACTCTCGAGACCTGGTCGCAACTCTGCGTCGATTCGTTAGAGCGCTTGCTGCTGTAGCCGCGGCCCTGCGGGCCGCTCGGGCGGTCGAACGCGTCCTCGAAATCGGGACGCGCGCAGAACTTCGCCCAGCGAAGTGGCTACAACGCTACCCCTACGAACGAGGTCGTCCGCCCCAGAAGACCACTCCGTTACGAATCAGGACGCGGTACTTCTGTTTGCCCGTCGCGCCGCCAAATTGGTTGCGCGCATTCACTTTGAAGTTCACGAAGTAACCGACCAGGCGCTGGCCGTCCTTCGTCATCTCACCCGGTGTTGGTTCGCCTATCCATTCGAAGACGGCGCTCGCGGGATCGGCCAGGCGCTCGTTCATCCAACGGGTGGTGATCGCCTGATACGCGAGCGGGTATTCGCCGTAAATTTTCGGGTCGGCCGCGTTGGCGGGCGTGCCAATAGGAGTCGGCGTCTGCGCGGGCAGGACGGGCGCTCCGAGTGTGACCATGGTCAGGACAAGAGCGAAGAGCGTTCTCATCCAACAAACTACCCGACACCGGCCGGGAAGTCGAACACGCCGTAGTAGGGACGCTCGTCGATCGGGACGACCTTCTTGCCAACCGGTTCGCCGACGTATTCGCTCAGCGGGCGATAGAGGCGATTGTCTTCGAGTTGCTCGAGGACATGCGCACACCAGCCGGCGGTGCGGGCGATCGTGAAGACCGGAGTGAAGAGATCGGTCGGAATCCCTAACGAGTAGTAAACCGTGGCGGAATAGAAATCGACATTGGCGTTCAGATTCTTCCGCTCCTTCATCAACTGCGCGATCCGCTCCGACATCCTGATCCACTTCGGATCGCCCAGTTGGCTGCTCAACTTGACCGCCATCCGCTGCAGATGGGGCGCGCGCGGGTCGAGTGTCTTGTAAACTCGATGGCCCATGCCCATGATTTTTTTCTTCTGCGCGAGCTGCTCGTCGATGTAAGCATCGACGCGATCTTCGGAGCCGATCTCCTCCAGCATGTGGATCACGCCCTCGTTGGCGCCGCCATGCAATGGCCCTTTCAAGGTGCCGATCGCAGAGGTGATGGCGGAATAAAAGTCGGTCAGGGTGGAAATGGTCACGCGCGCGCTGAAGGTGGAGGCGTTCATCCCGTGGTCCGCATGGAGCACGAAAGCGACATCGAGCGTGTCGGAGGCTTCCTTCGATTGTGGTTCGCCGCAGATTAAATAAAGGAAGTGTTCCGGGCCGGTGAGATCGAAACGCACTGGCGGGAGCGATTTCCCCTGGCGAGCGCGATGAAAATAGGCCGCGATCACCCCCATCTTCGCCGTGATCGAGCGGGCCCTTCGGAGATTAATCTCACGCGTCGCTTCCTCGTGGATCTCCGGATCGTAGAGCCCGAGCATCGAGACCGCGGTCCGCATGACATCCATCGGATTGGAAGTTTTCGGAGCCGACTTGATGAAATCGATCACGCCCCCCGGGAGCTCGCGTTCCGCGCGCAGATTGCGGACGAACTCGTCGAGCTCACTCCGGTTCGGGAGTTTGCCTTGCCAGAGAAGATAGACCACCTCTTTGTAGGAAACCTTGCCGGCGAGTTCGTTAATGTCGTAACCGCGATAAATCAGCTGCCCTTTGTCGCCCACCACATCACTCAGCGCGGTGGAGTTCGCGACGATGCCTTCGAGTCCTTTGGCGGTGATGGGCATATGTGCTCGAACCTAGCTCAGCGCTTCATCCGCGCAATCAACGTGTCCGCCATCGTCGCCGGCGTTTCAGCGACCGCGATGCCTGCGTCTTTCAGCGCCTCGATCTTCCCAGCCGCCGTCCCCTTCCCGCCGGAGACAATCGCGCCCGCGTGTCCCATCCGTCGCCCTGGGGGCGCGGTCGCTCCCGCGATGAAAGCCGCCACCGGTTTCTGGCAGTTGTCCTTGATCCATTCCGCGGCTTCCTCTTCCGCGCTGCCGCCGATTTCGCCAATCAAGATCATGGCGTGAGTGTCGGGATCGTCATTGAAAAGCTTCACCGCATCGAGATGCGACATGCCATTGATCGGATCGCCGCCAATGCCGATGCAGGTCGACTGCCCGTGACCGCGCGAGGTCAATTGCCAGACTGCTTCGTAGGTCAAGGTTCCTGAGCGCGAGATCACGCCGACATTTCCGGCCTTGTGAATATAGCCCGGCATGATCCCGATCTTGCATTGCCCAGGCGTGATAATCCCGGGGCAATTCGGTCCGATCAACCGGCCCGGTTTCCCGGCCATCTGCGCCTTCACGCGCATCATGTCGATCACCGGAATTCCTTCCGTGATGCAGACGACCAGCTCCACCCCGGCGTCTGCTGCCTCCAGGATTGCATCCGCCGCGCCGGGTGCCGGCACGAAAATAACCGAGACGTTGCAGCCGGTTTGCGCGCGCGCCTCCGCGACGGTGTCGAACACCGGCACCTTGCCTTCGAACGTCTCGCCGCCACGGCCGGGCGTGACACCCGCGACCACGTTCGTGCCGTACTCCATGCACTGTTTCGCATGGAATCCGCCGGTTTTTCCGGTAATGCCCTGCACGAGCAGCCGCGTGTTTTTGTCGACGAGAACTGACATGGTTCTTAATGTCTAATGGCGAATGACGAATGACCAAGGAATGCGAGATGGTCGAATTGAGTCGTTGGGAATTCGTTCGTCATTGTGAATTCCGAATTCGTCATTCCGCCCTCAGGCGGTCTTGCGTTTGTGCACCACCAGCTTGTTCCCGTCGGGGTCGCGGAACTGCGCCATCCAACAGACCGGCGTTTCCGTTTTCTCCATGTCGAACTCCACGCCACGCTCCTTCAACTTCGCGATCGCCTGCGTCGATGTCTTCCACCTCAAACGCGATCGTCGTTCCGTCGCGCGACGGCTGCCAATTCGGATGCTGACCGACGCCGATGGTCGTTCCTCCGAGCGTGTATTCCGCCCAGGGAAAATCCCCCGGCGCTGAGTCCGGTTTCAGCTCGAGCGTCTCTTCGTAAAATTTTCGCGAGCGTTTGAAATCCGAAACCGCGATCGCCACGAATGCTACTTCCTTGATCACGCGCTCGCCTCCTTCTCCGCCGCCGTTTTTCTTTTGTGGATAATCAGCTTGTTCCCATCCGGGTCCTGGATCGCCGCCATCCGGCAAACCGGCGAATCGAATTTGTGAAATGGAACTTTCCGTTCTTCCAGGCGCGCGATTGCGTCCTCGAGGCTTTCCACTTCCAGGGCCGCGCTCGTCCCTTGATCGGAAGGTTTCCATTGCTCGCCGATGCACGCGACCGCCAGCGTCCCTGCACCGATCGAATACTCCGTCCACATCTCGCCCGTCATCTCCGGATCGGGCTGCAAACCCAGCACGCCCTCATAAAATTCGCGCGCGCGTTTCATATCCGTCACCGGAATCCCGACAAATGCGATCTCATTGATTTTCATTTTTTCTCCGCTGCTCTTACTGCTTTCTGCGCGGCATCTCCGAGATCGTCCGCCGCGATCACGGCCAGACCGGATTCCGCAATAATTTTCTTGCCCGCTTCGACGTTCGTCCCTTCGAGCCTAACGACCAAAGGCACAGGCAGGTTCACCGCCTTGACCGCATTGACGATCCCTTGCGCGATGACATCGCACTTCATGATCCCGCCGAAAATGTTCACCAGGATGGCCTGCACCCGCTGGTCGGCGACGAGAATCTTGAACGCTTCCGTCACCTGCTCTTCCGTCGCGCTCCCGCCCACGTCGAGGAAGTTGGCCGGGCTGCCGCCGTAAAATTTGATGATGTCCATCGTCGCCATGGCGAGGCCGGCGCCGTTGACGAGACAGGCGATGTTGCCGTCGAGCCCGATGTAATTCAGCCCGTGCTTCGAGGCTTCCACCTCGCGCGGGTCCTCTTCCGCCGTGTCGCGCATCGCCCACGACCTCCGGGTGCCGGTAGAGCGCGTTGTCGTCGAAGTTAAATTTCGCATCCAACGCCAGCACCTCGCCCTTGTCCGTCACGACGAGCGGATTCACCTCCACCATCGAGCAATCCAGCCCGATGAACGTGCGATAGAGTCCATCAAACAACTGCGCCGCAGCCTTGATCTGGCTCGATTCAAACCCGAGCTGCTTCGCCAGTTTCCGCGCCTGATAGGGTTGCAATCCCGCCAGTCGATCGACCGGCTCGCGCAAAATCTTCTCCGGCGATTTTTCCGCCACCGCCTCGATCTCCACCCCGCCTTCCGTGCTCGCCACGACCAGCGGAGCGGCGGTGGCGCGATCGAGCAGAATGGCAAAATAAATCTCGCGCGCGATCTTAACCGACTTCGCCACCAGGACCGTGTTCACCACGCGCCCGGCGGCTCCCGTTTGATGCGTCACCAAGGTCTGGCCCAGCATCTTGAACGCGATCTCGCGCGCTTCGGCCGGCGAGTTTACCAGATGCACACCGCCTTTGAACCCGTTGGTAAACGTCCCCTTGCCGCGACCGCCCGCGTGCACCTGCGCTTTCACCACCAGGTCCTTGGTCCCCAACTCGCGTGCCGCTGCCTCCGCTTCCGCCGGCGTCCGCGCGGCCTTCCCCGGCGGCGTGGCCACGCCGAATTTCTGGAGGAGATCTTTCGCTTGATACTCGTGGATGTTCATCGGCGGATCGTCAGCGCACCACTAAGCCTTTGAACCGCGCCAGCGGCAATCGTTTTTCTTCCCGTGATCGGACATGCTTGGCGCGTGACTCGCGCTGAATTCCTGGAAGAAGGGTTCGCCATGAAACTCACCTACTACGGGCACGCCTGCTTCTCGGTCGAGGCCGCGGGCAAGACGCTCTTGTTTGATCCCTTCATCACTCCGAATCCGCTCGCCGCGAAGATCGACGTCAAAAAAGTCGCCGCCGATTTCATCCTCGTTTCGCACGGCCACGGCGATCACGTCGCTGACGTGATTGAGATCGCGCAGCGGACGGGTGCGAAAGTGATCGCGCCGTTCGAAGTCGGCGATTGGTTCGAATCGAAGAAGGGCCTGAAGAACGTCCAGGCGATGAACCACGGCGGAGCCGCCGCGACTGACTTCGGTCGCGTGAAACTGACCGCCGCCATTCACAGCAGCTCGATGCCGGACGGCAGCTACGGCGGAAATCCCTGCGGCTTCATTATTGAATCGAGCGACGGCAATTTCTACTACTCCGGCGACACCGCGCTCACGTCGGACATGAAGCTCATCGGCGAACAAACAAAGCTGCGCTTCGCCGTCCTGCCGATCGGCGATTTCTTCACCATGGGAATCGCCGACGCCTTACGCGCGGCCGATCTTGTTGGAGTAACCAAGTTCGTCGGGGTGCATTACGACACCTTTCCGCCGATCAAGCTTGATCACGCAGCGGCCCTAAGCGCCGCGCGCGACGCCGGCAAGGAACTGCTCCTTCCGCAAATTGGGGAGACCATTGAGCTTTAACGGCGCGAAATAAGGTCATGAAAATTCCCTTCAAAGTCGGCGTCGTCGGTCATTTCGGATTAGCCGTGCGCGATCCGAGAAAAAGCGCCCGCTGGTTCGAGCGCGCGCTCGGATTCGCGAAGCAGTTCACCTTTGAGGATGGCGTCGCGGTCGGGAATGACAACGTCACGATCGCGCTCTTCAAAGGGAAGCCGTCACCGAAAACGATCGATCACATGTCCTTTCATCTGCCCAATATGGCCGCGTTGCGCAAAGCCCTCGCGCACCTCAAAAGGCAGAAAGTCGAAATCGAAGATCCCGGCGACGAGATCGGTCCCGAGTCTCCGGGTTCACCGCATATGGGCCTCTGGTTCCACGATCTCGATGGTTATCGCTGGGAACTGAGCGTGCAGGGCGGTCGTTAGGCCAGCAGTTCGCGTCACTGACAAACCTGCTTGCAAAGCCCAACGCCTGCCGAATCATTGCCCCCATGTCCCAGCAGAGCGAATTGATGGCCCGCGCGGTGGCGGATGGCCGGCTCATGGAGTCGGCGGCGCGCAATATCGCATTGCTCCTCGCAGGCGCGAGCTCGGAACTTTACGCGCAGGTGGTGACAGAACTGATGGAAACCGGCGCGTGGAGCGAATTGAACGATCGCTTTTACAAAACGCTCGCTTTCGGCACCGGCGGATTGCGCGGGCGGACCATCGGCCGGGTGCTGACGGCGGCGGAACGCGGTACGCCGGACGCGCGCGGCCGGCCGGAGTTTCCCTGCGTCGGCACCAACGCGATGAACTATTACAACATCGGCCGCGCCACCCGCGGGCTGGTGGCGTATCTGCACGATTGGTTTGCCGCGGAGAAATTGGCCGGGCAAGCCGAAGATCGTGATCGCGCACGACACGCGTTTTTTTTCGCCGGAGTTCTCCGCCTTCACCGCGAGGATCGCGGCGGAGAATGGCGCGGATGCCTGCGTCTTCGATGGCCCGCGCTCGACGCCGGAGTTGTCCTTCGCTGTCCGGCATTTGCGCGCCAGCGCGGGCATCGTCATCACCGCCAGCCACAACCCGCCGCACGACAACGGCTACAAGGTTTACTTCGACGACGGCGCGCAAGTGGTGGAACCGCACGCCAGCGGAATCATCGCGAAGGTGAACGCGATCGAGAGCGAGAGCTACGAGAAATCAGCAACGCCCGGCGAGGTCATCAACGCTCGGCGACGAAGTTGACGAGGCCTACATGCAGCGCCTGGAAACGCTGGTGCTCGATCGCGCATTGGTGCGCTCAGCGCGCGATCTGCGGATCGTGTTTACCCCGATCCACGGAACCGGTGGTGTGATTATCAAGCCGATGCTGCGGCGACTCGGTTTCAACTTTGAGGTCGTCGCGGAGCAGGACGACTTCGATGGGCGCTTTCCCACCGTCACTTCACCGAATCCCGAGAACGCGGAGGCGTTGAAGCTCGGAGTCGAGCTGGCCACGAAGCAAAGCGCGGATGTCGTGATCGCGACCGATCCCGATTGCGATCGGATGGGAGTGGCGGTCCGCAACGCCCGCGGAGAGATGAAATTGCTCACCGGCAATCAGATCGGATCGCTCCTCGCCTACTACCGGACGAAGACCCTCTTCGATCAGGGCATCTTGAACACCGGGAACGCGGCGCGCGGGGTGATCATCAAGACGTTCGTGACCACGGATCTGCAGAAGGTAATCGCGGAGCATTACGGCCTGCGCTGTGTCGAAACTTTGACCGGCTTCAAATACATCGGCGCGAAGCTCGGCAAGTATGAACGCGCACTGCCGGCGGACATCCGCGCCCACTACCGCGATTTGCCCGAGGACGAAACGCGCCGGGCGCGCCTGGCTCACTCATCCTATTATGTCTTCGGTGGAGAAGAGAGCTACGGCTACAGCGGCCACGACTTCGTGCGCGACAAAGATGCCAACGCCGCCGCGATCATGTTCTGCGAAGTGGCGGCTTACGCGAAATCGCGCGGTCAAACAATCGATGCTCTCCTCGACGAAGTCTTCGCGACCTTCGGGTATTTCGAGGAGAGAAATGGCGCGCTCACTTTCGAAGGAGCCGAAGGTGCGGAGAAGATCAAACGGCTCCTCGAATCGTACGTCGCCGCGCCGCCTGCGGAGATGCTTGGGTCAAAGGTGGTGGCGGTGAAGAACTTCGAGCGGGAAACGTTTCGCGACGTGGAAGGCGACGTTATCCCGAAGGAAAAAATGTTGATCTTCGAACTGGAGGATCGAACGCGGATCGCCGTGCGCGGCTCGGGCACGGAGCCGAAGATCAAGTATTACCTTTTCGCCCAACGACGGCCGATGCAGCGACAAATTGACCGAGGCCGAGTTGGAAAAAGCCAAGGCAGAAGTCGGCGCGCGCCTGGAGCGTCTTTGGCAGTGGCTGCAAGCTGACTCCTCCGCGCGACTGGCCCTCTAGGGGTGCGTGTTCAAGCATCCAGACGTTTCCCACAAAACGCCTCGATAACGCCTGAAGCGGCTCGACAGCACCCAAAATCACGGCGAAGAATTCACCAATGGCTCACGAGATCAACCTAAACGGCGGCGAGATCAGCATTCTGAAGACTCTCGGTTTTAGCGGCATGCAAATGTACGGCAAGATCCTCCTCGAACGCTCCCTGGAAATGGAGCCCGCCGAGTTCCTCGACACCCTGGATACCTTGCTTTCACAGGAATACGTCCTCTCCACGAAGGCAAACATCCGCAGGATCGAAGAGGTCAGTAACGCATTCTTCCGGGTCAATCCCTCCTACTCGCGCGAACTAAAGGAGGCAGTCAATCCCGGGGGACGACGCGAACGGGCAGAACGCGGCCGACGAAAACGCCGCAGTTGATCTCCGCGTGAATCCGATGGCGAGGGTGCTGCGGCTTTGGCCGTGGCTGGCGGCGATTTCCACGGGACTCTTCTACCGGCTCTGTTTTGCCCCCTTCGATCAGGCATGGCTTTGCTGGATTGCACTCACGCCCCTGCTCGCCGCGGTGTGGTTCTCCGGCGCGGAGGCGAGGCGCCGCTGGTTGCGTGATCTTTCGTTAGGCTACGTCGCAGGTCTGATTTTTTTCTGGGGAGTTTTTTCCTGGCTGAGAACTGTCACCGTCCCCGGGCTTATCCTGGTCGGACTCTACATGGGATTGTACTTCGCGGCCTGGAGCTGGCTGGCCGGGGTCCTGCGGCCGCGACCGCGAAAGCCCAAACCGCTCACTGGTTTGGAAGCGGTCACGCAGCGGCTCGCGGAGAAACGCGCCGCGGAAGGCCTAACGAGTCTGCCGTTCTCTCAATCTCCTTCGCCCGTCATACCGCAGAGCAACTCTCCCTGGCTCAGTTCGCTGCACAATCTGCGCCTGGCCTTTCTCCTCGCGGCGGCCTGGGTCACGGGCGAAACGGTGCGCAGTCTCCTGTTCTCCGGCTGGGGCTGGAATACGCTCGGCAGCGCGTTGCACGGGCAGTGGGCCATGATTCAGATCGTCGAGTTAACCGGCGTGCCGGGCCTGTCGTTCCTGGTCGCTTTCACCAATGTGATTCTGGTCGTCACGGTCTGCCGCTTTGTCATCGAAAACAGGATCAAACGGATGCGACCGCACTACGATTTTACCCTCACGATGGCGGCAATCATCGGCGTGATGGGCTTCGGCATTCGCGCCGTTCAGGAACGCCAGGCTTCCACGCCTTTCCGGGTTTCGGCGGTGCAAGCGAACGTCCCGCGAGAAGAAAAGTTCAACCCGGAATTCGCTCGGGAAATCTTCGATAAGTTCACCCGGCTGAGCGAACTCGCTCTGCGCTCGCGGCCGGATCTGCTCATCTGGCCGGAAAGCTCCATGCCTGGCCCCGTCCTGCCCGGGGAAGAAAGCCATCGCTTTGTCATGGAGTTTGCTTCGACCGCCAAGATCGACCTGCTGCTCGGGGTGATCGATGAGGACGAGAGAGACGCGTATAACTCGGCCATGCTCGTCTCCGATTCGGGCGAGCGGGTGCAGCTCTATCGCAAACTGCATCTCGTCCCCTTCGGCGAATACGTGCCTGGGCGGCACGTGATTCCGGGCATCAGCCAGATTGTCGGAAACCAGGTGCCGGCGGATTTTGGCTTCGGGCACGATTACACGGTCTTCTCCCTAACGAGACCAGATGTCCGGGTCGCACCGCTCATCTGCTTCGAGGATACCATCGGCGAACTAACGCGGCAGTTCGTTCTTCGGGGTGCCAATTTGCTCGTCAACATCACGAACGACGGCTGGTTCCTCCGCTCCGCCGGATCGCAGCAGCATCTGGCCAACGCCATCTTTCGCTGTGTGGAAACCCGTCGCCCGATGGTCCGGACGGCGAACACCGGGGTGACCTGTTTCGTCAACGAGTTCGGGCGGATCACGCAGATTCTGCTGGATGAGAACGGCAGCCAATTCACCGAAGGAGTCCTGAGCGGCGACGTTTCCGTCCCGACCGAGGGCACGCTCACCTTCTACGTGCGACACGGCGAACTTTTCGCCCAGCTGTGCGCGGTCGTCACCGTCTTGACCCTGCTCGCTTTGCCGCTACTACTCGTTAGCCGCAGACGGCTCGACTCCGATCAAGGAATGAACGACGAATTCGCAATCCACGTGCGCGGGACTGACCAAGTCCTACGGCGCGTTCGAGGCGATCAAGGGTATCGACTTCGAAGTGCATCCTGGCGAGGTCTTCGGATTGCTCGGACCGAATGGCGCGGGCAAGACCTCCACGGTGGAAATCCTCGAAGGTCTGCGTCCGCGCAGCGGAGGAGAAGTGAAGGTGCTCGACTTCGATCCCGACCGGCAGAAGCGAAAACTGAAAGACCGAATCGGTGTTTGCCTGCAGGCGACAAATCTTCCCGACAAGATCACAGTGCGCGAGGCGCTCGATTTCTTCGGCTCACTTTACTCGCGCAAGGCAGACGCGACCGCGTTGCTGAAGCGCCTGCAGCTTGAGGAAAAAAAGGACGCCGGCTACGCGACACTATCCGGCGGACAAAAACAGCGGCTCGCCCTCGCGCTCGCATTGATCAACGACCCGCAAATGCTTTTCCTCGACGAACCCACCACCGGGCTCGATCCGCAGGTGCGTCTCGAGATTCGCGATTTGATCGAGGAATTGCGCGCGGAAAAGCGCACCATTCTCATGACGACGCACTACATCGAAGAAGCCGAGCGCTTGTGCGATCGCGTCGCGATTATCGATGCCGGCCAGATCATTGCCATTGGAACGCCGCGCGAGTTGCAGGAGAAAAGCGCCAATCAATCCGCGATCGAAATCCGGCTGACGCAGCCACTCAAGGAAACTGCGCTGCCGCAATGGACGGAATCAATTCGCAGCGTCGTGAGTGACGATCGTCGTAGCATCACCGTTTATTCCAAGCGGCCCGCGCAGACGCTCGTGGAAATGGTGAAGTGGGTCGATACGAGCGGCTTTGAACTCGACGACGTGCATCTTTCCCGGCCGACCCTCGAAGATGTCTTCATCGAACTGACCGGCAAGAAATTGCGCGACTGAAATGAAAGCCTTTCTCGCCTTCCTCAAGATCGACCTGAAGCTCGCGCGCCGGAACCGCGCCGTCCTCTTCTTCAATTACCTGTTCCCGATGATGTTTTTCTTCATCTTCAGCTACGCCTTCGGAGCGAAGCAGGCGGGGACGAGCGTGCTCGTGGTCACGATGGTGACGACCATCGGCATTCTCGGCAGCGGATTTTTCGGCGCCGGCATGCGCGCGGTGCAGGAGCGCGAGGAGAATATTTTGCGGCGCTACAAGGTGACGCCGATCACACCCGTCCCGCTTCTCCTCGCCTCGATCACGATGGGCGTGATCCTTTATCTGCCCACGGTCGCGCTCATGCTTTTCCTCGCGCACAACCTCTACGGAATGCCGATCCCGCCTAATCTGATTTCGCTTTTCCTTTTCGTCTGCGTAGGCGCGGCGGCTTTTCGTTCCTTCGGGTTGATCATTGCCGCGGTCGTCAATGGTTCGCAGGAGGCGAACGTCCTCATCCAGATCGTTTACATGCCGATGCTCCTGCTCAGCGGCGCGACTTTTCCGCTCGCCTTCATGCCGAACTGGCTCCAGCTCGTCACGCAATTCGTTCCCGCAAGTTATCTCGTCACCGGGATGGCGGGGATTCTGCAACGCGGCGAATCGATCCTGCAAAATTACAAATCGGTGCTCGCGCTCCTCCTTACGTTGCTCGTTGCGCTGTTTATCGCGACGAAACTTTTCCGCTGGGAAAAAGAAGAGAAGCTGCGCCCGTCGGCCAAACTCTGGGTCCTCGTCGTGCTTCTCCCCTTCTTCTTCCTCGGCGCCTATCAAGCCTGGAGCCGGCAGGAATTGACCAAGGCAAAAATCCTCGCGCGCGATCTGCGCCGCGGCCAATCCTGGCTCATCCAGAACGGCCGCATCTTTGTCGGCAACGGCAAGGTCATCGAGTCCGGCTCCGTCCTCGTGCGCCGGGGAAAGATCGAAAAGATTTATGAAGGTCCCGCGCCGGACGCGAAGTCATTGAACGCCGAGGCGATCGAAGCCGCCGGCAAGACCATTCTGCCGGGATTGATCGATATGCACGTGCACCTCGGCGCAAGCGGCGGCTTCTACGAGGACATGAGCAAGGCGTTCGATCCCAAGGCGGCCGAGCGCGAGCTGGAGGCCTACTTATTCAGTGGCGTGACCGCGGTGCGGAGCGCGGGCGACGACGTCAACGCGATGCTGAAGCTGCGGCAGAAATTCGGCAGCGGCGAAAAACTCGGGACGGAATTATTCCTCTGCGGTCCGCTCTTCACGACGGAAGGCGGGCACGGGACCGAGTACGCGAAGTTCATGCCGGAAGGTTTGCGTGAAGCTTTCCTCGCCGGATTCGTGCGCACGCCGAATTCCACCGACGAAGCCAAACGCCAGGTCGATGAACTTGCCGCGCAGCGCGTCGATGCAATCAAAGGCGTCCTCGAAGCCGGCGTTCCCGGTTACACCTTCAATCGCATGAACCTCGAGATCCTGGGCGCGGTCGTGAACGAAGCGCACGCGAAAAATCTTCCCGTCGCCATTCACACCGGCAATGCCATGGACGTCGCCGATGCGGTCAAGCTCGGGACGGATTCGGTCGAGCACGGTTCCCTCCTCGACGAAATTCCCGATGAAACGATCGCGGAGATGAAAGCGAAAGGAATCGCGCTCGATCCAACCCTGAGCGTCGCCGAAGGTTTCATCAATTTTTCCCACGGCGACACCTCGCTCCTCAAGCGCTCGTTAGTCCAGCAGGTCACGACCAAGGAGTTGCTCGCCGGAACGGAAAGCGCCGCCACGAGCGAGAAGTTCGCTCGTTTGCGTGAAGGCATTTCGCGTTACCCGATGTCGGTCGAGATCGGCGGGAAGAATCTCCTCAAAGCCTGGCACGCCGGCGTCATGCTCGTCACCGGCTCGGACGCGGGCAATTACCTCGTCCTTCACGGCCCGACTGTGCAGCACGAAATCGAGCTGTGGGTCGCGGCCGGAATTCCGATCGATGTCGCGCTGCAAGCCGCCACCGCCAATGCCGCAAGACTGCTCCGCGCCGACTCGCGCATCGGCACCGTCGAGAAAGGAAAGGAAGCCACCCTTCTGGTCGTCGATGGCAACCCGCTGCAGGACGTGCATGCACTTTCCGCGATTTCAGTCGTTTTCATGAAAGGCGAACGTGTCGGGCGCGCCGACTTGTTTGAGCAAAAGTAGGCTTGGACGTTTACCAGGCGACCTGGACTCAAAGTTTTGAGCAACGCGTTGCACCAATTTTTTCCGCGCGACCTTTGCCCGCTCCTAGGTATCGTGGCCAGCGCCGTGAAATTTTCCCTTTGTTCGAGAACACTCCTGGCCATCGCCATTCTGGCGATGCCGGTTCGCTACCTGCACGCCTACGGCCCCGATGGTCACCACCTTGTCGGCGCCATCGCTGACGCGCGTCTGGCTAACACCCCCACCGGCAAGAAGGTCGCGGTGATTCTCGACGGCATGACTTTGCGCGAAGCCGCGCAGGTTCCCGACACCATCAAAGGCTGGGATAAGAAAGGCGTGGAAGATCCCAAGAACGCCGCCTACTTCTCGTCCCGTCCGCGGATCGCCGCGCAGCTCCGCGAATTTTGGAAAGCCAATCAACCGACGCACGACACCAAATCACCGATGCCTTCGCATCATTGGTTTCATTACACCGATGTCCCGGTGGAAGCCGCCAATTATGCCAGTGGCAAAGTGGGGCGAAGCCAATGGGACATCGTGCACATGATCTCCTACTGCGTCGCGGTCCTCCGCGGGGAGATTCCCGAAGAGAATCCGCGCAAGATCACGAAGGCGGTCGCGATCATTTTGCTGGCCCATTATCTCGGCGACATCCATCAACCGCTCCATGTCGGCGCGCAGTATTTCGATCAGGGCGGTCGCCCGGTAAATCCGGACCTGGGCAAACCCGCGCTCGAAGATCAAGGAGGCAACACGATCCTACTCGACATATCTGGAGGGAATTCGGACAAGCGTCCCAAGTTGCACAGCTTCTGGGACGGCGACCCGGTGAAGGCACTGTTTCCGGGAGGGTTGGAGGAGGTGGCAAAGAGCGAGCGAGGAGCGCAGATAAGTGCTGCAGAACAGAATCTGGTGCGCACCTTTGCCACCCAGGAGCCAAAGGGTTGGCGCATGCCCGCCAACCTTGCCCTGAAGGATTATGCCGAAGCCTGGGCCAATGAAATCCTGCCGATCGCGCGTCAGGCTCACGACCGTCTCTTTTTCCAGGAGATGACGACCAAGGTGCAGGATGACGGAACTTCACTCGCCACCGGTTCCGCGCGCGAAAAGCCGATGCCCGATCGCCTTTCCTATCGCGCTTGGTCGGCGAACATCGTGCGCGAAGAATTACCCAAAGCAGGTTGGCGCTTGGCAGATCTTCTTGAGAAAGCGCTCACCCCGGGGAACGAGCAGAGCGCGACCTCGGCGGCGCCTGCTCCTGCCGTGAGCGCAGGCGAGCCGCCGGTTCCCGCACGTTCCTGCCGCTCCGACTGCAACCCCACCGCCGAGCGCGCCGGCGACCGGGCCTTACGGCGCGTATCCCACGAACTACAAGGAAATCGTGACCGCCTGGTTGAAAACCAAAGTGCCTGATGCCGGCAAACACCACCATCCAATGGCAAACCGAACCTAAACCAGCGGATCTGCCAGGCGCGGCGGGCCGAAAGCTTTACGGCTACCTGGTGATTTTCAACACCAGCTCGAGAAATGGCGCAGGTCCCGCGGGCAGACCGCAGACTCACGCGGCCTTGATTCGCGACGGACAGGTTCTCAAGGCAGACGGCTTCTAAGACTGGCACGCGCTTTCAGGCGGCGGCTTGATCGCGTCACTCAAGACACGCGACGAGAATTGGTTGTACCCGGAGGATCACCGTCGAAGCCGAAACGCTCGCGGACGAAGTAGAGCGGTCGCTGTTTCACTTCGCCGTAGATTCGCCCGACGTATTCCCCGATGATGCCTAACGAGATCAATTGCACGCCGCCCATGAAAAGGACCGCGACGAAAATGGAAGCCCAGCCACGCACCCAATGGGAGGGATCGAAAAAGAAGCGCAAGGCGACCGCATAAAGAATCCCAAGAAGCGCGATCCCGAGAACGAAGAAGCCGGTCCAGACCGCCATCCGCAGCGGCGTGAATGAGAATGAGAGGATCGCGTCCGCCGCGAACCGCACCATCTTAACTAATGGGAATTTGCTTTCCCCCGCAAGCCTGGCCTCGCGCCGATACGGGACCGCGACTTGGCGGAAGCCGACCCAACTCACCATTCCGCGGAGGAAACGATCGCGCTCCGGCATCCGCAGGAGGGCTTCGACCACGGCCCGATCCATCAGGCGAAAGTCGCCGGTGTCGTTCGGGATCGGCACGGGCGACATGCGATTGACCAGCCGGTAAAAGGTTTTCGCGCTCCAAAGCTTGAACCGGGTCTCGCCGATGCGCTCCTCCCGTTCGCCGTAAGCGACGTGATAGCCTTCCAGCCAGCGTGCGTACATCTGCACGATCACTTCCGGCGGATCCTGCAGGTCCGCGTCCATGATTACCACGGCGTCACCGGAGGCGTGTTCCAGGCCGGCGGTGGTTGCGACCTGATGCCCGAAGTTACGCGATAAACGCAGGGCCTTGACGCGTTCATCCGCCAGACTCATCTCGTGCAAACGCACGGCCGTCTCATCGCTGCTGCCATCGTCGACGTAGATGAACTCGAAGCGCTCTTTCCCCAGCTTCTGCGCCAGCGCGACCAGGCGGCGCTGCGTCTCCGGCAACAGCTTCGCTTCGTTGTAGCAGGGAAGAACAATCGAGATAAGCACCACTTACTTCCTAGCCGGAAGGACGAGTTCGCAAAGAAGAAATCGTCTCTCGGAAGTCAGAAGGCCCAAAGTCCCTGGACAAAGCGGCTCGCGTAAAGGCCGAAATAGAGCAGGGAAAAAACGGTCACCAAAGCGTAAGGCAATCGGCGACCGGTGCAGAGTTGCGCGAAGAGAATGAAGACCGGAAAGAGAGTAAGCATGTAACGCGGCACGCTCACGACGAAGGCGGTGCTGTTGATCAGGAACCAATTGCACGTGATCCAAACCGCGTACGACGGCCGCAAACGCACCCACGACCAAATGATGCAAACGAATCCGAGCACGATGTAGAAAAGCTCGTGTTGACCTTGCGTGACATCGCCGGGAAGACGCAAATAGACGTCGCGAATCCCGAGCCACGGTGAGGTGAGTTTCTTGTACCAGTGCTCCTCCATGATCGGGGAGAAGGCAAAGGCGTTGCCGGTGACGTGATAATTCAACCAGAGATAGGCGAGGAATCCGGACGGCACGACGACCATCCAGAGCCACTGCAAGTTGATTCGTCGCGTGAGGCGAAACTGCGAGAACGCTTCCACGGCTAGCACCGGAAGCAGCAGCAAACCATTGACTCGCGTCAGGCAAGCGCACGCGCCGAGCAAGCCGGCGACCCACCACCGATTCAATCGCGCGGCCAGCACGCACCCGAGCGTGAGGGCGAGAAACAGACTCTCGGTGTAACCGATGTGCAGGAAGTAGCTCGTCGGAAAGATCAACAAAAACCAGACGGCGTTGCGGGCGACCGCGCGGGATTCATCGAGCCGCGTGAGTCGCTGCAGGAGCAAGGCGGCCGCCACCGAAGCGAGACCGGAAACGAGGAAAGCCGCCGTGAGGTAATTGCAGGTCAGGAAACCCGCCGCCCGCACGAGCCACGGGTAAAGGGGGTAGAAGACGATCGCGAAACGCTCGGGGCCCTCTGCTACGTACCCGTTCTTTGCCAGGGCGAGATAATGGACCGCGTCCCAGCGATTCCAGATTTCCTTCCAGCCGCCGTAGTCCCTGCCCAAGGTGATCACGCTCTGGATGGCAAAGGTGAAAAGCAGGGCCTTGACGCCAAGGACCAAGGCGATGGTTGACCAATCCCAGCGACGAATTCGCTGCCACCATTTCGCCTTGAAGTCGTTTACCTCAGGCAGATTCATCAGATGTGTTAAGTAGCGAGCGCCGCCTCCGTCGTCGAGCAGGATGCAGGATTCGGCTAGTCAAGCGCTCGCGCCTTTGCGCTACATCCCGGCGATGAAATCGAAATGCCTGCTTCTCTCTTCGCTCCTCATTTTCTTCGTCCTCGCCACGACGGGTTTGGCCGAGAGCACGATCGTTGTCCAGCCTAACGACACCATCCAGACGGTTCTTCAGCGCCAGCTCGGCCAGCCAGTCGAGCTGCGGATGAAGTCAGGCGAAAAGCTCGGCGGGAAATTGGAAAAGCTGAATGAGAAACTGGCGCATCTCACGCAATTGACCGGCGCGGAGTACTTTGACGCCGTCGTCGTGCTGGATGACATCGCGGCCGTGGTGGTCCGCGCGAAAGCGAAGTAATTCCGCCGAGTTACGGCAGCAGAGCTCCGCGGTAGAAGTGCGGCGCCTGGTCCCCCGCCCCAAGATCACGGAGCGAAACATCGCCTGCGAAGGTGGTGACCGCGGCGCCCCCGCTTCGTGCGAGAGAACTCGACGACCGCGAGCGAATGATCACGGCATCATAAGCGACGGCATGCAGACCATCCGCCGCGCTGAACATCAAGGTGTAGACGCCCGGCGCGCTGAAGCTCACCTTGGTGCTGCGTTGGTTGGCGTTGCTGAATGTGGCCGTCCCGGGTCCGGAGTATTGCCGCCACTGGACGGCCGCGGTCCCGCTCGGGTCGTTCACAACGCCGGTAACGGCAACGGGCGCCGGAAACTCCACTGTTTGATCGCTGCCGGCATCGACGCTGGGCGCGCCCGGTGTTCGCGGCCCACCAGTGGCCGGGGTTGTTTGAATCACTTCGAAATTGTCGATATCGATCGATGAGAGATGGCTGAACGCGGTTGGAGCGAAACGATCATCAGGACAAACCGACACCGAGAAAAAACCGCCATTGTCGGCCACGATCGCGCCATACTTTTTCAGAGCCGTCAGGACAGCCTTCTCCTCTCTGGCCCAAGTCGACGGAATAACAAAAGTGGATTTCAATCGGAGCCGTTGACCCATCGCTGGGTATTGCGTCGAGGTCGCGGCAATCGATGAGGCATAGTGCCTCGCCGGATAAATGTATTCGCGCCGCGTCTTCGCCACGACAAGACGCAGCGCGTGCTCGACAACGCCGCGGGCACATTCGTCATATCGCACCAAAGCCGGAAACATCGGCAGACCGGCGGCGTCAGCCGAGGTCCAACCGGCTGGCCGCAGCGCGTTCGAGTTCAGACTGAACTTCGCGCCGTTCGACGCCTCCCAATTGGTCCCCACAAGTCTGTGTCAGCCAGGTTTCCCAGATCGAATTCGTTCCCGGCATCACGATGATCGCGTGGCGATCGCCGCCAGTGTTGTTCACGTCGCGTTGCCATTGATCGAGCGTTAGCCCGCCCGTTCCCACCGGCCAAGTCTCGATCGGCATGTTCGCGGAAATCGGGTACGTGCCGGTCGTCCCGCTGCCGCCATCGAGATCGGACTCATCGGCGTAATTGAAGAAATCGATCGCGAGGCGCGGCTGACTGTCCGGCACGAGCACATAGTTCATCTCAAAGAATGGCCGCAGCGTCTGCCGATTCGCCGCGAGATCACCTTTGATCCGCGCGATCATCTCCGCTGAATTCGAGAGCAACGGACGTGCGCTGATGTCTTCGTTCCACGCGCTATCGACCGGCATGATCTGCATCGCCGAGACAATCGCGTCCGCTTCGGGCGAATTGAAGAGCACCGGAGAGGTAACCGTTGGCGCCGGACCGAGAATTCGTCCTTCGTGATTGATTCGCTCAGACGCAATCGCCACTGTCGCGACAAGGAGCAATCCAAATCCGAGGCAGCGCATGGCCTAATATATGGAGCAGTTCACGAGCCGCTCGATCGGCGTCACGACGATGGTTGAAAATTCCGCTACGACCGCTTATTGCAACCTTCGATGCCGCAACTACACTTTCCGCGCATGATCACCTTTTATGCGCCGGGTTCTCCGAGTGTGCAGTTGACCGCGCCGGAGCTGTGCGGGGAGCTGGCGGGCGGCGCGGCGTGGATCGACCTTTACGAACCGACACCCGAAGAAGAACAACTGTCTGGAATTGGCCCTCGGCATCAACATTCCCACGCGCGAAGAAATGCAGGAGATCGAGCTCTCAAGCCGTCTCTACGAAGAAAACGGCAACTTGTTCATGACCGGAACGGTTTTGACCAAGGCCGACACGAGCAATCCGGAAAGCTCCGCCGTGACCTTCATTCTCACTTCCGAGAAGCTGGTCACGCTTCGTTATGCCGATTCCGCATCGTTCCATGCTTTCCGCGCGCGCCGCGAAGCGAATCTGCTCCGCTATCAAACCGGGCAGCAATTTTTCTGCGGCGTGATCGACGCGATCATCGAGCGGATCGCGGACATTCTGGAAGGCGCCGGGGCGAACATGGACCGCATTTCGCTAAAGGTCTTCGATGCCGAGGGCCCGCACGGTCACAGCCACTGGCAGGCCCAGCCAACGAAGCAACGCAGTGCTCGGGCCCGCAAGGCGAGGCAGCCTGATTTCGTGGAAATTTTGCGCCGCATCGGTGCGGTGAGCGACTTGCTTTCGCGGGCGCGCGAGAGTCTGGTGAGCCTTGCCCGCCTGGTCGCCTTCTTCCGCGAGGTCCGCAAGGAAAGCGGCGGCACGCGCGAAGCGCTCGCCCATTGGAAAACTATCACGGGCGATCTCGGATCGCTCAGCGATCACGCAACATTTCTTTCGAGCAAAGTCAGCTTCCTGCTCGATGCGACCCTCGGGATGATCAACAACGAGCAGAACGCGATCATCAAGATCCTTTCGTTTGCTGCCGTCGTCTTTCTGCCGCCCACCCTGGTTGCGGGCGTCTACGGGATGAATTTTCATGTCCTCCCGGAGCTGTCATGGACCTACGGTTACCCATTCGCGATTTTCCTGATGGTTTTGTCGGCGGTGCTTCCTTACCTCTTACTGCAAACGCAAGGGCTGGCTCTGAGCCGGGCCGCGATCGTCTGGAACACTGCGCCGACATTGTGGTAATATGCGGCATGATGCGCTGGAGCGTCTTGCTGGCCAACGTCATGATCGGCTCTCGCCATCTTCGCCGCTGACGAACTGCCGACGGTCGACCCTGAGGAGACGCTGGAAATCGAGCCGCCTTTGTTGATCGGTAATCGCGCGCCCGATGGCTCAATCGTAGTCGCCCCGCAAGGCGCAAACGCCGCTCCGGCGGATGTTGATCTTGCGCGTTTGGAATCCGACCTCGCGCGCGCCAGAAAAAGTGCGGCCTCGGGCGAGCGACTCTACAAGGCTGGAATCATTGCCAAGGTCGAAGCCGAAGAGCGCGTGCTCAAAGTGATTCGTTTGGAAGCGAATCTCGCGGACGCGCGACTGCAGGAAGCGAAGCGCCAGGCCGAAGGCGCGAAGCCCTCCGAGGAGAGCGCGCAAGCTATCGCGCAGGCGGAAACGGCCGCGGAGCGCGCCGCGGAAGAACGACGTCGCGCTGAGCTGGAGGCCGCTCTGCGGAATCTGCAGCGCCAGCAAAAATTGCTCGCGCTCGGCAGCGGACGAAAAGCGGATGTGAATCGCGCTCAGCAAAAACTAGCCGAGCTGCAGCAGCCGCCACACTGAGCGCCGCCCGGCCGACGAGAAATGAAGCGCTTGTCTGCCATCGCGCTCCTCATGCTCGTAGCTGCACCAATGAACGCCGATCTGAAAACCATCGATGATCGTCTCGCAGAATTTGGCGAAGCTCGTGCGGCAGCGTCTGGCGCCGTCCTTCGAGGCAGCGGGCGTCTCGTATCCGCCCGAACGCGTCGCTTTGATCGGCCTCAAAAGCGAGCGCGTGCTTGAGGTTTATGCCGCAAGCGCAGATGGCGACTTCCGTTTCATCTGCGCGTATCCGGTGCTGGCGGCGAGTGGAAGGCTGGGTCCCAAATTGCGAGAGGGCGACGCGCAAGTTCCCGAAGGAATTTACAGCGTACGCGAGTTGAATCCGAACAGCCTCTATCACCTCAGCCTTTGGCTCAATTATCCGAACGAGTTTGATTGCGCGCGCGCCGCCGAAGAGGGCAGAAACGAGCCCGGGAGCGAGATCATGATCCACGGAAATGCGGTCTCGAAAGGCTGTCTCGCGATGGGCGATGCGGCGGCGGAAGATTTGTTCGTCCTCGCGGCTTTGGCTGGAATCAACAACGTGACCGTCATTCTTGCTCCGGTGGATTTCCGCCAGCGCGCGTTGCCGGATTTGCCGCAAGCGCTTCCGAAGTGGTCGGGAGAACTTTACGACGATCTCCAATGCGAACTCGCGCGGTACCGCCGCGACTGAACGGGCGCCTGTTTCAGCCCACGTACTTCTGCGCGATCGGCATCCGGCGGCCGAGGCCGAAGGCGCGGCTCGTCACTTTGATGCCGGGGGCGGCCTGCTCGCGTTTGTATTCGTTCAAATCAACGCGGCGCTGGACCCAGCGGACGGTTTTCTCGTCGAAGCCATGCGCAACGATGTCGCGCGCGCTCAGGTTTTCCTCGACGTAAAGCCGCAGGATTTCATCGAGGATCTCGTAAGGCGGCAGCGTGTCCTGATCGTTCTGGTCCGGCTTCAGTTCGGCACTCGGCGGCTTTTCGATCGTCGACGCGGGAATGATTTCGCGCTCGCGGTTTATCCAGCGCGCGAGCTCATAAACCATCGTCTTCGGCACATCGCTGATGACGGCGAGGCCGCCGGCCATGTCGCCGTAAATCGTGCAATAGCCGACCGCCAGCTCGCTCTTGTTGCCAGTGGTGAGGAGCAGGTGGCCGAACTTGTTCGAGAGCGACATCAGGATCATTCCGCGCAAACGCGACTGCATGTTTTCTTCCGTCGTGTCCTCCGGCAGGCCGGCGAAGACTTCGCTGAACTGCGCCTTGAAGGCAGGCGAAGGCGTTGGCGATCGGGATCTGGAGACATTTGATGCCGAGATTGCGCGCCAGCGCGAGCGCGTCGTCGATGCTGCCGCGCGAAGAGTACGGACTCGGCATGGAAACGCCGACGACGTTCTCGGCGCCGAGCGCGTTCACCGCAATCGCGGCGACGACCGCGGAATCGATCCCGCCGCTCAGTCCGAGGACGGCGGACTTGAAATTACACTTCCGAAGGTAATCGCGCAGCCCAAGCGAAAGCGCGTCGAAAAGATCGGCCGCGGACTCGCGCGCCTGCGGATGCAGGACTCCGGTGGCTGCCGGTATCGACGATTGCTTCCGCCTCGGCAAACCCGGGAAGCTGCGCGATCAACTCGCCCGCGCGATTGACCGCGAACGAGTTGCCATCAAAGACCAGTTGGTCGTTGCCGCCGACGCAATTGCAGTAGACGATCGGCCGGCCGTAGCTGCGCGCGAGCGCCGCCACCATTTCGCGACGGACTGCCCGGTTTGCCCAGGCTGAACGGCGAGGCGCTCAGGTTTACGATCAATTCCGCGCCTTGCTCGACCAACGAGCGCACCGGCTCGAGGTCGTAGTAGGCGCGCGGCAGGTAATGTTCCGTCCAGATGTCTTCGCAAATGGTGACGCCGATTTTGCGGCCAGCGAAGAGAAGCGGCTTCGTCGCCCGCGCGGGCTCGAAATAGCGATCTTCGTCGAAGACGTCGTAGGTGGGCAGGAGCGACTTGTGGGTCTTGCGGATCGGCTGGCCGCGTTCCAGCAAGGCGGCGGCGTTGTGAAACGGTTGCCCGCGGCCTTCGTTCGGATCGACGAAGCCGACGAGCAACGCCGCGTCGCCCACGAGCGCATGCAGGCGTTCCAGCACCTCGAGATTTTGCGGAACGAAGCGCGACTTGAAGACGAGATCCTGCGGCGGATAGCCGGTAATGGCCAGCTCCGGCGTAAGGACCAACTCCGCGCCCGCGGCCGCGAGACGCTCGTAGGCGGCAGCGATCTTCTCGCAGTTGCCGCCTAAGTCGCCGACGGTGGGATTGATCTGCGCGAAGCCGATCTTCATGCGGTCACGCAGGTTATGCGCGCCGCCGCACGGCGGCAATCGCTTTCGCCCGCTTAGCGACGCGGCGCGACTTTGGCAGCAGCCTTGGCCTTAGCCGCGGCGTGCCGTTGTAGCCGCCGTTTAGAGCGTCGTCCGCACCGGTGACGAAAACGACGCCCCATTGCCAAAGGCAGGCAGCGAGGAATCCCGCGATCGTGCAGAGGATGACCTTCTGTAAGAACGTCGCGTGCATGCAGGACTATTTCCAGCACGTCCGGTGCCACGACCTCGGGCCATCCAGCCCTTCCCCTGCTCACCAAAAACCCCACTGCTGGGTTTTCATGATCCAAAGCCCGAGGAGCAAATTCGTCACCGCATGCGCGAGGACGCACGAGCTGAGGCTCTTCGTGCGGTAGGCGACGAGGTTGTAGAGCGCTCCGGTCACCGCGGCGGCCAGCCAATCGGCTGACGAATGGACGAAAGTGAAGCCGACCGTGACCACCGCAAAGGAAAGCCAGGAGAAAGTCCCCAGGGGGACGCGATCAAACTTTTCGTCGATGAAATAGCGGAGGAGGAAACCCCTCCAGAAAATCTCCTCCACCAAAGGGACGATGATCACGAGGCGGAGAAAGCGGAAGGAGACGGTCAACCAGTAGGCCACGGGATGAACGGTGATGAGGCCGGGATTGAACCCATCCATCCGCACTGGAAAACCAAGAAAGCTTTGCGGTGCGATCCAGAGCACGAAGACCAGGAACGCGATCGCGATCGTGAAAGGCACCTGCGCCAGAGGATGAAAATCGTACTCCCGCCAAAACCAAACGAGTAGTCCGCCGCAGCAAACCGTTTGCAGTGGGTAGAGCCAGTACTCGGGCGCAGTTAGCCAAAAAGGACCTCCGATCTTCTTCAATGGAATAACGAGTGCCAGCGAGCAGACGAAAAAGACCATCGGGAGCGCGTAGGCTCCCAGCGGGCGGCTCGTTTTCGGGTCGGTCACAAAATTTATTTGGTCTTTCAGATGAATGGCTCATGTTCCAAATGATGCTCGATGGCAAGCACAACCATGAAGAAACTGATCCCGAAAAACTCGCGCAACTGCTCGAACTCGAGTTGATACAAAAGCGTGCGGAGTGGCAGAAAAAGAAAGCCCATCTCGGCAGTCTCCGCGCACTCAGTTTCCTCTTTCTCTTTGCGGTCATCGCCGCCGCGTTGGTCGGGTTCTTCCTTTTTTTCAATCCTGACCGGTTGCGCGAGATGCGGTCCAGTTCGACTGACTCCGTGACGCCGTCGCCGACAGCCACTCCCTAGGAGCTGGCGCGAAGACTTGAAACTGTGAGACAATCCATTCCCGTGCACACTGAAAATATTGGATCCGAACCCGCTGTGCAGACGCGGCGGGAGTTGCACAGCGCGGAGGAGAATCTCATCGCGCAGGCTGAGCTGCTGGATTTGGCGAATGACAGCATCATTCTGTGCGACGCGCAGGGCACAATCACCTCCTGGAATCGTGGTTCCGAGCGCATCTATGGTTGGACCAAGGAAGAAGCGCTCGGCCAGAACATTCATGCGCTTCTCAAGACGGATTTCCCAGAAGGAACGCCCGACATCGAGGAGACGCTGCGCGCGCAATCACATTGGGAGGGCGAGTTGGAGCAGATTCGGCGAGACGGCAGCACCGTCCGTGTCTCGAGCCACTGGACGATGAAGCGCGGAAGCCCCGCCTCCGAACGTCTGCTCATTAATACCGACATCAGCGCCCGCAAAAAGGCAGAGGAAGAATTGCGCCAGAACGAAGAACGCCTTCGTCTGGTTTTTCGAGAAGCCTTCACGGGAAATCTAACCATCCGCCCGGACGGCGAGATTCTTACCTGCAATCCCGCGTTCGTGCGCATCTTCGGCCTGGACTCCGTGGAGCAGGCCCTGGGAACGAACTTCGTGTCGCTCCTGCGCCGCCGGCGCGACTGGGCGGAGTTGCTCACGCATCTTCAAGAGCAGCGAGCGGTGGAGCATTACGACCTGGAAATGCGCCAACCTTCCGGCGATCCGGTCTACGTCGTGGCTCGCTTCGTCGGCCTCTTCGGCGAAGAAGGCAAATTGCTTGAACTGCAGGGTTACCTCTTCAATGACACGAAGCGCCGACGCCTCGAGCAGCAATTGGTGCAGGCGCAAAAGATGGAAGGCCTTGGCACACTCGCCGGCGGGATCGCGCACGACTTTAACAACATCCTCGCCATCATCCTCGGCTACACCACCCAGCTGGAGAAGCGCCCTGGGCAAATCCCGGCTTCGATCAAGGTGATCAAGGACGCGGTCGAACGCGGAGCCGCTCTGGTCCAACAACTTTTGACCTCGGCACGACAGGCGGAGGCGCATTTCTTACCGCTCGATCTGAACGCGCTCGTCCGGGAATTGGAACGGATGCTGCAGGCGACCTTCCCCAAGATGATCAACTTCAAGCTGGACCTGACGCCGGATTTCCCGCTGGTCACCGCAGATCGCAGCCAGATCCATCAGGTTCTCTTGAACCTTTGCGTCAATGCCCGCGACGCCATGCCGAACGGCGGAACGATCACGGTCGCAGACCAGACTGACTGCGGGGGAGGAACTCAGGCAGTACTTCACCGGCGCGGATGCCAAGCGCTACGCTTGCATCCGGGTCCACGACACCGGTTCGGGCATGACGCCCGAGGTTAAAGTCACATATTTTCGAGCCTTTTTTCACGACCAAAGAACGGGCGAAGGGAACCGGACTCGGCCTGTCGGTCGTGTATGGCGTGGTCAACAATCACCGCGGTTTTGTGCAGGTGGAGAGTGAGCCAAACATGGGCACGACCTTTAGCATTCACCTGCCGGTCCTGCACGCCGAGGAGCAGGCGGCCGGCGCTTCCAAACAAGCCCCCATCTTCACCCGGGAAGCGCAGACGATCCTCCTCGTGGAGGATGAAGAAATGTTGCGCGAACTCGGGGTCGAAGTCTTACGAGGCGAAGGTTACCGCGTGCTTACCGCGAAGGATGGCCTGGAGGCGGTCGAAATCTTCGCGGAGAACCGGGATGGCATTGGCCTGGTCGTTTGTGATCTGGGCCTGCCGAAGCTCGGCGGTCGCGAAGTCTTCATGAGGATGAGAGAGATCAAACCGGGCGTTCGCGCGATTGTCGCCAGCGGCTATCTCGAACCATCCATCCGCTCAGAGATTCTAAAGGCCGGCGTGATCGACACCATTCAGAAGCCGTACGACTTCTACGAATTGCTCGCCAGGATTCAGGCCGTGATCGGAAAGGCGCAGAGCGAGGACGACCATCCCCAGCTCTTCTGACCGAACCTATCGCGGGATGATTTCCGCTGAGGGCCTTTTGCTTTGCGCCACCGGCAGACTGCCCCTGGTCCGATTTTGCACGAAGGTGTTGTTATCGCCGTACTTTGCCCAGGGTCCGGAGGGAACATCTTTGAAGTCGACGAATTTCCAATCCGTCACATCGGTATCCTCCAGGCCGAGGTAGTCGCGAATCGCGGGCGAAACGTCCAAACCCGCTCCCTGGTTTAGATTCGGTTTCGGACGCTCGTTACCAAACACGTATTGCCAATGATCCGTGCGGAACGGGCCTGCATCCTCCCATTGTGCGTAGGCGGTCCTTGCTCCCTTTCGAATCGCGATCCAGCGGCCTTTGCACGTCGATACCGCAGGCCCTTGGTAGGCTTCCTTGAACCATGGCACCACGGTCGGCGCCTCCGCCCGGTGTCCTTCGCGAGCTTTATCGTTGTAAGGAAGTGCGCAATAAAATGGATTCTGACGCGGCGTGAAACTCACCGGAATCATATCGCGCCGACGCGCTGGATTTGGGTCGTCGTAACCTCCGTAACTTTGCGTCCAATTCTTGTCCCAGGAGCTCGAGCGGTTGGGGACAGGATTGTTGCCGCTCGGTTTTTCTCCGATCCAGAAGACCGTGGTCACGATGTTGGATTTCCAGGAGAACTGGTGAACCGGAGCGGGCGCTCCCGCCCATGTCCTCGTCGTGGGCGCGAAAACGGTTGGCCCGGCACCGAAGGTGACAGAGGGCAGAACGAGCGACCCAACGATCGCAAGCAATACGGCGGATGTTTGTGGAATGGTTTCTGGTTTCATGAAAGGCAAAGCCCTTTTAGGTCAGGGCAGGTAGCGTCTGCTGATGATTCGGGTTCCGGCGCCTGTATTGTGGGCTACCTCCGAGCTATTTGCTCTCGGAGCCCTCGGCGTGGCTTATCATCAAGTCGTCTATCGTGGCGCCCAATAGGCCAGCTTTTCCGGAAAAGTCAACTGTCACACGCAAATCTAGTTCGCTGGCTCCGTCTTTCCGGCATACTCCGCGTATGAATCGCCGCCGCTTTTCCGCTCTCGCCTTTTCCCTCACCTTCGGGGCTACACTCCTTGGGCAGACTGCGTCTCCCAGTCCCGCAGGCAAATCTCTGACCGTCGCCTTCTGGAACGTCAAATGGTTCCCGGGTGGCCGCCCGAACGCGTATCGCGGAGAGGAAACAAAGCAAATTCGCTCAGTCCATCGCGATGTCGTGCAACTCAAAGCAGACGTCCTTGGCTTGGAAGAAGTGCGCGATTTTCCCAGCGCAGAGCTCGCGGTCCGGCCGCTGGCGGGATTCAAGGTCGACGTCTGTTCCAACTTCCCGCCACGCGAAGGCCAAACCGAGTCGCAACAGGTGGCAATCACAAGCCGTTTGCAACCGATGAGCGCCTGGGCGGAGGCGTGGAAACCCGGGCGCGCCATTACGCCCCCGCGCGGGTTTGCCTTCGCCGCCTATCAGATTGCACCGAAACAGCTCTTGTTGGTCTACGCCGTTCACCTCAAGAGCAATCGCGGCGAATTGGTGGAGGACATGGCCATCCGTGAGGAATCGATCCTGCAACTCGTCTCGCACATGAAAGCGATGGCCGCCGCCTACGAAAAACTCGGCTCGCTTCACTGGATTGTCGGCGGCGATTTCAACACCGCTCCGGACGACCCTCGCTTTAAGGGCGAGAAGACCGTTTCGACCCTCACCGACGGCGGGTTCCTTTGGGCCTGGCAGAACATCCCGTTCGCCGATCGGACGACGATGCC
>CAWATC010000002.1:0-171273 GCA_963784865.1 uncultured Verrucomicrobiae bacterium | reverse complement strand
CCGGCGAGAAACGTCGCAAAGAGCTGGAGAAGCAGCGGAAGAAGGAAGAAAAAAGACGACGCAAGTTGGAGCACGCCTCGGCGCCGCCGGATGAGACCTCCAAAGGCGAGGATGCGAGTCCCTCTCCGGAGTAGGCGTCGGTTAGCGACGAGGCGTAACCTTCGCTTGCCCTACAGGGAGCGCCAGGGACGATGACAGGAGCATCGCCCTCGACGGCTCTACGATCCGTAGCTCTTGGTGAATTTCTTGCGCGATTCGCCTTCGGTTGCTGGAGCCGGGGCGTCTGGCGCTACACTTGAAGAGGGCTCTTCCGCCGGTGCGGTCGCCGTCGGCTCCGAGGTCGCCGGACTTGACGCTTTCTGCGGTCTCGCCCCGGTGCCACTAGTTCCACTTTGCGAGACCTCCACGAAAGCCATTTGCAAATTCGTCAGGGTATTCCGCAAAACGGTCGACTCTTCGGTAGTCAGGTTTCCGCGGGTCTTCTCCTGAATCATCGAGAGCTGATCGATGAACATGCGCGCGAGATCGAGATTTACCTCGCCTTCACCCGTCTGTGGATTCGGGATTTGCCCCAGGAAAAGAGCCGCGTTCTGCGCGTGCATCATGACGAATTCGACGAAACGCTGCGAAAGTTCGCCCGACAGTTTGTTGGTTTGGACTTCAGCCATAGGTTCCTACTGCTTTTTGGGTTGTTGGTTATCAGTGGGCCGGACGGTAACGATCACGCAGGGTTGCGCCTGAAAATACTTGGCCGCGACTCGCTTGACTTCTGCGAGGCTGACCGCTTCCACCTCTGCCTCGAGCTTTTTGTAATAATCGAAGCCGAGGCCGTAGAGTTCATCGAGCGCGGTCGTGTAGCCGAGGGAGTCGTTACTTTGATTCGAAATCTGTTGTTGTCCGATGAGTTTCTTTTTCGCGCGGGCCAGCTCTTCATTCGTTAGGCCTTCACGCGCAAGTTTGCCGATTTCATCGAGGAGCGAGGTTTTCACCGGCGCGAGTTTTTGCGGATCTGTGCCTAGGTAAAAGGCAAACATCCCTGGCACGAGTCCCTGCATTTGGCTGGATCCAACATAATAGGCGAGGCCCATTTGCTCGCGGATGCGGACGAAAAATCGCGAACCGAGATCGCTGCTCGCCTCGTCGATCAATTCCAGCGCGTAACGGTCGCGGCTGAACATGTCCGCCCCGCGGTATCCGACCATGAGTACGCCTTGCGCCTTCTCTTTCACGCTCTCCACTTCGATGGTCTTGGTGATCGGCTCACTCGGCGCGACCTCGCGCAAGGCCAGCTCCCCCGGCTTCATCGTCGCCAGGGTCTGCTCGAAAAGCTGCTGTACTTCCGCCGCCTTGACGTTGCCGAAAACGGAGATTACGCCGTTCTTCGCCACGAGATAGCGATCGCGAAATGCGAGCAGGTCCTGTTGCGTGAGCTTCGCGACCGACTCGCTCCGAACCTTTCGTGCGCAAGGCGTAGGGATGGCGCCCGAAAAGTGCTTCGCGCAGGATGTTTCGAGCGACGGAGGTGAGCTGTTCCTCTTCGTCCTTGATGCCGGCGAGCTGAACTTCTTTTTCCCGCGCGACCGCGGCCTCGGGCATGGTGGCATTCAGGAGAACGTCCGCGAGCAACTCGCCTGCGAGTCGGAGATCGGGCTGGGTGACATCGAGCGTGATGTTGAAGCTGTTGTTGCCCGAGTCGCTGCCGAGATTGCCGCCGACCGCTTCGATCGCATCGGCGATTTGCTCGGCCGTGCGCGTGGTTCGTTCCCTTCAGCAGCGTCTTCGCCATCAGGTGCGTAATGCCATTCGTCGCCGGCGTCTCTGCGAGCAGGCCGCCACGGAAAACGGCGGTGATCGAAATCAGCGGCAGCCGCGGATCTTCGCGCACCAGAAGGCGCAGTCCATTCGAGAGTTCGATCCGCTGGATCTCTTGCGCGACGATCGCCTTGGCTCGCCTCGGCCGGCGCGATGGCCGCGCCTTTCGGGTTGAGCGAGATGATCGTGAGATTCTCATCGGTCAGATAGCGTGCCGCGACCCGCTGAAGATGTCCCTCGTCGACTTCCTGCACCGCCTGCGAGGTAATCGCGGGTGAAATTGAGGTTCCGGGTCAGAAACCAATTCGAGCCGAGATCGGAAGCCTGGCCCGCGCATCGTGGTCAAGGCCGCGAGATGATGGCTGAGCGAGATCTTTCTTGGCCTTCGCGAGTTCCTCCGCAGTCACTCCGTGCTGCTTTGATTTCCGCGATGATCTCGCAGGATCAAGCGTTGCGCCGGCTCACGTTTTTCCGGTTCGATGGTCGCATCAATCCCGAGGATTCCCGGATGCCCCGGCGTGTAGGAAAAAGCGGAAACGCCATAGGCAAGCCCGGCCTCTTCACGCACGCGGCGGTAGAGACGCGAGCTGCGGCCGTCGCCCAGAATCGTCGAGAGCAAATCGAGCGCCGGGACGTCAGGATGCGTCACCTCCGGGATGTGCCAGGCGAGCGAAAGGCGAGTCAGTTCGGTGGCAAACTCTTCATGCACTTCGCGCCGGCCGAGCTGGGCTGGCTCCGGCGGGATGTAGACCGGCTTGAGCGATTGTGCGGGATAATCCTTGAAGAAACCGGCGAGTTGCGCATGGACTTCCTCCGCCTTCACATCTCCGACGACGACGAAGGTGAAGTTGTTAGGCACATAGCGCGACTTGTAGTAGGCCATCACCTGCTCGTGGGTGAGCTGGTTGAAGACGTCCAGCAAACCGATCACCGGCAGGCGATACGGATGCCGCTGGTAGGCGGTCGCGAAAAGCAACTGGCCCGCCATCCGATCGGGATCATCAAAGCCCATCGCGAACTCGCGCCGGATCACTTCCTGTTCCTTGGCGTACTCCGCGGCGGGCAACGTTGAGTTCATCATCGCGTCCGCGAGGACATCAATCGCGGTCGCGACGCCCCGCCTTCGGGACGTCGATCCAGTAAACCGTGCGATCGAAGGAAGTGTAGGCATTGATGTAACCGCCCACATCCTGCACCGCCTGCGCGATCGCATTAGCCGGCCGCGTCTTTGTTCCCTTGAAAAGCATGTGCTCAAGGATGTGCGAAAGCCCCGCGCCGAGATGCGCGTCCTCGTCGATGCTCCCCGTCCCGCACCAGGCCTGCACGCTCGCGACCGGGGCGCTGCGGTCTTCCTGCACGATGATCGTGAGCCCGTTGGGCAGGACCCACTTCTGCGCGGAGCTGGGCGGGAAGGTGATCGCCGCAGAGCTTCCTGGCTGAGCAGGTTTGAGATTTTCAGTCGCGCGCATGACAGAGGAATAAGCGCTGGAAGGGCGCTCGGGTAAATTAGGAAATCTTCGGCGCGGGCAACGCTGGCGGCAACTTCGCCGGCGGCGCTTGCGGCTCGAACGGTTTCACAAAAGCGTCCTGAAAATCGTAGACGCTCTTGAAATCCTCGATCGAATCCTCTTCGGTCTTCCCGAAAATTCCGGCGCCGATGAGATTGAAGACCATGTGGCCGATGTCTTCGCAGCAGCGGACGCCCCAATAAGAAAAAACCGTCACGACCAACGGCCCGAATTCCTTCAGGGCATACTGGCGCACGCCTTCCAGCAGCTCGGGACCGGCGACGTGACGAATCGGTGCGCCCTTTATTTTTTTCTGCTGCTTGGTGGTGTAATCGAGCGCGTCGCGCAGGAAGACGTAAGCATCGCGGCTGTAGCGCGGATCGCTCGCCACGATGGAATCAAGAGCTTCGGCAAATCCAATTTTCTGCATGTAAAATGTGCGCTCCTTGAGCGCGGCCTATGATACGCGGCAACGCGAATGCGAGCAACTATCGCGTCACTATAGCTCCCCATTCGCCCAATTGCCCCGCGGTTGCAGCGGATGCTACGCGGCGACCTTTGAGCGATGACTAGTTTTCTTGGAGCGCACCAATCGGCGATCGAGAAATGCCACCTGCTCCTTGGGCTTCATCGACGCGAGCAAGCGTCCGGTCTCGACGCGCAAGCGCCTGGACATTTCGACGGCATCAAACTTCTTCTTCGTTGCCATAGATCAATTCCAGCGGACTTACGATACGCACACTCGGGTAGCCGAGCAAGATGTTGACGCGGTTGAAGCCAGCCTCGCGCCGAAGATTGACGAGATGCTGGAAATGTCCATTACTCCGACCAGATGGCAAACTCGCCGGTGCCCGGAGCGTGAAGTGGAAGCGCCGGCCGCCGGGAAACGCGAAGATCTCGCGCGTAACCTCGCCGCCGAGGCGCTGCACTTCCGCGAGGATTTGCTCCAGCGCCGGCGCGAGAACACCACCAGCGGTGCGGGATCGCGGCGCTCCGGATTCTGCTCTGCCGCGAAGAAACCTCCGGCCATCCGCCCGTCATCAAAGGAGCGATGTAATCGGGCCCGTAATCTTGAAACGACCAGCCGAAGAGTGCGGCGAAGAAGCTCTTGGTCGCAGCGAGATCGCGGGAAGGCATCTCGAGGTAGTCGACCGTGTTTGGGAGTGACTGATGCATACGATACAAAGGCGCGGTGAACTCCGCGCGCTCAGTGTTTAAAGACCCGCCCGAGAGCTATGCGCATCCGCGGGAAAAGCGGCGTCTCCAGCGTCTCGGTTTCCTTTAGAATTCGTGCCGGTCGCTCCGCATCACGCAGCAGGTCATAGACGGCCACCTCTCGTTTGTCCGGGTCGATGAGCCAGAGTTCGCGCGTGCCGCAGCGGGCATAGACCTCGCGTTTCGGACCGCGGTCAAGCCGCACCGAGCTGGCCGAAAGAATCTCCACCACCAGCCAGGGCGCGCTCGTGGCGCCGCGCTCGTTCAGATAATTCAACTGCTCCTTGCTGAAGACGCACAGATCGGGTTGAAACACATCGACGTCGCTCAGATAAACATCGAAGGGGGCGCCGAAGAGTTCGCCGATCGGATTCTCTTCCAGGAAATCCATGAGCAAATACTGGAGATTGCGCGAGACAACCTGGTGATAGGTATTTGGAGCCGGCGCCATATGGAATTCTCCGTCGATCAGTTGAAAGCGGGGACCAGCGTCGGGCAGGAGAAGATAATCGTGCACCGTCATGGGCCGCCGCGTCACCTGAAGCATATCAGAGCGTAACAGTCTCGGGGAGACGGTCAAACTTTCGGCCGCTAGTCTCGAAACTGCGCTTCGAGCGAATCGAGGTAAACCGAGGTCGGATCAACCGCCGCGCCGCGAAGAAGCCTCCGGCCATCCGCCCGTCATCGAAGGCGCTGTAATCGGGCCCGTAGTCTTGAAACGACCAACCGAAGAGCGTGGAGAAGAAGCGCCTTGGTCGCGGCGAGATCCCGGGAAGGCATCTCGACGTAGTCAATCGTTTTGGGAAGAGAGTTATGCATCTGATTTAAGTATTGAACCAATCGCTCGAAGGCGTCCAGATTCATACGTCCTCAGGTTGATTCGCACGCGTCCGGCGACATATCGCTGCGCTTAGCGCGGCCAAGATTTTGCGATGCCTTTTCCCGAAGGCTGGCGCAAGTCTTGCATGAAAGCGTGCAACCACGACGACAAGCACACCTTCGTGAGCACACCCTGTCCTCGCCTGTCACACCTCGTGAAAGAACTTTTCACCGTTAGGACATTCCTAAGGACCGCGACGCTAATGCTTCTGTTGACTCTCACATCGACGCAAGCGCGCGGGCAATCCGCGCTCGACGGTTTCGATCCGAACGCCAATGGCGTCGTTCGCGTCGTCGTGGTCCAACCCGACGGGAAGATTCTTATCGGCGGCTTTTTTTACTAGCGTTCTGGGCGTGACGCGCAACCGCATTGCCCGGCTAAACCCGGACGGCACGCTCGACACCGCCTTCGACCCGAACGCGAACGGTCGTGGTGTCCTTTCAATCGCAGTGCAGGCGGACGGCAAGATTTTAGTGGGCGGCTCCCTCGGCAGCATCGGCGGACAGGTGCGCAGATACATCGCCCGGCTTGATGCCGCCACCGGATTGGCTGATTCATTCGACCCCAACGCGAACGGTAGCGGCGAGGACTTCCCCGTCCAGTCTATCGCGGTGCAGGCGGACGGCAAGATTTTGGCAGGCGGCCCGTTCACGAGCATTCGGAGGACAGCCGCGCAACCGTATCGCCCGGCTCGATCCGATCACCGGCCTGGCAGATTCGTTCAACCCGAACGCAAGTGAGCGGATCTATTCCATCGCGGTGCAGGCCGACGGCAAGATTTTAGTGGGTGGCTTATTCACCAGCATCGGCGGACAGCCGCGCAGCCGCATCGCCCGGCTCGATCCCGCCACCGGCCTGGCGGATTCGTTCGACCCGAACGCGAGCGATACCGTCCTTTCAATCGTACCACAGGCGGACGGCAAGATTTTGCGGCCGGCGAGTTCACGACCATCGGCGGACAAACGCGCAATCGGATCGCCCGGCTCGACGCCACGACCGGCGTGGCTGATTCGTTTAACCCAAATGCGGACAGTATTGTCTATCGAATCGCGGTGCAGTCCGACGGCAAGATTCTAGCGGGAGGATTGTTCTTCAGCGTTCGCGGACAGACGCGCAATTTCATCGCCCGCCTGGAAGCCGACGGTCGGCTCGACCAGACGCTCAATCTCGGCACTTCCGTAGGGAGCGTTATCTGGGCCACCGCCGTGCAACCGGATGGCAAGATTCTTATCGGCGGCTGGTTCAGCACCGTCCTCGGCGTGACGCGCAAGAACATTGCCCGGTTAAACACGGACGGCACCCTGACACCGCTTTCAACCCGAACCCAGGCCCCGACGGCATTGTCTATGCGATCGCGCTGCAAGCGGACGGTAAGATTTTAGTTGGGGGCGGTTTCAGCAGCATCGGCGGCGGATGGCCACGCGCGTAACCGCATCGCGCGGCTCGATGCCACGACGGGTTGGTTGATTCATTCAACCCGAACGCGAACAGAGCCGTCGTGTCAATCGCCGTCCAGGCGGACGGCAAGATCCTTGTGGGCGGCGGTTTCAATGGAGCGAACAGCATCGGCGGACAAACGCGGAATCGCATCGCGCGGCTCGATCCCGCGACCGGGTTGGCCGATGAGTTTGACCCGAATGCGAATGATTATGTCTATTACGATCGCCGTGCAGACTGACGGCAAGAGTCTTAGCGGGCGGCCCTTTCACGAGCATCGATGGGCAAGCAACGCGCAACTGCATCGCCCGGCTCGATGCCACGTAACCGGTTTGGCCGATTCATTCGACCCAGATTGCGAGCGGTGATGTCGATGCAATCGCGACGCAAGCGGACGGCAAAATTTTGGTGAGCGGCGCTTTTCAACGGCGCAAACAGCATCCGCGGGCAGCCGCGCAATCGCATCGCCCGGCTCGATCCCGTCGCCGGCCTGGCTCGATTCCTTTAACCCGAACGCGCGCGATTGGAGTGATGTTTCAGTCGCCGTCCAGGCGGACGGCAAGATCTCTGGTGGGCGGCCAGTTTAGTCAGCGCGAACAGTATTGGGGGACAGACGCGCAGCTAGCATCGCCCGACCTCGATGCCGCCACCGGCCTCGGCCGATGCGTTCAACCCGAACGCGAACAGCATTGTCCTGTTCAGTCGCGGCTGCAGGCGTGACGGCAGATTTCTAGTAGGCGGCGCTTTCGACCGTTATCGGGGGACAGCCGCGCCTGCTCGCTTAGCCCGATTGACTAACGACACGGGCTCGGTGCGAAATCTAACGGTAAGACAGGACACGATTACCTGGACGTTCGAAGGCTCGGGCCCGCAGTGTTCGCGCGCTTCCTTTGAGTTCTCAAATGACAATGCGAGCTATACCCCCTTGGGCGCTGGAGTGGCGATTGGTAGTACCTGGACCCTGACAGGTTTGAGTCTCCCACTGGGACAGGGCTTCTACATCCGCGCTCGCGGTTATTATAGCAGCGGCAGGCAAAACGGTTCGGAGAACACTTTGGAATCGATACGCAATGCGTATCTGTCCGGAGCGCCGCTAATGAGTGTGGTCTCTAGGAAGGTCCACGGCGCCACGGCGTTTGATCTCAATTTGCCGCTCCCCCGGAAACCCCGGCGTTGAATGCCGGAGCGGTGGCATCGCCGGAGATTACCAGTTGATCTTTTCCTTCGCCAACCCACTCACGAGCGTAGCCGACGCCAGCGTGACCGGCGGAACAGGAAGTGTCAGCAGCCACATGATCGATGCCGACACGCACAACTACATCGTCAACCTGACTCGGCGTGAGCGACGGGCAGGTGATCACAGTTGGCCTAACGAATGTGAACGATTCGACGGGAAACAGCAGCGCCTCCATTCCGATCTCCATGGGCCTGCTCGTCGGCGACACCAATGGCGACGGGTTCGTCAACACGGGCGACGCGCTGCAAACACGCAACCGTTCCGGTCAGGCGACCGACGCGACAAACTTCCGTTCCGACGTGAATACCGACGGCGTCGTGAACAGCGGCGACACCACCGCGGTGCGCTCGCGATCGGGCACGGCGCTGCCGTAGTCCTGGAGCGCGACGCTCCGTCGTCGCGCAGTTCTGCAGGCGGATTTTGTAACTCGCGATGACAGAGCATCGCGCTCCACGCGCACTCCCGGTTGTGATTCGGGCGCGCACATGTCGCGACACGAGTGTTTCAGTTCGTGAACTCCGCTAGTTTCCGGACTGCGCCTCGAGCACATCGAGATAGACAGAAATCGGATCGTGGCGGCGCGGGGTCGGTTCGAGCGCGAGCTTCGCGGCCTTCAGATAATCGCGGAAAGCACCACTGGCGGTGCGCGCTTGCGTCGCTTCGAACCAGTTCATGTAATCGTCGATCCCCTGCATCGTCCGGTTGATCTGCTCGCGCGTCGCCCGTGCGACGGCCAAACGTTGTGCGATGCGTCTGGTCTTGCGACGTGCGAGCAGGGCGACGATTTTTTCGTATTCGAAGATAACCGGAACGTAGAGCGGATTCGCGCGTCCGGACAACGTCAGCAGCTCGCGCGTGAGACCTCGGAGCGCGTCCCGCGACGCGGGGAGCCGAACGAATTTCGGAAACTCCTCGAGCGAATAACTGGTCATCGGATGATTCTGCTCCGGGACGGAGATCTGCAGCGTGTGCGCGAGCTGGCGCTCGGTCTCGGCGCAATCGAGCAAGCGGAACGGCTCGTTTAGCGACCACTGCGTGCACGGCGCGACGCCAGCTGTTTTCCACCGCCTCCGGGTTGTCTCCCAGCGCAGGGAAATGGGTTTGAAGATCGGCGAAAGGATCATTCGAAGCGCGAGGGAGGTCAGCCACGAAACGGGCCAGACGCAGCCGCCCATCGGGCCTCTCGGTTAGGAGCGCAATCAGCGCCGCAGCATAGGCACGATGGACGGCGCGCGATGGCGATTCCAGGAGGCCTGGCCGTTGCTGGAGAAATTCTCCAAGAGTAATGAAGCGTCCATCCGCCGCTGCGGTGCGCAAACACTCTGCCAAACCGGAAGCGTCGCGCTCACTTGCCAGCGCCAGCGTTCCGTCCAGCAACCAGTCGGGCGGCTCGACGAAGGCCGTGCCTGCGGGTATGTCCGGCTGCTGCCGGTAGCTCATTTCCAGATAGACCGCCCGTAGCAATTCCCGCTCGACAGCGGGCGCGCTGACATCCGCGCCGATGCTGAGATCGAGCTGAAGTTTCAGTCCTGCACCTGTCTGGCTGAAGTTTAGATGCGCGGACGGCAGCTCCGGAAGATGCGCCTGCGGATGCCGCGCGTGAACCACGATCGGCGTTCTCCACTGGTCTTTCTCGTGAAGCAAGCGCAAGGCGGTTGTCTTGGTGCGCTCCGCGAGATCGCAGATCGCCGCGCGCAGGCGGGCGTCGGGTCCGTAGACGATGAACTGGTGCGATGTGCTAATGCTGCGCGGGACCGTCTCGGCTTTGGCCGGGCAGGCGAATCCGATCAGCCAGGCGGCGGTGGCGGAGATGGCTAAGGTAACGCGGAACATCTGTCGGAAGTGGCGCGAGCCTAGCGGTTCAATCGCTGCCGCGGCGAGGCCGAAATCGGCCGGGTTCTTCTTTTTCCCCACAATCTGGGCGCAACAAATTTTGGGTGTTGGGGTGTAATCTGTTAAAGTAGGATCAATCATATGAACTGGAAGAAATTTGCCCTCTCAAGCTGCGTGGCCATTGCGGTGATCGTGATCGCGGGAACTGCGCAGGCGCAATCTCGCGGGCATTCCGGCGGTGGTGCACGTGGTGCCGGCGGGATGCGTGGCGGTTCCGTCGGCTCAACGCATTACGCCGGGCGCAACTGGAATAACCATTACGCCGGCCGGAATTGGAACAACCACGGCGGCGGC
The DNA here is from genome assembly GCA_963784865.1 of uncultured Verrucomicrobiae bacterium. Classification (GTDB taxonomy): domain Bacteria; phylum Verrucomicrobiota; class Verrucomicrobiia; order Chthoniobacterales; family UBA10450; genus JACCTI01. The sequence goes on along the minus strand of CAWATC010000002.1, from coordinate 160,997 downwards.
CAGCAGTGGCACCGTCGATACCCGTATCGGTACAACCGCGGCTATTACTATGGCTATCCCTACTGGGGCTTCTATCCGTATGCCTGGGGATACGGCTACCCGTATTACGGCGCCTCGTTTTATTACGACGGATATGGATACAACGATGGGCGCGTCTACGAGGGTCGAGCCGTGGGCTCCGCAGGCTCCGTGGTCGCGGACGTCCAACAGGAACTCGCGCGCGCCGGTTATTATCGCGGGTCGATCGATGGGGTGATCGGCACTCAAACGCGGAACGCGATTCGGGCCTACGAACGGCGGAACGGCTTGCGCGTGGATGGGCGGATCGACAGCGAATTGCTCGACTCGATGGGCCTCAGCTAGGCTATCCGGCAAGAGACTTCGGGGAGCGGGTCTACGGCACGCGCCGCGGCCCGTTCGCTACGTCTGGGGAGGCGTCTTCGGAGTGAAGGCGACCACGTGCGGATGGAACTCGATCGACCCCAATTTCACGATCGATTTTCGCTCCCGCTCCAACGCCGCGCGCACGTCGGTGAAGAGAATACCGCCGTATTGCATTAGGGCTGGGTGGATCGGCAGCCGTCCGATTTGGGCGCCGCGATTCGTGGTTACGATCTTGCCATTCTCAATCCTCGCGTCGTAGGAGGCGGTGGTGAAAAGAGAAAAACCAAAGAGCGAGCGCTCGACCGTGAAGCGGCCGTAACCTTCGTCGAATGCGACGAGCGCGCGTTCAAATTGGAGGTATTTGCTCAGGGCGGCTTGTTTACCCTTGAAAGTGTAGGCGAGGTAAGCGTTGACCTGCTCGTCGGAGTATTGCAACGGAGCAGCACGCGGTTCCATCGCCGCGTTTTCGAGTTCCAGGCTAATTTGCGCCGGGAGCATCGACGCCTTCGGTCGTTCTGGCATGTCGGGCGGGCGGAGCATCTGAACGATTCCCGCGACGACAAACGCGCCGATGAGGAGTTTGCTGCCTTGAAAAAATCTCCGCCGGAGGATCGCGCCGCGCGGATCAAACAACTTGGTGACTCGGCGATGGATCTCTTTGGGATCCTCCTCCTTTGGCTTCTCCTTCGCCAGGACAGAGCGATCGAGTCGCGTCCCGCAATCGTGGCAGTAAATGCGCTTTGGGTCGTTCTCCCGCCGGCACTCAGGACAGATGAGGGTCATGATTTGGAGCTGGATGTCTTTGGCTTGCTTTCCGTCGTTTTCGCCGGCGGAGCCGACGCAGGCGCTGGTGCGACGGGGGTCGAGCCTTCTTTACCGCCGCCTGATTTTTCCCCACTGCCGGTCGTGGGTGCAGCGGCGGGAGCGTCTTTTTTCGCGCCTTCCTTGTAGTTGTTGCTCCGGTAGTCGGTGATGTAAAAACCGGAGCCCTTGAAGATCAGCCCGGCCCCGGTGCCGAGGAGCCGCTTTACTTTTCCGTGTCCCCATCTCTTCTGCTGGCAGTGCTCTTTGGGACACTCCTTGAACGGCTCGTCCCGCATCGATTGGAAGGCGTCGAAGTTCTTCCCACACTTTTCGCATGAGTATTCGTATGTCGGCATAAGGCGGGGCGCCAGGGTGGTGAACGGTCGCAACACTCCGTGAAAGCAAGCAGAATTCAAGCCGAGCGGAGACAAACGGCCCAGCCACGTCAAAAGCGGCCCAACTCGCCTGCGCGAGGTTGACTTTTCGAGGGTGAGAGTTAAAGGAACGCCGTAAAATTTGCCCATGCTCCGACGATATTTTCGCCTCTTGAAAGCGCCGTTGTGCGTCGCACTCACCCTCGTTCTCGCCGGGTGCGACGACGATTACCAAGGGCAGTATATGGGGGGTGTCTACGGTGCGGGTGAGTCCTCGGCGCCTGCAGACACGGTTTCGTATTGGGATGGCGACGGGGTTTCGGGCAAGCCTTCCGTTAAGATCAAACTCTCCGAGCAGCGTGCTTACTTTTATAAAGGCGGCGAGCTGGTCGGTATTTCGCAGCTCTCGACTGGACGCGAAGGTCTGAACACGCCCGCGGGCAACTATAGCATTACGCAGAAAGACAAGGATCACCTTTCCAGCAAGTTCGGCGACTACGTCGACGCATACGACAATGTTGTCGTTGCGAATGTTGACGCGACGAAGGACCCCAAGCCGCCGGGCACCAAATTCAAAGGCGCGTCGATGCCATACTTCATGCGAATCGTGGGCGGTGTGGGAATGCATGCCGGGTATCTCCCCGGCTATCCCGCTTCGCACGGTTGCATCCGCATGCCGGAGTTCATGGCCGAGAATTTCTTCAAAACGGTCACGACCGGCACGCCGGTCACGATCTCGAATTAGGATGCGCCGGCGAGGTCGCACGGCTCTCTGCTTGCGCTCGCCCTCCGCCAAACACATGATCGGGTTTTCCTACAAGGAATCATGATCATCATCGCTCAGCCTAGCGCGACCGAGGAGCAGATCGAACAGATCGTGGCCCGGGTGCAAGAATTTGGCCTCGAGGTGCAGATCACCCGGGACGAGTCACGCGTGATCGTCGGCGTCATTGGACCGGAAGAGCTATTCAGCGATAAATCGTTCGCCGGAATGCCGGGCGTCGAAGCCGTCGTTCCGAACGTCAGGCCGTACAAGCTGGCTTCTTATGAAGCGCGCGGCGCGGCCTCCACGGTGGAGATTTGCGGAGTCAGCATCGGCGGTGATGCGGCCGTCGCCTTGATTTGCGGACCGTGCTCAGTCGAAAGCCGGGAACAGATCCTGTCGATCGCCCGGATCGTGAAGGACGCGGGCGCGCGGCTCTTGCGCGGCGGCGCCTTTAAGCCTCGGACTTCGCCCTACAGCTTTCAGGGTCTGCGCGAAGACGGGCTCCGCTTCCTGGCCGAAGCGCGCAATGAAACAGGGTTGCCGGTGATCACGGAAATCATGGATGCCCGCGATCTGCCGGTGGTCGAACGCTATGCCGATTGTCTCCAGATTGGCGCGCGCAACATGCACAACTTCTCGCTCCTGAAGGAAGTCGGCCGCAGTCATCTGCCCGTTCTGCTCAAGCGTGGATTCAGCGCCACGCTCGACGAATTGATCATGAGTGCCGAGTACATTCTGAGTGAGGGCAATCCGAACGTGCTCCTCTGCGAGCGCGGCATTCGTACTTTTGAGAGCGCCACGCGCTACACGCTCGATCTCAGCGCCGTCCCCATTCTCAAGGCGAGAACCCATTTGCCCGTGGTGGTCGATCCGACCCACAGCGTTGGTCTGCGCGCCTTCGTCCCGCAGATGTCGCTGGCTGCGGTCGCGGCTGGGGCGGATGCGATCATGCTCGAGGTCCACAACTCACCGGACGACGCCAGGAGCGATGGCGAGCAAGCTCTCGTTCCCGAAACCTTGAGCAGACTCTTCCCGAGGCTCCGGGCAGTGGCGAACGCCATCGGGCGGGATCTGTAGAGGCGCTTGTATCAAGCGCCGGGCGAGCGGTCGGCGTTTTGACGTAAAAGCCGCTACAAACGGACGGAATTGAACTCCAGGCGAATCCGACGAACCATTGCGCGTGCAAGAATCGAGTGGCGCGGAACTGCTCGCGCGGGTCGCCACCGCCGAGCCCATCGCGTCGAAGCTCCGGGCGCTTGCTGCCGGGCAATCGCCGATCGCTTTTTCCCACGTGACCGAAGCAGCCCAGCCGTTTCTCGTCGCCGCGCTCGCGCGCGAAATACGCCGCACCCTCTGGATCATTTGCCCCACGGTGCGCTCGCAAGAGTTGCTCTATGAAACCCTCCTGAACTGGAATCCCGAGGCCCTCTTCCTGCCGGAAGCAGAATTCGCCGCGGTCGAAAACATCATCCCGGATCCGGAGATTTCCGCGGAGCGGCTCGCCCTCCTCAGCCGCGTTTCACGCGAAGAAGGTCCTCATCTCATTGTCGCGACCCGTGCCTCGTTGGATCAGTCAGCGCCGAAAACGGCGGCGTTGAACTCGGCCGTGTTTTGTCTGAAACGCGGCGCCCGCGAAACCATGGAGCGTTTGATTGGAGCGCTCGATGAAGCCGGCTACGAACGCGTCGCGCAGGTCACGACCCGCGGACAGTTCGCCGTGCGCGGGGGTATCTTCGATCTCTTCTCATGGCAGGCGCAACTCCCGGTGCGCCTGGAATTTTTTGGCGACGAAATCGAATCGCTGCGCGAGTTCGACCTCGATACCCAAACCGCCGTGCGGAATCTCCAGGCGGTCGATGTGTTGCTCGGCGCGGCCGAAGATCAAGGCGGAATCGTGCGCGACTACATCGCGAAAGATCACCTTCAGGTGGCGATCGAGCCGGAGGAGCAATCGGCGGAAGCGAAATATTCTGATCAGCGCGGGCTGGATCGAAGAAGGCGAAACGGAAGACTACGACGCGGCGTTTCTGGATGCGGAGGTCGGTGAGTTCGCCGTGGGCGATTTCATGATCGCGGAAGCGAAGCGCAGCCAGTTCGCCGCGCGGCTCGCAGAGTGGCGAACGGGCGGTGCGCGGATCGTGATCTACTTCCAAACCGAAGGCGAGATCGAGCGCTTCCGCGAAATCATGGCCGGCGCAAAGGGCGCCCTCGATGGCGTCGAGCTGGCCGAAGGAACGCTCGCGCGCGGCTTTACTTTTCCAGCCGGCCAACTGGTCATTTTGTCGGCCGCAGAATTGTTTGGCCGCTCCACGACGCACGGACGCCGGCGCCTCCAGCGCGCGGAAAAGCACGCGCGCAATCGCGCGCAGATCGACTTCAGCGAACTGAACGAAGGCGATCTCGTGGTTCACCTCGAGCATGGCGTCGGCCGTTTTCTCGAGCTGATGAAAGTGCCCGCGGCCGGCGGCGGAATGCAGGAAGTGCTCGCCCTCGAATTCGCCGACGACGCCAGGCTCTATGTTCCGCTCGAGCAAGCCTACCTGGTTTCGCGTTATGTGGGCGTCGGCAAGAAATCACCGCCGCTCAGCTCGCTCGCCGATGCCAAATGGACGCGCGCGAAAAAGAACGCGGCCGCCTCCATCTTCGATTACGCGGGTAAAATGCTGGCGGTCCAGGCGGAACGCGAGACCCAGCTCGGCCACGCTTTCGGTTCCGACACGAAATGGCAAAGCGAGTTCGAGCATTCGTTCCCGTTTCGCGAAACGGCCGATCAACTCAAGGCGATCGACGCGACGAAGCAGGACATGGAACAGGCGCGTTCAATGGATCGGCTGATCTGCGGTGATGTCGGTTTCGGCAAAACCGAGGTCGCGATTCGCGCGGCGTTCAAAGCCGTCATGGAAGGCAAGCAAGTCGCGGTGCTCACGCCGACGACCGTGCTCGCGCAGCAGCATTTCGAAACATTTCGCCAGCGGATGCTCGACTATCCGGTGCGCATCGAAATGCTCAGCCGCTTCCGATCCCACGCCGAGCAGCGCAAAGTCTTGCAACTGCTGCGCGAAGGCGGCGTCGATATTGTCATCGGCACGCACCGACTCATTTCCGGCGACGTCATCTTCAAGGATCTGGGCCTGGTCGTGATCGACGAAGAGCAGCGTTTCGGCGTCCTGCACAAGGAGAAATTCAAGGAGCTGTTCAAGCTCGTGGACGTGCTCACCCTTTCGGCCACGCCGATCCCGCGCACCCTCTACCTCTCGTTAGTCGGAGTGAAAGACATGTCCACCATCGAGACGCCGCCCTTGAATCGGCTGCCGGTGGAAACGGTGGTCTGCGGCTACGATGAACGGATCATTCGCGACGCCATCAACCGCGAACTGGAACGGCAGGGCCAGGTCTATTTTCTGCACAACCGCGTGCACTCGATCGAGAAGATGCGGGATCGGATCGTCGAGCTTTGTCCGCAGGCGCGAGTCGAATTCGGTCACGGACAGATGGATGCCGACACCCTGGAAACCGTCATGGCGCGTTTCGTCGCGGGCGAAATCGACGTGCTCGTCTGCACCACGATCATCGAAAGCGGGCTCGATATTCCCAACGCCAACACCATCATCATCGACCGCGCCGATCGCTTCGGTCTCGCCGATTTGTACCAACTGCGCGGCCGCGTCGGTCGCGCCGAGCACAAGGCCTATGCCTATCTCCTGCTTCCGCGCGAGATGATGACCGTGGGCGCCGCGCGCCGCCGGATCAACGCGATCAAGCAATACAGCTCGTTAGGCGCGGGCTTCCGCATTGCCATGCGCGACCTGGAGATTCGCGGCGCCGGTAGCATCCTCGGGACGGCGCAAAGCGGACACATCGTGGCGGTCGGGTTCGATCTATATTGCCAGCTGCTGAAGCAGGCAGTCGCGCAACTCAAGGGAGAAAAGTACCGGGCGCGGCTCGAGGTGGAAGTGCGCCTCGATTTCGTCGCCACGAATGAGGCGGAATTCGCGCAGGCCGGGCCGGAAACCCGCGTGCCCGCTTTCATTCCCACCAGCTATATCGGCGACACCACCCTGCGGATTCAGGCCTATCGCAATCTCGCGCAAATCAGCACCCGCGAGCAGTGGGATCGCCTCCGGAAAGAGTGGCGCGATCGCTTCGGAAAATTCCCGACCGCGGTTGACAATTTGCTTGTGCTAACCGACATCAGGCTCTCCGCAGCCAAGGCCGGAGTCACCCGCGTGGAGGTTCGCGAGGGCAAGCTGATGCTGACTCGGCACGGAGATTTTATACTTGTCGGTGGCAAATTCCCTCGCATTAGTACCGAGGAGATCAACCGGAGCCTTGCGGAAGTGCTCGAATTGACCAGGAAGATTTGAATCAATGATCCGTCCGCTGTTTATCGCCATTTTTGTTAGTTTCGTTCTTCAGCTTTCGCCGCTCTGCCGCTCGGCCGTCGCGGTCGATCCACAGGTCATCGATGGGATCGCGGCGGTCGTGAACGGCGAAGTCATCACGCTTTCCCAGGTGCGTATGCTGATCGGGCCGCGTGAGCGATTGCTGCGCTCGCAATATACCGGAGCAGAGTTGCAAAAGCAGCTCGCGCAGGTGCGCGCGCTGGCGCTGAAAGATTTGATCGACCGGCAGTTGATCGTGCAGGCCTTCAAAGAAGAGAAATTCCAGCTGCCGGAATACTTCGTCGAGCAGCGGATGAACGATATCATTCGCGAAAACTTCGGCGGCGATCGGAACACCTTCATCAAGACCTTGCAGGCGCAGAACTACTCCCTGAGTCAGTTCAAGAAAGACGAATACGAGAAGATTATTGTCGCGGCCATGCGCGGGAAAAACGTCAAGCCCGCCACCGTCGCCTCGCCCGCGAAGATTCAGGAATATTACAACAAGCATCGCGATCTCTTCACGAGCAAGGAAGAGGTCAAGCTGCGGATGATCATGATTCCGAGCAAGGCGAGTGAAGGAAACGCCGCGGCGCAAAAAGAGATGGCCGAAGAAATCCTCGGCAAGCTGGCCGGCGGCGCTGATTTCGCCCGCATGGCGCAGATGTATTCGGAAGACAGCACGCGCGACCTGGGCGGTGATTGGGGCTGGATTGAAAAGAAAACCCTCGCGCCTGAGCTGGAAAAGGTGGCCTTCAATCTTCCAGTGAACAAAGTCAGCCGCATCGTGGAACTCGGCGGCAATTATTACATTCTGCGGATTGATGAGAAGCGGGGCGGCGTGACCAAGTCGTTCACGGAGGTCCGAGCCGAGGTGGAGAAGCGGCTCAACCAGGAAGAAGCGCAGCGCCTGCAGGAAAATTGGATCGCGGGTCTGCGGCAGAAGGCAGCGATCCGAACTTTCTGAGTTAGCGCCAAGCTTCGGCTTGCTAATTTTGGACGCCAGGCTGGAAGCTTGCGTACTTTGAAACGCATTGGCATCACCCTGGGCGACGCAGCCGGAATCGGTCCTGAGATCGTTCAAGCTGCGCTCCGTTCCGCTCAGCTTTCGCGCGGATTCGATTACGTCGTCATTGGTGATTATCCGGATTGTGTTCCAGGAAAACCCAGCCGGGAAACCGCACAGGCGGCGTCACGCGGCGCTCGAAGAGTCCGCCCGGCAAGCATTGGCCGGCTCGATCGCGGCCGTGGTTACCGGACCGATCCACAAGGCGCGCATGTACGAGATCGGCTTCGAATTCCCCGGCCAGACCGAATTCTTCGCCAGCCGCTGTGGCGTGGAAAATTTCGCCATGCTTCTGACCGGCGGAAAGCTCACCGTCGCGCTCGTCACCACGCACATTCCCCTGCGACGCGTGCCGGAAGTGTCTAACGAAAGAAGAAATCGTGCGCGTCGGTTTGCTGCTGCATGATTTTCTGCGAGCGCGTCGCGGCGAAAATCCTCGCATCGCCGTCGCGGGCCTCAATCCACATGCCGGCGAATCCGGCGCGCTTGGTCGCGAAGAAATGGAAATCATTGCGCCCGCCGTCGCGGAGCTGAAGACAGCTACGACTCGCTTTTCGCGGGCCCGTTTTCTCCCGACACGATCTTCCATCACGCGGCCGCGGGCGATTGGGACGGCGTCCTCTGCATGTATCACGATCAGGGTCTGATCCCGCTGAAGCTGCACGCGTTTCACGAGGGCGTGAACGTGACCCTTGGGCTTGCCCTTTCCACGCACGAGCCCCGATCACGGGACTGCTTTTGAAATTGCCGGCAAAGGTCTGGCGCGGCCGGACAGCATGATTGCCGCGATCAATCTCGCCGCCGAGCTGGCAATGAAACGCTAAGATTTTTCCACAGATTACCGGAGCCATTTCACAGATTGAAATGCGGTTCCGAAAATCTGTGTAAATCTGCGAAATCTGTGGACTCATCCGCCAAATATCTCGCCGTCTTCAATCTCGGCCTGCAAAACACCTTCGTTTACCGCTGGAATTATTTCCTGCGCGCGGTCTTCGGGCTCATCCCGCTGGCGGGCACCGTCTTCCTTTGGCGCGCGGTTTTTCACGAACGCGGCGGCGGCATGCAGGGCTACGACTACGGCTCGATGATTTACTATTATCTGCTCACGATCCTGGTCTCGAATCTGGTCACGCCGACCGAGGACGAATGGCAGATCGCCTCCGACATTCGGGAAGGGCAGATCAATTCCTTTCTCACCAAACCGCTCAGCTATCTGGCGTATCGCTTCAGCATTTTTCTGAGCGGAAGGCTGGTTTACACCGTCATCACCCTCGGGCCGATCGCGCTCATCTTTTTCTACTTCCGCAGCTATCTCACTTTTCCTTCTGATCCGCTTGCGTGGATCTGCGCCTTCATCTCCCTCCTGATGGCGGCGATGATCCAATTCTTCATCACCTACAGCATTGCGATGATGGCTTTCTGGATTCTCGAGATCTCGACCATCGTCTTCATCGTTTACTCCTTCGAGTATTTCCTCGGCGGCCAAATGTTCCCGGTCGACATCATGCCGGCGGGCATCCAGGCGGTGATGAAATGGCTGCCGTTCTATTACGAACTGTTTTGCCCGATCACGATCTTCATGGAGCGGGTCAAGGGCGCCGCAATGTTCCAAGCGCTGGCCATTCAAGCCGGCTGGCTCATCGCCACCTGGGCCACCGCGCGCCTAATGTGGAAGCGCGGGCTGGGGCATTATCAGGCTGTCGGTGGATAGGCTAGCCGTCTTCCTTTAACGCGTCAGCAGGCTGACGCGAGAGTAATTCCCTTGCGCAGCGATGGAAGCTTTCCAGGCGTCCTCGCCGAGCCGCCGTCTAATTTCCTGTTGCGAGACCTCGTTATACCCGGACGCGTGACCAAGCACCGCTTGGTCGATATCAGGCTTCAGTTCACGAATTAAGAACAGCCAGACCGCCGAGAATCCAGGAACAACGGATCTGTCGCGGGTTCGGGTTCGTCATTGGCATACGCTGCTGATTCTAAAGCAACAGAGTGACAAATACGACAAGGACGTTGAGCCGGAACACAGGGATTGAGCTTATGCGTTTCGATTCTATCGTAGGAGCACTCCAATGACCTACGGCATCTTGTTCGAAAAAGCGCAGGACGGCGGCCTTACCGCCCGGGTTTTACTATGCGCATGTGCCGGCGCTAGGATTGACGACTCATGGTGAAGGGATTGAAGGCGCGCGCGCCGCGGCGGAAGATTTGGTCAAATTGTGGTTGTCGGAAAAGAAAGCCGCCGGCGAGCCGATTGATCTGCCATCGGAATTCTTCTTCTCGACGATAGAGATTTCGGAAGGTGCCTTACAAAGCGCGTGAGGTGCTGGCTCGTTTGCAACGAGCCGGTTTCGTGGTCAAGCGTCAATCAGGCTCGCATGTTGTCTTGCGCCATGCGGATGGACGACAGACCTACGTCGCAATGCATACCGGCGATGTTCCGACCGGTACCTTCCGCAGCATTCTCAAGCAGGCGCGATTGACAGAAGAAGAGTTTGGGAAACTCTGATCGGAACGCTGCGATTTCGTGCCGCGGCCCGACCGACGCCCAGAGAATCTCACTCGTAACGCAGCGCTTCGATCGGATCGAGGCGAGAGGCTTCGCGCGCGGGATAGAAACCAAAGAAGACCCCGACGGCCGCGCTGAAGAAAAACGATCCCACGATGGAGGTGATCGAAATCAGAATGGGCCAGTGGGCGACGACCGAGACCAGTTGCGACAAGCCAAGGCCGAGCACGATGCCGATGACGCCGCCTAACGAGCTGAGCGAAACCGCTTCGATCAGGAATTGGGTGAGGATGTCGCGGCCATGCGCGCCGACCGCGAGGCGGATGCCGATTTCGCGCGTCCGCTCGGTGACGCTGACGAGCATGATGTTCATGATGCCGATGCCGCCGACGATGAGCGAGACGCTCGCGATCGCGCCGAGCAACCAGGTCATGACCCGCGAGGTGGCGGTGGCGGTCGCGGCAATTTCCTCCTGCGTCCGCACGGTGAAGTCGTCATCTTTGCCGCCGCGGATGTTATGCCGCTGCCGCAGGAGCTCGATGATCTGCTGTTGGGCGGAGGCGAGTTCCTTCGAGCTGGCGACCTGGACATTGATGTTGCGCAGGGTCGTGCCGCCGCCCATGACGCGTTTCATCGCGCTGGTGTAGGGCATGATGACGATGTCGTCCTGATCGGTGCCTTGCGGACTGAGCCCTTTCGAAGTCAGGACACCGGTAATAACGAAGGGCACGCCTTTGATGCGCAAGACCTGACCGATGACATCTTCGTGGCCAAAAATCTGCGTCGCGGTGGTGCGGCCGATGACGCAGACTTTGTTGGCGCTGCGCATGTCCTGATCCGTGAAAGGCGCGCCGTCGGCCAGCGCCCATTGCCGAAGCTCGAAATAATCGGCTGATTCTCCGTAGATGCGGGTGAACCAATTCTGATTTCCGGCCGAGACTTGCGCCGTCGAGACGACTTCTTCGCTGACGCGCGTGACCGCGGGGATTTCGCGCCGGATGGCTTCGGCGTCTTCAATTTTCAGAGTGCCGGCGCCGCCCCATCCCGTGCGGATGCCGCTCGAGGTGGTGCTGCCGGAAAAGATCAGGATGACGTTTTCGCCCAGGCTGGCGATCTGCGCCTCCACCTGCGCTTTGGCGCCGTTGCCGATGCTGACCATCGCGATCACCGCGCCGACGCCGATGATGATGCCGAGCGCGGTCAGCGCGGACCGGAGCTTGTTTCGGCGCAGCGCGCGGCCGGCGATCTTGAAAGTGGATGCGAGTCTCATCGGGCTGATCTCATGGGCTGACTGCTTGCTCCGGAGCGGCATCCAGTTTCTTCAACTCAGCGGTTGCGTCCAATCGCTGCGTGACGCTGCGGTCGCTCAAGATTTTGCCATCACGCATGACGACATTGCGGCGGCAATAGGCGGCGATGTCCGGTTCATGCGTGACCATGATGATCGTGATTCCCTTCTCGTTCAGTTTTTGAAAAATATCCATCACTTCGACGCTCGTCCGGCTGTCGAGGTTGCCGGTCGGCTCGTCGGCCAGGAGGACCTCGGGATCATTGATCAGCGCGCGGGCAATGGCCACGCGCTGCTGCTGCCCGCCGGAGAGCTGGCTCGGGTGATGATCGGCGCGTCCTTGCAAACCGACCGCGGCGAGGGCGCGCTCGGCCCGCTCGCGCAGCTCATCATTCGTTAGGCTATGCGCGCCGTAGAGCAACGGCAGCTCCACGTTCTCGAGGGCGGAAGTGCGCGAAAGCAGGTTAAAATTCTGGAAAACGAAGCCGAGTTTTCGATTGCGCAGATCGGCCAATTGATCGCGGTTCAAGGAAGAAACGTCGGTCCCGTCGAGCAGGTAGCGCCCGGCGGTCGGGCGATCGAGACAGCCGAGAATGTTCATCAGGGTCGATTTGCCGGAGCCGCTCGAGCCCATTAACGCGACGAATTCGCCGCGCTGGATTTCCAGAGAGACGCCGCGGACCGCCTGGACATCGACCTCGCCGGTGCGGTAGGTCTTCTCGACGTCCTCCAGCCTAACGACAGCAGTCTCGCCCGAGTCAGCCACGCCTCAGAAGCGGCGGCCGCCGGCGCCGCCGAATGGGTTGGCCGGCGGCGACGGCGCCGCGCTGCCTGTCTCCAGCACGCTGGTAACGACCGCGTCGCCTTCCTTCAAGCCTTCCAGGACTTCCGTCGCCACGCCGTCGCTGATGCCGGTCTTGATGCTCGCAGGCGTCGGGTTTCCCGCCATTCGCCGGCAAGACATAGACGGTGCGTTCGACGCGCCGCTCGGGACGATTGCGGCCGCCTGTCCCGCCGGCTCCGCCAGGGCCACGTCCGCGACCGCCGGCTGAAGGGCTGCTCTTCGCGCCCGGCGTCGGTGTTTGCTCAGGAAGGCGAACTCGCAGGGCCGCGTTCGGTATTTTCAAGGCGTCGTCGCGATGCGCGGCGACGATGGAGACGTTCGCGGTCATCCCCGGTTTCAGTTTCAAGTCGGGATTGCTCACGCCGATGACCGTGTCGTAGGTGACCACATTCTGCACGGTGATGGGAGCGTTGCGCACCTGCACCACCTTTCCTTGAAAGGTGCGCGACGGAAACGCATCCACGGTGAACTCCACGTCCTGATCGATCTCCACTCCGCCGACATCTGCTTCGGCAACATTCGCGTCGATCTGCATCTTCGTCAGGTCGTTGGCGATCGTGAAAATGACCGGCGCGCTCAGGCTGGCGGCGACGGTCTGGCCGACATCGACGCTGCGGGAGATGACCATGCCGTCAATGGGCGACTTGATGGTGCAATGATCGAGGTCGGCCTGAGCCTTTTCGAGCGCACCTTCCTTGATCTTAACGTTCGCTTCCGCCTGGTGCAGATTTGCCGTCGCCTGATCCAAATCCGATTGCGCGGAGTTTTGTTTGGCGACCAAGGCCTGGGTGCGCACGGAATTTATTCGCGCGAGTTCGAGGGCGGCGCGCGCATTGGCGAGGTCGCCCTCCGCCTGGTTGACGTTCGCCTGGAAAACGACCGGATCGATTTGCGCGATCACCTCCCCTTCCTTCACCGGCGAATTAAAATCCACAAAGAGCTTTTGGATATTGCCGGAAACCTGGCTGCCAACCTGCACATTCAAAACCGGATTCAACGTTCCCGTGGCCGTGACCGCTTCGGTGATCGGCCCGCGCGTCACGACTGCGGTTTGATATTTCATTCCGCCGCTCCCGTTTCTCCGCCAGAGCAACAGCAAGACAGCCATGATTAGGACTGCAGCGATAATGAGGGCCGCTCGCTTCATGAGACCAGACGCTAAACCGAATCAGACAGTTTAGCGCGAACTTCGGTTACACAGATTGGGATCTCAGGGCGGCTACAGCGCTTCGGCGGCTTCAGCGGTGCGTTGTGGTTTCACGCGCATGGCGAGGAAGGCTCCGAAAAGAAGAAGCGCGGCGCTCCAGAGTTGGGGTGCGGTCAGGCGCTCGCCGAATATCCAGGCGGACAGACCGAGGGCGGCGAGCGGGCAGAGGAGTTGCAGGGTCTGCGAGAGCGCGACTCCGAGTTCTCGGATCGCGACGTAGTAGAGGACGTGCGCGAGGCTGATGCAGATCACGGCGGAGATGATCAGGATGAGATTTACCTGTGTGCTGACATGGGCTGGCGTGGTGATGTCGCCAAAGGGAAGCGTGAGCGCGCCGAGCAGCACGGAAGTGATGAAGCTGATCAGGCCGAAGCTGCGGATCGGCCCCAGCTCCGCGGAAGGTCGCTTCACCAGCACGCTGTAAAGAGCCCAGCAAAATGCTGCGGTAAACGTGATGGCAACTCCGCCCAGCCGCACCCGCCCGGTTTCCCAGCCCGGTTGAAACCACAAGACGCCGATCGCACCGAGCAAGCCGAGGATGGTGCCAGCCTGGAACTGCCATTGGCGAATGATCCAGCGCTCTTCCGGAAAGAGAAGGAGCGCGAGAATGGCGGTGATAATGACCGACGACCGCATGAAGATCGCGAAAACACCCGGCCCAATGTAGAACAAGGCCACCACCTGCGTGACCTGATGGATGACGTTCGGCACCGCCGGGATGAGGCAGGCGAGAAAAAGGCGGGCATTGATGGGCGGGCGCGGGGCTCTCGTTCCGAAAAAAAAGAACGGCAACACCGCGAGGCACGCGATGGAGTAACGGTAAAAATTCTGCGCATACGGATCGTAGAAACGGTTGAGGTAGAAAAGGAACAGAGAGGGCGTCGACCAGATGAGGACGGTACCGAAGATCGCGGCGTAGCCTTTCGAGAAGTTCACGCTGTGGCGCGAGTGCGATCCAGGTCGAGTAGCATTTTGTGTTTTCACAATCGCTCGTGATAGAGCCGTTAAATTTGCTCGCCTGCAATCGATTCCTCGGCGAAAAACAAAGGGACCAAGGAAACCCAATGCATATGGAAAAGAAGCGAACGATCACATTCCTGGCAGTCGCCCTCTTGTCCCTGGCGCAAAGCGGCACGTCGCAAGCGCAGGGGAAAAAGGCGGCGAGCGGGGCTGCGGAACAGGCAAACAAGGCAGCGAAGCTTGCGCAGGAAGGAGCGCTCCCGGAAGCGATCACAGAGTATACGCTGGCGATTGAAAAGAACCCGAAGGACGCGAGCCTCTATAATCAGCGCGGAGGCGTTTACCTTGCCCAGAAGAAATTCGCGGAGGCGGCCAACGATTTTTCGAAATCGATCGAACTCCTCCCAAAGGATTACGCTGGCTATTCGAATCGAGGTGCGGCTCTGAGCGAGCAAAACCAAATCGATGCAGCATTGGTGGATTTGAACAAGGCCCTGGAGTTGAAGCCGAACGATCCCCGAACGCTCGAGCGGCGCGGCCTCGCTTACCACCGGCAAAAGAACTACGACCTGGCACTGGCGGACTACAGCAAGGCGATAGAGCTGAATCCGACCAGTTCGTTGGCCCTGAATCGGCGCGCGGACACATATGTAGTGCTAAGTCAGTTTGACAAGGCGCTCCCAGATCTGGAGGCGGCGGTAAAAATCAGGCCGGACGATTTTCTGGCGCAGGATCATTTGCGTTTCGTGCAGGCGAAACTGGCACCGCCGCCGCCGCCACGTGCCGCTGCTCCGACGGCGACGCCCATTCCCAAGCCCACGCCGAAACCGCCTCTGCTGACGCGAGCCAATATTTTCATCGCCATCGGCGCGCTGGTTGCACTCGCATTGCTCGGTGTGATCATCGGGAAATTCATTAATACACGCTCGTCTGACTGACGCGCGGTTTCCGCAGGGAAACGGCTCTCGGAGTTGCGAGAAGAGACGGCCACTTGCAATGGGCCGCCCGCTCTTCGATTTTGCGCTTACAATTATGAAACAGCGAAAACATCGTTTCGTCTTCGGGCTTGCCCTGCTCGCGTTTGGGATTTCGCGAACGTTTGCGCAAGGCGATTCCTTCGAGCACACCCGCAAGGGTGTGGAATTGGCCAAGGACAAGAAATACGCCGAGGCGGCGGCGGAATTTAGCCTCGCGATCAAGGCCGATCCGCAAGACATGAAGCATTACCTGAATCGCGGCAAAGCGCTCAAGGCCGCGGGTCAACTGAAAGAGGCGGAAAAGGATTTCAGCAAGGTCATTGAGATGAAGCCGGAGGTGGCGGACGGATTTAGCGAACGCGGAAAGTTGAGAGTCGCGGAGAAGAACTTCGACGGCGCGATCGAGGATCTGGATAAGGCGATCGAGATGAATGACGAGGAGATCGACAACTATCGCTACCGCGCCTTCGCTTATATCTCCAAGAACGAGTTCGAAAAGGCGATCGAAGATTACTCGAAAGTGCTGGCCGACAAAGCCGGCGACGTGCAGGCGTTGGAGCGGCGTGGTTTTGCTTATCGGAGCCTGAAGCAATACGACAAAGCGATCGAGGATTTCACCAAGCTGATCACCGAATCGCCGAAAGATGCGGAAGCCTATCGCCGCCGCGGCTATGCCTACAGCCTCTCCGGAGAGAACGCGAAGGCGCTGGAGGATTACCGCAAAGTTCTGGAATTGAAGCCGGGTGATGCGGATGCGATAAGTCGAGTGAAATCCGTGGAAGCGCGGAAGCCCGCGACCGCCGGTAGTGCTTCGCCTCCGGCCAATGTGGTCCGCCCGCCGGCTCCCAGTGCCGGGGCCTCCTCGCATGCCGCGCCCGCACCTTCTCCGCGCTGACTTCGGTTTGCGGGTTCAGGCGTTGGCGTGGTTTTAGATTGCCCCGCCGAGGGAATTAGCGACGACAAATTTCTTTGACACCCGAAGTCGGGCTGTTAGTTTGGCGACGCTTTTTGCTGGAACGAAGACGGTCCCATGGTCGTTCAAATTGCAAAGTTTGACGCGGCTCTGGGACTTTTATCTCTCTGACATCAAGCAACCGGCTTGTCGCTCGGCTCGGTCCGCGAGAAGGCGACAGGCAGCGAGATGTTGAAACGCGGCCCACATAGCTCAGTTGGTAGAGCACGTCCTTGGTAAGGACGAGGTCACCGGTTCAATCCCGGTTGTGGGCTCCAGGTGGCGCTCGCGATCGGCAGTAACAACTTAAAGAAAGACGAAATTTCGTCGGTTAAAAAACAAGGAGAATCGAGATGGCAAAGGACAAATTCGAACGGAACAAGCCGCACGTGAACGTCGGCACAATCGGTCACGTCGATCACGGCAAGACAACCCTCACCGCAGCGATTACTTCGGTGCTCGCGAAGAAGGGCTTTGCCACCGCTCGCGCCTACGATTCGATCGACGCCGCGCCGGAAGAAAAAGAGCGCGGGATCACGATTTCAACCGCTCACGTCGAGTACCAGAGCGACAAGCGCCATTACGCGCATGTCGATTGCCCTGGCCACGCCGATTATGTGAAGAACATGATCACGGGCGCGGCGCAGATGGACGGTGCGATCCTGGTCGTCTCCGCGGCTGACGGCCCGATGCCGCAAACGCGTGAGCACATCCTGCTCGCGCGTCAGGTCGGCGTGCCTTCGGTGGTCGTCTTCCTGAACAAGGTCGACATGGTGGATGATCCGGAGTTGCTCGATCTCGTGGAGATGGAAGTGCGCGATCTCCTCACGCAATACGAATTCCCGGGCGACGCGATTCCCATCGTTAAAGGCAGCGCGCTCAAGGCGCTCAACGGCGACCCCGAACAGGAGAAACAGATCCTCGCGCTCATCGAAGCGGTCGATGATTACATTCCGGTCCCGGATCGTCCGATCGATCAGCCATTCCTCATGCCGGTGGAAGACGTGTTCAACATTGAAGGTCGCGGCACAGTGGCGACTGGTCGTGTCGAGCGCGGCATCCTCAAGAAGATGGAAGAAGTCGAGATCGTGGGCATCACCGACACGGCCAAGACGACTTGCACCGACATCGAAATGTTCCGCAAGCTGCTCGACGAAGCGCGCGCCGGCGACAACGTCGGTCTCTTGCTCCGCGGCATTAAGAAGGAAGACGTGCAGCGCGGCCAGGTGATCGCGAAGCCGGGCTCAATCAAGCCGCACAAGAAATTCAAAGCGGAAGTGTATGTCCTGAGCAAGGAAGAGGGCGGCCGTCACACGCCGTTCTTCACCAACTACCGTCCGCAATTCTACTTCCGCACCACGGATGTGACCGGAACGGTCAAGCTTCCGGAAGGGGTCGAAATGGTCATGCCGGGCGACAATGTTTCCGTTGAAGTCGAACTGATCACGCCGATCGCGATGGAAAAGACCATCCGGTTCGCTATTCGCGAAGGCGGGAAAACGGTTGGCGCAGGACGCGTGGGCGATATTCTGGACTAGACGATTGCGGATTGCGGAAACCGGAAAGCGGAAAGATGTTTAGGGTATCTTCCTTTCCGAAAGCCGCGATCCGAAATCCGAAATTTGCAAAGGTCAGTAGCTCAATTGGTAGAGTAGCGGTCTCCAAAACCGTCGGTTGGGGGTTCGAGTCCCTCCTGACCTGTTGAGTCGCGAAACCGATTTAGAACACAGCGCCGCATGATCACCAAAACCAAAACCTTCCTCAACGAAGTGAAGGTGGAGTTGCAGAAATGTTCCTGGCCGTGGGAGCCCAAAGAGAAGGGGATCAAGCGCTACAAAGAGCTGACTGATTCGACGCTGGTCGTGATTATCGCGATGCTGCTCCTGGGCGGTTATGTGGCCATGTTCGATTTCATCCTCGTGAACGTCCTCCATTTCTTCACTCGTCTGCACTGAGATGGCTCAAACACTCGCCGCCAAAGATCAGTGGTTTGTCATCCATGTCCTCTCGGGCCAGGAGAACAAGGTGCGCGATAACATTGCCAAGCGCGTGAAAACCGAAGAGATGAGCGACGTCGTTTTCGAAGTGCTTGTTCCCACCGAACGCGTTTCGGAAATCAAGCGCGGCAAGAAAAGCGAGACGACCCGCAAGTTTTTCCCCGGTTACCTGATCGCGAACATGCACCTGCTCGACGAGAACAATCAGCTCGTCGGCCGCACCTGGTATTTCATCCGCGACACTCCCGGCGTCATTGGTTTCGCCGGGACGAAAGACAAGCCGATCCCGATGCGGCAATCAGAAGTCGACAGCATGCTCGCGCAAATGCGTGAGCGTGAGGAGAAGGTGAAGCCGAAGGTCAGTTTCGAGGTCGGCGAGACGGTCAAGGTCGCGGACGGACCTTTCCAAAATCAAAACGGCATCGTCGAGGAAATCGATCCGGATCGCGGCAAGCTGCGCGTGTCCGTCACAATTTTTGGTCGCGCGACTCCGGTGGAACTCGAGTACTGGCAGGTCGAGCGCGGATAAGGGAAACAGGATTTACAAGATTAAAAGGATTGAATCCTCAGATGTTTCCGCCCCAATCCTGAAAATCCTGTCCTAAGAGAATTTTATGGCCAAAGAAATCATAGCTCACATCAAACTGCAGATCCCTGCAGGTCAGGCGAATCCCGCACCTCCAGTGGGCACCGCGCTCGGGCCGCGGGGCGTGAACATCATGGCATTCTGCAAGGAGTTTAATGCCGCCACTCAGAAGCAGGCTGGCGACATCCTGCCGGTCGTGATCACGGTTTTCAAAGACAAGTCGTTCACCTTCATCACGAAGACTCCGCCCGCCGCGATTCTCCTGAAAAAAGCGGCGAACATCGCCGCCGGCTCGAAAGAGCCTAACAAAACCAAGGTCGGCAAAGTCACGCGGAAACAGGTCATGGACATCGTGAAGCTGAAGGGCAAAGACTTGAACTCGCGCAGCGACGACGCCGGCTTCAAGATCATCGCCGGCACCGCGCGGCAGATGGGCCTCGAGATCGTCGACTAGACTTTAGTCGTGGATAGCGTTGTTCCCGTCGCGGAGGAGCAGCGAGATCGTGCCGGGCCCAACAGGGTCTCCAAACGGTTGAGATGACAAGATCAATCTAATTTTCAGATCGCAGCAAAATCCTGTTAATCCTGTCCAAATACAAAGACCTGAACTCGCGCAACGACGAAGCCGGTTTCAAGATCATCGCCGGCACCGCGTGGCAGATGGACCGCGAAATCGTCGACAAAAGCGCCCGGCTTTGCTACTCGGAGTTTTTTTTGCAGCGTCCCCTGCAACCGGAGGAAGCGACCTAACGTCGCTCCCTCCGCGCGGGGATTAGGGTAGCGCCGTGCCTGAGCGCGCCTTCACCTGGGTGGTATCACCGGCGTTGACGGTGCCATCCGTATTGACGTCGGAACGGAAGTTGGTTGCATCCGTCGTCTGACCGGAGCGGCCTTTCGTTTGGCTCGTGTCGCCGGCGTTGACGGCCGCGGTGGCGTTCGTGTCGCCGATGAGGACGCTCATCGGAACGGTCACGTTGGTCGAACCATTCACGTTGTTCAACTGAACGTTGATCGTCTGCACATTTTGCACGTTGGTGAGCGGAATAGTCACCGCGCTTCCGCTGACGGTCACTGCCCCGCCATTGCTCACTCCGCCGCTTCCGATGGTTGCCATGCCCGATGTCACTTGCGCCTGCGGGCTTCCGCCGACAGTGACGTTAGCGGAGAAAGTAACCACCATTGTGTAGTCGTTAGTCGCCCCGCCCGCGCGGCACTCGATTCCCGCTGGGCCGGTGAGCGGTAGATCGACATCGAAGGCGCCGACTCCGCCGTGGGTCTTTCGCGAGACCGCGCTCGAGACTGTCGGCGCCCCGCCGCTCGTATTAAGAAACACGTCGTCAACCGTCATATTGCAGATGCCGGTGGTCGGACCAACGTAGGTGAATAGAAGAGTGTGCGACGCTCCGTTGGCAAATGCGCTCACGTCAAAAGTGCGCAAAGTATAAGCGGCTTCGGCTACAGCCGGCTCGGTGAACGTTGTCAGAGTCATCCCATCCATCTTGACCGTCAGGGTATCGGTGAACGGCGTAGCGACCTCGCCGATTCGTAACTGAAAAGTGAGCGTTGCCGTTACCCCGCTTGGGATAGTAATCGATTGCCCCAATGTTGCAGTCTCGGGCGCATCGATCCCGCCGAACCATGCCCAGTTACTGCCGGCAAATGGCGGAGCCGTGCCGTTACCCGTTCCGCATAAGCCGACGTCGCACAACGGCGTATCGAAATTAGTTGAGCTCTGAGTCGTCCAGGACGGCCATGGATCGCCCGCCTCAAAACCGGGGTCCAGGATCAGTTGAGCTTCTGGGGTAAGAGGTCCAAGCTGAATCGGCACAAGCTGAATCCGAGTGTGAGTACCAATCGGCTGTTTGCGCCCGACCGAATTTGCCAGGTCTTGCGTTAACGCTGTCGTGCAAAACACAAAGAGCAGCAGCGCAGTGGAGCTGACAGTGGCCAGCAATTTGATTGCCGGCGAGAGGGGGGCGTTTTTCATGTCTCGCTTTTGGACCTCATCCGGTCTCAGCGTCAAGATCAACCTGCATTTTTCGCAACGCGACGTAGAGACAATTCTTGCTGACGGAGCCTCAGGCTTCCACTGACAACAACTTTACCGGCGAATGTAACGACGATTTTTCAAATCGCAGCCGCGTCGCCGCTTTACGCGTGCTTCATCGAGAGCGTAAAGCGGCCCGCGAGAGGTTACAACGATCTAAACGGCGTCCTGCTGACGGCGAGCTTCACCGAGTCGCTTGAAGAGCCGATATAATAGAGCGAAACGCCACCAGCGGCGTAAACGGGATATAACACATACGGCACGCCCTTTAGCCGAACTGGATGATTGCGGTCGATGCGCAGACCGCGGGTGAAGGAGTGGTCGGTGATGGAAACGTAATTACGCCGATCAAAAACAGTCGTACCGTCGTCCGGCCGGCCCGCTCCGAGGTATGTCGCGGTGTGCGTGAAGCTGTCGAAGTTGTCGATCACCACGGCGTCGGGACGGCCTTCATCGAGGCGGGTGGGGGGATGAAAGGCAAATTCGAAATCCGGGCCGCCCCATTGACTCAGGTTGATTGGGTGACCTGGGGATACTTCGAAGACTTGGATGTTATCTTCAGCATCCCCGGCCGCTGCGGCCGACACGCGGTGCGCCTGCGACTTGTGAGTTGCGAGCTTGGTCGCGTCGTGTTTCGAAAGCAGACGCGTCCGCGGCGGCGAGGGTCAGATCGGGACGGCGCAGGGTCTGGATAAGCGAGTCGGCGGCTCCCTGTTTCTTGAGAGCATTCTCTTGTTGGGGGGTGAGCGCGCGGACGAGCTTACGGCGAGAGACTTCCTGCACGATCGAAGGCTCGCTTTCATGTGCGCGAACAAGGAGGGAAACTTCGCTGTATTCGATCGGTTCAGCGAATGAGTGTGGTGGCAAAGACCGCGCCTGCAATGCAGACGATCGGGATGAGAGTTCGGGGGGAGGTGTTCATAATTGCCAGAGTTTTAGCAATTGGCGGTACGTTTTTGCAAGGTTATTTCGGAGCCGATTCTCGCTCGTTTCCACGCGCTGCTGTACGGACTAAGGCGTAACGGCACCAAAGGCGGGGGTACCGCAACGGGCGCCGATTTCTCTTTGACACCGGAATTGGTTCCGCTACTTTCCACGTCCCGCTCCGCAGGGGCACCCAATTCAGGAGAGCATCGAGCTCGTTTGAACTGATCTCATCATGCAAAATAATCGCAGCAAACGTTATCGCGCGGCCGCCGAGCAGGTGGATCGCAACAAGTCCTACAATCTCCCCGAGGCGGTCTCGACTCTGAAGAAACTTCCGCCGACGAAGTTCGACCAGACGGTGACGATGTCGTTCCGGCTCGGAGTTGATCCGAAGCAATCGGACCAGATGGTGCGCGGCACCTGTCCGCTCCCGCATGGCAGCGGCAAGCAAGTTCGCGTGCTCGTCTTTGCGGAAGGCGATGCGGCGCGGGCGGCGAAGGAAGCCGGCGCCGAATATGTCGGCTACAAGGACATGATCCAGAAGTGCACGGAAGGCTTCCAGGATTTCGATGTCGCGGTCGCGACGCCCGGCGGCGATGGCAGAAGTGCGCAAGCTCGGCAAGGTGCTCGGACCTCGCGGACTGATGCCGAATCCGAAGACCGGCACGGTGACCGACGACACCGCGAAGGCGGTGCGCGAGGTGAAGGCGGGCCGCGTGGAGTTCAAGCTCGACAAGAACGGCAACGTCGCGGTGCCGGTGGGAAAATTTTCATTTGCGGAGAACGCGCTCGTCGAGAACGGCACGGCCGTCATCGAAGCGGTCGTGCAGGCGCGACCGGCGACGGCCAAGGGCCGCTTCGTCGAAGGCATGACGCCTGAGCGCGACGATGTCGCCCGGGATTACGGTCGATCCTTCGCCTTACCTCAGCGTTCTAACTCGGAACAATCACATGAGACCAGAAAAAGCCACCATCGTCTCGGACCTTTCCGAAAGACTGAACCGCTCCCCATTTCTGCTGGTGACCGATTACCAGCGGATGAAGGTCGACCAGTTCGGCGAACTTCGGAACCGACTCACGCCGGCCGGCGCGGAGGTGCACGTGGTGAAGAACACCTTCCTGAAGCGCGCCATGGCCGCGAGCGGCATGCCGGACGTCGTCAGATCAATTGAGCGGTCAAACTGCGGTCGTCACGGGCGACAAAGATGTCGCGCCGGTGGCGAAGATTCTGAAGACCTTTGCGGCGGAATTCAAGATTGCGGCGCTGAAGATCGGCGTGGTCGACAAAGCGATTTTGTCGACCGCGGACGTCGAGGCGCTGGCCGAATTGCCGTCGCGCGAAGTCCTTGCTCGCACAGCTTCTGGGAGTACTGCTCATGCCGGCGACAAGCCTGGTCCGCGTGCTGAACGAGCCGGCGTCGGCTTTGGCGCGCTTGCTGAAAGCGAAGGCGGATCAGGGCGGCGCCGAGGCCAGTGCGCCAGCGGCGGAGACCGAAGCTCCAGCGGCAGAAGCGGCGGCTCCCGCTGCGGAGGCGGTCGCTCCTGAAGCGTCGGCACCCGAGGCTCCGGCGGAAGCGGCTCCGGCCGAACCGCGCCAGCGGCAAGCGAAGAAACTTCAGCCGGGGAACCGGCTGCGTAACCAATTTCGTCGCACGTAGAGCGCGCGGCGAGACAACAAACAAACGTCCGACCCGATGGCTATCGGGTTTAATTTTCCGGAGGCTTTCGGAGGCGGCGATAGAGGAAAAACAATATGGCAGATACAAATGCATTAGTGGAGCAACTCAGCGGACTAACCGTCCTGGAGATTGCTGGATTGGTAAAAGAACTCGAAGCGAAATGGGGCGTCAGTGCAGCGGCTCCTGTGGCCATGGCGGCTCCCGCCGGTGGCGGCGGTGGGGCGGCAGCGGCTCCGGTTGAAGAGAAGACGACGTTCGACGTCATCCTGAAGGAAATGGGCGCCAACAAGATCGGCGTGATCAAGGAAGTGCGCGCCGCGGTCCCGGGCCTCGGCCTGGCGGAAGCGAAGGCGCTCGTCGAAGGCGCTCCCAAGACCCTGAAGGAAGGCGTGACCAAGGACGAAGCCGAAGAGATCAAGAAAAAGGTCGAAGCGGCCGGCGCCAAAGTCGAAATCAAGTAGCTCTCCATTCCGCCGAGGCGGTGCGCGCAAAAGTTCTTGCGCGCCCGCCTGCGGTGTGTCAGAAATCCTTTCGCAAGAAGCAGCAATTTATTTTTAAGCGCCCGCTCGCCGGACAATTTCAGCTGCAAGGCAACAAAACAGTCGCCGTCGTTTGACAGGCTGCTGATTTGCTGCCATTTTTGCGTCCCTCGCTTGCGGCCAAAGGAGCCGTAACGCTCCGCTCGCCTGCCCCATACCCTCGGGCGGCGTCGTTCATAAAACCTCGGAGATTGGTGTAGTTATTATGTCAGAACGTATCCACTTCGGAACAATCAAAGAAGGCGTTGAGCCGCCGAACCTGATCGAGGTTCAGCTCAATTCCTACGTGGAGTTCCTGCAGAAGGATGTGCCCGCTTCGAAGCGGAAGATGTCCGGCCTGCAGGCCGTTTTCAAGGAGGTTTTCCCGATCGAGAGCTACGACGAAAAGGTGACGCTCGATTTCGCCAGCTACGAAATCGGCGAGCCGAAGCTGAGCGCGCTCGAGGCGCATGCGCGAAGGCCAGACCTTCAGCGCGCCGCTCTACGTCACCTTCCAGCTCAAGGAGGAGAAGGGGACCAAGGAGGAGAAAGTTTACATGGGCGAAATCCCGCTCATGACGCCGCAGGGCACCTTCGTCATCAACGGCGCCGAGCGCGTCGTCGTTTCAGCCAGCTGCATCGCTCGCCCGGCATCTGCTTTCGAGTCGACGCATCCATCTCAATGGCAAGGTGCTCTACAGCTTCCGCATCATTCCGGATCGCGGTTCGTGGCTCGAAGTGCAGTTCGACACCAACGATCTGCTCTACGTCTATCTCGACCGCCGCAACCGCCGCCGGAAGTTCCTCGCGACCACGTTCCTCCGCGCGCTCGGCTACGGCGACCGACGAGGACAGTCATCAAGCTTTTCTACAACATCGAGAAGCTCAAGCTGAGCGAGAAGCTCGACGAAGAGGAGCTCGCCACCAAGGTGCTCATCGCCGACGTGCTCGACGGCGAAGCTCACCGTGGCGCGCGCCTTCGAGCCGCTCACCAGCGGCGACGGTCCGCCAGATCATCGACGCTCGGTCACAAGGACGTCAAGGTCGTCGACATCACGCACGACGACACCGTCATCAAGGCGCTCAAGAAGGATCCGGCGCACGACGAGGAGGAGGCGCTCAAGGACATCTACCGCAAGCTGCGCCCCGGCGATCCGCCGACCGTCGCCGAACGCCCGCGCGCTGCTCAAGCGCCTCTTCTTCGATCCGAAGAAGTACGATCTCGGCCGCGTCGGTCGCTACAAGATCAACCAGAAGCTCGGCATCAAGGTCGATCTCGACGAGCGCATCGTGACCGACGAGGATTTCATCGCCGCGATCAAGTATCTGCATCAGCCTGCGCCGCGGCGAAGGCACGCTCGATGACATCGATCACCTCGGCAGCCGCCGCGTGCGCACGGTCGGCGAATTGCTCGCCAACCAGTGCCGCGTCGGCCTCGCCCGCACCGAGCGTCTGGTCAAGGAGCGCATGACGCTTGTTCGACGTCAACATCGACGGCATGACGCCGCAGAAGCTGATCAACCCGAAGGCGCTCTGCGCGGTCATCCGCGATTTCTTCGGCCGCTCGCCAGCTCTCGCAGTTCATGGATCAGACGAATCCGCTGGCCGAGCTGACGCACAAGCGCCGTCTCTCGGCCCTCGGGCCGGGCGGTCTGAGCCGCGATCGCGCCGGCTTCGAAGTCCGCGACGTGCATCCGTCGCACTACGGCCGCATCTGCCCGATCGAGACGCCGGAAGGTCCGAACATCGGTCTCATCAGCTCGATGAGCACCTTTGCGCGCATCAACGAGTTCGGCTTCATCGAAACGCCCTACCGCAAGGTCGAGAACGGCCGCGTCACCGACGCAGATCGATTACCTCACCGCCGATCGGGAGGAGAACTTCCTCGTCGCCCAGGCGAATGCGCCGATCGACGACAAGGGCCATTTCACCAGCGAGACAAGTGTCACGTGCCGTTACCGCGGCGACTTCCTCGAAGTCGAGCCGGCGAAGGTCCACTACATGGACGTCTCGCCGAAGCAGCTCGTCTCCGTGGCTGCCGGCCTGATTCCGTTCCTCGAGCACGATGACGCGAACCGCGCGCTGATGGGCTCGAACATGCAGCGCCAGGGCGTGCCGCTGCTCGTCTCCGAGGCGCCGCTCGTCGGCACCGGCCTGGAAGGCAAGGTCGCGCGCGACTCGCACGCGGTCGTCGTCGCCGACGGAAGCCGGCAAGGTCGCCTCCGTCACCGGCGGATCAGATCGTCGTCACGAAGGACGGCGAGATGCCGGAGAGCCGCAAGAAGCTCAAGACACGAT
This sequence comes from uncultured Verrucomicrobiae bacterium, assembly GCA_963784865.1. GTDB lineage: Bacteria > Verrucomicrobiota > Verrucomicrobiia > Chthoniobacterales > UBA10450 > JACCTI01. Next base: position 134,437 of record CAWATC010000002.1, on the reverse strand, counting down.
CCCGAAGCGGGCGTGCACGTTTACGAGCTGCGCAAGTTCATGCGCTCGAACGCCGGCACCTGCATCAACCAGAAGCCGATCGTGAAGAAGGGGCAGCAGGTGAAGAAGGGCCAGGTCATCGCCGACGGCCCGAACACGGAGCAGGGCGAACTCGCGCTCGGCCGCAACGTGCTCGTCGCGTTCATGCCGTGGAACGGCTACAACTTCGAGGACGCCATCATCATCTCGGAGAAGGTCGTGAAGGAGGACATCTACACCTCGATTCACATCGACGAATTCGAGATCGGCGCCCGCGACACCAAGCTCGGCCCGGAAGAAATCACGCGCGACATTCCGAACGTCGGCGAAGAAGCGCTCGCGCAACCTCGGCCCCGACGGCGTCATCCGCGTCGGCGCGGAAGTGAAGCCCGGCGACATCCTCGTCGGCAAGATCACGCCGAAGAGTCCGAAACCGAACTCGCCCCGGAAGAGCGCCTCCTGCGCGCCATCTTCGGCGAGAAGGCCGCGGACGTGAAAGACACCTCGCTGACGGTCCCGTCCGGCACCTACGGCATCGTCATGGACGTGAAGGTTTCGTCGCGGCAGCGAAGTTGCGCGCGAGAAGCTGACGCCGACGGAGACGAAGCGGCAGCTCAAGGAGATCGACGGAAGAGAACAAGAAGAAGAAGGAAGAGCTGCACCGAGCAGCTGACCGAGGCGCTCTCCAACATCCTGCTCGGCGAAAAGATCCCGCTCGACGTGGTCAACGCGCGAGACCGGCGAAATCATCATCCCGGCCAACCGCAAGATCACCAAGACGCTGCTGCGCAAGCTGGCCGAGCGTCTACGATCACATCGAGATCGATCCGTCGCCCGATCCGCAACAAGATCCGCGAGATCATCGCGCAGCTTCGAACACAAGTTCGCCGAGCTCGAACTCGAGCGCGAGCGCTCGATGGATCGCGTCGAAAGCGGCGACGACGTCGATCCCGGCATCATCAAGCAGGTGCAAGGTCTTCGTCGCCAGCAAGCGCAAGCTCTCCGTCGGCGACAAGATGGCCGGCCGCCACGGCAACAAGGGCGTCGTCGCCACGCATCGTGCCGGAAGAAGACATGCCGTTCCTGGCGGACGGCACGCCGGTCGACATCGTGCTCAACCCGCTCGGCGTGCCGAGCCGCATGAACGTCGGTCAGGTGCTCGAAACGCACCTCGGCGTCGCGGCCAAGGCGCTCGGCTTCAAGGTCGCGACGCCGGTCTTCGACGGCATCCCGGAGACGAAAATCCGCGAGTACCTGAAGGACGCGAAGAAGGTCGAAGGCTTCACCTGGGTGCAGGAGAACGGCAAGGCGCGGCTCTACGACGGCCGCACCGGCGACACCTTCGATCAGGAGGTCGTCGTCGGCTACATCTACATGATGAAGCTCGGCCACCTGGTCGCGGACAAGATCCACGCCCGCGCGGTCGGTCCGTACTCGCTCGTCACCCAGCAGCCGCTCGGCGGCAAGGCGCAATACGGCGGCCAGCGCTTCGGCGAAATGGAAGTCTGGGCGCTCGAAGCCTACGGCGCGGCCTACACGCTGCAGGAACTGCTCACCGTGAAGTCCGACGACGTGCAGGGCCGCACGCGCATCTACGAGAGCATCGTCAAGGGCGACAACTCGCTCGAAGCCGGCACGCCGGAATCGTTCAACGTGCTTGATCAAGGAAATGCAGTCGCTCGGCCTCGACGTGAAAGTCGGCTGGCAAAGCCAGCCGATCAGCCGCCGAAACCGCCGCCGGCCTTCGTCTGAACTTCAGCCGCAACGCTAACTCAACCAGCTAACCATATTATGAGCGAACACTACATCGCGTGAACTGGTCGGCGGAGAAGCGCAGCCGTCGGTTTCGATCAGGTCGCGCATCGCCGTCGCCTCCCCGGACACGATCCGCTCCTGGAGCAACGGCGAAGTCAAGAATCCGGAGACGATCAACTACCGCACGTTCAAGCCGGAAAAGGGCGGCCTGTTCTGCGAGCGCATCTTCGGTCCGACCCGGGACTGGGAATGCTCCTGCGGCAAGTACAAGCGCATCAAGCACAAGGGCGTCATCTGCGACCGTTGCGGCGTCGAAGTGACGCTCGCGCGCGTGCGCCGCGAGCGCATGGGCCACATCGAACTGGCCGTGCCGGTCTCGCACATCTGGTTCTACAAGTGCATGCCGTCGCGCATCGGCCTGATGCTCGACATGACGCGCGCGCCAGCTCGAGCGCGTCATCTATTACGAGGACTACATCGTCATCGATCCGGGCAAGACGCCGCTCACGCAAGACGCAGCTCCTCACCGAGATGCGAATACCGCGAAGCGCAGGAGCAGTACGGCGACGACTTTCGTCGCCGGGATGGGCGCCGAAGCGGTCCAGCGAACTGCTCTGCCGAGATCGACCTCGCACAAGCTCGATCAAAGAGCTCGAAGAGGCGATGGGCAACACGAAGAGCAAGCAGATCCGCAAGAAGCTCGCGAAGCGCCTCAAGCTCGTGCCAGGGCTTTGCCTCGTCGCATGCGCGTCCCGAGTGGATGGTGCTCGAAGTGCTGCCGGTCATCCCGCCGGACCTGCGTCCGCTCGTTCCGCTCGAAGGCGGCCGCTTCGCGACCTCCGATCTCAACGATCTCTATCGCCGCGTCATCAACCGCAACAACCGGCTCAAGAACCTGCTCCAGCTCAAGACGCCGGATGTCATCATCCGCAACGAAAAGCGCATGCTGCAGGAAGCGGTCGATGCGCTCTTCGACAACGGCCGCCACGGCCGCGCCGTCACCGGCGCCGGCAATCGTCCGCTCAAGTCGCTCAGCGACATGCTCAAGGGCAAGGGCGGACGTTTCCGCCAGAACCTGCTCGGCAAGCGCGTCGATTACTCGGGCCGTTCCGTCATCGTCATCGGTCCGGAACTGAAGCTCAACCAGTGCGGTCTGCCGAAGAAGATGGCGCTCGTGCTGTTCGAGCCGTTCATCATCCGCCGCCTCAAGGAACTCGGCTACGTCCACACCGTCCGCAGCGCGAAGAAGATGATCGAGCGCCAGACGCCGGAAGTCTGGGACATTCTCGAAGAAGTCACCAAGGGCCACCCGGTGCTGCTCAACCGCGCGCCGACGCTGCACCGTCTTTCGATCCAGGCGTTCGAGCCGATGCTCATCGAAGGCGAGGCCATCCGCATTCATCCGCTCGTCTGCACCGCCTACAACGCGGACTTCGACGGCGACCAGATGGCCGTGCACGTGCCGCTCTCGGTCGAGGCGCAGATGGAAGCGCGCATGCTCATGCTGGCGCCGAACAACATCTTCTCGCCGTCGAGCGGCAAGCCGATCACGACGCCGTCGCAGGACATCGCGCTCGGCTGCTATTACCTGACCCAGAATCCGCGGCGCGCTGCCGGAACGGCCGACGAATCGCGCCTGCCGCTCTTCGACGAACGCCAGCGAAGTCGAGTTCGCGATGGCGGACGGCGCGGTCAAGACGCACGACCGGATCCGCTTCAAGAATCCGGATCTCGGCAAGGAAACCGATCTACGGCGACGCGACCGAGCAGGTCATCGAAACGACCGCGGGCCGCGTCATCTTCAACGAGATCTGGCCGAAGGCGCTCGGCTTCTTCAACAAGGCCGCGGGCAAGAAGCAGCTCAGCGACATCATCTGGCGCTGCTACCAGGTCGCCGGCCAGCGAGGAGACCGTCGATGACGCTCGACCGGCTCAAGGAACTCGGCTTCGCGCGAAGCGACCAAGGCCGGCGTCTCGATCGGCATCGCCGACATGATCATTCCCGAAGGAGAAGAGACCGGAACTCGACAACGCCTACAAGCAGATCAAGCAGGTCGAGAAGCAGTATCGCAAGGGCATCATCACCGACGGCGAGCGCTACAACAAGATCATCGACATCTGGACGCACGCCGGCGACGAGATCTCCAACGTCATGTTCCGCACCCTCGAGCACAACGAGGGCCGCAAGGAATTGAACCCCGTCTTCCTCATGGTGGATTCCGGCGCGCGCGGCAACCGGCAGCAGGTCAAGCAGCTCGCCGGCATGCGCGGCCTGATGGCCAAGCCGTCCGGCGAAATCATCGAGCGCCCGATCACCTCGAACTTCCGCGAAGGCCTGACGCGTGCTCGAGTACTTCATCTCCACGCACGGCGCCCGCAAGGGTCTGGCCGACACCGCGCTCAAGACCGCCGACTCCGGCTACCTGACCCGCAAGCTGGTGGATGTGTCGCAGGACGTGATCATCAACGAGATGGATTGCGGCACGGTCAACGGCATCATCGGTCCAGTCGATCTACGAAGGCGACGAGGAAGTCGTCGATCTCGCGACCCGCATCATCGGCCGCGTCAGCTGCGAGACGATCGTCGATCCGGTCACGAAGAAGAAGATCGTCAAGGCGAACCAGCTGATCGACGAGCCGATCGCCGCAGCCATCGAAAAGATCGGCGTCGAGAGTCTCAAGATTCGCTCCGTGCTCACCTGCGAAACGCGAGCGCGGCGTCTGCGCGCAGTGCTACGGCCGCAACCTGGCGACCGGCCAGTTCGTGAAGCTCGGCGAAGCGGTCGGCATCATCGCCGCGCAGTCCATCGGCGAACCCGGCACGCAGCTCACGATGCGCACGTTCCACATCGGTGGCGCCGCGCAGCCAGACGTTCAAGCAGCCGATCATCAAGGCGAAGAACGACGGCGATCGTGCAGTTCAACGACCTGCGCGCCGTGCAGGCGCTCGACGGCAACTGGATTGTGCTGAACAAGAATGGCTCCATCAGCGTCCACGACGAGGACGGCCGCGAGCTCGAGCGCTACAACGTCGTCATCGGCTCGGTCATCGCGAAGCCGGACGGCGGCCAGGTGAAGAAGGGCGAGACCTTCGTGCAGTGGGATCCGTACAACGTGCCGATTCTGACCGAGAAGGCCGGCAAGATCGAATTCCGCGACATGATCGCGGGCGTCACGATGAAGCAGCGACGTCGACGAAGCGACCGGCCTGATGGGCACGGTCGTCATCGAGCACAAGGAAGACCTGCATCCGCAGATCGTCATCGTCGGCGACAAGAAGGAAGTGCTCGCGAGCTACTCGATTCCGGCCGGCGCGCACGTCGTCGTGGAGGAAGGCGACAAGATCCGGGCCGGCGCGCTGCTCGCCAAGACGCCGCGCAAGATCGCCAAGACCAAGGACATCACCGGCGGTCTGCCGCGTGTGGCCGAACTCTTCGAAGCGCGCCGTCCGAAGGACGCGGCCGAGATCGCGAAGATCGACGGCATCGTCGAAATCGGCGGCACGGTCCGCGGCAAGCGCAAGCTCATCGTCAAGGATGCCGAGACCGGCGCGGAGGAGGAGCACCTCATCCCGCTCGACAAGCACATCATCGTCTTCAAGGGCGACTTCGTGAAGAAGGGCCAGCAGCTCACCGAAGGTCCGGTTGTCCCGCATGAAATTCTCGAGGTCTGCGGACCGCAGGACCTGCAGGAGCACCTGGTCAACGAAGTGCAGGAAGTCTACCGCCTCCAGGGCGTGGAGATCAACGACAAGCACATCGAGATCATCGTCCGCCAGATGCTGCGCAAGGTGAAGATCACCGATCCGGGCGACACCGCGCTTCCTCTGGGGCGACCAGATCGACCGGCTCGACTTCGAGAAGCGAAAACGCGACGCGTCGTCGAGCAAGGGCGGCAAGCCCGCCGAGGCGACGCCCGTGCTGCTCGGCATCACCAAGGCGTCGCTCGAAACCGACAGCTTCATCTCGGCCGCGTCCTTCCAGGACACCACCCGCGTCCTCACCGAAGCGGCCACGCTGGGCAAGGTCGATCGCCTGCGCGGCTTCAAGGAAAACGTCATCATGGGTCACCTCATTCCGGCCGGCACCGGCTTCCCGGCCGTCCGCGAGATCAAGCTGGTGGAGCTGGGCGAGCAAGTCGGCACCTCGCTGATGGACGAGCCCGAGATCCAACCCGCCCTCGGATAAGGCCGCTCGCGTTTGGCGATTTTTCAGATGCCGGATCGTCGCGAGGGCGATCCGGCGTTCTGCCTTATTGACGGTCTTGATTGGGTGCGGGATAATCGAGCATGCTGAATCTTCAGCACCTTCGTGATCGATTAGGACCGGCGTTTCAACCGTTCACGATCTCGTTGTCGGATGGACGATCGTACATGATACCGCAGCGCGATTTTATCGCCGTTGGCCGCGGTCTCGTCTCGATCATTGATGAACGCGATATCCAGCATACGATTGATCCGCTTCACATCGTTTCCATAGACGACACCGTTCCGCATCAGGATTCCAACGGAAGTTAGCTCTTGTCGATTGCCACCAAGACCGGAGACGCAGGCGAAACCTCGCTCATGTACGGCCGACGGGTGCCGAAGAGTGACGCGCGCGTCGATGCCTACGGTTGTGTGGATGAACTCAATTCAGCCCTGGGCTTCGCGCGGGTGACCGCAGCCGATGACTTCATCGCGGGGCAATTGCTCGAGGTGCAAAAGGAATTGATTCTCGTCATGGGCGAACTCGCGACCGCGCCCGAGGATGCGGATCGCTACAAGAAAGACGGCTATCAATCCACCTCGGCCGCGATGGTCGATCGCCTCACCGGTGTGATCGACGAACTCGAAAAGAACAAGCTGCTGCACTACAAAGGTTGGGCCATTCCCGGCAGCACCCTCGTCTCCGCAGCTCTCGATATCGCCCGGACCACCTGCCGTCGCGCGGAACGCCGGGTCGCATTGCTCTCCGAACACGAGCGAAATCTGAACGACCAAATCCTGCGCTACTTGAACCGCCTCTCCGACTTGTGCTGGCTGCTGGCGCGTTACGCCGAGCATTCGAAAGAGCAGAGCGAAACGGAGCGCATCTGAGGCCAACATTCCGTTTGCCTTTGCATACCCGCGTGTAGCATCTTCCCCGTCCGCTGCGCCCAGCGTAGCGAGTCCGTCCTCTCGTATGCCGACTACTACTGAATTACTTCCCGAACTGCTTGAAGCAGGCGTCCACTTTGGTCATCAGACCAAGCGCTGGAACCCGAAGATGAAGCCGTTCATCTTCGAGCAACGCAACGCTGTCTACATCATCAACCTCGATGAGACGGTGAAGCAGTTGCATCGCGCGACGGATTTCCTGCAAGAGGTCACGCGGCGCGGCGGCAAGATTCTGTTCGTCGGCTGCAAGAAACAGGCACAGGAAGCGGTCAAGGAAGCGGCGGTGGCCTGCGGTCAGTTTTACGTCAACCAGCGCTGGCTCGGCGGCACGCTGACCAACCTGACCACGATTCGCAAGAGCATCGGCCGGCTCAAGTACATCGAAGAGATCGAGCAATCGCCCGATTACAAGAAGATGGGCAAGCAGGAGCTGGCGGCCCTGAATCGCGAAGCGGCCAAGCTGAAGCGAAATCTGGACGGCATTCTTGAGATGTCGAAGCTGCCCGACGCGATGGTGGTCATCGACACCACGCGCGAGCAAAATGCGGTCAACGAAGCGCGCCGGCTTGGGAATTCCCACGGTCGCGATCGTTGATACGAATGCCGACCCCGAAATGATCGACTACCCGATCGCCGGCAACGACGATGCCATCCGCGCGATCCGCGTCATGCTGCAAAAGCTGGTCGATGCGATTGTCTCCGCGACCGGCGAAGCTCGCGTCCGCGAGGAAGTCGAGATGGCGGGCGTGTCCGCCTAACGGCGGAGTTGAGAGTCGTTAGTTGAGAGTTGAGAGACTCGCGCTCGTCAACATTCGCTCTCGATCTCAACTCTCAACTCTCAACTTTCACCATGGAAATCAATCCTCAACTCGTTAAGCAGCTCCGCGAAAAAACCAACGCCGGCATGATGGATTGCAAGCGCGCCCTGACCGAATCGGGCGGCGATTTGGAAAAGGCCGAGGCGCTCCTGCGCACCAAAGGCATCGCCAGCGCGGGCAAGAAAGCGTCGCGCGCGACGAAGGAAGGCATCGTCGCTTCCTACATTCACTTGCAGGGGAAGGTCGGCGTGCTCGTGGAGGTCAATTGCGAAACCGATTTCGTGGCGAAGAACGAAGTCTTTCGCGAATTCGTGAAAGACATCACGCTCCACATCGCGGCGGCGCATCCGCTCTATGTGAATCGCGAGGAAGTCCCGGAGAAAACGATCGCATCCGAGCGCGCGATCTATGAAGGCCAGGTGAAAGGGAAGCCGGAGAACGTGGTCGCGAAAATCGTGGAAGGAAAGCTCGATAAGTTCTACAGCACGGTTTGCCTGCTGGAGCAGGGCTTCATCAAGAACCCGGATCAGACGATCAAGGAACTGGTCGCGACGAAGATCGCGGAGCTGGGTGAGAATATCGTCATTCGGCGTTTTACGCGCTATTCGGTGGGTGAGCCGCTTGGGGAATGATCCGGTCGTTCCGGCGGAGGCTGAGCCGGGCGCATAGTGCGCGGGCGAAAAATCTTTCAAGAAAAACAAGCGCAGTCGCGCGCGTCTCGTTCGTTCTTATGCCGAGGGCTGTTCGCTCTCGGGCGTCGCAGGGTTATGACGCTTCGCCTGATCGACAGTTTTCGACGGGCGGAACCCTAAACAACGGAGGATAATTTATGAGCATGGATTCATTGAAGGACTTGTACATCGACGAATTGAAGGATCTCTATAACGCCGAGAACCAGTTGGTGAAGGCGCTGCCCAAGATGGCGAAGAAGGCTTCCGCGCCGGAACTGCAGCGGGCTTTCCAGGACCATCTCGCGGTCACGAAAACGCACGTAACCCGCCTGGAGAAAATTCTCCAAGGCATGGGTGAGAAGGCGACCGGCAAGACGTGCAAAGCCATGAAGGGCCTGGTCGAAGAGGGCAAGGAAGTCATCGAAGAGGATGGCGATCCGTCGGTGCTTGATGCCGCACTCATCGGCGCGGCGCAGCGCGTTGAACATTACGAGATGGCTGGTTACGGGGTTGCGCGCACCTTTGCCCGCCACCTGGGTGAAAATAAGGCGGCCGATCTTTTGCAGATGACCCTGGACGAAGAGGGAGAGGCCGACAAGAAGCTCACCGGCATCGCCGAAGGCTCGATCAACACCCGGGCGGAAAACGCCCAGAAGGCGGCTCCGAAGGGCAGCGCGGCCAAGTCTCGCAAGCGTCGCTAAGTCTCGGTCCAAGGATTGAAATGATTGCCACCGGAGTCCGCGTGACTCCGGTGGCGTTTTCGTTTTCAGTTAGCCTCTGGAGGAGTCGCGGAAAATGGGGCTGACTGAATATAAGAAGAAGCGCGATTTCGCGGTCACGGCGGAACCGGCCGGTGGGAAGCCTTTGCCGAAGGCGGTCAAGGGCGCGTCGCGTTTCGTCATTCAAAAGCACGACGCGACCCGGTTGCACTACGATTTCCGCCTCGAGATGGATGGCGTTTTGAAATCGTGGGCCGTGCCCGAAGGGATCTGCCGTGGGCGAAAGGCGAAAAGCATCTCGCGGTGGAAGTCGAGGATCATCCGGTCGAGTACGCGACCTTCGAAGGCGTGCATTCCGAAGGGACAATACGGCGGCGGCACCGTGATGGTGTGGGATCGCGGCAACGTATTACGTTTACGGCGAAGATCCGCTGAAGTCGCTGCGCGACGGAAGACTGCATCTCGTCTTGCACGGAGAAAAGGCGAAGGGCGAATGGGCGTTGATCCGCACGCGGATGCAGGCCGCGCAAGCCGCAGTGGTTGCTCCTGAAAAGCGGACGAAAGTTTGAAGCCGATCTCGAAGAAACTGGACGATCAATCGGTCAAGACCGGCCGCACGATGAAGCAGATCGCGGCAGAGCGCGACGCGGAGTGGCAATCGAATCGCGAGGAGAAGACAGACGGCGCGAAAGCGGCAAGTCGCAAGCGGGCGAGAAAGCGCAGCGCGCTTGGTCAACTGCCGGACGATCTTCCCGCCGGCAAAGGCGCGGTTTATCGCGCCGATGAAACCGCGGCTGGTCGATGAGCCACCCGCGACCGGCGATTGGATCTACGAGCTGAAGTTCGACGGCATCCGCCTGATCGCGGTGAAGAATGGCGCGAAGGTGAATCTGATCTCGCGCAACGGAAATGAACTCGCCGTCACGCTTTCCGGAAATCGCTGCAGCCATCGCGCGCGCTGCCGGTGGGTGATTGCGTGATCGACGGCGAAGTCGTTGCGCTGGACGACGAGGGCCGCTCCTCGTTTCAATTGCTCCAGGGCCGCGAGATGAAACGCGAGAAGGAGCCCGTCTACTTCTACGTCTTCGATTTGCTGCAGGCCGAGGGCCGTAGCCTCCTCGCGCCAGCCGTTGGAAACAGCGAAAAGCCTGGCTGGAAAAGCTCTGCGCGGAAGCCGGCGATCCGATTCGCTATTCGGGCGAAATCGGAGGCGACGCGAACGTGCTTCTCGCGGAAGTGAAACGCCGCGGCCTGGAAGGCATCATCGGGAAGCAGAAGGGATCCATTTACGAAGCCGATCGCCGCAGCGGCGCGTGGATCAAACTCAAGGTGCTCAACGAACAGGAGTTTGTCATTGGCGGATACACTCCGCCGGCGGGTGCGCGCAAACACTTCGGCGCACTGCTGGTCGGCTACTACGAAAAGAAGCGCCTGCTGTTTGCCGGCAAGGTCGGGCACTGGTTTTGACTCCAAACTGCTGGCTACGCTGCACAAACGTTTCGCGATGAAGACGCGCGACGATTGTCCGTTTCGCCGATCTGCCTTCGAAGCAGGATGGCAAGTGGATTCTAGGGATCACGCCCGCGATGATGCGGCGGATTCATTGGGTGAATCCGGTCTTCGTCTGCCAGGTGAAGTTCGCGGAATGGACGCGCGACGGGAAGCTGCGCCAGCCGGTCTTTCTCGGACTGCGCGAAGACAAGGAGCCGCGGGAAGTGAGGCGCGAAAGTTGATCGCGACGTTTATGGCGCGGCGCTCAGCGCCGATTCTCGGATCACGACGCCGCGCTGTGTGGTCCTAGTAAATCGTCTTTGGCTCCGGACCTTCGACGAGTTTTTGAAATCGCGGATCAGCCCGGAGCGAATCCCATTGCCAACGGAAGCGCAATTCAGCCTGTGTGATGCCCCCTTCGTTAAACGTTAATCGCACGGTTGCGCCGGGTGTTCGCAAGAGACGTTCAAGCAGGGTGAGAGCCTGATCTACCTCGCCCGTCAGCGCATAAACCAGAGCCAGATTACATTTGAATTGCACTCCGTTGACGCGTCTGTGTTCTCCGGAACGAGTTCAATCGCCTGGCTGATTTCGCGAATGGCATCCTCTTTGCGGCCCATGTATCCGTAGAGTATGCCCAGACCGGCATGATCACGCGGGGTTCCCGGAGGCATCCCGCACAAAGCCTTCCAAAGATGGTCGTGCTTTTTCAAATAGTCGATGCGCCAATTCCGTGTCGCCGCGTGCGCGTGCGATTTGGCCCTGATAGAAACTCTTTGGATAAGCATTTGGAAATTCTTCTGACGGAAATCCAGCCAACCATTTCTCTGCCGTGGCCCAGTCTCGTTCCAGCATACTCAGATTCCAATTTGCGAGTGTTACGACCCCATCCGGATCGACCCCTGCCGGTATTTCCCGCAGTTGGGCCCGGGCGGCCGCCAAGTCGCCATTGGCTACGACTTCAATTTGGGCCAGTCCGACTCGGGCATATGAAGCGTCTGACGAAGCGTCTGATATCTGCGCGAGATTTCGTTGCATTCCGGCGGCGGCAGCGCGCCAATCACGCACCATCCAGCAGGTAAATACCAAATCGAAAGGTTCTACCAGGGGATTGAGTTTCCCTATCTGTGTAAAGCCGGCAATAGCCTCGCGCCAACGACCTTGTCGCCGGTAGATCTTCGCGATGCCTTGCAGGACCTCGACGTTGTTGGGCAAAGCAGTCAAGGCAATCGTGAATTCTTCCAAGGCGGCCGCGAAATCTTCTTCCGTCAGATAGAAGCAAAGGCCCAAGGCCAGATGGGCTTCACCAAGAGCAGGCGATAAACGCAGCGCTCCGTCGGCGGCGGCGCGCGCTTTTGCCTTCACCGCTGGGTCACGCGTCTGCCAGAATTCGTTGCTGTAAGTGATCGACGCTCGCGCGTGCGCCAGAGCAAACGTCGGATCGAGTGCGATTGTCTGCGCGTAGAGTTGATTGAGCGTGAGGAAGTACTCTGAGGTGGGACCGTCCGAGTTTTGCTCGAAGTCGAGAGCACGAAGATAAAGGAGGTAAGCCTCGGGATTACTGGTCGGTCTCGTTCCCAGGCGTGCCTTTTCGTCGGGAGCAAGTTTTGCCTCCAGGGCAGTTGCGATCTCGGTGGCGAGTTCGCCTTGGAGCCCAATCGAATCGGCGATGAGGCGATCGTAACGCTCCGCCCAGATGTGGCGGTCGCTGTCCGCATCGATTAGCTGCATGTTAACGAGGACGCGATTGCCGGCGCGCCGCACGCTGCCCTCCAGGATGTTCTTCGCTCCGAGAGCGCGCCCGATGTCGCGCAGGTTACGCGCTCTGCCCGCGCCGCGGTATTTCATCACCGACGTGCGACTGATGACCTTAAGGTCCCTGACTTTGGATAGGCTGGTCAGGATATCGTCATGCATTCCGTCGGCGAAAAAAGCATTCTCCTTATCGTCGCTGAGATTTTCGAACGGCAGGATGGCGATGCTTTTTTCGGCCGCGACCGCCTCTGGCGCGGGCGAGGCAACCAGTTCCTGGAACCGCGGGTCGCTGCGGAGCTGGTCGAAATCGGGATCGAGGCGAAGCAGAGCTGGCGTTAAGAGCGACCCAGGCCACGCGGAGTACGGTGTTTGTAGCAAATGCTTCAGGGTTGGTATCGCGCGATTGCCATCGCCGAAGCGCGCCTGGATTCGCACCCTCATCGCTTCGTAATGTGGGCCGTCTCTAGCGTCGCGGGATGATGCGAGAAGTTCTACGGCACGGTCAGCTTGTCGCAGAGCGGCGTCGTGATCGCCCACCCCGGCCAGCGTTTGTGCGAGTAAAGAAGCTAGAAGCGGGTTCTCCGGCTGACGTTGCAACTCGTTCTCCAGGATTTGTCGAGCCTGGGTAAAGCTGGCGTGCGTCTCATTGGTATTTCCGGAAAGCTGCACGAGTCGGCCTAAAAGAACGTGATACCGAGCCTGTAACAGCGGCGGCAGCGAGTGCGACGAATCGTTCAACGTCCGAAGCAGTGTGATCGCCGGCGCCGGATCGCGTCGCAGCATGGCTTGATAGCAGATCGCCCCGAGAGCGGCTAGATCCTTCGCGCCAGGGTGAAGGCCGCTTAAAAGCGTGTCGGCCTGATCAAGTTCACCCAGAGCCTGATAAACCGTGGCCTTAATCGCGATCAGATTCGTGCTCTCGGGCCAGATAGCCAACGCCTGGTTAATCGTTTGGAGTGCCCCCGGAAAGTCACGCGCACTAGCTCGCGTAGAAGCGGCTTCCTCACGTAAGAACGAATCGCGCGGACTCAGTGCGATCGCCTCATCGAGATATTCTCGCCCTTCCGTCCACCGGCCCTGGCGGAAAGCAATGAGCCCAAGAGTTGCCACAATGTCGGCGTTGTTCGGCCATCGCGACCGCACCTGTTCAAACATGCGCCGCGCTGTATCGTAATCGCCCACGACGTAATATTCATAAAAGCCACTGGCCATTTGCGCCTCAGCCAGTTCCGGGTCCAAGCGCATCGCTGTTTGGACCGCCTTTCCAACCGCTACTCGAGTTGCCTCCGTTCGATCGAAGTCTTGAAAGTAAATGCGCGCCCGCAGCCAGCCCAGCGACGCCCAAGCCTTCGCAAACTGCGGATCGGCACGAACAGCGTCCTCGAATGCTTGGACCGCACGTTGCCAAGAATCGTAATCGAACGGCCGCCCCGCGGTGAGCCCTCTTAAGTAAGCCTCGTATGCTTGTGGATTTTGTGTCCCTATCGACGAAATGTCGCGTTTCTCGCGTCCCGTTAGTTTCGCTTCCAGCGATGCAGCGATCTTCTGTGCCACATCACTCTCCACTTGGAAAATGTCACTGAACTTGCGGTCGTATGATTCTGCCCAGAGGTGCGAATCAGTCACCGCATTGATCAACTGCACCGTCACCCGGATTTGGTCGTCGGATTTCTGGATTCTCCCTTCGAGAATGTTGGAGACACCGAGTTGCTGTGCGATTTGGCGCAGATTGCGCGGCGCATTTTTGTACGTCTCCGTTGAAGTGCGCGAGATGACCTTGAGGTCGGAGATTTTCGAGAGCCGTGTCAGGATTTCATCTTGAATGCCGTCTGCGAAATAGGCGTTCTCCGGATCGCCGCTCAGATTCTCGAACGGCAAAACCGCGATACTTTTTTCCGAAATCGCCACCGGCGGTGCGTGACCACCCAGCAGCCAGATAACCGCGACGGCCAGGAGAAGACATGTCGTCGCTGGCCACGGCGAGGACAGGATTTCGGCGGGCCCAGCGCCAGATGTGCGCGGGAGGGAGGACGCGGCGGGCGAGGATCGGACGACCCTCGAGCCAGCGCTCAAGATCCTCCGCCAGCGCGCCGGCTGATTGGTAGCGCGCTTGCGGTTCGCGTTCCAGGCAGCGGGCGACAATCGTCTCCAGATCGCGGTCGAGCGACGGCACGAGCGAACGCAGCCTGGGCGCTGGAGTGGCCGCGGCCTGATGAATAACCGAAAGGACATTCGCGCCCACGAACGGCGGCCGGCCCGCGAGGAGATAAAACAAGATCGCGCCGAGGCTGTAAACATCCGCCGTCGGGGCCAGATCGCCGGCCGCGCTCTCGGCCTGCTCGGGCGCGATGTAGCCCGGTGTTCCGAACGTGGTCAGCGTTCTCGTGAGATCGCTGCCGGCGTCGAGCAATTTGGCCAGGCCGAAGTCGCTCACGAGCGGTTCGCCGCTGCCATCGAGCAGAATGTTTCCCGGTTGCAGGTCGCGATGCAGAATTCCCTTGTCGTGCGCGTAGGCGATTGCGCGCGCGACCTTGGCCAGCAAGTCGCACAGACTCGCGAGGCGTGGCGCGGAGAGCGGCCGCCGCGGTCCGGAGGCTTCCGCCAGTCGCGTACTTCATGCTGAAAAACGGCAGTCCGTCCTCGCTCTCGCTCACCTCGTAAATCGGAATGATGTTCGGATGATCGAGCGCGGCGACTGCTTCCGCTTCGCGCCGGAAGCGCACCAGCGTCTCGTTTGAATTTGCCTGATAGGACAGGATGCGCTTCAGCGCCACGATCCGGCGGGAGTGCCGCTGGCGGGCGCGATAAATCACGCCCATTCCGCCGCGTCCGATTTCCTCCAGGATTTCGTAATGCCCGAGGCGCCAATGTTTGTCCGGCACGTCCGCTTCCGCGAGGACGCTTTGAAATGTTTCGCGTGAAGCCTCGCCTTCCGATTCGAGTCCTTCGCCCAGGAAACAGTGGAGGCAAGTTCCCTCCGTCAATCCGATGGTGGCGCCGCACTTCTCGCATGCAGTCGAATCCTCGATCAGATCCGCGGAGGCATCAGCTTAGGCCGGTTAATCTTCTTTCTCATTCGGCGGCGGCGAGCGTAGCGCACAAATGCCGGATCTCGTCATTCACATCGTCCGGATTCTCGACCGTGTGCGCGACTTCATCGCGCAGGAGCCACCGATAACGCTCGCGCAGATTGTGCATTTGCTTTTTCACCACCGTCTCTGCCACTCCCAGAGTCGCCGCGAGTTGGGCATACGAGACGTCGGCCCGCTCCGCCGTGAGATGAAGGCTGAGCGTCTCGAAAATCCGGAGGCGCCCTTTGCTTTCGCACTCTTCGCGCAAACGCCGCAGTGCTTGTTCGACCACCGTCGCCGCCCAGCGAAGATCGAAAAGCCGCTCCGGGCCGAGCGAGTCGAGTGTTTGCGCGGAGATCGAAAATTGCGAAGGAGCTTCCGCCATCCAGTCATCCCAGGCCACGAACTCGACCTCGCCGCCACGCTTGCGCGCATGTTTTTTCTCCGCCGCGTGATGAAGAAAATTCTGGACCGACTTGAGGAGGAAAGAGCGGAAGCGACCGCGGCTTTCGTCGGCCTGTCGCAGCCAGTTATTTTCCAGGATCATGACAAAAAAATCCTGCGTTAGATCCTTCGCGTCCTCCGTCGAATAGCCGCGCTGGCAGACAAAGGAAAAGATCGGTCGCCAATACGTCCGGCAAAGTTCGGCCAGTGCTTCGCGGGCCTCTTGTTCGTGCCCTTCGCCGTGCGCCGCGCTCAGGAGCAGACTCCAGCGCGTGGTGACGAAGACCCGCGGCTCGGCTTCCAAGTTCACGCACTAGGACCGTCGTGCCTTCGCGCCCTTCTACAAGCTACAAAGCGGAAAAAGTGTCTCGAACGCGCTCCTGAAATTATTTCGGAACTTCGCCTCACGGTTTCGTTAGAAAAAAGGGACACGAATCCTTTTGCCGTGAAACATCGCACCGTACTTCTCTTGCTGGCCGCGATCTCGCTCAGTGGCGCGTTTCTCGCCGCCTCGCTTTGTGCACCCCAGCTCGAAGCGACCAACGTTGCTCAGGACGAGAGCCGGAAAAGCGCTCCGTCGGGCGCCAAGCATCCCGACAACTCATCACGTAGCCACCTTCAACTCCAGCGATAAACCCAATGCCCCATCTACAAATCGAGATTGCTCGTGGCGTTATCGAGCGCCAACTGCTCAACACGCCGATCGAGAAAGACCCCAGCGGTGCGACGGCCGACATCCTGGCTCCGCCAGTTTCGATTCAGGGTTCTCAGCTCATAACCTTCAGCACGATCCGCGCGCAGATCGTCATCCGCACGGTCCGGCTCCTGCCAATCGTCGGCTCGGCCAATGCCACGGTCGAGATGTCGTTCGACGAGAGCTCGATCGAGGTGCTTTCGTTCGGCAAGAGTGTCGGCCTGCTGTCGGGACACATCAGTGCATCAGCAAGCATGGCAGTCCGGCAGGCGTCGGGACCCGATGGAAAACCTATCGTGCAGTTCGGCGCCGACCTGTCGAAATCCATCGTCACTTTCCATTTCGATCCACCCTCCCAGGCGCGGATTGTCGCTGAATTCCCTGGCGCTCCAATCGGAACGATTGAAAGCGCGATCGGGGCGATGCTCACGCAGCGATTCAAGGCCGGCGGCTTTCAGGCGGCTGACTTCACGCTCGATCTCACGCCGGGCGTGCCGAGCGAGGTATTTCTGACCGTGGAAGGACTGCCGACGATCGTGTGGGTAGATGCGCAGACGCTCGCCCTCGGGCTCCGCTACGCGCCGGAATCATCGCCGCCGCCATTTCAGCCGCTGCCATTTCTTCCCGATGGGCCAAGTTCATTCGGGATTCGTCTCAGCAACGATGGCTTCCAGCGTACTGTCCGAAATCCTGCCGTGCGAAAGCTCGCGCGCGATGTGCTCACCGCGCGGCGGATCGACGCTTTTGTGCACGACGCGTTCGTCGCGCGCGGCGGCGTCGCCCCGGTTACCGACGCCGATAGAGCGGACGGCGCTGCGCGACTCAACGCCTTTCTCTCGACCCCAGCCGGGTTGGCGGAGCTGGCGGGTGAGACGCCGTCGCCCGTCGGCGGCGGAAAGTTAAGGAAACCGATCAAGGATGTGCCCGATCCATTTTCGGACTTCGACATCACGGTTCCGGAACTCGATCTCTGGTTAGGCGACGGTCGCGTCGAGGGCCGAATCGTCGGCGAAGGGGACGTGGACGGATTCGGTTTTACCGCGCGTATTCGCTTCCGCGCGACCCCGGTGCTGGTCGAAGGACAAGGCTTGCCGCTCGAGCTGCGCGACTTCGAGATCGACGACCCTGACATTGACGTCGACCTGCCCATTTGGCTCGAGTGGGCGACCGCGATACTCGTCGGCGCCATCTCGAGCGCGCTCGTCGGAGCACTCGTCGGCTTCCTCATGTCAGCGATCATCGCCGCCCTGGTCGAGTCGTTGATTCCGTCCAACCTCGGCGCGATCATCCCGGCGCAAAAGCTCGGGTCGAGGAAGCTGCCACGCGGCGTGACGATGGCGCGAATTAGCGTGACGCCGGATTTCCTCGCGCTCATTGGGCGGTGGTCCATTTCGATCGACGATCCGCGACCGTTCTATCCGCGAGCCACGCTCGTCGATACCGTCGATCGAGTGAAGGATGGTCCCGCGACAAGCGGCCAGGCGTCGTTCATGTGCCTCGCCATTTTCGGCGTCGTCATCGCATCGCGCGAAGGAACAGGCACACGGTTCAAATTCATACGCCAAGCCTGGCACTCCTCGGTGGTGGTGAAGGTGCAGACCATGGCCATTCCACTACCCTTGAAACGGTTCCCGTGGAAGATCGCCGTCGGTTATCGCACAAAAGAACAATACCCGGCGATGCCGGACGCGCCGACCATCCTCGTGCCGGGACCATTCGCGGTCACGGCAAGCACGTGGAATCCAGAGCCACCGTTTCTCGGAACGGTCGAGCGTCGGTCGTTCACCATCAACGTGGCCGCAGTGGGCGACGATACCTTCACCTTCCAGGTGCCGGCGGCGTCGGGCAACATCCTCCTCGAGCTCAGCACGCACGTCATCGACGCGGTCGGCAACAACTACGAAATGCTGCACTATGTCGACGTCCCGAACGAGACGCTGACTTTCCGCGGCGACTTCGACGACTTCGCGGCGACATGCAGGAAGGCGCGGCGCGAGCTCAAGGTCGGGACGGTGCCATCACTACTCGATGAGCTATGGAACCCGCCGAATATTTTGGTGGAACGGATACACGAGGCGATCCGCAATGAAGAACCGGCCGTGACGCCGGCGATCGCCGGCGTCTTCGCGTCGCACGGAATCAAAGGACTGCAGATGCTGCTGGCACCGTCGCTGGCCGGCCGAATTGCATCCCAAAAGCACGAGAGATAGCCCGCTGAGCGATCTTTGCCGTCATGCATGAAATACTCCGGCGACCAGGCTCTTTGAGGTGGAACGACTGTCGCGCGCGAGCGCTCTAAGGCGATGAAAACATACATCTCAAGTGCTCGCTGGGTTGCTGCTATCCTCCTGAGTCTTACCGGATTTGTCCTGCTCGTCCTTGCCACTGTTCACCGCGAGGGGAAACCGGCCAGAGCATCTGCTCGAAGGAAAAGAAACAAGGACCGACAGTCCGGACGAAGCGCTGAAGTTTCGGCGGCTGCAATTGCAGGATGAGAATGGAAAGATTCCGGCCGATGGCTTGAAAAAGGCGCGAGAGCAAATCGCCCTGATGAAAGAGGTCCAGCAGACGTGCAGGCTAAAGCATCTCGGGAAAGAAGATGGGAACGGAAGTGGCAGGGATCAATCCCGGAGCGTGGGCCTGGCTCGGGCCGGGTAATATCGGCGGACGGATTCGCTCAATCGTTATCGATCCCGCTAACGCGAATAGGATGTGGGTTGGAAGCGTCTCGGGCGGCATCTGGTTCTCGACTAATGCCGGCGGATCCTGGCTGCCGGTCAATGATTTCATGGCCAACCTTGCCGTCTCCACCATCGTCATTGATCCGACTAACTCCAACATCATGTATGCAGGCACGGGCGAAGGCTTCCAAGCGAGCCGCGACAATGTTAACTTTGACGGTAACTATGGAGTCCAGGGCGCAGGAGTTTTTAAGTCAACGGATGGTGGAGTTACCTGGAGCCAGCTCGCGGGGACCGATCCTACCAACGCCGTTAATGCAGTGGTCTGTGCAGCTGGTTCAATTTGTCCTTGGTTCAACGTTAACCGATTGGCGGTAGCGCCGGATGGGAGCGCGATTCTGGCGGCGACTGGGAACAGCATCTGGCGTTCTACAGACGGCGGTGCGACCTGGAATCAGAGTCCTAGTCTAATCGGCGGTTACATTCTCGACACTGACTTCGATCCGACCAATCCTCAGAAGGCCATAGCAGGTAGGGTCGGTCAGGTAGTCTACTCAACTAATGGAGGACAAAGCTGGACCGCCGCCGGATTCTCCACCGATGGAGGAGCTACCTTCAACGCTTCGATCACAGGACGCGCCGAAGTTGCCTATGCGCCGAGTGATCCTACGGTCGTCTATGCATCAGTAGATGACAACGTTGGCGATCTTTACAAAAGCATCAATGGTGGCTTGAACTACATTCGAGTAAATACTGGAACGAACTATTTTTCAACTACCGGAGGGGGAGACCAGGGAGGATACGACAATGCTCTTTGGGTCAATCCACAGGACGCAACGTTCGTCATCGTCGGAGGCATTGATTTGTGGCGCAGCACGAACTGCGTCATTTCGACCTGTGCGTTGAACCCGATCAGCAGGTGGCAGTGCGGTCCCGGCCAATCCGGCGGCGGTTGTGCCGGACCATCCGCCCACGCGGACCAGCATGTCATCGTCGCGAGTCCTGCCTTCAACAATACAACCAACAAGGTAGTCTACTTCGGTAACGACGGCGGGCTCTTCAAGACGGATGACGTTTCTTCTGTCGGTATGACCAACGGTTGGAACAACCTGGTTAATAACCTGGGTATCACCCAATTCTGGAATGCGGCGGCCAACTCCGCCGGAGCAATCATCGCGGGCGCACAGGATAACGGTAACAGCCTCTTCACTGGTAATCCGAACTCATGGACGCCGGTAGCCGGGATGAGTGGCGACGGTGGCTTCTGCGCGGCCGACCCCGTCGATCCAAACTATTTGTACGGTGAATATACCTACCTGCAAATCAGGCGGAGTACAGACGGAGGTGCATCAGGCGGGGATATTTTCAGCGGCATCACTGACGCAAACAATTGCACGCCTCCTCCTAACGTGGTTTGTAACGCCAATTTCGTCGCTCCGTTCATCCTGGATCCCAACGATCCCAACACGATGCTCGCGGGCGGTATAAGCCTTTGGCGCAGTAACGACATCAAAGCTTCCGGTCTTCCTACCTGGACGCAAATCAAGCAGCCTGCTCCTCCCAGGCCCCCTGCACCTGGAGCCAGTCCTAGCCCTACACCACCTATTAGTGCGATCGCCATTTCCTCTAATAACCCTGACTATATCGTGGTCGGTCACAACGACGGGCAAATATATCTTACCTTTAATGGGACTAACACTCCGCCAGCCTGGAGCAGAGTTGACGTTAACAACACTGGAGGTGCGTTACTTCCGGCTCGGTTTGTGACCCGATTGGCGATTGACGAGACCAGAAGCCCGAGCTGGATCTACGCAACCTTTGGCGGATTCGCCGCGTGACAACGTCTATCGGACGACTAATCTGGGAAGCACCTGGACTGACGTAACCGGGACTGGCGCCACCGGCTTGCCTAACGTTCCGGTGCGTAGTTTGACGATAAGTCCCGCGGTCCCCAATTTTCTCTATGTCGGCACGGAAGTGGGAATTTTCGCTTCGGAAGATGCGGGAGCTACCTGGAGTTTGCCGCAGGATGGCCCGGCCAATGTCTCCGTGGATGATCTTTTCTGGCTCGACGGAAAGCTCGTTGCTGTCACTCACGGTCGGGGACTTTTTCAGACAAACATTCCGACCTTTACCCAGTCGCTTTGTGTGCCCCCGATCCCAGCCTGTCCATGTTTTGGCGACTGGGATTGCCCCTGCACCTGGAATATTGGGCGTGTCCCGACCCTTAACGACGACATTGCGATCATCTGCCCCGTGATCCTCAAACCCGGCCTGTCCAATGGCGGCAAGGCGAGAAACTTGGTTGTTACCAACATCCTCACGCTGGACAATAACCTTACAGTGGCAGGAGCTATGGCCAACATTGGAAACATCCGCCATAGCCCCGGAATGCAAAGCAGCATTTCAAGTCTTAGTCTTACAAACTCAAAGCCGCCGACTTTTCCTCTCGGAGGGGAAATATCGTTGCTCGGCGGAATTGCGACCGGAAATGTTGAGAATAACGGCATCATTGCTCTTGGCCAGAATTTGGATTCTCTTGACCTTTCGACCGCCCTCGGCAGCACTCTGACACTTACCGTAGCCAATGTAAGAGGCAACCTGTCCAACTACGGCCTGATCCAAGCGCACCAGTGGGATCAATGTGAAGGGGGACATCACGAATGGGGGTTCGCTCCAGGGGATGTTCCTCGCTTCGACCGCTCCCGCGACTTTGGTCAAGAACTTCTCCGGCGCCGGCGTGTGGACTTTTTCGGGTTTCGGCATTCCCGTTGTTTACACGGTGAAGCTGACCAGCGATGTGACTTTCGATATCGCCAACTTTTCCAACAACGGCACGCTCGACTTTAGCGACAAGACTTTAAACTTCACAGGAAGCTCCTTCCAGGGAGGTGGCGTTCCGTCCGGCACCGGCACCCTCGCATTTATGCCGACCGGCGGAAGTTCCATCTTCAACGCGAATGGCCCCGCGGTAACGATCGCCTCAGGCACGGTCGAATATCAGTCCGGAGGCACGATTAGTGGGCAGTTCACGGTCTCTACCGGGGCCACCTTCGCGATGAACACCGGTGGTTCTCTCACGGCGAACGACAACGTGACCGTCAACGGCACCCTGAGTAACACGGCCGCCAATCCAGTATTTGTGTTTAACGGCGGGACGTTCATCAACAACGGCTCTGTCGGCGACATAGACTTTCTCATCTTCAACGACACTGGTGCGCCGAAGTCGCAGTCAATCGCTGGCCCGGGTTCGTGGGCTCCCAAGAATATCCAGATCGGCAGCGCGTCGCCTGGCACGACAACGGTGACGCTGCTGGATAATGCCACCTTCGCCAGTAACCAAGTGGTGAGTGCGATCGGCTCTACCCTCAACGTGGGCAATCACGTCCTAACTCTCACTGGACCCACCAACTTCTTCTCCGGCAAGATTGCAGGCACAGGACTAGTCAAGATGCAGCCGAGCAGCGGCACGCCCAGGCTAGGAACTCCTTTCGCTACCCTCACCATTGATCCGGCTTTGGAAATCGCCTCGGGGACAGTCAAAGCAACTCTAACTACCGTCGGTGGTAAGCTGACGATTGACCCCGGCGCAACGCTTTCGCTCTTTGGCTTCCTCGGTCTTGCAGCGAATGGAGACGTCTTGAACAACGGCACCCTGAACGCTTTCAGTGACAATCCATCGCTCAATTTTCAGGGCAGCACGTTTACCAATAACGGAGCTGTCACCGGCAATGTTTTTGTAAACTTCGGACCGCAACTCGGGCAAAACCTCGCCGGCTTTGGATCATGGGCGGGCAGCCCGCGGCTACTCATTAATTCGCCAGGAACGACCACGCTCCTGAACGATGTGAACTACAACGGCGGGAATCTATATGTCGATGGCAGACTTAACACCGACGCGTTCACCCTCAGCCTGCCATGCGCCGTGACGTGGAGCGGTGCCGGCGATGTCGTCGGCAACATCCGCCGCACCAACCTCGCCGCGTGTCCCGGCGCAGCTATTGCCTACGGCAATCCGTTCACCACAATTACTTTCAACTCCGGGACCCCGCCTACGGAGGTCAGCGTGAACCTGGCCTTATCTGCCCCTCCGGGTTTCGCCAGCGCGATTGCTCGCACCTACACCATCACGCCCACTGGCGGCAGCGGTTACACCGCAACGCTGCGCCTGCACTACCTGGATTCCGAACTCAACGGGAATAACGAGGCAACCTTACAGCTGTTGCGCCAGGACGGAATAGGATGGAACTCGCAAGGAGCCACCAATAGAAGTACCACCAACAACTGGGTCGAGTACGCCAACGTCACGCAATTTTCTCCATGGACACTTTCGTCGCTCCCGCCACCGCCGCTACCGACAACCTTTGCCAACTGGCGGCAAGGCTTCTTCACACCAGCTGAGTTAGCCAACCCCGCGATCAGCGGCGACACCGCGGATCCAGATTTCGACGGCCTGAGTAACCTGCTCGAGTACGCCTTCCATGGCGATCCGAAGCAGCCGTCAGCTACCGATCGACCTTACAGCGGAAAAGACGCGACTTACTTCTCACTCATCTACACGAGAGCACTTGCCCCGACCGACCTGACCTACACCATCGAACAATCATCTGACTTACTCACTTGGTTCGCTGTTACCCCTCTGAACGTGATCCTGGCTGACAATGGCATCACGCAAACGGTGAAGGCTCAGGTGCCGATTATGGGCGCCAACAAGATGTCCCTCCGACTACGGGTTTCCCACTGATGCGACCAGGCGCGCATGCTCCCGGACGTAGCGGCCGTGAAAGCTCTCCTCCATCGAGTGACCTGGGCGAGTAACTCCGATTGCTCGATTTCTGCCTCCGAAGCGCGCGACGGTTGTTCCTTCGCGGACCTGCCCTCGAAACAAAACGGCGCGTGGGTGCTTGGTATCACGCCATCGATGATGCGCAAGATTTCGTGGGTGATTCCGGTCTTCGTTTGCCTGGTGAAGTTCACCGAATGGAGACGCGACGTTAAATTGCGCCAGCCGGTTTTCCATGTTCTGCGCGAAGACAAATCTCCGCGCGCAGTGAGACGTGAGCGCCCGGCCTAACGAACGCTACTCGTTCCAGTCGAGGCCTTCCGTCATCATCTTCACTTCGCTCCCGCCGCCCTCCGGCTTGACGAAGATGGTTAGCGAAGCTTTTCCGCGCTTGCGCTTCAGAATCGAAGACGCGGGCGTGATCAAGTCGCTCCCCTCGGTGGTCCAGCCTTGCGCTTTTAGATTCGCGCTCAGTTCCGTGCAGACGGCCTTCACGCCTGACTTGCTTTTGAAGACGAGTTGTCCGACGAGGCCCCTGTACTCTACGTCGCTAGCGTCTTTCGTCAGCGCGAGCTCCCTGGCCTTCAATTGTCCAGTTGGCGGCTGCGCTCTAGTTCCGGCAGCGTCTTTGGCGCCCGATCCAGAGGTCAGGCTCTTGACCAGAGCATCAGCGTCGTCGGCCTCATCCTCGTTCTCCTCGTCATCGTTGTCGGCCTTTGCAGCCGCTTTCTGCGGCTTCGGTTGAAGCGCTGCAGGAATCTCACCGAGCGGTGCGACGAACTTGATGTTCACCTCCCATTTCTCGCCAAAGGTATCGATCTCGCCGTCGGTGGTTATCTCGCCCTCTACTTTTCCATCGGCGTATTCGAAGTCGTTCGTCCTGATATTGCCGATCGAACTGAAGCCCTGCTTCTTGTGCGCTGTGTGCACCACCTGGCAGCCGTAGATGCTGCCGTCTTCGTGAAGTGAAATGATGAGCGCGCTGCCGAATTTGGCGAAGGCCGCGTCAAAATCGGGCTTCTTGGCCTGCGAATGATCTTTCTCGGTGAAGACAAGGACGATGCCGGCCTTGTCGGCGAAGGGTTCGCCCCAGTGCGCCGAGACAAACGCCAGCTTCCCGTCCTTGCCATTGCCCTTGAAGACGCCGCTCACGGTGGGCTTCACGTTTGCGGCTGGGCCATGTTTCTTCTCGACGATCGTCGGCGTTTCGCCGGCTTTCAGTAGCGGGACGTCGAAGCGAACATCGAACGCGGTCGCGAACATTCCGTCGGTGTCAGTCGGCTGGCTGGCATTGCCAATGAGACGAGCATTTTCAAGCTTGAACTCGCCGGTCGCTTTATCGGCGCTCTTCCGGCCGATTGAAGTGTTGCTCGAAGCTGCGCTCCAATGCTTGAGCTCGCCGGATTTGGCAAACTCCAGCCGGATGTAAGGCCGCGTGAACTCGGGAAAGTCGTCATTCTTTTCCGCTTTGATGGCCGCTTTGAGCATCTCGCCGGAGATAGCCTGCCCGCTGAGCACGACCGCGATGACATCCTCATCGTAGGCCTTCGTCTCGTAGGCCACGGCGTGCTTTAGCGCAAAGCTCTTGTCCTGCAGCTTGAGAGTTCCCTCACCGGTGGCGCCTGGTTTTGCTCCTTGCTGAGCAACCACCGCGGCTGCGCTGGTAAGCGCGATCATCACTACGAATAGAATCTTGGATTTCTTTATCATTTGAACCTCATTATTTCACTGGCTTGCCATGTTTCACGATCAGATCGACGCGCGAGAGCAGATCGATTCCCAGAACGTCGCCTTTCACAGCGATGATGTCAGCAAACTATCCTTCGCTAATCGAGTCATAGTCTTTATCGACTTTCATTTGCACCGCCAGCCAACAGGTCGCGCCGCGAAGCGCAGTCATCGGATCGACGCCCAGGTGATTCAGCCATGCCTCGAGCTCGCGCCAGGTCGAGCCGCTGTGCAACTTCATCGGAATGCCACTGTCAGTGCCGATGAGCAACACGACGCCCAACGGTGAGAACCAATTTTTTGCTCGCCATGTCGTGCAATTTCTTGAGAAACTTTGCTGCTGGCCCGATGCGGGATAATTCGCGTCTCCGGCTCAGCAAGAAGGAGGTTCGATATGAATAGATTCCTTGCCTTGATCCTCACCGCCGGCGCGGCTTTGGTCTCCACCTGGCTCCCATCCGAAGTCTCGGCACAAGGTCTGGTTCTGATGCCGGACAGCACTAACAACCGCCTGGTCGCATTCGATCCAGTTAACGGCAGTGTGGTCAACCCCAACATGTTTATGCTGGCCGCTGGCACTCCGATTCATGCCATGCAGGTCGGGAGTGAGATTTGGGTTTCGGAACAGATTGGCGATCGGATTTCGCGGTGGGATTTTTCGGGCGCTTTCCTTGGACAGATCGGCGGTGGTGCTGGTGGCGGTCTCGATAATGTTCGAGGCATGGCCTTGGTCGGGAATACTGTGTATTTAGCCAATGCCGGCACCGGGAATGGTGCGCCGGGCGCTTCGGTCGTGATGTTCTCAACCGCGGGGGCGCTGCTCGGCAATTTCAGCACTGCCGGTTTGTCCACCGGACCTTTCGGCATCTTCGACTTCCAAGGCGGTCTTCTCGTCTCCTCGGATGCAGCGAACGACGATATTCACCGATTCACCCTCACCGGCACCTCGCTCGGGACATTTCACAACAGCACGTCGCTGAATTTCGTCGAGCAACTGACGCTGTCCTCGAATGGTTCCGTCCTGGCCGCGGGATTTTCCTCCAACAACGTTGCGACGCTCGATCCGAACAATGGCGCCATCCTTGGTTCGTTCACTGCCTCCGGGGCGCGCGGAGTATATCAGTTAGGCAACGGCAACATCTTGTGGACGAGCGGCGCGGGCGCGTTCGTTTTCGATGTCGTCGCGGGCACGTCATCCCAGGTTTACACCGGTGGCGGGCGCTTTTTGCAATTCGCCAACATTCCCGAGCCTTCGTCCCTGGTCGCTTTCGGTACGGGAGCGATTCTGCTCGGGCTCGTCAGACGAAGAGCGCGCCGATGAGGCTCTGACGCGCGGCCAGTGCGCGCGAAGATTTGCGCCACGGTTGTTTGCTCAGTCCATTTTCCGAGCCGATCACCCGCCACATTGGGCTTGTTGACGTGATCGTCTGATCAATATTGAGCCGATGAGAATGAAGGTGATCGTGACGCCGAAAGCGACGGTGCTGGATCCGCAAGGAGCCGCGGTGCGAGATGCGATGCAGCACCTCGGGATGCCGGAGGTGCAGAGCGTTCGGATCGGGAAATATCTCGAGATCGAGGTGAACGGTGAGAAGGCGCAGATCGAGCCGCGCTTGCGCGAACTTTGCCGCGACCTGCTTTCGAATCCGGTGATTGAAGATTACGAACTGCAATCGAGCGGATCGGAAACTCGAGCCGAGCCTGGCAAGTCGATGAAAGCGCTGCGCTATTTTTTCTGCATCGTCCTGCCGCCTCTGGCGGTCTGATGACCGGACGAATCGGCAGCTTTTCTCCTCTGCATCCCGCTGACTTTGCTCGGCTGGATTCCGGGGATTATTCATGCCAGCCTGGTGGTGAACGATTTTCACGAAGACAACGCGCGGCGCGTTATGCCGCGGCTCGCTGAGGACGAAGTCGTTCGGTGATGAAATTCGCGGTCATTCAGTTTCCGGGATCAAACTGCGATCAGGATTGCCTCGCGGCGTTGAACGGAATCGACGGGCCTGAGCGCGGAATACGTCTGGCACAAGAAGACATCGCTCGAGGGTTTCGACGCGATCGTGTTGCCGGGCGGGTTTTCCTACGGTGATTATCTGCGTTGCGGTGCGATCGCGCGTTTTTCGCCCATCATGGCGGCGGTGGTGAAGAATGCAGCGCGCGGGCAAGCTGTCATCGGCGTTTGCAATGGCTTCCAAATTCTCTGCGAAGCAGGACTGCTGCCCGGGGCGCTGGTGCGGAACCGATCGTTGCGTTTTGTTTGCGACATGGTCACGACCCGGGTGGAGGTCGAGCAATCGCCGTTCACTCTCGGGATTCCGAAGGGGACTCTGCTGCGGTTGCCCGTGGCGCACGGCGAAGGTTGCTTCTTCGCGGACGACGCGACTTTGCGCGAGTTGAATGAGCAACGGCAAGTCGTCTTGCGTTATGTTGACGACAAAGGAGGCGCGACGCTCGCGGCCAACCCGAATGGCTCAGTGGAAAACATTGCCGGGATTTGCAATCGCGCGCGCAACGTCTTCGGCCTGATGCCGCACCCGGACCGGGCTTGTGAAGAGCGTCTCGGCAGTAGTGATGGCGCAAAGATCTTTCGATCGATGATGCAAGCTGTGACCGCGGAGCGTGGCCGCGCGGCTGCTTAATCGACGAAGCGCTCTGGGCAACTCACTGACGTTCCGATTCTACTCCGGTTTCGCGGGTGTCACTGGCGTCGCCAGTTTGAACACAAGTGTCACGATCTGGTACACTTTTTTGGGGTCAATTTCGGGCGCTTCCCTCGTGTGAAGGTGCTGGCACCTGCGTTGCTAAAGTAGAATCTCACAAACACGTAACCCCTTATGCTCCTACAAAAAACATTGCACATGAGTCAGTCGCTTCCGGAATGCAAAGCGCGCCTCTTCCGCATCCAATCGTACCGCCGGCAGTTCGTCAGGGTGACGACAGCCAGGGTGACGTCTTCGAAGACGGTCGAGTTCAGTTTCCGCGGCCCACTCGGCTTCGAGGGGCGGACGGTTTTGTCGGCCGCAGAAAGTGATAATCCCAACCAGGCAGCATTCGAATCCAGCGGCGGAAATATCGATCTCATTGGTTTGGTGGATTTCACCGAGATCCGCCCGAACTGCACTGAGGTGACCCTGGCGGTGCATTACAAGATTAAGAACAAGCTGTATGCCTGGCTTAATCGGCGGTTTCATTTTGTCGACGCGTTTGTCACTTCCGAACTGCGCAGTTTGCGGGCGCACTTCGAAGGGATCGCGGCTCCAGTGGCGGAACGCCGTGGAGTGTTGCCAGCTTTCGAGACGGCGACAGCCTAACGACTGAAGTGCGGCGGTGCAGAGGGCGCGGGGCGTTTCGCTCCGCGCTCTTTTCGCGGCTGCGATCGGCTATCCGATCTTCACCGCGCGCGTCTTGTCCAGCCGAAGAACCTGCCCGGGTCGAAGAGTCAGCATCATCTTTGGATCGGTAATCTTCACGCCGTCGAGTTGCACGCTCCCCTGCTCGATTAGCCGACGAATATCGGTCCGAGATTTTGTTGCAGCAAGAAACGCGTACACGCTCCAAACGATGGAGATTGTGTCGGTGCCATGCTCTTCGGGCATGAACAGAAACTCCGGCAGATCAGCCTCCGACAAACGCTTCTCGCTAAACCGCGCGCTCCAATCGTCGGCCGCCTTCGTCGCTGCTTCCGCCGAATGATACCTTTGCACGATTTCCGCCGCGAGTTGCTTCTTCGCTTCGAGCGGATGCATTTCCGGCGGTAGCTTCCGGCCTAGCAAGAGCTCGTAGTAACGCGCCATCAACTCGTCGGAAATGCTCATCAGCTTGCCGAAGATTTCCGCGGGGCGCTCGGTCAGCCCGATGTAGTTGCCCAGGCTCTTGCTCATCTTCTTCGTCCCATCGAGCCCTTCGAGAATCGGAACCAGGATGACAACTTGCGGTTCCAATCCCTGGTGTTTCTGCAGATCGCGACCGACGAGATTGTTGAAAAGCTGATCAGTCCCTCCGAGTTCCACGTCGGCCTTGATCATCACCGAGTCCCAACCCTGCATGATCGGATATTGAATCTCGTGCGCGTGAATCGGCTGCTGCTGGTCGATGCGCGCGCGAAAATCCTCGCGCTGCAACATCTGTTGCAAGGTCACGAAGCTGTTGAGACGAATCACCTCTTCGAAGCTCATCTTCGCGAACCATTCGCCGTTGAAGACTATCCGGGTTCGCGTTGGGTCGAGAATCTTGAACGCCTGTTCGCGATAGGATTCGGCATTTGCCAGAACCTGCGCGCGTGAGAGCTGCGGACGCGTGACCGAGCGCCCGCTCGGGTCGCCGATCATGGCGGTGAAATCGCCGATGATGAGCACGCCTTCATGCCCGAGATCCTGGAACTGACGCATCTTGAGCAGCGCGAGCGAGTGCCCCAGATGCAGGTCCGGGCTGGTCGGATCGGCGCCGAGCTTGATGCGAAGTGGACGGCCGAGCGCGAGCTTCGCGCGCAGCTCGTCTTCGCTGATGATCTGCGCAGTGCCTTCCCGGAGAAAACGAAAAGCCTCGTCGGGTTGCATGGCGCTGGCGCGAACGGCTCCTTCGCGCGCTACTCGTTCTTGTTTAGCAGCTCGCGCACTTGCTCGATCGTCAAGGGCCGGTCCTGCGCGCTCAACGCCTTCTGACTCTTGCCACGGACGAGGAAGGGGCGGGTGTCGGAGTAATTGGAAACCTCGGCTGTCTTTCCGGCATCCCTGGCTCTGCGCGTGTCGTACGCCGGAGTAGGATATGGATCGTCGATCCTGGCGAGTTTTGTTCGCGAGGAGGTGTTCGCCTTTTGTTGCGCGAGCGGTGACTCTTTCGTGCGAAACGCCTTCCCGTCGACGCTCCGCACGTTGGTGTATTCCTTCTCGGGCGATCGGCTGGCGACGTAGAAAGATTTGGTCGTCGCCTTCTTCGTCGAAACCGCGCCACCCCTGGCGATGAACTCCTTGCCTTGGGCTGCGTTCTGCAAGGAGGTATCCGGTTTGAGCAGACGATCGATGAGTTTTCTCTCCTGCTGTTGCGCGCTAACCGTCGCCGCTGTCGCGAGAATGATGGCGGCGGTGAGAATCGTGCGCACGCCTGCGAACCTGCGAATCGGCAACCGGCTTGTAAAGGAAATACGCTGCGCCGTGGCGACGATTTGCTTATCTCAAAGCGGCGAGGAGCCGGCTCGCTCCGGGAGGCGGGGGGACTCGACCGGAGAGAATGGCCGTCGCGCTCACCGGGTGTCCGTAATAACGGGCGTTCGCGGTTTTCTGCGTGGCGATGATCGCGCCTTCGAGGGAAACGCCGGCGAAAAGACCTTTGCTCTTGCTGTAGGTGTAGACTGCCGCGCGCGGAGTGACGCTGGCCCCCAGATCGCGTCCCACCGGTCCGGCGGCAACGCTGACGTCGGCTCCGAGCGTGACGTTGCCGTCGCGCGAGAAAGCATGCACGGCTTGATTCGTATTCAAAACGAAGACGACTTCATTCACCTGTGCGCCAGCCTGAAATCCCCAGCCTGCGCCTCCCGTGCCGATGAACGAAGGCCCGGACCAGCCGTTGCCCGTACGGGCGACGACCACGCCTTGCCCGCCTTTGCCGCTGAAAACGAAACCTGCTTTAACGACCGTCATGATCGCGAGTCCCCGGGCGTTTCGCATGACACTCCTGGGAATGTCGCTCTCGGGGATGGAGCGGAATCCGTGCATGATGGCCGTGGAGCGATTGACCACCTCCTGCTCGGTGGCGGCCGTGGCCAGGCAGATGGTCGAAGCGAGAACGAGCGGAACGAGGAGCAATCTCTTGTTCATATAGTGTGTTCGGGAATCTCGGCGAGGGCGGTTGTATTTGCGAATCGCATGCCGCGCGCGAGCGGAAGTGCATCGCGCGGTGTAGTCTCCGAGCTGTGCTCGAAGACATGGATATTCTCTTTATGCGCGAAGCGCTGCGCCAGGCCGAAAAAGCGTTCCGGGCCGAGGAAGTGCCGGTCGGTGCTGTGGTGGTCCGCGAAGGAAAGATCATCGCGCGGGCGCACAATCAAATCGAATTGCTAAAGGACGCCACCGCGCACGCCGAGATGCTGGCGGTCACGCAAGCGGAAGCGGCCGTGGGCGACTGGCGCTTGAGCGATTGCGATCTGTACGTAACCAAAGAGCCCTGCCCGATGTGTGCGGGCGCGCTCCTCCATGTGCGCATCCGGCGCCTCATCTTTGGTTGCGAGGACGAACGTGGCGGAGCCGCCGGCGGAATAGTGAATCTCTTGCAAATGCCGACGTTGAACCATTCCTGCGAGATCACGGCCGGTGTCCTGCGGGATGAATGCGGCGCTTTGCTCAAAAGTTTTTTCCGTCTCCGCCGCAAGGCGAACGGCGAAGGAGGTTGACGCGCCAGCGCGAGTCTTCCGGTCCGGTGCAAGACTTGGTGATCAATCTTTGCTGACGCGGAATTTCTGCCGGCGACGATCTTCCTGCTGCACGGCGCGCAGTTCGCGTCTGCCGGCGATGCCGAGCTTGATCTCTTCGCCGATCGCCGGACTCACCTCTGGATTGAGGTCCATGAGGATCAGGTTCGACGTCGGCAGGACATTCGAGCCGGAAATAACCACCCGCGTGGCGTAGGTGCCAGGCTCAAGATCGGGTGGCGGACTGAATTTTACCCCGCTGGCGGGCGCTGCCGCCCCACCTTGATTGGGAAACGTGAACGAACATTTGATCGAACGGCCGATGACGAATCCGCTCTTGAACCGACCGGCCCCGGTGAAGCTGCAAAGCAGAATCGGCGTGGAGGCGCCTGCCGGCAGATCGATCTCCGATCCTTCGAGCGCATTCTGCGAAGAGCGAACATGCTCGCACGCGTTCTTCGGGCTGGGCAGAAATTTGTAGAAATCCGTCGCCACCGCGCGGATGTGCGAAGCTGGCGAGCGGCCGGTGTTGCGCAAAATAAAGGGCGCGGAAAGGGTGTAGACGCCAATGTTCTCGTTCGAGAAATTTTGCCGTGGCGCGAAGTAGTTTCCGGGGATCGCGATCTGCAGCCTGGGCCGGCGCAGCCAATTGAGGAAATGCGGCAAGAGCGCGGTAAAAACAGCGGCGAAAATGGCGATGACGCCGAGCAAGTTAATGAACCCGGCATCGTGGAACGGCTTCAGTGCCCTGAGAAACTCGTTCATCGAATTTGTCGCGGACGCCACATGGAGGCTATCTCTTAGCGCAAATGGCAAATGAGGCAATACGGAACGCTGGCCGATCGCTTTTTCGCGCCGTTCCAGGTGCGAGGGAGACGGCAGCGGGCCAAATCCTTTGAACTGGATGACGCCCGAGGCCAACTCCACGCCGCGGTGTGAACCAGTGAACGCGCAAGCGCCGGCAGCATTACTTCAGCGACTGTCCGCCGCGCCCGGCGGCAGAGCGAGATTATGAAGCTGTCCCCAGAATTCCGCTTCCCCCTGGGACGTGGGCGAAGCCTTTTCGTCCCGAATTGCCTTCGCATTGGCGCGTCGAGGTGTTTTCATCGCGTCAGATGAAAAAAGCGAAAACGAAATCGTCCGCCGAAAAGCACAGTTCTTATCAGAAACCAGTCCTGCGCAGCGAAGCGTTTGCCCGGGCGCTCAAAGAAGCAAAATTGCGTCTCGTCGGTTCCGGGGGGTTGCGATCGCTTTTTGAACAAGCCGCGAAAGAATGTGCGTCGCTCCCCAGGCAGCGGTTCAAGGAGAATTGGTTGTATCTTCAGACGATGCTGCGGCTGCTCCGCGCCTGCGAGCAGGGTCAATACAAGCAGGTTTCGAAGAATGATCTGCTGTGGATCGTAACTGCTCTCAACTATTTGATCGATCCATTCGATTTGATTCCGGACGTGACTCCCTTTCTCGGCTTTGTCGATGACGCGATCGTTGTCGAATTCGTCGTGGATAAAACCCGGCCAGCGCTGGACGATTTCATGATCTGGGAAACCACTGGCGTCTAAGGAAAGACTCCGATGGACAATTCATCGTGGACGTTCGGGGTGCGCTGGATGGGATCGAAGCCGACAAGGCGGACTTCCCGACGCCGGTGCCGCCAGTCGCCACGGTGACGGACGGCGCTCGAAGAGTTCGTCGTCGCCAAGGCGGAAGCGGTGAAGGGTGGCAAGCAGGCCACCGCGGTGAAGAACGCCAAGCGGGCCGCGGTGGTCTCGCTGATGAAGCAGCTGGCCAATTACGTCACGGACACCAGCGATGGTGACCTGACCAAATTGCTCAGCAGCAAGTTCCCGATCCAAAAGCCGACCCGGTCGCCGGTGGGCCCGCTGGCCACGCCCGCGACTCCGACCGTGAAGTACACCAAAACGAGTGGCGAGCTGGACGCATCGACCGGCGCCGGTTAACGGTGCCTACACCTACAACTGGCGCTTGGCCCTGGCCTCCGCGCCCGACGTCTATGTGCAAACCGCACAGACGGTCGGCGGGCGGATGGTGTTCAAAGGTCTGACACCCGGTCAGATCTATCTCGTGCAAGTCTGCGCCGTAGGCGCGGCCGGCCCGAGCAACTGGAGTAACACCGGCAAGTTGATGGTGGTGTAAGGGTAGAGGACACGGCGCCGCCGTGTCCTGTGGTTTACAACAGAATGGCGTGCCGCTTGATCAACGGTGCGCTATTTTGTTTTTCGAAGGGACGAGCCAGCTGGAATGTCTCAGCTCGCAACAGCCTGGCGAACCATTTGGAGCAGGCATTCGTCGTCGAAAGGTTTCGAGAGGAACCCGAATGCCCCCGCTTCCAGGGCGGCCTGGCGGACGGATGGATCATCCCGCCCGCTGATGAAGATGATGCGGGTGTCCGGGGACTCTTTCCGGAGGACCGACTGCACTTCCAGCCCGTTCATGTCCGGCATCCAGACGTCGAGGATCGCCACCCGGCAGGGCGATTGCCCGATGCCGGAAAAAAAGGCGGTGTGGTTGCTGAATTTCTCCACATGAAAGCCCTCCGCCTTGAGCAAACGATCAAGCGCCTTGAGCATCGAGAGATCGTCATCGAGGACGCAAATGGAGTCCCCGTTGGGAGCGCCATCAGAGCGGCAGCAATTCGCAGTCGATTCTGCGAGAACCTTGGAAGGATCAGCAGCCAGCGGCATGATGTTTGGGACTGATAGAACGAACCATGCCACCCTCGCCGCTTCTTTCGCGCTGGCTATGGGACCTTAGTCCCATCCGGCAAACCAGCCGTCGCCCGAACGCTTACCTTTCTGCATCGTCTCAGGTGCGACTGGCCGCTGCGGCGGACTCCACGGCCGGCGATTTCGCCTCCGGCGCTTGGGGCAAGGAAACGGTGAAGAGCGCCCCGCCCTCCGGGTAATTTCCCCCCGAGAGGGTGCCGCCGTGCGCTTCGATGATGCCGCGCGCGATCGCGAGGCCCATGCCGGTTCCTTCGGTCTTGGTGGAGAAGAATGGTTCGAAGAACTGATCCACGATCCCGGTCGGAAATCCGGGACCGTTATCGCGCACGCTCACGCGGACTTTTCCATCCTCGTCGCGAGCAGCACCGATCACGACCCGGCGGGAATCGGCGCGGACCACGCCCAGGGCTTCGAACGCGTTCATGGTCAGATTGAGCAGCACCTGCAAGAGCTGGACGCGATCCCCCATGACAACGCCGACGTTCGGGTCAACCTCCGCGACCACGCTCACCTTCTTGGCGAGCGCGTCGGCCCGGGTCATCCGGAGCAGATCCTCGATGACCTCCTTCATGGCGATGGGCGAATGGGAGCTTTCGCTTTTGCGCACCATATTGCGGACGCTCTGGATGACATCACGCGCGCGGTGGCCATCCGCCACGATGTCTGCGAGCAGTTCCCGCAAGTCGTCCGGATTGAGTTCGCCCCGGGCGAGCAAACGCTGTCCGGCGCTGGCATTGGTCACCATCGCTCCGAGTGGATTGTTCACTTCATGCGCCAGCGATGCCGCGAGCTCGCCCATCAAGGCCAGACGTCCGACACGCGCGAGTTCCGTGCTCTGCAGTTGATGATCCATCTCGGCCTGCCTCCTGTCGGCGATGTCAACGCAGGAACCGACGTACCCCAGGAAAGAGCCGCCGGGATCGAAGCGCGGAGTGCCCGTATCCATGAGCCAGCGGTACTCGCCATCTCTCCGCCGCAAGCGAAACTCGACCGTGAATGGTTCCCGGTTTTTGAAGGCATTGCCGCAGACGCCGAGGCAATTGGCCAGGTCGTCGGGGTGAACCCCTTTCAGCCATCCCTCGCCCATTTCCTGATCCACGGTTCGACCGGTGAATTCCAGCCAACGCTTGTTGAAGAAAACGCCCTCCTTGTCCGTGCCCGACATCCAGATCATGACCGGCGCTATATCGGCCACCGTGCGAAACCGTCCTTCACTCTCACGCAAGGCTTCCTCCGCCACCTGGCGCTCGGTGATGTCGCGAGTGACGCCGCGCAGGCAACTGGGTTTGCCATGCTCGTCAAACTCGACGCGCCCGTAGCCCGCGATCCAACGCGTCCTTCCGTCCGGTTGGACGATGCGATATTCGCTTTCGAAATCGCCCCCACGTGCGCGCGCGTGGTCGACCAGGTTTTCGATGTGTGGGCGATCCTCCTCATGCACGCATTGGAGGAAGCGGCGAAATGAAATTCGTTCTCCTTCGGCAAAGCCAAATAACGCCCGACCCTTCTCGGTGATCCAAAGGTCATCCTTCTGGATGTTCCAGACCCAAAGGGCGAGATTGGCCGCACTTGCCGCCAGGCTCATCTGGGAATCGCTTTCCCGGAGCGCGGCCTCACTGGCTTGTAATCGCCGTGCGGTCTCCGCCGCGTGCAGGATGTCGTAGCTCAGCTCGCAGCCCATGGCCATGACGACCCCGAGAAATGGCAGGCTGACGAGATAAGGCGCGTGCAGCAGTCCGGCGTGAGTAAGCGAAGACATGCCCGCGGCCAGGACGATGAAGAGAGTGATGCTCCCTCCCACGAATAGCGCCCGTCTCCGATCCTGCGCACTTCCTCGTCGCCAGAGAGTGAGCGAAGCATCGACGACGAAGATGAGTGCCAGGAGCGAACTCAGTTCGCTCACGTGCGTCCAGGGACTGATGATTCCCTCCGGCATGGCCACGGTGTCTCCGAGGAACTCGCGATGCCGCAAACCAGTAATCTCGCGGAAGTT
Source organism: uncultured Verrucomicrobiae bacterium (assembly GCA_963784865.1). Lineage (GTDB taxonomy): Bacteria > Verrucomicrobiota > Verrucomicrobiia > Chthoniobacterales > UBA10450 > JACCTI01. The sequence goes on along the minus strand of CAWATC010000002.1, from coordinate 97,532 downwards.
CACATTCGGCGGAGAGGCAAAATTGATCGCGAGACTAACGAGCCGCGTGAGAATGGCGGCGATCCCGAGCCACGCCCGCGCGGTGCCAAAATAAAAATAAACGAATCCCGTCACGGCGATGACGAGAAAAAATACCGGGAGATGCACCCATTGCTGCGCATGCCCGATCCGCTCAACCGTGCGCGCATGCATCATCGTGAGCTCAATCCAGGCGATCCCCGCGACGGAGAGCGCGGCAAGGACGAAGAACAGGTTCTCCCACGTCCGCCGCCGCAACCCAACGAGCAGATGCGGAAGCGCAATCATCACGCACGCTCCGACGACGACCGCCCAGAGAAAGGTAACCCAGCTCATCGGCGTAAGATGGGGAGGAGCGTGCTCACCGCTGGGCCAGGGACCGCGCCCGTTCTTGAAATCACGACTCGGGTCGCGCCTCGAGCAATCCAACTTCAACCCCGAGCCACGCCGCGGCGGGACTGCGGTCTTTGAATATTTTCACTTTTAATGGCGAACGATCCGTGACCAGCGCGTGCAACCTTACATAACGAGCGACCGCAGGATTGGTGACCAGAAAAGCGGACTTGACTGGTTCATGGCCGAGTCGTGCGAGCCGGCGATAGAGCGCAATGTGAAAGACATAATTGAAGGTTAGATCGATCGCACCAGCAGGGACAAATCCGTGAAGCGATCAAAAGGCGGCCCGTATTTCTTCTCCTCCGCGCCGACGAAGAGCACAATCTTGTTCACCTGGTCTTCGTTCAGGATTCCGCGCGGTCGCCAGATAAAGAGGTGAGCTCTTTCGATGTACTCGACGTCTGGCAGCTGCCGGGAGAGAAGCTTCATGGCAATCCTAGTTTCCCTTCTCCTCGTCCGAGTCGCTCCACGCGGCTGTCCGCGCGGCCCGAATAAGCCAACCGGCAATCATTAATTCCAGTATGCGAAGTAAATCACGCTTTGCCACAAGACTTTAGGGCCACTTCTCTGGGCGAAGGCCTTACAGTCCCTTGCTTGCGCGAGCGCGTCGTGCACCGCGGCGAGAAATTGTTCGTCGTTGAACGGTTTGATGAAGAAGGCGACGGGCCCGATCTGCATCGCGGTGGCGCGAGCCGCGAGATCATCGCGCGCGGTAATGACGATGACGCGCGGGCGTGGCGAAAGCGCACACATGCGCGCGAGGATTTCCAGACCGGTGACGCCTTGCATCCAAATGTCGGTCACCACCACGGGCACGGGATGGGTGTCGGCGTGGCGCAGAAATTCTTCCGGCTTGTTAAACGCTTGCACTTCGATTCCATCGGAGGCGAGCAGATACTGCATCGAACGGAGGACCGAGGCATCGTCATCCACCAGACAAACTTCAGCCGATGCTCCGCCGGAGCGTTCATGCGGCTCTGACTCTCGGGTTGGTCATGGCATGGCGGGCAGCCGGAAGATAAAACGCGCGCCACCATCCGATGGCATTTTCGGCGCTGATCGTTTCCGTCGATGCGTCTCGATAATGCGTTCGGACGATGGTCAACCCCATCCCCATGCCCTGGCTGCTTGGTGGAAAAGAAGTGATCGAACACTCTTTTCCGGTCGTCGTCCGGCAGACCGGTGCCGAAATCGCGCACGCTCACTTCCGCGCTCTCGCCTTTGACCGAACGGGTACTAATGATGATGCGGCGTTCGGCCGGCGGCAGCGTCTCGACCGCGTCGAGCGCGTTCATGATCAGGTTGAGCAGAACCTGCTGCATCTGCACCGGCGCACGCGTCGACCTGCGGCAGAGTGTGATCCAGCTCGGTCGTGACGACGCTTTCGCGCATCAAGATGTCCGAGCTGACCAGCCGCAAGGTATCCGCGATGATGGCGTTGAGATTGAGCACGCTGCGGGCGCATTTTATCTTTCCGCACCAGCGCGCGAATGCCGCGAATGACTTCGCCGGCGCGCTGACTGTCCGACATCATGTCCTGCAGCAATCTGTTGCAGTAAAGCCGGATCGATATTCCCGCGGTCGAGAAAACGGCGCGCGGCCGCGGCGTTGTTGGCGATGGCCGTGAGCGGCTGATTCAATTCATGCGCGACCGACGCGGTCATTTCGCCCATCAAGGCCACGCGATTCAAATGCGCCATCTCCTCGCGCTGGATTTGCAACTGGAGATCGGACTGCTTTTGCGCGCTGACATCGATCGTCACTCCGATGAGTTCCAGAAGATTTCCCTGCTCGTCCTCCAAACAGCGTCCGCGAACGATGACCCAGCGCGTCTTTCCGTAAGGGAGAAGGAGCCGATGCTCCGATTCGAAGATTCCGTGCGAGGCACACGCGCGATCGAACGCGGCGTGGACCGCGGCTCTTTCGTCCGGATGCACGCGGGCGCAGATCAAGTCGCGCGTCAACGGCAGCGTGGAATCAAAGCCGTACATTGCGCGCCCTTTGTCGCTCATCCAGGCAGTGTTTTGTTCCGGATAGATGACCCAAAAGGCGAGGTCAGCCGATTCCGCGGCGAGATTGATGCGCGCATCGCGCTCGCGCAACGTCTCCTGCACGCGCTGCCGCTCGATCGCGATACCCGCGATGTGGGTGGCGATCTGGGTCAGTCGCGTTTCTTCCGCGTTGGGACCGCGTTGTTCCTGCCGATACATCGCGAAGGAGCCAAGGACATCGCCCTGCGACGAGAAGATCGGCGTGGACCAACAGGCGCGCAGACCGCAAATCTCCGCGAGATGGCGGTAATCGGCCCAGAGCGGATCGGTCATCACATCGGTCACCACGACCGGCTTTTTTAGATACATCGCCGTTCCGCAGGAGCCGTGGCGCGGCCCGATCGGCGCGCCGTTGACTGCCTTGACGTATGCTTTCGGCAAACTCGGGGCGGCGCCGTGCCGGACGCGCATGCCGTCCGGTGTCAGGACCAGGATGGAACAGAGCAATCCATCGGCTTGCGCTTCCATGAGCAGAACGAGCTTCGTCAGGACGTCCGGAAGAGGCGCATTGGCCGCGATCATTTCCAGAACGCGGCTTTGATCGAAGCGGAAGAATTCTTCCTTCTTGATTTCCGTGATGTCGCGACAAACGATGACCGCCACCTAACAACTCTGCCGCTGGCGCTCGCAAAGGGCCGGCCATTGATTCGCGTCCAAAGTCCCTTGCGGCGCTTTCTCGTGCCGGACGAACATCTCGACGTTGTTGACCTCCTCACCGCGAATCGAGCGCGTCAGCGGCAATTGATCCGTGCGGGAAAAGGCGTGACCTTGTCCGGCAAGATAGAGGCCGTATTGCTGCGACCATTCGCTCGGAGGCGACTTGCGTCGCGCCCTTGCCGAACATCCGCTCGGCCGCGGGATTGAAGACGAGGAATTTGCCTTCTGTGTCGGCGACGATGACCGCGTCGCCCATGTTGGACAAGAATGGATTGGAGGATTTCGTTCGTGCGCGAGAGTTTCTCTTCCGCGCGCTTTCCGTTCCATGACGAGATCCAACTGCGCGGCCACGGCCGTGATCACCTTCACCAGGCGCTCGTTCTCGCCCCGCGACTCGCGCAGGAAAAACTCGATCACCGCGATGACTTGATCGCCTGACAGAATGGGAATGCCGACGGCCGCCTTGAGTCCCGCTTGCTGCGGCCGCCTTGATCCGGGGAAAGTTCGCATCGAGCGTCACATCCTCGATCCAGGCCGGCTGCTTCGAGCTCCAGACGCGCCCGGGAAGTCCCGACCCCCGGGCCGAAACTGCGATCCTTCGGAAGCGATTCTGAATTCCTTCAGAATCGGCCTCGCCGCCTAACCACGCCGGTCCGCAGACAAGCAGCGTCTCATCCTGATTCGGCACCCATGCCTGTCCGAACGCCCAACCCGTCTTCTCGCAAACGCGACGGAGCACCACTTCCAGAGCGGCAGAAAGATCGCCGGCCGCGGCGACCTCCATCGTGATTGTCTGCAGCAGGCTGAGTTGCTCCTCGCGCTGTTTCCGCTCCTCGCCGGAGCGGGGCTCGGGCTGAGCAGCGTCTCGATGTTTGTTTATCTTGTTACCGGCATCATTCATCCTGGTCCTGTGTGGCTAAGGCACTGTGCACGGCGGAAAGAAATTCGCTATCATCGAATGGCTTGGTGAAAAACGCGCTCACGCCCAAGTTCGTGGCCTCCGAGCGCGTGTACGTATCCTCGCGCCCCGTGACCATGATCACGCGCGTCCGGGGCGAAAGATCGCGCAGGCGCGCCTGGACCTCGAGCCCGCTCATCTCTTCCATCAAAATATCGAGAACGACCACCGACACCGAATGTGCCTGAGCGTGGGCGAGGAAATCTTTCGGGTTGCTGAAGGAGCACAGGGAAATCCCGTCCGAGGCGAGCAAGCGTCCGATCGATTTCAGGACGGCGAGATCGTCATCGACCAGGCAGATTTTCGCCGTTGGTGTGTCAGGAGGCGTCATTCGGGCTGCGCGACAGTCTCGCGGGTTCGCGGAACGCATCGCGCAACCAAGCCTAACTCCTGGGGCGCGGTTGAATAGTGGACCTTAGTCCTATATGGCACCGCCACCCGGGGAAACGTCGGCGCGCTGTGAAATTCGCACCAAATCGGGGACAGAGGTGACGCCGAGTTTCTGCATGACGCGCCCGCGATGCACCTTGACTGTTTTTTCCGCCGTGTTCATTTCTGTCGCGATCTCCTTGTTCAAGAGTCCCCCCACGACGAAGCGCAAGACGTCAAACTCGCGCGGGGTCAATTTTTCAATTCGCCCGCGCGCCTCGCGTCTCTCCGCACGCTTACGCAGGCGCGTCCTGGCACGTTCCAAGGCGCGCCGCACCGCTGCGATCAATTCCTCAGTGTCGAAAGGTTTCATGAGAAAATCGACCGCGCCATTCTTCATCGCCTGAGTGCAGGTCGGCACGTCGTTGTGCCCGGTAATGAAAACAATCTCCTCGCAGCCGCCGCGCGCCTCGAGTGCTTCCTGCAAGTCGAGCCCATTCAAGCCCGGCATGCGGACATCCAGAACAAGACAGATCGGACCTTCAAACATCGCCCGATCCAAATAAGCTTCCGCCGAAGAAAAGGCTTCCGCGGCGCAGCCGGCCGATTTGAACAAGCGCTTCAAAGACCGCCGGACCGATTGGTCGTCGTCGACGATTCCGACTAATGTTGCCGACGTATTCATGCCACCTCGCGCGTTCTGGTTGTCTCCGCAGAAATCCTGTTCTCCATGCCGGTGCAAAAACTTGGGTGAACAGTCCTGATCACGCAACGTAATTAATGCCCCCGCAGCGCTGTTGGCGAGAGTCAAACGTGAGGACGGCGGGCTCGGATAAGAATTGACTTGCCCGGAACCGGCTTCATATCCTGCGCGTCCAGACAAAGTCGCGGGACGAGTCTTCCCACACCTCAACAATAAGGAATCGTCATGAAATCAATTATCCCTGTTAGTGCGATAGCAGCGCTGCTCTGCGCCCCTCTTGCATTCGTTAACGCGCAGTCGCCTTCGCCCTCCCCGGCCAGCGGCGCCAAACCGGCGGCGGAAGCCTCGCCGGTCGCCCGCACGGATGTGTATCACGTCCACTTCGTAAGAGCCGCGACCGGCAAGGCCGCGCAGATGGCGGACAACTTGAAGAAGCCCGATCCGACCTCACCGATGCCCGGCCACACCCTCGTCCTGCGTCATCAGTCAGGCGAACCGTGGGATTATGTGGCGATCGAACATCTCGGCACGAAAGCGACCGTCGAAGCGAACCGGCCGCCGATTGCGCCGGAAGTGCGCGCGCTGGGCGACTGGCATAACGACACCTACGTCAATGGGCCATCCTGGGCAGTGTTCAGCAAGGCGATGGGAATTGATGATGATGCGAAATCGAAAAGCGCCGGTGCGGTCTATGTTCTCTCAACCTATCGCCCCGCCAGCGGCCAGCGTGATGCGTTGGAAAAATTCCTCAGCGAACCGCCGAACAGACCAAGTGATACTTCGGCTGGCGACGTCCTACTGCAGCACTTGGAAGGCTCGGAGTGGATCTTCCTCGCCATCAGTCGCTACAACTCCTGGCAGGAGTTCGCCACCAACGAGAGTAACGCCATCGCGGATGCGGCCAAGGGTCAGGGCGGCTGGTTTAAGCTGCGCGACTTAATCGCGTCGCACTCCGACACGGTGACGGTGCGGGTTGCTCCCTGAGGGCAGGAGTCGCGCGGAGTTCGATCCCCGTGTGAACTCAAACATCTCAGAGGTTTCGTTAGGCGGAGGATAAACTGCCGCCCTTGTGGCGCTGCCGGAAATGCGGCCGCGTGTTCGCGAACCGAAACCAATCGCATGCCTGCGCGCGCCATTCTCTGGAGGATCATTTTCGCGGGAAGAGCGCGAAGATTCGAGAACTCTTCGACGCGGTGGTCGCGCTCATTCGCTCCATTGGTCCAGTCCGGGTTCTCCCGGAAAAGACGCGGATTGCTTTCCAGGTGCGGATGTCGTTCGCGCAAGTGACACCGCGAAAGCAGTGGCTCGACGGACATCTGGTGCTCGCTCGCCGGCTCGACCATCTGCGCTTTCGCAAAGTGCAGACCATTTCGCCTCGGAATCACGTGCATGTGTTTCGTCTCACCCAGCTCTCCGAACTCGACCGGGAACTGCACGCCTGGATCGAGGAAGCCTATCGCGTCGGCGAGCAGCGGCACTTGAGACCTCGCCGCGGGCCGAAATCTGATGCGCCTGCGGCTGCCATGGGAAATATTCGGGGCATGACCGCGGCGGAGTTTCGGCGTCTGGCCTTGAGTTTGCCTGAAGCAATCGAGGGCGCGCACATGAATCATCCTGACTTTCGCGTCGGAGGGAAGATTTTCGCGACGCTCTCTCCGGGCGAGGAATATGGCGTGGTCATGCTCTCGCCCGCGGAGCAAAAGGAGTTTGTCGATCTGGCGCCGGCGAGTTTTTCTCCGGTGAAAGGCGGTTGGGGACGCCAGGGCAGCACCCGCGTGGATCTGGCAGCGGTCAAAGTGCCGATGCTGCGGAAAGCCATGACCGCGGCGTGGCGCAGGAGAGCTCCGAAACGCCTCACGCAAAGAACAACACGATGAAAACACCATGTGATGATTACGTTGAAACGAAGGGCGTGATTTTTTTCGCGCGCATGCTCGATAAGATTCGCCTGAAAGACCAGGGCTTGCTCCCCGATGACTACAACGTCGTCGGTTGCGGCGTCTGGGATTGCTTCGATGCGCGCTGCTGCCGGTTCTTCGGCCTGGACGAGAGCGAGTTGATCAAGCGGACGCTGGAAGGCGGCACGAACGAAGAAATCCTCGACTGGTGTTTCGCAAAATATGGCCGGCCTAACGAGGAGAAAATTGAGTTTTGGAATTGCTTCGTCCGCAAGCGTGGCTGGCGCGATGAGAGCAGCGAGGAACTCGAGGAGGTGAAGCGAGCGCACGGCCTGGGCGACCGCGCGGACATCCAGACCTGGGTTGACTACCACGACGTGGACGAAGGAAGAACTCCGCGATCGAATTTCAGAGGGAGCGGAGCGAAAATCGAAACTTAGAACGAGCCTGATATTCTTATGCGCAAGATTAACATCAAGGACGTGGAGGAATACTCCTGGGCGTCGCCCAAGGGTAAGTTCGGCGGCGCCGGGAAAGGAATCTCCGAAGCGCTCGGTCGTGATCCACTTTCGACCGATCTCAAGACGCGGCATCCTTTCGATGTCGAGCTCATGCGTCTCAGCCCTGGGCAAACGCCCTACCCTTATCATTCACACAGCGCGCAGTGGGAATTTTATTACGTGGTCTCCGGCCGGGGCACCGTGCGGCACCAGGACGGAACGACCGAGGTCACGACGGGCGATGCCTTCCTCTTCCCGCCGGATGAGCCGCACCATTTGGCAAATCATGGAACGGACGACCTCGTCATTTTTGTGATCGCGGATAATCCGGTAGGCGAATCCTGTCATTATCCGGACAGCGGGAAGTGGCTCGTCCGTTCGCCCGAGCGTCGCCTGCTGCGAGGCGAGTCGCTGGATTACTTCGACGGCGAGGAGTGAGCGGGACAAATCCGAGATTCTTCGCCACTCCCGCCGCCTTCCGTGCCTGGCTGAAGAAACATCACGCGACGGAGAAGGTGCTGTGGGTCGGGTTTCATCGAAAGGCTTCCGGCCGGCCGAGCATCACCTGGCCCGAATCGGTGGACGAAGCGCTCTGCGTTGGCTGGATTGACGGCCTGCGCAAGGGCATCGACGAGATCAGCTACATGATTCGCTTCACGCCGCGCAAACGAACCAGCGCCTGGAGCATCGTGAACCTCGGACGCGTGGCGGAATTGACGCGTCAGGGTCGCATGCAACCGGCCGGAGCGGCCGCGTTTGAAAATCGGATCGAGGCAAAGTCCGGCATCTATAGTTACGAGCTGCGGAAGAACGCGGCGCTCGATGAAGCATCGGTGCGGCGTTTTCGCCAAAATCCCCAGGCGTGGAAGTTCTTTCAGGCGCAGCCGCAATCCTATCGGAAAGTGGCGGCCTGGTGGGTGATCAGCGCCAAGCGAGAAGCGACGCGACAGAAACGGCTCGCGACCTTGATCGCTGAATCCGCGGCCAGCCGGAGAATAGCGTGAAGCTGGTCGTGAAGAAATCCGGGATTAACGGCCAGGGATGTTTTGCGGCTGTGCCTCTGGCGGCGCGCGAGAAAATCGGCGAATTCGTGGGCGAGAGAATTTCCCATCGCGAAGCCGCGCGCCGCGTCGCGCAGGGCGGCAAGATCAGCATCTGCGAATTGGACGACCATTGGAGCATCGACGCGAGCCGTGGCGGCGACGCGACCGCGTTCATCAACCACTCTTGTGCGCCGAACTGCTTCAGCCGAGTCACCCGCGGACACCTGCTCTTCTTTGCCCTGCGCGACATCGCCGCCGGCGAAGAGCTCACGCTCGACTACCGACCATCGCAGCATCCCGGGAGACGATGCACTTGCGGCGCAGCGACCTGCCGCGGCGTCATGGGTTAGAATCGAGCGCCAGGCATGCACCCCGTTTCCTATCTCTCACCCAAGTCGATCGGTCCGGGAGAGTCCGATCCACGGGCGCGGACTTTTTGCGAAGGCTGAAATTTTGCAGGGAGAAATCGTTGCGGTGAAAGGCGGACGCATCATCACGCGGGAAACGCTTGCGCAATTACATCCGCGCCTTGGTCCGGCCGAAATCCAGATCGGCGATGACCTCTACATTTGCCCGGGAACGGAGGAGGAGCGCGAAAGCTCGATGATCTTCAGCAATCATTCGTGCGATCCGAACATCGGGGTGCGGGGCGAGATCACCTTCGTGGCGATGCGCGACATCAGTGCCGGCGAAGAGCTCACTCATGACTGGGCCATGACCGATGACGACGACAGCTCGACGATCTGTTGCTGCGGCGCGGCCAATTGCCGGAAAGTGATCACCGGCAAAGATTGGCAGCGACCGGAGTTGCAGCGCCGATACGGCAACTACTTCTCGTCATATCTGCTGGAGAAGATCGCGCGAAGGACGAAGCTCAAGTGATGTGGAAGCTGCTCAGCACCTGCGCCACCCTGTTGATCTTGAGCGCGCGCATGGCATTCCCGCAGGAGGCAGTGATGGAAGAGGTGCGTGTCGAGGCGGCGTTCGACTTCAAGCTGGAACCGCCACGCGCGTCTGCCGTTCAGATAATGATTGAGCGGCTGGCGCTTCGGGCTGAAAGCCATCGCACCCTGGACCTGCAGATTGCGAATAGAAGTCCTCTGGCAACGCTGCTCGACCTAACGAGGTACTGCCCGATCCCCCTCGGCGCGAGCGATAATCGCGTCGACACTTTCTTTCTGCAAAACTACATGCGTCCGGATCTCAATCCCTCCGAGCGCAACCTGCTCTTCGCGCCCGACGCAACGCGGAAGGAAGCGCCCGCGAACTAGCATTTCCCTTCCAAGCAAAATGTCCCTTCTCCTTTTCCGCATCGCGGCCGCGCTTTGTTTCCTCGCCGTCGCGCTGGGCGCGTTCGGCGCCCACGGCTTGAAGGCCACCTTGCAGGCAAACGCGATGCTCGAGGTCTGGAACAAAGCCGTCCTCTACCATCTCGCACACGCGATCGCGCTCCTGGCTCTGGCGTTGCACGGAGCAACAAACCGCGCGCGTTTTATCTACTCGTGGCGGGCATCGTGATCTTTAGCGGCAGCCTTTACCTGCTTGCGCTAACGAATGTGCGCTGGCTCGGCGCGATCACGCCAATCGGCGGACTTTGCTTTCTCGCGGGTTGGGCATGGCTTGTGATCGCACCGCCGTTGCGCTAGGCACCTATGCTGAAGCAGGACAGTTGTCGCCGCGACTCGCATCCTGCTATGTTGGCGCGCGATGTTCTCTAAGCTCGAAGCTACGCAAAGAGCCGGTGCGATCGCACTGGTCTTTTTTGTCCTTTTCTTCCTGGCCCTAACCATCGGGCGGCTCCTGAAAAGGCGCGTCGGCGTTCGACTGGGCGTTCTTTATCGACTCTTTTGTCTCACGCTCGCGCTCTATGGGGCGCTGGCAATTTCCGGGTTCCATGTTTCCTGGCAAGGGCACGTCGGCGCGGCCCTTGTCCTCCTGGGCACCGCGGTGCTGGTGTCGCTGATCGATCGTCTTCTCTGGGATCACTATGTTGAGAAGCGGCGCGCGACGATCGTCCCGAAGTTAGCCCGCGACACCGTCGCGATGGCGCTTTTCCTGACGGCGCTCCTCCTCGTCCTAAAAATCGGTTATCACGCTGAGACCCAACTCACGGGTCTGCTCGCGGGCTCCGGCGTGGTCGCGATCATTCTCGGTTTCGCCGCCCAGAATCTCCTCAGCAGCATCATCGCCGGGGTGTCGCTGCAAATCCAGCGGCCCTACAAGGTGGGCGACTGGCTCAAGATCGGCGACACGTATGCCGAGGTCATGGAGATCCGCTGGGGCGCGACGCGCTTGCGCACCAACGACGCGATCACCTGGCACATCCCGAACAACGAGATGGCCAAGCAGACCCTCGTGAATCTGACTTATCCGAGCCCTGTGCATGCGATGCGGCTAACCATCGGCGTGGACTACGGCGTGCCGCCGAACCGGGTGAAGGATGCGCTTTACCACGCCGCCAGCCAGGTGAAGGGCGTGGAAAGCGAGCCGCCGGTGCAGATTTTCCTGAAGAACTACGGCGACTCCGCGATTATCTACGAGATCAAGTTCAGCATGACGACCCACCGCGGTTACTACGAAACGTCGACGGCATCTTCACCAACGTCTGGTACGAATTTCGGCGGCGCAAAATTACCATTCCCTTCCCGATTCGCACGCTCCATCTCGAGCGCAAGCGCCCGTCGCATGCCCACGAGATGCAGCTCGAGGCGCGCACGATTCTCGCGCCACGAGCCGCTCTTTTCCTGCCTGAGCGACGAGCAAGTCGATGGGCTGGTGGACGAATCGGAGGCAAATTATTTTGGTCGCGGCGAAGCGGTCATCGAGGAAGGGATGGAGGGCGACTCGATGTTCATTCTCGCTGCGCGGCGTGGCGCAGGTTTCGGTTTCGAAAAATGGCGCGCTCATCCGCCTCGGGTCCCTGCGCGCGGGCGATTGCTTTGGCGAAATGTCTTTCCTCACCGGCGAACCTCGGACCGCCACCGTGCGCGCGGAGAAAGACTGCGAGGTGCTTGAAATCAGCAAATCGGTGATGGGCGAATTGCTTCGGGATGTCGCCGGAATGCCTCGAGCAACTGAGCGCGCTTCTCGCGCAGCGGAAAATGGAGACGGAAGGGATCGTGAAAGAGGCAACGCTGCCGGAAGATCGCGCGACCAAGGAGCGGGAGTACCGGGCTTCGTTCGCGAAGCGGCTACGCTCATTTTTCGAGCTGTAGCGCTCCAAAATCTTCCGCTTCCTCCGTCCTCTTCATTTCGATCCCACAACCTCCGAGGCACGGTCGCGAGAGGAGAGCTGAAGGCGGGCAGATAGCCGTTGCCAGCGAGGCAAAACTCCCTAGAGTCCCCCACTTCCACCCCGACCACTTTATGACTCTTCTCGCTCTCTCGATCTTGAACTCCGGCGTGACGCTTTCGATGTTGTTAGCTGCCGCCGGCCTGATCTTCGCCTTCTTCCTGATCAAGGTCGTGATCAGCCGCTCACCGGGCAACGAACGGATGCGCGAAATCGCGGGCGCGGTCGAGGAAGGCGCCAAGGCATATCTCCACCGGCAGGTCGTGACGATCAGTGCGATTGCCGCGGTCATTTTCATCATCCTGTTCTTCGCCAAGGATGCGGCGACCGCGCTGGGCTTCCTGATCGGCGCCTTCTGCTCGCTCGCCGCTGGTTACATCGGCATGCGCATCGCCGTGCTGGCGAACGTCCGCACCGCGCAGGCCGCGAGCAGTTCGCGCACGCTCGCCATGCGCGTGGCCTTTAACGGCGGCGCGGTCACCGGCCTTCTCGTGGTCGGTCTCGCGCTTCTCTCCGTGGCCATTTTCTACACCCTCGCCGGCAAGATGGTCGGGCACGACCTGGCGGTGAAGAGTCTGATCGGTCTCGCGTTGGGCGCCAGTCTCATCAGTGTTTTCGCGCGACTCGGCGGCGGCATTTACACCAAGGCGGCCGACGTGGGCGCGGATCTCGTCGGCAAAATCGAAAGCAACCTCGACGAAGACGATCCGCGCAATCCCGCCACCATCGCGGACAACGTGGGCGACAACGTGGGCGATTGCGCCGGCATGGCGGCGGACGTTTTCGAAACCTACGCGGTCAGCTTGATCGGCGCGATTCTCGTCGGCGCGCTCACGCATCGCCGCCGATCCGCGCGGCCATCATTTACCCATTCGTCCTCGGCGGCATTTCCGTCCTCGGCGCGATCATCGGCATTCTTTTTGTGAACGTCAGCAGCCTCAAGCCGGGCACCGCCCTGATGGGCGCGGTCGGCGCCAGCGCGCTCGTTTCGGCCATTCTTTTTTGGCCGGCGACGCACATCATGTTTCCGAACGGCGTCGTCGTCGCGGGTGTCGCACGTTCCGCGAATGCTCTCTATCTGGCCGCGCTCGTCGGCCTGCGTCCTGACCTTCGTCGTGGTCTTGATCACCAATTACTACACCTCGACCGCTTATCGGCCGGTGCGGAAAATCGCCAAGGCCTCGGAGACCGGCCACGCCACCAACATCATCGCCGGTCTCGCGATCGGACAACACGCCACGGCTCTTCCGGTGCTCTTCATCGGCCTCGCGATTCTCTCCAGCTACCACTTCGCCGGCCTTTACGGAATCGCGATCGCGGTCATGAGCATGCTCTCGATGGCGGGGATCATCATCTCCCTCGACGCGTTTGGACCGATCACCGACAACGCGGGCGGCATCGCGGTGATGAGCAATCTGCCCAAGGAAGTCCGCGGCGTGACCGACGAACTCGACCAGGTCGGCAACACGATGAAAGCGGTGACCAAAGGTTACGCCATCGCTTCCGCCGGATTGGCCGCATTGGTCCTATTCGGCTCATATGTCGAAGAATTGCGCGCGCACTTCGCCGCCACCAACCGCACTTTCGCGTTCGATTTCTCGCTCAACGATCCGAAGGTGATCATCGGCTTGTTCATCGGTGGTTTGCTGCCGTTCATTTTCACCGCCTTCAGCATGGACGCGGTCGGCAAGGCGGCCGGGGCAGTCGTGCGCGAAGTTCGTCGCCAGCTCACGGCCAAGCCGGGAATTCTGCGCGGCGAAGACAAGCCGGACTACGGCGTTTGCGTCGACATCGTGACCAAAGCGGCGCTGCGGGAAATGATCATTCCCGCGCTGCTGCCGGTCGTCTTCGTTCTCGGCGGTTGCGGCGATCAAGCCCCTCGGCCCGGTCGTCCTCGGCGGGCTGCTCGTGGGCACGATCGTCACCGGACTTTTCGTGGCGATCGCGATGACCTCCAGCGGCGGCGCCTGGGACAACGCGAAGAAATACATCGAAGAAGGCAACCTCGGCGGCAAAGGTTCATTCGCCCATGCCGCGTCCGTCACCGGAGATACCGTGGGCGATCCTTACAAGGACACTGCCGGTCCCGCGATCAATCCGATGATCAAGGTGGTGAACATCGTCGCCATCCTGATCATCCCGATCTTCTTTTAGGCAGCGGTTTCAAATTATCGCCATGTAGGGCGTTTCGGCGAAACGCCGATGGAGAGTCTCCCGCGACTCTGCGCGCGGACCAGGGCAATCAAACGCCAGGCACCGATGCTCATTTGACCGCCTCCAGTGGTCAATCCACGAGTGTTTCTCTCGTTTTCTGCTACGTTGGTAAGACACGCCGCGCGAACAAACATGGAAGAACCTCTCGATTATCAACTCGTAGCTCCAGCCCGCAGACCCTGAAAAAGGAATTGGCCAAGCCTGATCCGGGCGCGACACCGTTCAAAGTCGTCGTCGATCCGGAGATGCGTCTGAAGCTTCGGCGGGCGCTGATCGAGCTCATCGACTATCACGACGAGTCCCTGGCCGAACACTTTTCCGAAGGGAAACTGGCGCTCGAATCCTACAAGGAATACATCGAGCTGTTTGCGCGCAGTTTGAAGGAAACGATGGAGAGCCGCGAAGGCGTGGCCTACATGTTGCGCGCGGTCGGCTTCGAAGTGCGGCCCGAGGAAATCAATCTCAAGCCCGAGTTGCGCTGGAAAAAAGGCGCACCCGGCGCCTTTGGGGCCAGTTTGATCTAGACAGAATCGCGGCCGCTCCCGGGCAGCTGCCCTCTCATGGCGCAGGCTTGATCGAGCGATCAGGTCTCGCTCCTCGGTGGCTTTCTTTGCACCAATTGCACTTACACCGCAAAGTTGGCGCGCAATCTGTTTGTTAGCGGTCCATTACTTCTGAAACTTCTTGCCGCCAAGGCACGGGCTGCCAAGATCGCACCAGCGTCATGCCCACAGTCTTATTGATCGAAGACGACGACGAAAGCCGCTGCGCGACGAGCGAGCTTTTCTCGCGGGAGGAATGGACGGTGCTCGAAGCGGGTGACGGGGAAGCGGGGATCGAACTGGCCCTCGAACATCGCCCCGAAGTCATCGTCTGCGATTTGCTCATGCCGAAGGCCAACGGCTTCCAGGTTTGCCGCGCCATTCGCCAACAGCTTCAACCGGCGAAGATCATCGTCATTTCTGGCCGCGACTACGGGATTGATCGCACCAGCGCGATCGAGGCGGGGGCGGATGAATATCTCGTCAAACCGGTCACCTGGGAGATTCTCTCCACCGCGATCGAGCGCATTCTGCCGGGACTGCCACGCAAACCGCCAGCCACCGACGGTCAGGTCGAATTCCATACGCCCTCGACCCGGATCAAATTCTGGGGCGTCCGCGGATCGATCCCGGTCCCTGGACCATCGACCGTACGCTATGGCGGTAATACCAGCTGCGTCGAAGTGCGCGCTGACGGCGAGATCATCGTCCTCGATGGCGGCTCCGGCATCCGACTGCTCGGCATGGCGTTGGAGGAGGAGTTCGGGTCGCAACCCGTCAAACTCACCCTCCTGATCACCCATACCCACTGGGACCATATCCAGGGCCTGCCCTTTTTTCTTCCCGCGTACAACGAGAAGAATCAGATTCGCGTCCTGGGATACGAGGGCGCGCGCGCCGGGCTGGCGACGATTCTGGCGGGCAGATGGAGACCCCTTTCTTTCCCGTCAGCCTGCGGGACCTGGCCGGCAACATCGCGATCGAAGAGTTGAAAGAAATGGAATTCTCGATCGGAAAAGTTCAGGTGCGCTCAAAATTCGCCAATCATCCAGGCATCTGCGCCGGCTATCGCCTTTACACCAGCGGCGGCTCGGTCGCCTACTTTCCGGACAACGAGCCCTATGAATTGCTCAAGCTGCAAATCGCTGGTCGCGACAACACCAGCGAAAAGGAAGCGCGGGCCTTCGCCAAGGCGGAGCGATTGAAATTGGTCGAGTTTCTCGAAGGCTGCGACGTCTTGATTCTCGACGCCCAATACACCGATGAGGAATACCAGAAGCACATCGGCTGGGGCCACGGCTCGCTCAGCCGGGTGGTCTCGGTCGCGCTCGAGGCGAAGGTGCAAAAGCTGATCCTCTTTCATCACGACCCGATGCACGACGACGAAAAGATCGACGAAATGGTGGAACGTGCCCGCTTGCTCGTCGTCGAAAGCGGGTCGCAACTGGAAGTGGAAGCCGCGCGCGAAGGCGCAGAGATCTGGCTGTCGCCAACCGTGGCGGCAGCGGGACACGCATCGTGACCGGGTGATCGGTGCCGGGAGAATTTCCCAGCACTTGCCGGGGCATTGAATCGGAACGATAAGTTCCGCCGCTCTTGCCTCGTGGTGTAACGGTAGCACGAGAGATTCTGGATCTCTTTGTCAAGGTTCGAATCCTTGCGAGGCAGCGCGCGCCAAGTCGGAATAGGGGCCCCAGTGGATAGTCGGAACA
Source organism: uncultured Verrucomicrobiae bacterium (assembly GCA_963784865.1). GTDB lineage: Bacteria > Verrucomicrobiota > Verrucomicrobiia > Chthoniobacterales > UBA10450 > JACCTI01. Next base: position 81,179 of record CAWATC010000002.1, on the reverse strand, counting down.
GCTATCCCGCGCGCGCGATGCGTCTCGCTTGTCCGGCTGCGATGGGCGCAGCGCCGTTGCGCCAAACAAGGCTACTAACGAGAGGAAGCGGGGGGCAATAAGCCCCCCACTCCCGAAACTCACCGGCCCACTGAGGCCGGATTACTGATCGACGTTCGCGTTCGGCACCATCAACCGGGGGGAAGGATTCGACCGCTTGGAGATCGCGCCGGCGCTCTGGCCGGCAGTCACGCCCCGATCAATCAAATCCCAGGATCTTGACGGTGGCCGTCTTTGCATCACCGAGGATCTTGTACTGGATCTTCACCCATGCGAGGCGCCCCTTGCGTCCCGGAGCATCCGTCGGAGCCGTCTGCCCTCCTGACTTTACGGTTCCGACGTTGGTGAGCGTGTCGTCCTTGCGATTGTCCCAGCCAAAGACGACGCTTGCGATCTGTACGTCAGCGCCCTCAACAGCGAGCCTTACCTGCTTCACGTCTTTCTGCCATCGATTCCCTTCCGCCTTGATCTCCGCGCTGGGATCGGTGGACTTGATGGTCTGCTCGCCCATCACAAACCACTGGTCACCGGCCAGGGCGCTAGCCCCCAGTAGGACGGTGGACGCGGCGACAACGAAAAACGCTGCCAGATTATGGATCTTCATTTTTGTCTTCATATTATTTTGATTCCTTTGCACCTTGATTATGCGTATCTGCCAGTCGGGACGCTATTGGACCTTAGTCGTACTCCGAACGACCGCCTAAAGAGGACCGCGAAGATGATGTCGACCCAGGGTGTTTCACGGCCAATAGACGAAAAAATGTTCGCTCTTGGAGACGAACGCTCATCTAATTCGAGCTCCGAGCTTTCAGAGAAGTTCCGAATCCTGTCCATCCGGTTAATCCCTGTCTCAACGGCGTGCCGATCCAGAGATTCGGCGCACGAAGTCGGCGGCGATCGCGGCTTGCTGGTGTAAGACTAAGGTCCAATATCCATGGATCATGAAGCGCTCCAAAATTGTCCCGATGAAAATCGCAAAGGTGGGGTGTGCCCTGGCGGCAGCACTGATTTCTCTCCAAGCGCTCATCGCGCCGCCCTCGGCAACCGTCGGCGACTGAAAGCGCGGGAACGGAAACGGGCGGCGATGAAGCCGCGGAACTCGCCAAGAAACTCAACAACCCCGTCTCGTCGCTGATCAGCGTTCCCTTCCAGTCGAACTGGGACTTCAACTTGGGCGACGGCAACGGCCAGAAATACACGCTCAACATCCAGCCCGTCGTTCCCGTTTCCATTAGCAAGGACTGGAATCTCATCATCCGCACCATCCTTCCGGTCATTGATCAACTGAGCGTCTTTGGCCAGGGCTCTGGCGTGCAGAGCGGCCTGGGCAATACCACCCAGAGCTTCTTCCTCTCGCCGAAGGCGTCCGGCCCTAGCGGCCTCACCTGGGGCGTCGGCCCTGTGGGTTACTACCCGACCAACACCGACAATCTACTCGGGCCGGACAAGTGGGGCCTCGGGCCGACGTTCGTCGTCCTCGTGCAACCGGGTGGCTGGACCATCGGCCTGCTCGCCAACCAAATCTGGAGTGTCGGCGGCGACAACAACGAGCAGAACATCAGCTCCATGTTTCTTCAGCCTTTCATCGTTTATACGACGAAGACGCATACTAGCTTCGGAGCTGAACAGCGAATCCACCTATGACTGGGAAAACGGGCAGTGGACGGTGCCGTTCAACCTTTTGGTCAGCCAGGTCTTCAAGATCGGGAAACTCCCTGTCCAAGCCCAGGTCGGCGTGCGTTACTACGCCGAGGCACCCGCCGGCGGACCGGATTGGGGCCTCCGGGCGATCTTCACCCTTCTCTTCCCCACGGGGAAACACGAAGCCCCGACAGCCGTGGCCAGGACATCCGCCAAATAGCATCAAACCTTCACAAACAGAAACAACAAGAGTAACCAACGAAAGAACCACCACATGACCTCAACCTCGAAATTGAAATACGCCGCAGGACTGTTATTCGCCGCCCTGGCGCTGCTCCCAACACCCAAAGCATCCGCACGAGAGCTTGACCAGCGAGTCGCGCGCCGCTCTTCGTCAGCTGATCGCGCAGAATCCGGCCGCGAAGAAAGTCTCGCAGAAGGCCCTCGCGGTCCTTGTTTTTCCGAATGTCGTCAAGGCTGGTTTTATCATCGGCGGTCAGGGCGGCGATGGGACTCTTTTCCTCCATGGCAGAGCCGTCGGCCGCTACCGAACAGCGGCGGCATCCTATGGGTTGCAGGCTGGCGTCCAAAGATTCGGTTACGCACTCTTCCTCATGAATCAGAAAGCGATCGATTGGGTGAACGAGGCCCACGGATGGTCGATCGGTTCCGCCCCGAGCCTGGTCGTCGTGGACAAAGGTGTGGCTGCTGGAATAAGCACCGAGACGATGCACAGCGGCATCTATGCATTCACTTTCGATCAGCAAGGTCTGATGGCGGGGTTGGGCATCCAGGGATCGAAGATCACCAGACTTGATCGATGATTCGAGAATTCGCCCACCACGAGAATCCGGCTGCTTTCGGCCATGAGGAATGATGTTCCAGAGAAACAGATTGTTCTCCTATCAGGAGGCCAGATAAGGGATAAATTATGAAGAAACAAATTGGCTTTTTGATCCTGTTGGTTTCCGCCGCCTCGTCCGTGCTCACGGCCGGGCCGGTTGACTCAAGCAAGGAAGTCGCGGCGGTGCAGACACCGCCGGCGGAGAAACCATGGAGTTTCACCCTTTCGCCATACGGATGGATGACCTCGATCAATGGGACCATCAGCGCCGGCGATCGCAGCGCGGACGTCGATATCGGCTTCGATAAGGTTCTGAAGCATCTCGATATGACGGCCATGGTGGCCGCTCAACTCCGATACAAACGGTGGAGCTTCACCGGTGACCTGATTTACGCCAGATTGGCCGACGACATCGCTCCGCCACGGGGCTTGTTGTACTCCAGCACGCACGAGGTGCTGAAGGAGACTATCGTTACCCTCGAGTTAGGTTATCGAGTGATCGATTCGAAGAAGGCCTTTCTCGACGTATTCGCTGGGGCTCGGATATACAGCCTCTATACCCAAATTCGTCTTCTGCCGAGGCTCGCGCGACAGGGCGTGAATGTCAGTGGCACCGAGACCTGGGCGGATCCCATTGTCGGCCTGAGCGGTCGTTACTACGTTTCGCGGCCCGGTTTTCCTGCAATCTATACGGCGACATCGGCGGTTTCGGCGTCGGCTCCGAGTTTAGCTGGCAGGTGTTGGGTGGTGTCGGAGTACAGGTCTCGCATTGGTGCGATTTGGAACTGGGATATCGCGCGCTCGGTTTCGATTACGAACCAGGAAGGTCGAAGCAAGACCTAACCACGCACGGCCCGATCATCGGGGCCATTTTCCATTTCTAAGAGCACAGGACAGCAAGGAAGAAGAAAAACATGAAAACCCGCAACTCGGGAACCCGCGCGGCGATTGCCATTGTCGCGGCGACCGCCCTTACCGCTTACTCCATTTTGGCCGCGCCGAATCCGGAACGCGATGCCTACTTCGGCGAGACGCACCTTCACACGAGTTGGTCGGTGGACGCCTGGGTCATGGGCAACCGCCTCACCGGACTCCGATGACGCCTACAAGTATGCGCAGGGCCAAACCATCAAGCATCCGCTGGGATTCGACATCAAGATCGACACGCCGCTCGACTTGATGGGCGTGACCGACCACTCGGAGTATGTCGGGCGTCACCAACCTGGCCAACACGCCCGGCTCCGCCGTGAGCAAGATGCCCGAGGCGCAGCCCCTGATCATGAAGGACCCGAACAGCAAGGAAGAGCAAAACCGGGTCTTCTCGTATCTGCTCAAGCTCAACTCCGGGCGCGCCGGTGAAGGCGCTCATGGACCCGAAGATCACGGAGACGGTGTGGGCGGAAACCTGCAAGATCGCCGACGAGGCCAATGATCCCGGCAAGTTCACGGCCTTCCGCTCCTACGAGTGGACCTCGATGCCTGGCAACCGCAACCTGCACCGCAATATCTTCTTCCGGGGCGACAAGGTGCCGGCCGCGCCGTTCAGCTCGCTCGACTCGATCGAGCCCACGGAGCTCTGGAGACTGGATGGACACTCAGCGCAAGGCGGGCAACGAACTGCTCGCCATCTCGCACAATGCCAATGTGAGCGACGGCTGGATGTATCCGACTGGACGTCGATAACACCACGGGCCGGCCGATCGACGCCGCCTGGGCCGAGTCGCGCGATGCGCAACGAGCGGCTGATCGAGATCAAGCAGGGCAAAGGCACCTCGGAAGCGCATCCGTTGCTGTCGCCGAACGACGAATTCGCCAGCTACGAAATGTATGAGGCCGTTCTCGGCACTCCCGGCCGACGTGGGCCGGATCGATCGCATCACGGCAGCTACGCCCGGCAGGCGTTGAAGGACGGCCTCGCGATGCAGGACACCCGCGGATTCAATCCCTACAAGTTCGGCTTGGCGGCCGCGCTCCGACTCGCACAACTCCGCCAGCCCGTACCGTCAGGACAATTTCTTCGGCCTGCACGCCGACGCGGACGGGACGGTCGAGCGGCGCTTCGCCGGCGTCCTCATCGGCGGCACCATGGACGTGCGCCTGGAAAATCCCGGCGGATTGACCGGCGTGTGGGCCGAGGAAAACACCCGCGCTTCGATCTGGGACGCGCATGTATCGCAAGGAAACCTTTGGCGTCAGCGGCCCGCACATCAAGGTGCGCTTCTTCGGCGGCTGGGACTACGACACCGGACATCGCCGAATGCCGGCGACTGGGTGAAGCAATCCTACGCGGGCGGCGTGCCGATGGGCGCCGATCTGCCTGCCATGCCCGCCGGCGGCAAAGGAACGGCGCCGACGTTTGTCGTCTGGGCGGTGAAGGACCCGACCTCGGGCAACCTGGATCGCATTCAGATCGTCAAGGGCTGGACGAAGAACGGGCCAGAGCTTCGAGAAGATTTTCGACGTGGCCTGGGCCGGCGACCGCAAGCCTGACAAGTGGTCCGGCCGTGGTGCCCGCGATCCAGAGCACGGTGAACATCGAGAAAGCCACCTACGAAAACTCGGTCGGCGCGACGGAACTCAAGACAGTGTGGAGCGATCCGGAATTCGACTCCAGCCTGCACGCCTTTTACTACGCCCGCGTGCTGGAGATTCCCACGCCGCGGTGGACGCTCATCCAGGCCGTGAAGGCCGGGATTCCTCCGCCGGACATCGTCCCCTCACGGGGCAGGAACGCGCCTGGAGTTCGCCGATCTGGTACGCGCCGTCCGCCGAGGCGCGGAAGAACGCGCCGGCCGGAATGACCGTGGCCGACCTCGAAGAAGAAAGGCGCCACGCGCCCTGGACAATGCCGAGCTCAAGGAGCTGGTCGTCGGCAAGGCTTTCTGGCTGCAGAACAACGTGACCGGCGAGCAGTTCAGCGAAAACTTCACCCAAGAAGGTCACATGATCATCGTTCCGCGTCGGCAAGGGTGCCGACATGCCCAGCGGCTTCGGCAACGTCGAGCGCGGATGGCTACGAGGGAGTGACCAGCCCGTACAAGATCGACGGTGAAAAGCTCATCACCTAGGTCTCGCAGGATCCGTACGCCTGACGTTCCACAAGCTGGGAGACACCTATTACGCTCGCCCGGAACAACGAGTTCGGCTACGCCAACTACGAGATCATTCCGCGCCGCAGATCGCGGTGAACCCGCTGACGGAAATCACCAACCAGTTCTCGACCGAGCTGGGACTGACCCAGGAGCAGAAGGACCAGATCATCCCCATCCTCGATGACCAGATCAAGCAACTGACGGCGCTCAAGGGGAACACCGCGCTCAGCGGCCCGAAGAAGCTCGAGGAGCTGAAGCAGATCGGCGACTCCATCGACGAGAAGCTCCAGCCTCTGCTCAATGCTGAGCAACAACCGAAGTTCCAGGAACTGCGCACGGCGCTGCGGCGGCGGTTGCTCGTGAAGATGGCGGGAGAGATAGGTGCCAAACTGGAAGATACGGCTGAGCTGAAAATGGAGAAGACGGAGCAGGACTTGGAGAAGATAAAACAGGAGGCGGAAGGTGCTTTGTTAGGGCACCCATGAGAAGGCCAGGATGCGGGCAATGACACGGTATTTGCTGGCGGCAGCACTGCTGTTGACGAGCGTGGGAGCATTGGCGTGTCCTCTTTGCCTGGGATGGGGACAGTCATCCAAGGCCCAGCAGCTCGTTGCTACCCCGCAAGCGGTGCTGGCGGTTCCGACCGCGGACGCGACCCGCTTCCGCGTGATCGCAGATCATCAAAGGGTGAGCCGGACGGCGGACGGTCTGGTCGAGGGCGGGTACCCTCGCTCATACGATCCCGCTCCCGGCGGCGCGACCCCGACTAACGACAAGCCGCTGCTGCTCGTGCGAGACGATCCGTTCCCGACCTTTGTTGTGCTCGGCGCGATCGACGCCGCTCGCGCAGACTGGCTGCGTGCGGTCGCGGCGGGAAAGCAGCCCACTGACAGGAGCGCGGAAGAGTGGCGCGCTCGCCTCGCGCTGGTCGTTCCCCATCTGAGTGACCCGGAGCCGCTGGTCGCCGAACTCGCCTTTTCCGAACTCGGGGCCGCGCCGTATGCCGCGCTGCGGACGGCGAAGGCGCTCCTCGACGCAGCCGCACTTCGCCGATGCCTAACGGATCCGGACCTCGCCGCGCGCCAGCCGCTTTGCCTGCTGCTCTTGGGAATCTCCGGCAACGCGCACGACGCCGCCGCCCTTGAGGAGCGCCTGCAAGCTGCCTGGCAATCGGGCGACGCGGCGAACCTGAGCTCGATGCTGGCCGCGGATTTGGAACTGCGCGGCGTTGAGCGCGTCGTCGTGGATCGAGTCGCAGTATCTCGCCGACCGGAAACGCTCGAAGCCAGAGATCGAGGCGGCGCGGCTCGCTCTTTCCGTCCATGGCAACGTCAACGACGCCATCCCGCGCGAGCGGGTGATCCAGGCCTACCGGGTGTTCATGAAAGCGCACCCGGAGATCGCCGGAGACGTCGCGTCGGACCTTGCGGCCTGGCATTACTGGGATGCGGTGCCGGATTACCTCGCGTTGATGAAGTCGGAGATCCGGCAGCAATATCCGTCGCGCCTGGCGATGCTCGCTTACCTTGAGCAGAGTCCGAATGCCAGGGCTCTAGGCTTTGCCCCGGAGGCTGCTCCCGCCGACGAAATGGCGGAGCGCTGGAACCCGTCGTTGCCGCAACGGTGACAAATGCGTTCCCCAAGGCCCGCATCGCTGAGCACGCGGCGTAGTTTCGACATCTCGATGAAGCGCTTGCTGCGTGAGCCACTGATTCATTTCCTGCTCATCGGAGCCGCGCTGTTCGCCGCGTATCGCTACCTGCAACCGGCCCGCAGCGCGGCGCCATCGTCGAAGGAGATTCGACTGTCGCTCGACGAACTCGCCCAGATGGCCCTGCTCTTCCAGTCGCAATGGCGGCGCGACCCGACAGCGGAAGAGTTCGGCCGCCTGGTGGAGCAGAAGGTGCAATTCGAGGTGCTCTACCGCGAGGCGCTGGCGATGGGCCTCGACAAGAACGACGAGATCGTCAAGCGCCGCATGGCGCAGAAGATGCAATTCCTCGCCGAGGACGTCGCTGCTGCGCGTGAACCGACGACACCGAGGACTTGAAGGCGTGGTATGCGAAGAACACGGACAAATTTGCCATGCCCAAACGTGTCAGCTTTCGGCATCTCTACTTTTCGCCGGATCGGCGCGCGTAACGCACGCGCGGGACGACGCTGCGAAATTGCTCGCGCAACTGGCGGCCAGCCCGCGGAGGTGAAGCTCCACGAGTCGTTCGCCGACCCGTTCATGTTCCAGGAGTATTACCGCGACCGCGGGACGGATTACCTCGGGAAGGAATTCGGGCCGCAGTTCGCGCTGGCGGTGGAGAAACTCCCGGATGGTTCGTGGCAGGGGCCGATCGAGTCCGGCTTTGGCTGGCATCTGGTGTTTCGTGGACAGCGTGATTCCCGGTCACGTGCCTGACTTCGAGGAAATCGAGCCGGACGTGAAAACGGCCTGGCTCAGTGAGCAGAAGGCGCTGGCCTGGGAGAAGACGTATCAGGAGATGCGCGCGAAATACACCGTGTTGCTGCCCAGACCGCCGGAGAACGCAAGCGCCGCGCCGTCGCCGTCTGCAACAGTCGTTGCTTCCGGGTTCGGGGTGCAGTGATGACGAATTCCGGCCGATGATTGCCGGCGTTGTGCTGGCGTTGCTGTTCGCGTGCTCATCGGCACACGCGCACGAGATCCGTCCCGCGTATCTCGAACTCACGGAAACTGCGCCCGGCCAGTTCAGCGTCCTCTGGCGCACTCCGGTCATGTCGGGCATGCGCCTGCCCGTCGTCTTGAAGTTGCCCGACGACGTGCGGAATCTGAAAGACCCGGTCGTGCAGGAACTGACCGATTCGCTGGTCGAACGGCGCTGGATTGATGGCGGTCCCGACGGGTCTGGCGGGAAAGCGCATCGAGTTTGTCGGGTTGCAAGCGACGATCACCGATGTGCTCGTGCGCGTGCACCTGCTCGACGGAAGTGAATCGACCACGCTCGTCCATCCGTCGAAGGCGTGGATGGAAGTGGCGCGATCGCGAGGTTTGCTGTCAGTCGCCGGGAGTTACACCCTCCTTGGGATCGAACACATCGGGTTCGGCATCGATCACCTTCTCTTTGTTCTGGCTCTGTTGATCATCACCAATGGCACCGTTCGTCTGCTCAAGACAGTGACCGCCTTTACCGTCGCGCACAGCATCACGCTGGCGCTCGCCACGCTCGGTTTCGTGCACGTTCCATCGAAGCCGGTCGAAGCGACGATCGCGCTCTCGATCGTTTTCGTGGCCTCCGAGATTCTCCATCGCCGCGGAGGACGAAGTGGCATCGCCGCTCAGGCACCCTGGATCGTCGCGTTTACTTTCGGATTGTTGCACGGCTTTGGATTCGCCGGGGCGCTGAGCGAAGTGGGCTTGCCGCAAAATCACATTCCCGCCGCCTTGTTTTTCTTCAATGTCGGCGTCGAGCTCGGACAGATTGCTTTCATTGCCGTTGTCCTTGGGCTTATCGCTGTCGTTAGGCGCATTCCGTTGCGCATGCCGCAGTGGGCCGAGTTGATTCCTCCCTATGCGATCGGTTCGGTCGCGATGTTCTGGGTGATTCAGCGCGTCACTGCGTTCGCACATTGAAAACCAACGAACCAACTTCGCCCGTCACCACATGAAGAAAATACTCACCTTCGCTGCCTTTGGCGAACTGGCCACGGGCCTGGCGCTTCTGGTTGTTCCGTCGCTTGTTGGTCGGCTGTTGCTCGGTGCGGAGCTGACCGGCGTCGCCATCCCGGTGGCGCGCGTGCTTGGTATCGCCCTGGCCGCGTTGGGCGTCGCCTGCTGGCCGGGTTGCACGGCGCTCTGCGGCATGCTGACGTACAGTACGCTGGCAACGGCTTATCTCGCCTGGCTGGGCGTTCGCGGCAATTGGGTTGGGCCGCTGTTGTGGCCGGCAGTTGTTCTGCACGCAGTCCTTACGGTCCTCCTGGGCTGTGTTTGGCTCATGAGCCGCAAGTCCGGGTGATTCAGCGGGTGGCAGCTTTTCCAGTGTTCGCGCTTCTCCGATCACCAGACTATCCTTCTCCAACCAGCAAACTATGAAACTACATTCTCTTATTCTCGCATCGCTCACGACCATCGCTCTCAACGGCTCGGCGATGGCCGCTGATCACGCCACTCCATCGGTCCCCGCCGACGAGGCCCTCAGCCGTCTGAAGGCCGGGAACGAGCGCTTCGCTCAGAGCAAGGTGAGCGCGGGCCAGCCGGTCGAGAGCTCGCCGTGCTGCCACCGCGCAAACGCAACATCCGTTTGCCATCATCGTGGGATGCGCAGATTCGCGGACCTCGCCGGAGATCATCTTCGATCAAGGCATCGGGGACCTCTTCGTCGTCCGCACAGCGGGCAATCTGGTCGATGATTATGCCCTCGGCAGCATCGAGTACGCGGTCGAGCATCTCGGCTCCCGACTCATCGTGGTGCTCGGGCATGAACGTTGTGGCGCGGTGACCGCAGCCCTTGAGGGCGGCTCCGCGCCCGGCCACATCAACTCGTTAGTCCAGGCGATTCAACCCGCCGTGGCCGCCAGCAAAGGGAAAGAGGGCGATGCGCTGACGAACGCCGTGCATGAAAATGACGCGGAGGTCGCGGCCAAGATTCGGAAGAAGGCCGAGCTGGGCGACCTCGCCTCTCAGGTACGGATCGTGGAAGGCTACTACGATCTCGATACCGGCAAGGTCGAGTGGGCGGGAAAGTGAGTTAGCTCGATTTCCTTCGAGAAACTACTCGTCCTTCTTGGGAGTCGGACTGCTCGTGGCTGGAGCGACTGGCAGGATGACAATGGCCAGGCGACCATCGGTCCGCCACGGATCGCCGCCCCCATTCCGCCCCTGCAATTCCTTGTGAAAACCATCGAGCCACTTCACCTGGGTAGGAACCGCTTTGCTCAGGTCGGCGACCAGCAGATCTCTTTCGGCATCGACGTTCGGTGAAATGTGATGGGTCACCTGGCCGGTCGTGCGACTTAGTTCAACCCCGATGTCGTACGCGGCCGAGCCGATCCAGGCCGGCCTGTCATCGTAGGTCTTGTTCATGCGCCAGAAGCGAACGTGATGACGTTCCTTCGGGCTGCCGCCGACCGGTTTTTCAAACGCCAGATCTTCCTTCCGCCCGAAAAGGTAGAGGTTGCTCACCGGGGCCGCGTCATCCGGTTTCCTCAGGACGGTATCAACGACAATTCGGACGCTGCTGCGGAAGGTGAGCGCATCGGCGGGATCCCATCCGGCGGCGATCATCGCGCGAATGACTTCCTCCTCGGTTCCGACGAGGGCGATGTTGAGAGGATCGCCGGGGATACCGTCCGCGGTGTGGGTCACGCGGGGGCCGTCCCGGAAATCGGCGCCGTGCTCTTCGTGATGCTTCCAGAGACGAGGGACAATCACATATGCCCCGAGGAAGTATGCGACGGCGATCGTGAGAGCAATTCGCCCCCAGATCGGGAAAGCCCGTCGGGTTGTGTGATTCGGATGTTGGCGCCATGTGTCAAACGAAACCACGATTAGTTGCAAAAGCCTAGACTTGGATCAAAACACCAACATGGCCCGGAGCCGAACAAGAACTCTCCTGCTCTCTTCCTTGCTGGTTGTGTCGTTGACTTCGTGCGATGCCGCCGAGCCCGTGATCCGGTCAGGAAATCGCGCCGGGCGTTCGATTGCTCGCCCGCATGAGCGACCTGCGCATCAAGGAAAGCTCCGGCGTCGTCGCCAGCCGACGCTTCCCCAATGTGTTCTGGACGCACAACGACGGCGGCGGGCCGAAGAAACAAGTCCTCTACGCCATCGATCGCGCAGGGCAAGACGCTTGCTTCTTTCCCGGTCATCGGCGTCACGTTCCACGACTGGGAAGACATCGCGATCGACGATGCGGGACATTTGTACCTCGGCGACATCGGGAACAACGACAGCAAGCGTGACACGCTGGCCGTCTATGAAATCGACGAGCCGAATCCGAGCGTCAGGCGCCGGCTCCGTCTCCCCGAAACGCGGGTGGACGCTGAAGTTTCCCGGCGCGCCGTTCGATTGCGAGAGCCTCTTCATCTGGAAGGACTACGGCTACGTCATCTCGAAGGTGTTCGACAACGCGCGCGCCCAGATCTTCCGCTTTCCCCTCAAGGAGACGAACGAGCCGCTCACGCTCGAACTCGTCGCGACGACGAAGATCGAATCGCCGGTCACGGGCGCGGACATTTCCGCCGACGGGAATCTGCTCGGCCTGGTCTCGAAAGCCGGCGCCTACGTCTATCGCATCGACGGCGACGTGGCGCGCGCCGGCGAGATCAAGCCACACCACACGAAGCTGGAAGGTGAGCACATCGAAGGCTGTTGCTTCGTGCCCGATGGGCTGCTGGCCACGAGCGAGCGGCGAAACATTTTCTTGTTCACCGATCCGGCGTTTCGCGGCGAGTGAGTGGGTGAAGCCGCACTTACACGACCTCCACGTCGATCTTCGCGCCGTCGGATTTCCTAAACTTCCCGCGCAGCTCCGCTTCCAATTGTCTGGGGTCGATTCCCGCCGGGATGTACATGAGAAACACCATCTGTCCCTTGTCCTCGTAGAGCGAGGAGCTCTTGAGCCGACAATGGTGGGAGACGAGCAGCGACTGCACCATGCCAAAGACCGGCTGCGGATCCACGTCGGCGGCCAGGCGGATCCGAATCCGGCAGCTGGCGTGTGAATCCAGCCAATAGACGAGCAGCCAGCCAAAGGCGGTGACGAAGATCGCCATCGCCCATGATCCCATCCCGCAGGCGAGCCCGACCACCACCACCGTGATGGCTTTGCCAGTGAGTTTCGGGTTGTCGAGCGCGGTGCGAAATCGCAACAGCGCGCCGACGCCGAAAATGACAAAGGCGAGCGTCTGGCTGGTCTGGCTGAGTTCCGCGATGATCGCGCCGACCATGCCGAGGATGATGAGTGATTTGCGCTCCTCGAGATCGGTCAGCGGATCCAGGAGTGACGAACGGCGCGGATGCCACGCGATGATCCACGCGCAGGCCACGGCCAGGCTGAGACTGAGGAAGAGTCGGAGCATGAATTCCGGATGCGCAAACTGCTGGACGCTATGCTGAATCGACTCCCACGAATTACCGTGCGGATCCGTGCCGCCGGTGATCGGGGCTCGTCTTCATCTTGGCCATCTCTTCGGCGGGGTTGGCGGCGAACGCGACTGACGACAGTCCGAGAGCGAGCGCGATGAAGGCAATGACGACGATCCTGTTTAGTGCCCGCGCGAAATGCCGGCTCGGGTGAAAAAGATATGGCGATATGGACATGGTATTACTCGGACGGTTTGGAATTTTTCTTCTTGAAGGCTGTGCGTTCAGAGGAGACGACCTTATGCCTCCGCAACGCCGGGCGACAAGCCTTTCTCACGAAGGACTTTCATTGCTGCGCGTATTCTTGTCAGTACGACCTAAGTCCAATGGGTCAATCAACAGGCGCAGTCTAAAATCTCCGCACGAGGCTGCCTGTGCTCCGCAATCACTCAATTGCCCGGACGGCGCGGTCTGCTTGATCAGCCGCCTCTGTTGGCCGAGGGAGAAGGCGCTGGAAAGGCAAATGGACCCGCACTGCGACTGAAGAAAACGCAGAACATTACCCAACCGATCAACCACCAAGAAAGCAAAGAATGAGAACTACACACAAAATTAACCTCCTCGTCGCCGCTCTCGTGAGCGCCTTGGCGCTCATGAACGTCCGCGCGGCGGACATCACTCCAGCCGAGGCCAAGGCCATCGCCGAGGAAGCATTCATCTACGGCCTGCCGATCGTGATGAATTACGCGGTGATGTACGAATACGCGGTGGACAAGGACAACCCCCAGTTCAAGGCGCCGTTCAATCAGATCAAGAACGAAGCTCGGGTGTTTACGTACGAGGACACGGCCATTATTACGCCCAACAGTGATACCCCATACTCGTTTGCCTGGCTTGATCTCCGAGCTGAACCCATCGTCCTGACCGTCCCAGAGGTGGAGAAGGGGCGCTATTACGTCGTCCAGTTGGTTGACTCGTACACTTTCAACTACGCGTACATCGGCAGCCGTGCGACGGGCAACAGTGCCGGCTCTTTCATGGTCGCCGGTCCAGACTGGAAGGGCGAAACGCCTCCCGGAATCAAGAAGGTGTTCCGATGCGAGACGCAGTTCTCCCTCGTGGGCTACCGCACCCAGCTTCTCGGCCCGGATGACATGGACAACGTTAAGAAAGTGCAGGCCGGCTACAAAGTACAGACGCTCTCGGCTTTTCTGAACCAGCCCGCACCTCCGGCCGCTCCGGCTATCAACTTCCCGAAGATCAACAAGGAGATGGTTAAGACGGGCTTCTTTGATTACCTGGACTTCTCGCTCCAGTTCTGTCCACCGGTGCCGGAGGAAAAAGAGATCCGTGCCAAGCTCGCCCGCATTGGGATCGAGCCTGGCAAAGCCTTCGACTTCAAAGATCTCTCCGCGGAACAGAAGGCGGCGATCGGCCTTGGCATGAAGGATGGGGAGCAAGAGGTGGAGAAAGCCGTTGCCGACATCGGCAAGAACATCAGTGGCTGGCGGGTAGGCTCGGCCCTGGGAGACCGCGCCTTTTACCATGGCAATTGGCTGCTGCGCGCTGCCGGTGCGAAGGCCGGCATCTACGGCAACAGCGCGATCGAAGCGGTGTATCCGATCACGCGTAATGATGCCGACGGACAGCCGCTCGACGGAAGCAAGCACAACTACACGCTGACGTTCGCGGCAGGGCAGTACCCGCCGGTCAATGCGTTCTGGTCGGTAACGATGTATGACGGCAAGACGCAGTTACTGATCAAGAACCCGATCAACCGTTACCTCATCAACTCACCGATGCTGCCCAAGATGAAGAAAAACGAGGACGGTTCGCTCACGCTCTACATCCAGAAAGACAGCCCCGGGGCCGAGAAGGAAGCGAACTGGCTGCCAGCGCCTGACGATACCATCTATCTCGTGATGCGCCTCTACTGGCCAAAGACGGAAAACCCTTCGATCCTGCCTGCCGGCGAAGGCACCTGGAAGCCGCCCGGAATCGTGCAGGTGAAGTAGCGGCGCATCAGCGAAATTGAATTGGTGAAGTAACAGTCCCGCGCTTGATGCAAGAGGCGGGCGCGCGTCATCGCCCTTAATAAAACCTCGAACTGTTTTCGAAAGGCAATTAGAACCAGCATCATGTTCCAAGTCTTATTCAGAAAATGGTGGGTGGTCCTGGTGCAGGGGATATTACTGATCATCCTGAGCTTTTACATTTTTCAAAACCCGCTCGAAGTCCTGGCCGGCATCTCGCTTTGGTGCGGGTTATTGGTCCTGGCCGCCGGACTCTTGGGGATTATCGCCTGGCTGGCCGCTGATAAGACGGAGAGGGGAGGAATGTCGCTTCTTTGGAGCATCCTGACCGCTGCGTTCGGTTTGCTCATGCTCCTGAAATTATTGGCCACCATGAAAATACTCACGGTGATCTTCGGATTCTGGATGCTCTCAACCGGTCTGCTCCTTGTCCAATCGGGCTGGTCGCTAAGGAGTCGACACGCGCTTGGATGGGTAATGATCATTGCCGGCGTGTTGTCAGCAGTGGCGGCCGTCATGATGGTTTTCAACCTTGGGACCGGAGCGGTTGGCGTCAGCACCTTGCTTGGTTTGCAGGTTTTGCTTACCGGCCTTGCCCTCGTCCTGCTGTCGTTTGCCAAGAAATTCGTGGCAGACAGAATCAAGGGTAGGATTCAATCCGTGAAATCGGGGACTTAGCAGGGTCCTGGTCTCGCGCCTCGCTCGCGGTGCCGTATGGGACTAAGGTCGTACTATTCCGCGTGGTCGGGGCGAGTAGTCTCCGTCGCCTGGATTCGTCCGGGACTGGAAATGGAGCGGAATGTTCCACCCGCGAAAAAATCCGAGCAAAGAATTCGTCATTCACCCAATGGGCTTATGAGACCACCGCACCTGAACAAAATCAGCGCATGGGTTGCCGCCTGCGCGATCCCGCTCGGCCTGGCGCATTTCGCTCGCGCGGCGGATGGGCCGCCAGGAATGGTTTGGATTCCGGGCGGCGAGTTCGCCATGGGCGCGGCGACAAGTGGCCATGGCAGTGCCGAGATGCCCATGCCCTCGAACGATGCCGAGCCGATTCATCCCGTTTTCGTCGATGGCTTCTGGATGGATAAGACCGTGGTGACGAACGAGCAATTTGAAGCCTTCGTTAAGGCGACGGGCTACGTCACGATCGCGGAAAAGACGCCGACGCAGGAAGAGTTTCCCACCGCGCCGCCCGAGAATCTGTTCGCGGGCTCGGTCGTCTTCGCCGCCGACCGACCATGAAGTCCCACTGAACGATCACTTCCAGTGGTGGACCTACGTGAGGGACGCGAACTGGCGGCATCCCGCGGGGCCGGATAGCGACATCAAGGGAAAAGAAAAGTATCCGGTCGTGCACGTCGCGTATCCGGACGCCGAAGCCTACGCCAAATGGGCGGGCAAACGGTTGCCGACCGAAGCCGAGTTTGAATTCGCCGCCCGCGGCGGTCTGGCGGGGAAAACGTACACCTGGGGCGACGAATTTCGTCCCGACGGGAAATGGATGGCCAACACCTACCAGGGAAAATTTCCGATGAAAGATGGGGGCGACGATGGCTATCCCGGTCTGGCGCCAGTGGCGAAGTTCCCACCGAATGGCTACGGCCTCTACGACATGTCGGGCAACGTCTGGCAATGGTGCAGCGATTGGTATCGGGTGGACACCTACGCACGATTGAAGCTGGCGGGCGGCGTGGCGCGCAATCCGCAAGGCCCGGACACGCCCTACGATCCCGCTGAGCCTAACGAGAAGAAGCGCGTGCACCGCGGCGGTTCGTTTCTTTGCAACGACCAATATTGCTCGCGTTACATCGTCGGCACCCGCGGCAAGGGCGAAGTCAACACCGGCACCAATCATCTCGGCTTCCGTTGCGTGAAAGACGCGGAACGCGAAGACCGCCGGCAAATAGGACAAGGTCCCATAGCGCGCTCCGGGCGGAACGCTCAAAGTGGGCTTCTATGAAGCCTCCATACAATCTCGGTATCAGTCGTTCCTGGGGGTCGCGATCGCATGATTGCCACCTTCTCAGCGAGCGGCGTTTTTGCACAAGAAAAGAAGCCCAACATCCTCTTCATCATGGGCGATGACATCGGCATGTGGAACATCGGCGCCTACCATCGCGGCATGATGGCCGGGCGAACGCCGAACCTCGACAAGATGGCCAAGGAAGGCATGCTCTTCACCGACTACTACGCCGAGGCGAGTTGCACGGCGGGTCGCGCGAACTTCATCACCGGCGAACTGCCCATCCGCACCGGCATGACCACGGTCGGCCAGGCGGGCGCCAAGACCGGCCTGCCGGCGGAAGCCTGCACCATTGCCACCGCGCTCAAAGCGCAGGGCTACGCCACCGGCCAGTTCGGCAAGAACCATCTGGGCGATCTGAATGAGTTCCTGCCCACCGTCCACGGCTTCGACGAATTCTTCGGCTACCTCTATCACCTCGACGCGATGGAAGACCCGGCGCATCCGAACTATCCGCAGGACCTGCTGGACAAGGTCGGCCCGCGCAACATGGTCCACTAGCTGGGCGACGGATACGGACGACCCGACCGAGATGCCGCGCTGGGGCAAGATCGGCAAGCAGAAGATCGAGGACGCCGGCACGCTCTATCCGAAGCGGATGGAGACCGTGGACGACGAGATCCGCGACCTCGCCTTGAAGTTCATCGAGAAGGCCAAGACGGACGACAAGCCGTTCTTCTGCTGGCTCAACCCGACGCGCATGCACATCGTCACCCATCTCTCGGAGAAGTATGAGAAGATGCGCAACTCGGAGAATGGCTGGTCGGAAGAAGAAGCCGGCATGGCCCAGCTCGATGACGACATCGGCATCGTGCATGGCAGAAGCTCAAGGAGCATGGGCGTGGACGACAACACCATCGTCGTCTTCACCACCGACAACGGCACCGAACTCTTCACCTGGCCCGATGGCGGCACGACGCCGTTCGCGCAGTGCAAAGGGACGGTCATGGAAGGCGGCTTCCGCGTGCCGTGCATCCTGCGCTGGCCCGGCCACGTCCCGGCGGACTCGGTGCAGAACGGCATCATGTCCGGCATGGACTGGTTCCCGACCTTCCTCGCCGCCGCCGGCAATCCGAACATCACCGACCAGTTGCTCAAGGGTGTGAAGCTCGGCGACCGGACCTACAAGAACCATCTCGACGGCTACGACCAGACGGCCATGATCACCGGCAAAGGTCCGTCCGCGCGTCACGAAATCTTCTATCTCGGCGAAAGCACGGTCGGCGCGGTGCGCATCGACGACTACAAGTATCGTTTCATCGACCAGCCCGACGGCTGGCTGGGTGAAAAGACGCACGTGGACGTGCCCTACCTGATCAACCTGCGCCTCGATCCGTTCGAGCGCCAGGGCTGGCCCAACAACGGGACGAAAGAAGGCGCGCAGCAATACTTCGATTGGTTCAAGTTCCAATTCTGGCGCTTTGTCTTCGTCCAGCAGGTGATGGGCAAGGAACTCCAGACCTTCCTCGAATACCCGCCGATGCAGCGGGGCGCGAGCTTCAATCTCGACGCCGTGAAAGCGGAGATGGCGAAGAAGATGGCACAGGCCGAGGCGGCAGCCAAAGGCACCGGCCAGTAAACAGAAATGAACCTTCACGGCGGGCGGCTCGCAAGGGCCGCCCGCTTTTCTGTTGGTCCGATTGGCCGATTAATTCGACCGCGAGATCATCGTCGATTCCGCGCACGGGATCCTGTAGCGACTAAAGTCCTATAGCGCGCGTCCGAGACGATTGTGGCAGATTTACGGTTGTCCCCATCTCTCACGGTCAGGGCAACCGCGTGGTCTTGGAGAAAACAGCAGCGAGTCGAACCTCAATCCAACACAGAAAGACAAACATGAAATTACTCAGATGCACTCTTGCGCTGTTCGCGGCGCTGGCGTTCGCGCCGGCCACCGCACGCAGGCGGACAAGAAACCCAACATCCTCTTCATCATGGGCGATGACATCGGCTGGATGCAGCCGAGTTGTTATCATCGCGGCCTGATGGTCGGGGAAACACCGAACATCGACCGCCTCGCGAAGGAAGGCGGCATCTTCATGACCGTACTACGCGGAGTCGAGCTGCACCGCCGGGCGCACCGCCTTCATCACTGGCATGACCCCCATGCGCGCGGGCATGCTCATGCCGCAGTTGCCGGGCGCGATCTCCTATCTGCGCCCCGGCACGCCGGCGCTCGCCAAGTTCCTGCTCGATCTCGGCTACACCACCGGCCAGTTCGGCAAGAACCATCTGGGCGACCATCCGGATTCCCTGCCGACGGCGCACGGCTTCCAGGAATTCTGGGGCTACCTCTATCACCTGGACGCGATGCAGCAGGTCAGCTTCCCGGACATCAACAGCAGCCCGACCAAGCAGGCCATCGTGCCGCCGTGCAAAACGATTCCGATTCCCGGCATCCCGCAACCTGCCGGGCGAAGTGGACCCGAAGACCGGCACCTGCATGACGCCGCCGCGGCCGGTCCTGTGGATGAAATCCCCCGACGGCACGGCCAAGAACCAGACGGGCAAGGATGAAGGTCCGCTCACGCTCGAGCGCTCGAAGACCGTGGACGAGGAAATCTCCGCGCACGTGATCGACTTCCTCGATCGCAACGATCCCAAGAAGACCAACAAGCCGTTCTTCGTCTGGTACAACCCGGCCCGCATGCACATCACGACCGTGCTGTCGCCGAAGTATGAAGCCATGCTCGGGCACCAAGGGCGGCAAGGACTGGGGCATCAACGAAGTCGGCATGAAGCAGATGGACGACAACATCGGCCTCGTCCTCAAGAAGCTCGAAGACATGGGTGAACTCGACAACACCATCGTCGTCTTCACCACCGACAACGGTGCCGAGACTCAAACCTACCCGGATGGCGGCATCACCCCGTTCAAAGGCAGCAAGATGACGACGTGGGAAGGCGGCATGCGCGTTCCGCAGCGTCATCCGCTGGCCGGGCGTGATCAAGCCGGGCACGATCTTCAACGATATCTTCGCCTCGTATGACTGGCTGCCCACGTTCGTGGAAATCGCCGGCGGCCCGAAGGGGGATGAGCTGAACAAGCAGATCATGGCGGGCAAGTACGAGGGCATCATGAAGACCAAGCTCGCCGGTATCAACCAGCTCGCCTACCTCCAGGGCAAGACGGAGAGCAATCGCGATTACTTCTTCTACTACCAGGGCCACATCCCATCGGCCGTCCGCTACAAGAACTGGAAGTTCTACTACACCATGATGGGCGCGACCGGCATCAAGTCGATCTATGCTCCTGAAACGTACGCCTGGACTCAGGTCGACAACATCGCGCGCGATCCGTTCGAACAGGCCTGGGGGGACGACACGAAGAGCGCGTCTGGGTGCCGGCGGCGCCCTCGCCGCCCCGAGCACGGCGTATATGTACGACTGGAACATCCTGCCCATCGGCCAGCTCATGTGGGTGAAGGAACTCGTGTCTTACGCTGAGTTCCCACCGCTCCAGGAGGCCGCGAGTTACAACCTCTCCAACATCCTCCAGAAGGTGAAGGAGATGGACGCGCAACATCCGAGCCAATAGTCGATCGCCAGCCTGGATTGACAACCACGGCGGGCGGCTCGCAAGGGCCGCCCGCCTTTTCCTCAATCAGCAGACGTTCGATCGTGAACCGCGCGGACTGTCTCGCCCACAGGCGGCCCGCGAATATGCAAAGGAACCAACGAAAGCCCATGCGATTCGTTCGTAACTCCATTGCCCTGCTGGCGATTGCCTTCGCCGGCGTCACCACCGCTGACGCCCAGGACCCGCTCCCTTCGTGGAACGACGGCCCGGCGAAACAAGCCATCACCGACTTTGTCGCGAAGGTCACGAAGGAAGGCTCGCCGGACTTTGTGCCGGTGCCGGAACGCATCGCCACTTTCGACAACGACGGCACGCTCTGGTGCGAGCAGCCGATGTATTTCCAACTCCTCTTCGCGCTCGACCGCGTGAAAGCACTCGCGCCGCAGCATCCCGAGTGGAAGGACAAGGAACCCTTCGCCTCGCTCCTCAAGGGTGACGTGAAAGCCGCGCTCGCCGGCGGCGAACATGCCATCGCCGAAATCATCATGGCCACCCACGCGGGCATGACCACGGAGGAGTTTGAGAAGATCGTCACCGACTGGATCGCGACCGCGAAGCATCCGAAATACAAGCGGCCCTTCACCGAGTGTGTCTATCAGCCGATGGTCGAACTGCTCGCCTATCTGCGCGCCAATGGCTTCAAGACCTTCATCGTCTCCGGCGGCGGCATTGAGTTCATGCGCCCGTGGACGGAGAAGGTCTATGGCATCCCGCCCGAGCAGGTCGTCGGCAGCAGCATCAAGACGAAGTACGAAATGCGCGACGGCAAGCCGGTGCTGATGCGCCTGCCGGAGATCAACTTCATCGACGACAAGACCGGCAAGCCGGTCGGCATCAACTCGCACATCGGCCGCCGGCCCATCGCCGCGTTCGGCAACTCGGACGGCGACCAGCAGATGCTGGAATACACGCAGGGCGGCGACGGCGCGCGGTTGATGATGCTGGTGCATCACGACGACGCCGAACGCGAGTATGCCTATGGCGCGGACTCGAAGATCGGCACATTCTGCGACGCGCTCATGGCCGAGGCGAAGAAGAACAATTGGACGGTCATCAGCATGAAGGATGACTGGAAGAAAATCTTCTCCTTCGACGAATAGCCCACGATCGTGAAAACGCGCGGGCCGTCGCCCCCGAGGCGGCCCGCGAATTCACCAGCGAACCAAGTAACACCAGCCAGCAATCACCCATGATCCACTTCGAATTGCTGCGCGACCAGAGAATCCTCACGTGACCCCGGAAGGTCCGTTGCAGAAGGCCGACTTTGAGAAGCTGGCCGAGGTCGTGGACCCGTTCATCGAAGCTGGGGGCGACCTCCAAGGGCTCCTGATCGACGCCCCCACCTTTCCTGGCTGGCAGAGTTTCAGCGATTTCGTCTCCCACTTTAAGTTCGTGAAGAACCACGAGCGCCATATCCGAAAAATCGCCGCGGTTTCCGACAGTGGATTCCTTTCCATCATGCCACACATCGTTAGGCATTTCGTCCATGCCGACGTCCGGCACTTTGCCTCCGACGAAAAAGGCAAGGCGCTGGCCTGGCTCTCGGGAAATTCGGACGCCGGAGTTGCATCCTCGAGTCCGGTCGCATAAACCAGTCTCTTCGTTCGACGATTCCCATGAGCCATCACCACCACCATCACGATCACCACCAGACCGCCGATCACCCGAAGAAAAAACTCCACCAGGACTGGCGCTTCATCGTCGCGGTCGTGCTCATGCTGATCGCGATCGCCACCTACATCATGACCATGGATGACAGGATGCTGCCCGGCCGGGCACCGGCCAACCCACCTGCCACCGCGCCCGCCAACCCCTGAGGCCCTCAAGTCTCAGATCGAAGATGAGTACCCAGCGGACGGTGAGGCCCGAGCCGTGTCGCCCCTCATGGACGACCATTTCCCCCAAAAACGCATTGGCAAACCCGGGCCGTTGGTAGACCATCGTCCCGTGGAAGTCCGATGAACCTGGAATGGAAATGATCTATGGCGCACGTCGTTACCAATAAATGTGTGGGGTGCAAGTTCACCGACTGCGTCCTGGTGTGCCCGGTGGCGTGCTTTTATGAGTTGGAGGGCCAACTTGTTATTCACCCGGAGGAGTGCATCGATTGCATGGCCTGCGTGGATGAATGTCCGGTGCACGCCATCTACGCCGATGGAGGACGTTCCGCCGGAGTTTCAAGCGGACATTGAATCCAACGCGACTGAGGCCCGGCGGGTGAAAGAGTCGGGCCAGGGCGCCCTCGAGACGAAAAAGGATCCCTTGCCGACCGCCGCGCAGAGGAAAGCGGAATTGGGTTACTGAGCTCGCCCCGCGGGCACCGAGGCTTCGCCCACGTCCCATGGGAACGAAGCCAACGTAGAAACGTCGAACGTATTGCGCTTGGATCGCTTCCGCGCCGGCCATAGAGTCGGCCCCTCGCGGAAGTTTTCCTCTGTTTAATGAACGCTCCTGAATTCGATACGCCTCCGCAACGGTGGCAATGGAGGCGGATTCTTTCGGTGCTGCCGAAACAAGATTGGATCGCGATCGGCTGGACGTTTGGCGATCAAGCTGCTGCTGCTGGTTCTCGGCGTGGAGAGCTTCCAAATCCTGAGTAACCAACGAGTCACAGCGCGCGTGGTTGGCTGGAAATATGGAATCGCTGGGATTCGTTGCATTATCTGAAGCTGGCGGAGTTTGGCTACAGCAGCACGGATCCGATGAAGGCGTGGCTCTATCCGTTGTTTCCCTGGACCGTGCGAGTGTTCGCATGGGTGACACGCGATTATCTCGTGGCCGCGTTCGTGGTCTCCGGGCTTGCCTGTGCGGCGGCGGCGGTTCTTTTGCGGAGATTGGTGGCGCGCGACTACGGACCGGCAGTGGCGCAGCGGGCGGTCTGGTTCTTTCTCATTTTTCCGACCGCATATTTCCTGCACATCGGATACACGGAATCGCTCTTCCTCGCGCTCCTGCTGGCTTCGCTTCTCTCCGCGCGTAACGAGCGCTGGTGGATGGCTGGATTATTCGGCGCGCTTTGCTGGATGACACGCCCGACTGGCATCATCTTGCTGCCGACGCTCGCGATCGAGGCGGCGCATCAGTTCTGGGAAACGAAACGCTGGCGCTGGCAATGGCTTTGGATCGCATTGGTGCCGGTTGGGTTCGGCGTTTATCTCCTTCTGAATCTCAAGATCGCCGGCAACGCGTTCGCTTTTCTGCCCATGCGGAAACAGCTGTTCCACATGTCTGGTGCATGGCCCTGGGTCGGCATGCGGGTGGCTTATACGCAACCGACTCCAGCAGCCCTCCTCCGCGACGATGGTCGGCACGCAGGAACTTTTCTTTGCGTCGCTGGGCTTTATTTGCGCCGTGGTGAGTTGGATCAGATTGCGGCCGATGTACGCGGTATGGATAACTGGAAGCTGGTTGCTCGTGACGTCAGCTACTTTTCTGGTGAGCGAACCACGTTACGCGCTGACGCTGTTCCCGATTTTCATCCTGGCCGGTCTCGCCGGGCGGAATCGATTCTGGGACGGAATCATGACGACGGCGTCGCTTCTTTTTCTCGCTCTTTTCGCAGGACTTTTCGTCCGCGGCTGGTGGGCATTTTGATTCGAGCTATGAGGTCACCGCGTTGGCGGCATGCGACCGTTCCGGATCATCCAGCGCATCGCCAGCTTTTTGAGCTTTAGTGAACTATGAAACCCGACTGGCTTTATAATCAGGGCGCATTCTGGATTGTCGTTGTCTTGCTGGGCGCCTCGCTCGCGGCATTCGAGCTGGCCTATCGATGCGGACGCCGCTGGCACGCGGACACGCACGACGCCGGACGCGAGGTCTATGTGGCCCTCAAGGTGGCGCTGCTCGGCCTGCTGGCGCTGCTCCTGGCCTTTGCCTTCGGGATGGCGGCGGATCGTTACTCCGAGCGGCAGCGATTGGTGACGGAGGAGGCAAACATCCTGCATCGCGTGCTCCTTTATGGCAGCCTCCTGCCAGCACCGGCTCGCGCCCAGTTTCAGAAATCGTTCCGTGAGTTCGTGGACGCCCGGCTGGCCTTCTTCGACGCGGGCCAGAATCTCGTCGCGGTGGAGGAGGCGATTGATCGGACGGAGAAACTTCACAGCCAGCTCTGGGGCCTGGTGAGAGATGAAGCGCAGCGCGATCCACCGATGAAAGGCTTCGACGGCGCGACGGCGGCGCTGAACGACGAATGGTCGGTGCATCGGCGACGGGTGCACGCTTTCGAGGACCGGGTGCCGGACGGCGTCGTGTTTTTGCTTTTCGGTGGAACGATCCTCGCCATGGCTACCGTCGGTTTTGCCGGCGGGATGGCGAACCATCGGATGACGGTCGGGAAATGGCTGCTGGTTATTCTTATTGGCGCGACAATTTTTGTCGTGCTCGATCTGGACCGCCCGCGCCGCGGGATCTTCCGGATTAGCCAGGAACCGCATTGTTCACATCAAGGAACTCCTGAATCGCGAAGGCAACATTTCACCCTGAGTGCCATCGCACGATTAGGCCATCGATTTTGTCGCTGCCGCCTCAAGCTTACGCGCCCAACGAAGATCGGCGAAACACCAGTGTAAGAGCTAACGAAATTACGGCAACGACCATGAAATTCACGTCCATCCTCATCGCCGCGCTCTGCGGCCTGGCGCTGCATCAAACCTTTGCCCTGACGGCGGACACGATTTATCACAACGGTTCCATTCTCACGATGGCCGGGAAAAAACCGACTTATGTTGAGGCCCTCGCGGTAAAGGACGGAAAGATCCTCTCCGTCGGCGCGAAGGACGACGTGTTGAAGACGAAAGGCGACGCGACAAAGATCGTCGACCTCGGCGGCAAAGCATTGCTGCCCGGCTTCCTCGATGCGCACAGCCATTACATCAACTCGCTCCTGGTCGCCAACCAGTGCCAGCTCTACGCGCCGCCTTCCGGCCCGGGCAAAGACGCGCCCAGCATCGTCGCCGAACTGAAGAAATACGCCGCGGAACGCACGATCCCCAAAGGGGAGATGATCATGGGCTACGGTTACGACGACACCGTCATGCCCGACGGCCGCTTGCTCAATCGCGACGACCTTGACCAGGCTTTTCCCGACAATCCGGTTCGCGTGGATCACGTCTCGATGCACGGCTGCGTGATGAACAGTCTGGCCTTAAAGAAATACGGGATCAGCGCTGCAACCAAGACTCCCCCGGGCGGCGTGATCGTGCGCAAGCCGGGCACCGAGGAGCCGTACGGTCTTATCATGGAGACCGCCTTCCTCCCGATCTTTGAGCAATCGGAACCGATGACCGCGCAGCAGGAAATCGAGTCTACCCGAGCGGGCCAGATGCTCTACGCCGCGGCGGGTATCACCACCGCCCAGGAAGGTGCGACGCATTTTCCCCAGTTCCAGGCGATCCAGCGCGCGAGCGAGGCCGGCGCGAACATCATCGACGTGGTGGCCTTTCCTTTCATCACGGAAGTGGACAAGGTGGTCGCCGAGTTTCCGCTGACGGACTGGGGGAAATACAAAAACCGCTTCAAGGTCGGCGGCGTAAAGATCACGCTGGATGGTTCGCCACAGGGCCGCACAGCCTTCTTCACCACGCCCTATCTAACCGGTGGACCGGGCGGCGAAAAAGAGTGGAAAGGCGAACCGACGTTTCCGCCGGAGTTCGCTAGCAAGGCGTTGAAGAAAGTCTACGACATGAACGTGCCGCTCCTCGCGCACTGTAACGGCGACGCCGCCATCGATCTTTTCTTGAAAGCCTACGAGTTCGCCCGCAAGGACAACTACAGCAAGCCCTGGAACGTGACCACCATTCACACGCAGTTCTTGCGCAAGGATCAGATCCCCAAGTTTGCAAAATACAAGGTGCGGCCCTCGTTCTATACCCTGCACACGTTCTACTTTGCTGAGGCCCATATCACGAATCGCGGGAAAGAACAGGCCATGTACATCAGTCCGATGCGCGATGCGATCGACGCCGGCCTGCGTCCGAGCAATCACACAGACTTTGTCGTCGCCCCGCTCGACCAGATGATGATGCTCTACTCGGCCGTGAACCGCATCTCACGCGCCGGTGCCGCGATTGGCCCCGACCAACGCGTGCCACCGTACGAAGGACTGAAAGCGATGACCGAATGGGTGGCCGAGCAATATGGCGAACAGGATACCAAGGGTACTCTCGAAGCCGGCAAGCTGGCTGACCTCGTTATCCTCGACAAGGACCCGCTGAAGGTCGAACCGATGGCTATCAAGGACATTAAGATCGTGGAAACAATCAAGGAGGGGAAAACCATCTACCCGGCGGCCACCGACGCGGAAAAGCCGCTGGCCGCATCGCCGAAAGATTCCAAAAAAACCTATTCATGGACTGCCGAAGTTTGCGACATGGCCGGCGTAAATCAGGCCGCTCACAAGGAATGGACGCTGACCACGCTCAACGGTAAGACGGTAGCCACCGACGAACCACCGACCATGAAGTTCGAACATGGCAGGGTCTCGATCTTCGGGGGAATCAACCGCTTGTCCGGAAGCTATGCCTTGGTCGACGACACCGTTACCATGGGGCCATTGGTCAGTACCAGGATGGCCGGTGATCCGAAGCTGATGGAATTGGAAAGCAATCTCGCGAAGGCGCTGGCCTCGGCTGATGCCTTTCAGGTCTCCGGCAACGAACTGACGCTTTCCACCAAGGGAACCGTCGTGGCCAAGTTCCGTTCCGGGCAATAGGTGCAATCCGTTTGGATCGAATCGAGCGACGAAGGAAGTCGATCCAATTTGCAGACCACGACGCAGGTATACAGTTTTTGCGGTGGTGTTGAAATAGTTGCCGCAAATCGGTGCACGGAACACACTCAAGCGCGACCACGCCTGAATCAGATTCGCTGGTGAAGCGCGTACACTAATTCCTCGTGACCTTCACCACCCTGACGCTGGCCGCCGGCGTGGCGGCTGCATATCGCCGTGCTGGTGCGCGTGATGTTGCGCCCGCATCGCGAGCCGGCGTCGCGCATCGCCTGGGTGGCGGTGGTGCATCGCGCTGCCGCTGATCGGCGTGCTGGCGTACATTCTGTTTGGCGAGGTCAACATCGGACGCAGGCGCGTCGAGCGGATGCGCGCCGTCGAACGCCGCCTGCCGCACGCCGCTCCCAGCGCACCGGCGGATCTGGCGAACCTGCGCGCGGAGATTCCCGATCGCTGCGCCCACCTGTTTCACGTCGGTCGCTCGATCAGCGGGTTCGAACCGGTGGCGGGCAACTCGGCGCGGTTGATGCAGGACTCGAACGCGGCCATCGCCTCGATCGTCGCTGACATCGACGCGGCGAAGGAACACGTGCATGTGCTGTTCTACATCTGGCTGACGGATGGCAACGGCTGCCGCGTGGCCGATGCGCTCATGCGGGCCGCGGCGCGCGGCGTGACTTGCCGCGCGATGGTGGACAACCTCGGCTCGCGCGGCCTGATCAAGTCCGCGCAATGGAAAGCGATGCGGACCGCGGGCGTGAAACTGGGCGTCGCGCTGGGCATCAGTCATCCACTGCTGCGCGCGCCGTTCCGCCGCGTCGATCTGCGCAACCATCGCAAGATTGTCGTCATCGACAACGCGATCACCTACTGCGGCAGCCAGAACTGCGCGGATCCGGAGTTTCGCGTGAAGGCGAAGTTCGCGCCGTGGGTGGACGCCGTCATGCGCTTCGAAGGCCCGATCGCGCAGCAGAACCAGCGCTTGTTCGCGATCGACTGGATGAGCGCGACGGGCGAAGACATCAATGAACTGCTGCGGCAGCCGCTGCGCGCGCCGAAGCCCGGTTTCGTCGCGCAGGTCATCGGCACGGGGCCGACGGTGCGCTACTCGGCGATGCCGGAGATGTTCGAATCGCTCATCTACGCCGCGCGGCGTGAACTCATCATCTCCACCCCCTACTACGTGCCCGACGAATCGCTGCAGAACGCGCTCTGCTCGTCCGCCTACCGCGGCGTGAACACGACGATCATCTTTCCCGCGCGCAACGACTCCTGGATCGTGGGCGGCGCGAGCCGCAGCTACTACGCCGATCTGCTCGAGGCGGGCGTGAACATTCACGAATACGTCGGCGGATTGCTGCACACCAAGTCGCTCACGCTCGATGGCGAGATCACGCTCATCGGCTCGGCGAACATGGATCGCCGCAGTTTCGATCTGAACTACGAGAACAACATTCTGTTTCACGACGCGGCGATGACGGCGGCGATGCAGGAGCGGCAACGGCAGTACCTCGCGAAGTCACGGCCGGTGACGCGCGAGATGGTGCGGGACTGGTCGCTGCCGCACCGCCTGTGGAACAACACGCTCGCGATGCTGGGTCCGATCTTGTGAAGGTGCGCTATCGCCTAACGAGTTGAGTCCCGCGGCACGCACGCTCTTCCATTACCAAGAAGTAATGTAGTAAAGCTTTACCACGGCATTTCTCTTTCCCTAGCGTTTCGCGCCGTGCGCGCGCTCGGGCCGATGGTGAACACGATTCGCCAACAACTGTCTCCGCAGGAGCGGGAGACGTGGTTCAGGTGTGCCGGGCGGAAGCTTCGTGAGCTGCAGGAAGAGGCCGCTCGCCCGATGCGTCGCGGCAAATCCGCACTCAACGGGAGCGCTCACAGCAACCCGGATGAGGAGTCGCTCATTCTCCAGCATCAAAACATGTCTGAAGAGGAACAGGCGGCGTGGCGGGGAGACATCTTGCGGAGCGCTGCCCAGCTCTTCCAGAGATCCTCCGCCGCAACACGGTAGGCAGTGCCGCTCGCACCGGCGAGTGTCTCCAAGAAACGGCTTGTCCGAGATTACCAGGCGCGACAGTCTGCGCCATGCGCGGTGTATTTCTGGTCAATTGCCTTCTTGTTTTATGTGTGCTGGAACCGCGCGCGTATGCCACGACGAAAGGCTTGAGCCAGATCGTAACGCCGGACCTCCAACCAGAAGGCGATTTGTCCCTCAGTCTGCAACTGCAGAATCAGCACATCGGCAATCCCTACGAACTGCAGGGAGAGGTGGGTATCACGGACTGGGCGGAAGTCGCGGTCTTTCAAGGATTCAAACCTGACGAGGAGATTTTCGGCGCCGAGATCGGAATTCTGCGGAAGGAACCTTGTCTTTTGTCGATTGGTTTTGTGAACTGGTCGCCGCGCAGCCATGTCGACCCACAGCCTTACCTGGAATTCGGATACTACACCGAACACCACAAAGTCATGCTCGGCGCCATCCATGCCGGCGATAAGAATGAGGCGATTCTCGGCTACGCGTATGATTTCAATAAACAGTGGCGAGCCCAGGTGGACTTTCAGAGCGGCAAGGAGAACTCATCCACCGTCGGGTTTACTTGGAACGTCACCCCTGACTTCCAAACGAATCCCGCGCTCTACATCACGAACGACAAGCACAAGCTAATCGGTTACGTAGTCTTTACGTATACGTTTCATCTTTGGGCGAAAGACAAGAAAGAGAGGGACCAGAGCGTCCCCGGCGGTTAGGACGATCACCGCTCGCGATGATGCGTCGCTCGACTCAAGACCTTCATCGTTTCCGGCGGATCGAGTTCATGTGCCCCTGGACGGAGAAGGTCTTGGCGCGCTCGAACAGCGTCGACAGCGGCGTCAGGACGCAGTTCGAGAGTGCGACGGCAAGCCGATCCTCATACGGTTGGCTCAACTCAACTTCATTGACGACAGACCGGCAACCGTCGGCATCAACTCGCACATCGGCCGTCGGCCCGTCGCGGCCTTCGGCAACTCGGATGGCGACCAGCAGATGCTGCAGTGGACGCAGGGTGGGGGAGGCTCGCGGCTGATGATGCTGGTGCACCACGACGACGCGGAGCGCGAGTTCGCCTATGGCGCGGACTCGAAGATCGGCACCTTCAGCGATGCGTTGATGGCCCTGGCGAAGAAGAATGGCTGGACCGTGATCAGCATGAAGGACGATTGGAAACGCATCTTTGCCTTCGAGCAGTAGACTCGCCGCTTCAAAAAGTCCTATTGACGCCGGCGCGGGATGGGCGGCAAGATGCCGACAACTGAGACAAGACCACCAACCCAAACGAAACAAGAACAGATGAAGAAATTATTGAAGTTCACCAACCTCATCGGCGCCGCCGCGCTGATCTCGGGCCTTGCGGCTTGCGCCTCGACCGCCGCGGTCCCCGTAGCACAAAAGGAAACATTGCTCTCGCAGGCCGGGTTCGTCACGAAGACGGTCACCACTCCCAAAGCAGCAGCAACAGGTCGAGAAGCTGCCCGTCGGGGTAGTCTCGGCGGTTAAGTACCAGGGCAAACTCCTCTACATTTATCCGACCGCGACAAAGGATCACATCTACGTTGGCCGGCAGACCGAGTACAACAAGTATAAGGCGGCGCTCCAGGCGCAAGCGGCACGGATTGCCCAGGCAAGCGCGGCGCAGCAGCCGCAGGGAACAGCCGCCGACGGCGCCTACTTAACCGGTGAAACCGCAGGCCCGAATCGCATTATCGTTCAGGAGTTCGATGGATTCGGCCCGATTCAGGACAACCCGGCCTGGCAATAACCGGAGCGACGACGAGAGACCCGGGTGGCATAGGACCAAAGTCTTATAGACAATCCTCCGACGGAAACCCCACTCTGACCCTCGACCCGACACACTTAACCGAAACAAAGGGAAGAAAAAGCAATGAAACAAATACTAAAATTCACCGGCGCGCTCATGCTGATCGTCTTCGCGATCGGCTGTGAGACCACTTCAACAAGTCATACGGATTTATTATCCGCCGCAGGCTTCAGAGTGGTCAATGCGGACACTCCGAAAAAACAGGAACTGCTGGCCACGCTGCCCACGGACAAGATCAGCCTGATCACAATCAAAGGCCATAGCTTCTACGTGCAGCCGGCCGGTAACAACCAGGCGTATGTAGGGACGCCGGCAGAATACCAATCCTACCAGCAACTCCGCCTGGCCAAGCAATTGAGCAACGAAAACCTCATGGCCGCGCAAATGAACCAGACTTCCATGTATGGTTGGGGCAACGTCTGGGGCCCCGGCTTCTATGGCGCTGGCTTCTACGGTGGCCGCTGGCGTTAAGACGTTGATTACGGCCTGAATCGGCCGCACGCACTCGCAACTTCCCCGGCAATGCGCCGGCGGAAGTGGCGAGCGTCGTGTCCAAGTTCGTCCCGACGGCTCGGGGGACATGCCGGGGAGACCCGGCCTTGATTTTCCCCCTTGCAGGCGACACGCCTGCCTCTACACCCGCCTCCGCTGTCGTTGTAGTGGCGGCCGTGTCGGCCGCAGTCCCCGCGGCGCAAAAAAAGCGCGTCGTCTTTCGACGACACGCTTCTTCTGCTGTAGCCACGGCCCTGCGGGCCGTTCCTGCGTCGCACGAGCGACGTGGCTGGCTTAGATCACGCGAAGTTGTCCCGCCACGCTCCAGTTGCTCGGACCGGCGGCGCCGACTGCGTTTACCTCCACGTTGTAGAGCTCACCAGGGGTGAGCCCGTCAAACGTGGCCCGGCCACCGGCGGTCTGTGCCGTTTGCACATACGTGTTGGGTTCCGAGGCGAGAGCCACC
The DNA here is from genome assembly GCA_963784865.1 of uncultured Verrucomicrobiae bacterium. Taxonomy (GTDB): domain Bacteria; phylum Verrucomicrobiota; class Verrucomicrobiia; order Chthoniobacterales; family UBA10450; genus JACCTI01. The sequence goes on along the minus strand of CAWATC010000002.1, from coordinate 49,319 downwards.
CGCCAGTTATAGGATGACGCGCCGTAGATCGGTGAGGTGCTCACCAGGATCTTGCCGCTCAGGTTGCTCTGGCGCACGATCGGCGTGCTCGGCTGGGGCAATTGGCCCACCGGCTGACGCGTCGCCTTCTGTGGCGGGAAGCCGCTGCTGATCAGCACCGCCATGTCGCCGTTTGCCGTCGAGGTGACATAGGCCGCCAGTTGCCGCATGAGCGAAACCAGCTCGGCGAGTTTCGCTCGCAGGGTGGCCCGCATTTCCCGGCTGCCATCAGCCGCGTCGGCGATCGCCACCTCGAGGGCCGCGTTCGCTGTCTCCACCACGCTCAGTGCAGGCACCGGAGTGGCGAAGGTGGTCTTGGCCGCGGTCATCGCGGCGATGATGGTTTTTGTCAGGCTAACGATATCCGGCGCGGTATACCGGTTAAGCCAGCCGTATAGAGCTTTAACGATCATAATATGATTTTCCGTTTCTATGTATTTTGCTTGTTGTTCCAGTCAGGCCGATCATCGCGACCGGCCTCGGAAAGTGTTTCAGCATCGCCGATGCCAGCAATCTCCGGGCTGCGATCCCACTCCAGGGTTTATCCAGAGTTTGTGTTGAAAGTAAACTAACAACAATATCCTGTAGAGACTCGTTAGGGCACTACGAAACATTGTAATCCTGGCTGTTTCCGAGCGTGTAATCGCCGGGAAAAGTGATACTCGTTAGAATACTGGATGGCCCGAAAAAATAGTTTCACGGGACGATACGGCAGCTAACGAACACCTGAAAAAATGCCGCACGAGACTCAAGAATGATTTTGCAAGGTGTCGGAACGCGTCTGCAAGGTTGCGGAACGCGTCCGCAAGATTGCAGAGCGTGTCGCAAGGTGTCGGAGTCGCGTTTGCAAGGTGTCAGAACGCGTTCTGCAAGGTGTCAGAACGCGTCCGCAAGGTATCGGAACGGTTTTGCAAGGTTGTCAGAACGCGTCCGCAAGGTTGCAGAGCGCGTCCGCAAGGTTGCAGATCACGCCGCAAGGTCGTCAGAGCGCGCGAGCAAGGTGCAGAGCACGTCCGCAAGGTTGCAGAACCCGTCCGCAAGGTTGCGGAACGCATCCGCAAGGTTGCAGACGGCACACGGCTGCAGAGTAGGCTCTCCCGTGCCGAGCAACCTCGCAGACGCGGCGCGCCCTCAGCGCTCCAACGGTTCGGCGCTCCGTCCACGAGGAAGCGTCCGGGTGATGTGAAACACGAGCACGTCCTCTGCCGCCAGATTGCCCTCAAACCGGAGCGCAGCCCGGATTAGCTGATTAGCCAGCCGGGTCATTGGTATCCGGCGTGTTTTGGCTTCGTGATAAAGGATCGAAATGAGATCGCGATCCAACTGGGGAGAGTAATGGCGTTTCATGCGCGCCATCAAAACGCCGCCAGCCAGTGCTCGTAAATACGCGCGAACACGTAGACGTGTGATCTCCTCGTGTCCTTCCGGGTCGAGGCAACCCAGCTCGTCGGCGATGTCGAATTGCCGAGATTCCGAGACCGACCCCTTTTCACCCCCCTTTTCACTCCGCGGGGCCACGTCAACTCTCCGGCTCATGGGATAAGGTTCGCCAAGAGCCCACTATCCACGTCGCTAAGGACGGGGACGGGGTGCTTTACACTTTGGACCCTGTTCCCTAACGACGGTTTTCCGATGCGGAACATTTTCTCCTCTACATGCCGCCGGGGAATGCGGAGGCGATGGTCCATTATCAGGATACAATCCACAATAAGGTCGCTTTCGAGCGGGTTGCACCGCATATCGGGCCGAGTCTCGGGCGTAAGCTCCGAAATGTGTTTGGAGTTCGCCCAATGGCCGTCTGGGGTTCTCGCGACTCGTCTGCCAATCGGGCGAAGTTCGATCGAATGTCGGAAGGCGACGAAATCCTTATCGTTGAAGGCCAAACAATAAAGCTGCTGGGGCGAGTGGCAGCCAAAGATTCAAATCCGGCCTTATCCAGAGAGCTCTGGAAGAACCTGCGCGGGAGCACTGCCGAGGGTTGGGATCTGGTCTATTTTATCGCGAACCCGAGGGAGATCGAGCTGCCTTTTCGTGAATTCTGTCGCCTCGTTGAATGGAACGAAGACTTTCAACTTCATGGGTTCACAAATCTCTCGAGAGAGCGGCTTGAGAAGTTTTACGAAAAGTACGACGACCTATATTCGATTCTGATCCGCTTGAAGAGCGGGGACCGTGTGCAGGAGGTTCCCGAACCGCGCGACGCCCGGAAGCGATGTGCCGAAGCGGGACGAGGAATTGTTGACGCCTGCGCAACCTGAGGTTTCTGAGCATCGCAGGATGCAGTGGATGCTTTTAAAAATGGGGCGTCAGGCTGGCGAGACCGTTTGGGCACCGAAGAATGACCAACAACGGATTACCGCGGAATATGACTTTGGCGATTTCCCCGAGACGTTCGCGCCTGGCTTGGACACGCAGGCTAAATACGTCGAGAACATCGACGTGGTGTGGAAGGAGCAGTTCCGGATCGACGCGGCGTTCGAAATTGAAAACAGCACATCAATCTACTCCGGCCTGCTGCGGTTTGCTGATCTTACAGATGGTCGCACCCAATACCGTTTACCCGATGTTTATCGTTGCGCCTGGTGAACGCCGAAACAGAGTCCGTGAGCAACTGGCCCGTCCTAGTTTTCGGCATCTTGGGATTCACGAGAAGGTCCGTTATCTCTCATACGAACGGATAAATGAGATCGACGATTTTTTCGCGGATGCCAACAGCGGGTTATCGGTTGACGTGTTCCGCGCCAAGTCTGAGGCGCTTGGGAATTAGAGGCAGGGAGGAGACAGCTTTAGAATTTCGCTGAAGGCAATTGCGGGCTGGCTGTCATAACCTTTGCTACCTAGCGAAATTCTGGAGCTGGCCCCGCCTATACCTCCGGTAGATGATCACGTGTCGAGATCGCTGTATTTGGTGGCCCGTCCCCTGGACCTTTTCACTGGGATACTGGCTTCGTTTATTCCGATCTTTCCGATCGATGGCCGCCGGCAGATCAATTCGAAGATTATCCGCCAATTCGATGAGGTAGATGGCGATGTCGGCTAGTTCGTCCCCGATCTCTAATCGCTTTCTCTCGGCAGTCTCTTCAATCTCCGGGCCGATCTTCCACAGAAAGATTTCCTGCAACTCGGCAGCTTCGATCGCCAACGCCGCCGCCATATCCTTTGGGTTGTGAAATTGCATCCAATCTCGCTCATCCCGAAAGGCTCGTATTTTTTTTAGCAGAGTATCGAGGTCCATATGCAAATCTTCTTAGATCCGAGTGAGGTGGGCTTCACTCCTGGCCTTCATTCGCATTGAAGAGCTCCAGCGCCTGAAGGAACGGCTCATTCAAGTCCATGCCAGAGTCGAGGTCTGGCGCGATCCGCTTGAAGCCCGCGTGCATGAGGCACATGAGTTGGAGGCCCGAGAACGTTTCGCCCGGGATGCTGCGCAGAGTGTATTTCTTCTCGGGACTGGCGTAGTCCAAGCCGCTTCGACCGAGCATCCCGATCTCGAACGCGATGGCGCGGACTTGCTCGACGTCCATCGATGCGTAGCGCTTCAGCGCGTCGAGCAGGAACCACACGGCCGCGGGATATTTCTGCCGCAGCAGTTCGGGATTGGTCGTGCCTTCCTTGGCTGGAGCCTCGGTGACTTCGTGCGTGCCGGGGTCGGGCTTCCATTCATACCAGCCGCGCAGACCGAGGAGGTCGGCGAAGGCATCGACGAGATCGTATTCGTCGCCGGGCTGGAGCGAGTCGCGGCGATCTTTCCAGAGTTGGAAAAGACGTGGCGATAGATTCGCGCCATCGAGCCGCTGGTAGTGTGTCCAGAAGTCGGTGGCACCGTGCGTGAAGTCGTCGAGGAAGAGCGCCGCAGCACCATTGAGCGCGGTGCTGGCTCGGAGAACTTTGGGCGGTGTGAGCTTGCGAATCTCCGGATGGGTCGTGGCGGCGAGCGCTTCAGTCGCGAGTCGATGGAGCGAAACAAACTGCGCGTGGCGCAGAGCCGGCATCTCGCGATGCAGCAACGTCTCGATCCACATATCGAGCGGCGTATTGAAGATGCTCCCGCAGAGGCCGCCGACGAGATCGAGCACCACACGCGTGATCGAATCGCCGGAGTAGCCCTGCCGCTCCAGCTTCTTGATGTCCGGCGCGAGCGAGCGGATCGCCAGTTCCCGCGACGCGGCCGTGGTCGCGAACCATCGATTCCGACTGTGGTTTCTGGCCAGCGCCTCGAGCCGGATGTGCGTCAGCTCGTGAGCCTCGACGTGCTGCGAATCGGGGGGGGCGAGTCGGTCGCTGACTTGCACAACGTGATGATCCCGTCCGCGCTTCCACGCCATCTGCGCGACACCGCTGAGTTGTCCCGGCACCGCTTCCGTTCGCACTTTCACCGGATAGCCGGAGAGCGTGGCGATCTCTGCCTTGTAGGTTTCGAGTGCCTTGAACACGTCGGAGCGCTGCGCCTCCGCGAGTTCACGCTGTGCGCTCAAGTAAAGCTTCCGAGCCTTCGGCAAAGATCGGCTGCGACCGAGCATCCATGACCTCCGCGCGGCTGAACATCGAATCGAGCACCTCGACGACCTGCGCCGGTTGATCCTGCGCGTTGAGCAGAATCGCTTTTCCGACCCACGCATTGGCGAACTCCGGATGCGACGTGATCGCTTCATCGAAGCACCGCAGCGCCTTGGCCGAATCGCCGAGTTCCTGCGAAACGGCCGCGAGGCTGTTCAGCGCATACGGATCGCCGGGCTTCAGCTCCAGCGCGCGAGTGAAGAAGCGCGCCGCCGTCGCGAGATCGCGGTCGTGCTTCACGTAGATATTGCCGAGCACGACGTAGCTCCACGCGTCGTCGGGCTTGAGGCGCAGCGCGTCGATCAACTCGTTCTTCGCCGCGTCCATGTCGCCGAGTTCAAACAGCGTCATCGCCAACTCGCGGCGCGCATCGGCCATCGCGGGATCGAGTTCGAGCACCCGCTCGTAAATGTCCTTCGCCTTCCGAAACTCACCGCTCTTCGCCCGCTTCGCCGCCTTCTCGAGAAGCCGGCGCGCTTCCGTTTGCTCCTGCGCGATGGCCCCTCGAACTGGATGGTGGCAATGCCATCGCTGATCTCGACGTGGACTTCTCCGGGCAGATAATCGAACTGCTTGCGGATCACGTCAATGATTTCGGCAGTCGAAAGCCCTCCGCTCAAATCGTGCGGCGAAAGGAATTCCAGATCGGCAAGCCGAACTACGAAGGTGACCATGTGCACGCTACAGGCTTTCCCGCACTCGCGGGGCCATTGGTGAGGGCGAAGCCGAGGTTGGCGGTGGAGTCTTTGGAGCTGTTGGATATCTGGCGCGGGCCATGGGCGCGCTCGTTTTATCCGGCAGGTCGAAGAAAGGCAAGAAGCGCCGAGGCGCGCTTCAAAGTGGAAAGTGCGAAATTGGAAAGTGGAAAGGGGCAGCGACCGGACGTAAAGGCTTCGCCCACGTCCCAGAGGAACGTAAAGACGGGATCAGAGGTCAGAGGTCAGAAGCTCTGCTTTCTACTTTGCCGCGCTACTTCGGCGGCTCTTCGCGCAAAACCATCTCGGTGGCTGCTTCCGCCCGGTGACGAAACGCTTCCGCCTTGCGCTGCAGATAGGCTCGGCGCTCCTCCCAACTCATCTCCTTGGTCTCCTCATAAATCTTCTCCTGGATGTCGTGCTTCATCTTCACGCAGTCGACCCGGGGTGCGCCGGCAAACTGTTTCCAAAAATCAGGAGTCATCGAGGTTCACCTCCTTTGGGCTCAAGATGGTGATCATGGAAAAACCTTCCGCCAGATTCACCGCATTAAAAGCGTGAATCCGGTCCAGCCTGACGATGTGCTTGAAGTTCCAGGACACGATGGCATCCGCGCGCGCCACTGTCGCGGCGGCGACATGCAAACAGTCTTCCCACCAGCGTCGTCCGACCACGCCGGCATCCAGATAGGACTGCATGAGCGCACGCACTTGCCCAAGTCCTCCACTCGTTCTCGATGACCGTTTGGAATGCTGCGGTAAAGCGCCTGGACTTCCTCCGGAGCATCCACGAGTTCCGCTTCCAACGTGTCCGTCCATAGCAGCGCGGCCGCTCCGCGGATGCAGTAGTCCACGACACGTCGCGAGTCCGCTTCCCATCCTTCGTCCGAGTCGAAGCAACCGCCTAAGACTGACGTGTCCAAATACAGCCGCCATTTTCGTTTCATTCCAGAACCTCCGGGCTGGCAGCGTCAGGTTTCGTCGTGCAGGCCATGAGCGCGCTCCTTTTATCTGGCGCGTCGAAGAAAGGCAAGAAGCGCGGAGGCGCGCTTCAAATTGGAAAGGCGAAATTGGAAAGGGGAAAGGGGGCTGGAAGGAGAAATTAGAAAGTAGAAATTGGAAAGTAGAAGGGGGAGACGAACTCGGAACTCGGGTCTCGGAACGCGGAACTCTGACGAGCGCGGAGCTCGGGACGCAAATGGTTTACCCAGGTCCCAGGGGATCGGCGGACAAATGACGGCCCACTGTGAAAAGAGAAATCGCCTTCGTGGGGAAAGAGCAGCTATTCAATACGCGGGCCACCCCCGCCCGACGTCAGCTCAAGCGCGGCGTCTCTCGGGAATCAGTGGTTCGTGATGTTCCACCTTCACGGTGAGATTCGCCTTGAGCCCCGCCAGCGCCGGCAGGAGGTGATTGAGCACCTGCTCCGCCGTCGCACGAAACTTCCGCCCGCGAGCGCTTTCCTTCACCCAACCGGCTTCATCGCGATAGTAGCGCTCGGTAAAGTTCCTGGTGGCGAGATGGATGGTATAGGTGTCGTTCGTGAGCTTCATAAGCAGCTTGGTGGTGAGTGCAGGCGTTTAGATTATCCGGAGATTTGGATGGGCGGACAAATAGCGGCCGCTCGGAACTCGGAACGCGGACAGGAAGCAAAATCGAACGTCGAACGCTGGACGTCGAACGCCGAACGTCGAATGGAAGGCGGGGAGGCGGGAGGTTATGCGACGACGAGGCGGCCTTTCGGCTCCGGCACTGGGATGCCGTCTTCTTTCGCCGTCACCAGCCAGAAGGCGACCGCTTCCTCCGCGCTGGCAATGGCCTCGGCGCGCGTATTCCCGTGTGCCATGCAGCCGGGAAGCTCTGGCACATCGACGACGAAAGCGTCATCTTCGCCGCTCCACCAGACGATCATTTCGTAACGAGGATTTTCCATGCTTTAGAGGAGTTTGTACTGCGCGAGGATTTTCCGCACCTGTTTAACTTGGTAGGGCTTCGCCTGGGAGCCGACCCGCTGAAGGTTTAGACGCTCCGTGACGCCGGACTTTGTGAAGATATGATGGCCTTCTCGGGGAAAGAGCTATTCAATATCGCAGGCCACCGGATGGGGACCTCGCGCGGTAATACTTTTTCACCCGATATGACGAAGCCCGAATCAATTCCGTCACGGCCAGGCGACGAATCGGCCATCTCCACTATTCCGCGATCGAATTGCTCGGAACCCTGGTGCTGTTGATCGTGCTCCTCCCGATATTGGAAGCGGTGCGTTACGGCGAGCTGGTCGAAATAGGATTGTTGACGCTCGTGTTTGGGTCCTCGGTCTTTGTCGTGGGCGCGCGGCGCTCGACGGGTCGGGTGGCGGGAATCCTGATGGTGCTGGCGCTCGCGGCCAGGGTTTCGGAGCACTTTATCGGCTCGGATTTTCCGCCGTGGATCTATCCGCCTTTCGCGCTCGGCTTCGTTGGGTTTGTGATCATCCACCTGGTGCGCTCCACTCTGGAGGCGCGCCAGGTGGATGCGAACGTGCTCTGCACCGCGATCTCCGCGTATCTGATGCTCGGGTTGCTCTGGGCGATGGGTTATACTCTTATCGGGCGGTTTTCGCCCGATGCGTTTTCCTTTGTCACCGGCCCGGAGAGTGGCCGGACGATGAATCGGTTCAACGCTTTCTATTTCAGCTTTGTCACGCTGAGCACGGTGGGATACGGCGACATCACGCCAGTCTCGAAAGCGGCGCGGATGCTCGCAGCCGCGGAAGCGATGTCCGGGATGCTTTACGTGGCGGTGTTGATCGCCCGGCTGGTCTCGCTCTACTCGGTGCGAAATCCGCCGGCACAGGATCAGGAATGAATCGCCGGCGATCGACGCTGCCGCTGGATCCTTCCGCTTGGTTCGATCTCTTACCTGCCCATGTGTTCCAGGGCTTTGCGCATCGGTGCGCTGGAAATTTTGATCATGCCTTGCAGCGGGTGGTTCATCTCCAGAATAATAAAGATCGCGCCCGAGACAGACAACGCGCTGATGAGCAGGACTGTGATGACGGTGGCATTGCGAGCGGCAAACAGGCCGAAACTGACGTGCAGCATTGTGAGCCAGAAAAGCAGCACGACGAGAAATGGCATCGGGAGCGCGCTCTGCGCCTGCTCGATCACCAGCCAGCGGGTTTGCGTCAGATCGCTGGCGATCTGCTGAGCCTGCGGGAGTAACTGGCGTTGGAGGTCGGTCGCCGGTGTGAGCGCGTGTAGCTTTGTCTGAAGCGTCTCCAGGTTGTTCGCTTTTTCGATAGCGGCCAATCCCGATCCCTCGGTTTTTTCCTCAGGCCAGACCGTCTCGATGACGGTGGCAACGCCGCGGCGCAATTGGTCGCGGGCATCTTTTGTCTCGGGGCCGTAGGCCGCGAGCACGCGATCCAGCAGGATGAGCTTCGTGGCGCTTTGCGTGACCTCAGTGTTCATGGTGTCGAACGAGCTCTTGGCCGAGCCAACGAGCAGACCCAGAACGAGGGCGGCCAGCGTGGCGATGGTACCGGCAACCACCTTTACCGTGTCCTTGGAATTATCGCGCAGATGATGCTCCGGGAGCAGGCCGCTCAGCGCCAGGCCCAGCACAGCTCCGCCGAAAATGCACCCGGCACTGATCAAGAAGATGGCCTGTGAACTTATCATGGAGTCATTGTCGGCTGGTTCCCTGCGCGATCTCAGCGGTCGGCGGATGGTCCGGGAGCGGTCCGCTATTTACAACCAAAATCAACCAATATGGCGCGTCGCGTGCAGTTCCGGTTTGGCCTGCGAAACAATATGAAATGATCGGCTGGGCTTAACTCCAGATGTTTTCGTAATTTGGCTTTCCCTTTGCGTTGCGGTCGCGAAAATCGGCCCGAAATGACTGCGTCTGACGAGCAAGTTCTGGAGTCGAATTGCCCGCGGGAAGCGCTGGCCTAACGAGGAGGCATGGAAGAAATGGCCAACGCCGGCGGGCAACAAAACAAGGTCGCCCTGCATTTGCAGCCCGAGGTGTTGCGGGTTTCCACAGTGAAGCTTCTGATCGCGCTGATTCTGCTCTTCGCGGTGACGCCCTTTGTCGAGAGTCTTCCGGGTGGGAATCTCATTGAGTCTGGTTTGATGACGCTGGTGATGATCGCAGCTCTGGTCGCCGTGGCACGCAGTCCACGTATTCTCATCACGGCGGCGGTGCTTCTTGTCCCGGCGATTGCCGCGAAATGGCTTGCCCATTTTTTCCCGAGCTATGTTTCGCCTCACTATTTTCTGGTTTTCGGAATGTTCTTTTTCGGCTTCACCATGTACCGCATTCTCTGCTTCATTCTCCAGGCTCCGTACGTTGATACCGAGGTGCTCAGCGCAGGCATTGTTGTTTACTTGATGATTGGGTTGCTCTGGTCGCTCTCCTACCTACTGCTCGGACAGATCACGCCCGCGAGTTTTCATTTCGCGTTAGTCGATAGACCCCACGGCCGCATGGACAGCTTCAACGCTTTCTATTTCAGCTTCAGCACGCTCACTACGCTCGGCTTCGGGGACATTACTCCCGCCTCCAAGGTCGCGCGCACCCTGGCGATCATGGAAACCGTCACCGGCACGCTCTACCTGGCAGTCCTCATCTCCCGGCTTGTCGGCAGGTACTCGTCCGCGACGGAAACCGACCGCCGGCAACCACGCGATCCAGAATGAAGCGCCCGGGATCCACTCGAATGCTGGTGTCGTTCGTCGCGCGCTGACATCGTTCGTTTCCAGAGTCCAACTGAATTCCGCCCATGAATGTCTTCTTCACCTCTGCGATCGTGTTTGCGAGTCTCTTCGGAGCCACGTTGCTCGGCATGCGCCTGCGCGCCGCGCTTCCACCGGACCATTTGAGTCCGGAGGCGAAGGAATCGGTGAGGATCGCGATGGGATCGGTGGCAACGATGGCCGCACTGGTCCTCGGACTGCTCGTCGCGTCGATGAATGGCAGCTACGACGCGGAGAAAAACGAGGTGACGCAGATGGCGGCGAAGATTGATTTCCTGGATCGTATGCTGGCTAGTTATGGGCCGGAGACGAAAGAATGCCGCGCGCTTCTCCGCACCACGATCGAGCGGGCTCTCACCCGCATGTGGCCGGATCTGAAGGCGCAACATGCGGACCTTGATCCCAGTGTTTCCTGGACCGAGGCGCTGCCGAAGGCGATCGAAATGCTAGCGCCGGAGACTGATGCCCAGCGCTCGTTCAAATCGCAGGCGGTAGCACTCGCCAATGAACTTGGTCAAATGCGTTGGCTGCTCTACGAGGAGACGGAAAGCTCGATCTCCCTGCCCATGTTGATCATCGTCATTGCATGGCTGACGATCATTTTCCTCAGTATCGGCTTGTTCGCGCCGCCGAACTCCACGGTTATTATCGCGCTCATGCTGGCCGCCTTTTCGGTCTCAGGCGCGATCTTTCTGATCCTCGAGCTGGACCTGCCGTTTGACGGGATGATCAAGATCTCCCCGGCGCCGCTGCGCAATGCCCTGGAACATCTCGGACACTAGAAGACGCCTTTCTTCACTGCGACCAGCATGAACACCGCTCTGACCATGAACCTTTTGAAAGGGCTGCTGCTCATTTTGCCGCTCGCGCTCATCACGTCCTGCATGGTGGGCCCGAATTATCAGACACCGAACGCGAAGGTCGAGGAGCAGTGGACTTACAACTCCGCAGCCTCGCCCAAACAGACGAAGCGCCTGAACACATACTGGTGGAAGACGTTCAACGATCCAGTGCTGAACAAACTGATCGAAGTTGCCTATCGGAACAATCTCACGCAGCAGATCGCCGGGGTCCGCATCCTGCAGGCGCGCGCGCAGCTCAACGCCTCGATTGGTAATCTGTTCCCGCAACAGCAGGGTCTCTCCGGCGCGCTGAACTACACCAAGCTGAGCGCGCCCGACCGGTCTTCCTCTGGCGGGGGTCCTTTTTCCGTGGATCGTTCTCGCGCGGCGGCTTCACGAGCGATTTCGTGACCGATCAGCTGCTGTTCTCGTCTTCGTGGGAGATCGATTTCTGGGGCAAGTACCGCCGCACGATCCAGTCGGACCGGGCCACATTCCTCGGCACGGTGGCTTCCTACGATGATTCCCTGGTGACGCTTGATCGCGGATGTGGCGACGAGTTACGTCAATCTCCGCACCGCCGAGGAACGGATCCGCGTCGCGATCAGGAATGCGGAAGCGCAGAGGGAAAGCCATGCGGGTCGCGGAGGCAAAGTTCAATGGCGGGGAATCCAGCGAACTGGATCTGCAACAAGCCGCCACCCTCGTCGGGCAGACCGAAGCGCAGATTCCGCGACTGCAGAACACGGTTAACCAGACGAAGAGCGGTCTCGCCGTTCTGCTGGGAACGACACCGGATGACGTGGATCGGTATCTGGGCGGCTCGAAGCGAATTCCGGTGGCGTCTGCCCGGGTGGCAGTGGGCATACCCCACGATCTGCTGCGGCGCCGGCCCGATGTGCGGGTGGCTGGGTTGAACGCGGCCGCGCAGAGCGCGCTCATCGGTGTCTCCCAGGCCAACATGTATCCGGCGCTCTCCCTGGCGGGCGCGTTTGGCTTTTCCTCGAACAATCGAGGGCGGGAATTCGCTGGCGGACATGTTCATGTGGCAAAGCAAGGCCGCCCAGGCCGGGACTTCGCTGGTTCTGGCCGATCTTCAACTACGGACGGTCTGATCAACCAGGTGCGCGTGCAGGACGCCGCCTTTCAGCAGGCGGTGCTGAACTATCAAAACACGGTGCTGAACGCACAGCAGGAGGTCGAGAACGGCCTCTCCGCGTTTTACACCGAGATGAAGGCGCTCGCCAGTCTGACCACGGCCGCGACCGCGGCGCGCCGCTCGACCGAGCTTTCGCTTAGCCCAATACAAAGCCGGCGAGGCCGACTACACGACCATGCTGAGCACTGAACAGGCGCAGTTGAGCGTCGAGGATTCCGTGGCGACGTCGCAGGGCAATGTGGCGCTGGGATTGATCTCGATCTACCGCGCGCTCGGCGGAGGCTGGGAAATGCGTGGAGGGCGCGACGTGATTTCTGACGAAGTCAAAGCCGAGATGGGCCAGCGTACGAACTGGGGTAAGATGCTGAAGCCGGAACAGCATCTGCCGAAGGTATCACCCGTCGAACCTTAGTCTGATGAAGTCAGGCGGAACCAGACATGTGAGCGCAACATTGCATTCAATCCGCAGACGAGTGACGCCGGCGTCGGCAGTGACTGGACCAGGCGCGCACTCTTGGAGCTCCTGCTCGTCTTCGATCTGCTGGCGTGCGGTTGCCGCAAAGAAAGCGATACGACCATCGCTCCACCCGCCGTAACGATCAGCCATCCGACGTCGCAACCGATCACCGAATACCTCGATCTGACCGGCACGGTCGCGGCATCGAAGAGCGTGGACCTGGTGGCGCGCGTGACCGGCTATCTCGAATCGGTGAACTTCAAGGACGGCGATTTCGTCGACGAAGGGCAGTTGTTGTTCGTCATCGAACCCGCGCCTTACGAGCAGCAACTCGCGTTGAACCAGGCGCAGTTGGTTCAGGCGCAAGCCGAGTACGACCGGCAACAGGGGCTGATGAAGGACAACGCCACCTCGACCTCGAATGTCGAGAAACAATTGAGCCAGCGCGATCAGGCTCAGGCGCAGGTGGAGCTGGCGAAGATCAATCTCGGCTACACCCGCGTGACGGCGCCGTTCGCCGGACGCATCGGGCGGCGGCTGGTTGACCCGGGCAATCTCGTCGGCGCGGGCGGCCGCGACCAAGCTCGCGACGCTCGAGCAGCTCGTCCCGATCTACGTCAACTTCAACCTCAACGAACGCGATGCCCTTCAACTGCGCGAGGCGATGCGCCAACTCGGCATGGAGGCGAAGGTCAGCCGTCGGGAAAGCTCCCGTGCTCGTTGGCCTGAGCAACGAGAAAGGCTATCCGCACGAGGGCGTCCTTGATTTCGCCGACAACGACATCAGCGGCTCGACCGGAACCATCGCGATGCGCGCCCTCTTCAAGAACGACGACAAGGTTCTCTTTCCCGGATTGTTCGCGCGGGTGCGCATTCCCTTGGGCGATCCTCAACCGATGCTGGTCATCCCCAACAGCGCGATCGGGAACGATCAGCAGGGCGATTACGTGTTCGTCGTGGATGCCAGCGATGTGGTGGCGCGGCGCACGATTGTGAAAGGGCCGCTCACTCCCGATGGTTGCGCCATCCGCAGCGGTCTCGCCGCGACGGATCGCGTCGTCGTCAATGGAATCCTGAACGCGCGTCCCGGAGAAAAGGTCGCGCCCACGGAGAGCGGCGCCGCTGCTCCCGCCGCGAAACCCTGACTCGCGTTCGGCGACGTCATGTTCGCCAAGTTTTTCATCGAACGCCCGGTCCTCGCGAACGTGATCGCGTGCGTCATGATGTTGTTAGGCGCGGTGGCGGTGGTCTTCCTGCCGGTCGCCGAATATCCGCCGATCACGCCGCCGACCGTCCAGGTGACGACGACCTATCCGGGCGCGAGCGCGAAGATTCTGGTCGAGACCGTGGCCCTGCCCATCGAGCAACAGGTCAACGGCGTCGAGAAGATGCTCTACATGCAGTCCAACTGCACGGCGGATGGACGCTACACGCTCACGGTGACGTTCGAGGTCGGCACGGATCTGGATTTCGCGCAGGTGCTCGTCCAGAACCGCGTTTCGGCGGCGATGGCGCAATTGCCGATGCCCGTCCAGCAGCAGGGCGTCGTGACCAAGAAGAAGGAAACCTCGCCGCTCCAGATCATCACGCTCTCCTCCAAGGATGATCGTTACGACGCGCTCTTCCTGAGCAATTTCGGGACGCTCGAATTGCGCGACAAACTCGCGCGCCTGCCCGGCGTCGGCGACGTGGTGGTCTTCGGCATCGGCGAATACTGCATGCGCGTCTGGCTCAATCCCGAGCAACTGAACCAGCGCGCGCTCACCCCGCAGGATGTGATCAACGCGATTCAACAGCAGAACGCGAACGTCGCCGCCGGCCAGATCGGGATGCCGCCCACGCCCGGCGGTCAGGATTTTCAACTCACGGCCAATGTCCCGGCGGCGTTGTCGGATGCGGCGCAGTTCGAGCAGATCATCCTCAAGATGGACAGCGGCGGCAGCGGACAGATCACCCGCATTCGCGATGTCGGTCGGGTGGAACTCGGGGCGCGCAGCTACAGTCAGCTTTTCAAAGTGGACGGCAAACCGGCCGGCGGCATTGCCATTTACCAGTTGCCCGGCGCGAACGCGCTCGACACCGCCAAGGGCGTGCGAAAACTCTTGGACAGTCTCGCGCCCGGTTTTCCGGCCGGCCTCGTTTACGACATTCCGTTCGACACCACCACCTTCGTTAGGCAATCCGTCAGCGAGGTCTATCACACCCTCTTCGAAGCCGGCGTGCTGGTCTTGATCGTCATCATCGTGTTCCTGCAAAACTGGCGCGCGACACTCGTGCCGGCGACGACGGTGCCGGTGACGATCATCGGCGCATTCGCGGCCATGGCGGTGATGGGTTTCAGCATCAATCTGCTGACGCTTTTCGCCGTGGTGCTCGCCATCGGCATCGTGGTGGACGACGCCATCGTGGTCGTCGAAGGCGTCTCGCAGCACGTCGAGCGCGGGCAGACGCCGAAGCAGGCGAGCATTGACGCGATGAAGGAACTGTTCGGCCCGATCATCGGCATCACCCTGGTGCTGATGTCGGTCTTCCTGCCGCCGGCGTTCATGCCCGGCATCACGGGGCAGATGTATCGCCAGTTCGCGCTCGTCATCGCCGCGACGGCGGTGATCAGCGCGGTCAACGCCGTCACCTTGAAGCCCACGCAATGCGCATTGTGGTTGCGCCCGATCAATCCCAACCGGAGGAAGAATTTTTTCTTTCGCGGGTTCAACTCGGTTTATGAACCAACGGAACGACTCTATGTCCGCGTCATCCGCTCGATGGTGCAACGCAGCGGGCGTGATGGTGATTGTTGCGCTGGTGCTGGTCGCGCTCGCGGGCTGGGGACTAACGAGAATTCCGACCGGTTTCATTCCCACCGAGGATCAGGGCTACTTGCTGGTCGCAGTGCAAGTGCCGGACGGCGCCTCGCTCGACCGCACCGAGAAGGTGATGGACGAAATCGCGCGCATCGGGCTGAAGACTCCGGGCGTCGAACGCGCTGTTGCCATCGGCACGGGCGGACCGTCGCCACTCGACGGCGACGTCTCTCTGGCCAACGCCGGCATCGTTTACTTGATGCTCAAGAACTGGGACGAGCGCGGCCAAAGGCCAGGACCTGCAACACATTTGCCAGAATCTTGCCGCGCAACTCGCGACCGTCCAGGAAGCACGCACCCGTTTGTTAATTCCGCCGCCCATCCAGGGTCTCGGCGCGTCGAGCGGTTTCCAGATGCAGATCGAGTTGACCGACGGCGAGCTACGATTTTGCGCGCCTGCAAAGCGTCACCGACCAGATCGTGCGCGAGGCCGGCAAAGCGCCGCCGGTGCAAAGTGCCTTCACCGCGTTTCGCGCTTCCGTGCCGCAGCTTTCCCTGAAAGTGGACCGCACGCAGGCCGCGACGCTGAACGTGAACGTGGGCGATGTTTACAACGCGCTGCAAAGTTACATGGGCTCGACCTACGTGAACCTGTTCACCAAGTTCGGGCACAACTACATGGTCTACGTGCAGGCTGATCCATTGCATCGGCTGGACACGGACGACATCAAGCAACTCTTCGTGCGCAGTCAGAGCGGCGACATGGTGCCCATCGGCGCGCTCGCGGAGATCAAGCCTTCGCATGGTCCATCGGTCATCTCGCTCTACAATCTATTTCCCTCTGCCACGATCAATGGTGCTCCCGCGGCCGGCTTCAGTTCCGGCCAGGCGCTCGAGGCGATGGAAACCATCGCGCGCAAGACGCTTCCGCCGGGCATGAACTTCGAATGGACCGCGCTGGCCCAGCAGGAGAAACTGGTCGGCAATTCCGCCTATTTCATTTTCGCGCTGGCGATCCTGCTCGTTTATTTCGCGCTCGCCGGACAATACGAAAGCTGGATCACGCCGGTCGCGGTGATTCTGGCCGTGCCGCTCGCGTTGCTCGGCACGGTGGCGGCGCTGCTTGAGCATCGGCCTGGCTAACAACATCTACGTGCAGATTGGTCTCGTCTTGCTCATCGCCTTGTCGGCGAAGAACGCGATCCTGATCGTCGAGATGGCGCGCGAAGGGCGCGCCGCCGGCAAGAGCATTCTCGAGGCGACGGTCGAAGCATCCAAGGTGCGCTTCCGGCCGATCATGATGACCTCGTTCACGTTCATCCTCGGCGTGATGCCGCTGGTGCTGGCCAGCGGCGCGGGCGCGAGCGCGCGGAAATCCCTCGGCATCGCCGTCGCCAGCGGGATGCTCGCCTCCACCTGCCTGGCGGTGCTCTTCGTGCCGGCGTTTTTCGTCGTGCTGCAAAATTTCGCGGAGCGGAAGAAGAGTCCGTCCGCCACGAAATTGTCGGCCGAGCAGGCCTGATCTCGCTTCGCCCTCACCGTGTTCGCCAAATTCTTCATCGAACGCCCGGTGCTCGCGAATGTCATCGCGCTGGTCACGATGCTGCTCGGCGGCGTGGCGGTCTTCAATCTTCCCGTGGCGCAGTATCCGCCGATCACGCCGCCGACCATTCAGGTGACGGCGAATTATCCCGGCGCGAACGCGAAGACGCTGGTCGAGACGGTCGCGCTGCCCATCGAGCAGCAGGTCAACGGCGTCGAGAACATGCTCTACATGCAGTCCACCTGCACGTCCGACGGACGTTACACCCTGACCGTCACCTTCAAGGTGGGCACGGACCTCGACTTCGCGCAGGTGCTCGTGCAGAACCGCGTTTCCGCCGCGCTCGCGCAACTGCCGCAGTCCGTTCAGCAACAGGGCGTGGTGACGAAGAAGAAATCCACCGCCATCCTGCAAATCATCACGCTCACCTCGCCTAACGATGAGTACGACGCGCTCTTCCTGAGCAATTTCGCGACCCTCCAGCTGCGCGACAAGCTCGCCCGCGTCGCCGGTGTCTCGGACGTGAACGTCTTCGGCATCGGCCAATACAGCATGCGCATCTGGCTCGATCCGGAGCAGATGTTGCAACGCTCGTTGATGCCGAGCGATGTCATCGCCGCCATTCAGCAACAGAACACGCGCGTGGCTGCCGGACAGATCGGCATGCCGCCCACGCCGCCGGGCGGAGATTTCCAACTAACGATCGATGTGGAAGGCGACCTCTCGACCGTCGCGGAGTTCGAGCAGATCATCGTGAAGTTCGATCCGGACAACGGCGGGCAGATCACGCGGATCCGCGACATCGGCCGGGTGGAACTGGGGGCGCAAACTTACAGCCAGTTCTTCAAGGTGGACGACAAGGTGGCCGGCGGCATTGCCATCTATCAACTGCCGGATGCCAACGCGCTGGACACGGCCAAACGCGTGCGGGCGGCGATGGCGGAACTCGCCAAAGATTTCCCCAAGGGCCTGGTCTACACGATTCCCTTCGACACGACGGTGTTCGTTAGCGCGTCGGTCAACGAAGTTTATCACACACTCTTCGAGGCGGGTGTGCTCGTGCTCATCGTCATCATCGTGTTTCTCCAGGACTGGCGCGCGACTCTCGTGCCGGCGACCACCGTGCCCGTGACCATCATTGGCGCATTTGCCGCGATGTCGGTGATGGGCTTCAGCATCAATCTGCTCACGCTCTTCGCCGTCGTGCTCGCCATCGGCATTGTGGTGGATGACGCCATCGTGGTCGTCGAGGGCACGGCGCAACATCTGGAGCGCGGGAAGACGCCGAAGCAGGCGAGCATTGATGCGATGGGCGAATTGATCGGGCCGATCATGGGCGTGACGCTGGTGCTGATGTCGGTGTTCGTCCCGCCGGCGTTTATGCCCGGCATCACGGGGCAGATGTATCGCCAGTTCGCGCTGGTCATCGCGGCCACCGCCTTGATCAGCGCCGTCAATGCCGCCACGCTCAAGCCCACGCAGTGCGCCCTCTGGCTGCGACAGCCGGATCGCAATCGACGGAAGAATTTTTTCTTCCGCGGCTTCAATGCGGTTTATGAGCGGGTCGAGAAGTTCTACGTGCGCCTGATTCGGCGAATGGTGCAGCGCAGCGGACTGATGGCTGTCATCGGGTTGGTGCTGATCGCACTGGCCGGCTGGGGATTGACGCGGATTCCCACCGGTTTCATTCCGACCGAAGATCAAGGCTACGCGATGGTCACGGTGCAGTTGCCGGACGGCGCGTCGCTCGAACGCACCGAGCAGGTCATGGCGGGACTCGCGAAGATTTGCCGGGAGAATCCGGCGGTCGAGCGCACCATCGCCATTGGTGGATTGTCGCCGCTCGACGGCAACGCCTCGCTCGCCAACGCGGGGATTATTTATCTGATGTTCAAGGACTGGAGCAAACGCGGCAAAGGAGAGGACCTGCGCTCCATTTACAACAACGCTCTCCGCGCGGCTGGCGAATTTCCAGGATGCGAAAACGATGGTCCTCGTGCCGCCGCCGATCCAGGGGTTGGGCTTGTCCGGCGGATTTCAGATGCAGGTCGAGTTGACCGACGGGAGCTACGACTTCGCGCGTTTACAGACGGTCGCGGATGAAGTCGTCTCGCAAGCCAAAGCCAACCCGGTGATTCGCATGGCGCTGACTCCGTTGCGCGCGTCGGTGCCGCAGATTTCGATCGACGTGAATCGGACGCAGACCGAGTCGCTGGGGGTGAATGTCGGCGATGTCTACGACACGGTGCAGACTTATCTGGGTTCGAGCTATGTGAACCTCTTCACCAAGTTCGGCCACAACTACATGGTCTATGCGCAGGCCGACGCGCGATTCCGGATCGAGCCTGACAACTTGAAGAGCTACTATGTGCGCGGCCAGAGCGGACAAATGATTCCGCTGAGCACGGTCGCCAGCATCGACTCGACGCAAGGGCCGTCCGTGATCACGCTCTACAACCTGTTCCCTTCCGCGACCATCAACGGCGCGGCCAACGAGGCGTTCAGCTCCGGTCAGGCGCTGGCGACGATGGAGGGCATTGCGAACAAGATTCTTCCTGCCGGGATGAGCTACGAATGGACGGCGATGTCGTATCAGGAAAAGCTGGTGGGAAACTCCACCTACTTCATCTTCGCGCTGGCGATCCTGCTGGTTTACTTCGTGCTTGCCGGGCAATACGAAAGCTGGATCACGCCCGCCGCGGTGATTCTCGCCGTGCCGCTGGCGCTGCTGGGAACGGTGGGCGCGTTGCTCGCGCTCGGCGTGGCGAACAACCTCTACGTGCAAATCGGCCTCGTGCTCCTCATCGCGCTGTCGGCGAAGAACGCGATCCTGATTGTCGAAATGGCCCGCGCAGGTCGCGCGGCCGGCAAGAGCATCATCGACGCGACCGTCGAAGCCTCGCAAGTGCGCTTCCGGCCGATCCTGATGACGTCCTTCACCTTCATCCTCGGCGTGCTCCCGCTCGTCCTGGCCAGTGGCGCGGGTGCGAGCGCGCGCAAATCCCTCGGCCTGGCTGTAGCCACCGGCATGTTGGCTTCGACCTGCCTTGCGGTCCTCTTCGTGCCGGCGTTTTACGTGGTCCTGCAGCGCTGGACGGAGCGCAGGCGTCCCAAGCCAGCCGCATCTTCTTTGGCAACGACTGGTCTGCGGCCGGCGTCCTGATATCGTGGTCTGGCGGATCGACTAATGTTGCTACAGCGACTTGATTTCAATAGACGAATCGCGTGCTGCCCGATACATCGAGGTATGAGAAAACTTTTTACCCTCCTGACTTCCGCCGCTTGCCTATGTGCGTTTCTGACCCTCGTGCCCATCGCGTCGGGGCAAAGCCCTGACGCGGCGGCGAAGCTCCAAGACTTGTCGCAGCAAGCTCAAACTCACGCCCGAACAAAAGGTCAAACTGCTGCCAATTCTCGAGGCCGAGGGTCCCAAATTGCAGGCGATCAAGAACGATGCTTCGCTTTCTGGGTTGCAGAAGCTGCGCCAACTCCAGGCCATCCACAGCGAAACCGCGCCTGAGTTGCAGAAAATTCTTAGCCCCGAGCAATACAAGGAACTGCAGGCCATCCGCGAGCAGGATATCAAGAAAGCGATTGAGGCGAAGCGCGCCGAGGGCGGATAGACTCCGCGCGAGGCAGTTAGTTTTCGGTGCGCGAACCGCCTATCTTGGCGGTTGGGCGGGATAAGGGCCGATCACCGGCACAGCGTTGGTGTTGATCCACGCCACGGTATTCTGCTGTCGCAGGACTACCTTGATCCAGCCGCCCTTACCGATTTCAAGCACGGTGAATTGATATGAGTTGCCCACCAGGATCACGTTATACGATTGGCCGACCACGAGGAAGGGCGGCGCTTCACCTGCTGGCGACGGGCGGGTCATCAAGAGGATCCCTATGACTACGATTCCGGTGCGGAGAAATTTCGAAGATGTTTTCATAACTTGATTTTCCGGTGAGCGATTGGGCTCGAGCAGATTCTAGATCAGACGTGAGACAGGTCTATTGACTTTTGATCCGACGAAATTCGCCCTGCGCCGCTGTCCCGGGGGTGGGACCAAAGTCCGATATGCAAGGAGAGGCGGAGCGTGCAAATTTGTGTGACATCTGTCGATCAAAGAAACTGATTCGCCACCTCGCCTTATTCAATGAAAACAACCCGCATTACATTCATGAAGATCACAATCACATTTCTCCTGGTAGCCAGCGCATTATTTGCCAGCACGCTCCCCGGTCGGGCCGCTCAATCCAAGGAGCCTGCGGTGGCTGCGGATCCGGGTTGGCCTCGCCAGCAGACAAATGCATCCGGGCATCTCGTCTACTATCAGCCGCAGATCGACAACTGGAAGGACTTCAAGGAACTCGATTTCCGCATGGCCTTCGCGTTCACGCCTGCCAAGGAAAAGGAAATCATCGGGATTGTCGTGATGCGCGCGCAAACCAATGTGAGCGTGGATGACCGCAATGTCGTCCTGAATAACTTTGAGGTCACCGAGACTCTCATGCCTTCGCTCGATCCCGCAAAGGCAGCCCAGATGGATAAGTTAGTCCGGAGCTTCTTCCCCGCCAACCACGAGGTCTCCATCTCCCTGGACCGATTGATCGCCAGCGTCGGCAAAAAGAAACCTGCGTCGACCGTGCCGGTGCAGAATGATCCGCCGGCGATTTTCGTCAGCACGACGCCGGCAATTCTGCTGCACGTGGACGGGGAGGCGGTCCGGGCCGACATCGCCGGAACCAACCTCGGCTTCGTCGTGAACTCGAATTTCCCGCTCTTCTTCGAGAAGGAATCCGCGAACGAGTACTATTTATATACCGGCCAGCAATGGGTGAAGTCAGCTTCGATGGAGGGCCCGTGGGCGGCGGTGGCGAAGTTGCCGGCGGATTTCAACAAGGTGGCCAGTGATCCGAAGTGGGCGGAAATGAAGAAGCCGATTCTTTCGCCCTCGGCCAAGGGCAACCCTCCGACGGTCTTCTATTCGACCAAGCCGGCCGAAGTCATCCTTTTCCAGGGGGAACCGGTTTACGCGGATATTCCGGGCACGCAGTTGTCCTATGCGACTAACACCGGCGCCGATCTGCTTCGCTATGGTCCAACGAAGGAGTATTACTATCTGGCGGCAGGGCGTTGGTTTAAGGCCGCGGATCTGAAAGGACCGTGGACGTACGCAACACCGGACCTCCCGCCGGACTTCGCCAACATTCCCCCGAACAGCCCGATTGGTGTCGTTCTCGTCTCCGTTCCCGGAACCCCGGAAGCGGAAGACGCCATCCTCATGGCCCAGGTGCCCACGACCGCCACGGTCAGCCCCAGCGCCGCCGAAAAGGTGAAAGTTTCCTACACCGGAAACCCGGAGTTCAAACCGATCCAAGGCACCTCGATGGAGTATGCGACGAACACCGCGGACAAGGTTATCAAGGTCGGCGATGTCGATTATCTTTGCCTGCAGGGCGTCTGGTTCATGTCATCCAGTCCGAATGGTCCCTGGACCACGGCGGCGTCTGTTCCACAGGAGATCTACTCTATTCCGCCGAGCTCGCCGGTTTATAACGTCACCTACGTCACCCAATCCACTGCGCCGGATGGCACCATTCAGGCCAGCTATACCGCTGGTTATTTTGGAACCTTCATCGCCGGTGCCGCCTTGGGGGCGATTCTGGCCAATGGGACCGGCTACTATTATCCACCTTATTTTGGTTATCCCGTGGGTGGATATCCCATCTACCATCCTTATGCCTGCACCTATGGCGTAGGCTCGTATTACAATCCCTACACCGGCGCCTACGGAGTGGCTCACGGTGTTTACGGTCCCTACCACGGTGCCGCCGCCGGAGCAGCTTACAATCCGTACACCGGAACCTACGCTCGTGGCGCTACCGCCTACGGACCCTATGGGAGCCGGAGCGCGGCCCAAGCCTATAATCCGTACACCGGGAACTATGCCGCAACCAGGCAAGGTTCGAGCCCTTACGGTTCGTGGGGACAATCCGTCGTCTCCAATGGCAATAGAACTGCCTACACGCAGCATTACTCCAATGCCAATGGCACCGTCGCCACAGCCCAAGGCTCAAAAGGTGGCTCCGCTGCTGGCGTTTCGACGAAATACGGGGACACCGCCGCTGGAAAGACCGCCAGCGGTAATATGTATGCCACCCACGATGGCAACGTTTACAAGAACACCGGCTCAGGCTGGAGTTCCTACAACAATGGCAGTTGGAATCCGGTCAGTAGTTCGCAAAAAAGCTCGCAGGAACAGGCAGAGCAACGGACGCAAACTGCAAGCCGGAGCGAAGGTGACCAAGAGGCGCAGCAGCGGGCGCAAAACGCAAGTCGGAGCCAGGATTTCAACCGCGGCGGCGGTTCGGGTTTCGATGAAGCGAACCGGGAAGCGCAGAACCGCGCACGGGGCGGATTCCAGAGTCAAGACTTCGATAATTTCCGGCGTGCGGGCGGCGGCTTCGACGGCGGCGGCTTCCGGGGTGGCGAGGGCTTTGGTGGCGGCGGATTCCGCGGTGGTGGTGGTGGGTTTGGCCGTCGCCGATAAATCTGGGGCAGAGTTTTCACCTCCATCCGTGTTTCAGAGAGGACAATGAAAACGAAACGAATCGCGACAGCTTTCATTTTCCTCGTGCTTGCTGCGTTCGCCACGCCGCTGATGCGGGCCATGGTCACCCAGGGACCACCGCCGACACCGCCGCCAGGAAACGCTCAACCGGAACCCTCCGCGACGCCCTCGGATCCTGACGCAAACGAGAACGACGACGACGATTCGATTTCAGACGACGAGGACTCTGAAGATCCGGATGCCGATGACGAATGATTGCTCGATGCTCCGACGATGAAGAAGCGCGCCGGGCTCTGAGTTTCTCGGATTCGATCTGACCTTTGTCGCCTTCGCCATCTTAAGGTCATGAGGTCGCATCTTATGCGCAGAGTGATCCGCCTCATTCTATTAGGAATCGGCGCATTGGTCCTCCTGGTCGCGACAGCCTGGGCGGCGGGCGCACTCTACTTCGATCTGCCCATGGCCTCGCTCCGTAAACCGCTCGCGCTCACCTACGCGGGCGGCCATGCTGGCCACGCTCATCCTGGTCAGGAAGCGCTGGCGTGGAATGGCGCTTGTCGCGCTTTGTTTCGCGGTCGTGCTCGGCGTGGTGGTTAACCTTGAAGCCACGGCAGGATCGCGACTGGAAACCGGAGTATGCTGTCCTCGCCGAGGCGACGATCGATGGCGAGCACGTGACCATTCACAATGTGCGCAACTCCGACTACCGCACCGAGACCGACTTCACCCCGCGCTACGAGACGCGCAGCTACGACCTGCAAAATCTCCGTGGGATCGACTTGTTCGTGACCTACTGGGGATCGGCGTTCATCGCGCACCCCATCTTGTCTTTCGACTTCGGCCCCGATGGGCGCGTTTGTTTTAGCATCGAGACGCGCTCGCAGCGCGGACAGAGCTACTCGGCCATCGGCGGTTTCTACCGGCAATTCGAGCAAATCTACATCGCGGCCGACGAGCGCGATGTCATTCGTTTGCGCACGAATTTCCGCAAGGGCGAAGAGGTATATCTGTACCGCCTCGCCACCTCACCCGCGGGTGCCCGCGCCGTTTTTCTCGAGTACCTCCGTACCCTCAACGAACTGCACGGGCAGCCGCGTTGGTACAACGCCGTCGCTAACAACTGCACCACCGCGATTCGTCATCAGCGCGCCGCGTCTGAGCGCGCTCCCTGGGACTGGCGCATCCTGGCCAACGGCTACGCCGATCAGATGCTCTACGAACACCGGACGATCGAGCGGTTTGGACTGCCTTTCGATGAACTAAAGCGCCGCGCGCACATCAACCAGAGGGCCCGGCTGGCCAACGACTCCGCGGATTTTTCCGAGCGCATCCGGACACCCTTCCCTTGAGTCAGGCCTGAACCCGAAATCTTGTTATCGCCTTCGCGCAAGGGAACGGCAAGAATGCCCCATGGCGATGATCGCATTTAAGACAGAACAACCCGAAATCATCCGCAAGGCCTTTCCCCGGACCTGGTATTATCCGAAGTGGCGCATCGTCACCTGGTTCCCGCAGGGCGTCCTCAACGAGGCCTTCGTCGATCAAGTCCTTAATTTCATCGAGATGGAAGAGCACATTCAGGAGGCGCCGTTCGATCGCTACGCCGATTTTTCGGGACTAACGAGCATTCGGCTCGAGCTTCCCCACATCTTCCGAGCTGCCCGCCGGCGGCGGGGAGTACATCAACCGGTGAAGTCCGCCCTCTTTGCGAGTGACCCGGTCAGCTTTGGCATCGCGCAGATCTATGCGCGACAAATGGATCGATCGATGATCGACGTGAGCGCGTTCCAGGACCGTGTGGCCACAGCCGAGTGGCTCGAAGTGCCTCTGCGCGTCCTTCAGCCTCCAAGTAGCTAACACGCGTCGGTTGTAGTGGCGGCTGTGTCAGCCGCAAAATCAGTTGTAGAGCTGAAGGGCCGGCCGTGTCGGCCGCAAACAACCGCCGAATCGCAGGGATACGCTTCCCCTAATCTCACCGTTGCAACGGAAAGCCGCGGGGAGCTTGCGCTTGCTCGCCGCATTCCAAGCTGCCGAGCCTTAGACTGCCATCACGGTCGCCGGGCCATCCACTCGCTCGGGCCGCGGAGCGTTCGCGCGGGCTGCCCGAACGCATGAATGAAAAGCCCGCCCGGACTCCACTCGAAGCGATGGTTAAAATCGTCGAGCGATCCGCGATGCAGATTCGTAGTGGGCTGGTGCGTGCGATCTTCTCGCAAGGAGGAAATGAAAAGGAGGAGCAAGGTGATCAACCATGATGATTCGGACGGCAGCAGAGCTATTTACAACCTCGCTCCGCCGGCCTGGGAGGGCCGTTCCGCTCGCCCATGAATAACTCCTGGTTGACCAATAATGCGCTGCAGCAAACTTCGAACGCTTTCGAAGTCGCTGATTTTGGGTTTCGTTAGACGAATTGCATCAGTAATATCAACCCACAAAGGAGCAAAACCAATATGCACAAACTAGTTATTGGTACTCGCGATCTCCCTCGTCGTGGCCGGGAGGTCGGCCACCGCCTCTGAAGAGACAGATGTGATGGTCCCGGTGCAGCAGTTTTTAGAAGGCTTCAGCAAAGGCGACGCCAAAATGGTCGAGGCCGCTTGCGCGGAGGAAGCGTTGATCATCGACGATTTTCCCCCGCACGCGTGGCACGGGGCCGGAGCCGCCGCGAAATGGTTTAAGGATTATGAGGCTTACGCCAAGGCGAACAGCATGAGCGAGGGAGTTGTAACTTTGGACAAACCCAAGCACGTCGATGTCACCGCCGCTGACGCCTATGTGGTTGTCCCGGCAAGCTTCCGCTTCAAGAAGAAGGGAGAAGTAGTAGATGTAACCGGTGTGATGACTCTGGTGCTCCACAAGGGCGCAAAAGGTTGGCAGATTACCGCCTGGTCATGGGCTGACAATTAGGAGTTCGCCGCTTTGAAAAGTAGGAATGCGAAATTAGAAAGTAGAAAGGCGAAGCGGCGCTCCCATCAGCGGTGGCATCGGTGCTGTGTCGTTAGGCGATCAGGGACGCACTGGTAACCTCTCTGAACCCATGCTGAAGAAGAACCGAGCGGCACCAAACACGGCCGTAATACCGGTCCTGTACTACCCCGACGTGCGCGAAGCAGTCGAGTGGCTCACAACGGCCCTGCCGTTCACCGAACGTCTCCGCATCGGCGACCATCGGTGTCAGCTCTCGCACGGCAACGGGGCCATCGTCGTCGCCAAACCCGGCGGACACGCCGACGCCGCTCCTGCAACACTGGAGGGCCCCGGGGCGCACTCCATCACGCTTCGTGTCACGGGGATCGACGTCCTCTTTCAACGCGCCAAGGCAGCCGGTGCTCGTGTCCTCGCTGAACCCGCGGATCACATGTATGGCGAACGCCAATGCTCGTTCCTCGACCCATGGGGACATCCGTGGACGCTCTCGGAGACGATTTTCGATTCCGACCCAGCCGACTGGGGCGGCGAACTCCTTGTCGAATGAGCGTACAAGGCACGACAATGGCGAAAACGAATTCTCGCGTAACGATCCACATGGTGGCGAGTCTCGACGGCTTCATCGCTCGAAGGGACGGGCGCGTCGACTGGCTCGAGACCTCAGACAAATTCGAAGGCGGGGAGACCATGTCCCCGGAGTTCGTGGAAGCAGTTCCTCAAGACGATCGACTGCTACGTGATGGGATCGCGGACCTACGAAACCGCCTTGGCGTTCGAGGCCAAGGGGTTCGGCTGGTCCTACGGCGACAAGCCAACCTTCATCCTCACCAGTCGCGAGCTGCCGAGGACCAGGGATACCGTCGAGTTCTACTCAGGAGACCTTGCGCGGCTGGTGAATGAGCGATTGAAGCCGGCCTTCCGTAGTATTTGGTTCGTCGGAGGTGGTGCCGTTTCCGGTGAATGCCTTCGCCTCGGGCTGGCCGACGAGGTTCGCTATTCGATCATGCCCATCCTCATTGGTGATGGAATTTCATTCTTCGAGGGGCTCGACAAGGACATTGCCCTGCACCTTGTGGAGGTGAAGGCCTACGAGAGCGCCACGGTGGCGCTTCGCTACGAGGTGCGGAAGTAGCCGCCGAGCGCGGAGTTAACCGCTCGGTCTCGGATCAACTACTAACTGAGCAGAACGCCGAGACGGCGTGCTTTGAGAGTACGCTAAACAACT
This sequence comes from uncultured Verrucomicrobiae bacterium, assembly GCA_963784865.1. GTDB lineage: Bacteria > Verrucomicrobiota > Verrucomicrobiia > Chthoniobacterales > UBA10450 > JACCTI01. Next base: position 21,769 of record CAWATC010000002.1, on the reverse strand, counting down.
TCAGCAGGACAAGCCTGCCGGAGTTGTCGCGAGAAGGTTAGCTCGGGGAATTACCTCGCCGCAACACGACGACGGTAGGCCACCGCCCCTGCCGACATCAAACCAACGCACGGGAGGGCGATGGAGCTTGGCTCTGGTACACCAGCCGACGAAAACGGGATGGGGACAGTGTTTCCGTTGCTGTCAGTGATAACCGAGATGCGCCCACCGACATTAGGTGTCGCCGCTGTCGTGTTCGCGATTCCGAAGCTGCCGACAGAGGTCGCCACGAAGGTGATATTGCAGAGGAAATACGTGCCATCGCCTACCGGATTGTTGGTAGTAAGGGCGCCGATATCTGTATTAATCTGGTTCGATGGAGCGGTGCCGAAGCCTTGCCGATTGATCGGATCCAGGATCTCCGGGATACCGCCACCCATTGCTCCACCGAAAAGGTTGAAGTTGGAGGTTTGGAGATCGCCAAAGAGACTTGCACCAATCTGTCGATCCGTCATGGTCAAGCCCCCAGTGCCGGTGTTTACCAGCCACAATGAGAAACCAGCGAAGTTTGGAAGAGTAACCGCTGTGAACGTATAGGATATGCCAATCGTGAAGGGCACTCCGACCGTGGCAGAGCCTGGGACGCCGGTAAACGAAAGCTGGGCCGACGCCCGCGGCACTAAGGTGAAAGCGCAGGAAAGGACAATCGCTGTGGCAACAAGGAATTTCCTCATGGGATTTGGTTCTATGGGGGTTGGATCTGGTTTGGAGGAGCTAACTCTCCCGGAATAGTAATGTCCCATTCGTCGGCGGGACAAGCTCGATCGTTGACTGGCGAGCACGGACCACTGTGGTCGTTGCCGCTGCTCCTCTCCTTACGATTTCGGCGAGGTTGACTCGATCATTCTTTGGAAACGCGGGTCGCTCCGGAGCGGATCCCAATTTGGATCGAGCTTCAATTGCCAGATCGAGATCGCTTCCCCTGTATTCGGCATGGCCATGAGCCGTTCGAGCCCATTGATTGCCTCCGCGCTCTGGCCGAGCCGCGTCTGGACCTGCGCCAGGTTGAGCAACCAGTTTAGTCCAGCCCGCGCATGTTTTTCTATCGGTTCCAGGTCGATCGCACGCTGGGCTTCGCGCAATGCTTCTTCGCTCAATCCCAGTCCCGCATCGACCAGGGCGAGATCTCCATGTGATTGGGGTTCCTCAGGATCCTTGGCAACTGCGGTCGTCAGCAGGCCGCGAGCGTTCTGGTAAGAGTCTCGCGCCGCTTCGTTGTCGCCGCGATAATGCTCGATATCTCCCAAGGCCAGCGGTCGGGCCCAGTCTGTCTCCCAGTTTTCCGCTGGCATCTTCTCCGCATAGGTCTTTGCCGCCGCGAAATCACGGTTGAGAATCAGCAGGAAAAGCTCTGTCCCGGTTAACCTCGAGCCCTTTGGCTGCCCTGCGGGAAGATGGGAAATTAACTCATCGAGAACCCTGCGCGCCGCCTGCAGGTCACCCGTACTCTGGACGATGTCGAGGCACAAATTGCATGCGTCCTGCTCGTCGGCAGGGTTCATCGCCACGATGCGTGAATCCACTTCGGAAGCGCGCTTGAAATCCCCGCGCATGGTGTAGGCTATGCCGAGATTTCGCAGGAGTTGGTAGTTACGCGGGTCCGACTCCAGCCCCTTGAGGAACAGCGCGATCGCTTCTTCGGTCCGCCCCTGGGTGATCAAAGAACTGGCAATGCGCGCGGTTGCTTCCGAAAGGCGAGGATCCAGTTCCAGCGCGCGTCGGTATTCCTTTTGGGCGGCGGTTGCATCGTGATTGGCCGCGAAATGCCAGCGCCCGAGAGCGAGACGGGCCGCCGGCAGATCCGGCTGCAATTGCAGCGCCCGGTCGATATTTTGCTTCGCGCTCGCGAGCAACTCCGGGTTGTGCTCGGTGCGACCATCGAGGTGACCATATCCCTCCATCGTGAGTTCCGCGTAGGCCAGCTGTGCATAGGCGAGCGCAAACTGCGGATCAGCCGCCACCGCCTCCCGGAAGCGGGTGATAGCCGGCTCGAACGCTTTCTGATAATCCCCGGGATTCTTTCGCGCTTGTTCGAACGCGTATTCCCCCTTGAGATAAGAATCGTAGGCTGCGGGATTCTGGGTTGGCAGACTGTTAAGCCTGTCGATTTGAGCGGGCAGGAGCGCGACCTTGAGCGCGTTGGCGACGGTTTGGGCGACTTCGCCCTGCACGGCAAAGGCATGGTCAAGAGTGCGATCATAACTCTGCGCCCAGATATGGGCGGCGCTGCTGGCGTTAATCAACTGCACATTCACATGCACCTGGTTGCCGATCTTCTGCACGCTTCCTTCCAGGATGTGGGCCACGCCCAGCTCCGCCGCGATCGTCCCCAGATCGGCGGGGTGACTCTGATACTTCTCCGTCGAAGTGCGGGCGATCACCTTCAGGTCGCCCAGGTTCGCCAGCCGCGTCAGAATTTCATCCTGGATGCCGGCGGCGAAGTAATCATTGCTTTTATCTTCGCTTAGGTTCTCGAAGGGAAGGACGGCGATGCTTTTCTCCGGGATCGCCGGTCCACTCATGGCGAGTCGCGCCGGCCGGTGGAAGAAGAGCGCAGCGACGGCCGCGATGATTCCCAGCAGAAGGATTGCTCCGCTCACCGTCACCCTCCGGCGGCGGCACGCCATCCGGAGTTTTTCCGGCAGCGCCCGGTTACCCAACTCGGCTGTATAAAGATTGGCTAACCGGAGGCGAACGCCATGCTTCACCGCACACTCGCCAAGGTCATGCACGAGCGGCTGCCAACGCGTGTACTGCTCCAGATCGTTCGCCACGCGGGCCGAAGCCAGGATATGTCCGGCGTCGCCGCAATCCATTACTCGTTGCGCCATGTTAATTCCGGCGCCGGCGATGTTGGTGCGTTCGTTCAGATCAGTCACTTCGCTCACCGGTCCGCTGTGGATACCCATCCTGATCCCGATCTCGGGATGATTTTTCAGCGCGCTGGCGATCTCGAAAGCGCATCGCGCCGGTTCCTCCGAGCTTTTGCGGAAGACGAGCGCCATGCCATCGCCGGTGGGCAGGCGCACGAGCTGTTCATTGGTAGTTTCGCGCACCTGCGCTGTCGCCAGCACGATTGCGGTGAGCCGGCGGAGCCGCTCCTTTTGATCTTCAATCAGCAGTCTTGAATAGCCGACAATGTCGATGAAAAGGACATGCCCGATCTCGAGCTGCTCGTCATTAGCGCCCGCCATGCGTGCGAAATTACCTCAGCGCCGTCGACGAAGCGAGCGTTGGCATCCTGGGGGGAGGGGAAGTCGGCTAACCTAAATTGATGTCAAGCTGCACGGACTCCGGTGCGGAGACAGACCCCAGTTCCTGCGGAGACACGTGAGTAGAGGATGGAGATGCCGCGAATCGCCTCAGCCGTCCTGCTTGCGGTCGTACGGAATAATATTGTCCCATTCATCGGCGGAAGAACGGGCGACAAACGCCACCACCGGTTCGGTGTCGCTCATGTTGAAAACTTCATGGGGCACGTCGGGTTTTATGTAAATGAAATCACCGGCTTCGTTCTCCAACACTTGCTTCAATCCGGGCCCGAATTCGTGCCGCACTTTTCCTTCGAGGATGTAAAGGATGAGCTCGAAGCCGACATGAATATGGGCATAAGCCACGCCACCCGGCGGGATGGTGGCGATATTCGCGGAGAGTCTGGTCGTGCCGACGTTCTTGGCCGACATGCCTTGTTTGTAATGGATGCCGTTCCAATCCCGGCGCGCGCCTCCGCCGCGAATGGTGAGAATGCCATCATGATCTTCGACCGCCTGAAGCTGGATGTTGTCTTTGTCGTCCATAAACAAGCGATCTTAGAGCCGGAAGACGGTTGGATAAAGGCTGCGCGCCGGGGTTTGCTGAGAGCACTGGTCTGCGACGCGATCGGCCTTGGCTTGCGCGGCCTGTGCTCGCGGGCATCGTGAGCGATGCAAAGGATTACTCCATTTTTGTGGTTTGACGATCAGGCGGAGGCGGCGGCGAAGTTCTACGTCTCCGTGTTCAAGAATTCGAAGGTCAATGGGATAACGCATTACACCGGGGAGGAACCGGTGGGGCAGAAGGGCGCGGTGCTGACGGTGGATTTCGAGCTGGATGGACAGCAGTTCGTGGCCTTGAACGGCGGGCCGCACGTCAAGTTCACGCAAGCGGTCTCGTTTGTAGTCAACTGCAACACGCAGGAAGAGATCGATTACTACTGGGAGAAGCTGACAGCCGATGGCGGGGAGGAAGTGCAATGCGGGTGGCTCGCGGATAAGTTCGGCCTCTCCTGGCAGGTGGTGCCGGCGAAGTTTTTCGATGAGTGGGTCAAGGATGCGGCGGGATTGCAACGGGTGATGCGGGAGTTGATGCAGATGAAGAAACTCAATCTGGCGAAGCTGCAGGCGGCGTTTGATGGCAAGTGAAGAGTGACGAGCGGCGCTGATCAATTCGGCGTTACCCTTTGGAGGAAAAATTCAGGTGGAATCGAACGAGACGAAAGATCATCCGGGAGTCATCGCATTCCCACCGCTGATTTGGCTGGTGGGTGCGGTGATGAGTGGGCTCGTGCACTTCATCTTCCCGCATAGGATGATGAGTTACGCCATCGCGCTCCCGATCGGGATTGCGTTGGCGATCGCGGCGCCCTCGCTGGCGATCTCGGCTTTGCTCGTGATGAAGAAAGCCGGGACCAACGTCAACCCAAGCGCGCCTGCACTGATGATTGTGCGGAATGGGCCCTATCGCTTCACTCGCAATCCCATGTATCTCGCGCTCTGCATGCTTCAGGTGGGATTGAGTTTTCTCCTCAATGACTGGCTCGCGCTTCTCTTCGTGGTCCCGCTGGCGTTGGTCCTGCACTACGGCGTGATCTTGCGCGAAGAGAGATATCTTGAGGCGAAGTTCGGCGGGGAATATCTCGCCCTGAAGCGCGAGGTGCGGCGCTGGCTGTAAAGGGCTGCTCTTCCGTGCGGCCGCGGTGGCGAATTTCTACGTCTCCGTGTTCAAGAATTCAAAGATCAATGGGATGATGCATCACACCGGGGAGGAACCGGTAGGGCGCGGTGATAACGGTTGATTTCGAGGAAAACCGAGTTTGCCCGGAAGATGGCGCGTGATCATGCGCGGGAGGAAACTGGCCACGTAGGCAAGGTTTGCCTTGATATCGAAACGATAACGGAATCCTTTTGCGAGCATTTCCCGCGCGGCGGCGTGCTCGCCCTGACGTAACAGAGCAATCGCGGCGTCGGTGTGATGCATGCCGAGTCGCTGGCGAAAGATGCTCTGAAATTCCGCCACCCGCGGATCCAGGAGCATGCGCTGATAGACTTCGATGAATGCCTTGTTCCCTCGGACGCGCCCCAAGGCGGTTTCGGAGGCGGAATGAATTCGATAAGAGGTGAGTCGTTCCGGCAAGTAGTAGCAGGCATCGCCGTCGCGACAGGCGAGATAGACCAGCCAAAAATCGTAGGCGGGTACCAGGTTTGAAAAATCGTCCCAGTCGATCGAGTCGCGGCGGAGCACGCTGGCCATCGCGAGTGGCACGCTAAAATCGATCAGAGCGAGCTTCTTAAAAGGCTTGTGGATTCCAGGCGCGAGCCCGGCTCGCTTGAAAATCGCCGCAGCTTTTTTCGTCGCCTCCGGATCAATCGCGCCATTCTGATCAACGATGTAATGGTCGCTAAATGCCAGCACGGCCTCAGGATTGGCTTCCAAAGCAGCCACCATTTTCTCCAGAAAATCCGGCTCCCAAAAATCGTCGTCGTGCAGATTGGTCACGTATTTCCCTTTCGCTTCGCGAAAACCACCGAGCACATTCGGCGTTATGCCGATATTCTGTTCGTGCCGCAGGTAGTGAATACGATCGTCCTGAAAACGGCGCACGACCTCGCCCGTTTCCGGTCCGCTGGCGTTGTCGCGCACCAGGATCTCGATGTTTCGATACGACTGCCCGACGGCGGAGCGCAATGATTCTTCGAGATAATGCGGCCGATCGGCGGTGGGCAACACCACCGTGACCAACGGCTGCGGATGTTGTTGATCGTCCATCAGGTGAGAAACCAGTGCCTCGTGCGCTTTTGTTTGTGATTCCGCTGGCGTTGGTTCTGCACTACGGAGTGACTTTGCGCGAGGAAGATATCTCGTGGCGAAGTTCGGCGGGCTCGCCGACATCATAAGGCTGTTTTTGCGGCACGATCTTTGCAAAGCTGCCGCGATGAAGATTCGAATCCTCGTGCCGGTGGCGCTGATGACGTTGACTGCATCCGGGTTCTCCGCTGAGCCTGCGAACCCAGGAAAAACGATCGGGATCGATCTAGCCATGCGCAATCTCGCGGTCAAGCCGGGCGACGATTTCGAGGAGTATGCCAACGGTGGCTGGCGCAAGGCGGCTGAAATTCCGCCGGATCGCGCGACTATTGGCGTCGCGTTCGAGGTCTTTCAAAAGGCGGAGAAACGGACCGCCGATCTGGTGCGCGAGGCCGGCGACGGCAATCCCAAGCCGGGAACTCCGGAGCGCATGATCGCGGATTACTACGCCGCCTACATGGACACGGACGGGATCGAAAAGAGCGGCCTTGATCCGCTGAAGCCGTCGCTTGAGTGAGATCGAGAAGATCGCGTCGAAGGGCGATCTCGCGCGCGCGCTCGGTCAACGGTTGCGTGCGGACGTGGATCCGTTGAACGCCACCGCGATGTGGACCGAGAACTTGTTTGGCCTGTTCGTCGCGCAGGCGCTCAGCGATCCGACGCGCACGGTTCCGTATCTCCTGCAGGGCGGGCTCGGGTTGCCCGATCGGGAATATTACGTCTCCGAGGAGCCGGAGATGGTGAAGCTCCGGACCGCCTATCAAGCGTACGTCGGCGAGCTCCTGAAACTTGCCGGGATGAGCGAGCCCGCGGCCAGAGCCGAGCGGATCATGGCGCTGGAAACAAAGATGGCCGCGGTGCATGCCGATCGCACCACGAGCTCGGACGTGCACAAGGCGAACAATCCATCAACGGTCGCGGAATTGTCGAAGAATGCGCCGGGACTCGATTGGAAAGCATATCTCAGCGCGGCGGGAATCGAGAAGCAGCCGACCTTTATCATTTGGCATCCGGGTGCGATCAAGGGGCTCTCGGCCCTCGTCGCGAGCGAGCCGCTTGAGTCCTGGAGGGATTGGCTGGTCTTCCACACCCTCAACCAGAGCGCCGGCTTTCTCCCCAAGGCTTTCGACGATCTGCGTTTCGGGTTCTACGGCAAGACGCTGCAGGGAACGCCGCAACAACGCGACCGTTGGAAGCGGGGGCTGACGAATGTGAACGCCGACCTGGGCGATGCCGTCGGCAAGATTTACGTCGGGAAATATTTTCCGCCGTCCTCGAAGGTTGCAGTCCAGGCGATCGTGAAAAATCTGCTCGCGGCTTTCGACCGCCGCGTGGACGGACTGGAGTGGATGGCGCCGGCGACGAAAAAGCAAGCCAAGGCCAAGATCGGGACGTTGCGCGTGGGGGTCGGTTTTCCGGAGACGTGGCGGGATTACAAGGGACTTGAAATCCGTCGTCACGATCCGCTCGGGAATGCGTGGCGGGCGCGCGAATGGGAGTATCGGCATCAGCTCGCGAAGCTTGGGCAGCCGGTCGATCGCAATGAGTGGTGGTTGACGCCGCAAACGGTCAACGCGGTCAACCTTCCGCTCCAGAATGCCATGAACTTTCCCGCGGCTATCCTGGAAGCACCTTACTTCGATCCGAAAGCGGATGCGGCGGCGAATTATGCCGCGATTGGGGCGACCATCGGGCACGAGATCAGCCACAGTTTCGACAATGCGGGCGCGGAGTTTAACGCCGCGGGGAAGCTGGAAAATTGGTGGACGCCCGAGGACTCCGCGCACTTCAAGCAAGCCGGGCAGCGGCTGGTCGAGCAATACAACGCCTACGAGCCGTTGCCGGGCGTGCACCTGAACGGCGAGCTCACCCTGGGCGAGAACATCGCCGATGTGGCCGGTCTGGCCGCGGCCTACGACGCGTATAAGATGTCGTTAGGCGGAAAACCGTTGCCCGTGGTCGACGGGCTCACGGGCGATCAGCGCTTCTTCATCGCCTACGCGCAGAGTTGGCGGGAGAAGATCCGCGAGGCGGCCTTGCGCCAGCGCATCGTGACCGATGAGCACTCGCCCGCTCGCGAGCGGGCGCAGACGGTGCGCAATCTCGACGGTTGGTATGAGGCCTGGGACGTCAAGCCAGAGGAGAAGCTCTACCTCGCTCCCGCGGATCGCGTCCGCATTTGGTAGGGACGACGTTTGGCCTAACGAGCTTGTGGGGCACCGAAGCTAGTCACTATCGCTCTCGTCGTCTTCGGGCTTGGGCAAAGGTGAGGAGATGGTGACCTGGGTGATCTTCGCGCCCTCGGGGCGGCGGGCTTCCATCCGCACTTCTTCCCGGGGATCGGTGCGCGTGGTCAGGAAGAGGATCGTGGTCAGGTTGTTGTTACTGCTGATGTTGTTCCGAACGTGATTGATTTTCTTGTCGGCGATGGCCGCTTCCCAGGCATCGGCCAGTTGCTCCGGAGTGCGCGACGAGGTGCCGGTCTGGGTGATGGCGACGTGATCGTCGACGATCTTCTTCACGGGTGAACCGGTCGCCGTGAATTCCGGAGTCGCCGGCGTCCAGTCGGGTAAGGCCAGTGGGCCGGGGGCTTCGAGCTGCTTCTTTAACGCGGCTTTTTCTTTTTGTTCTTCCTTCTTTTGCTCCGCCTGAACGTCGTCCGCCTGCTTCTGCAAGTCGGACATTTTCACTGGCGGACTCGTTTTCTGCAGCTCCTGGACTTGCTTCAAAGCGGCCTCGAAGTCCGGATCCTTTAGCGGGTCGTCCTCCTGGGCGCGGGCCAGCGACGCGCAGAGGAGGGCGGCGGCAACTACCATGACGGGAGAGCGAAGTTTCGCGTCCATGGATTTGACCCTACCAATTTCGGGCACAGGCCGGCAATGTTCGAAAATGGATCGCCATCAGGCGGATGCCTGATTCTGCGTCCGCCGATTGGAATTAACATTGCCTGTGCGTGACCCCTTGCCCGACCTTGGCATCTCCAATGAAGCCGGTGCGCGTGGAAGTGAACGACCTGATGCAGCGCGGCTACGTCTATCTGCGGACGAAACCGGCCGGTCGGGACTTCCGCCCGGATTTCAAGCCGGAACTCACGCCCAAACAAATGCTGGAGCTGGGCGTCTTCGGCGGGAAGTACATGACGGATTGCGCGAAGGAGTTTCCGGCCAGTTGGTTTGCGAAAGCGAAGCTCTGTCGGGAGCGTCATGATCCTGCGCTGAACTTCTTCGGAGTGAATGCGTCCCAGCCGCTCGCGGTCTGGCGTGAGAAGGGTTGGATTTGCGACCAGGATCCGCGGGGCTGGTTTCAGTGGTATTGCCGATATTATTCCGGCCGCCGCAGCGCAGATGATTTGCGCCAGATCAAGCGCTGGCGTGCGGTGCGGCGTCACCTGGCGCAGTTGCGGAAGCGCTGCGCGCCCCGCGATCTCAACTGCCGGCGAAAACAGCGGCAGGCGCTCCTGCACTGGGCTTACGATTCGCGCAAGGATCTGAGCGGGGCGCGCCTAACGAGTAATCAAATAAAGGACCGCCAGGACCACGAACCCAGCCAGGAGGATTGAACTCGCATACACCACTCGATCCTGCCGGCGGGCTCGTCGCGCCGCCTCCGCGTAGGGAATGCGAGTGAACGAGACCATGGTGTAAAGCGGCAGATAGATGCCGGGGAGCACACCCTCGAGCAAGTGATCGAGTTTCTTCTTTGCGCGGAAGGCGCGTGAGGCAGTCTTGTCGCGCATCTCGATGAAGTTGTGGACCGCGAGGTCGGCGAGCGCGTCGGCGTTCTCTTTTCGCCTGGCGAAATATTCGGCGAAGGCGCGTTCGCGGTCGTTAGGCCATTCGGCCAGGCATTCGTCGAGCACGACGCAATCTTCGAAGGCGGCGTTCATCCCCTGGCCGTAGAACGGCACGACCGCGTGGGCGGCGTCGCCGACGAGCGCGACCTTGTCCTGATAATGCCACGGGGCGCAGCGGACGGTCACGAGCGAGCCGGTCGGATTCTCGCGATATTCCTCGAGCAATGCCGGCATGAGCGGCACCGCGTCGGGGAATTCTTCGTCGAAGAAGCGGCGGACCTCGTCGTCGGTCGTGGTGGTGGCGAAGCTGCGCGGCCCTTCCCATTCCCAAAAGAGGGTGCAGGTGAACGAGCCGTCGGGATTCGGCAGCGCAATCATCATGAAGCTCCTGCGCGGCCAGATGTGGAGCGCGTGTTTCTCCATCCGCCAGCCGCCGTCCGGTCGCCGGCGGGATGGTCAGCTCCTTGTAACCGTGAGCGAGATAACTCTGGCTGTAATCGAAGCGATCGAGTCGCTGCATGGAGCGGCGCACCGCGGAGAAGGCGCCATCGACACCGATGATGGCGTCGCTCCGGGCCACGAGCGGTTGGTTCGTTTCGGTGTTGAGCAGGTGCGCCGCTGGCGTGGTCGAGATCGACGTCGGTGCAACGCTGATTGAAATGGACGCGCACGCTTGGATAACGCTGCGCGGCCTCGATCGTGGCGGTGTTGAGTGCGCCGCGCCCGATCGAGTTGATGCACTTCTGCGGGTCGCGGTCGTAGGGAGCGAAGTGCAGGTCGCCGGATCTGTCATGGATCATGCGGCCGCGCATCGGGATGGCGTGGCGCATCACTTCCTCGGCGATGCCGAGTTGCTGGAGTGCGTGAATGCCGCGTGTGGAGAGCGCGAGATTGATCGAACGCCCGCCGACGAGATTACCCGCGCGTCGGATCCGGTCGTCGCTCGAAGAGATCGACCTCGTATCCGCGGCGGCCGAGAAACGCGGCCATCATTCCGCCCGCGAGCCCGCTGCCGATGAGGGTGAATTTGGTCGCCATGGACGAGTGAGCGGTATTTGTCGCCTAATTGCGCTGGAAATGCCGATACAATTATCGCGATGATTCTCGCTGGGCCAGCACCGCAGCTTATGATCTACATCCCGCAGGCGCCGCTCGGTGGTTACTACATTGTGTCCTTCGTCTTGATGGGCGCGATCCTTGGCGCGTGGCGGCTAGCGATTGCCTTTATCCGCGTACGAAAGCAGGATCCTCCGTCGGCATCGCTGACCTGATATGAAAATTCTTTCGGTGAACGTCGGCCTGCCGAGAGAGGTCCCCTGGCAGGGCAAGCTTGTCACGACCGGAATTTTCAAGGAACCGGTCGAGGGCGCGGTGGCATTGCGCACGTTGAACCTGGACGGCGACCGGCAGGCGGATCTCACGGTTCACGGCGGCGCGGACAAGGCTGTCTATGCCTATCCGTCGGAACACTACCAGTTTTGGCGAGCAGAACTGCCGGGAGTCGATCTGCCCTGGGGAATGTTTGGGGAAAACTTTTCGACCGCGGGTTTGCTTGAGGAAGATGTTTACATTGGCGACCGATTTCGAATCGGGGAGGCCGAAGTCATGGTCACGGAACCGCGGATGCCCTGCTTCAAGCTGGGATTGAAGTTCGGGCGCGTGGATATGATAAAACGATTCCTGGCCAGCCGCCGCACCGGATTCTATTTCGCCGTGATGCGCGAAGGAATGGTGGCGGCCGGAAACGCGATCGAATTGATCGGGCACGAGCAAAGAGCGATCAGCGTGGCCGATATTACCCGCCTGTATGCTTTCGAAAAAGATGATATCAAAACTCTGCGGCGCGCTCTCGAAGTCGAAGCGCTGCCGCGGAGTTGGAAGGATTTTTTTCAACACCAACTCGAGAAGCAAACGAGCTAATTTCCATGCATTACGTCCGCGATATTCTCCTGCCGCAGATTCTGGCGGCCAAAACCAAATAGACCACCGACCCCATGCGCACTTCCTCAAAACTGACCCTGGCTTCTGCTTTGCCTCGCCCTCTTCCACGCTCGCGCGGAAACGCCGACTCCGGCGAACGAGAAACCCAGGCAATTCATCTACGTCCTGCATCTGGTCCCGCGTCTTTATGACGACGCGAACTGGACGAAGGAGGATAAGGCTGCGCTCGGCCGGCATTTCGCCCGTTTCCAGGATGCCATCAAGAGCGGTCAACTGATCCTGGCCGGCCGAACAATGGAGCCCGGCGACAAGACCTTCGGCATCGCCATTTTTGAAGCGAAGGACGAGGCCGCGGCGCGCGCCTTCATGGAGGCTGACCCGGTGGTGGTCGCGGGACTGATGACCGCGGACGTGCATCCCTTTGCGGTGGCGCTGGAGCGCAAGACTCCGTAGGCGCATTGGATGAAATACATGGTCGTCGAAACGTTTGCGCCTGGCGGCAAGGCGCTGGTTTACGAGCGCTTTCGCGAGAAGGGCCGAATGCTTCCGGATGGTCTGCGCTACCTCGACAGCTGGCTCGAAAAAGATGGGGATCGTTGCTTTCAGCTTATGGAGACCGATTCGCCGAGCCTCTTCGAGCAGTGGATCAACGAATGGAGGGACCTGGTTTCATTCGAAGTGATCGAACTTGATCCGCAAAAGCCGACCGAGCGCGGCACCTAACGACGCCCGGGGGATTCTCCGGGCTCTCATGATGGGGGCGGGCCACAGCGTCGAACGCCGATCGACAATACGAGTGGCATCGCGACTGCTGAAACATGGATTGGTCACGATGAGATTTAAGCGGCAATCAGACGGCAGCCACCGGATCAATTCCCTTGCCTTGAAGGCCGTCCTGGTCGTCGATGACGACCAGCAACTCGCATCCGCCCTGCAATGGATTTTGGCGGACGAAAACTTTCTCGTCGACGTGGTTTTCGATGGCGCCGAAGCGCTGCTCAAGGTGAAAGCCCACGAGTACGACGCGATCATTTGCGATCTGAAAATGCCGCGTCTGCGAGGCGACGAATTTTACCTGATGGTGAAGGAAATCCGTCCCAGTCTGGCAGATCATTTCATTTTCATCACCGGTTTCTGCACCGATCCGGAAGTGCAGCGTTTCCTCACTCTGCATGAGGTGAAATATTTGGCGAAGCCGTTTCCGGTGCAGGGCCTGATCAACTGCCTCAAAGAGTTGCTCGTCGGAATCTGATCGCGGTCGGCCGACACCCGAAATCCGCGCGGGGCCGCGCCCGATGGTTGTGCTGGACATCCGGGATCGAACGTTGGAAAGATTCGGGGATGAAGCGCACAATATCATTCGCGATACTCACGTTAACCGCAGGCTTGATGATGGTCTTCGCAGCCCCTCCGGCGCCAGCACCCAACGCCACCGACGCCTGCGCCGAGAAATATAAGAGTGCCATCGAATTCCTGCACGAACCAGCAGGCCAATTGCAAAGCCAGAGGCAGCACGCCCGAGACTTGCGAAGCGCGTCATAAGGAGTGCGTGGCCGCGGCCGAGAAAGCAAAGCAAGCCTGCGAGGGCAAGAAATAAGGAGCGTTCCTCCGGGTCGGTGCCTTGCACCGGGCATTCCATCGCCGCGCTCAGGTCATCGATGCTCGGCCAGAATTCTGGGCGAAGCGCCAGACTTCGTGGAAGGTGTTGTAGAGCGGTGTCGGCGCGACGCGAATGACGTTCGGTTCGCGGAAATCGCACTTCACGCCTGCGGCCTCGAGTTTGGCGAAGAGCTCCTTCGGATGTTCGTGCACGAGAATCGAGAGCTGGCAGCCGCGCTCGTTAGGCTCGCGCGGGGTGATGACGGTGAAGCTGGCCCGAGCCGATCTGATCGAGCAGGAACTGAAGATATCCGGTTAGCTTGATCGACTTCGCGCGCAGCGCTTCCATCCCGCCGGCTTCATCGAAGATCGCGAGCGACGCGCGCAGCGGCGCCATCGAGAAGATCGGCGGATTGCTGACCTGCCAGGCGTCGGCGGATCGGCACGGGAATGAACTCCGGCTCGAGCTGCATGCGGAAGCGCGTCGCCGGATCGTTGCCCCACCAACCGGCCAGGCGCGGCAGATCGCGTGTTGGTCGCGTGCCGCTCGTGCACGAACGCGCCCGCGACCGCGCCGGGTCCGGAGTTGAGATACTTGTAGGAACACCAGACCGCGAAATCGACATTCCAATCGTGCAACGCCAGCGGCACATTGCCGGCCGCGTGCGCGAGATCGATCCCGACGATGCAGCCGCGCTTCTGCGCCGACGCGGTGATCTTCTCGATGTCGAACAACTGGCCGGTGAAGAAGTTCACGCCGGCGATGAGCACGAGCGCGATCTCATCGCCCTGTTTCTCCAGCAGCGGCTTCGATGTCTTCCTGTCGAACGGTGAACTCGCCCTTCGCGCGGTCGCGCGAGCAGGAGCGCCTCGTTCGGATCGAAGCCGTGATGAACGATCTGCGACTTGATCGCGTAGGTGTCGGAAGGAAACGCCGGATCTTCCATCAGGATCTTGAAGCGCGACTTTCGTCGGGCGATAGAACGTCGCCATCATCAGGTGCAGGTTCACCGTCAGGCTGTTCATGCAGACGACTTCGTTCGGCTGCGCGCCGACCAGCCGCGCCGCCGGTTCGCGCACGGTCTCGTGATAGGAATACCACGGCGTCGTGCCGTCGAGATGCGCATCGACCGCCGAGCCGCGCCCAATCGTCCAGCTCCTGTTCGACGATGCTCCGCGTCGCTTTCGGCATCAGGCCGAGCGAATTCCCGACGAAATAAATGAGCGGCTTGCCATCCGCGCCGACCGGAAGGTGAAACCGGTCGCGGAAGTCGACGGAGCGAATCCTCGGCATCGAGTTGAAGGGCGAAATCTTCGTCGGCGGAGAACGTCATGGACATGGATTGAGGGCAAACGTCCAACGCTCAACGTCCAACGTCCAACGTCGAATTTTGGAATGTCGCGCGGTCCACGCGGTACCTAATGCGGCGCCGCGATCACCTTGAGTTCAATCGCGATCGGTGTCGGCAACGCGCCGACCTCAACCGTCGTGCGCGTCGGATTCGGTTTTCCTTCGCCGGCAAAATACTCCGGGTAGATGCGATTGAAGATCGGGAAATCCTTCTTCATGTCGGTGAGGAAAACGGTGACATCGACGATGTCGTTCCAACTTGCGCCCGCGTCTTCCAGGACGAGCCGGACATTTTCGAAGACCGCGCGGCATTGCGTTTCGATGTCGTAGCTGATGATGTTGCGCTCCGCGTCCAGCGTGACGCCGGGAATTTCCTTGCTCCCGCGCACGCGCGGTCCGATGCCGGAGAGAAAGAGCAAATTGCCGACGCGCTTCGCGTGTGGGAAGGCGCCGACCGGTTCCGGCGCGCGGGAACTTTCGAAGGAATCGCTCATTTGTCGGCTGTGGCTCGGTCATCTACGAATGGGCGTGAGCCGCCTGCGCAGGCGAGGCGAAACGTTTCGCCGAACGCGCCCGGGCCTTGATTGCTTCCAGTTCGCGATCGCGCGGAGGAGCGTTCGTCACCAGAGAATCGAGCAGCTCCCGCGCGACCTGCGTCACGCTCTCAACGGCGTGGAAGAAGGCGTCCTCATTTGCTTTCGACGGCTTGGTAAAGCCGCTCAATTTTCGGACGAACTGCAGCGCCGAGGCACGGACTTCGTCCTCGGTCGCTGGTGGTGCAAAGTTGTGCAGTGTTTTGATGTTTCGACACATAGATGTTCCTCGCTTTCTAACCTCCTGCGATTGCGCCCATGATAAAGAACGGTTCCGTGCCGGTCGCGATCGCGTCCGGCAACGGCTGGTCGGGCGACTCGTGCGAGACATCTTCTTCGCAGGCGAAAAATCTCACGAGTGGCCGGCGCGCCTGCGTGGTGTGATCGCGGATCGTGCCGCGCAGCATCGGATATTGTGCTTCGAGCGCGTCGAGCAACGCGCGCATCGTGACCGTTCCGTTCAGATCGACCTGCACCTCGTCGCCGACCCGCGCCAGCGTGCGCAGGTGATGCGGAAGCACGACGCGAATCATGGCAGCGTCTGCGCTTCGACCGACAAGACCGCCGGCAGATCGCGCACGATCGCGTTCCAGTTGTCGCCGGCATCGGTCGAGGCATAAACCTGTCCGCCGGTGGTGCCGAAATAAATGCCGCACGAGTCGAGCGAATCCACGGTCATCGCGTCGCGCAGCACGTTCACGTAGCAATCGCGTTGCGGCAGACCTTTCGTCAGCTCTTCCCATTCGTTGCCGCCGGTCCGGCTGCGATAGACGCGCAGTTTGCCGTCGAGCGGAAAATGTTCCGAGTCGCTCTTGATCGGCACGACGTAAATCGTCTCCGGCTCGTGCGCGTGAATGTCGATCGGGAAACCGAAATCGGTCGGCAAATTCCCGCTCACCTCGCGCCACGAATCGCCCGCGTCGTCGCTCCGCATGATGTCCCAGTGCTTCTGCATGAAGAGCGTGTTCGGCCGCGATGGATGCATCGCGATGTGATGCACGCAGTGCCCGACCTCCGCGTTCGGATCGGGAATGTATTGCGAATGCAAACCTTGATTGATCGGCTTCCACGTTTTGCCACCGTCATCGGTGCGGAACGCGCCCGCCGCCGAGATCGCAATGAAGATTCGCTTCGGATTCTTCGGATCGAGCAGAATCGAGTGCAAACACATTCCGCCCGCGCCCGGTTGCCATTTCGGTCCGGTGTCGTGACCGCGCAATCCCGACAAGTTCCTTCCAATTCTCGCCGCCATCTTTCGATTCGAACAGCGCCGCGTCTTCCACTCCCGCGTAAACGTGGTTCGGATCGGTCAACGACGGCTCGAGATGCCAGACGCGCTTGAATTCCCACGGATGCTGCGTGCCGTCGTACCACATATGGGTGGTCAGCGGCTTGCCCGGCTTCCGCCGAGGTGTCGTAAGCAAATTTGTTGCTCTCGCCTTTGGGCATGCCATCGGGCGTGGTCGTCGGTTCGCCCGGCGCGGTGCCCGGCTGGATCCAGGTCTTCCCGCCATCATCGGAGCGCTGAATGATCTGCCCGAACCATGCGCTCGTCTGCGACGCGTAGATCCGATTCGGATCCACCGGCGAACCTTTGAGGTGATAAATTTCCCAGCCCGCAAAGTGCGGCCCGTCCACCTTCCAATCTTCGCGCTTCGCCGTCCGATGTCAGGACGAACGCGCCCTTCCGTGTGCCAACCAGTAATCGTACTCCGCTCATGCCTAAATCTGTAACCGCGGATCCGTTTACGGCAAGCCTGCAGCGCGACAAGTTACGCGGATGAAAAACAGATTGTGCCTTATTCGGCCGGTGTTAGAGATCGTCCGATCGTTGCACCCGAAGCTTGTGACATAATTTGAGCGATGAGCGTTCCGAGTCTTCCGCTAAACGAAATGACCGTTGAAGAGAAAGTGCAAACCATGGAAGCGCTCTGGCAAAGCTTGTCGGCCAACCCCGGAGCGATTGAGTCACCCGCATGGCATGGCGACGAGTTGCGCGATCGCGAACGGATTGCCTAGTCTTCGCCTGCCGATCAAACCGTTGTCTGTCGTATCCGATAACGCACCGTAGTCTGCCTAGATTCGGATCGGGCAGAGGCAAAGTTCATCGACTGGGAGAAAGCGAAAGCTGATATTCGCCAGCAGACTTCGTGAGGATCGAAATCCTTCCCGGAGCGCGGGACGACCTAATCGATGGGTTTCGATTTTATGAGCAGCAAGCCCGCGGGCTGGGCAGCTATTTTCGCGAGTCCATACTGGATGATGTCGACTCGCTAGCCATCCACGGTGGTGTTCATGCCAATTCTTTGGATATCACCGGAGTCTGAGCAAACGCTTCCCGTTTGCGATCTATTATCGCGTTGAGGGGAGGTGGTCCGGGTCGCGCGATTTTGGACTGCCGCAGAAATCCTTCCTGGATTAGGCGGCAAGTTGGCGACGCGTAGCAATCGTCTTCGAGATCACGTTTTTGGCTTTGAGCCAATCGCGCACCGATTCCTCGCGGACGGCAGTGCGCGCTCAGTATTACTTCGCGATGCAGATATTTTTCGGTTCGGTGAAGAAGTGGAGCGCTTCGTTGCCGCCTTCGCGGCCGACGCCGCTTTGTTTCATTCCGCCGAAGGGGACGCGGAGGTCGCGCACGAGCCAGCAGTTCACCCAGACGGTGCCGGTGTGGATTTGCTCCGCGACGCGATGGGCGCGGTTGAGGTTTTGCGTCCAGACGCTGGAGGCGAGGCCGTACTCGGTGTCGTTCGCGTAGCCGATCACTTCCTCTTCGCTGTCGAAGGGTGTGATCGACACGACGGGGCCGAAGATTTCTTCGCGGTTGGTGCGGCAGGCAACGGGCAAGCCCGTGATCACCGTCGGGGGGAAAAAATAACCGCCGCGGCAGCGGTCGTTGATCGCCTCCGGCGCGGAACCGCCGAGCGCGATTTTGCCGCCTTCCTCCTGCGCGAGGCCGACGTAATACTTCACCTTCTCGAGCTGCGTTTGCGAAACGATCGCGCCCTGATCGGTCGTCGCCTCGAGAGGATCGCCCACCTTTAGTTTGGCGGCGGCCGCGACGAAGCGCTCGACGAAAGCTGGATAGGCAGATCGTTCGACAAAGACGCGCGATCCGCACAAACAAACCTGTCCCTGATTGGCGAAGGACGAGCGCAGGCTGCCGGCGATGGCGGCGTCCTGATCGGCGTCGGCGAAGATGATGTTCGGATTCTTGCCGCCCAATTCTAACGACACCTTTTTGAACATCGGCGCGCAGGTCTCAGCCACTTTCTTGCCGGTGACGGTGCCGCCGGTGAAAGAAATCGTGCCGATCTTCGGATGCGCGGTGATCGGTGCGCCGACGTTTGGGCCCGTGCCGTGAACGATATTCAGCACGCCGTTCGGCAGGCCCGCTTCGCGACAAATCTCGCAGAGCAGGTAAGCCGTCATCGGCGTCAGCTCGCTCGGTTTGCAGACGGCAGTATTTCCGCAGGCGATCGCGGGCGCGATTTTCCAGCTCAACAAATAGAGCGGCAGATTCCACGGCGAGATCAACCCGGCGATGCCGCGCGGCTGACGCAGCGTGTAGTTGAAAGCGACGCCGTCGGTGACGTGCGCTTCGTTCTCGGTGTGCAGGATTGCGGTGGCGAAGAAACGAAAATTCGAAGCCGCGCGCGGGATGTCGAGATTGCGCGCGAGCGAGAGCGGCTTGCCGGTGTCGATCGATTCCGCGCGGGCCAACTTCTCGAGATCGCGTTCGATCAAGTCGGCGATGCGCAGGAGAATGCGCGACCGATCGGCCGCGGGCGTGCGTGACCAACTGGCGAACGCTTTCTCCGCCGCGGCGACAGCAAGTTCCACGTCGCGGCTGTCGCTGTCGGGCACCTGCGAATACGCCTTCCCGGTCGCCGGCTCGATGTTATCCAGATATTTCCCGCCGACCGGCTCGATGAATTGCCCGTCGATGAAGTTCCGAATCTTTTCGAGTGTTGCCATGGCGCGCGCTACAGTAGCTGGCGCAAAACGCGCAGCCAATTCTCGCGCAAGATTTTTTCGATCTGCTCGTCGCTGAAGCCGCGCTCGATCAATTTTCGCGTCATGTTCCGTGCATGCGAATGGTTGCCCAGGTCCGGGAGAAAATGCGGCTTGGTCAGCTTGCTCTCCAGCTTTTCCCGCTCGGCGGCCGGCATCAACCGCCAGAGGAACTCGCAGAAATCGAAACCGATCCCGACGCCGTCAATGCCGATCAAATTCGCGACGTGTTCGATGTGATCGACATAGCGATCGAGCGTCGCCTCCTCTTTCTTCGCGCTCACGAGGATGGCGTTGATGCCGATGACGCCGCCGCGCGCGCCGATCATTTTGATCTGCTCGTCGCTGATGTTGCGTTCGATGTCGTAGTAATGCCGCGCGTTCGTGTGCGAGACGATCAACGGTTTCGTCGTTAGGGCGCAGATTTCCTCGAAGCCGGCGGGATTGATGTGCGCGAGATCGAGGATGATGCCGAGCCGCTCGCACTCTTGCACCAGCTCGCGGCCAAAAGTCGTCAGGCCGGTCGCCGGCGATCCGCTGGCGGCAAAAATTCCGCCCGCGGCGGCCGCGTTCGGTCGCGCATGGGTGAGCGAGATCGCGCGCAGACCGAGTTCGTAAAAGATGCGCAGCAGGTGGAGATCGTCGCCCAGCGGCTCGGCGCCCTCCATGGTCAGCAGCAATCCGATGCGACCGTCGTCCCGCGCCTGCTGAATATCCGCGAACGATTTGCAAAGCGTCAGTCGCGGCGTGACTGCGATCTCTGCCTTGAGCAGAGCGACTTGATCGAGCGCGACACGCAGTGCCTGGTCGAGATATCGATCTTCGACGTAAATCGCCGCACCGAGCAGGCTGATGTCGCCCGCTTCGAACTCGGGCAGAAAGTCGCTCGTGATCACGTTTCGGCGCGGGCGACTCAAAAAGAGTCCGAGCGGCAAATCGAAGTGCAGATCGATCAATCCGCCGGCGTGCAGGCGAGAGACCCGCTCCTCGATCGTGTTTGCCGCGGTCATGTCCTCGTCATCTCACCCCCTTCAAAGCGCTACACGTTTGTCTTCGCGAAGTCGTGACGCAAGCCGGCAAACCTGCTCTGTTTGGGGAATGAGAATCTTCGATATCTCGCGCGCGCTCTCGGATCAGCTCGCACCCTGGCCGGGTGACGTGGGATTTCGCTACCAGGCGAATGGCCGAATTCCCGAGGGATCGAGTGTCAATCTCGGAATGATCAGCATGAGTTTGCATAACGGCACGCACGCGGATGCACGGTTTCATTTTGAAGACGACGGCTGGACGATGGAGCAGGCGGAGGTCGAAACTTATTTCGGCCCCGCGGTCGTGGCCGATCTGGCGCACAACTACGCGACCGGTGCGCTTCCGCAGATGACGATCGATGACCTCGCCCCATACGAGGAGGAATTGCGGGGCGCGCCGCGCTTGTTGCTGAAGACCAATGTCTGGCCTGATTCCACCATCTTCCCAAAGGAGATTCCCACGATTGCTCCCGATGTGGCGTCCTGGTTGCAGGCGAGGGGCGTAAAGCTGCTCGGTCTCGATGTCCCCTCGGTCGATGCGATCACCGCGAAACGCCTGGTCAATCATTACGCGATCGCCGCGGCCGGCATTAGCATTATTGAATCGCTCGATCTCAAAGACGTGGCCGCCGGGCGTTACAACTTCATCGGCCTGCCGTTGAAAATCGCGGGTGGTGATGGCTCGCCGGTGCGAGCGATTCTCTGGCGCGATTGAGAACCGCGAGATGCTCGAACGTCGCGGCACGTTTTGGTTCGTCGTCCTCCTGATCGCGCTGCTCTTCAGCGTGACCAATCTCCCCTGGACACTGGACGACTACGATCAAGCGAAGCAGGCCTTCACCTCCTTTGAAATGGTGCAGGAGGGACACTGGCTCTACGAGCACACGCCTAACCAGAAGATCGCGACGAAACCTCCGCTGGTCGGCTGGGTCTCCGCGGCGTGCTACGCGGTCACCCGATCATGGGAGATCGCCTGGCGGCTGCCTTCGCTGGCCGCGGCGTTGCTGCTCATCGCGGTGTTGACCCGCGCGGCGACGGGGGCCTACGGAATGCCTGCGGGGTTCGTGGCGATGGCGGCGTTTGGATTGAATCTGTTGTCGCCGCTGGCGGCGACTTTGGTCCGGACAGACATGCCGCTCGCGCTGATCATCTTTCTGTTGGGGTGGAGGATTTGGGAGAAGGTTCGATCCGCCGATCCGTGGCTAACGAGAGATCGGCTGATGATGTTCGCCCTCCTGACGGCGGCTTTGTTGATCAAAGGACCGGTTGTCTATGCCTTTCTTTTGCCGGGGATCGTCGTGTTCCAATGGAGCAAGCGAGGCTCGCAGGAAGGCGGAAGTGCGTGGTG
>CAWATC010000001.1:0-192719 GCA_963784865.1 uncultured Verrucomicrobiae bacterium | reverse complement strand
GCGCTGACATCGATCAGGCCTTGAGTCAGGTGCGGGCGCTGTTAGCGCCAAAAGGTTGAGCGCGTTTCGAAACCTTGGCGGGAGCGTGCGGCTACGACGCTCCTCGGAGCCAGATCTGCTTCGGGGGACATCGCGAAAGATAGAAAGAGTAGGATGCCCGCGGTTGAGCATTCTGCAATCGACCAAAGGTTCCAGCAACCGCGCAGACAACGACGCTCGTGTCGTTAAACCCTGAGAAGCGTTATCGTGGGCAGTTCCGCTTGCCGGCCCGGCCGGTGGATGCAATCTTGGCGGCCCGGCGGTCGCGCCGAAGTAGCTCAGTTGGTAGAGCAGCTGATTCGTAATCAGCAGGTCACGGGTTCGAGTCCCGTCTTCGGCTCCATCTTTCGCTGGTCAACTCCGACCGACTGCGCGCGCGGCGGGATCACGCAAACCCGGCGACGGCTCGGGTAAGCGAATCGGTGTCTTGGATCTGTATGGCGCCGTCGCGAACAAGAAGATCGCGACTGAGCGCAGCAAAATTCTCCATGTGCGGTCCGAAAATGACCGGCTTGCCAGCGACGATCGGTTCGACCGGATTCCCGCCGGTCACGGCCAGGCTTTTTCCAATGAAGGCAACTGTCGCGACTGAATACCACGCGCGCAGTTCGCCCGTTGTGTCCAGAAGCAGACAATCCGCTTCGACGCGCTCGGTGGCGGTGCGCAAGGCCACACGCAATCCGTGTGACGCTAACTGTCGCTGAATGTCTGGCCCGGCGTTCGACGTGGCGCGGCGCGACTAATTAGGAGCAGGTTGGGAAATTGCGTACATAATCCAGGAAGACCCTGGCCAGAATTTCTTCTTCGCCCGGATGAGTGCTGCCACCAAAGAGCACCGGCGACTGCTCCCTGCGCCTAACGAGTCAATGAGATCGACCGCGTCTGCTTCGGCATCGATTGGTTCGTATTTTACGCTGCCGACTACTTCGATGTGGCTGCGCGGAACGCCGAGCGCGGCCCAGCGTTCGACATCCTCAGGTTCCTGAACGCAGACGAGATGGAACGGAAGGTCGGCGCACCAAACTGCGAAATTTACGGAAGCGCCGTTCGGAACGCCGCGAGTGTCGCGCATTGACCAGGCTGAGCTCGCAACGCGGCATCGTAGAGACCGAAGCGTTGTCCGAATTTGCGGCGGTAATTCCCGCGCCGCCTCATTTTCAAGAGATAGCCCGGCAAGACAAGAAAGCCAGCGGAAATAGGAGATTGTAAATCAGTCGAGTCATCAGGCCATTCGGCGGCAGAGAATCGCGCCGCAAAAGCGTTCCGGCGAGCGCCGAGTTCTAACGTGAGGCCGCGGACGGCAGGGAGGAGGTGGCCATCTTGCGCAGGAGCGCATTCGCCTCATCGAAGAGCAACTCGAGCGTCAAGGTCTCGTAGAGCACCGGATAGTCGTCGCGCACGATCGGCTGGTCTGGGTTGGTCGCCCGTCGACGCGTCGATTCCGCCAGCTCGGAGGAGTCGCGCAGTTTGCGCATGCAATCCCAGGCCGCGGTGCGCCGCTGCGGCTCCGAATTTTTGATCGCGAGTTGTGCGTTGGACATGGCGAGGAAGAGCCAGTCCGGTGCTCGACCTTCCGGTGAAGGCGTAATCGGGAGACGAATCGCGCGGTCGTAATTTTGATTGAGAGAATTGATCCTTTCCGCAGCAAAACCGGCGCGCGCTTTTTCCAACTCCTGAATCGCGGGCTCATAACGCCCAGCGCGATAAAGCACCGCTCCAAGCGTGTTGCGTCGATAAAAATTCGCGGGCGCGTCATCGGCCCAGGCCGCTAATCCGCGGAATGATAGCGTCGAAGAATGACGTGTCGCCTTCGAAGGCGTTTGTCGCTGCTACTGCCCAAAAGAGAGCGGCGGAACTTTTGGGGTCGCGGAGAGCCTGACAAAGATCGCGATACCGCTTTTTCCCGTCCTCGTCACCGCGCAGCCAACTGACGAGGGCCAGGCGCTGGAGCACAGAACCGCGATCGCTCGGATCTGCTAGCGGCAGGGCACGATCCAACTCCTTTTGCGCATCTTCGAAGCGACGCATGCCCGCGAGTGCCTCCGCCCGGCCAACTGCTTTGGTTGCGTCCTGAGGTGCGAGCCGGACCGCCTCGTCGTAATCCTTGATCGCTTGTTCCCACAAAGCCTTTGCTTCTTCGGGTTTCGGGAAAGTATTACCGTAGCTGAGGCGAGCATCGGCCAGCGTTGCATATCGTTTGCGGTTTGCTTCCGCAATCCGCGGCTTCTTTGTCGCTGGCCCGCCTCGGCGCGGGCTCTTTTGTTGAAGCTCAATCGTTATGATCTGCTCACGATCATGATGCAGTTGGGCAGGCTGGCGGCGTAGTTATCCGCGCGCGCATAGGCTTCGGCGCGGCGGCGGCGAAGCTTCAGTTCCGCTGCGGGATCATTATTATTCAACTTAAGTAGCCGGCTGCAATGCCACGCCGCCGCGAACCATTCCTTGTTCGCTTCGCACTCCCTGGCCGCGCCTTCGTGAAATTCCGCCGAGCTTGAACGCGATGGAAGAACGTCGCGGTAGTTGGCGGCGGCGCGATTCCAGATTTTTTCCAGGTCTTCGGTCTTCGCTTTCTCTTCCACCAGAGTGTCGTGCAGCAGCTCGGTCCAGCGCCACTTCCCACGCGCCGGATCAGAGACCTGGCGGGCGGCAAGCAGGATGCCGATGTCTGCCCGGTCCGCCGCATCCAGGTTTAGGAATGTCTTCACAGTACCTTCCTTCGCGCCGGTGGCGCGCGGCGCACCGAAGCTCCAACTCATCGGCCACACTTCATGCGCAAATTCTTCCGTGTCCTGAGAGACGCGTCGCTGCCTGGTGACAAGATTCTCCGCGATCGCATAGACGCTCTGACCGTCGGACGCGAAACCCGCGTTGAGCACTCTTCCGAAGGAGTGAAAGAGCGCGAGCAGCTCCCCGCTCGAGCCGCTCCAGGCGCGGAGTTTTGATTCACCGCTCAGCGTGAGGATGCGCTCGCCATTGGCGGAAAACGCCGCCTGCTCGACCGCCGCAGCGTGACGCAAAACGGACAGCCGCTTTGCCTTTGTCGAACCCGATCTGACTTCCCAGAGGATGGCGGTTTGATCTTTAGCGCACGTCAGCGCGCGAGTCCCGTCTGGGCTAAACAGAACGCGCGTCAGATCAGCCGTGTGAGTATTTTGTTCCCCTTCGCGCCGCAACACTTCGCTCTTGCCGACATCGCCATCTTTGATCGGCCAAAGCCGCGCATCATCGTCCGTGCTCCCGGTGAGGAGCAGCGTTTCGTCCGGTGAAACGCTGCGCTCGTGATCTCCGTCGTGTGATTCAATTCGGCCGAGGACGTGCCCCGATCGAGCTGCCAAAGCCGCGCGCGACCAAGCGCGGACGGTGATTGCGTGTAACAGGCAAGGAGATAAGTGCCTTTCGGGCTGAAACTCGACTCGCCGGAAAAGGGCTCCTTCCGTCGACGCGAGCCGGCGGATGGTTGTCGCACCAGGCTCGATCAGGGCGAGCTGATTTTGTTTCGCACCTTCCTTTCCCACGATCAGCGCAATGCGTTGCGCGCTTCGATTCGTCGAAAGCCGCCGAGAGAACACCGTCATCGCCGAGGGCGTCGTCGAACCGGACGGCCTCTTTCAGTTCAGCCGACGTGCCTTCGATCGTGTAGAGTTGGATCGAGTGTTCGCTCGCAATCAGACAACGGCGGCCGCTCCGGTCGAGGGCGGCGAAGCGGATGCGCCGATCGCCCGGTGGCAAACTATGCGAGACGCGCCAACCTTCCGGCGTCGACTCCCACAATTGTACCGCACTCGGCTTGGATGATTGCGCGCTGGTTATCGTGAGCACGCGTTGGCCATCCCCGCTCGCGATTGCACGGATGCAGTCGCTCACGTCCAACACCGACTTGTGTGGTTCCATCTGTTCGCCGACCCAAACGCGCAGCATATGTTTTGAACTGGTCACGATGGAGCGGCCATTCGGGCTAAAGGCCAGCTCGCTCACTGTCTCGGTGTGATTCAACGGAACCTGCACCGGCTGACCGGTCGCAATTTCCCAGATACGCGCCGTTCGGTCGCGTCCGGCCGGAGGCGAGGTAACGTCCATCAGGGCTGAAGGCGACATCATTGACGTCGCCACCCTGCTCGAAGCTCAGCACTTTTTTTTGCGTGCGAATGTGCCAGAGGCACGTCATGCGATCGCGTCCGGCGCTGGCGAGCCAAAGTCCATCTGGCGAAAACCGTGCGCGCGTCACCGCACCGGTATGGCTAAGCGGCGCCGTCAAGGCCTCAGCCTGCACGTGCAGACCACGGTCATCCTTTCTGGTCGCGATATTCCAAACCCGGGCCGCGCCTTGTGTCGCTTCGTCCGCTCCTTCTGCCGTGACCACACGGTTGCCGTCGGGATCGAACTCGACATAACTCAATGGGCCGCCGTCGTGTGGCAGAGACGCAAGGTTATCGCCGTTCTTTCCTTGCCACAGCCACACCACGCTCCTTCCATTCTCGCTGCCGCCGAGAGCGCCCTCCGCCGTGACAATCAGCGCGCCATCGGGTGAAAATGCGGCCCAATTCACGGGCAGGTCACGCACTAAAGGACCAGCTTCCGGCGTGCCGGTATCGACGTTACAAACGCTAAGCTCGCCATGCGCGGCCGGCTGGTTCGCCTGCGCAATCACGAGCACGCGCTTGGATTCGTTAGGCGCAAACCAGACCTTCTGCGGGACGCTATCGCTGAAGGTGATCGGCTTTCCTGCTCGTTCGCCAGTCCTGGCATTGAGAACAATCACTTCGCCGCCGCGCGCGGCCTCACCCTTTTTCTTCGGAGCGGCGAGCGCGACGGCGAGCAATGGCTCTTTTTCATTCCGCGTGAAAGACAACCAATTGACATCGCCATGAGCGCGGGCCGCGAGCGGCTTGCGTTCTTCCGTCTTCCCTGCGCCCAACAAGTGCCAGATCACCAAATCGCTTCCGGAAGTGCCGGCGAGATATTCCCCATCGGCCGAGAGGGTGCTGCGCGTTGTATCCTGCTGTATCCGGGAGGTAGAGCAGATATTCCAAACGCGGCAGTTGCGACCAGCACGCTCCCATCCGCAGTTGATGCAGAGTGGCGCGATCTGCGGCCGGATTTTTTTCCCCAACTCCAGATGCCGAGACCGGTCCAAAGTCGATGAAACAAATCATTCTTCGCCCAGGGATCCTGTTGTTGCGCTTTGGCGAAGAAAAGAAAGGCACCGGCCGGATCAGACGCTTCCACGCGACGCTCGCCCCGCTCCACATTCAACGTCGAGCGTGTGACGAAGAGCCGATGAAAACCGAACAAGGCAGCCCAGGT
Organism: uncultured Verrucomicrobiae bacterium; assembly: GCA_963784865.1. Lineage (GTDB taxonomy): Bacteria > Verrucomicrobiota > Verrucomicrobiia > Chthoniobacterales > UBA10450 > JACCTI01. Next base: position 187,376 of record CAWATC010000001.1, on the reverse strand, counting down.
AACGAAGAGAAGGAACACAATCGCGGCCGCGATGAGACTATAGCGCCGCCAGGCCTCAGCTCGCCGGCTGCGCGCGAATGAACTGCAGCTCAAGCGGTGAAAGCTGATCGCGAATCGCCCACGCCTGCTCAAGCGAAAGAGCTCTCCAGAGCAGATAGCGCGGACGGCCGCGTTCCCGCCATTGCTCCGCCGCATCGGCAACGCGTTCCCGCTGCAATAAGTCGCGCCGGGCACCTTCCAACCAGAGCAGAAATCTGGGCCACTTCCTCAGCAGGGCCTCTTGGGCAACTTCTACCACTTGTCCTTGTTCTGTCGGCAGCCGGCGCAGGATTCGCGCGGCCGCGAATTTCTCCACGATCTTTGAAACTCGCGCGCCGGCCATGTCCGGAGCCGCAAGCTTTGCTTCCTCGATGCGATTGACGGAAAGCGCTCCGCTCAAAGTGGGCCGCGCCAGCCGGAGAAAAATTTGCTGTGTTAGCTCGCGATCGTTTTCGTCGAATTGTTTGTAGACCGCATCAGCGGTTGTCTCGACAGCACCCTGACCGCCACCGAGAGCATGATAAGCATCCCAGGTGATGCGATTGCCCACGCGCGCATCCCAAAGCTTGAGCAAAATAAATTGAAGAAGCGCGAGCGCCGCTGGATCGCCGAGAAAATCGTTAACCAGCGAATCGACCAGGCCTTCCTCGAAACGCAAACCGATGGTGGCCGCCGGGGCCTCGATGACTTGACGCAACTCGCGCGCATTGAAAGGCGGAATCACATCCTGTTCACTGACCTCACTGACGTGTCCTGCCTCAAGCCATTGCCTGATCAGAGCCAGGGATTCGATCCGTCCCACCAGCACTGCTTTGCGCTGTGCGCCAGGCTTGGTGAGCCAGCGACCGAACGCCTCGAGGAGCTGGAGTTGTGACCTTCGATCGCGAGAAAGCAATCCTTCATCGACACGATGGACCACGCGCAATTGCGGTTCATTGCCAGTTGGGCGGAGCGCTTCGGCCGCTGCTTGATCCATCTGGTCCAGGATTATTTCGTCAATCTTCCAGTCCTGGCTTCCAGGAATTTTCCCCTCCGCCAACGCAGGCAAGAGACCCGCGCGAATAAGTGATGTTTTGCCTGCACCACTCGCACCGAGAATAACGAGCACCAACTTCTCAGATAAAATCTTGAGCCACTTCTTAACTACTTCTTCTCGTCCAAAGAACAGATGGCGGGTATCTTTGCCGTAAGCTTCCAGACCGCAGTATGGGCACTGGCTTTCATCCAGCTCACGCGTCAGTTTGTCGTCGAACTCCGCCAACGCAGTCGACGTAGCAGCCTCATCAGTGACACTGTTGCGGAACAAGACGGTTGCCCAATAATTAAGCAGAGTCTGGGCTACGCCCCGTTCGCGTTCCTCGTCCAGGATCCGTCCCGTAGCACGCGCACGAACCATAAAGCGGCGGATATCGCGAAGAGACTTTTCGTCCAATTGCACCTCATCGGTCCCGCTGGATTCACGCTCGAGGAGGTTCAGATGCACCTTCTTCAAGCTCTCCAGGGACGGGTATTCGTAGCCTTCTCTAAGAGGCGTTGCCGGAGCTTCGGTTGGTGTCATAGCAGCTCCTGCAAAACCGCCGCTAACGCCGCCTGCAAGGCGCGCAGCTCGTCGCAAAAATCCTTCAGGAAGTGATCAACTTTGTAGAAGCGCGTGTTGCCTTCGTTCGAACAGATGGTGTAGGCGACCTGCACCTTCTTGTTCCATTTCGCGCGTTCTTCGCCCTCTGGCGGCAGCGGTTGGCTAAGCAACTGGTCTAGCTTGTTTGTGTCCGCAAGGATCCTGGTCGCACACTCGCTCGTACCCGCCGGCGCAAATTGTCTCCAGTCGCGGGCGTAGTCTGCGCCAGTTCGTCCGCACCTCTTCAACTTGTTCCTCGATGGGAGGACGATCCGGCTTCGGTGGAGCGCTCAGGTCCTTTCCCATCTCGGCAATCAATACATCGATCGTCCAGAACTGCGCCGCGATTATCTGCCAGCGCGTATGTTCAAGAGTCAACGCTTGCAGGTTCGTGCTTAGTTGAGGCAACGCGCCTAGCCCAAGACAGAATTGCCTGCCTGCGCTTCCAGCTAGTGTTTTTGCGCTGAGCTTGCCTTCGATCGACTCCAGCGCCTGGCGCAAATTGTCCAGCGGCAGCGTCCGCGCCGCGGCGCAGAGTTTCGCGTCGAAAAGCGCCGGCCACTTTTGCAGAATCTCGCACATGAGCCTGGCCGCTTTCTGGAGCGGCATAATGGTGAACTGGTCGCAAGCTTCATCGAGTCGCGCCTGCGCCTGGCGCAAATTGTCCAGCCAGGAGAACTCTTCTTCGGGCAAAGCTTTCTCCGCCTGGGAAAGCGCTTCCACGATAACCTTCAGATCGCTTTGCGGCCTGACTAACTGTGGCCACTCGATCTCGCTTTCAATCTGTCGGCTCTGTTCGAAGACAAAGTTGTAGCACTGGAACTGAAGGTCGTGCAGCAGGTCATGCACGTTCTTGTAATCAATCAAGGTTTGTAATGCTTGATCGATGTCGCTGAGATGCGGTCGCTCCTGCGTGACAAAGTCGCGGACGCGAGGGTTGGCCATTAATTCGCCAAGGCCTTGCACTCCCTCGGTCGACTTGGTCGCAAGCTCGCGGTTCTCTTCTTCCATCGGATTGGTTGGCGAGGAGGCCGGAGCTGTCTCGTTCGTTGCGCTGCCATTCGCCGTCTCAACTGGAGCCCGTATACCGTCGGCCGGAGGTGGTTCGCGAAACTTTTCGAACTCCCCTTCCAGCCAATTCACAACATCGGTCCAGGCATCATCCTGGTCGGGCCAGGAAGCCACCGGAAGCCCCTCGGTCGGAATAGCCTGTAGCTTGCCGAACCATTCCCGATCGTACTTGCATTTGCGCAGAACGATCGGAACAACGCGCGCTTCATTTTTCGCCTGGCGCTCCATCGCGATCTGCAACTCGGTCGAGCGAATGTATTTCGAAGCGAGGAAGTCCGCGCTGATCAGCAAGAGGATGAAATCAGCCGTGCTTAGCTTCTCTTTGATCGCGTCGTCCCAAACGTTGCCCGGCCTGATCTGACCATCATACCAATCCTGACATACGCCGTTGTAAAGAAGGGAGGAGAGATGCTTGCCTAACTCGCCGCGCAGAGTCTTATCTTCATGCGCGTAAGAGTAGAATATCTTCACCGGCTCCATCGCCCCCTCCTCAGCAATGCCCCTCGCGGGCTTGCTTCGGCTTTAATATGAGTCGGGCCGCATTGGAAGCTTTTTAATCTAGGAAATCGGAAGCGTGAATCTTCTACGTAATCAGCAGGTCACGGGTTCGAGTCCCGTCTTCGGCTCCATCTTTCGCTGGTCAACTCCGGATTGACTGCGCGCATGTCAGCGCTGCGAGGCTGGCGGCGCTGTATGGATCTGGCGTAGTCTCCCGCGATGTCGACCACTCTCGCCGAGCGCAGCGTTTCGATCGTCGTGCCGACGTTGAACGAGGTCGAGAACATCGAGCCGCTCGTGCGCCAGATCGTGGAAGCCGCGCCGTTCTGCAGCGAGATCCTCATCGTGGACGACGGCTCGACGGATGGCACCCGCGACCGCGTTCGGTCGTTGATGCCGGATTACCCGTTGCGCCTTGATCGAGCGCGACGAGCCCACACTTGGCCTGTCAGGCGCGGTGATCGCGGGCGCGCGCGCGGCGAGCGGCGAAATCCTGGTGGTGATGGATGCGGACCTCAGCCATCCGCCCCGGGAAATTTCCGGCCTCGTGCGACCGCTGCTGGAGGGCCGCGCGGATATGGTAATCGGGAGCCGCTACGTGACCGGCGGCACGACTCCCGGCTGGCCGGTTTATCGGAAGATCATGTCGCGCATCGCCGCGGCGGCGGCCTATCCGTTGACCGGCGTGCATGATTCGATGTGCGGGTTCTTCGCGATTCGACGGACGCGCCTGTTGGAGCTGGCGCCCGCCGCGACCGGTTTCAAAATCGCGTTCGAAACGATCGTGCGCGGCGGTCGCGGACTGCGGGTGCTGGAGGTTCCGATCGCTTTCGTCGATCGCACGCGCGGGAAATCGAAGATGGATCTCGGCGTCGCCGTGCTCTTCTCGATGCGTTGGACGGCAGCGGCCGCGCGGCGGCTCTTCGGGTCGCGAGCGCGTTAGTGGAGGGCGGCGCTCTGTCGTCGCGCGAATCGCTTTGTCCTCCACAACTCGGTCGCGAGCGCGGCAAAGAGAATCAGCGTGGCAAAGAATGTGTTCCCGTAACCTTGCGCGGTTTTTTGCCACGGGATGGTGAGCGCGAGAAGCAAGACCGTCGCCAATCGCGCAGACCAGGAGCGGGCGCGATGGAGATTTCCGAAGCCGAACCACCACGACGGTGAACGGATACAAAAGGCAGGCGAAGAGATAACCGAAAGCCAGCGGCGTCACGATGAGCATCAACAAAATGAACAGCGCGAATTCCATCGCGTCGGTTTCCGATGTGCGCCGCTCACGCTGTGGCATGACTGCGATGAAAATCAGGCCGAGGACGAATGCGATCGCGAGAATGATCCGGTTCACCGCGGTGAAACTAAGGTCCGCAACATTCGTATAGCGGGGCGGGTGGAGACCGTATTGCTCGTCGGCATCGATCTGCCGGAGCAAGCGATTGGCGACGCCGAAGATCGATTGGTTCCTCCACGAATTGCTCCGGCCGGGACGCTGCGCCACGCCCTTCTCGTCGTACTTCAGCAACATCCCTTCCGTCCAGCGCTGCAGGTCCGTGCGCGCCTGATCGAATCCGCGGAATGGCGTCGGGAGAACGATCAAGAGAAACGCGAGCGTCAGCATGAGCGAAGCGGCCGCGATCCAGTAACGCCGATACAAGAGATAAACGATCGTGATGAATGGGAACGCTTTGATCGCCGCGGCCAGCGCGATGAGCGAACCGGCGAGCACGTTGCGCTTTTGCTGCAGGGCGACAAACGCACCGAGAAGGAGCGCGAGGAGCAGGAGGCTCGGCTGGCCGAGATGAAAATTGCTCCAGACGTAAACGATGACCACAAGACTCGGCACGAGATAAACCAGCAGGTGCTGCCGGCGCCATTCGCCCGTGGCGAGTCGCACGGACAAGACGATGCTCGCGAACCATGCGGCCGCGGTCACCAGGACGAGCGCGACCACGACTCCGGTCTTGCCTAACAAGCTGACGGGCGCGAGCAGCAGGGCCGCGCTCGGCGGATACATGAAGGGGAACTTGGTCTCGCCCTGCGGATAAATCTGTTCGCCGTGCAGGATCTGCTGACCCGTATCGTGCCAGAGTTCGTAGTCTTTGATGCTCTCGCCGAGCAATGCATTCGCGATTGGAATCGCGGCAAAGACCAGGAGCACCGCGCCGAAAAGCCACAGCATCAGGCGGAAGGCCTGGTCGTGATCCAGTCGCGCGACGAGGCGCTTGTTCATCCAATCTTCTCGTTACCGCGCCGCCGCGAGAGGCGGCCGCTGCGCATGCCAGTCGGTGCTTTGCTCGTAGGCGTGGGCGATTTGCAAAAGGCGAGCTTCATCGAGCGCCTTGCCGAACAACTGCAGGCCGATCGGCAGCTGATGGCCCTCGTCGCTCGGGCAAAACCGCACGGCAGGCTGATCCCGCAAATGCCGGCGAGATTCGCCGCGATGGTGAAAATATCCGCGAGATACATCTGCAGCGGATCGGAATCCCGCGCGCCGATCTTGAAGGCGGGCACCGGCGAGGTGGGCGAAAGGAGCGCATCCACCTGCTGGAAAACGCGCGTGAAATCGCGGCGGATCAGTTCCCGAATCTTTTGCGCGCGCAGATAGTAGGCGTCGTAGTAGCCGGAGCTGAGAACGTAGGTGCCGAGAATGATCCGGCGCTTCACCTCCGGACCGAATCCTTCCGCGCGCGTCCGGTCGTAATGGTCGAGCAGCCCCTGCGGATTGTCGGCGCGGAAGCCGTAACGCACGCCGTCGAAGCGCGCCAGATTCGCGGAAGCCTCCGCGGTCGCGAGCATGTAGTAGGCCGCCATCGCGTAGTCCGTGTGCGGCAGTGAGACCTCGACGATCTCCGCGCCTAACGAAGCGAAATGATCGACCGCCGCGGCGACGATCGTCTTCACCTGCGGATCGATGCCTTCCATCGAGTACTCCTTGGCAACGCCGAGGCGCAGCCCGCGAATGTCCCGCCCGAGTTGCGCGGTGTAATCAACGCGGCGCGTGTTCAGACAAGTGGAGTCCTGCGGATCCGGCCCGCAAATCGCGTTCATCAGCAGCGCGGCGTCGCGCACGGTTTTCGTCAGCGGTCCGACTTGATCGAGCGACGAGGCAAAGGCGATCACGCCGAAACGCGAAACGCGGCCGTAACTTGGCTTCATTCCGACAACGCCGCAGAGCGACGCCGGTTGCCGGATCGATCCGCCGGTGTCGGTGCCGAGCGCGCCGAACGCTTCATCCGCCGCGACCGCCGCGGCCGAGCCGCCGCTGGAGCCGCCGGGAACGCGCGAGAAGTCCCAGGGATTGCGCGTGGTCTGCACGCTCGAGTTCTCCGTGGACGAGCCCATGGCGAACTCATCCAGGTTCGTCTTCCCGAACGGAATCGCGCCGGCCGCTCTCAGTTTGCGAATGACGGTCGCATCGTAGGTGGAGCGATAGTCGCGCAGGATCTTCGACGCGCAGGTGCAGGGCTGACCGGCGACGCTGATGATGTCCTTGATCGCGATCGGCACGCCGCCGAGCGGCAAATTCACATCGACGCTTTCGGCTTCTTGCAGCGCGGCCTCGAAGTCTAACGACAAGTAAGCGTCGATCTCGGCGTCGACCTCAGCGATCCGCGCGTGCAAGCGTCTGCACGACTTCCCGCGGCGAAACTTCGCGGCGTCCGAAGCAAAGCTCTGCAGCTCGGCGATCGTCAGCGCCGGCAAGTCGCGCGCCGTCATTCGACGACCTTGGTGACCACGAAGAGCCCGTTCGCCTGGCGCGGCGCGTTGCGCAATGCTTCCTCGGCGGTGAATCCAGTCCCGCGCTTCGTCTTCGCGGAAGACATTGAAGATGGGGATCGCGTGCGCCGCCGCTTCGACGCCGCTCACATCGACCTCGCGCAGTTTGGTCGCATACTCCAGGACGTGTCCCGAGTTGCGCCTGAAAGAAGCTGCGTCTCCTCTTCCGTCAAACGCAGACGGGCGAGTTGGGCGACGTAAGCGACGTCGAGTTCCGTGGGTGCCATCGGTCGGGCGATCAGGACGGCAAATGGCTCAGCAGCCAGATAACGGCGCGGCCAGACGCGATCACGAGAACCAAGAAAACGATGCGACCTTCGCGGCGTTCCTTCCGCAGCGAGACGCGCCGTCCGCTGTATCCGCCATCGTCGCTGTAGCGCTTGTCCTGCAGGGCCATCGAAACATCCAGGCGCCTGCGGCCTTCGCTGGCGCGCGAGACCAATTCTTCACGATTCCGGCGCGTCGTTTCTTCCGCGGCCCGCGGCGCCTCCGCGATCATGCGCTCGAGCTTTTGCATTTCCTCGCGCAGCTCGCTCTCGCGCCGGGCGAGTTCCTGCTGTTTCTGGTTGAGCGGCGTCTCGTGCTTAGGAGAGCGCTGGCGCATGAGAGATCATTGCCCGCGAGCGGCCATCCAAAGGAAAAGGAGGAGCGCGAGGAAACCGAAGATGATCAGCGGCAGGGTGACGGCGAAACCGATCTGCACCCATTGCATGAAACCGTTCGCCGCCGAGCGCGACATCCGCCGTCGCTTCCGGCAACGCGACTTCGCTCGATTCCTCACCGGTGGTCGCGGAGAGCCGGCTGCGTTGCTGACTGAACTCCGCGCGCGCGTCATCCACCGTGCTGAGTGCGCGGCTCAATTCCTTGTGCAAGTCCGCCGGGTTCCAGCTCTTGGGATCGATCGATTCGAGGAGCGCCAGATGTTGCTCGAAGCTCTCCCGGGTCGCGCGGATTTGCTCGAGTTTCTTCTGCGAATCGTACGCTTCGCGTTCCAAAACCACGAGCGAGCGCGTGAGCTTGTCGGTCATCTCGGCGCGGCCGCGTTCCAGTTCTTCCTGCCGGCGACTCAGCTCCTCGAGCTCGCGTTTTTGTTTCTCGATTTGCTCCTGCTGCCGCTTCAGCGCGAGGAGTTGCTCCTGCGCTTTCTGCACCTGGGAATCGAGATGCTCGGTCGAATTCGCCTCTTCTTCGTTTAGCTCCAGCATCTGTTCGATTGGTCGAATTCGTTCTGCCATGAGATTCTTTCGAGCGGGGCGCGACCGGAAATAATCGGTCGGGCTCTCGTGCATGGGATATAAGACTTCGCGCGTTATAATTCCAGAGCTTTCCGGCGGAAACTAGATGAAACAGCGAGAAACTTCCGCGCGTGGCGCCGTCGCGTGCTACCGGCCGGGCATCATTTCCAGGAGCACGCCCTTGAAATATTCCGTCTCCGGCAACGTCGGCAGCACCGGATGATCGAGTGCCTGCTCGAAGCGACGCAGCCGGCGCGCGGAGCGATGCGCATCGACCAGAGCATCGGCGATCGTTTGCGCAAAGACGGCTTCGTTCACGTGATGCGAACAGGAAAAGGTGGCGAGCAATGCCATCGCGTGAGAGCAGCTTGAAAGCGCGCACGTGCAGCTCGCGATAACCACGCAACGCATCGTGCAGTCCGCCCTTCGTTTTCGTGAAAGAAGGAGGATCGAGAATGATGAGATCGTATTGCGCTTCGGCTTTCTCGGCCGCGCGCAGGAATTGAAAAACGTCCTGCTCGATCCATTGCACCTGGAGTCCATTTCGTTCCGCGTTGCGCCGCGCGGCGGCCAGACTCTCCGCGCTTCCTTCAACGCCGGTTACTTCCGCCGCTCCCGCCCGCGCGCAAGCGAGCGCGAACGCTCCCTGGCTCGTGAAGCAATCGAGCACCCGTCGCCCTTTGGCATATTCCGCGACGGCGGCGTAGTGCGCCAGTTGATCGAGATAAAATCCGGTCTTCTGCGCATGCATCAGGTCGATGGTGAGTGACAAGCCGGCGACGTCGATCTCGATCTCGCCCGGGCGCCTCGCCGCTAGAGATTCCGGTCCGCAATTCCATTCCTTCGGCTCGGCGCACCGGCGCATCGTTGCGCTCGATGATCGAAACTGGCGCCAGCTTTCTGCAGCGCTTCCACGATGAGATCTTTCCGCAGGTCCATCGCGAGCGTCAGCGTTTGCAGGACAAGATGATCGCCGTAGCGATCGACGATCACGCCGGGCAATCCGTCGCTCTCGCTCCAGACGAGGCGGCAAAGTCGCGGATTGACGCCGCGTCGCGCGCGATACTCCACCGCCTGCGCGATCCGCCGGGAAAAAAATCCAGATCGAGATCCTGCCGCCGCCGCGAAAACCGTCGGGCCACGATCTGCGATTTGCTGTTGTAAATCGCGCTGCCGATCAGGCGATCCTTCCCATCTTTCAGCGAAATGACATCGCCGTCGGCCGGATCGCCAAAGACCTTCAGCACTTCGCCGGAGAAGACCCAATCGTGTCCGTGGAGAATGCGCGCGCGAGGTTTGATGACGAGGCCGGCCATGGTTGGAAGGTGAAGGGTGATCGGTGAATTGTGAATGGTGAAAGTGCGGACGCCGAATCGACTATTCACGGACGTTGACCATTCGACGATTCATCGATGCAACTCCACCGCTACCGCTCTCGATCTTCCCGATCCCAAACTCCGCAGCGGAAAAGTCCGCGAGGTTTTCGATCTCGGCGAAACGCTGCTCTTCGTCGTGACCGATCGCATCTCCGCCTTCGATTGCATTCTGCCCGATCCCATTCCGGACAAAGGCGCGGTCTTGAATCAGCTCTCCGCGTTTTGGTTTCAGCGTTTCACCTTCACGCCGAATCACATGATCGCGGTGCAGTTCGATTTGCCGGAAGAACTGGCGCCGTTTCGCGAGCAACTCGCCGGGCGTTCGATGATCGTGCGCAAAACCGAGCCGCTCCCGGTGGAGTGCGTTGTGCGCGGTTATCTGGCCGGTTCGGGTTGGAAGGAATATCAGGCAAGCGGAACCATCTGCGGGCAGAAATTGCCCGCGGGTCTGGAACTCGGATCGCAGTTGCCGGAGCCGATCTTCACGCCTTCGACGAAGAGCGATGCGGGCCACGATGAGAACATTGATTGGGAGGAATGCTGCCGCATTCTTGGCGAGGAGACCGCGGAGAAGGCGCGGGATTCGAGTCTGCAGATCTACTCCGCGGGACGCGAGCACGCGGCGGAGCTGCGGGATCATCGTGGCCGACACGAAGTTTGAATTCGGCACGGTCGACGGTGAGTTGATCCTGATCGACGAATGTCTCACGCCCGACTCCTCGCGCTTCTGGCCGGCGGATAGTTACGTCGCCGGCCAAAGCCCGCCGAGTTTCGACAAGCAATTCGTGCGCGATTACCTCGAGACGCTCGATTGGGACAAGACGCCGCCCGCGCCGTCGTTGCCGGCGGAGGTGATCGAGAAGACCTCGGCGAAATATCGCGAAGCGTTCGTTAGGCTGACCGGCACCGAGCTGGCGACGTCTAGTCTCGCTTACTTGCGGCAGCAGCTCTCCGACGAGTTGCTCTTTCCTTCCTTCAACTCGGCGACCGAGGCGTCGATCTTCGCGCGGCTGAATTCATTGACCGGCACGCCCTGGACGATCTCCCAATTCTTGCCGTTCGTGCGGATGGGGAAGGAACAGATCAGCCTTCCGCGACTCCGTAGCTGCCATCGGAACAAACGGCGACGCTGTGCCAATCGTCCGCCGGCGTTGGCGTCGTTAGGGAACGAACCGTGTCGATGATCGCGTTCGCCGCGGAGGCCGCCGAGGAAAGCCGCGCGCCTTGATGATCGCCGCGCCGCGCTGTTGCACCGTCGGGATGAACGTTTCCTTCAGCCAGCTCTCGTCGCCGATCACGTCGGCGGCGGATTTGCCGTTGATCTTCGCGTTGTAGAAATCGGGATATTGCGTCGCGGAATGATTGCCCCAGATGGTCATGTTCGAGACTTCCGTCACGTCCACGCCGGCCTTTTTCGCGAGCTGCGCCTTGGCGCGGTTCTCATCGAGCCGCGTCATGGCAAACCAGCGATCGCCCGGGATGGAGCGCGCATTGTTCATCGCGATGAGGCAATTGGTGTTGCACGGATTGCCGACCACGAGCACGCGCACATCCGTGGCGGCGTTCTTCTCGATCGCCTGGCCTTGGCCGATGAAAATCTTGCCGTTGATCCCGAGCAAATCCTTGCGCTCCATCCCGGCTTTGCGCGGCACGCTGCCGACGAGCAAGGCCCAGTTCACGTCGCGAAATCCTTCGTCGAGATCGGCCGTCGCGACGATGCCTTTGAGCAGCGGAAACGCGCAATCGTCCAGTTCCATCACGACGCCTTTGAGCGCAGCGAGGGCCGGCGGAATCTCGATCAAGTGCAACTGCACCGGTTGCTCCGGGCCGAACATCGCGCCGGAAGCGATGCGGAAAAGAAGCGAGTAACCGATCTGGCCGGCCGCGCCGGTGATGGCGATTTTGATCGGAGAAGTCATACGGCTTTGTTTAGCCGCAGATGACCGCGAACGAAACCGGGAATTTGCGCCGCGCTTCGCTTGCCGTTCCCGATGCTCAGCGTCCGTTTCGTCCCGCGCCCGGATCCCTGCCGAGCACCGCGTCTGCGGTCGCGAGCAATTCCTTGTCGTCATTCCCATTCAGATCCGCCGAGGAACCGGCGGATGCGACCGAATGACTGCCGCAGGAATAACTCCGCCGCGCGATGATTGCCCGGCCTCGATTCGCCATTTTGTCCGACACCCTGCAGCTCCGAATCGAGCCGGCTCAGGACGCAGGCGGAAGCAAACATTTCCATGGCCGAATTGGCGATTCGTTCCTGCACGAGCTGCATGTCGAGGATCGGCTCGCGGTATTGAATGAGCGCGCGGTTGACCGCGAGATTGAACTTCCAGATCAAACGCCCGAGCTGTCCCGCGGACGCGCGCAGCCGTTCGCTCTTCACCGGGACGGTCGGCACCTTGACCGCCGCGCCGAGGCGATTCAATCCCGCGCCCCAGGCTTTCATCCGATCCCGCCGCCACGGCTTCAACATCGTGTCGAGGATCTCCTTGAACTCCATGCCGGGTCCGCGCATGCCGACCAGCGCGACGAAGGAAGTCAGCACTTCGTTGCTGCCTTCGCCGATCTGATTGATGCGCGCGTCGCGCAGCATCCGCTCGAGCGGTGAGTCGTTGAAATAGGCGGAGCCGCCGTGGATTTGGAAGGCGTCGTTAACCGCCTCCCAAAGCCGCTCCGTGGTGAAGACTTTCAGCATCGCCGTCTCCATCATGTAATCCTCGAGGCCGCGATCGATGAGCGACGCGGTGACCACGGTCATCGCTTCCATCGCGTAAACGTCGGCCGCCATGCGCCCGATCTTTTTCTTCACCAGATCGAATTCGCCGAGGGTTTTCTTGAATTGTTTGCGCTTGTTGGCGTGTTCCACCGCCAGCTGCAGACACGTCTTGGCACCGCCAGTGCAACAGGCGCCGAAGGTCGTGCGTCCGAAGTCCAGCACGGTGAGCGCGACGCGTAATCCTTTGCCGAGCGGCCCGAGGATGTTCTCCTTTGGCACCGCCATGTTTTGCATTGCGAAACGCCCCGTGGCCGTCCCGCGAATCCCGAGCTTCGGCATCCGTGGCTCGAGCATGGTGAATCCCGGCATGTCGGGCGTGACGAGGAAAGCGGTGATCGCCGTCTTGTCGGAACCCGGAACGGGCGTGCGCGCCATCACCGTCAAGACCTGGGCGATGGAGGCGTTGGTGATGTAGCGCTTCTCGCCGTTCAAGATGTAATGCGAACCGTCCGCGCTCGGCACCGCCTGCGTCTGCACGTTGGCCGCATCCGATCCGGCCTCTTCTTCGGTCAGGGCGAATGCCGCCAGTTGCTCGCCGCGGACGAGCGCCGGGAGCCATTTCTGCTTTTGTTCGCGCGTGCCGAAGAGCAGGAGCGCGCGGATGCCGATCGAGTGGTGCGCGTTGGTAAAGACGGAAGTCGCCGCGTCGCGCGCGCCGATTTCCTCCAGCACTTTGCAGTAGGCCATCTGGGTGAAACCGCGTCCGCCGAATTCCTTCGGCGCCGTCATGCCGAGCACACCGGTGCGCGCCAGGCCGTCGATCACATGGCGCGGGATGTCCTCTGCCTGATCGATCTCGGTCGGATTCAAGTTTTCATCGAGGAACTGCCGCACCTCCGCGAGTGATTGATCCAGCTCCGCCTGCTGCGCCGCGGGGACGCGCGGGTAAGGCATCGCCCAATCGGCGACGAACTGCCCCAGGAAAAGTCCCTTGGCGAAACCGAGCGCCTGCGCACCGGTGAAGAGCAACTCTTCAGCTTCTTTGATTTCCTTCTGCCGCTGAATATCTGCCTCGTTCATAAAGTCACTCTCGTTTGGTCGGTTCTGCGTGGCGGCGCAATGCACCACGCGCGCGGTGGAATGGCGTGGCCAGCGAAACCCGCGGCAGATACGTCGTGGATTCTTCCTCGCCTGACAACCGGAATTTGTGTCCAGCGGCGGGGTGCTGCGACCGTCGCTCCGACCTCATGAAGACCCCGTTTCTCCTCGCCGCGTCGCTTTGCTTTTCACCCTTTCTCACCGGACAAAGCGCCCCTCCGCCGCCAACCGCCGAGGCCAAAGCGCTGCACGCTTTCTTCGAGGCGGAATGGGATTACGAAATGGAGCAGAACCCGACGCGCGCCTCGTCCCTGGGCGATCGACGTTGGAATGACCGCTGGGGCGACAACAGCCTGGAGGCGTTCCGGAAGAACGAAGAACACACGAAGGACGCGCTCGAGCGCTTCGGAAAGATTGATCGCGCCAAGCTCTCGCCCGAAGACCAACTGAACTACGACCTGTTCAAGAAGGATCTCGAAGAGGACATCGCCGGCTTCAAATTCCGGAGATATCTGCTCCCGATCAATCAGCGCGGCGGCATCCAGACCGCGGACGAACTGGGGGAGCGGCTGCGGTTTGAAACGCTGAAGGACTACGAAGACTGGATCGCGCGGCTGCGCGCGTTTCCGACCTTGATGGAACAGAACATCGCGCTCATGCGAGAGGGCGCGAAGGCGCGGATCATGTGGCCGAAGATCGTGCTCGAACGCGTTCCGAATCAGATCGACAAGCAGATCGTCGAGAACCCGGAGGAGAGCCCGTTCTTCAAACCGCTGAAGAAATTCCCGAATGAGATTTCGCCGGCCGAGCAAGAGCGTCTGCGCCAGGCCGCGCGCGAGGCGATCAAGGGAGGAGTGATCCCGTCATTTCGAAAACTGAAGGATTATTTCGTCGCCGAATATTTGCCCGCCGCGTTTCCCGAAGTCGGCGTCTGGCAAATGCCGCAGGGTGCCGAGCTCTACGCCTATCTCACCCGGCGCTTCACCACGACCGACCTGACTCCGCAGCAGATTCACGAGAAAGGTCTGAGCGAAGTCGCTCGCATCCGGCGCGAGATGGAAACGATCATGAAGAAGGTCGGCTTCAAAGGCACGCTGCCGGAATTTTTCACCAAGCTGCGGACCGATCCCGCTTTCTACTACAAGACGCCGGAGGAATTGCTCGAGGCGTATCGCGCCATGGCCAAGGAGATCGATCCGAACCTGGTCAAGGTTTTCAAGACGCTGCCGCGCACGCCCTACGGAGTGATTCCGATCCCGGACAAAATCGCGCCCGACACCACCACCGCCTACTACAGCCAGCCGGCGGCGGATGGCTCGCGCGCGGGCAATTATTATGTGAACCTCTACAAGCCCGAGACGCGTCCGAAATGGGAGATGATGGCGCTCTCGCTGCACGAGGCCGTGCCGGGGCACCACCTGCAGATCGCGCTCGCGCAGGAGCTGGGCGAGATCCCGAAGTTCCGGCGTTACGGCGGCTACACCGCGTTCATCGAAGGCTGGGGGCTCTACGCGGAGTCGCTAGGCGAGGACATGGGACTCTACGACGATCCGTATGCGAAGTTCGGCCAGCTCACCTACGAAATGTGGCGCGCGGTGCGGCTGGTGGTCGATACCGGGATGCATTTCATGAAATGGGATCGGCAGCGCGCGATCGATTTCTTCCTCGAGAACGCGGCCAAATCGGAGAACGACATCGTCAACGAAATCGATCGCTATATTTCCATGCCGGCCCAGGCGCTCGCCTACAAGATCGGCGAGTTGAAGATCAAAGAGCTGCGCGAGCGTTCCAAGCGCGAGATCGGCGAGAGCTTCGACGTGCGCGAGTTTCACGACGTCGTCTTGCTTTCAGGCGCGGTTCCACTCGATGTGCTGGAGCGAAACGTGAATGCCTGGATCGCGACGAAGAAGGGCGCATCCGCGCCGAAAAAGTAGCCCAACGATTCAAGACCGCTGACTCAGCCGCCGCGCTGGCTGCGGCGCTGGGCCGACCTGCCTCACGAAAAGCGGGATCGAGGCTTCATGCCGTCCATCCACCGCCAGGTCGATGGAATACTCGCCGAAGTTCGGGAGTTTCATCTGCTGAATCTGCAAGACGATGCACGCGGTCACGCTGTTCTCGCCGGGTGGGAAGGTCACTTGCGAGCTCGCATCCAGCATCGGCATGACCGGCCTTGCCATCGGAATCGACAAAAGAAATGCTGATCCGCTTCTGGCCCTCCTCGAGACGCTCGAAGCGCAGCTTGATCGCCAGCGCGCAGAGCGGATGCGTCACCGGAATGGTGTTCGCATTGAGGCGATCAAACGAACCAAGAATGTTGAGTTTGCCGCCGGAATCAGCGGTGGCGGCGTCGCACAGGGTGAAAATTTCGACCTTCATAATTTGGGTGCGCGCAACTTTGCGGGATACGACAGAATTAGTCCTGCCTTTCAGCCTCGGGAGAGACGCCGGTTGCCTGCGCCCGCGATTCTACGATGAGCGAGAGCGCGAAACAAGCGGCGATCATCAAGCGCCGAAGCGGTGATCGACTATCGAATTATTGGTCCGCTCGGCGTTGGGCTTGGCCTCGGGCGTGGCCTTATGCTCCTGCTTGGTGACTTCGTGCCAACGCCTGGAGACTTCGTGTTTCCAGTGGAAGGCGTCGTGGAACCGGGAGGTTTGGTGTCACCGCCTGGAGGCTTGTGCCACCGCTTGGAGGCTTGCTTTCGCCGGTTGGCGGATTCTGCGTGTCACCCTTGTTAGGCCTTCCACCTCCTGAATTGCCGGGATGATTCGGCCTGCCGCCACCGCCATAGCCCGGAGGCAATCCCACATTGGGAAATACGGGTCCGACGCCAACTGGCTGACCGGCGACTGGTTGTCCTTGATAGACTGGTTCGTCCGGGCTCGAAGTTTGGTTCTCCGCGGCAGCCATGATCAAGCCCTGGCTCGGGAGCGGCGGAAAGCCCGCGATCAGCGGATGCTCTTTCATCGTCCGCTTGAGATCGATATTCACCGGCATCGGGAGCGTCGTCGCGCCTGCCGGCACATCCAGCATCTGCCCGGCCCGCACATTGCGCGTCTGCTTCGGATACTTGATCAACCCGAGACGCGCGCTGCCTTCGAGGACGAGCAATTTGCTCCGGCCGCCGCGCGAGCTTTCGAGGATGAGCGTCGTGCCGGTGACGGCCACGCTGACCGCGCTCGACCTGACGCTGGCGCCGCCGGAATCCTTCGGCACCCGGAGCAGAACCGAACCGCCGTCGAGATCAATCTTGCGGCCGCCATTGGCGTAGCTGTAAATCGTGTTCGCTCCGAGCCGGCTGATCGTCAGATCGGCGAAGGTGAGTTCCGAGCGTGACTTGTCGCCGGTGCGGACGGCTGTGTCCTCGGGCACGCGATCATTCACCTCAGCGGGCCGCGCATCCTTGTCCGACGGCAGAAGCTTGACCTCGCGAATGACCTGCGTGACGCGCGGTTCTTTCTGCGATGCGGCACGTGCGTGAACGGGGAGTAACGCGAGAGCCGTTGCCGCTGCCGCTGAAACGAGAAGCTTGTGCGCAATCTTCATTGGCGGAGCGCCGAGGGATTTTATGCACCCAGAATGCGAGTCTCCGCGCGGGCTGTCGAGGTAAATGTCCCGTGAGCGACGGTCGGCCGACATTCCTTCCTCGACCCGCGGTGCCACTTCGTGTGGACTAACACGCCTGTGAGCCCGTCGTTTTTTTTCTCCTACTCAGACCCGTGGTTTCTTCATTGGGCTCTGCTTCTTCTCAGAATTTTCCTCGGCGTTTGTTTTGTCGTGCACGGGCTCGGCAAACTGGGAATCGTGGGACCGGGGAACATGAGTGGCTTCACTTCCTGGCTGCAATCACTCGGCTTTCCCTTTCCGGCCCTGCAGGCGCGCGCCGCCATGTTGACGGAACTCGTCGGCGGCACCTGCATTGCTTGCGGGCTCTTCACTCGGGTCGCCGCGCTCTTTTGCTTTTTCACCATGATGGTGGCGGTCGCGGTCGGCCATAAAGGCGGCGGCTATTTGATCACGAACAATCCGCCAGGAAACGAGTACGCATTGAATCTGGCGATGCTCATGGTGGTGCTGATGCTCCTCGGCCCCGGTCACTTCTCGTTAGACTTCCTGCTCTTCGCGCCACGCTAGTGCGTGCGCCCGCGTTCTACGAAGATCTCCGGGTCCGGGATTCCGCGGCGCGCACAATGTAACTGCCGGCTTGCTTGTCGGCTTCCAATTTGAGGAGCCGGCGCTTCTGCGCTTCGAGGAGGAGATCGTTGAAAGCGCGGAAGCCATGCGCGCGTTCGTTGAAGCCGGGGTTCTGTCGCTTCATCGCCTGCTTCACGAGCGAGCCGCGGATCGGATAATCGTCGCCGCGCTCAGCGCGCAAGGCGTTCAGGGTCTTGCTCAGGAGATCGAGCGCGCGATCCGCGGAGAGTCCTTCCGACTTGAGCTCTCCATCCGCCGGCGGCGATTCAACGGCCGCGGCACCGGCGCGTTTGCTGCGCCGGCTCTCCGCGCGGACCAGATCATCGTAATAGAGAAACTCGTCGCAATTGCTGATGAACAAATCCGAGGTCGATTTCTTCACCCCGACGCCGATGACGGTCTTGTTGTTCTCGCGCAACTTGCTCACCAGCGGCGAAAAATCGGAATCGCCACTGATGATGATGAAAGTATCGACGTGGCTCTTGGTGTAACAGAGATCGAGCGCGTCCACCACCATCCGGATGTCGGCGGAATTCTTGCCCGACTGACGGACGTGCGGAATCTCAATGAGCTCGAAAGCCGCTTCATGCAGCCCGCGCTTGAAGTCTTTGTAGCGATCGAAATCGCAATAGGCCTTCTTGACCACGATATGGCCCTTGAGGAGCAGGCGTTCGAGGACCTTGCGGATGTCGAAAGCGGGAAAGCGTGCCTCGCGCGCGCCGATCGCGATGTTCTCCAGATCGAGGAACACCGCCATGGTGGAGTCAGATTCGTGAATGGTCATGTGATGAGAGCCTAACGAGTGGAATGCGGTGCGTGCGTTTCCGGATGGCTGGCCGCCGGTGCTGGGTTGAACGCTACACGACCCTAGCCCTTCGCCAAATCGTCGGGAGTGAGCACGAGTCGCGCAACGCGCTCCCCGGCGGCGAGCGCTTCGACGATCTCGGGCACGTCGGCCATGGTGACGTGACCATAGAAAAAATGGTCCGGTTCGACCAGGATGGTGACGCCGGACGAGCATTGGTCGAGGCAACTGGCAGAGCAAACTCTTGCTTGCAGCTTGGCCATTCCGCGCGCTTTGAGCTGTTCCTTTAAGGCACTGTGGACCGCTTCCGAACCGCGCGCGGCGCACGATCCCTTTTCATTGTCGTCATCGCGGCGATTCACGCAGACGAAAAGATAACGCTCGCGTTGCGGCATGGTCGCAGGTTGGCCGCCGATGCGTTTGTGGTCAACACCTGCACCTCGCGCACGGCCTCTTCTATGATAAGGCGAGGTCGGTGATAGAGTGCGATCAATGGCAGCGGGAAAAAAGACGAGACCGAAACCACCGGAAGTTTGCCCGGTTTGCGGCGAAGATGTTCCGCGCGGGGCGCTGGCCTGCCCGGAGTGCGGTGCCGATCATAACTCCGGCTGGCGCGAGGATGCAGAGCACTACGATGGGCTGGATCTGAACGACGAGGAGTTCGATTATGAACGGTTCGTCCAGAATGAGTTCGGTTCGTCGATCAAGCCCGCCGGGATCAAGACGGTTTGGTGGATCACGGCGCTCCTGGTTTTGATTGCGCTGACCGTGCTCTATTTCTTCGCCGGCTAGATGCGGCGACTAGAGCGATGGAGAGGGCGCCGGCGACGCCTTCTTCTCAGAGGTGCCGGCAGTGCCTTTTTTTGCGGGCATCTCCGAGCTGCTCGAAGTGACGATCATGGTCTCCTTCTTATCTGAGCAAGATGCGAAAAACACCACGCCGACCAATACTGTGATGGAAGAGAGGATGGATCTTTTCATAAGGGTAGGTTAACGAGCAAAGACTGTCGGCCGACGGCAGGGACCGCAAGCACGAACAACTCGCGACCGACCTGCCGAAGACTACTCTGCGCGCAGCGCGACGATCGGATTCACCCGCGTCGCGCGCCGCGCCGGGACGAAGACCGAGGCGGCTGCAACCGCGCTGAGCAGCGCGGCGACGGCGCTGTAGATCCAAAGCGTGTCCCGCATATCAACCCTGAAGAGGAAGTTCTTGAGCGCCTCCGCGCCAATGAGGCTGAGGAGAAGCGCGGTCGTGCTGACGCCAAGGAAAAGGCCAATGGCCAATTGCCATGCGCCCTGTCGCATGACCATGCCGAGAATTCTGCCTGCGTCGGCGCCGAGAG
This sequence comes from uncultured Verrucomicrobiae bacterium, assembly GCA_963784865.1. Lineage (GTDB taxonomy): Bacteria > Verrucomicrobiota > Verrucomicrobiia > Chthoniobacterales > UBA10450 > JACCTI01. Next base: position 167,605 of record CAWATC010000001.1, on the reverse strand, counting down.
CCATGCGAATGCCAAACTCCTGCGTCCGTTGATTGACTGAGAAGCTCATCACGCCATAGAGGCCCACCGCGGAAAGCAACACGGCGGCGATGCCGAAGATCGTGAAGAGCGTGGCCGTGATCCGATTCACGCCGAGAATCTCATCGTGCAATCGGGCGGGCGTGCCGCCGAAGTAGACCGGCAAATTGGAATCAATGGCTGCGACCGCCTTGCCGAGAGCGGGCGCGAGCGTCTCCGCGCTTTGTCCGCGATGTGGCCGAACGACGACGGTGACAAACTGCGGCGAGGGCGGCACACCGAGCAACGGCACGTAGAAACCGCTGTCGTCGGTTTGTTGATTGAACGGTCCCTGCATCAGCGTCGTCGGCACGACGCCGACGATCGTGCGCCAGGGCTGCGGTTGCGCCGGATTGAAGATGCGAATCCGCTTCCCGATCGGACTTTCGTTCCCGTAATATTTGCGCGCAAAACTCGCGTTCACGATCGCCACCGGCTGTTTGGCGTCGTCGTCTTCGATGGTGAAATCGCGGCCCTCGAGAATCTTCAAACCGAGCGTGGCGAAGTAGCCGTCGGAGACCGCTTCGGAATTACCGCGCGGCCGATCGCGATCGGTCACGTAGCTTTGTCCATCGACTTCGTATTGGCCTAGGTTGCCAAAGGTCATGCGGAAGCGGGACGTCATCGCCGCAGTCGTCGAAGGCAGGATTGTTGCGCAGCCCGCGCAGCGTCCGGACGAAGAACTGCTGGCGCGCTTCCGACGTGGGATAGTCGCCTTCGAACAGGCCCATGCGCGCGGTGTAAACGCCATTCTCATCGTAGCCGTAATCGAGCGTCGTCTGGTTCCGGATCGATTTGATCTGCAGCGTGGCGGCAATCAGGAGCGCGGCGGTCAACGCAATCTGCCCGACGACCAGGACGCGGGTGATGACGTTCACCAGCCGGCTGCTGTTGCCGCGTCCGCCTTCTTTCATCACTTCGGCGGGATTGGCGCGCGCGCTGAGCAAGGCCGGGATCAATCCCGAAAAGAGCGTGGCCACCAGGGTGATGGCGACGGTGAAAGCGAGTACTTTGCCGTCGATGTCGAACGAGACCCAGTAAGGCAGCGGGAAGGGAAGCGCCGAGGTGGCGTTCACGAGCAGGGCGACGGCCCAATATGCCATGAGCACTCCAATGGCCGCGCCGATCGACGCGACGAGGAGACTTTCGGTCAGCATTTGTCGCACGATGCGCCAGCGCGTGGCGCCGAGCGCGCCGCGAATCGCCAGCTCTTTCGCGCGCAGAGCGGCGCGGCCGAACTGCATGTTCATCACGTTCACGCACGCGATGAGCAGCACCATGATGACCGCTCCGAGCATCGCGTAGACGGTCTGGCGAAGCTGCGGGCCGACGAAGCTGCGCAAGAGCGGCTGCACGCTCGCGGAGACCAGCTGGCCATTTGTCTTCGGATATTCCCTGGCCAGGCGGCGTGCGAGTTCGATGTATTCGAGATTCGCCTGATCGACGCTCACGCCGGGTTTGAGCCGACCGATGACTTGCGGGCCGAGACCGGTCGGATCTTCGCGCGGCTTGACCGGAAATTCATTGAAGAGCGGCACCCAGAGCTGCTCGGAGATCGGAAACTTGAAGCCTTGCGGCATGACGCCGATAATGGTGGCGGCCTTGCCATTAATCCGGATGGATTGGCCGACGATGTTCGGGTCGCCGCCGAAATCGCGCTGCCAGATTTCGTAGCCGAGGAGCGCGACCTTCTCGGCGCCGGGCTTGTTGTCATCGGCGGTGAAATCGCGACCCAAAATCGGAGAGACGCCGACGATCCGGAAGAAGTCTTCCGTTACGTATCCGCCGGTGTAACGGACGGGATTGTTCTTGTAGGTGACGTTGATGGTCGAGCCATTCAGGTAGGCCGTCATCATGGCGAACGACTGCTGCGCCGCGCGCAAGTCTTCGTAATCCTGCGAAGAGGGAATGTTGCCGTTGCCGTTGTTGTTCTGGTTGTCCGTCGCCTGGGGGTCGATGAATCCGACGGTCATCAGCTGCTCCGGATGCGGAAACGAAAAGCCGCGCAGGACGAAGGCGTTGACGACGGTGAACTGCGTCGTCACGCCGCAGATGCCGAGCGCGAGCACGGTCACCGCGAGGATGCAGAACACTTTCTCTTTGACCAGAACACGGAGACCGATGCGGATGTCTTGGAAGAATGATTCTAGGAACATAGCGACTGGTGGGGTTGGGAGATGAAGAGCAGAGAAATTGCGTGCCCGTCGTTCACTTGAACGCGGGTTTTACGATCCGAGATTCTTCGCGAGCGACGGGCGTGTGACGCATAACCGGCACTTCGATTAGGCGCCGGATGATTGCGTGGCGGCAGACTCCGCAAACGAGGTCGTGTGGATGATACCGTCGACCGGCAGGGTGATCGGCTGTTGTGCCGCCTGCCAGATCGAGAACAGCACGCTCAGCATGAAGAGCAGGAAAACCGCGCCTTCGGTGGCGCTGCGTTCTCTCTCTTCCGAGCGGACGATTAACGCATACGTGGATTCGAATCCTTCTGGAGTTTCTGTCGTGGTTTTCATGGGTTCGGTTGGTTGACGATTTCTTTACGCATTGCGTGTGCCAACGTTTTTAGTCAGTCATAAACAGCTTACTGGCAGTGTGTTGAGAAATTGATGTTTGACGTGCGTAAAAAGTTTTGCGTGTCGGGAACGGGATTGTCTGTTCCGCAGATGGGACGGATAGCGGGGTGCCTGAATGGAGGAATCTTGTTCACCTTCACAATGTGAGATGCGTGAGCGCTGTTGCTTGGATTCAACATTCGGCAGGGACGTCCATGAGGTAGTGACGCCGCGCGCTCTCATTTTTGTCTAACGAGTACAGTGTCAGACCAGCGTTCCAGGATGGCGTCTTGAATCTCTCGCTGCCGATGTCTGCGCACAACGTCCGAAATTCTCCTGTTCGCCGGCGGCAAACTCTGTCATGCTGCCGCACTCCCTCACGAGTGCTACGGTTCATGAAGATGCACTTCGAGCGATCCTCAATCTAGCGACCAAGGCCAACTCCATGCAGATGTTTTCACCTCGTAAGACTGAACCAACTCCACCGCCGGCTCCGGATCCGGTCGAGAGCGCGCCTCCGCCTTACGTCCCGCCGCCAGCGCCTCCGGTTGCGCGGGCAGGGGGCTTCCTTTCCAACGGCGTTTCCATCACCGGCTCGCTCAAGTTCGAAAGCGAACTCGAGATCGATTGTGAACTGGAAGGAACCGTCGATTCGACCGGTAGTCTGAACGTGGGCAAGAACGCGCAAATCCGCGGCGAGGTTCGAGTCGGATCAGTCACGGTCCAAGGCACGGTGGATGGCAATATCACGGCGACGGAGCGTTGTGAGCTGCGGGCTGGTTGCACCTTGCGGGGCGACATTGAAGCCCCGCGCCTGGTGGTCGATGACGATGCCACCTTCATCGGCAGTGCCAGAATCACGAGTAAGGCGAAGCAGTCAGCTGCTGCCGGATAAGCGCGCGGAAGCATCCGACTTTTCTGCGCAACGATTCAGAGAAAATGAATCTGAACGCACGGTTCTGGATCGGTTTCTTCACGATCGGAGTAGCGGGAGTTCTGCACGGCGCTGATTACCCGGCTCCGACCGAGGACGATTACGTCATCCGGGATTTCAAATTCGCTTCCGGCGAGACGCTGCCGGAATTGCGCATCCACTACCGCGTTTTGGGAAAACCGGTGCGGGACGAAAAGGGTGTCGTGCGCAATGCGGTCCTCATCACCCACGGCACGACCGGCAGTGGCGCGCAGTTCATCCGGCCGGAGTTTGCGGGCGAACTCTTTGGCGCCGGCCAGCCGCTCGACGCCACGAAGTTCTTTCTCGTAATGCCCGACGGGATCGGCCACGGAAAATCGAGCAAGCCGAGCGACGGTCTGCACGCGAAATTTCCGCGCTACGGATATCGCGACATGATCGAGGCGCAGTTCCGGTTACTCACCGAGGGACTGGGAGTGAATCATGCGCGCCTGGTCATGGGCACCTCGATGGGCGGGATGCATACCTGGCTCTGGGGCGAAGTGCATCCCGATTTCATGGATGCGCTCATGCCGCTCGCCAGTTTGCCGACGCAGATTTCCGGGCGGAATCGCGCCTGGCGCCGGATGATCATCGATGCGATCCGGCACGATCCGGAATGGCAGGGCGGAGAATATGAAAAGCAACCGCACAGCCTGCGCACGGCGGCGGAGATGTTGTGGTTCATGAGCAGCAATCCAGTTCTGCGTCAGGAGCAATCACCCACGCTCGCGAAGACGGATGAAGAGCTGGATAAGTTTGTCGGCGATTACGAAAAGACCGGCGACGCCACGGATGTGCTCTACGCGCTGGAGGCATCGCGTGATTATGATCCCGGCCCGGCGACTGGAAAAAATCCAGGCACCGCTCGTCGCGATCAACTTTGCCGATGATCTGATCAATCCGCCAGAACTCGGGATCCTGGAGCGCGAGATCAAGCGCGTGCCCCATGGCCGCGCCGTCTTGATTCCATTCAGTGCGCAGACGCGCGGACACGGCAGCCACACGATCGCGGTCCTGTGGAAAGGGGAGTTGGAAGCTCTGCTGGAGGCGTCGAAAAACCGAGACCAGAAATGACTCTGGCTGCGACAGACGATGCACTTCGCGCGGCCGAGAAATTCTTTCACGAGCGCATCCCACTCACCCGCGCAATGGGCCTGCGTGTCGTGAGCGATCAAGCGCATGGCTTCGCACTCGAGGCGCCGGTCGCGCTCAATTACAACCACCTGCACACCGCCTTCGGCGGAAGCATCAACGCGGTGGCGACGCTTGCCGGTTATGGCTTTCTTTGGCTGGCCCTGAAAGACGAGGCCGTGCATGTGGTGGTGGGCGCGAGTTCCATCCGCTTCTTGCAACCGGTGCGCGAGAGCATTCGCGCCGTTTGCGTCGAACCACTGCCGAGCGAACTTGCAGTCTTCCGCGAACGGTTACGCGACAACGGAAAAGCCAGAATCACGCTGCGCGTGCGGGTCGAGGAAAACGGAATTCTCGCGGCGGATTTCGAGGGCTTGTTTGTGGCGCTAAGAGGGTGACCGCGAGCGCGGCTAGTGATTCCCTGCGGCCCGCGTATTGATTTGCTCGAGGTCAGGATCGTTTGTCCTTATCCATTGCTGGATTTCGTCCAGTTCTTCCGGGCTCACCGCGCTTGGACGAGGCGCGCCTGACTCCACCGGCAGCGCCTGCCGATGTTTCCAATGCCGCCCGTGACGCCGCAATGCGTAATACATGGTCTTCGCCGTAACCACTCCCACGCCGCTGCAGCGCATGGCGTTATAGAACATTCGATCAGCATCTTCCCAAGGGCGCGTTTGCTCGGTGTAGGCGACATCGTGGAGCACTGATGCATTGCGATATTTTCCCTCGAACGGCCCGCCGATCACGCCCCAGAACGCGCGCGGGATGGAGGCACCGTTCACGCGCGCGCCGGCCGGCGCGATCCAGACTTCACCATAAGGATCGGTGTAGCGCAGCTCGTTGAGGAGGACCATGTTGAGGCCGTCGTCTTCCCAGCGCGTCTCAATCGGACCGCTGTAATGGCCCCAGTTGGAAGCGCCCGCCTGCTTCGCTTTCGCAGCTTCGCGGTCCTCCTTTTTCGCCGTGCGCGCGGCCTCGCGTTCCATGTTGACCGGCTTGGAACCGCAAGCGGTCAAGGCCAGCGCCAGCAGCAAACCAGCGATCCGCACCCGCCTTAGTTCGTCCAGGAACGCCACTTCTTCCGCAGTGGCTTCACGTACTGATTTACGTCTACGCTCCTGAGCCGATCGACTCCCTCGCGGACGCCTTCCTTGACCACGTCGGCGGAATCTTCATAGCGGTTCCGCACCGATTTGAAGAATGGCCAGAGAAACGGCAGCGTGAGAACACTCAGGTCCACGTTGCCGAGAGGCAACTTCACTTCCGGTTCGCGTCGAGCCGATTCGGACGAGTAACGGATCGCCAGGCCAATCGCGAGACCGAGCGCGAGCGCGCCGATCACCGTGGGCACGGGATTCTCGCGCAGGAAAAACTCGGTCCGCTCCCGGGCCGTCCCCGCCATCTGCTTCGTCTGCCGCCAGGTGTCACCCGCAACTGCGGTGGCTTTCCCGGAGACCTCCTGAAAGCGCGACGCCGTCCCGGAGGAAACTTGCTCTCCGCCCGGCTTCACAGAGCCTGTGAGTGGATCGTTCTTGGTAAAATCTTCGCCATTCGGATTGATCATAATAGTCAATTCGAAAGTCGGCCTTCGTTTGCGTCTCTGCAAACGCAAAACGCACGTCGGTTTTCGCCGCGTTTACGCTGCCGGGAGCGCCTCACCCAGAACCACGAGGTTGTGGGGCGTAGGATCTCTCGGGGGGGCCATGAACTCATCGATCACCGCGAGAAACGGATCGATGTCGAACGGCTTCGTCAGATAATTCCTCGCGCCGGCGCTAAGCAACCGTTCAATCTGACTGGGAGTCGCATTTGCACTCAAGATCACCACCGGGATCCCAGCCGTCGCCGGATCTTGCTGCAGGCGGCGCAGCACTTCGGAGCCGGGCATGTCCGGCAGATTCAGGTCGAGGAGGACCATCCTGGGCTGATGGGTTTCAGCCAATTGCAGACCTGTTTGCCCGCAAGGCGCGTGGGCCAGGCGGAGCCCCGGCCGGTATTCCAGGATCCGCTCCACGAGGTTGAAATTCACGATGTCATCCTCCACGTAGAGCACGTCGCAATTGTTTGAAGACGACGTGCCAGTGGATGCATGCGCCAGCGCCGGTTCCTTGGGTTCACCCAGTTCGCACTCGATGATCCCGAGCATCTCGCGGGCGGACGTCAGGATTTGGTGCACGTCGCGCTCGCCGCGAGCGCTCGCAGCTTGCAGAGCAAGGAGTTCGGCGAAGCCAATAATCGCATTCAGCGGCGTGCGTAATCTGTGATTCAAGCGCGCCCGGAACGCTCGCTGCGCCATGATCTCGTCAACCTGCTGATCGTTGGCGGGATCGGGCTCCGTGCTCCGGTAGGTCTTGGACGTTGTTCGCTTTTTCCATGTCTTGCACCTTGCTACTCCTATGTCGCCATCGCCATCTCCGGCACGTCCAACCGCAGCCCGGAAGGCTCGTCGTAAAGTTGCTCCCGCAGTTTTTTCAGCATGTCGAGGTCGCGCCGCATCTTGTTTTTGTGGGCGCAAAAGATGAGCGCCGTCTCGTCCGTGATCAGGTCCGCTTTGAATGCTTCCAGGAGCGACTGGTCGAAACTGTGCCAGCCGAGCGAGCTTCCGGCCTCGATGATCTCCTGGAAAGTCCGGTTCTCCGATTCGCCGTAAAGCAGCGATTCGCGCGTGCGCAGACTGCTTCCCATAATCTCGGTCACGAGCAAACGTCCGCCGCCCACTTTCGTCACCAATCGCTGGCCGACGACGTAGCGGACCGTGTCCGCGAGGCGCTGCCTCAACTGCTGTTCCTCGTCCTTCGCAAACATGCCCAGGATGCGATTGATCGTCTGGCCCGCGCTGATCGTGTGCATCGTGGTGAAGACGATGTGCCCCGTCTCGGACGCAGTCATCGCGATCTCCATCGTAGCGCGGTCGCGAATCTCACCCACGAGGATGGCTTTCGGCGCCTGCCGCAAAGCCGCGCGCAGGCCGCTGGCGAAGTCCGGGAAATCTTTGCCGAGCTCGCGCTGATTGAAGAGCGCGCGCTTGTGCGGGTGGAGGAACTCGATCGGATCTTCCAGGGTGAGGATGTGAATCTGTTGCGTCAGATTCAATTCGTTCAGCATCGCGGCCAGCGTCGTCGTCTTGCCGCTGCCGGTGGCGCCGGTGACAAAAATGATCCCGTTTTTTTCCTTCACCATCTCCCGGAAGATGGGCGGCAGCTCCAGGGCATCCAGGGTCGGGATGACCGTCTGCAGCTTGCGCATGACGATCGATTGGCGGCCGTTCTGCTTGAAGATATTCACGCGAAACCGCGCGATGTCGGTGAGTTGGTAACTGCAATCGCACGAACCCAGCCGCGCCAGATCGTTGATCAGGCGCTCTTCGCCCCCCATCAGATGCTCCGAGATTATCTTGATGTGCTCCAGGGTGAGCATCCCGTCCGGGGTATCGATCGGAAATTCTTCCAGAGTGCCGTGCTGCTCCACGACCGGAGGTTTGCCGACCGCGAAAAGCAGATCGGACACACCTGCGGCGCTTTGAATCATCGCTGTGAGCAGCGCATCTATGACTTCTATGTTCACGGAGAGCAGTTACCTGCTTCTCTCCAGTAGCGAATACTGTGCCGCGCCCCGGAGAGGCGACGACTCTTGTCGCCAGTCCCAGTTCGCCTTGGGGCGACAGAGTGTCGCCCATCCTTCAGCGCCACTCGTGTTTCGGATATTTCCGCTGCAGCTCTTTTTTGATCTTCGGGTAAGCGTCCCGCCAGAATCTCTCCAGATCGCTCGTGATCTGGATCGGCCGATGATTTGGCGCCAGCACCTGCATGACGAGCGGCACCCGGCCGCGCCCGATGGTGAGGTTCCGCGCCACGCCGTAAAGATCCTGGATGCGCGCGGCCACCGTGGGCGGCGACGAAGCGTGGTAGGTGATTTTCGCCTTCCGCGAATTCGGCAACTCGATGCGCTCCGGCGCCAGTTGTTCGATGAGCTGCTGTTGTTGGGTCGTCAGCCACGATTTCACCGCCGGCCAGACCGGGCGATCCTTGATCTCCTTGTAGCTCATGGCACCACGGCAAATTTCCTCGATCATGAGAAGCTTCTCCGCCTCGCCGATTGTCGGCATGGCCAGCTCCGGAAACCAGGCGGCGACGCAATTGACCCGCACGATCCATTGTTCGACCGCGTTGTCCCAGTTCTTCAGCGGACAGTTGCCGGCGACCACTTCTTTGCGCGAGCAACGCCGCGGCCTGTTCCGGCGAAACCTTCGCGGCTTCGCTGCGCAAGACGAGATCGTGAAACGTGGTCTTGCGCACGCCGATCACGCGGCGCAGACGCCGCATCGAAGGCGACCTCGACGTTGTCCTGAAATGCCTCGGGAAAAAGTTCCCGCAGCCAGCTTTCCTCGATTCGCGTGGCGAGCGTCAGCAACACCTGGCGCTCCTTGTCGCTGCTTTCGATTTCGCGAATCTCCGACGCCACGATCAAGGTCGCGCGATGGACCACGCTCTCGCGCGCGAGCACGCCGCGCCGTCCGTGCACCAGCGCGCAACGCAGCGTCCCCACGTCCAGCCGCGTCGCCACCTGATCCGGAAAGCCGGCGAGGATGCAGCGCTGAATCGCGCCGGGCTTGGCTTCGCTGCTCTGCGACCTCGAGGCCTTCTCCGCGTGCGATGCGCGAGGAACTGTTCCCAAAGCTGCCCCGCCTCGCGCGCCGCGGCGGCGTTGATCGAGAGCTGCGCGCAACGCCGGGGATCGAAGTTGTTCTTCTCCGCGAAACGAAAGGCGCGCATGAGGATGAAGAGATCGGAGTCGTCATCCGAACCGAACAAGTCGTCGCGATCTTCCCGCGCTTGCTTTGCCCTCCGCGCGGCGGAGCAGGCTGCGTCCCTGGGTGACCGCCGCGATCAGCGCGATCGCGCGCACGCAACCATGTTCTTCGGCGGCGAGCAGCATCCGCGCGTAACGCGGATGCACCGGGAACGGCAGCATGCGCTGGCCGAGCGGAGTGATCTTGTCTTGCGCCAAGCGCGCCGAGATCGGCGAGCAACTGCTCCGCGCGCGCCAGCGCTCTCGGCTCCGGCGGCTCGAGCCAGCGAAAGTTTGCCGATGTCGTCAATGCCGCTCGCCTTCAGCGTGAGCACGACTTCGGCGAGGTCGAGCCGCTTCACTTCCGGCAGTTCCTGCGCCGCGCGCTCGGAGTGTTCGCGTTCCGTCCAGAGCCGCAGACAACGGCCCGGCGCGGTCCGTCCGGCGCGGCCCGCGCGCTGATCCGCCGACGCGCGGCTGATTTTTTCGATGAGCAAAGTATTGATTCCGCGGCGCGGATCGAACCGCGCGATTCGCGCCAGCCCGCTGTCGATCACCACGCGCACGCCTTCGATCGTGAGCGAAGTTTCCGCGACGTTCGTGGCGATGATCGCTTTGCGTTTGTCGTAACGCGCGAGCGCGGCGTCCTGTTCCGCCGGCGGCAATTCGCCATAAAGCGGCAGCGCGACAAATCGATCGCTCACGCGCGAGGCGCGCATCGCGGAGATCGTGCGCGTGATCTCGTATTTGCCCGGCATGAAGATGAGCACGTCGCCTTCGGTCGTGGAGGCGAGTTGCGCCAGTTCGTCCGCGGCCAGATCCCAGATCGGGTAATCGTTCCGCGCGCACCGGCTTCGCCAGATACTCGATCGCGACCGGATGCTGCCGACCGGTCGAGGTCAACAGGGCGACAGGGCTCGAGATATTTTTCCAGCTGTCCGGTATCGAGCGTGGCGGACATGACCACGATCTTCAGATCGGGCCGCGCAGTTTCCTGCAGTTGCAGCGCGCGCGCGAGCGTGATGTCGCCGTAAAGATGGCGCTCGTGAAATTCATCGAAGAGAATCGCCGAGACGCCGCGCAACTTCGGATCCTGGATCAACTGGCGCAGCAAAATGCCTTCGGTGACAAAGCGAATGCGCGTGCGCTTCGAGACAACGTTCTCGAAGCGGATTTGATAACCGACTTCGTCCCCGAGCTTCGCCTCTGCGCTCGTGGGCCACGCGCGCGGCGAGCAGCCGCGTCGCGATTCGTCGCGGCTGCAGCACGACCACTTCGCCGGTCGCCGAGCATTCCGTGATCGAGCAGGATCTGCGGAACCTGGGTTGATTTCCCGGAGCCGGTCGGCGCCTGCAGGATCAAGCGCGGTTGCTCGCGCAAGGACGAAACAATCGCGCTCTCGAGTTCAAAGATCGGGAGCTCTCTCCGCGACATCATGGCGAGAGCGCACGCAGCGCAGCGCGATACGCGGCGTGAATGCCGTCGTTCGTGACGACAAACTCCACCCGGTCGATCGCCGTGTTCGCGCGCAAGAAGTGCGCGGTGACCTCCACCGCGACCTCGGCCGCTTCCTCGATCGGATAGCCATACGCGCCGCAGCTGATCGCGGGAAAGGCCAAGGTCTTGAGTCCGTGCTCTGCGGCGAGTCGGAGGGAATTGCGATAGCAACGCGCGAGGGTTTCTGCTTCATCGCGATCTCCGCCAGCCCAAATCGGCCCAACTGTGTGAATGACAAATCGCGCCGGCAATCGATAGCCCGCGGTGATCTTGGCCTCTCCCGGCGCGCAGCCGCCGAGCGTTCTGCACGCCGCGAGCAGCTCCGGACCCGCCGCGCGATGGATCGCGCCATCCACCCCGCCACCGCCGAGCAGCGTGGTGTTGGCCGCATTGACGATGGCATCGACGGCAAGCTGGGTGATGTCGCCGCGGACCACCTGCATGCGCGGCTGCGATGGCGTCGATGGAATCATTCGGTGGACTGCTTACGCCAGAAGCACATTGGCGAGCGCGTTGGCGATGCCCACCAAGGCGGCGCCGCTGATCAAGCCGGCGCAAATCGGCTCCGCGCCTTCCACCCAGAGGCGATTGCCTTTCGTGCCGGGCTGTGGGTAGCGGCGCTCCTGCCACCAGAAAAAAAGCGCCCCGAGCCACATCGCGAAACAGGCATCCGGCGGCAGAATCACGCCCAGCCCGATCGAGACCGAGGAGAGCGGGAACGGTTTCTTGCGAATGATGGTCATGATCTCGATGAAGGCGGCGAAGAGCGCCGCCACGATCATCGAAATGACCGCCGAAGGCGGCAGGCTGCTCACTCCGCGCGCGATCAGATCCGCCACGCCTTTCCATTGCAGCGCGCGCGGCATCGGGAAATTGCTCGGAGACAATCGTCGCCGGGCTGCGCGTTCCATCCGCCGCCGGCGGGAGGAAGAGGAGAAAGAAGAGCGGCGTCGCGGCGATGGCGCCGGAAAAAATTCCGATGAAATGTCCGATGGCCTGCTGCCGCGGTTTCGCGCCGAGCATGTAGCCGGGCTTGATGTCGGAGAGAAGGTTGCCGGCATTCGACGCGACCTCGGCCGTCATTCCGGCGGTGATCAGATTCGAAGCGGGATTGGTGCGATCGATCGCGCCGATCGTGAACTGCGTGATCTTGCTCAGCGAGCCGGTCGGCGTCCAGGAAGTGAGCGCCATCGAGTTCACGCAAATGACGGTGAGAGCACGAAGACGAGCGGCAGCGAAAGCAGCGCCAGCCCGATCGGCACGCCGAAGAAGAGATGCGTCAGCCAGACTCCGAGCAGGCTGAAGAATCGGCACGCCGACGTACGAAATCCAGAGTGGCAGCTCGATCCCGGCGAGGACGTCTGCGCCCTGGCGCCGTTTTCTTTCCGCGCAGATTCTTGAAGGCGCTGGTGAAAATCTCCGGCTTGCCGGCGAGCGCGACTAACGAGCCGACCACCATCATGGTCACGCCCCACCAGAGAGACCATTGATTGACGATCTCGACTCGACTCAGCGGAACGGTGGCGCCGTTCGGCGCGATCCGCGGCGCAATGTCGCCGCGCGCGATCATGATTGGCGCAAGCACGAAGAAATTCACCGCCGTGCCGAGCATCACGCTGGTCGCGACGCGCATGCCCATCAGTCCGCCGACGCCGAGCATGGCCGCATCGAGGCCGACCCGCAGTCCGAGCGTGCGAAAGTCCGTGCCGAGAATGCGCGGAATCCAGAGCTCGTACTTCGCCGCCAGCAGGTAGTAATAATCGTCGATCCGCTCGTGGAAATGCCACGGCTCTTTCCAGCCAAGACATCTTGTCGAAGCGGAGAAGTTTGAACTGCGACGAACCGTCTGCAATCCGTCGCTGACCAGAAATTGGTAGAAGCCCGGTCAAGCCGGCGGTGATCCCGAGCAGTTTGGCTTTGTAAATTCCTTCCCCGGCCGCGCCGTGATAAAGCGCGTCGAGCACCACGCCGCAGGCGCGGCCTTCCGGGAAACGGCAGTTGATCTTCGTTGATGAAACGCCGCTTCAGCGGGAACGCCACCAGCACGCCGATGATCGACATGACCGACATCCAGAGAACGATGTGCCACCACGGCACGATCTTGTTCGTCACCAGCATGTAGGCGGCGAGGCTCGAGATCAGCGGCACGGTCATGTAACCGGCCGCGGTCGCGATCGATTGCATCGCGTTGTTTTCCAGAATGGTGAAATCCTTTCCCAACCCGATGCGCGCGAGCAGGCGGAACATGGCGAAGGCGAGGATGACCGAAGTCAGACCGACGCCGAGGGTCACGCCGGTTTTGCCGCCGACGTAGAGATTGGTCGCCGAAAGAATGCCGCCTAACAAGAAGCCGGTCACGCCGGAACGAATGGTCAGCTGCGGAAGATCGCCGCGATAGATATTCTCAAACCACCAGCGATCCTTCTGCTCGCGCGTCCAGGTGCGGGTTTGTTCGTCGGTCAGTTGAGCGAGAGCCATAACGGAAAGGCAAGGGTGCGAGGCGGGCGACCTGAGCGGTTGAGGTCTAGGAGAGCGCGACCGCTGCCGTTGGGCGAGGCGACATCGCGCGCAGTTTCGCGATCACGCGCGGAACAATCTCGACGAGCTTTGTCGATCTCGGCCTCCGTATTGAAGCGGCCGAAGGAAAAGCGCAGGCTGCCGCGCGTTCCGTTCCTCACCGAGATTCATCGCCCGCAGGACATGCGAAGCTTCCAACGAGCCGGTGCGGCAAGCCGAACCAGCCGAGCAACAGAGGTGTTGTTGATCGAGCATGAGCAGCGCGGCGTCTGCGTCAATGCCGGCAAACGAGAGATTCGAAGTATTCGGCAAACGCCGTTCGCAGTCACCATTCACAAATGTATCCGGCACATTCGCGAGCAGCGTTGCTTCGAAGCGATCGCGCAGCGCGCGCACGCGCGTTTGCTCATCTTTCATCGCGGCGGCCGCCAGTTCCGCCGCCTTCCCGAGCGCCACGATCGAGGCGACGTTTTCCGTTCCGGCGCGCCGTGCATTCTCCTGGCTGCCGCCAAAGAGCAGTCGGGCGAAAGGCCGACCGCCGATTGACGTAGAGCGCGCCGACGCCTTTCGGTCCATGAAGTTTGTGGGCGGAGAGTGAGAGAAAGCTGATCGCCGAATCCGCCAGACGCATCGGAATCTTGCCGACCGCCTGCACCGCATCGGTGTGAAAGAGCACACGCCTTTGCGGCGCGCGATCTCGGCAATCTCTTCGACCGGAAAAAGCACGCCGGTTTCGTTGTTCGCCCACATCACGGAAACGATCGCGGTATCCGGCCGAATCGCGCTCTCCAGTTCGGCGAGATCGAGATTCCCGTCTTCGTCGACGCCGAGGAACGTGACGTCGCAGCCGCGTTTCGCGAGATCCTCGCAATGCTTGCGGACCGCGCTGTGCTCGACCGCAGTGGTGACGATGTGCTGCCGTCGCGGGTCGATTTGCAAGGCGGCGTTGATCGCGGTGTTGTTCGATTCCGTGCCGCCGCTGGTGAAGACGATCTCGGTCGGCACGCAGCCGAGCAGGTCGCCACTCGTGTCCGCGCGAGATCGATCGCCGCGCGCACCTGTGTGCCAAACCGATAGCCGCTCGAGGGATTGCCGTAATAGGTGGTCAGGAACGGCAGCATCTCCTCGACGACCGCCGGATCGAGCCGCGTCGTGGCGTTGTTATCGAGGTAAATGATTTTGTCGGGGTCGATCATGGCTGTCACAGCTCGTACCGTGATCCTGCTCGCGATCCAAGGCTGCAGCGACTGGTCAAGATCTGGACAGGATTGCCGGAGCTACTCCCAGGCGCGGTTCGGTGCCGGCGTGTTTCGGATGCTGGTGCGTGTAGCGGAAGTAAAGATTCCGCAGGTAAATCGGCAGCGGCATCGCGGTGCTCGAGCACGCCGACCGAATCGCGCTGGTAGATCGCGAAGTAACTCAGCATGAGCAAGCTACCCAGCGCGCTGCATTCCCAAAACCCGAATGGAATCACGCTCTTGCGCGCGCGTTCCGAGGCGATCCATTGAATGAGAAAGCGCAGGCCGAAAATGAGGCTTCCGCGTCAGGCCGACGATTTTCCACGGGTGAATTGCGATCCCGAAGACATGTGGCGTCTCGGCGAGAAACTGCAGGCTGTTCATAGCGCCGGAACTTACCGCAGAGGACGCAGAGAACGCAGAAAATCTTTTTCCTGAGTTCAGTCTCCGCGACCTCGGCGTTCTCTGCGGTTAGACCAAGCGAATTCCGTCTAAGCTGCGCGCAATGACTTCGATCTGGGACTACGCCAACCCGCAACTGCGCGACCTCGCGGTCTACGAACCGGGCAAGCCGATCGAGGAAACCGCGCGCGAACTCGGCGCGGACGCCGCGAGCATCATCAAGCTGGCCTCGAACGAGAATCCGCTCGGTCCGTCGCCGAAAGCGCTCGCGGCGATGCGCGCGGCGATTCCGGACGCGCATCTTTATCCGGATGGCGGCGGTTATCTATTTGCGCGAAGCGCTGGCGGCGAAGCTCGGGTTCGCGCGCGAGAACATCATTCTCGGCAACGGCTCGAACGAAGTGCATCGAATTTCTCGGCCACGCCTTTCTCAAGCGCGGCGACGAAGTCATCACTTCGGAGCATGCCTTTGTCGCCTACAAATTGATCGCGGCAGTTTTCGGCGCGCACACGATCGAAGTGCCGAGCCCCGATCTCCGGCATCATCTCGATGCCATGATCGCCGCGATCACGCCGCGGACGCGTCTGATCTTCATCGCCAATCCGAACAACCCGACCGGCACGCTTGCTCACGCAGGACGAGATCGACCGCTTTGTCGCGGCGTGCCGGAGCGATATCGTTGTCGTCTTCGACGAGGCCTATTTCGAGTACGTCGACGATCCGCCCGACACGCTTCGCTTCGTGCGCGAAGGACGAAACGTCATCGTCCTGCGCACCTTTTCGAAGATCCAGGGGCTGGCCAGTCTGCGCATCGGCTACGGCATCGCGCGGCCGGAGTTGATCCAGGTTCTGCAAAAAACGCGACAGCCATTCAACACCAACGGAATCGCGCAAGCCGCCGCGCTGGCCGCGCTTGCAGGACGAAGAACATCAGGCGGAAACGAAGCGCCTGACCGATGAAGGCCGCGCCTATTTCCAGGAGGAATTCGCGGCGATGAATCTCCCGTTCGTGCCGAGCGCGGCGAATTTTGTCCTCGTGAAGGTCGGCGACGGCGCCGCCGTTTTTCAGCAACTGCTCGCAGCGGCGGATCATCGTGCGCGCTCTGAAAGGTTACAATCTGCCCGAGTGGGTCCGCATTTCGATCGGCACGATGGAGCAAAATCGCGAATGCATCGCCGCGTTGCGCGAAGTGCTGAGCAAGAATTGACCGCGCACGATCAGTTGGACGCGCCGGTCGGCGAAACCATCGCCGCGATCTCCACGTCCGCCGGGCGAAGGCGCGATCGCGTTGATCCGCATTTCGGGACCGGAAGCGATTGCGATCGCGGATCGCGTTTTTCGCGGGAAGCAAAAGCCGTCCGAGTTCCCATCGCACGTGCAGCACCTCGGCGAAGATCGTCGAGGACGACCGCGTCGTCGATCAGGTGATGCTCTCGGTGCATCGCGCGCCGCACAGTTACACCGGCGAAGATCTGGTCGAGATCAGTTGCCACGGCGGCGTGCTCGTGACCGCGCGCGTCCTGGAGGCCTGTCTGCGCGCGGGCGCGCGCGCGGCGCGAGCGCGGCGAATTCACCGAACGCGCCTTCCTGAACGGCAAGATGGATCTGACGCAGGCGGAAGCCGTCATCGATCTGATTCGCGCGCAAACCGATCTCGCCCTGCGCTCCGCCACCGAACAACTCGAAGGCCGGCTCGGCGCAGCGATTCGCAAGATTCGCGACGACCTGATCGAGCTGCTCGCGCACGTCGAAGCGTCGATTGATTTTCCCGAGGAAGAACATCGCGCCGGATGAAGGCGACGCAGCTTCGCGCCCGGCTTGACGCGCGCGCAGGAAAGCATCGCGGCGCTGCTCGCGACCGCGGATCAGGACGCATCCTGCGCGAAGGCGTGCGCGTCGTCATCTACGGCGCGACCAACGCCGGGAAATCGAGTCTGCTCAATCGCCTGCTCGGTTTCGATCGCGCGATCGTCAGTCATATTCCCGGAACGACGCGCGACACGATCGAAGAAGTGATCAACCTGCGCGGCATTCCGCTTCGCTTGCTCGACACGGCCGGGCTGCGCGAATCGAATGATGAGCTCGAACGAGCCGGGATCGCGCGCACGGAGAAATCGCTCGGAGCGGCGGATCTCCTCCTGCACGTGGTCGATGGCGAGCGTGCCGAAGCCGGAGGAATTCGGAACGCCGCGGCAGCTCCGAGATCCTGCTCCTGAACAAGAGCGATCTGCCGGAGCATGCCGACTGGAAAGGCTGCGACGCGCTGCGGATTTCGTGCGTGACTGGAGGACGGCCTCGTCGGACTCGAAGAGGAAATTCTCGCGCGGATTGGCGGAAATCACATCGGCGCGCGAAAGCGCGGTCGCGATCAACGCCCGCCATCGCGATTGCCTGCGGCGCGCGCTCGAATCCTGTCGAGCGCGCGGATGCGAGCTTCTGGCGGAGAACCCTCGCCGGAGTATTGCGGCGGTCGATCTCCGCGACGCGTTGCAATGCGGTCGGCGAAGTGATCGGCCGTGGAGAGCGACGACCGATCCTCGATTCGCTCTTCGCCAATTTCTGCATCGGCAAATGAAGCGGCTCGAGCCTTACGAACGATTCGTTAGGCCACTGCTTTTCTCGCTCGATCCCGAGACCGCGCATCATCTTGCGCTCGGCGTTCTGCGCCGCGGCGCGCTCGCCGGCGCGCTCTTGCGCACGTTTCAGCCGCCGCCGAAGCCGACGACGGTCTTCGGCATGAACTTTCCGAATCCGGTCGGTCTCGCGGCCGGCTTCGACAAGAACGGCGTCGCGCTTCCGGCATGGGAGGCGCTCGGTTTCGGTTTCGTCGAAATCGGCACCGTCACCGCGCAGGCCGCAGCCGGGAAATCCGCGGCCGCGCATCTTTCGTTATCCCGCGCAGGAGGCGCTCATCAATCGGCTCGGCTTCAACAACGACGGCGCGGATGTCGTTGCGGAGCGGCTGGCGAAGATTGCGCGACGAGCGGGGCTGGCCGCGAATTCCGATCGGCATCAACATCGGAAAATCGAAAGCGACGCCGCTCGAAGATGCGGTCGAGGATTACCTCTACTCCTTTCGGCGACTGCGCGAATTCGCCGATTACATCGTGCTCAACGTCAGCTCGCCGAACACGCCGGGCCTGCGCGACCTGCAGCAGGAAGAGGCGCTGATGAAATTGCTGCGGGCGATCCGCGCGGAAAACCAGGGAGCGCGAAAACCCGTGCTTCTTAAAGATCGCACCCGATCTCGCACGGCCCGGCCTCGAAGAGATCATCGCGGTCTGCGAAGCAAAATGAGATTGCCGGAATCATCGCCACCAACACCACGCTCGATCACTCCGCGATTCCGGCGGCGCGCGGATCAGGCCGGCGGGCTCAGCGGAAGGCCGTTGCGCGAAAAATCCACCGCCTTCGTGCGCCTGATTCGCGAGCGCAGCCAGGCTTCCGATCATCGCCGTCGGCGGAATTGATGACGCGCAAACGGCGCGCGAAAAATTCGATGCCGGCGCGCGCTCGTGCAGGTCTACACCGGTTACATCTACCGCGGACCGGGGTTAGTCCGCGAGATTGTGAACGGTCTCTCCGGGTAGCGCGCGCGTCTCGCGTGCTGGCGAATGCGTCCTCGCGTTCGCGGACTCGGCGGGATGATTACAGGCAGGCAAAAAGTTCGTCGTCGCGGGACGCAACGACCAGCACGCGAGACGCGCGCGCTACCCGGAACCGGCGATCACGTTTCCTAGATCAGAAACGTCCCGCGTTCCATCACCTGGTCGCCATCGAACCAGATGTCGAAGTTGCGGCCCACGCAATCGATGTGCGTCGTCGAAACCCAATTTTGTCCGGTGTGTTCCGCGTAGGGATGACCGAAGGCGATGTGGATGCCGGGAATCTTTTCGTCCTGCAAAATGTTGCCGATCACGCGGGTGCAGGCGGTGTTCGTGCCGACGGCAAACTCGCCGACCCGGTTGCTGTTTTCGTCCGTGCTCGTGTAGGCGCGGAACTCTTCGAGCAACTCCTTGTTCTCGCACCGCAAATTGCGGATGCGGTTGTTCTCGACCTCAATCGTCAGCGGCGTCGCCTCGATGTCGCCGTACTTTTGGCAGAGGTAATCACCGACCACGCCATCGACGACGAAGATGCCGTGGGTGTTGAAGGGCGAGGTGAAAATCTCGCCGCCGGGCAGGTTGCCCCATTTTTCCTTCGTGATGATGCCGCTCGTCTTGAGCCACTTCAGTTTGGGCGAAAGCTCGGCGACGAAATCAGTTCCGTTGGCTGTCCGGCCGGTGACTTTCTTCGTCCTGCGCGCGCGCTCGACCAGGCGCTGGCTGAGGTCATCCACCGCGAGGAAATCCGCGCGCATGCCTTCGAGCATGATCTGCCGGCTGATGTTCACCATGTGGCCGTGACGGAGGCCGTGCTTGTTCACGACCGCGGTCATCTGGATGCGTGAGCCGAGTTCACCACGCTGGGTTTGCGCGCAGAAGATACTCACCTGGGACGTCGCCAGGTCCTCGAGAATGATCTCCGGCATGCCGGTGAGCGGACGCGGCGCGTAGTTCTCGAGCACGAAGGCGGCGTATTCCGCGCCGATCTTCTTCGACTTCAGCCTGCAAGGCGGCCGCGATCTCCTGTGTCTCTTCGTCGGTGACGATCGTGATCCGCTCGTCCGGCTCAAGGCGCAGGCAATCGCGGATGGCATTGCGCGCGCCTGGGATCAATTCCGGGTCGACGGTTTGAGTGGAAAGTTGATCCGGCATGGCGCGAAGGCGGTCAGCATTACGCGGAAATAGGTCCACGGCAAGGCAGGCAGGATTGGGCAGTCATTTCCTAACGAGGTTCTCTTCGTGCGCGGCGATCTCGCGCTCTACTTCCTCCGGAGACCAGCTATTGCCGCGCCAGATTTTGGCGACCTTGCCGTCCTCGTCGATCAAGGCGGTGGCGAGGCCGTGGGATATGGTTCCACCTTCCGCCTGGCGATAAACAGAGAAGGCGCGGGTGATGGAGTCGATCTCGCTTTCGGCGCCCGTCGCCAGGGTCCAAATCGTCGGATCGGCCTGCAAACTGGCGCCGTATTCTTTCAAGATCTGCGGCGTGTCGAACGCGGGATCGAGCGTCACACTGAGCAGGCGCGCCTTCGCCAACTTGCCGTTACCGTCCCGGATCGCGCGCTGTAGCTCCGCAAAATTATTCGACATTCGCGGGCAGAAATTCGGAATCGGGCAACGCGTGAAAATAAAGGTCAGCACAAAGGGCCGGCCGCGAAAGCTCTCCAAGGTGACGCGCTCTCCGTCCTGATTGATCAGCGTGAAGGGCGGCATCGGATCGCCTTCGCGCAATCTTGATGAAGTGTCGGCCGGTGGCGTTGTCGCGCCCGCTACCGGAGGCAGATGCACCTGCGCAGGATCTACCTTCCTTAGCTGGTCGATCCATGCATCTCGTGCGGTCAGATTTAGCCGAAAGGAAACCGCGTCGCCCACCTTCGCCTCGGCGATCTCTTTTTCATCGCGGACGGCGAACGGCATCGTCATCCGCGGCATGAAGCCGGGAATATTTTCATGTTCGATCTCGATCGTCCTGCGATCAGGCGGAAGCCCGCGGACCACACCTCGCACTTCGTAGCGCTGAGCGGACACGCTCGCGGGTTCTGCTTCCTTGTGGCAGGCGGCAACGAGCAGCGCCAGCCAGACGAGCGCCGCAATTCTCGCGGCGTCGAATTGCAAGTTTCGGAGAGTGCGTCTTCAGCATAGCCTCAATATGACGAACGAAATCCTAACGAAGCTTGATCTGCATCAAGACAGCAGATCGCAACTGAACCCAGATTAAAACATATGAGAAACAAACCTAACCTAACATTCTCAATCCTCAGCCTGGCCGGCAGCGCCCTGCTTTTCTCGCTCACCGCTTGTTCGCGCGCGCCGCAAGCCCCGCCAAAGGAAGTGACGATTCAGGCCGACGACAAAATGCGATTCGACGTGACTGCGATCGAGGCCGCGCCGGGCCAGAAGATTGTCGTCACGTTCAAAAACGTCGGGACGACCCCGAAGTTTTCCATGGGACATAATTTTGTTCTCCTCGATAAGACGGTGAACGAGCAGAACGTAACCAAATTCCTCGATGCCGCCTCCATGGACGCAGCGCACGACTACGTGCCGCCGGGTTCCAAGGAGGTGCTCGCGCATTCGAAACTGCTTGGGCCGGGCGAGACCGAAACGGTGACGTTTAACGCGCCCTACGTTCCCGGGCAATACCTGTATCTCTGCTCCTTCCCCGGCCATTACTCGCAAGGCACGAAGGGGTTCCTGACCGTCAAGTAAGTGACCAGCAACATGGAAGAATCAACATGAACAAACCAATCTATTGGATCGCGCTCGCGCTGGCGACAGCCGGCCTAACGAGTTGTGGGAAATCAACCACCGCGAAGAACGAACGGGCCGCGAACGCGGAAGCCACCTACGTCGCGCCGGGCGAAATGGATGAATATTACCTCTTCTATTCCGGCGGCCATTCCGGGCAGGTTTTCGTCGCCGGCATTCCGTCGATGCGTCACATCACGACCATCCCGGTTTACGCGCCCTATCCGGCGACCGGTTACGGGTTCGATGACGAGTCGAGAAAAATGCTGGGCGATTACACCTGGGGCGACGTGCATCACCCCGCGCTCTCGCAGACCCAGTCGAAATACGACGGGCGCTGGCTCTTCGTGAACGACAACGCGAACAACCGCGTGGCGCGGATCGATCTGCGTGATTTCAAAACGCACCAGATCCTCGGCCCGATTCCGAATTCGAGCGGAAACCATGGCTCGTCCTTCGTGACCGAGAACACCGAGTATCTGCTCGTGGCCTCACGCTTTTCCGTTCCGCTGCCCAAAGGCCGCGTGGCTGATCTCAATGACTACGCCGAGCAGTTCAACGGGATGGTCAGCGCGCTCAAAGTCGATCCTCAAAGCGGCGAAATGAGCGTCGCCTGGCAAATCCTGACGCCGCCGTTCGATTGGGACCTCGCCTCCACCGGCAAGGGGCCGAGCAGCGGCTGGGC
Source organism: uncultured Verrucomicrobiae bacterium (assembly GCA_963784865.1). Lineage (GTDB taxonomy): Bacteria > Verrucomicrobiota > Verrucomicrobiia > Chthoniobacterales > UBA10450 > JACCTI01. The sequence continues at coordinate 145,425 of CAWATC010000001.1, read as the reverse complement.
CTTTTGGACGAGCTACAACACCGAGATGGCCCACGACCTTCTCGAGGTGAATGCGACCCAGAAAGATCGCGACTTCAGCGCGATCGTTAACTGGAAAGCGGCCGCGCAGGCCGTCGCCGACGGCAAAGCGCAGGACATGGCGGGCGTGCCGGTGCTCGATCCGGCGAAGGTGCCGGGCATCATTTACTTCCTGCCGATCGGCAAATCGCCGCACGGCGTCGACACCGATCCGAGCGGCAAGTGGGTCGTTTACGGCGGAAAACTGCAACCAGCCACGACGGTGGTGAACTTCGAGAAGCTGCAAGCCGCGATCAACAACAAGACGTTCGACGGCGATTTCCGCGGCGTCCCGATCATCAAATATGAAGCGGTCGTGGAAGGTGAAGTGCCGGTCGGCCTTGGGCCGCTGCACACCCAATTCGACGGACTCGGCAACGCCTACACCTCCATGTTCATCGACTCGAACATCACCAAATGGAAACTGCCGCCGTGGACAGACGACGAGCGCAAAGACATGAACAAGACCGTCCTCGACAAAATGCCGACGCATTTCAGCACCGGCCATCTCGTCGTCGCGGGCAGCGACACGGCGCATCCCTACGGGAAGTGGCTCGTGGCGATGAACAAGCTCTCCGCAGGCCGGCACGTCAACGTCGGGCCGTCGCAACCGGAGTCGAGCCAGCTCATCGACATCAGCGGGCCGAAGATGAAGATGGTGGCCGAGGCTTACACCGAACCAGAACCGCACTTCGCGCAGATTCTGAAAGTGAGCGAGATCCAGCCGGCGGAAGTTTATCCGAAGGCCGAGAACAAGGATCCGAACGCGGTCTGGGATAAAGCGCAGACTGGCGTGACCCGCACCGGCACGTCAGTCGAAGCGAAAGTGCTCGCGATCCGCAGCCGGTTTTATCCGGACCGGATCGACGCGCAGGTCGGCGACGAACTCTCCGTCCATGTCACGAACGTCGAGCAGACGCGCGACATGATTCACGGTTTTGGTTTGATCGAGCACAACATCAATCTCGTGATGGACCCGGGCGAAACGAAGTCCTTTAAGATTAAGCTAACGAAGCCGGGCGTGTTCCCGTTCTACTGCACGAACTTCTGCTCCGCGCTGCACCAGGAAATGCAGGGCTACCTTGTCGTGCATAACGCCGGCGATCCGATGCCGGCCACAAGCGGCGCAACCTCCGGCGGCGGACAATAATGGCCTAACGAATGCAGGGCTGGAGTTGTTGGCTCGCTCCAGCTCTGCTTCCTCGCTTCCGATGTTTAAGAAATTCGCCAACCTGCTCCGCCGCGAACCGCGTTTTCTCGCGAAGCCGCTCAACCTCGCGTCGCGCCTGCTCTTGCTCGCCGCGGCGGTCAGCATCGCGACCGCGCTCTTCTTTCCCCTCTGGAAGATGCATCTCGTCGCGCCGCAATATTCCGACGGGCTCGATCTCTACATCTATAGCTACAAGATCGAGGGCGGCGGTTTGAACGGCCAGCATCTCGCCGAGATCAACAATCTCAATCACTACATCGGGATGAAAGCGATCGAGCAGGCGGACTTCCTCGAGATGCGCTGGATGCCGTTCGTCTTCGGACTGATCATGCTCATGATCTTGCGCGCCGTCGTCTTCGGTCAGATGGGCAACCTGGTCGATCTCTTCGCCGTCTATTGCTACTTCGGCACCTTCTCGATCGGCTCCTTCTGGTATCGGCTTTACCAATACGGGCACAACCTGGACCCGCACGCGCCGATGAGGATCAAGCCCTTCACGCCTTTGCTCATCGGGGTGAAACAGATCGCGAACTTCCGCGAATACAGCTTCCCGCAGCTCGGCGCCTATCTGCTCACCTTCTCGGTCTTGCTCATCGTCATCGCCGGCTGGCTCTCGCGAAAGGAGCAAGCGTCATGAAGAAACTCGTGCTCCTGCTCGTGATCGTGCTCGTGATCGATGCGCGTGCCGCAAGCTTGCAGGAGCGCATCGACTCCGCCGCGCCTAACGAGACGATCACGCTCGAGGCTGGTGTCTATGACGGCCCCATCGTGCTCAACAAACCGCTGACGCTGCTCGGCAATCGCGACGCCGAAATCCGCGGCAACGGCAAAGGCAAGACCATCCAGATCGCCGCGGATGGCGTCACCCTGCGCGGTCTTCGCGTGACCAACTCCGGCCTCAACCTCATGGAGGACGACGCCGGCATTTTTGTCACCGGCAACGACGCCACCATCGAGAACAACGAAATCGCGGAGTCGCTGCACGGCATTTACCTCAAGAAAGTTCGCCACGCCCGCGTCATCGGAAACCACATCGCGGGCAAGACGACCATCGCGGCATCGAGCGAGCCGATCGAAAAAGGCATCGGCCAGAGCGCGGAAAACTGCGACACCACGCTCGTTTCAAATCGCCGCGGCAACGGCATTCACCAATGGAATTGCGAAGGCAACCTGATTGTCGGCAACGAGATCAGCGAAGCGCGCGACGGCATTTACTTCTCCTTCACGAACAACTCACGCGTCGAGAACAACCTGATTCATCACGTGCGCTACGGACTGCACTACATGTATTCCAACGACAACGTTTTCGTGAACAACACCTTCACCGAAAACGCCGCCGGCGGCGCGGTCATGTTCTCCCGCGGACTCACCGTGCGGAACAATCATTTCGTCAACAACCGCGGCCTGCGCGCCTACGGCCTCATCTTTCAATCGACCGATAACAGCGTCCTCGAGCAAAACGAAATCACCCAAAATGCCGTCGGCCTGTCGTTCAATCAGTGCAACGGCAACCGCATCGTCGGCAATCGCGTCACCCAAAATTACATCGGCCTGAAATTCGGCTCGAACTCGGACGACAATCGCTTCACCGAAAATGTTTTCGCGCGCAATCTGCACCCGGTCGAGACCGGGGGCTCGACCGGCAGCGGCGACAAATGGGCGGTCAACGGCGTGGGCAATCGATGGGACGGCGTCACGGAGTTCGATCTCGACCACGATGGGGTGAACGATCTGCCGCATCGCGAGCTCGACCTGTTTGGAATTCTGCGGCGAGATTTTCCGGCGGTCGCATTTCTCTCCGACAGCCCGGCGGTCAAGCTCCTGCGCTTTGCGCAAGAACGCGCGGCGCTGCCCGGGCTGAGTTCAATTGACGATCCTTCGCCCCTAACGAGTCGATTCTGGAACGTTCGCGCGCAACGCGCGGCGCAGCGCCTAACGAAATGATCGACGCGGCGAATTTGCAAAAGGCCTATGGCTGCAAAGCGGTCTTGCAGGGCATGTCGCTGCGCGTGGCGCCGGGCGAACTCACGCTGCTTGTGGGTGCAAACGGCGCGGGGAAAAGCACCACGATGAAAATCCTTGCCGGCCTGGCGCGTGCTGACGCCGGCAGCGCCTCGATCTGCGGACACGACATTTCTCGGGACCGGCTGCTCGCGCAGGGATCGCTCTCCTACCTGCCGCAAAACCCGCAGTTTCATCCGCGGCTCACCTGCGCGGAGATCCTGAAGTTTTACGCGCGCATCCGCGGCGTCGAGGCCTCGCGTTGCGCGACCGTGCTCGAGCAGGTTGGCCTGATGGAATCGGCTAACGAACGAACCGGCGCACTTTCCGGCGGAATGCGGCAACGCCTTGGACTGGCCTTGCTCCTCCTCGCGGATGCTCCCGTCCTCCTGCTCGATGAGCCGGGCTTGAGTCTCGATCCCGGCTGGCGCACGCGCTTGCAGGAGATCCTGCGGGAGAAGACCGCGCGTGGCCACGCGATTCTCGTGACCACGCATCTGATCGCGGAATGGAACGGCGTCGCCGATCGCTGCCTGCTCTGCCGCGAAGGACGGATCGAACGCGAAATCGATCCGAACGATCTGCCGCACAATTTCGACGATGAGAACGAACGACCCGCCCGGCTGCGCATTCTTGCCCACCCCGCCGATGAATACCGCCCTGCCGTTGCCGTTTAATCCCGCCCCGCTCCGCGCCGTTCTCCTGCGCGAAGTGCGCGGGTCGGTTTCGAGCCGTTACTTCCAGGTCTTTTGCGTGATCGCCCTCGGTGGTGGATTCGCGGCCATCGCCTTTGCGGAGGAAGCGAGCGCCGCCAATCTGTTCCTCCTTCAGCTCTCGTTGTACTGCGTCTCGCTCTTCGCGCTTCTGCTCGGGGTGAACAGCGCGCGGGCGGAAAGCCGCGAATGGCCACTGCTCTTTTCGCAGCCGGTGCCGCGGAGCGCGTTGCTCCTCGGGAAATTTCTCGCGCTCACGCTCATCTTCGCGACCGCGCTGGTGCTGCTTGTTCGTGCCCACGCTCTTCACGACCGCGCGCTCGCTGCAGCTCGTGCAGCTTTATTGCTTCACGCTCGAACTGACCGCCGTGTTCGTTGCTTTGGGATTAACTGCCGGATTCCTCGCGCGCGAACGCGTCCAAGGCCTGATCATCGCAGTCGCGACGTGGCTCTTTCTGCTCGTTGGCTTCGATCTCGTGGCCCTCTTCGGCGCGCAGTGGCCGATCCTGCAGAAGGTGCCGGACATCTGGGTCTCGCTGCTGATGTTGAATCCGCTCGACGCGTTTCGCATTCAGGCGCTCTTCGCGATGGAACAGATTCCCGCCGAAGCGGCGAACAAAACTCCGCTGGCCGCGTGGTGGCTCGCCCATGCCGGTCTGTGGTTCAGCCTCCTTTGCCCGGTCTGGATGTCCCTTCTGCTCGGCGCCACGGCCCGCCATCTTGCGCGTTGGGAGGACTAATGAGTTCGAGCACGCCCATTCAATTCAAGAAGCTGGATGTGCGTCCGCTCATTGCCAAAGGGACCGAGCCTTTCGCGATGATTCGGTCGCGCGTTGACGCGCTCCGCGACGGCGAAGGATTGACCGTGATCGCGCCGTTCCTGCCTTCGCCCTTGATCGAAAAATTGAACAGCGAAGGGTTCCGCTCCAGTGCCCAGCATCAGCCGGGTGGCGGCTGGTCGGTTAACTTCTGGCGAGAGAACCGTCAGACGCGAGAAGAGGCTCTTCATTCCTCGCGATCGGCGATTCTCACTTTCGGGAGCACTTTCACCATCCAGATCACGGTCCCGCCGAGCCAGCAGAGCGCGGCTGCGACCAGATGGGCGGTGCGCGAAGTGAGCGTAAGATCGGCCTCGTAGCGCGAGAGCATGGCGAGGAAGAGCAGCACCGCCACCACGATGAAGAATGGCAGCCGCTTTGCGAAGAGATGCGCGTTTCCGCTGTGTCCGAAAACCACGCGGATGGCCACGGTCAAAACAATGAAGCTGAATCCGCTGATGAAGACGATGTGAACCGCAGCGATGCGGTACTGCGGCCAGAGCGCTTCGACCGCCATTCCGATGACGAGCGCGACCATGCCCGCGCGCAGACTGTTGCCGAGGAAACTGCTTCCGCGGCGCGGCAGACGCGCGACGAGGTAAACCAGGATCACCGCGGTCCGCAGCCATGCGGCGAATGCGGACGGGCCGAAGGCTTCGATGACGAATGTGGCGTCGATCGTTAGGCCGATGAGAAGGGCGAACGCGGCCCGCGACCTCCAACCCGGCGGGAGGAGACGCGATTCGGGCAGATCATCGGAGCGCGGAATATCGAGCAGGCGCGCGAGCAGGAACGGACCGACGCCGAGGATGGGAAAGAGAACGAAGCCCTGCTCGAGGAAATTCGCGCCGAGGCGGTAGGGCAGGGAATAAAGCTCGTGGCCGAAAAGGGCGAGGAGCAGCGCTCCGATGATTCCATTGAGCAGCCCTAATCCGACGAGCACGAAATTCGGCGGCGGCGAATCAGCGCGTTGCACAAATCTTTTTCCGAGGACGAAGGCGAAGACGCCGAGAGCCAGAACGAAAAGAAAATCTCCCGCGCGATGGGCCCCGCCGAAGTGAAGACCAGCGGGGAGGATGACGAGCGTGAACAAGACGAACCAATTCGCGGCGCGAGAAATGCCGCGCCGACGTGATCCGCGGTCCGGCGGTCCCGAGAAAGCCAATGATGAAAGAAGTCATGAAGCCTTCGATCATCAGCCGCGCGTGCGAGATGGAAGGGTATTCGACGAAAACGCCGGCGTAATAGAGCGGCCAGAGCGAAACACCGAGCAGGCCGAGAAATGCGCCGAGCGGAAAGAAGAGACGAAACGGTTCTTCGCAGCAGTCGACCGCCGATGGCGCCGGCGCGGCGGCGGGCGCTTGATCAGTCGTCATCGTTTTTCCTGGCGCCAGCGTCTTCGGTGAAAAGCATCTCCTCCTGAATGTGCGATGCGAGTGGTGCGTGCGCCATCGCCTTCCGCCGGCGCATGAAATGGAAGGCAGGCGTTTTTTTGCGCGACTCTGAAAAGCTCGCGGCTACCCTTCGGCCATGGCGATCGAGCCGGGCAAATTCAGGCAGGCGATAACCGAAAACACATTGCGAAGCTGCCAGTTGTTCGTCGGTCTGCCATCCGCCGATATCGAGGCGATCGCGAGCTTCGCAATTCCGAAGCACCTCAGCAAAGGCGAGTATCTCTTTCGCGAGGGCGCGGCGTCCGAGGGTTTTTACATCGTGCAACGGGGCGGGATCAACGTGCATCGCGTCAGCGCGGCGGGGAAGGAGCAGGTGATCCAACTCTTCCGTCCGGTGGAATCATTTGCTGAAGCCACGCTCGCGGTCGAGCGGGGCTATCCGGCTGATGCGCGCGCCACTGAGGAGAGCACCGTCCTGCTGATTCCCAAGCGCGACTTCGTTGAACTGTTGCGCGGCCGGCCGGAGCTCGCGTTGCGCATGCTCGGTTCGATGAGCCAGCATCTGCGGGTGCTGATCGGTTTGCTCGATGACTTGATGCTGAAAGACATGGAAACACGGCTGGCGAACTGGCTCTTGAAGCGCTGCCCGCGTCCGCTCGCGAATCGTCCCGCGGTGATTCAGCTTGATCGCACCAAGCGGGTGCTGGCCGCGGAGATGGGGACGACCAGCGAAACGCTTTCACGCACGCTGGCCAAATTCCGCGATCAGGGTTTGCTGCGCGTCTCCGGCAAGACCATCACGATCGCGCACCCGCGCAAACTCGAAGAGGTCCTGCGCCGACACCTCGGCGAGCTTTAGCCTGGCACGGGCAGTGCCTACGCGCCGTGGCCGTTCCTGGCTCCGCCACCGTGAGCCCCTCGTAGGTTTCCCGCACGATGTGATCAACCACCGCGCGCATGTCGCGGGTCCGCGCCCACACTTCGAGCTGTCGATCGGCGCCAGTGCCTTCACGGAGAATGCGCTCGACGTGCGCCAGTTCCCTTTGGCTGCCCAGCTCCTGCATCTCCACGCCGATGAACTCCAGCATCTCGTTGAGCAAAACCCGCGCGTCCAGTTCCTGTTCGCGGCCGAAGTCGATCAGCTTGCCGTCGAGTCCGTAGCGCGCGGCGCGCCAGCGGTTTTCGTCGATCAAGCGCCGCCGATAAATCCGGAAGCTGAGATTCTGCTGCTGCAATTTGTGCAGCTTCACGATGATCGCCTGGATGACCGCGGCGAGCGCGATGGTGTCATCCACGCGCGACTGCGCATCACAGACGCGGACCTCGAGGGTGTCGAAAAACGGGTGGAGCCGGATGTCCCACCAAATCTTTTTGGCGTTATCGACGCAGTTCGTGCGCACGAGCAGCTTGCAGTAATCCTCGTACTCGGAGAGGCCTTCGAACGCGTCTGGAATGCCGGTGCGCGGAAAGCGCTCGAAGACTTTCAGGCGATAGCCTTTGAAGCCGGTATTTCTTCCGACCCAAAAAGGCGAATTGCAGGAGAGCGCATAAATGTGGGGCAGGAAGTAGCGCGCCTGGTTCATGACATGGATCGCGCTTTCCCGGTTCGGAATTCCGACATGCACATGGAGGCCAAAGATGAGGTTGGCGCGCGCGACCTGCTGCATGTCCTTCACGATCGTCTCGTAACGCTCGCCCTCGGTGATCCGTTGATCGTGCCAATGCGAAAACGGATGCGTGCCGGCGGAAGCAAACTTGGTTCCGCCCCGCGCGGCCAGCTCGGCCAGCTCGCTCCGCAGGCGGACGACCTGCTCCCGCGCCTCCGAAGCCGTGCGACAGATGTCGGTGCCGGTTTCGACCACCGACTGGTGCATCTCCGGCTTGATCCTCTCCTGCATGACGACCTTGCCGTCGCCGAGGATCTGCTGGATGTGCGATTTCAGTTCCCGCGTTTCGGGATCAACGATCTGGAATTCTTCCTCAACCCCGAGGGTGAAGACGTGGTCTGGCGGAATCACGTAAGGAACAAGCGCCAAATCGCCTAACGCCGCAAGTCGCGAGCGGTGACCGCGCAGCGACGACGTTGACGCCGCGAAAGTCGCGCGTTGTTCACGTCATGAAAAGTTCTCGCGACAATCCTGCTTTGACGACTACTCGGGCAGTCCCTCCATCGGGACACACGAGCAGAAGAGATTGCGATCGCCGTAAACGTTGTCGATCCGGGCGACCGCCGGCCAAAATTTGGCCTCGCGCGTCCAGGGCGCCGGGAAAGCGGCCTGCTCGCGGGAGTAAGGTCGATCCCAATTGTCGGCGGTGGTCTGGAGCGGCGGTGTGCGGCGCATTCTTCAAGACGTTGTTCTTGCGATCCGCCTTTCCCGAGACCACTTCCTGGATCTCGGCGTGGATGAGGATCATGGCGTCGCAGAAGCGGTCGAGTTCCGCTTTCGCTTCGCTCTCGGTCGGCTCGATCATCATCGTGCCCGCGACCGGGAACGAAACCGTCGGCGCGTGAAAGCCGTAATCCATCAGGCGCTTGGCGACGTCTTCGACCTCGACCCCGGCGCTCTTGAATTGGCGCAAATCGACGATGCATTCGTGCGCCACGAGTCCGCCATTCCCTTTGTAGAGAACGGGGAAATAACCATCGAGCCGTTTGGCGATGTAGTTGGCGTTCAGGATCGCAACCTTCGTCGCCTCGGTCAGTCCATGCCGGGCCCATCATGCGGATGTACATCCATGAAATGGCGAGGATGCTCGCGCTGCCGTAAGGAGCGGCGGAAACGGGGCCGGTCGCGACGTTCGTGCGTTCGGCTTGACCGACTTCGATGCGAGAATGACGAGCACGTGATCGACGATGGATTCCGGGCAGAAATGGCGCGAGATGCGCGGCGACGCCGATCGGTCCCATGCCCGGGCCGCCGCCGCCGTGCGGAATGCAAAAGGTCTTGTGCAGATTCAGGTGGCAAACATCCGCGCCGATATCGCCCGGCCGGCAGAGGCCGACCTGCGCGTTCATGTTCGCGCCGTCCATGTAAACCTGACCGCCATGCGCGTGCACCACTTCGCAGATCTCGCGGATGGTGGTTTCGAAAACGCCGTGCGTGGACGGATAGGTCACCATGAGCGCGCCGAGATCGTCTTTGTGCTGATCCGCCTTGGCGCGCAGATCGGCGAGATCGATGTCGCCATCTTTCAATGTCGTGACCGGCACGACTTTGAAACCGGCCATGACCGCGCTCGCCGGGTTCGTCCCGTGCGCCGATTGCGGGATGAGACAGATCTTGCGATGACCTTCGCCGCGCGAAGCGTGATATTCGTGAATCGCGAGCAACCCCGCGTATTCACCTTGCGAGCCGGCATTCGGCTGGAGCGAGACGGCAGCGAAGCCGGTGATCTCCGCGAGCCACTCTTCGAGTTGCTCGCACATCTCGCGGTAGCCGAGCATCTGCTCGCTGGGCGCAAACGGATGGAGTTTGGCGAACTCCGGCCACGTGATCGGGAACATCTCCGCGGTCGCGTTCAGCTTCATCGTGCAGGAGCCGAGCGGGATCATCGAGGTCGTGAGTGAAAGGTCGCGCGACTCCAGCCGGCGGAGATAGCGCAGCATTTCCGTCTCGGTGTGGTGGGTGTTGAAGACGGGGTGGGTGAGAAAACTGGAATCGCGGAGCGCGGAATGCGGAATGCGGAACGCGGAGGGATCGAGCGCCGGCGCGGACGTAATCGCGCGCCGAGTCGCCGCGGAAAATCGAGAGGAGAGTTTCGAGATCGCGTTCCGTGGTCGTTTCGTCGACTGAAATGCCGACCGCGTGTTCGCCGAGCATGCGCAGATTGCAGCCGGCGTGTTGCGCGCGCTCCACCAGGTCGCGGGCGGAGGCATCGCCCAGGTCGACGCTTAGCGTGTCGAAGAAATCTTCGTGCGCGATCTCGAGTCCGATTTCCTGCAATCGCAGCCGCCAGCCTCGCGGCCATGTCGTGCACTCGCTCCGCGATTTCGCGCAGCCCGCGCGGTCCGTGATAAACGGCGTACATCGAAGCGATCACCGCCAGGAGCACCTGCGCGGTGCAGATGTTACTCGTCGCCTTGTCGCGCCGGATGTGCTGCTCGCGGGTCTGGAGCGCGAGACGGTAGCCGGGTCGGCCGGCCGCATCATGCGAGACGCCCACCAGTCGTCCGGGCATGTGCCGTTTGTATGCATCGCGGGTCGCGAAATAGGCCGCGTGCGGTCCGCCGGCGCCGAGCGGAACGCCGAAGCGTTGCGTGCTGCCGACGGCCACATCCGCTCCGAATTCGCCCGGCGGTCGCAGCAAAGTCAGCGCGAGAATGTCGGCGGCGACGATCGCGAGCGCGCCGGCGGCGTGTGCGCGCTTGATGAACTCTTCGTAGTCGTAAATCGCGCCGCCGGTCGCGGGATATTGCAGGAGGACGCCGAAAACCGCTTCCTTGAAATCAAACGTGCGGTGATTGCCGACGATCACGCGAATGCCGAGCGGCTTCGCGCGCGTTTGCACGACGGCGATGGTCTGCGGATGGCATTCTTCCGAGACGAAGAAACGAGCCGGAAGCACCGGCGACCGCGGCGCGGCAAAGCGTCATTGCTTCGGCCGCCGCGGTGGCTTCGTCGAGCATCGAGGCGTTGGCGATGTCGAGCGCGGTCAGGTCGGTGATCATCGTCTGGAAATTGACGAGCGCTTCCAGTCGCCCCTGCGCGATCTCGGCCTGATACGGCGTGTAAGCCGTGTACCAGCCGGGATTCTCGAGGATGTTTCGCTGAATCACTGGCGGGGTGAGGCAATCGGAGTAGCCGGCGCCGATGTAGGAGCGCGAGACTTTGTTCTTCCTGGAAATCGCGCGTAGCTCGGTGAGGGCCTCGGCCTCGGTTGCCGCCGCGGGCAAATCGAGCGGTTGATGGAGCCGGATGTTTGGCGGAACGGTGGCGTCGATCAACGCGTCCAGGCTCTTGAAACCAACCACCTGAAGCATCTCGGCGATCTCGACCGAGTCGGATCCGATATGCCGGCGTGCGAAGGCATCGAACTGATCGTTCTCCGGTGTCTTCGTCTGTTTTGGCGGCCTCGTGGCAGGTGGCTTTTCGAGAAGACCGGCGTCGGCTTGATCCATCCGTGAGCCTACGGAACGAGGCCCAAGATTCAAGGCGGCGAGACGTCCAACGGGAAGAAATGGCAGGCCAAGAAACGCACAGGGTTTAACAAACGCGGGTGAGCGCGATGGAAGCCGCGGAGTCAGGATACATTCATGCAAACCCAGATGGAAGCGACTCGCTCCGACGCTGCCCGCGTTGGATTAAAGAAGATATTAGTGCCAACGGATTTTTCCCCGTCCGCAAACGCTGCCTTCAAGTACGCGCTCCAGCTGCAAGAGAATTTCCGTGCGCAGATCAATGTGCTGCACGTGCTCGAGCCGGATGGCCCGCCACATTTCAACCGCATTGCCGGTGCCCTGGCAGATTTGGAAAAGCAACCGGCCAAAGCGAGAAAGGAACTCCGGGCCTGGGTCGATTCCACCGCCGACGCCGATCCGACCGCGAAGCTGTTGGTGCGCACCGGAATGCCCGCGTACGAAATCGTCGAGGCCGCGAAGGAGCTGGATGTCGATCTGATCGTCATCGCGACGAGCGGTCTCACGGGGTGGAAGCACTTTTGCATCGGGAGTACGGCGGAGAGCGTGGTCCGCGCGGCACCCTGCTCCGTTTTGGTCGTGCGTGAAAAGGAACATGGCTTCGCTTGTTAGGCAGGAGGCCACGGCTCTCGAAATGAGCAGAAAAGCAATGATCCACACCGAGGCAGAAGAGAGAATCGAGAACGAAACCATGGAGACGCGCGTCTCCCTGCATCCATTTTTTGCCGGGATGAAGCGGTCGCAATTGGCGCTCCTGATCGACTGCGCCATTCCCGTCCATTTCAAGAAAGGGCTGGTCATTTTTCGCGCGGGCGAAATCGCGAACCGATTCTATGTCCTCGAAACCGGTAAAGTCGTGCTGGAGTCCGCGAGTAAATACGGCAAACCGGTGATCGTCGATACCATCGGCGCGGGCGATTTACTCGGCTGGTCGTGGATGTTTCCGCCCTACGTCTGGCAGTTTACCGCTCGGGCCGTGGAGGAGACTGATGCAATCTACTTTTACGGCGCCATCCTCCGGCAATATTGCGAAAGAGATTCGTCGCTCGGGTTCGAGCTGTTGAAGCGGATGAGCGTGGTCATGAATCGCCGGCTGCAAGCCGCGCGCAAGCAGATGGTCTCGATGCATGCGGGGGCCACCCTCCAGCCGGCAGCGGTCGAGGCGCCCTGCATGGACCAGGAATTGGATGTTGCTTCCCGCGACGATGGTGACGCGCGATCTCGCGCCAAAGCTCACAAAGCTCAATAAGAAACGCTGTCTTGCGTAAGCAAACGCGGGAGGAGAAGATTGCCTCCCGTCGATGTCTGATAATGCGCTACCAACCGAGGCGGAAGCCGCCAACAGGGACCTGATCGACGCTCTGCGGCGTTCACGGATTTTCCGCGACTACGAGGCCGTTTTCTCAAAGGCAACCGGGCTGCCGCTTGCTCTGCGACCCCTGGAGTACTGGCGGTTGGCGCATCACGGGAAGAAAAATGAAAACCCCTTCTGTGCGCTCCTGGCAGAAAATCCAGCGACCCTTTCCGTCTGCCTGGAAGCGCACGAGGCGATGATCCGCCATACCGGCGACGCTCCGTATACCATGACCTGTCCCTTCGGATTAACCGAAACGGCAGTCCCCGTGAAGTTGGCGGAGAAGACGATCGGATATCTGCGGATCGGCCAGGTGCTGCGTCGGTCGCCGCAACGAAGCGACACCGCCAAAGTGAAACGCTCGCTGGCGGAACATGGCTTTGCCTTTACCCCGGAGGTGCGTCGCGCGTGGGAACACAACCCGCTGATTCCGCCGGAGAAGTACGGGGCGATCGTGCGACTGCTCAATTTCTTCGCCCAACAACTCTCGGAATTGAGCAATCAACTCATGGTCGAAAGGAACAACGCCGAACCTCCGCTCGTCGTCAAAGCGCGCGAATACATCGACCGCCACAAGTCGGAAGCACTTTCGCTCACCGCGGTCGCGAACGCGTCGGGCGCCAGCGTGTTTCACTTCTGCAAGGTCTTTCGCAAAGCGACGGGTTTGAAATTTACCGACTACGTCGCGCGGGTGCGAGTCGAGGATGCGCGCACGCAACTCTTGAATCCGAATCGCCGGGTGAGCGAAATTGCCTACGACGTTGGGTTCCAGTCGCTCACGCAATTCAATCGCACGTTCAAAAGAGTTTTTGGGGAATCTCCGAGTGAGTTTCGCGAGCAGCACTCGACCCCGAGCACCTGAGGTAAGAGAGGCCCGATCTTCGACGGGCGAATGGAAGAGGCCGGACAAGAAATGGCGAGTCTTTAGCAAGGGCCGCGCAGCGCAGCGGCTCGCAGTCATTCATTTTCGAAGTATGAAAAGCGGCGACACCAAAAAATCGGGCCAAAGCCCAACCGTCAACCAGTCGTGTGCGGGCCGAGAAGAAGGTAGGAAGCGACGCACTCCAGATCCGACACATCCTGGTCCCGGTCGATTTTTCTCCGGATTCCTTGCGCGCGATTGAGTTCGCGCTCCCGCTGATGCAAACGCTTCGGCGCGCATCTGCATCTCCTGCATGTCTTTGGGCCTGATTATCCTCTTACCGGCCTGGCGATGGTGCCGCTAATCGTCCCCGAGCGCGAGGTCGGTCGCAGAGTGCGACGGCATCTCGAGAAAGTAGCGGGCAAGTTTTCGCTCGCCTTGCCTGCGGAAAATATCCACGCGGTCAAGGGCAAGGCTGCCGATGAGATCTGCCGCCTGGCCGGCGAGGTCGGCATCGATCTCATTGTCACTTCGACTCACGGCCACACCGGCCTCAAACATCTTGCGCTCGGGAGCACGGCCGAACGCGTCGTGCGGTATTCGCCGTGTCCAGTTTTGGTGGTCCCGGTAAGCAGCTGGTCCAAACGTGGTGGGAAAATGGCGGAGCCGGCGTTGACCTTCCGAAAAATCCTCGTGCCCGTCGATTTTTCGGAGTGCTCGATGAAAGGCGTCGCTTACGCGAAGGCGCTCGCGAAGACTTTTGGCGCGAAGCTCGTCTTGCTGCACTCGATCGCGGTCCAATATTACGTCACGAGCGATGAATACGCGCGCTACGATCTGCCGCTCCTGATGCAGCAGACCGAAGCGGTCGCGCGAGAACAAATGCGCGACCTGGTGCGACAAAGCGATTGGGATGGCGTCGAAGTTGAGTCATCTCTGCAAATTGGCCATGCCGGAGAGCAGGTCTGCGCGCGTGCGGAAGAAGAGGGCGCGGATGTGATCGTGACTTCCACCCATGGGACGACGGGGTTCAAACATGTCCTGCTCGGCAGCACCGCCGAATACATCGTGCGTCATGCGAAGCGTCCGGTGCTGGTCGTTCCCAGCCGCGCGCGTCCGCGGATATGAAAAGTTTCCTCGCATTCGTGTCGGTCGTTCTGGCGCTGGCGAGTAGCGTGGTCGCCGCGCCTCCGGCTCAAACCAGGCAACGCGCGGGCGTTCAACCGCTCACCTATGCGAATGTGGTGGCGTATTTCAAAGAGGCGCGGCTCCATCCGACCGAAGTGCAGAAACGCTGCACCGTCTTTTTCGAAGGTGAATTTAAGAACAAGGATGTTTACGATTACTGCCTCATCATCGTGGAGAACTCGGACGAGGACATCCAGGTCACGTTCTATCTGACTGACGCGCACGAGATGAATTGGATCACGGAATTCCTCGACTCGCCCTTCTTCGCCCCGGCAGAAACCCAGGGGCTCTTCGGACTGCTCAATTCGGGACACCAGGTCCGGGCGCAGAAGGTCGGTCGCTTTCTCGTCGACTTATCAACGCTGGCAACCGCGGCACGCAACGATCCTCGTCTTTAGCTTTACCGAGATGAAGCCGCAGCGTCATTCCAGTCGCACCCGGTGAAGGAGCGCGAGCCTGCGATTGTGATTGATCCAGAGCTGTCAGACGCCGCCGCGGCGGCATCGGCGCAGCGTGCGGATGAGGTTTTCCTCGAAGGCCCGCATTCCCGGCTCGACGAATTCGTTACCCTCCTGCGGGTGGTGCGTGATTTTCTTCGCGGATTTCGCGTGCTGCACTTCGTCGGACCATGCGTAACGGTCTTTGGCTCGGCGCGGGTGCAACCGGCCAGCCCGCACTATGAACTGGCGCGGCAAATGGGAGCGGCGATCGCGCGCCTGGGCTTCACGGTCATGACTGGTGGCGGCCCGGGGATCATGGAAGCAGCCAATCGCGGCGCGAAGGAAATCGGCGGACGCTCCGTCGGTTGTAGCGTCGAGTTGCCTAACGAGCAGAAGCCAAACAACTATCTCGATCGCTGCGTGACCATGCACTACTTCTTCGTGCGCAAGGCGCTGCTGATCAAATATTCCTACGCCTTTGTCGTCATGCCCGGAGGCGCGGGCACGCTCGACGAGCTCTTCGAAGCGCTGACGCTCATTCAAACGAAGAAGATCAAAAACTTCCCCATCGTGATCATGGGACAGGGATACTGGAAGGAGCTGATCGACTTCATCAAGAAGATGGCGGAGTTCGGCATGATCAGCGCGGCCGATGTCTCGTTAGTCTACGCGACCGATTCAGTCGAGGAAGCGATTCGACACATTCGCCGCAACGCGATCGAACCCTTCGGGCTCAAACTCAGCACCCGCATGCGCCGGCACCTGCCTTGGCTGGGTGAGCGTGCGGTGCGGCCGCAAAAGGTCTAGGAGTCGAACGTCTCGACGCCCTGGCTCTTCAGGCGCGCACGCAGTTCGGCGAGGTGTTCGTGATTTCGCGTCTCGACAGTGCAGAGGACATGAACCGCGGAGACATCGGAGCCGGCGAAAGCGCGATCGTGCACCACTTGTTTGATGCTCGCGCCGGCGGCAGCGATCTTTGAGGTGAGATCCGCCAGGCCACCGGGACGGTCGCTGATCATCGCGGTGAAACGACAGAGCCGGCCATCGGCCACGAGACCGCGCTCGACCACCCGACTGAGCACGTTCGGATCGATGTTCCCTCCGCAGAGAAGCAGGACGACGCGTTTGCCGGCGAGCTCGGGGAGTTGACCTGAAAGACAAGCGGCCAGCGGAGTGGCGGCGGCACCTTCGACGACGCCTTTCTCCAGTTCCACGATGCGTAAGATCGAAACCGCGATCTGCTCCTCCGTGACGGTGATGCAGCGATCGACCAGGTCTTTCGCGATCTCGAATGCGTTGCTGCCAACCTGCGCAATGGCCAGACCATCGGCGAGCGTCGGCTTCGTGGGAATCAGCGTTGGTTTTCCTTCGCGCATGGCGGCCGAAAAGCTCGCGCAGTTCTCGGCCTCGACCGCGATGACCTTTGCGTGAGGGCGGAGGGTCTTCACTGCGAGCGCGACCCCAGCAAGCAGCCCGCCACCCCCGACAGGAACAATGACGGCGTCGAGGTTCGGCACCTGTTCGACGATCTCGATTCCCATCGTCCCCTGGCCCGCGATGATCGCGGGATCATCGTAGCCGTCGATGTAGGCCAGGCCGCGCTCCTCGGCGATCTCGTGCGCGCGCGCTTTGGCTTCGCTGAAATCCTGGCCGTGCATGACCACGGTCGCGCCGAGCTTCTGGCAATTGCTCACCTTGATCAGGGGCGCGAACTTCGGCATCACGACGGTGGCGGGAATGCCCAGGAGTTTTCCCTGGTAGGCGAGGGCCTGGGCGTGATTACCCGCGGAGGCGGCGATGACGCCGCGTTTCTGCTGTTCCGGCGGTCAACTGCGCGAGCGCGTTCCGTGCGCCGCGTTCCTTGAAGCTTCCGGTGCGCTGGAGGTTGTCCAGTTTGCAATAAATCTCCATTCCGGTGATCTCGCTCAGCGGAATCGAGTGCGGGCAGGGCGAGTAATAGACTGCGCCTTTAATGCGTTCGCGCGCGACCGCGATGTCCTGAAAGGAGGTCAAGGGGATGTTAAGAATCGTTAAAACCGTTAGCCAGCCTGGTCGCGGTAACGATTCAACAATTTGACGATTTAACAAATTACCCTTTTGCGTCGAGAACTTCGCGGACCTTCACCGCCAGTTGCTCGGAATCGAACGGCTTTTGCAAAAAGAACATCTCGTGATCGCGCCGATCGTGGGGATGCAGGGACTCCTCGAGATAGCCGGAGATGAAGAGGACCCTGGTCTCGGGGTTGGAAAGGCTCAGCCAATCGGCGAAATGACGGCCGCTCATTTGCGGCATCACCATATCGGTGAGGAGCAGGTGAATTTTGTGCGGACTGTGAGTGCTGATCAATTGCTTTGCGTCCTCGCCGTTGGCCGCTTCCATGACTTCGTAGCCGAGGCTGCGCAGGACTCGGACCGAGATGTGACGGACGCTGACATCGTCCTCGAGAACGAGGATTGTTTCTGTCCCGTTGGGCAGATTCTTGTCCGCAGGTCGCTTATAGGCCAGTGGAGGCGGCGCCGGTACCCGCGGGAGGTAGATCGTGACCGTGGTTCCGTGCCCGAGGCGACTCTTCACGAGAATTTGACCACCGCTCTGACGAACGCTGCCGTAGCTGGTCGCGAGCCCGAGGCCGCTGCCGCGATGGTCGTCTTTGGTTGTGAAGAATGGCTCGAAACAGATGCGCTTTGACCTCGTCGCTCATCCCGCTGCCGTTATCGGTCACGCTGATCGAGATGTAATCTCCCGGATCGAGTTCCGACATTTGACCTTTGGCTTGCGCGCCGTCAATGCGCAGGGTGCCGGTAGCCAGGGTGAGTCGTCCGCCTTTTGGCATCGCATCGCGCGCATTGACGACCAGATTCAGCATGATCTGCGTGAGCTGACCGGGATCGACCTTGATGTGGCCACCGTCTTCGAAGCGATGAAGATGGCATTCGACGGAAATATTTTCCCCGAGGAGGCGGAGGAGCGAACACTCGAGATTGGTGATGAGCGCGTTCACCTCCAGCACGCGCGGATCAAGCGACTGTCTGCGGCTGAAGGCGAGAAGTTGCCCGGTCAAGGCGGCGGCGCGGCCCGCGGCGCGACGGATTTCGGTGAGATGTCGAGCGACGTGACCCTTGCTCGAGAGCTCGTCGAGAAGGAGATCGCTATAGCCAAGAATGGTGGTGAGGAAGTTGTTGAAGTCGTGCGCCACGCCGGCGGCGAGCTGGCCGAAGGCTTCCATTTTCTGGGAGCGGCAAAGCTGATCGTGCAGTTGCCTGCGCGCCGTGATGTCCATCAAGGAGCCAACGAACCGCACCGCCTGCCCGGTTTCATCGCGGAGAATGCAGGCCCGCTCCAGGAGAAGGACGTAGGTTCCATCGGCGCGGCGGAACCGGTATTCGCCGCTCCAGTGCTCGCTTGCGGCAAGCGCGTCACGAATACCGGCGGCGATGCGAGCGCGATCTTCCGGATGAACGTGCTTCTGCCAAAAACCGATCTCGCGCGAAGCGGCAGAAGGTGCGTGACCGAGGAGGCTCTCCAGACCCTGCGGCCACGCGAGCCGGCCGCTCTTTACATCCCAATCCCGAACCGCGTCATTCGTAGCCCGGGCAACAAGCGCAGAATATTCCGAGCCTTCAGTCTTTGCATTTTCGAGAGCATGGTGAGGGTGAGGAATTTCATGGGAGTGTCTCCGGTTTTTGCGGGCAGTCGGTTCCTCTGTGAGGAGACTGAGCGTGGCCTTGTTTTCATCCTGAGCTTCGGTTGCTAAGCGCATGTTTCAGGGCGTCGCCACCCGCGCCTCCAGCTAGCTAGTCCCATGCCCATTCGGACCGGCGAACAGTATCCGAACGCGGCACCACGGAAGATATTTTCCAGAGGCGAATATTGGCGCGTTCGACTGCGTTCCATGCCAGTCGCACGTCTCAATTTCTGGAGACGCAAAGCAAGGAAGCCCGCCACCCTTAGCGCTCGACCGCGGCGATGCGGACACCTTTGGCGACGTTAAAGGAAAGCTTCAGGTAACGTGCTTCCACTCCTACCGTCGAGACGCTGAAGAGGCGCTTGTGACTAAAGGTGATGTTGCCATCGACCTCCACCCATTTCGGGCTCGTCGCTGGGAGTTGATCATTGGAAACCGAAATCTTCAGTTCGCCAGCGGCAGTTGCGTTTTCATTTACAAAGGTGAAGCGGTCGCGCTGCGACCTGGCTGGCAGCTTGATCACGAAAGTTGTCCGGCCCTCCTGCAAGGGACAGCTGAGCGTCTCGTTGTCCGACAAGACAGCGTCGGAATCTTTGTTCATGCCCGTGGCAGCCGGGACTGCGACAACGCGCCCATCGGGTCTGGTGCACTCAATCTCCGCGTTGGCGTTGTTGCGCGCGGGGACCTTCGCGAGAAGGCTTTGATCAGTATCGCCGCCCGCAAAGCTGACGGAGATGGTGGTGGCTAGAACCAGGACCGCAAACGCCCGGGTGGCGTTGCGGCCGTCGCTGATTGTCTTGGACGACGGTTTCATAGGTACCCTGCGAAAGCTTAGAATGCGCCACGCCGAAAATTTTTCCGAAAGAACATCGAGCACCTTTAGTGCAGGCGACGGATGACTCGTTCGCAGACTCGGATTTAGCTTGCTGGGCCCAATCCGGATTAATAGAAGAGGCGTAAATAGGTGCCTACATATTTCCTCAGAGGATTTGCCCATTGCGCGGTTCGTTCCGGATTTCGTTTGGAGATTTTTCGGAGCAAACGCATTCGTAAACCTGCTTTTCATGGTATCACTTCTGCTAACTCAACCTCCGTCGCCCGTTCATGAGCAGTAATTCAACCCTCCGCGGCCACTCGTTTTCCCTGCGGAGAATGGGGACTGGGCTCCTCTTGCCGCTCGTTCTTGCGGCGGCCGCGGCTCGTGCTCAGGACGCTGTTCGTCCCTCGCTCGCGGGGGAAGCGTCTGCTGAGGCCCGTCGGCAATCGCTCGACCGGATCCCTTACAATCTACTCGCCGGTCCGGTCCGATTCCGTTTCAGCGCCACGATGGGCGTCGAGTACAATGACAACGTCAATCTCTCCGAGGACGACAAACAGGGCGATTTCATCTTTCGCCCGCAGATCGCGCTGAACGCGCTTTGGCCGATCACGCAGCTCAACACCTTGCGCTTTGATATCGGCCTGGGATACGCGTTTTATGCCAACAATTCACAGTACGACACCAACGGCCTCCTGCTTTCTCCAGGCTCAGCCCTGTCATTCGACATCTTCGTGAGCGATTTCCGGATTAATTTCCACGACCGCTTCTCCCTGGAACAAGATCCCATCGGCGAGCCATCGCTCAGCAATGTGGCGGATTACGGACGCTTCCAAAATCTCGCTGGCGTCTCGGTTTTGTGGGACTTGAACAAGGCGGTCGTGACCCTGGGCTACGATCACTACACCTTCATCTCCACGACCAGCGAATTCGATTACCTGAATCGGAACTCTGATGCCGTGACCGCCTCGGCCAGCGTCGCGGTTAGTTCCACCACTGGCGTCGGATTGGAGGGCGCCTATGTCAACAACCGGTATGAGAACGTTGGCTTGAACGATTCCAACGCCTACAGCGTAGGGGCCTTTGTCGAAACCCAGGTGTCCAATTATCTCAAGCTGCGCGTCGCCGGCGGCTATCAAAACATCGGTTTCGCTGGCGACACCGACACGATCAATTCCATCGTCTACGCTGATCAGTCGACCCTCAGCACCTACTACGTGAACGCGCTCATCTCACATCGGATCAACGCCGCGATCACCCAGACTCTCGCTGTCGGCCACGAAGCGCAGCTCGGGGTCGATTCGAACTACGTCGAGCTGACCTATGTCCGCCACACCGCGACCTGGAACATCATCAATCGCACCCTTCTTGCGACCGAGTTCTTTTACGAGGACGGGCAGGATTCGGGCGGACTCGATGAGCACTTCCAGCGTTGGGGTGGTGCCCTCTCTCTCGGTTATCAGCTCACGAGCCACGTCACTTTGGGCGCACGCTACCAATACACCCAGAAAAATTCCGATCTCCCCCTGCAATCTTACCAGCAAAACCGCGTTGCGATCGACGGCACCTATAGCTTTTAGTCGGTAGCCTAATGAAACTTTGGGCTTTCGCGTTCCTCCTCGCTTTGTCACTGGCCGGCTCGCCGCTCAGCGCGCAGGAAACATCTCCGCCGATGATGCAGCCGCAGCCGGCCCGGGCCATCGCGCCGGAGCCGCCCACCACCAGCACCGTCATGCGGACCAACTCCATGAACGTGCTCGACGACCGGACGCGCCTCGGGCCTAACGACTTCGTCAGCTTCCGCGTGGTCGAAGATCGCGACAACGAATCCCAGCATCTGCGGGTCAACGCCAATGGCCAGTTGGAAGTGCCCTACATTGGCCTGGTCCAGGCGGCTGGGAAGACCTCCAAGGAGCTGGCTTACAATGTCAAAGCGGCTTTGGAGAAGGAGTATTATTACCACGCCACCGTGATCATGGCGGTGGATCAGGTGAGCGAGAAATCGCGCGGCAAGGTTTACGTTTACGGTGCGGTCAAAGGACAGGGACCACAGGAGATTCCGCCGGATGAGGCCTACACCGTCAGTAAAGCCATTATCCGGGCGGGCGGTTTCGGTGATTTCGCAGACAAACGCAAAATCAAGCTGACGCGCAAGAACGGGGATGCCATCACGGTGGATCTAAAGCGGGTGATTGAGCAAGGCCGCACCGATGAAGACGTGCCGGTGCAACCCGACGACCAGATCTACGTGCCGCAGAAACTGGTTAATTTCTAGTATGCCGCCTCCTGTTGCCGACCGTCCCGTCAAGGCTCCCTGGACGACTTCATTCATCACCCGAATTCATCGCTACAAAGGTCTATTGCTCCGCCGGTGGTGGATTCCGCTCCTGACCATTTGCCTTGGGCTTTTCGTTCAAGCCTGGCTCGCGTATCAGACTCCGCCTTCGTTTTCTTCCTCGAGCAAGATGATGCTCGCGGGCAAGTTGAACATCAGCCAAAACGCGGTTTACAGCGAAGACAGCGTCAACTTCTACGGCACCCAGACTCAGCTAATGCAGAGCACCGAGGTCCGGCGGGGGGCGGAAGCGCTCGTGCGCTCTTTGCATCCCGAGCTGCAGCCTGTGCTCGTGGAAATTTCCGTGGCGCAGAAGCCGCGCACTTCCATTTTCGATTTGCAGGCGATCGGCAGCACGCCCGATTACACTCAGGCCTACCTGAACGCGGTCATGCAGAAGTATCTCGATTTCAAAAAAGGGATGCGTGAAGACCAGGGGCACAACGTCACCACCGCGATTACCGAGCAGCTCATCCAGGTGGAGAAAGATTTGCGCAATGGCGAGGACGAGATGCTTGAATTCCAGAAGCAGAACAACATTGGTTTCATCCAGGAAGAAGGGAACAGTGCCGCCCAATACCTCGTTAGGCTAAATCAGCAATATGCCACCCTGAAGACGGAGTACGAGCTACTCGAAAAGCTCGACCTCGATCAAAATCTCGATCGTTCCCCGGCGAACAAGCCGGACGCCGCTTCTTCCCCGTCGGCGGATGACGCTCAACCACAAGGGACCGGAATGCCTTTCTCGGATGTCGGACCCGAGGCCGACTATCTCAAGGCGAAACAGGCGGTGCAGTTGCTGAAGGCGGAACGCGATACGCTGGCTAAGGATCTCCGGCCAAAGCATCCCAAGATCATCAAATTGAACGACGAAATTTCGAAGCAGGAAAACCTCATCGGACTGTTCCGGACCGACGCGGTCGAGAAGCTCGCCACCCGGCGAATCTCTATCGGCAAACAGATGGAAAACCTGCAGTCGAACGTAAAAGAGTGGGAGACGAAGGCGCTGGACTTGAGTCAGCGCCTGGCGCAATTCAATCGCCTCAAAGGCAAGGTTGACCGGCTGAAGACGCTCTACGATCGCCTGACGAACAACCTCAAGGAGGTCGGCGTTTCCCAAGTGGTCGATAGCGGAGACCAGGTTTCCATCATGGAGATGGCCAGTGCGCCGATCTCCGTTCGTCCCGGCTTGATCAAGAGTCTCCTCATCGGACTAGGGTGCGGCGCGCTCGCGGGTCTCGCGATCCTCTTGCTCCTCGATCGGATCGACGACCGGATGGCTTCGTTTGGCGAATTTCAGCAGCATTTTTCCGAGAATGTCCTCGGCCAGATCCCATGGGAGAAAGCCAAGGGCAAGGTCAGCCTGCTCCAGGCGGACGATGCGCGCCACATTTTCGCGGAATCGTATCGTAACATCCGTTCCTCCATCTTCTTCATGCCCTATGAAGGACCGCGCCCGAAGACCCTCCTCATCACGAGTGCCGTACCTAACGAGGGCAAATCCACAATCTCCGCCAACCTCGCCATTACCTTCGCTCTCTCGGGAGCAAAGACTCTCCTGATCGATGGCGATCTGCGGCGCGGCGCGCAGCGCGAAGCTTTCGGTCTCTCCTCGCGGATTGGTTTCTCGGAAGTGTTGCAAGGCCAGGTCAGTTGGCAGGAAGTAGTCGTGCCTACCGCTTATCCAAGCCTGTTCGTCTTGCCGCGTGGGACCACCCTTTCGCAGCCGAGCGAGCACCTCCTGCGCGACACGACCGACCGGCTCCTCCAGGAACTCTACCATCATTACGACTACATCGTCATCGACAGCTCGCCCATCCTGGCCGCGGACGATACCACCAGTCTCGCGCCCAAGATTGATGCGACCTTGTTTGTCGTCCGCCTCTCCTACACCTCGGCGCGATTAACGAAGAAAGCGCTCGAGCTGCTTTACAATCGGCAGGTGAATGTCCCCGGCGTGATCCTGAACTACGTCGACACCTCCTTGCCGGAGTACTATTACTACCAGTACTCAGAGTATTATAATACACCGGCGTCGGAGGAAGATCGCCACGGCATCCCGGCAACTCTGCAAAACGGAAACCGCGCTCAGTCCTAGCCAGCATGTTGTGGCGACGGCGCGGCTGGCCGGGCGAAGATTGGCGGGCGTGTCTATGAACGCCGAACGCTCTCGGGGGCTGGCCGAGGCGTCTTGCAATTAATGAGCTTCTTTGGCCCGATCTCATCGCCGGCTCTCGACGAAACTTCCGCGCCGCTCATTCGTCACGCCCTGCAGCGCGCGCGCGTCGTCGGCAGTTTCGCCTTCGCACAGGCGGCCGTGCAAGCGATCGGTTTCCTCAGCGGCATCCTCCTCGTGCGGCAACTGGAGCAGCGGGAGTACGCCTTCTATACCATCGCCAACACCATGCAGGGCACGATCAATATTCTGGCCGACATCGGCATCAGCATCGGCCTTATCTCCATCGGTGGCAGGGTCTGGCAGGATCGCGACCGCTTCGGTCAACTGATCGTCACCGCGCTTCACCTGCGGCGGAAACTCGGGGTGGTCGCGGTCGCCATTGTCACCCCGATCCTCTACTTCATGCTGGTCAAGAACGGCGCGTCCGTGGCCTACGCCATGACTCTCATTGCGGTCATTCTTCTGGGGCTTTATGTCC
This sequence comes from uncultured Verrucomicrobiae bacterium, assembly GCA_963784865.1. Lineage (GTDB taxonomy): Bacteria > Verrucomicrobiota > Verrucomicrobiia > Chthoniobacterales > UBA10450 > JACCTI01. The sequence continues at coordinate 120,756 of CAWATC010000001.1, read as the reverse complement.
AGCTTACGGTTGGTGTGCTCGGCGTCGTGCCGCGCCTTCATTCCGACATCCGCCGCATCCAGTGGATTGACCTGACCGGTTCCGTGGCGCGGCTCTGTGTGCTCGGCGGATTGCTCTTCATTTTTCTGAACGCAGGCGTCGCGGTCGCCGTCGGCGCCGCCACCTTGCTTCTCCAATACTGGATGCTGCGGAAGTATGCCGCCGGGGTCGTGAATCTCCATGCTCCGGAAAACGAAGAGGACCGCAATGCCATGCACGGTTTCATCCGTAACCAGGCCGCCAACGCGATCTTCTTTTGCCTGCAAGGCCAGATCACGGTGTTCCTGATCAGCTTCTTTGGCCGCGCTGATTCCGTCGCGGAAGTGGGCGCGCTCGGCCGGCTGGCGATGATTTTCGCGGTCCTGACCAACCTGCTGACGAACGTCTTTGCTCCTGCTTTCGCGCGCTGTCAGAGTCCGCGTCGTTTGCGCTGGCAATATGCCGCCATCGTCGGAGCGGTCGCTGGTTTTAGCCTCATTGTGATTTGTGCGGCGGCATTCCTTCCGGAAGCATTTCTCTTCGTCCTCGGAAGCAAATACGCGCATCTCGACCGCGAGCTTGTCCTGATGGTGGCTGGCTCGGTAGCCACCGCTCTCACCGGCACGTTCTGGGCGCTGAATTCTTCCAAAGCCTGGATCACCGGCTCCTGGCTTTACATCCCGCTGACGCTCGCGACGCAGGCCGCGCTGATTCCGTTCACGGACTTCACCACCGTCCGCGGTGTGCTGATCTTCAACCTTCTTTCGGCGACGCCGAATCTTCTCCTCAACCTCGCCCTGAGCTACCGGGGATTTCGCAGTCTGCGGACCGCCACCGCGTGAGCGAATGCCAAACTTCGGATACCATCTGGCCCGCAGCGAGGGCAACGCGATCCGCAAGATCTACTGCGCGTCTCTACCAGCCATTGTTCGCCGGCCGATCAAGGTGCAGAGAAATCTTCCGTTCGAAGTCTTTGCCTATTCCGGTGAAAGCGCGCTCCCGGAACAAATCGCCTCCATTCGTTCTCTCCTCCGGCACGCCGGCCGGCCGACGAAATTCACCGTCGTCTCCGATGGAACCTATTCCGCGCGCAGCATCGCGCTTCTTCAGGCGATTGACGCTACCGTCGCGGTGGCCAGCGCGAGCGACTGGCGTCCCTCGACTCTGTCCGATAAATTGAAAGCCATATCTCACCGAGCATCCGACCGGGAAACAGCTCGCTCTGATCATGTCGCTCCCGGTTGCATCTCCCGCGCTTTACATCGATTCCGACGTTCTGTTCTTTCCGGGCGCAGAAACTCTCGAGGCCATTAATGATGGGCGTGACCACTACCTTCCGGATTGCCAGCTCTCAGCGGACGAGCGTCTCTTCCGCGATCCGCAGGAGCGGCATGATCCCGTGAACACCGGCGTGCTCTTTCTCGCGCGCAAGCTGGATTGGTCGCTCAGCCTCGAGCGCTTTCTGGAACTGGATGGTCCGCCGACTTTCTTTACCAATCAGACGATGACGCACCTCACGATGCACGCGAACGACGCCAGTCCGCTTGACCGGCGAAAGTTCGTCCTCCAACTCGATGATCAGTTCGTTTATCGCGATCGCTATGCGAGTCGCGAAATCGTTCTGCGACATTACGTGAATCCGGTGCGGCACAAGTTCTGGACGGCTCTCTGGCGTTAGCCCGCGCGATGGATCCGACGCCCGCACCGCTCCGCATTCTCGTCATCGTCAATTTGCCGTGGGACGAGCGGCTCGGAGCCTGCCGCGTTTGGATGGAGCTGGCCGAGCAGTGGCGCGCCATGGGGCACACGGTGGAGAAATTCAGTTTATCGGACGCGTTTCCAGGCGTCCGCGCCACCCGCGTTACCTTCGCGCTCAAGCAACTTGCTTTTATTCGAAAGGCGGCGACGTTCGTTAGGAGTAATCGTGATCGTTTCGATGTGATCGATGCGTTGATCGGCACGCTGCCGTTTTCCAAGGAGGAACTTGAATTCCGCGGCGTGATCGTTGCGCGGTCGGTCGGATTATATCGACTCTACGATCGCTTCGACCAAAGCGTCGAGCGACGCTGGCCTGCGCCTTCGGCGGGGCAAATTCGCCGGTCGTTTGCTCTACCGCTTCACCCGCCGGCGTCTCTGTCTGGCCTCCGAAGCTGCGGTGCGCAAGGCCGACTTGATCAACGTGCCTAACGAGGAAGAAGCGGCTTGTCTGCGAGAAGAGGTGGGAATCACCGGCCCGGTATCATCGTGCAGCCCTACGGCCTGACCGGGGAACGTCGCCGGGCCTTGGAGGAAACCGCCAGCGACGCCGCCAACCGGCTCGCGCAGCAGCGGGTTTGTTTTGTCGGCATGTGGAGCGCGCGGAAAGGTGCGCACGACTGGGCGCGAATCATCGAGCGGGTGCGCGCGAAGATCCCGGGTGCACATTTCCGCTTCCTCGGGACGATGATCGACGCCGCAGGTGATTCGGACTGAACTCGGTTCGGTCGCTTCTGCAGGCGTTGAATTTATCTCCGACTATCGACCGGACGAACTTCCGGGACTGCTCGCGGACTGCACCGCCGGCGCATTTCCGAGCTACGTCGAAGGTTTCGGGCTGGCTGTCCTCGAGCAACTCGCCGCGGGCCTGCCGACGGTCGCCTACGATACTGCCGGTCCCCGCGACCTTCTGGCCAAGCGTCTTCCAGAACTGCTCGTGCCGAGCGGCGACATCGAACGATTCGCCGAGGCGATTTGCGACATCCTGATTCTTCGCCCCGATGCTTTCGCCGAGCTCTCCCGGACGAGCATTGCGACCGCGGCAGAATTTTCCTGGCCCGAGATCGCCCGCCGACACCCTGCAGGAGTACCGGGAGCTGCTCGAGAACTCCGCGCGACCGATCGTCTTCGTCCAGCCGTTCAGCCTTGGATCGGCCGGAGGTGGCGCCCGCATTCTCCGCGCTCTGCTCGGCCGCGCACCGTGCGCTTGGAAGAGCGTTTGTTGTTCCCCGGAGAAACCAAAGCCATGGCGGGATGAAACCCACCTCCGCAGTCGCCCCTGCATGGGGAGCAATTGAACACAGCCGACTGGCTGGTTTTCCGAAAACTTCCGGTCGCTTTTTCGCGCCGTGGTTCCGCAAACGTCTTCAGCGATATTGCCTGCGAGTCGGTGCGAGTGCCATTCACGTCGTGCCGCATGGCGGGCTCGACTTTGTCGAGGCGCATTCCGTCGCGCGCGCGTTGTCGCTGCCGTTCTTCATCAGCTTGCATGACGACCTCGCCTATACGGCGTTCGTCCGCCCTTCCCGTCGGGATGCAGCCATGGGCGCTGGCGTGGAGAGAGGCCACTGCGCGTTTCGTTATCTCAGAATCGCTCGGTCGCGAATATTGCCGCCGTTACGGCGAGCGAGAGTTTCAGGTCGTGACCGATGGCGTCGAGCAGTTGACGCCACTGCGCGTTGCGGGCGATCCGAACGCGCTCCGGATTTATTTCATGGGTCTGTTCCACATGGGTTATGAACGTAACCTCAGCGCGCTCCTCCGGGGCATCGCCATCGTCGAGCGGAAACATCCTTCCTCCACCATCAGCATCACCCTTCGTTGTGAGCACGTTCGTGCGCAGGTCCTTGCCGGCGCGCCAGCGGGTCAAGGTGCTCCCGTTCGCCGATGAAGCCCAGGTGCAGCGCGACATGGAACAAGCGGATCTGCTCTACATGCCGATCCCTTTTGGTGAAGAGCATGAAAACTTCGCGCGCTATAGTCTTTCGACGAAAATGATCACCTACGCCGGCAGTGGCGTGCCGATCCTGTATCATGGCCCGACCACGTCGGCGGCGTATGACCTGTTGAACAAGCATCGTGCCGCCGTCTCGATCACGACTCTGGACCCTGAGGAAATCGCGCATGCCTTCGTTGCTTTGAGCGTCGCGCAGCGAGCGGAGGCAGCGTCGAACGCGCTCGGCCTCGCGGAGCGCGAATTCATGCTCGACGATCAAGCGCGGAAATTCTGGGGCGCGATCGCGCCCGGCCTGACAATACGCATGAGCGCGACGCCGCTCGTCGTCATCACCACGCGTTTGCCGCCGGCGACTTGCGGGATCGGCACCCATAGTTGGTTGCTCCGGAAAAATTGGCCTAACGAATCACAGGAGGTCGAGTTTCTCGTCGTCGATGATACCGCCGGCGCAAGTGGCGTCACGACGACGGATCGGGTTACTGCTTTCAAGAGCAGTGCGGCGTTGCTTTCGCGGGAGTTGGATCGCGTCGGCGTGGCCGATGTGCTGCTGCACTACGCCGGGCGGGCTTATCAACGTTTCGGTTGTCCGGTCTGGCTGCCGGGCGTGCTGGCGAACTGGAAACGAAAATTCCCCGGCAGCCGGTTGATGATCTTTGTCCACGAGATGCCGGGAGATTTGCCCATGCGGTCGCGGCATTTCTGGCTCGGCAAAGTGAACGCGTGGACGATCGGACGGCTGGCCGCGATCGCTGACGTGCTCGTGACCAATACTGCCAGCAACGCGGCCAGATTGCGCAAGATTTCCGGTCGCGCGGACATTCATCTCGTGCCGGTCGGTTCTAATATCGAGACGGTCCCGGAGTCGTCGGGTCCACGAGCGCGCACCGAGTTCGCATTGTTCGGTCTTTCCTTTGGGCGACTGCAAACCCTGCAGCTCTTCGACGCGCATCTGCGCCGCTGGAAAGCGACCGGGAGAATGACGAAGCTGCATCTCATCGGACCCACGGAGGATCGATTCGCTGCGCAAGCGGATGAGCTGCTCCGGTCGTGGGCGGATTCGGATCTGGTTGTTCGTCACGGTGTCCTTCCGTCGCGCGAGGTTGCCGGCATGCTGCGCCGCGTGGAGTTTGCTTTGAGCAACGTCTCCGAAGAATCCTGGAGTAAATCCACCGCTTTCATGGCCTGCGCGGCGAATCATTGCCCGATTGTCCGCAGCGGACCGCGAGCCGTGGCGACGCCGCTTTCATGGACCGTTGGCGCCGATGAGGTGGAGACCATCGCGGACACCGAACTCGTGAGCAGAAGCGCATCGCTCGCGGATTGGTATCGAGGAAAATGCCGCCTGGCCTGTGATCGCGAAACGCATCGCCGCGCTCTGGCCGGAGAAGGGATTCCAGCGCGTGAGCGAGGAGATCATCGTCATTTGCCCGGAACTGGGCGCCGGCGCGGGCGGGGTCGCTGACTACACTCGGCGCGTCGTGGAGGAATGGCGTGGTCGCTGGCCGGTGCGCTTTCTCGTTCCTGATGGCGCGCGGTCGCGGGGAAGATCGCGTCGAGACGATTGCGAGGCGCGGCCGTGCGCTCCGCGAAAATTGCCCGAGAGCGGTGGCCGAGTGCTTCTGCAATACAGCGCCTACGGTTTTGATCGCGTTGGCTATCCGCGCTGGCTCCTCCGTGAGTTGGCGAATTGGAAACAAGAAACCGGCAGCCGGCTGGTCGTCATGTTTCACGAGATCTGGACGTTCTGGCCTCTGCTGAACAAGAACTACCTCGTGCAAGAGCTGCATCGGCGAGATATCGCGAAGTTGAGTTCTGAAGCCGATGCGGTCTTTACGAGCACGGCCAGTCAGGCCGAGTATCTTCGCGCGCTGACGTCCCGGACGGTCAAGGTTCTCCCGGTTGGTTCGAATATCCGAGTTGTCTCGACGGCCGATGGCGGACGAGAGACGGGTTTGACGGTTTTGTTCGGATTGCAGGGATCCAGGATCAAGGCATTACGCGAGATGGAGGCGGATCTCCGGGCGCTCGCCGCCGCGAAGAAGATTGCGAAACTGGTCAGCGTGGGCGGAGGAAATACCAAACGCGGAGACGTCGAGGAGCGCGGAGTTCTTTCCGGTTTGTCGCTTTCCGATGGATTCGAGCAACGCGGCGCGCTGCCGGAGGTCGAAGTTTCGAAGCTGCTCCTGCAAGCGAGCTTTGGAATCTCCGCGCAGGAGGAACTCAGCCTAACCAAATCCGGCACGTTCATGGCCTACGCGGCGCACGGACTGAACATCCTTTCGCCCCACGGTGGCGCGGCGAGGCCGGAGCCGCTTTGCTGGCTGACTCCGCCGGCAGAATTGCTGCGCGGCTTGCCAGCGAACGAATTGTCAGCACGCGCTGAGAACCTGCGTGCCTGGCAGGAGCGGACATCTTCCTGGCCGCGCATTGCGCAGGCGTTCGCGCAGGCGTTGCAATTGGAACCAGTATCTTGAGCACCAAGGTTCTCATCGTTAGTCCGTGCCAGGGCGGCTACGGCGGGATCGAGGCGTTTGTTCTCGCAGTCGCGGCGGCGGTGCGTCGCGAGCCGGATTTCGAAGTGCGGATCTGCCTGAAGCGAACCAAGGGCGCGAAACTCCAGCCAAATTTGAAAGCGATGCTCAAAGGTGAAGACGTGATTCTCTGCGACCGGGCCGATCGAGATTTGGTCCAGGCGATTCGTTGGGCGGATCTTGTGCACCTGCAAAACGCCTCGCCGGATGTCGCCCTGCTCGCGAAATTATTCCGCAAGCCGCTCGTGCTCACGATTCACAACTACATGGCGCGCGAGCTGAGTGCCCATCGACTTCTCTGGCGTTTCGCCGCGCGGATCGCGGACGAACGCTGGTATAACTCGCAGTTTGTCTGGGACACCTGGGAGCCGCACGCGCAAGCGCAACGGGAGCAGGAAAGTGCCGACGATTTCGACGCTGCCGGAAGGCTGGACCCCGCCTAACGAACGCCGCGGCTTTGTCTTCATCGGACGCTGGATCGCGAACAAGGGGATCGATACGTTGGTGGACGCCTACGCGCTCGCGCGGCTCGATCCGGAGAAGTGGCCGCTTGTTCTGATGGGAGACGGGCCGCTTCGGAGCTTGATCGAATACGCGATTCAGAAGCGTGGGATCAAGGGCATTGATGTGCTCGGGTTCGTGGATGAAGCGACGAAAGCCGAGCGGATCATGAATGCGCGCTGGATGGTGGTGCCGCCAAACACGAAGGAGGATTTCGGTCTGACGGCAGTCGAGGCGCGAAGCCTCGGCGTGCCTTGTATCATCACGCGCGATGGTGGCCTGCCGGAAGCGGGAGGAAGGCAGGCGCTCATTTGCGAACCGAACGACCCGCGCGCGCTGGCCGAGTTACTCCAGCAAGCGGCGGCGATGAGCGAGACCGAGTATGCGGAACGCGCCAGCCGCACGCGCGAGGAACTCGCCACCGAACTGGAGCCAATGGAATTCTACGCCCAGGCGTATCGACGCCTTGTCGGCCGCGAGGTTCCCCGAAAATGATTCTCCTCGCGCATCCGTTCGGCAACGCGAACGTGCGGGCGGTTCTCGCAGCGCTCCACGAGGCCGGCCTGCTCGCGAAATATTTCACCACCCTCGGTTGGTCGAATGAGCGCGGGCTCCGCGCTTCATGGCCACGCCGGGGCTACGAATTGCCTAACGACAAAATCGTGGCACGGCCGACCCGTGAGATCGTGCGCTTGCTCGCGGGCACCGTCGGACTCCGCGCCCTCATCGCACATGAGCGCGGCTGGGCCAGTGTCGATCAGGTCTGGCGTCGGCTTGATGAACAGAGCGCCCGCTATCTCCGCGCGCATCGGCGCGACCTGGAAGTCGACGCGGTCTACGCGTACGAAGATTGCGCGCTCGATCTCTTCAAGGCAGCGGACGAGCTGGGGGTGCGACGAATCTACGACCTGCCGATCGCGTATTGGGAAACGGCGCAACGGCTTTTGCGAGAAGAAGCGGAACGTTATCCGGAGTGGGAACCGACCCTCGGCGGGACGCGCGACTCGGAAGAGAAGCTCGCGCGGAAGACTCGCGAGCTTGAGCTGGCCGAGTTGGTCATTTGCCCGAGCAATTTTGTTTTCGATTCGTTGCCGGCCGAGGCGCGCGCCGCGAAGCCTTGCGTGGTCGCGCCATTTGGCTCTCCCACCTATGCGACCCATGAGACCCATAAGTCGTTTGCAGCCCCGTTGCGCGTGCTCTTTGCCGGCGCGCTTACCCAACGCAAAGGACTCGCCGATTTATTCGCGGCGATGAAGCTGGTCAACTCGCGCGACATCGAGTTGGTGGTCATGGGCTCGCTGCTGCAACCTCTCTCGTGGTATCGTGCCCAGTTCTCACCTTTCACCTACGAAGCGCCGCGTCCGCATGCCGAAGTCTTGCGGCTGATGCAGAGCTGTGACGTCCTGGTCTTGCCTTCGATCGTCGAGGGCCGCGCCCTCGTGCAACAGGAAGCGATGGCCTGCGGGCTTCCGCTGATCGCAACGAAAAATGCCGGCGCGGACGACCTGATTGTCGAAGATGAAACCGGGTTCCTCGTCCCGATTCGCTCGCCCGAGGCAATCGCGGAAAAGATTAGCTGGTGTGCGGCGAACCGTGCGACCGTCTCTGGCATGGGGATTGCAGCGCAGGACCGGGCCGCGAAGCTGACGTGGCGCGGATATGGCGAGAAGGTCCTCGCCGCGATCAGAGCTTTGACCGGCGAATGAACGAGCATAGTCCCGACGACAAGACGATCCGGAGTATTCGCCGGCTCATATGGCTGTACTTTTGGCTCCTTATCTTTGAAGGCGCGTTGCGCAAATGGGTCGTGCCGCAGCTTTCCAATCCGCTCTTGATCGTGCGCGATCCGGTCCTGCTGCTCGCCTATTTCCTGGCACTGCGCGCGGGCATTTTTCCGGCGAATCGCTGGGTTTACATTCTTGGCGTCATTGGTCTCTTGTCTCTGGCGCTGAGTTTTGTGCAACTTTGGCCTTATTTCGAGCCGTCCAAAATTGCGCTTGTCTCGGGCTTCGGTTTTCGCGCGAATTTCCTGCATCTCCCTCTCATCTTTCTGATAGCGCGGGTCCTCCGGATGGAAGATGTGAAGCGCTTCGGATGGTGGACGCTGATCCTGATGGTGCCGATGGCTTTGCTCATGGTTGCACAATTTCGCGCCGCACCGGATGCGTTCTTGAACTACACCGCGGGCGGCGAAGGCGAGATGATGCTATCGGCCCTGGGCAAGGTGCGCACGGCCGGCACCTTTTCGTTCGTCATTGGCGTTGCCGCCTTCTGTTCACTGGTTACCGCCTACCTGGTGTGGGCAGCACTGCGCCGCGAGGTTTATGAGAACTGGCTCTTGTTCGCGGCCGGCAGCGCCCTGCTCATTGGCATTGCTGTCTCCGGCAGCCGATCGGCCGTAGGTGCGTGTGCCGTTGTGGTGGGTTCGCTCGTGGTCGTCTTTCTCGTTAGGCCAGCCGCGCTCAACCGCTTCGGTCAGACGCTCATCGTCACCCTGGTCTGCGGGCTCATCCTGACGAGAACGCCGATCTTCAAGGAAGGGTTTAACGTTCTCAGCACGCGGTTTAACGAGGTCGCCGCGGCGACTGAAAAGTCGGTTAGCGCGGGCATGATCGAGCGAGTGATCGACAGCTTTGGGGAGGGCCTTTTTGTCCTTACGCAAGCACCGCTCCTTGGCTACGGCTTGGGTGTTGGGACAAATGCCGGAGCGAAATTCCTGACCGGAAACACCGTGTTTCTTCTCTCTGAAGGCGAATGGCCTCGCGTTTTCCTCGAAAGCGGCCCCGTGCTTGGCTCGGCCTACGTGCTCTGGCGGGTGGCTCTGGTCTTCTACATCGGGCTGCTCTGCATTCGCTCGGTCAAACTCGGAAACCTTCTGCCTCTCCTGCTTTTCAGCTCGAGTTTCCCGGCGCTCCTCAGTGGTCAATTCGGGCAGCCGACGATCCTTGGGTTTTCCGTTTTTGTGACCGGCCTGGCCCTGGCCGCGCGGTCCGACGATGAAACGGAGGACCCATTCGATCCTCAGACAACGCCGATTGCTGTTCCGCTGCGTCGGCCGATGAGGCGCTCCGCCTACGCCAGTCGGCTGCACGGTCCGGCCGAGCGCCACGGTTCATACCAATGGTTCTCTTGATCGGTAACTACGGTCCCGATCAGCAGCAGAGCATGCAGCGTTTCGGCACGATGATGCTCGAAGGTCTGACGGCGGCGGGCGTGTCCGCGGAGTTGCTTCAGCCCGAACCGGTCTTCGGCGAAATTCGTTTTGCGGGGACCTTCATCGCCAAGTGGCTCGCGTATGTGGACAAATTTCTCCTCTTCCCGCGGCGGCTGCGGACGAAGTTGAAAAGCGCCCCGGCCCTGGTGCATATCTGCGATCATTCGAACGCGATGTATTCCCGGTACGTCGGAGGAATTCCGGTGGTGGTGACCTGCCATGATTTGCTAGCCGTTCGGGGCGCAATGGGGGACGAAACCGACACTCCGGCATCACGCACTGGAAAATTCCTGCAGCGTTGGATTCTCGATGGACTGCGCGGCGCGTCGGTGATTGCTTGTGATTCGCAAGCGACCTGCGATGACGCCAGACGATTTGTCACCAGCGGAGCGGATCGGCCGAAGCTGCAGGTGATCACCCTGGGCTTGAGCTATCCGTATCGAAGATTGGAGCGCGCCGAAGCGCGCGCGCGGCTTGCGCAACTCCCCGGGCTAAACCCTGATCTCCCGTACGTGCTGCATGTAGGCTCAAATCTGCGGCGCAAGAATCGCGAAGCCGTTCTCCGGATTTTCGCGCGCTGCCAGGAACACTGGGACGGCCAACTGGTTTTCGTGGGCGATCGGCTGAGCGATTCCTTGAACGCGCAGGCGGCGAATCTCGGGATTTCTGCTCGCATTGTTCAGCTTGGCACTCGCGAGAACAAAGAGCTGGAAGCCCTTTACAACTGCGCGACCGCTTTCCTTTTCCCATCGCGCTTTGAAGGCTTTGGCTGGCCGATCATCGAAGCGCAAGCCTGCGGATGCCCGGTCGTTTGCAGCTCGGCCGGTCCGATGACGGAAGTCGCGGGGACCGGCGCGTTACTCCGGAAACCGGAGGACGAAGAAGGGTTCGCGCAGGACCTTCTTCTCCTAACGAATGAAGACGAACACACACACTGGAGCGAAAAAGCGCTCGAGAATGCGCGCCGGTTCACCACCGAGCGAATGATCGCCGATTACCTCCAACTTTACCGCTCTCTCGCACCGACATGTTGAAAAACGTCGCGATGTTCGTCTCGATTCTGCTTCCGTGGGGATTGCGCCGGCGCTTTCTCGTGCACCAGTTCGGCTATTCGATTCATCCCACGAGCCATATCGGCTTCGCCTGGATTTGTCCGCGGCACCTCGTCATGGAGGAGCACGCGCGCATCGGGCATCTCACGGTTTGCAAAGGAGCGGATCTGCTCCATCTCGGCGCGCATGCCATCATCGGGCAGTTGAATTGGATCACCGGATTTCCTGCGGGCGCGAGCCGGCATTTTGCGCACCAGCCAGAGCGGCGCCCGGAGTTGATCGTGGAAAGACACGCGGGAATCAGCAGCCGCCATTTCATCGATTGCACCGCGCGGGTGCGGATCGGCGCCTTCGCCACCGTGGCGGGCTTCCGCTCCCAACTCATCACCCACAGCATCGATCTGGCGGCGGGGAGGCAATCTTCCGAGCCGATTGAGATCGGTGAATATTGTTTCCTCGGTACCGAAGCGGTCGTGCTCGGCGGGAGCCGCCTGCCGCATCATTCCGTCCTCGGAGCGAAGTCGCTCCTGAACAAGAAATGGGAAATGCCGTTTCATCTTTACGGCGGCGTTCCCGCCAAACCTTTAAAGAAGCTGCCCGAAGAGATGGAGTATTTTCGACGGCAAGAGGGCTTCGTGTGGTAACCCGCGCATCGACCGCGTTTGCCTAGCGTCATGTGCGGAATTGCCGTCCACTTCAACTCGTTAGGCCGAGCTGCGCCGCTCGACCTTTCGTTGATTCGCCATCGTGGCCCTGATTCCTCGGGCGCGTGGACCTCGCCCGACGGCCGCTGCTGGCTTGGGAATACGCGCCTCGCGATCGTCGATCTCTCTCCGACCGGCGCGCAACCGATGACCGATCCGGCGACCGGCAACGTCCTCGTGATCAACGGCGAAATTTACAACCATCGCGCGCTGCGGGAGCAATTAGGCCCAGACGTTGCCTGGCAAGGGACGAGCGATACGGAGACGCTGCTGCAGGCCTATGCACGATGGCATCACGGTTTGCTCGACCGCCTCAAGGGCATGTTCGCGTTCGCGATTTACGATGCCGCGCGCGCGGAATTGTTTCTGGCGCGCGATCGGCTCGGGATCAAACCGCTCTACTACACGCGCGACGCGGACAGCGTGCGTCTGGCCTCCGAGGTGAAGGTTTTCGAAAGCGAGGCGCGTACGATCACGGCCGAGTCGATCTCACATTATCTCCAATGGGGCGCCTCTCCTGAACGAAGCCTGCTCTTTCCAGACATCCAGGTTCTTCCCGCCGGTCACGCGATGACCATCGGGTCGGATGGATCAGTGAGAACCTGGAGATACTGGCCCGCGCGAAAAGCCTTCGCCTCTCCCGCCAACAATGTGGCTTCGACCGTGCGCCGTTTGCTCGAGCAGGCGGTAGAAGAACATCTGCTCGCGGATGTGCCGGTTGCCAGTTTTCTGAGTGGCGGAATTGACTCTTCGATCGTGACCGCGATTGCCGCGCAGAAATTGGAGCGCAAGCTGCAGACCTATTCTGTGGGATTCGACTCTGCGGAATTCGACGAAAGCGCAATCGCGCAAGAAGTCGCGCAACGCTACGGCACCGAGCATCAACGGATTCAGCTCTCCGAAGAGGAAGTCATTCATTCGGTCACCGAAGCAGTCGAGCATCTCGACCTGCCGTCCGTCGATGCGATCAACACCTACATCGTCTCGCGCGCGGTCGCGGCGCGCGGAGTGAAAGTGGCCTTGTCCGGCCTCGGCGGGGACGAGTTGTTCGGCGGGTATGCGAGCTTCCGCGACGTTCCGAGATTGAAGCTGCTGGCCAGAACACCGCGGGTCTTTCGCCGGGCATTAGGCGCGACCGGCCCGCTCGCCGCTCGCCTGGCGGATCTGCCGAGGACGGACGACGCCGGCGAATTGGCGCGCTGGCGCCGGCGCTTCTTTACCGATGAGATGATCGCGGAAGCGGGACTTCCAAATCGCACTCTGCCGTTCGAGTGCCCGGTCGACTTGCCAGATGACTTCGCGCGGATCAGTTGGGCGGAACTCACCGGCTACATGCGCCGCATGCTCTTGCGCGACGCGGATCAAATGAGCATGGCAGTCTCGCTCGAGCTGCGCGTGCCCTTCCTCGATCACGAACTGGTCGAATACGTTCTTGGGCTGCCGGCGGCGGAGAAAAAACGCGCGCAGCCGAAGGGTTTGCTCGTCGAAGCCTGCCATGACCTGTTGCCAGTCTCGGTCTACGATCGCCCGAAGCGCGGCTTCGTTCTGCCCATGCGAGCGTGGATGCTCGGACCGCTGGCCTCTTTTGTCGCGGAGGGCCTGGACGAGTCGGTCGCGCGCGAGCTTCTGCCGAAAGCATTCGTTAGACGACTGAGCGTGGCCTTCGCAGCCGACAAACTTCATTGGACGCGCCTTTGGTCCATCGTCGTCCTGGGGCACTACGCGAGGCGGCTGCAACTCTCACGCTCTCTTCATGAGGATTCTCCGCTCCACGCACTCAATTAATCCGGCGATCGGCGGGCCGATTGAGTCGATCAAGCAGTCGTCGGCTGCGCTCGTTGCGCGGGGTCACACGGTCGAGATCGTTTCGCTCGACGCGCCGACCGACCCGTGGGTTCACGGGTGCTCCGTCCCTGTGCACGCTCTCGGGCCTGGCCGCGGCAGCTACGGTTACGCGTCCGGCTTCCGGACGTGGATCGCGCAGCGGCGCGCGCAGTATGACGCGGTGATCGTCCATGGTCTCTGGAATTACAGCAGCTTCGGCGTCTGGCGGGCGCTCCACGGAAGCGGGACGCCTTACTTCGTTTTCCCGCACGGCATGCTCGATCCCTGGTTCAACCGCACCTATCCGCTGAAGCATTTCAAGAAATTGCTCTACTGGCCGTGGGGCGAGTATCGCGTGCTTCGCGACGCCGCCGCGGTTCTTTTCACCTCGGAAGAGGAGAGACGTTTGGCGCGAGAATCGTTCTCCCATTATCGCTGCCATGAGCAAGTCGTGAACTACGGAACGGCCGCACCAGCGCTGGATCTGCTGGCGGCTCGCGAGAGTTTTCTCGCACGTTTTCCCGAGTTGCAGAACAAACGGCTCCTCTTGTTTCTCGGTCGGCTCCAGGAAAAGAAAGGCTGCGAACTGCTCCTGGAAGCATTCGCCGACATCCTTCGCCTTGATCCGGCGAATCTGCATCTGGTCATGGCGGGACCGCCGGCTAACGAGAGTTACTCTGAAACAACTGCAGCAATTGGCGCGAGCGACTGGCGCACAATCGGCTGTCACCTTCACCGGCATGCTCACCGGCGAGTTGAAATGGGGGGCGTTCAGCGCGGCGGAGGTGTTCGTTCTTCCGTCGCACCAGGAGAACTTCGGCATCGCGGTGGTCGAGGCCATGGCCTGCGGAACGCCGGTGCTCGTCTCGAATAAAGTGAACATCTGGCGGGAAATCGTGAGCGACGGCGCTGGCTTCGCGGACGAAGACAATCGCGACGGCACAACGCGGCTGCTCCAGCGCTGGCTTGAGTTGCCGCAGGCCGAGGCGGAACAAATGCGACAGGCGGCGCGAGCTTCTTTTGCGGCGCGGTTCGAAATTCAACGGGCGACGGATTCACTTCTGCGGATTCTTGCAAGCACACGCCGGATGAGAATTACCATCGTGCTGGGAGCGTTTCTGCCCGTGCCGCCGGTGATGGGAGGCGCGGTCGAGAAAGTCTGGTTTGCACTCGGTCAGGAATTCGCGCGCCGCGGCCATGAAGTCGTCCAGATCTCGCGCGCCACGCCGCAGTTCGCCCCCAAGGAAATGCTGAATGGCGTGCGGCATCTCCGAGTCCGCGGCTACGATACGCCGCGATCTCTGGTCTGGTTAAAGGCGCTCGATTTTTTCTACTCAGTTCGTGCCCGGCGCGCTTTGCCGAAAGCGGACATCGTGGTCACGAACACTTTCTGGCTGCCCATCTTCCTGCGGAATGGAAAACGCGGGAAGGTTTACGTGCACGTGGCGAGATTTCCGAAAGGTCAGATGCGTTTCTATCAACATTGCGCACGCCTTCAGGCCCCTTCCCAAGCCGTCGCGCGCGCCATCATTGCGGAGGTCCCCGCGGTTGAGGCGAAGGTAAAGGTTATTCCTTATCCAAGGCCCGCGGCGAGCGACGCGGATGCGCTCTCCGCCAATCGCGCTCGCAAGATCCTCTACGTTGGGCGCGTCCATCCCGAGAAAGGGATCCATCTCCTGGTCGAAGCATTCGGACAACTCGGTGCGGCAATCGCGCGGGGGTGGAAATTGAGCATCGTCGGGCCGTGGGAACGCAAACTCGGCGGCGGCGGCGAGGCCTACTGGAATCAACTGCGAACGGCTGCCAAAACGCTCGGCGATTCCGTCGAATTCCACGGAGCGATTTTTGACGGACGGGGCGTTGGAGGCTGAATTCCGTAGCGCCCGGCTCTTCGTTTACCCTTCGTTAGCGGAGACCGGCGAAACGTTTGGGCTCGCGCCTCTGGAAGCGATGGCGCACGGATGTGCCGTGCTCGTTTCCAACCTCGACTGCTTCCATGATTTCATCCGCGATGGGGAGACGGGCTTTATCTTCGATCATCGGATCGATCAGCCAGCGCAGGCGCTGCAGAGAAAATTGGCGCAACTGCTGGACGACGATCAGCGATTGGCACGAGTCGCGGAGACGGGCCGGCGGAAGTCTAACGAATATTCGTTGACCGAGGTGGCGGACCGGTTTCTGGCAGACTTCCAGCTTCTTGCGGGTGATGGCACCCACTGACATCTATTCCTACCGATTCAATGCCGACCGAACCGCTCAAACCTGTGAATGATGCCCAGAGCTCGGCGCAGGAGTCGCCCTGGTCCCAGCGTGAGCGCGCCGTCCGGGTGCTGTGGGAATTTTGCTGGGCTCTTGTTCTGTGCGTGGACACCGAAGCCGGCGAACCCGTGGCGGCTGTTTTGGCTGCGTCTTTTCGGCGCCACGATCCACGGGACACCATTTGTCCACCAGCGGGCCCGGGTCGCAATTCCGTCGAACCTGATCCTCCACGATCGGGCCTGCCTGGGCGATCGCGTGAATGTATATTCGTTAGGCCAGATCGAGATCGGTGCGCGGGCCACGATCGCGCAGGAAGTTTATCTGAGCACCGGGAGCCACGATTTCTCGAGCGCGCGGATGCCGCTCATCGTCGGTAAGATTACCGTGGGTGAAGACGCTTTTGTCGGTGCGCGCGCCTTTGTCATGCCGGGAATGACAATTGGTGCGCGTAGCGTCGTCGGAGCCTGCTCGGTGGTGACGAAAGACGTCCCGGCCGATGTTTTTGCGGCGGGAAATCCCTGCAAAGTGCTGCGTCCAAGATGAGCGCGCGCGTGCCCGTTTCCTTGATCGTGCCGATCAAGAACGAAGCGAACAACCTGCCGCGGTGCCTCGCCTCGGTCGCGTGGGCGGACGAAATCTTCGTGGTCGATTCGCAGAGCACCGACGGATCGATCGAGATCGCGGAACGGGCGGGAGCGCAGGTGGTGCAGTTCCATTTCAATGGCACCTGGCCGAAGAAAAAGAACTGGGCACTCGAGCATCTGCCCTTTCGGAATGAATGGGTTTTCATCCTCGATGCTGACGAAGTGCTGCCGCCAGAGGCGGAGGCGGAGTTTCGCGAAGCGATCGCCAACGCGGGCGCGATTGCGGGCTACTGGATCAATCGGCGTTTCATGTTCCTCGGCCGCTGGCTGCGCCACGCCTATTATCCGAATTGGAACCTGCGGCTGTTTCGGCATTCGTTAGGCCGTTATGAAAAGCTGACCGAAGCCGCCACGGACAGCGGCGACAACGAAGTGCACGAGCACGTCGTCATCCAGGGTCCGACCGGGCGTTTGCGCTGCGAGATGGATCACTACGCCTTTCCGTCGGTCGAGGTTTTCATCGAGAAGCACAACCGCTACTCGAATTGGGAAGCGCGGGTGGCGACGGAGCGTTTGCTCGCGGCCAGTTCGGGGCAACTGCGACACGAGCGGGTGAATCGCCGGCGACAATTAAAGTTGCTCTCCCATCGTCTGCCTTTCCGCGGCTTGCTCCGATTCCTCTATGTCTATTTCTGGCAGAAAGGTTTTCTCGATGGACGCGAAGGCTATTACTTCGCGCGGCTGCACGGCATCTACGAGTTCCTCTCGGTGGCGAAGACGTTTGAGCTGCGGAAAAAAGACTGATGCGCGTCGTAGTCTGGGGAATCAACTACGCGCCGGAATTCACCGGGATCGCACCACATAACGTCGCGCTCTGCGACTTCCTCTATGACCGCGGGCACAACGTGGAAATGGTGACCACCTTCCCATATTACCCGACCTGGCAGAAACGACCGGAAGATCGTGGCCAAATTTATCGCACCGATCTGATCAAGGGCGTCCCGGTGCATCGCTGCTGGCATTTTGTTCCGCTGCGGGTCTCCGCCCTGAAGCGGATTTTGCACGAAGCGAGTTTCATTTTCACTTCCACCTTGCGCTTGCTCACCTTGCCGGGAGCGGACGTTTACGTGCTGGTCTCTCCGCCACTTCTGCTGGGTGCGGCGGGGTGGCTCATCGGCATGATCGAACGTGCGCCATTTGTCTTTCATGTGCAGGACATGCAACCGGATGCGGCGGTCGGGCTGGGAATGTTGCGTGCCGGATGGTTCACGCGAGTGCTCTACGCGCTGGAAGCGTTCGCCTACAAGAGGGCGGCGCGCGTTTCCGGAATCACCCGAGGGATGCTGGTCAAGTTCCGCCGCAAAGGTGTGCCGGAGGAAAAGTTGGTCTATTTCCCGAACGCGATTTCGCTCACGAGCGAGGAATCGCCGCCGGAGCGCGGCGCTTTCCGCCGAAAGAACGGTTTACCTAACGATAAGTTCCTCGCAGTTTATGCTGGCAACCTGGGCGTGAAGCAAGGTCTGGATGTGTTGCTCGAAGCCGCGCGTCTCGTGCGCGATGACCGCATTCACATCCTGATCTGCGGCGATGGCGCGCAACGAGAGACGCTCGCGGAACAGATCCGCACCTTGCGACTGGCAAACGTCTCCATGTTGCCGCTGCAACAAGGGGTGAATTACGTTTCGCTCCTGGAGGACGCCGATCTTTGTTTCATCACCCAGCAGTCGGGTTCGGGGAATTCGTTCTTTCCGAGCAAGCTCCTCGGGTTGCTCGCGCAATCCAAACCCGTCATCACGGTGGCTGATCCAGAGAGCGAACTTGCCGAGGCTGTCGTGGAAGGCGGTTTTGGCCTAAACATTCCGCCGGGCCGGCCGCAGGAGGTCGCGGATGTGCTCGATGAAATTGTGAAAGATAGAGCGAGACTCGCGGCGTATGGCGCGGCGGGAAGAGCTTACGTGCAGCAGTTTGAGAAGACGCAGGTCTTCGAGAGTTTCCTTGCCGAACTCGAGAAAGTCGCCGCTCAATAAGCCGTGAGCGGCGGCACGATCAGCTGCGCGCAGGTGCGCAAAATGATGCCGCACTCGAGCGAGAGGTTCCAATTCTCCAGATACTCGATGTCACAGGCGACGCGTTTTTCGATGTCGGAATGATTGCGCGCTTCGCCGCGAAAGCCGCGCACCTGCGCGAGGCCGGTGATCCCGGGCTTCACAAATGCGCGCACGTGATAGTTCGCCATGAGCTGCGAGAACTGGTTGTTATGCTCGATCAGGTGCGGTCGCGGACCGACGATGCTCATCTCGCCGCGGAGGACATTCCAGAATTGCGGAACTTCGTCGATGCTCAATTTGCGCAGCCATTTGCCGATCGGATAAACCCGTTCATCGCCATCGCTCGCCTGCCGCGCGACCTCCACGTTGTCGGGATGCATGGTGCGAAACTTGTAAATCGGGAAGCGACGATTCTGCATCCCCGCCCGCGTCTGCACGTGCAAGAGCGCCCCGGGGGACTGCAGCCGTTGCGCGAGCCAGACGACAACGGTAAGCAACGGGAAAATGATCAACATGACCGGCAAGGCGATCGCGATATCGATGGCGCGCTTGAAGAAACGGTTGAGCGGATTCTCCAGCGGCTCTTCGCGCAAACCGATGAAACGAAAGCCGTCGTCTTCAAAGTGGGTCACCGGGTGGCGCAGTTTTTCCTCCAGATCGCTGACAATGAGGAGACGCACGCCGAGTTGATCGCACACACTGATGAGGTGGCGGTTAATCTCGGTGAAGAGCGGAAACTCCAGGAGAATCACCTGGGTAATGCCGCGCTCACGAATGACGCGCTCGATGTCGTAGAATTTCCGAGGACCGGAATTCCGTCTTCGGTTTGCTCGATCGCTTCATCGGAGAGCAGGCCGACGGTGCGCAGGCCGATCTCGGCTTTGCGCCGCAGCCAGCCGCGTAGATGACGCGCCTTCTGCGACGAGCCGATGAGCAGCGTTTTTTCGACCCGCTCGCCGTGGAAGATGCCGCGGGCGAGAAACGGCGGGAGATAGTAATGCGAAAAGAGCAGCACGACATAGAGCCACGGGACGAAGTTGAAAAAGAAAACGCGCGAGATAAAACCGTCCTTGGTCGCGATCAGATAAAGGACGAGCGCGGCCGTGCTGGCCACGGTTTGGCGCAAGACTCAGACGATGCTGACGGAGCAGCTCATTCTGCAGGAAGTAATTCTTCGATCCGTCGCGGACGAGCGATTCCATCGTCAGCCCGAGGACCAGAGTCGCGCAATAAATGCTGTAGCGCCTCCAGGTGAGTTCACCGCCACCCGACTGGAACGTGACCATGATCCAGACGCCGAACCAGAAAAGGGCCGCGACGAGGACAATCTGACAGAGCAGGAAAAGGCGGTAGAGACCTTCCGTGCGTTGCGTGACCATGATTACCTCGACGACTGGGCTGAGATTACGCGATGGAAGGCAGCCTTCAACTCATGCTAGAATCAGCGGCGCCAAACGCGCGGGAATAATCAACGCAATCAGGTCAGCTATTCCCATACCAAAGAACCGCTCGTTTGCCTGATGGAAAAGTCTTCGCCTCCCCTGGAACCGAATCGCCGCAAGCCGACTCCCGAATTTACCTGGGAAGATCTCGCGACTGCTTTGCTTCCCGTCCTGGCCTGCTTTCTCGGCGGCGCCACGGAGAAGTGGGCGGAGGGAATCATTGTCGCATTACTCGGGCTGCTGCTCATGGTGAACCCGCCGCGCTTCTCTCACGGCCCCGTCTTTCATGGAATCCTGCTCGCGCTCGTTGCCTGGGCTGCGATCGCCTTCTGCCCGGCCGCCTGGTTTTTTCAACCGGCCTGGCGGCAGGCGTTGGTGCAGGATTTTGGCATCGCCATTCCCGCGACCGTCTCGCCGCAGCCGTGGATAACGAGCGGGTGCCTGCTTAGTTTTCTCGCGGGCTTGTGCTGGCTCTATTATGTCGCGGGCGGCGATGTGGAGGTACGCGCTGCCCGGCGTCAACTCCGCATCTTTGCCATTGGCGTCATCTTCCTGGCGGCGTTTTCCATCTTGCTCTATCGCGCCCACACGGCGCTCCCGTTCTGGCATAATCAACGCGGCTTCGGTCCATTCCCGAATCGAAACCAAACCGCCACGCTGCTCGGGATTTCGTCCGTTCTGATTGTCGCCTGCGCGCATGATGAAATTCGCCGCGGGAAGAAACGCTGGGTCTTCTGGCTCGCGGGGATGGCGGTGGTCATCGCCGCGATTGTCCTGAATTTTTCCCGCGCGGGAATCGCGCTCCTCGTCGTCGGCAGCGTCGCCTGGATGTTGGTGCTGATCCTGCGCAGCGGGTCGATCGCGAAGATCGCGATCGGCCTTTCCACTTTGCTGCTCATCGTGGCGGCACTGCTCGTTTTCGGAGGAGAAACCTTCGATCGCTTTCATCTCCGGGGAGCCGCAGGCGCGACCCTCGGGCGCGATTTTCGCTGGCTCGTTTTTCACGACACGCTGGAGCTGATTCGCGCCTCTCCCTGGTGCGGGATCGGCCTCGGAAATTTTCAAGCGGTCTTCGCGCTTTTCCGCGACGCTTCATTAAGCCAGTCGCGCGCGCTCCATCCGGAGAGCGACTGGCTTTGGCTCTGCGTGGAGCTGGGGTGGCCGGGCGTGATCCTGGTTCTGGCCGGCTTCGCGGTTTTGGTGCGACGCGCTTTCCCGTTTGCCGAAGGGACCAACCAATGGTTCCGGCTGGCGGCTTTGATCGGCGCGCTCCTCTTCGCTCTGCACGGACTGGTAGATGTCTCGGGCCACCGAGTGGGCACTGCGTTCGCCGGCATTTTCCTTCTCGGAATGACGCTGCGCCGGCCTCTGCCAAAGCTTGCCAGTGTGGGCCTGACCAACTCTTTTCGTGTCTTCGGATTCATCCTGGTCGTGGTCGGCCTGACGCTGGATTGTCACCGTTTACCGCGAAATTCCCCTCCCGGGCAGCGTGGGAATTGATGTCGAAAAACATCTCGCCGCGAGGGCCAACGTCGGACGCAGCTTCAAAGAAACGATCGAGCGCTCAACGCGAGCCCTGGTCTGGGCGCCGCTTGATTGGCAGCTCTATTTTCAACGCGCCGTCGGCGAGATCGGTGCGCAG
This sequence comes from uncultured Verrucomicrobiae bacterium, assembly GCA_963784865.1. Taxonomy (GTDB): domain Bacteria; phylum Verrucomicrobiota; class Verrucomicrobiia; order Chthoniobacterales; family UBA10450; genus JACCTI01. Next base: position 99,225 of record CAWATC010000001.1, on the reverse strand, counting down.
CGACCGCCCGCTGAGGCAGTGGATGATTTTCGCCGGGCGCGTTTCCTTGAGCCGGGCTCATTTGAGGTGCCGTATCAGGAAGGCCTCGCCTGGCTGATGCGCGACCGTCTTCTCACCCTAACGGCATGGCGCGAGGCGTTGCGGCGGGCGGGAACAGAGCGCCCGGAACTTTACGCGCGCATGCTCTCGACTGCGGGCACGCTGAACCCCGAGTTCAGTCGCACCCTCGAAGAGTTTGGCGACACCCAGCCCGATCTTGCCCTCACCTATCTCGCCCGCGCCTCGGGAGAAAATTTTCGCGCCGCGCTCAATCGCATGTTGCAACGTGACCCTGCGCTGCACACGCTCACGCCGGATCAGCGGCAGCAGCTGTTTGATCTGTGGATGAAGGAAGGCGATCTCGCGCGCTGGCGAGTTACGTCGAAGCGCATCCGGAATCGCTCGGCCTCGCGTGGCGCGGGGTGGCTGGACAACGCGCCAGCGCAAAGGATTTTCGCGGCGCTTTTGAGTTGGCGAAGCAATTCGGCGAGCGAGCAACGCTTCCTCCAGTTTCGAGCGGAGTTTCCATCGAGGAACTGCAGAAGAGAGTCCCTGAACAATCCGAGCAACTACGAAGCGGGCCTCGCGCTCTACCAAAAGCAGATGCAGGAGAACAAGATCGACGATGCCTTGGTGACCGTTCGTCGTTTCACGTCGCAGCCTAACGCACCCGTCTATTTCCATTTTCTCGAAGCCGAATCCTGGGCCGAGAAAGGTAATTGGGAGCGAGCGTGGCAAGCACGGCAGGCATTTGACGCGGCCAAGCCAAAATAGAATGGAGTCGTTAGGCGAGGAGCGCTAAGTCTCTAACGCGGCCTGGGCGGCGGCGAGGCGGGCGACGGGCACGCGGAAGGGACTGCAACTCACGTAGTTCAGGCCGAGGCGGTGGCAGAACTTCACGCTGTCGGGGTCGCCGCCGTGTTCGCCGCAGATGCCGAGCTTGATGTTCGGGCGGCTGCTGCGGCCTTTCTCGACGGCGATCTGCATGAGCTGGCCGACGCCGGTCTGATCGAGCGTGGCGAAGGGGTTCTTCTTGAAGATCTCGTTCTCGACGTAGGGCATGAGGAAGTTGCCCATGTCGTCGCGGCTGATGCCGAGCGCGGTCTGCGTGAGGTCGTTCGTGCCGAAGCTGAAGAACTCCGCGCTTTGTGCGATTTCGTCGGCGGTGAGCGCGCCGCGCGGAACTTCGATCATCGTGCCGACCAGGTAGTCGAATTTCACCTTCTTCTCCGCCATCACTTCCTTCGCGACGCGATGGACGATCTCGGCCTGGAGATCGAATTCCTTCTTGAACCCGACGAGCGGAATCATGATTTCCGGCTTCACCTTGATCTTCTTCTTCGCGACATCGGCCGCGGCTTCGAAGATGGCGCGGGCCTGCATCTCGGTGATCTCCGGATAGGCGATGCCGAGGCGGCAGCCGCGGTGGCCGAGCATCGGATTGAACTCGTGCAGCTGCTCGACGCGCTGGGCGATCTTCTCCGCGCTGACGCCGATCTTTTTCGCCAAGGTCCGCCTGCGATTCGGCGTCGTGCGGCAGGAACTCGTGGAGCGGCGGATCGAGGAAACGGATGGTCGCCGGGATAACCTTTGAGCGCTTTGAAGATGCCGGTGAAATCCTCGCGCTGATACGGCAGGAGTTTTGCGAGCGCGGTCTTTCCGGTCGTCGACATTGTCGGCGAGAATCATCTCGCGCATCGCGTCGATGCGGTCGCCTTCGAAGAACATGTGCTCGGTGCGGGTGAGGCCGATGCCGACGGCGCCGAAGGCGAGGGCGTTCTCGGTCTGCTCGGGGTTGTCGGCGTTGGTGCGGACGTCGAGGCGCGTGGCCTGCGAGCACCATTTCATCAGCTGGTTGAACGATCTTGAACTTCTCCGTCTTCTGCGCGGCTTTGTCGCCGTGCAGCATGCCGGTGATGATTTCGCTCGGCGCGGTCGTGAGCTGGCCGGCGTAAACGGTGCCGGTGGTGCCGTCGATGGAGAGGAAATCGCCTTCCTTGAAGGTCTGGCCGGCCACGGAGACGGTCTTCTTCCCGTAATCGATCTCCAGCGCCGACGCGCCGCAGATGCAGACTTTGCCCATCTGGCGCGCGACGAGCGCGGCGTGCGAGGAGACGCCGCCTTTCGCGGTGAGGATGCCTTCCGCGGCGATCATGCCGCGCAAATCTTCCGGGCTCGTTTCGTTGCGCACGAGCAGGACCTTTTCGCCCTTCTCCGCCGCGGCCGCGGCGCGGTCGGCGTTCAGATAGATTTTGCCGGAAGCAGCGCCGGGACCGGCGGGGAGACCGCTCGCGATCGCTCTTCGCCTTCTTCACTTCGGCGAGGTCGAAGATCGGCGCGAGAAGCTGGTCGAGTTGATCGGCCGGGTTGCGCATGACCGCCGTTTTCCAGTCGATGAGCTTCTCCTTGAACATGTCCATGGAGAACTTGAGCGCGGCGGCCGCGGTGCGCTTGCCGTTGCGCGTCTGGAGCATGAAAAGCTTGCCATCCTGGATGGTGAACTCGATGTCCTGCACGTCCTTGAAATGCTTCTCGAGCGTGGCGCGGACCTTCAGCAGTTCCGCGTAGCACTTCGGCATCTGCTTCTTCAACTCGAGGACCGGCTCCGGCGTGCGCACGCCGGCGACGACGTCTTCGCCCTGCGCGTTGATCAGAAATTCGCCGTAGAATTCGTTCGCGCCGTTGGCCGGGTTGCGGGTGAACGCGACGCCCGAGCCGGAGTTCTCGCCGGTGTTGCCGTAGACCATCGCCTGCACGTTCACGGCCGTGCCCCAGTCCTGTGGGATGTTGTATTTCCGGCGATAAACGATCGCGCGATCGTTCATCCAGGAGCCGAAGACGGCGCCGGCTGCGCCCTTGAGCTGATCCCATGGATCGTTCGGGAATGCTTGGCCGGTGCGTTCTTTCACCAGCTTCTTGAAGCGGACGACGAGTTCCTGGTAATCGGCGGCGGTGAGCTTCGAGTCATCGATGTCGTGCTGGCCGTACTTCTCGTCCTTGTAATGCTCGATGACGGATTCGAACGGATCGTGATCTTCGCCTTCGCGCTTCTGCACGCCGATCACCACGTCGCCATACATCTGGATGAAGCGGCGGTAGCAATCCCACGCGAAGCGCTCGTTCTTCGTCGCCCGGACGAGCGCCTGCACGGTCTCGTCGTTCAGGCCGAGATTCAGAATCGTGTCCATCATGCCGGGCATCGAATCGCGCGCGCCGGAACGGACGGCGACGAGCAGCGGCATTTTTTCGGTGTCGCCGAACTTGGTGCCCATGATCCTTTCCATGTTCGCCACGCCCTTCTCGATCTCTGCCTGGAGCGACGCGGGATAGGTGCGCTTGTGCGCGTAGAAATAAGTGCAGACTTCCGTCGTGATCGTGAATCCAGGAGGCACGGGCAGACCGATGCGCGTCATCTCGGCGAGGTTCGCGCCTTTGCCGCCGAGGAGCGGTTTCATCTTCCCGTGCCCGTCCGCTTTGCCGTCGCCGAAATAGTAGACGTAGCGCGATCGCTCTGGCGACGCGACGATTCGAGAGGTTCTTTTTCGTAGCCATGAAAGGGAGTTTGAGAGAAGCGGCAGGAAGGAAGCGCCAAGCTAAATCCGCCGGCCAAGGTGTCAAAAGGCGCGACCGCTTAGGCCGCCGGCATGCCGCCGTGCGGCGCGAGGACCTGTCCGATGGCCGCGGTAAATTGATCAACGCCCGTGCTCGGCACGATAATCGTATTGCGGCGACCATGGGCTTCTTCGGTGATGCGAAGAAACTTCCCGCGATCATTTTCGCGCAGCTCGACCTGGAAAAGCTTGCGCTCGATCTGTAGCTGTTTGGACTCGATGACGTTATCCATGGCCAAAGAAACCCGCGACCTTACATAATTCAGAGTTGGTGACGAAGGAAAAAGTGCAAGCGTAATTTCGCCTATCTCCGACCGCGAGCGCGCTTCGTGGGCTTCTCTTCCGCGATGGCGAAATCGACCTGCCGTTTGAAGACATCGACGCGGGCAACGTAAACGCGGAGTTCGTCGCCCACGGAAAACTTGCGGCGCGATTGTCGTCCGATCAGCCGGCGTTGCGCTCCATTGAAGGTGTAAAAATCGTCCGTCAGCGCGGAGATGTGAATCATCCCGGTGAGCAACACGTCTGGCAGTTCGACGATCAGGCCGAAATTTTTCACCTCGAGCACGGCGGCGCGGAAGACTTGCGGATCTTTCGCGTCGATCTGCCGTTGGAAGAACTCGAGCTTCTTCATCTTCACCGACTCGATCTCGGCCTCGGCGGCAACCCGCTCAGTGGTGGAAATATGTTCGGCCACGCCGGCAAGTTGGCCCATGTCGCCGCGCCCACGTTTCTGCCAGCGCGCGGTGCACCACGAGATCGGCGTAGCGGCGGATGGGGCTGGTGAAATGGGTGTAGTTCGTCTTCGCGAGGCCGTAGTGCCCGAGAGACTGCGTGGCATAACGCGCGCGCTTCAGGCTCTTGAGCAGACCGACCTTGAGCGCCTGCTCGTCCGGTTTGCCGCGCAACGAAGCGAGCAGCCGCTGCAGTTCCTTCCGGTGAGTGAGATCGCCGACCTTGTAGTTGTAACTGAGCACGAGCTCCCGATATTCGGCGAGCTTCTCCGGCTCGGGATTCTCGTGCACGCGGTAGAGCGCGGGAATGAGCCGGTTTTTCAATTCGCGCGCGACCGCTTCGTTCGCCGCGAGCATGAATTCCTCGACCAGTTGATGCGACTCGTCGTTCTCGATCCGCTCCAGAAGGATGGGCTTTCCCTCCGCGTCGAGCCGCACTTTCACCTCCGGGAAATCGAGATCGAGCGAGCCTTGCTCGAAGCGTTTGCGCCGGAGGAGCGACGCCAACTCCCAGGCGATGTGCAAACGCTCGCTCAATTGGTCGTTAGGCCGGGCTTGGAGAATCGCGTAGGCCTCGCGATACGTCAGGCGACGCGCGCTGCAGATAACGGTTCTCGCGAAGCGCGCGCTGCGCGGCCGGCCATCTCGTCCGAACTCGATGAAAACGGAATGCGTCAGGCGATCGACGCCGGGCTTGAGGCTGCAGACGCCGTTGCTCAGGCGCTCGGGCAGCATCGGGATGACGCGATCGGGTAGGTAAACGCTGTTGCCGCGCTTGAGCGCCTCCCGATCGAGCGCGCTGCCGGGATCGACGTAGGAGGCCACGTCCGCGATGTGCACGCCGAGCTTCCACCCGCCGCCGTTCAGGCGCTCGACGTTGATCGCGTCGTCGAAATCGCGGGCGTCATCGGGATCGATCGTGACGATGAATTGCGCGCGCAAATCTTCGCGGCCGGAGGAGAGCGCCGCTTCGACGGTTTCCGGAATCTGTTCCGCCTCCTCGACGACGGCGCGGGGAAACTCGAGTCGGAAGATGGTACTTCCGAATGATCGAAAGCATGTCGACGCCGGGATCAGTGCTCGTGCCAAGCACTTCGATGATCTCGCCTTCGGGATTGACGTGGCGTGATTCCCACGCTTCCAGTCTAACGACTACTTTGTCGCCGACGACGCGCCTTCGCCGGCTGCACGTAAACGTCGTGCACGATGCGCGGGTCGTCCGGCACGACGTAGAAGAAGTTCCGCGAGTGCTGCACGGTGCCGACGATGGTGTCGTGGGCCCGCTCCAGGATTCTGATGATGCGGCCTTCCGGTCGTGCGCTGCCGCCTTTGGCCCGCGCATACTGTTCATCGCGCGTGATTCGCGCAACGACGCGGTCCCCGTGCATCGCCGTGCCGGTGTTCTGCGCGGCGATGAAGAGATCCTGTTCGCCCGGCTTGTTCTCTTGCGAGAGGAAGGCGTAGCCGGCCTGATGCACGTGCAATAGTCCCGTGACCAGATCGGCTTCGGACGGGAGGACGTAACGATTCTTGCGGATGCGGGCGATCTCTCCGGCCCGCTCCAGCTCCCGAAGCGTCTCGTTCAGATTCATCCGCACGCCGCTTTTTCGCCCGAGCGCTTTCGCGAGCTCGACCTTGTCGAGCGGTCGGTATTTCGGCGCGCGAGGAGCGCAGGATCTCCTGCTTTAGTTGGTCGGTCTTGGATGTCACAGTTCGATTCGCGGTGCAGCGACATTGAAATCGCCGGGTTCGGCAGGTCGCTGGCGTAGCCGGGCGATCGGAGTTCGCCGCTCCTTCCGGCGACCAATCGAATAAAGATGGCGCGTGATAGTCTGAAGCCTCATGGATGCCGTGCTCTGGAAAATCGCCGGCGAAACCTTCGATCTGACATATCGAGGCATGGTGATGGGCGTGCTCAACGTCACCCCGGATTCGTTTTCGGACGGCGGCGCATTCTTTGATCCGGACGTGGCGGTGGAACATGGATTGCGGATGATCAACGAGGGCGCGCAGATCATCGACGTCGGCGGTGAATCAACGCGGCCGGGCGCAGAAACAATCTCCGTGGACGAGGAACTCAAGCGCGCAATTCCGGTCATCGAACGGTTGCGCGCCGCCGGAGCGACTGCGCACATCTCGATCGACACCTCGAAGGCTCCGGTCGCGCGCGCCGCCTTGGACGCGGGCGCGACCATCATCAACGACGTCACCGGTGGACGAGGCGACTCGGGCATGATGTCGTTAGTCGCGGCGCGCGGCGCGGCGTTCATCATCATGCACATGCAGGGGACGCCGCGGACCATGCAGACGAAACCGGAGTATCACGATGTGGTCGCGGAAGTGCGGGATTTTTTTCGACAACAATATGCGCGCGCCCTAGAGTGCGGCATCGATCCCATGGCCATTGCGTTCGATCCGGGAATCGGGTTTGGAAAGACGCTGGAACACAACCTCGAGTTGTTGCGCAATCTGGCCGACCTCCGCGTGGAGGACCGGCCGCTGGTCGTCGGCGTTTCGCGAAAGGCTTTTCTCGGCAAGGTGATCGATTCCGCCGAGATGACTGATCGACTCGCGCCCACGATCGCGTTGACCGCTCTCTTGCGCGGCCGTGGCGCGGATGTTCTGCGGGTGCACGACGTAAAGCCAAATTTAGCCGCGCTGCGCACGGCCGAAGCTCTTCTGACCACGGCAACATGATTCAGCAATTGCTCCAACTCTGGCTCGATAAGTGGCGTGGTCTTTTCGAGATCCTCCTGCTGAGCGTCGGGATCTACTACGGCTACCTCTATTTCAAGGGGACGCGCGGGGCCAAGGTGTTGACCGGTCTCGCGATTGTTTTCCTGACGCTGACGCTGATCTCGCAATTGCTGAATCTCATGGTCATCGGCTGGATTGTGCGCAGCTTCTCGGTCTTCCTGGCGGTGGCCCTGGTGGTCATTTTCCAACCGGAATTGCGCCGTGGTTTGGCGGCCCTTGGCGGACATCCGATCTTTTCACTCACGAGCGAAAAACGCGAAACCGTGCACGACATCGCGGAGGCGGTGAGCCAGCTGGCGAACAAACAATTCGGCGCGCTGATCGCGCTGGAGCGGGACACGTCGATCCGCATTTACGAGGAGACCGGAGTGGAACTCGACGCCTGTTTTTCGGTGGAACTGATGCTGACCCTGTTTCATCCGAAGAGTGCGCTGCACGATGGCGGCGTGATTATGCGCAATGGCCGCCTGGCGGCCGCCGCCTGCATCTTTCCGGTGAGCCAACGCGAAACGCTCGATCGCAGCCTGGGCTTACGTCATCGTGCCGGTCTTGGGATTACCGAGGAGTCCGATGCCATCGCGGTGGTCGTCTCCGAAGAGACCGGCGGAATTTCGATCTGTCATCGGCGACGGATTGAGCGAAATTTCACTCCGGAAACGTTCCGCAAACGGATCGCCGAACTCCTGCTCCAAGGCACCTATGAAGAAACTGATCCTAACGAACTGGCGCGCGAAGGTGCTCTCCCTGTTGCTCGCGACAACCCTCTGGTATCTCATCAAAAAGAACGTAGCAACGACACCCTCGCTGTATGATATGCCGCCGAGCGCGACCCAACGGCGGTAGGTCGTCTAGGCTGGCGCCAGCGTCGCCGATCAGCGGAGGAAGCGCGCGAGATTCTCTTCCTCCCAGCGCCGGGCGCGACGATAGCTCGGATATGCGCGTTCGCGCCGGTTGAATTCTTCGGTGTGCACCCGCCGCCGCCCGTCGGTTCCGATTTCGTCCGGGACCACCGAATGCAGCATCTCGTGGTAGAGCACGTACTGCAGGAACCAGAGCGGCACGAACGGCTGATCGAGCCGCGGATTGATGCGAATGATGCGGTCCTCTTCCTGGATCGTTCCGAAGACAAAAAATTCTTTCGCGCGACGCCTGCGTCGTCGTCCCCAAACAACTTTATAACCGCGGAGGCGATTGCGGAAATGCCGTGCGTTCAGGCGATCAAAGATCGCGCGGAGGTCGAAATATTCCCCCTCGTGCTCAAGATTGAGCTGCTGCTGCATCGGCAGCTTCGGATGCGCTGCTTTTCGTTTGGTCTTCTTTGCCATGGCGTCCTCTGAATGCCGACTATGTATATTTTAGACTTGTTCCAGAGGGTGACAAGAAAACGGACAAACTATTAGATGCGACCGCTTAATCGTCACGTTTCGAGTCGCTTGTAGATTACGGCTTCTGCGGAAAAGTGACGGGCTGTCCCACCAATAGACAGCCGCCGATCCGCGCCGGCTTTCGATGGCGGCTCTGATTGGATTCTCCTCTCGTCGCGCGGCTCGGAAGAAAATGAATGGCAAACTTCCCCGCTGTTTTTGCCGACGCCACGATTGCGACTATACTCTGCGCCCTAGTGCCGCTTCCGGCGATGGCGCGCTGACGGCTTGAGACCATGACACCTTTTTTGCGAAAGCTCCTCGGCCTTAACTGGCTCCTGCTGGTCAATATGATGGCGCTCGCGATCTTCGGCGTGATCGCTGTCTACAGCGCTACCTACATGCGGCAGGACTCCCTGGCCGCCGAGTTTTGGCGGAAACAGGCGAACTGGGTCGCCGTGGGCCTTATCGCTTTCATGTTCACGAGCTTGATCGACTACCGCTGGATCCGCTGGGGTGCGCTTCCTATGTATCTCGCTGGCCTTTTCTTTCTGATCCTAACGAAATTCATCGGCACCAAGGTCTACGGAGCGAGAAGCTGGCTACATCTCGGACCGGTTAATTTTCAGCCGGCCCAGCTCGCAGTCATCGCCGGTATTATGGTTCTGGCGTTGTTCCTGAGTCAGTTTCGAGAAATGCATCCAATGCTGCGCCTGGCACTCTGCGGAGCGATCGCGGGCGCGCCGTGTCTTCTTATTCTGATGCAACCTGACCTCGGCATGGTTTTGATTTGGGGGCCGGTCATGCTGGCGCTTCTCTTCGTCGGCGGAATTCCCGTGCGCTACCTCATCTGCATTATCCTGATCGTCGTCGCCTTTATCCCGATCGCGATCAATCTCGGCCTGAAGCCGTATCAAAAGGAACGCATCACAGCTTTCATCAACCCCGACATCGATCGGCAGGGTTCGGCCTGGGCGATCAATCAATCGATGATCGCCATCGGGTCCGGCGGTTGGTCGGGCAAAGGTTTCAAAGCCCCCAACACGCAGATCGAATTGGGCTTCCTTCCCGCCACCGCGGTGCACAACGATTACATCTTCTCCGCCATCGGCGAGCAATGGGGCTTTGTCGGGGGCGCGTTTCTCCTCGGAGCCTTCATGTTACTTCTCCTTACTTGTCTTTTTGTCGCCTTCTGCGCCGGTGACCAATTTGGGTTACTCCTCGTGATTGGCATCACCGCACTCATCTTTACGCACATTTTCCAGAACGTCGGCATGACCATCTCGCTCCTGCCGATTACCGGCGTCCCGCTGCCTTTGATCAGTTACAGCGGCTCATTCGTCCTCATGATCATGTTCGGCCTTGGGGTGGTGAATAGCGTCTGGGTTCATCGGAAAGAAGTTGCGATCTAGTGCCGCGCCGGATTCGCTGAGGCGGTTTACAATCGGCGCTCGCGCCCCTAACATCCCGCCCGCAGCATGGAGAGCGAATACAAGGTCAAGCTCGAGATCTTCGAGGGTCCGCTCGATCTTCTGCTGTATTTGATCAAGCGCGACGAGCTCGACATCTACGAGATCTCGCTCGAGCGAATCACCCGCCAATACCTTGAATATCTCCAGGCCTTTAAGGAATTGAACATCGACGTCGCGGGCGAATTCGTCGTCATGGCGGCGAACCTGATCTACCTGAAGAGCCGCAGTCTGCTTCCGGCCGATCAACAACCTCCGGAAGAAGATGCCGAAGAAGATGATCCGCGCTGGGATCTGATTCGCCAGCTGATCGAATACAAGAAGTTCAAGGAAGCCGCCGACCAATTGCGAGTGCGGCAGCTTCAGCAGGAACACATTTTCGTCCGGGAACCGGCGGATCTGGCCATGGTCGCGGCCGCCCCGCTGCCCTTGGGCGAGGTCGGAATCTTCCAGCTCATCAACGCCTTTCAAATGGTGATCAAACGACTCGAAGCGCGGGAAGATTTGCGCGAGATCTTCGGCGAACACTTCACCGTCTCGGACAAGATCGAATGGATCTTGCAGCGAGTGGCGGACGGCGTGCCGCTCCGTTTCTCGGAACTCTTTGCCTCCCTCGCCTCACGGGTCGAGATCGTGGTTACGTTTCTTGCTTTGTTGGAATTGATTCGCCTGCGTCAGGTGCATGCTTCCCAGAAAAATCCCTTCGCCGAGATCGAGATCGCGGCCGGAACGCAATGATGCGCGGAAACCGCTCCGTATGCCGCGAGTCCTGATTGCCGGGTGCGGCTACGTCGGGCGCGCGACCGCGGCGGTTTTTCAGCGGGCCGGTTGGGATGTCGAGGGCTGGACCTCATCGGCCGAATCAGCCCAAGAGTTATCCGCGGAGCCTTATGCTGTGCGTGGGGTCGATATCACGGATGCCTCCGCCGTAGTCGCCGCCGCGAGCGCGATGGATGTGGTCATCCATTGCGCGAGTTCTGGCGGCGGTCAGGCGGAGGATTATCGCCGAATTTACCTCGCGGGCGCGCGCCATCTCGCCGCGGCTTTTCCGCGCAGCCTTCTTCTTTTCACGAGCAGCACGAGCGTCTATGCGCAGACCTCGGGCGAGTGGGTCACTGAGGAGAGTCCAGCCGATCCCGAGCGTGAAACCGGACGCGCTTTGCGAGAGACAGAAGAGTTTGTGCTCGCGAATGGCGGGGCTGTCGCCCGTTTGGCCGGCATCTACGGGCCGGGCCGGTCCGCGCTGCTACGGAAGTTTCTGGCGGGCGAGGCCACCATCGATCCGGCGGACAACCGTTTCCTCAACCACGCGCATCGCGATGACATTGCTTCAGCGCTCTTTCTCCTGGCGCAGCGGCATCTTGGAAAGACGTCCGGCGAAGGGCAGGAGAGGCTTTACAATCTTTCCGACAATCATCCGATGACCCAGCGAGAGTGTTACGAATGGCTGGCCTCCTATTTACACCGCCCGGTTCCACCTCTCGGCGCGGCGCCGGCCGATCGGAAGCGGGGAAACAGCAACAAACGGGTGAGCAGCGCAAAGCTCAAGGCGCTCGGCTGGTCTCCGCGTTTTCCCACGTTTCAAACCGCGATGACAGAAAGCATCCTGCCCGCGCTTGTCCTGTGAAAAAAGAGCGCGCTATGCCGGTATGGAAGTTGCTCGGGAAAAACTCATGCGTAACATCAAGCTCACGGGTCGTGAAATCAGCATTGTGCGTGCGATCGGTTTCACAGAGCCGGTCCTCGGCGCCGCGCTCCAAGAGTTCACGCACATGGAAGCGGAAGACGTAACGGATACACTGAACGGTCTGATCTCGGCCGGTTTCGCCGAAAGCATTCCCTATTATGAGGAAGTGAAGATCGAGCAGATGCCAACTACCGCCTTCGAAATCAATCCCGCCTACGCACTGGGCTTGAAGGAAGCACTTCTAGCCCGCTAAACCTCGGTCGCAGTTCGCGCCTGCTCGACCGCCGCGTGGTTGAGCGTGGTACGCTCGCCGAAAAGCTGCCGGATCACTTCTTCCACCGGCAGTTCCTGCACGTTGATGTCTGTTACCTTGCAGTTGTCCAGGAGTTGACGGCAGGTCTCGGTTACCTTCGCCCGTGGCACCTTCAACTGCACGGAGAGAGGTGTTTGTTCGAGGACCTCGCCAAACGCAGAAAAATCACGCGTCGCACTTTCAGCAAAGGTAAGACTCAAGATTTTGGCCACGGAAAAGCGGTCGATGATGTCATCAAGCGGACCGTCGAAAAAAATCCTGCCGTGATCGATAATGATAACGCGGTGACAAAGCTCCTCGATATCCTGCATGTAGTGACTGGTCAACATGGTCACGATCCGATGCTCTTGGTTGTAAACCCGCAAGAATTCGCGGACGCGCTTTTGGCTGATGACGTCCAGACCAATCGTCGGCTCATCGAGGAAAAGGACGCGCGGTTCGTGGATGAGCGCGGAGATCAATTCCATCTTCATTCGTTCGCCTAACGAAAGCTCGCGCACCATGACGTTCATCTTGTCCTGGACCTCGAGCAGCTCACTCAAACCACCCACGACCTTCTTGAAACGGTCCCGGTCGATGCCGTAGATCGCGCGATTCAGTTCGAGAGATTCCTGCGCCGGCAGGTCCCACCAAAGGGCATTCTTTTGCCCCATGACCAAGCTGAATTGCCGCTTCATCTCGTTCCGGCGTTCCCAGGGGACGAAGCCAAGAACGCGCGCGGCGCCGGCGGTCGGATTCAGTAGACCGGAGAGAATCTTCAGCACGGTGGTCTTGCCCGCGCCATTCGGGCCGAGGAATCCGACCAGTTCGCCTTCTTCGATCTGAAACGAAACGTCATCCGCTGCGCGTGTCTCGTCGTACTTCCGCCGGAGCAAGCCCTTGAACGAACCCCGAAGGCCGCTCTCTTTTTTGTAGGTGCGGTAGACCTTGGTCAGGCCAGAGGCTTCAATTGCGCTCATGCACTGGATGCGGATTCACGGCTGCGGTGAAACCATGTACTCATCTCGCGGATAGAGGTCGAAATTCAAATCAACCCTCGCCGGCTGCCTGACGTTGGGCGTTTGCTGGATAAATCGGCCGGCGAGTAGATCCGTCACCTGTGGCCAGAGGTCAGCTTCGACTCGCTGATAGTGGGCGAGCGTGAATGGATCGGCCAGCCTGCGCATGATTGTTTCCTTATCGACTTCGATTGGCTGCTCGCTTCCAAGAACGACTTCGTCCACCACCACCGCGTAGGGGAAAACCTCAAGGAAGGATGCGAGCACCCGATCGGTGGGTGCCCAAGTAACGGCCAGGCCTCCGGGTTTAAGATGAGCCTTGAGGGTGCGGAAGTATTCGTAGGAATAAAGATTCCCGGAGTAGGCACTGTTCGGGCGGAGGGCGTCGGCTTCAATGACATCAAATTGCTTTCCGCTGCGCAGGATGTAGGCGCGTCCGTCGGTGAAAACCCAGCGGATCCGCGGATCGATGAGCAGAGCGTCGAGAGCCGGATAACGGAGACGCGGGGCCACTTCTTTCAAGGCATCGTACGCTGGCCGAACGATTTCGATGCAAGTTATTTCTCGAGTATGCGGGCTGCCGCCCAAGGCGTAAACCGTGTCCCCGGAGCCGACTCCGATAACGGCGACCTCCTCGGGTTTCGGGTGCAGCGCGATGGCCAGAAGCCCGATCTGTGTATGCACCGAACCATAGGGCAGCCAGCTTTGTCCCAAACCATTATTGAAAACCCAAACCGCATCCTGCTCGAAGGCATCAGGTTTGCCTTTGAGGACCGCCAACCCCGACGCTCCTTCGCGGGCGATGATCCCGGCCGGGGTGGTTCCATGCAGTTTGGCCCAGAGTTGATCCGATCCAGGGACGACGACCGCGAGCCATGTGACACCGCAAATCGCGATGAACATGCCAGCGAGACGAATCCAAACTCGAGGTGAAAGATGCCAGGCCGTGAGGCAGAGAAAGGCGCCGCCCAGCAGGACCAGCAGTTTGAGAGTGCCGGCCGTTCCGAGCCAGCCCAGGAGGCACCAGCCGACAAGGAGCGCCCCAAGCATGGAGCCGCCAATATTCATCGTCTGCAGCCACCCGACCCGACGGCCGAGAAGCCTTGGATTGTCCTGAACGAGTTTTTGTAACACCGGGAAACTCGCGCCCATGAGGAAAGTTGAGGGGACGATGAGCGCGATCGGAACGCCAAAATAAACGAGCCAAACGAAGCGAGCGTTTTGCATTAATTCTGCCGTCAGCGGAGCGCCCGAAAACCAAACCGAGATTGCTCGCAGCAATTCCACGGACGGGACGTCGCGGTACCTTCCGAGATATTCCCAAAGCGGACGCCACGAGATCCGCTGGTTCACCTGGTTGAGAAAGACGGTCAGGGCACCCGCGGCATAAAGCGTCACGCCGCTTTGCAGTAATAGAAAAGTCACTGCCGGACGGCGAACTTGTTTCACCAGGAGAACGCCGATAATAATACCGAAAGCCAGGCCACCGAGATACGTGGCCAGCAGGCTTGGGAAGGTAAGAGACGTCGATTTTTGCATCACACCGAGGAGCCGAAACCAGACGATCTCCAATGAGAGCGCGATAAAGCCTGACAAAGCGTAGATCAGCATCCAGACGCGAGCCGAAGAGAGGCCGGCTTCTGGAGGCGACGCCTCCCGCGGCATCGTCTGAGCAGGAGTGTCGACGCTCGCCGGAGTCACCCGCCACCAAATGAGCGCTGCGCCGATTGCGCAGAGTGCATTCAATATGGCGGCCAGCCGCAGGATTTCCGGAAAGGAGAAATGGCGGAGCAGGAACCAGGGAGTCAGCAATGCTCCCACTGCTGCCCCCAAGGTATTCGCACCATAAAGAAATCCGACGACCGTTGAGGCCGTTTCGATTCTCGCCGTCAGAGCCTTTGCCAGGATCGGCAACGTCAGACCCATGCAGAATGTGGGAATGAGCAGGCTGGCGAAAAGGATCACCGGCAGAAGCACAGGCGAATCAGCCAGGGCGCTCCATTTGATATAAAGAAGGTCGTAATAAACCCACTTACTACTCAGGGCGAAGAGCGCGATGATCCCTTCCGCCGCGCCGAAGGCGAGGAGGCGATGCTTCGGCGACAAACGATCGGCCAGGTGACCACCAGCGAGGCTCCCGCAGCCCAGTCCCGCCATGAAAGCTGCGACCGTGATCGTAACCGAATAGACGTCCACGCCGGAAAAAAATCCGAGCATCCGCTGCCAGATCGTCTGATAGATGAGCGCCGCAAATCCGGAGGCGAAGAAGAGCAGGAGAACGAAGGCCGGGATGGCGCGTTGGCTCAGACGAAACGCCATCGGGACGTTTTCGGGAGCTACGCTGCGCTCGACCGGGCCCGGTCTTTGCGCTTGAGAAGCGGCAGGACCTTTTCCACCAGTGCGTCGGCGGTAATGCCGTGCTTCTTGCGCAAGATCGGAATCGTGCCGTGTTCGATGAACTGATCTGGCCAGCCAATGCGCACGACCGGAGTCGGAATCATCTGGCTGGACAAGTGCTCCATGACCGCGCAGCCGAAACCGTTGTGCAGCACGTGATCCTCGACCGTGCAGATGACCTCGCAGCCTCGCGCGAAAAATTCCAGCGTTCCGGTATCCATTGGTTTGATCCAGCGCGGATTAACCAGGGCGACGGAGAAGCCGCGCTCTTCCAGCTTGCGGGCGGCTTCCGCTGCGACCTCAAACATATTGCCGAGACCGAAAATCGCGATCTCGCGCCCGTGTTGCACGACTTCCGCCTTGCCGATTTCGAGCAGCTTCGGCGTCGCCTTGGGTTGTGCACCAGTGCCTGCGCCGCGCGGATAGCGCATCGCGATTGGGCCGGAGTGATAATTGGCCATCGTCCAGAGCATGTCGCAGAACTCGTCCTCATCCTTCGGCTGCATGTGCACCATGTTCGGCACGTGGCGCAGGTAGCCGATATCGAAGAGGCCGTGATGCGTCGGGCCATCGTCGCCGCTGAGTCCCGCGCGATCCATGCAGAGCGACACGTTCAAGTTCTGCAGCGCGATATCATGAATAATCATGTCGTAAGCGCGTTGCATGAAGGTTGAGTAGATCGTGAGGAACGGCTTCAGCCCTTGTGTCGCGAGCCCGCAGGCGAAGAGGGCGGCATGTTCCTCCGCGATCCCGACATCGAAGTAACGGCCCGGATGTTGCGCCTGAAAGTGCACCAGCCCGGTGCCGGTCGGCATGGCGGCGGTGATCGCGACAATGTTCTTATTGGAATCGGCAAATTTCGCCAGCGTCTTGCCTAACAACTCCGAGTAGGTCGGCGTCCCGCCCGGCGCGGTCTCGCCCGTCTCCGCGGCGAATTTCCCGAGCCCGTGAAACTTGTCCGGCTTGGCGATGGCCGGCTCGTAGCCTTTGCCCTTCTTGGTCAGAATGTGGAGGAGCACCGGCTCATCCTGCGTTTTCAAAAACTCGAAGGTCTTGATCAAGAGCGGAATGTCGTGACCATCGATCGGTCCGTAGTAGCGCATCCCGAGCTCCTCGAAAATCACGCTCGGGACGAGCAGATTCTTCACCCCCTCCTCGAACTTGTGCGCGAGATGCACCGCCGTTTTCCCGGCGATCGCTTCGACGAAACGGCGCGCCTTGTCGTGCAGTCCGGCGTAGGTCGGATTGGCGACAATGTTGTTCAGGTACGAGGCGATCGCGCCGACGTTTTTCGCGATCGACCACTCGTTGTCGTTGAGCACGACAATGAATTTTTTCGTCTGCGACCTGGCGTTGTTCAGCGCTTCATAACTGATGCCGCAGGTGAAGGCCGCATCGCCCGCGACCACGACCACATTTTCATCCGTCCCGCGCAGATCACGCCCGACCGCCATGCCGAGGCCCGCGGAAAGCGCGGTGCCCGCGTGACCGGCCCCGTAACAATCGTGCTCGCATTCCGTGCGCAGAAGAAATCCATTCAGCCCCTCGTACTGACGCATCGTGCCGATACGATCGAGCCGCCCGGTAAACATTTTGTGCACGTAGCCCTGATGGCTGACGTCAAAGACGAATTTATCGCGCGGAGTTTCGAAGACGCGATGCAGCGCGATCGTCAGCTCGACCACGCCGAGATTCGGCCCAAGGTGGCCGCCGGTTTGGGAAAGAACGTTGATCAACTCGTTCCGCACCTCCTGCGCGAGCTGCGGCAGATCGTGTTCCTTCAGCGCTTTGACGTCCGTCGGCGAACGAATGCCCTTCAGCACCGATGGGCTTCCGGTTTTCTTAAAAGAGTCGGACTTCGGCATTTTCAGTTTCTCCTATTTCTCGTGGGATGGTAGCGCCCGCAGCCTCTGCTTTCGGTTCGAATTCTTTCACGACCGGCTTGCCGGCATGATTGCGGGTGATGATTTCTATCCGTTGCTCTGCGCTCGCCAGACGTTCCTGGCAAATCTTTACCAACTTCATTCCTTCCTCATAGCGCACAATCAGTTCTTCCAGCATCATCTTGCCAGACTCCATCTGCTCGACGATCGCTTCCAGTCGATCCATGGCCGCTTCGAAGTTCAGCTCCGGGCTGAGCTTTTTGGCAGGAGTGGGCATACAAAAGGTGGGGAATAGTTAAGCATAGGGCTCTGGATTAAAAAGCGCGACTTCGGAACCGCGGACGCAGCGCGCAGCGGATTTACGGCATTCTCTCCTTCGCGTTCAACACCATCATCCTCGCCCTCACGATCAATACGGTGGCGGCGTTTGTCTGATCTGGGAAAAGATCCGCGATTCTGCGGCTAATAAGGAAGGCCGCACGGCACACGCGCTGCTTATAATTTCTAGAACAAACGAGCTGCGCTTGACCTTCCTGAAGAAAATTCTCTTGGTGGACTATGAGCCGCGTGTGACCGCCGTGGTTCGCCAGGCGCTCGAAGAAACGGGAAAGTATCTGATCAAAGCGGAGCACGACAGCCGCCTCGCCTTGAATGCGGCGCGCTGGTTCCAGCCGGATCTCATTCTTTTCGATGTCAACCTGACAACCTTGAACGGCGCTTCCGTGGCGCGCCAACTTCAGGCCGATCCCGAGTTCCGCGACACGCCGGTCGTCTTCCTGAGTGTGAACACATCATTCGAGGGCGAAATCGTTTCCGGTGGCATCCTCAGCGGCTACAGCTTTGTCGCGAATCCGGTCCGGATTGAAGAATTCGTGCGCTACGTCGGCGAGTTGTTCAGCGTTCCCACCGACCTCGCGCTGTCCGGTTATCGCGTAGCCGCGCGGTTGTAGCGGCGATCGCTGGATTCAGCCAATCGCCTGCCGGTAAGCGGCGGCGTCTTTCAGCTTTTTCACGTCGTCCGGCGCGCTCATCTTCAGGACGAAGATCCACCCTTCGCCGAACGGAGCGGTGTTGACCAGCGCCGGATTGCTCGAGAGCGCTTCGTTCACTTCCACGACCTCGCCCTTCACCGGGGCGTAGATGTCGCTCGCCGCTTTCACCGATTCGACGACCGCGATTTGACCACGCGCCTCCACTTGCGTCCCGACTTTCGGAAGCTCGACGAAGACCACGTCGGTCAGTTCGGCTTGCGCGTGATCGGTGATGCCGACGCGCGCGTTTTCGCCTTCGACGCGGACCCATTCGTGCGACTCGGTGTAGAAAAGATCGTCCGGAACGTTGCTCATGATTTCTTGTAGAGTGGTTTCTTCTCGATGACAGCAGGAAATTTCTGGCCGCGAATTTCGATCTCGAGTTCGTCGCCGATCTTCGCGTGCGCTGCGGGCAGGTAGGCCATGCCGATGCCCTGGTTCAGGCTGGGAGAAAGCGTGCCGCTGGTGACTTCGGCAATCTGCGCGCCTTCGCACCAGACCGGGTAATGCGGACGCGGCGGCGGACCTTTCCCCTTCATCTGAAATGGAACGAGCTTCCGCGGCGCGCCGGTTTCTTTGATCCGCGCGAGCGTTTCGCGGCCGATGAAATCTCGCTTTGTTCAGATCCACGAAAAAACCGAGCCCGGCTTCGATCGGATTATGCTCGGGCGTGAGATCGGTGCCGTTTAGCGGATAACACATTTCCAGACGAAGCGTGTCGCGCGCGCCCAGTCCGCACGGACGGAGGCCGAGCGGTTGGCCCTTGGCGAGGATTTCATTCCAGATCGTCGCGGCGTCCGATCGCCGGAAAGAAAACCTCCACGCCGTCTTCGCCGGTGTAACCGGTGCGAGCGATCGTCAGGTTGATGCCGAGAAAATCGAAATCCTTGATGTGATTGCGCGCCGGCAACTCGGGATCGCGCCGGAAGAGTTGCCGGAAAAGTTCAACGACTCGCGGTCCTTGAATCGCCAGCCCGGCGTAATCGGCGCTCCGATTCTCGAAGCGCACACCGGCGTCGAGATGCTTCTGCAACCAGGCAAAATCCTCCTCGGTGCGAGACGCATTCACGACCAGAAGAAATTCTTCGGGCCCGGTGCGGTAAACGATCAGGTCGTCGATGATCCCGCCGTTTTCGTTCAGCAAGAAAGTGTATTGACCGGTGCCGACTTCGAGCTTGTCGATGTTGTTCGTCAGCATCCGATTGAGCCATGCCGCCGTGCGTCGGCGCCGGAGGCGATGAGCTGTCCCATGTGCGAAATGTCGAAGACGCCGACGTTGTTTCGCACGGCCTGATGCTCGTCCGTGATGCTGGTGTATTGCACCGGCATGAGCCAACCGCCGAAGGGGATGATTTTCGCGCCGGCCCGCCGATGTTCCTCGTAAAGTGGAGTGGTTTTCGAGGCGGCGTCGCTCACGGGCGTGAAGCTAGGCGGCGGGTTGTCTGGCGTCAATCAGGCCAGGGCGGCCGCTCCTTGAACAGCCGTCGGCGCGCCCTTACGATAACGGACGATGACCTTGCTGGATAAACTCGAGCGCCGCATCGGCTTCATCGCCATCCCGGGACTGATGCGCATCGTCGTCACGTTCAACGTCGCTGGTTTTCGGCCTCGTCCTGCTTACTAACACCGGCTCGGCCGACCAGCCCGGCTTCGATTCTTATCTCTCGCTGAATATGGCGCGGGTCCGCGCGGGCGAAGTCTGGCGGTTGGTCACCTACATCTTCGTTCCGCAGACGCAGCAGCTTTCTGTTTGTTGCCATGGCGCTCTGGTTTCTCTGGTTCATTGGCGAAGGCCTGGAGCGCGCGTGGGGCCCGTTTCGCGTCACGCTTTATTTCATCGTCGGAATGATCGGGACCACGATCGCGGCGTTTTTCGGCGGCAGCCAGTTTTCCAACATGATGCTGTTCACCACCCTCTTCTTCGCCTTCGCGCATTTCTATCCGGAGGAAATGATCTACGTCTTCTTCATTCTGCCGATGAAGATCAAATGGCTCGCCTGGATTTATGCCGGCATTCTCCTGCTTCGGCTTCGTCGTCGTACCCAATGTCCTATCGGCTGGCGATGATCGCGGCCTTCAGCAATTACTTCATCTTTTTCGGCCCGGAAGTGTTTCATCAACGCGGCACCGACAGAGACGTGGCGCACGCCGGCGCAAACGCTTCGAGGCGCAGTCGGCACGGAGCGAAGCCGAGCCGCTGCATCGCTGCGCGAATTGCGGGGCGACGGAGTTGAGCAATCCGAATCTCGAGTTTCGCGTCTCGCGCGACGGCGAGGAGTATTGCCTGGCGCATCTGCCGAGCGCGACTCCCGTCGCGCGTTGATTTCGGAACGCCTCCCGGCCTCCTGCTTGCTTGACCCTCTTCCCCTCGCTGCCGACACTCCTCGTCTCATGGATGTGAACGGCGCTCTCATTCCCGAACAAGGCTGGCATTGCCTGCACCTATTCTACCGGATCGAGTTTGGGCAATGGCAACTGCTTAGCCCGGAAGAGCAAAGCGAGGCCAAGACGCGCCTCTCCTCGCTCGTGCAGGAAGTGCGCGCGCTCGAGTCGACGCAATTGCTCACGCTCAGCGTGGTGACGCCGAAAGCGGATCTCGGCTTCATGTTGATCACGCCCGATCTGCACGTCGGCCAACCGGATCGAGAAGCAACTCAGTCTCGTCGCTTGGGCCCGACGTGCTCGTGCCGGTTTACAGTTATCTTTCGCTCACCGAAGAGAGCGAGTACGCGCACGACCGCGGAAGAATACGCGCGGACTCTCGAGACGGGAGCAGAAACGTCAATCACGGCACGCCGGAATTCGAGAAGTCGATGGCAGGCCTTCGACGAGCGGATGAAGCATTACCGCCACGACCGCGTTTATCCGACGCTGCCGGACTGGCCGGTGGTCTGTTTCTACAACATGAGCAAGCGGCGCGGCGAACAACGCAATTGGTATGCGCTTCCCTTCGAAGACCGCCGCAAGCTGATGCTGGGCCACGGCTGCGGTCGGTCGGCAATACGCCGGGCAAAGTGAAGCAACTGATCACCGGATCGACCGGACTCGACGACGCCGAATGGGGCGTGACGCTTTTCGCGCACGATACTTTCCAGATCAAAGCGATCGTTTATCAAATGCGCTTCGATCCGGTGAGCGCGGAGTACGCGGACTTCGGCGAATTTTACATCGGGCTGCAACTGCCGCTCGACGAATTGTTCCGGCGCCTGCAGCTTTGAGTCTCCGGTGCACAGAGGATGGGTGGCAGAGTGGTCTAATGCGCACGCCTGGAAAGCGTGTTTGCCGAAAGGCAACCAGGGTTCGAATCCCTGCCCATCCGCCGGGCGTCTTTCTTCCCGGCGCGAGATACGCTAGATAATGCGCATGCGATCTCTGCTCGCGTCGCTCTGTTTTTCTCGGCGGCCGCCGTTTGGGCGCGCCGAAGAAAATGCCACGGGGATAAATGCGCTGGAAGCTGGCCAAGCGCGAGTTTCAGCAGCGGAAACTTCGATTGCTGCGCTCGCGACGCTTGAACGAGTCCGAGAAGCGCGGCGATCCGACCGC
The DNA here is from genome assembly GCA_963784865.1 of uncultured Verrucomicrobiae bacterium. Classification (GTDB taxonomy): domain Bacteria; phylum Verrucomicrobiota; class Verrucomicrobiia; order Chthoniobacterales; family UBA10450; genus JACCTI01. Next base: position 77,399 of record CAWATC010000001.1, on the reverse strand, counting down.
AAAGTCCCTCGTTCTGCAGGGCCGCATTTATGCGGAGCAGCAGAAAGTACGATGAGGCCACCGCGGCTTTCGAGGCCGCCTACAAGCTGGACAAGGAGAGTCTTCCGCCGCGCCTTATCTTGCCGACATGCTCGTGCGGCAAAAGAAATGGCAGGAGGCTCGCGCCATTTATGAGTCGGCGATGAAAGAGACGATGATCCTCATTTCGAACGAGCGACTGCGCTACGGTGTGCTCATCGCTTCGCTCGGCGCGAAGGACGATGAGGGCTCACGCACTGCTTTCGAGAAGTTCCCTTTCCCACCGAAAGCCCAGCCTATTATTATGCGCAGGCCGCGTGGGCATTTGCCCACGGCAGCGAAAGGCGACGGGGACAAATGGATCCGCAGAGCGGACGAGATTTTTCCGGCGAAATCGACCGCCTGGTTCGCGCGTCCGCTTTTCGATTTCGGCTGGATCAAGACAAAGCCGCCGCTCGTCGCCGATTAAGGCCGCGTCATTCTTCGGCGACCGGCTCCCGTCGCGTCAGCACCTGAATGTTCTGACGAATCTTGACGATGCTGGCGCCGCGGAAGGACGCCGCGAAAATTCGCTCCCGGGATAAACGATGCAATCGCGGCCCAGGACGGAGCCGGGATTGATCACCGCATTGCATCCGATCTCGGTGCGATCACCGACGATCGCGCCGAATTTCTTCAAGCCGGTCGCGATACTGCCATCGGTCGCCTGCACCTTGATCTCGCGGTGATCGAGTTTCACATTCGAGAGAATCACGCCCGCGCCGAGATGCGCGCGGTAACCGAGAATCGAATCGCCGACGTAACTGAAATGCGGCACCTGCGCTTCGTCGAAGAGGATGCAGTTCTTGAACTCGCACGAATTTCCCATGACCACGCCGTCGCCCGACAATCACGTTCTCGCGCACGTAACAGCCGCTGCGGATCTGGCAATTCTCTCCGATCCAGGCCGGTCCTTTCAGCACTGCGCCCTTGTTCGACGATCGTGCCGTTGCCGACAAAGACGGAGTCGCTGATGAACGGCTTGCCGATCAGTTCGCCGAGCATCGCCGGCTTCAGCCGGAACTTCAGGTAGCTCGAGATCTGCTTGAGCGCGTCCCAGACGTACTTCTGATTTTCGAAAAGCTTCGCGTGCGCGGTGTGCTCGAGGGCTCAGGAATTCCTCCGGTGAAAACATTCGTTAGACTCCGCGCCGGCGTCGCGTGACTGTTCTGTCCGTCCTTGCGTGTCACGCACTTCCCAGCCCAGCGCCGCGATTTGGTCGCGCAATTCATCACTTTTTCGCCAATCCTTGGCAAGCCTCGCTTGCGCCCGCGCGGCCGCTCAGCGCCGCAATTTCCGCCGGCGGTCCAGTTTCCTCCGCGGTCAGACGCCAGCACCGTGTCGATCCGTTTCCACCAGTCGAGCCGAGCGCGCGCGTCAGCTGGCGGAGAACTTTCCCTGATCCAACGCGCGATTGGTTTCGCGAATCGTCTCGAAGAAGAAAACCGAGCGCGGCGGAAATATTCAGATCGTCATCGAGCGCTTCTTCGAACTCTTCCGTTGGACGTTGGACGCTGCGACGTTGAGCGTTGCGACGTCTTCTTCGCCCGCCTTCACGCGCAATCGCCGTAACCAGTCATCGATCCGCGCCAGCGACTGCCGCGCTTCCTCCATTCCTTCCCAGGTGAAATTCAACTGCGCGCGATAATGCACCCGCAGAAGCGCATAACGAACCTCGCGTCCGCTGTAACCCTTCGCGAGCACATCGCGCAGCGTGTAGAAATTGCCTAACGACTTCGACATCTTCTGCCCGTCGACCAGCAGATGCGCGCAATGCAGCCAGTAGCGCACGAACTGTTTTCCCGGTGCAGCCTTCGGTCTGCGCGATCTCCGCTTCGTGATGCGGGAAAATGTTGTCCACGCCGCCGCAATGAATGTCGAGCTGCTCGCCCGAGAATCTCCGTCGCCATCGCGCTGCACTCGATGTGCCAGCCGGGCCGGCCGGGACCCCACGGGCTGTCCCACCGCACCTCGCCATCGGCCTCGTCCCACGCTTTCCACAGCGCGAAGTCGCCGATGTGTTCCTTGTCGTACTCGTCGTTCTTCACCCGGCCGGTGGATTGCAATTCGTCGAGATTGAAGTGCGCCAGCTTTCCGTAATCCGGGAAACGCCTTGATCCGGAAATAAACCGATTTGTCCTCGGCCTGATAGGCGAGACCGCGCGCGATCAGGATCGCGATCATCGCGATCATCGCCTGCGATATGGCGTTGCTCGGTCGCGGCCGGATAAGTGTCCGCGCGTTTGATGCGCAGCGTGTCGAGATCCTCGAAGAACGCGTCCTTGAATTGCTGCGGTGAACTCCGCCAGCGGCACGCCGGCCGCCTGACATCCGCGAATCGTCTTGTCGTCGACGTCGGTCAGATTCATCACGCGCTCGACCGCGTAGCCGCGCACTTCGAGATGACGCTGGAGCAAGATCCTCGAAGAGATAGGCGCGAAAATTTCCGATGTGCGCGTGGCTGTAAACCGTCGGTCCGCAGGTGTACATCTTCACCGCTGCGACCGTCCGGATCGAGCGGCTGGAATTCCTCGAGCTCGCGCGAGTAGGTATTGAAGAAGCGCAGTGCCACGGTCAATCCTGCTCCACGCTCGTCATCGCCGTCGTGGACGGCGTTAGAGATCCTCGACCAGGCGGTCGCGAGCGCGGCCATCCCTTCGCCGCGGCCGATCGCTCCCAAGCCCTCGTTCGTCGTCGCCTTGACGTTGACGCGCGAGGCATCGCACGTCAGCGCTGCCGCGATCTTCGTTCGCATTTGCTGAAGATGCGGCTGCAACATGGGCGCTTCCGCAATCACGGTCGCGTCGATGTTGATGGCGCGCGCATTTTTCTCCGCGAGCAGCGAGCGCACATGTCGCAGAATTTCGAGACTGCTGATGTCGCGAATCCCTTCGTCCGTATTCGGAAAATGATGTCCGATGTCGCCCTCGCTCATTGCGCCTAGGAGCGCATCCGCGATCGCATGCGAGAGCACGTCCGCATCCGAATGTCCTTCGAGTCCGCGCTCATACGGAATCTCGACGCCGCCGAGGATGAGTTTTCGGCCTTCGACCAACCGGTGCGCATCGTAACCAATTCCAGAGCGAATCATAAGGTCACGAACTCTAAGTCGATCACGCCGTTGGAAGCAACCATGCTGTATTTATCTTTTTGATCCGTCTGCGACTGCATCTCGACTTTGCCGCCGGCGCTTTCGACGAGAAGGCAACCGGCCGCGACATCCCAGAGACTGATGCTTTGCTCGATGATAGGCGTCGAATCGTCCGCAGGCGACGTACGCCATGTCGAGCGCGGCGCTGCCCATCAAGCGGCATTTGCGCACCCGGCGCACCATATCCTGCAGAAGCGGCAAGCCGGCATCGATCGTCGCGCTTGTTTTCGAAAGGCCAATCGAAACGACCGCTTCGGCGAGAAGTGTTTCGCTCGCTGACGCGAAATTCTTTTCCGTTCAACAGCGGCGCCTCGCCCTTTCGGACCGCCCACATCTCGTCGCGCATCGGATCGTAGATCACGCCGACGATGATTTCTTCCCGCTGCCGAAGCGCGATCGAGATGCAGAAGTGCGGGATGCCGTAGAAATAATTCACCGTCCCGTCGATCGGATCGACGACCCATTGATAATCGGCCGTTTGATCACCGACGATTCCCTCTTCGCCGTAGAGCGCGTGCTCCGGAAATTCCTTCAGCAACAGTCGGGTGATCAGTTCCTGCGACTGCACATCGATCTCGAGCTTGATGTCATGCGCTTCCGATGAATTGACGCGGAGCGGTTGCTGAAAATTCGCGCGCAGCAATTCGCCGGCAGCGCGCGCCGCTCTTTCTGCGGCCTCCAGATAGTGCGTCATGCGGAGAGAACTAACAGGCAGTCGCGCATCGCCGCGAAATGTTTTTCGCAATGTCTGGTCACAAAAAAACCGGGAGGAGAAATTGAATTCTCCTCCCGGGTTGAAGTTGCGTTTTTTTAGAAGAACGAAAAAGGGACGTTCTTCTGTTAGGAGTCCAGAGCGTTAGCGTTTCTTGGACTTTTTGGCGGCGGCTTTTTTCTTGGCAGGTGCTTTCTTAGCGGCCTTTTTCTTTGCTGGCATGAGATATCCCCCCTTTCAATCCGCAGATGCGGGTGTGAACAACTGTGTGAATAACTTCACAACACGAGTCACTAAGAGTCATGATTTTTTTGTCAAACTTTTTTCACGCAAGTCGAAAATTATTTTCAAAATTTCGCGCGCGATGATTTTTTTTGGCGCGCGCGAAATTGTTTTTTGTGTGCCGTCGCGGCATAAATCGTGACCTCGTTGTCAGCAGATTCCATTCCGATCTCACTGCCGCTGACATCATTCGCGACAATCGCGTCACAATTTTTTGCGCGCAGTTTTCGATGCGCGTTCGCCTCGAGATCATGTGTCTGCGCGGCAAAGCCGACGACGAAGTACGAACGATTTTCGCGCGGGAGTGAAGCGAGAATGTCGCGCGTCGGTTCAACTGCAGCGCGAACGCCCCCTCGTGTTTCTCCATTTTTTGCGTTGCCGTGGTCACCGGCTTGTAATCGGAAACCGCGGCGCACATCACGAGCACATCGCAGTCGCGCAGGTGCTGATGCACCGCAGCGTACAGTTCATCACTCGTCACGATTCTAACGAGTCGTGCCGCGGAGGGAGGCGGAAGCGCAACCGGTCCGGAGATCAGCGTGACCTCATGTCCTGCTTCGAGCGCCGCCTCCGCGATCGCGTAGCCCATCCTGCCCGACGAGCGATTGCTGATGAAGCGAACGGGATCGATCGGTTCGCGCGTTGGTCCCGCGGTGACGACGATCCTCACGCGATCAAGTTGTCCTGCCGCGCGAGCAGGAACTCCGCGCGAAAGGCGATGTCATCGACTTTCCACAAACGGCCCACGCCCTCGTAACCGCACGCCAGCATTCCCGCCTCCGGTCCGATGAATTCCACGCCGCGAGCGCTCAGCGTGGCAACATTTTCCTGCGTCGCCGGATGCTCCCACATTTTTCCATTCATGGCCGGTGCGACCAGAATCGGCGCGCGAGTCGCGAGCGCGATCGCGGCCAGCGGATGACTCGCAAGGCCATGCGCGAGTTCCGCGATGATGTTCGCGGTCGCGGGAGCAATCAGGAGAAGGACGGCGCGATCGGCGAGCTGAATGTGACCCGGACGCCAGTTGTCCTTCTCGTCGTAGAAGCTGGTCATCACCGGATTCTTCGAAAGCGTTTGCAGCGTCAACGCGGTGATGAATTCGGTCGCGTCCTTCGTCATCACCACGAAAACATCGTGGCCTTGTTTGACGAGCAAGCTGGCGAGCTCGGCGGACTTGTAGGCGGCGATCGAACCCGTGACGCCGAGCACCACGGTCTTGCGCGGTCGATTTGTTGCTGAGTCCTCCATTGGTTCGTTCAGTTGAGAGCAAGCCGGCGGCTCAGATAACGCTCGGCGCCCATGATGTGGCGAAACTTTTGCAAATCCTCTTCCATCGATTTGCTGATGATCGTGTAGCGGTAATCGCGCCAAAGTTCCATCTCGCGCGCGGCGTTGACCAGACGCAGATCGATTTGCTTCCGGCGTTTCCGTGCCACGTTTCGTTAGGCGACGGCGCAGCTCCTTCAGATCGGGCGGCATGATGAAAACGTCGCAGAGCGCCTGGCGAATGAACGGATCTTCGAAGTTACGAATCGAGGCCGCGCCCTGCGTATCGATATCGATCAAGACGTCGACGCCGTTCTCCAGATTGGTGCGAATCGGTTTTCGCAAGGTGCCGTAGTAATGCTCATGCACTTTCGCGTGCTCCAGAAATTCACCCGCCTCGACACGCGCACGAAATCCGCCTCGGACAAGAAATGATAATCTTCGCCTTCGATTTCGCCGGCCCGCGGCGGGCGGGTCGTGCAGGAAACCGAGTAAACAAAATCCGGCGTTTGGCGCAGCGCATCGCACAGCGTGGTCTTGCCCGCCCCCGAGGGTGCGGAGACGACGAAGAGAATTCCACTGCGGGTAAATTGCTTACTCAAGGTTTTGGATTTGTTCGCGGATCTTCTCGAGCTCGGCCTTGCAGGCGACGACGTGTTGCGAGATGTCGGCGTCGTTCGCCTTCGCGCCGAGCGTGTTCAGTTCGCGGAAGATTTCCTGAGTCATGAACTCCAGGGTGCGGCCGACCGGTTCGTTCTTGCGCAGATGATGCGCGAACTGCGCGAGGTGACTCTCGAGCCGGGTTAATTCCTCGGAGACATCGGAGCGATCGGCGAAGATCGAGACTTCCTTGAGCAGCCGATCGTCGTCGAGCGCGAGGTTGAGTCCGGCTTTCTCGATTCGTTCGAAAAGGGCAGTGCGATATTTTTTCACGACCTCCGGAAAGAGCGCGCGGACGTTCTTGATCTCCGCGCGGATGATTTTCAGTCGGTGAATCAAATCCTTCGCGAGATGCTTGCCTTCGCGCTCGCGCATCTTGATCAGTTCAGCGAGCGCGCGGTTGAGCGCCCGCTCGACCGCGGGCCACGCCGCCTGTCCGCATCGATGCTGTTTTCCGAAAAACGCATCACGCCGGGTGCCTGCAAAATGGTGCCGATGGTGATTTCTCCGGGCGCGCTCAATTCCTTCTGCAGCGCGCGCATGGCGTCGTGATACGAGCGGGCGAGCGCGGTATCGAGCGCAAGTTTGCGGCCACCGTTCGCGCCGTCCTGGCAAACGACGCTGACGCTGGTGCGTCCGCGGGAAAGTTTTTCGTTAATCGCCTGGCGGATGCGCGGCTCCAATTCGGTGAATTCGCGCGGCAGATTGATGACGATGTCGCTCTGCTTCCGGTTCACGGAATTTAGTTCCACGCTGAATTTCACTCCGTCGTGGTCAACTTCGCCACGACCATAACCGGTCATTGAACGCATCGGCCTACTTTTGTTGCCATTCCCGGGGAAGTCGAGAAATCCTGCCGGACTGGCGATCGTTCGAGATCAGGTGCGAGGCGGCGCGCCGGTGGGGCGAGGGCAGCGGGATGTTTCCTAACGAGCCCAAGGAAAACCAGCGTTGCGAAGAGGTGAGGGAACGCGGCCCGCGCGGCGCGCGATGCACCGCCAGGGTGATGCGGTGATGCGTGAAGGGGAATTCCGCGCGGTAGATTGGGGCCGCGGACGCGGGCGCTTCGGCCAGCCGTGGGAGAATCCACATGCCGCGCCAACGATCCTGCGATTGCTCGAGCAGAATTCGGCCACGGCCGAACGCGAACGTATGATGTTCCGTCAGTGTTTTGATCGGAGTGCGCGGTTTCTTTCGCGGAAGCGTGGCGGGTTCCGTCGCACGGCAGAAAGCGCGCACAGGACAGATGTCGCACTTCGGCTGGCGCGGGCCGCAGACAAGCGCGCCGAGATCCATCAACGCGGAGTTGAACTCGCCCGCGCGGCGCCTGGGAACCATTTCAGTAGCGAGATTCCAAACGGCTTCACGGCCGGCGACGGAGTCGATCGGGAGTTGCAAGTTGAGTAGGCGGGCGAGCAACCGGGCGATGTTGGCCTCGACCACCGGGACGGATTGATCGAAAGCGAACGTTGCGATCGCACTCGCGGTGTAGCGACCGAGTCCGGGCAACTCCCGCAACCGTTCGACGTCCTCGGGAAAACTCCCGTTGTGCTGCGCGACGATGGCTTTCGCGGTGGCGTGCAGATTCCGCGCGCGGGCGTAGTAACCGAGGCCCTGCCAGGCGTGCAGAACATCGGATTCCGACGCCTGCGCGAGGCTGCGCAAATCCGGAAAACGGCGCAACCACTCTCTATAATATGGGAGCACCGTCGCGACTTGCGTCTGCTGCAGCATGATTTCGGAAAGCAGGATCGCGTACGGATCTCGTGTTCGGCGCCACGGAAGGTCGCGCCCGTTTTGGCGGTACCAGGCGAGGAGGGCGCGCCGAAATGCAGGAACGTTTTGAGCGGGTGGCCAGCTGATCCGGAAACGTCCAACGTTCAATGCTCAACGTCCAATGTTTCAATATTGTGAATTGGACGTTGAAGCATTGAACGTTGAGCATTGGCCGTTGAACGTTTCTGCCTTCCGCGCGTGAACTCCTACACCCATCCGCTCACGCACGAGCAAGCGACAAAACTACGCGCCTTGCTCGAGGAACTCTCCTTCACTTTCGCACCGCGGCCGTACACCATTTTCTTCGCGCAGAAGGAAAAGCTGAGCGTGGCCGTCTACGAGAAGGGGCCAAAGGTGCTGCTGCAAGGCAAGGGCATCGAGGAGTTCGTGCAGTTCCAGCTCGAACCGAATATTCTGGGCGAGGCGAAGCTCGGATACGAGGAAGTGCATTCGCCGGAAATGTTCACCCCGCACTTCGGGATCGACGAGAGCGGCAAGGGCGATTTCTTCGGCCCGCTCGTCATCGCGGGCGTTTACGTCGACCGCGGGATCGCGCGGAAATTCATGGAAGCGGGCATCCAGGACAGCAAGCGCATCGGCTCGGACGCGCGCATTCGTGCGCTCGCGCAAACCATCCGGCACGTGCAGGGCGCGCTCATCGAGACGGTGGTCATCGGCCCGGAACGCTACAACGATCTTTACGAGAAATTCGGCAATCTCAATAGCTTGTTAGGCTGGGGGCACGCGCGGGTGATCGAGAATCTGCTCGCGAGGAAACCAAACTGTCCGCGCGCGTTGTCGGATAAATTTGCCGACGCGCGCGTGATCGAGCGCTCCCTGCTGCAACGCGGGCGCGAGATTCAGCTCGAGCAACGGACGAAAGCAGAATCAGATCCGGCGGTGGCGGCGGCTTCCATCATCGCGCGGGAGGCCTTCATTGATTGGCTCGACCGGCGCGGTAAGGCGCTCGGGACAAAGCTCGGGCGCGGTGTTTCCGCTTCGGTCAAGGATGCGGCGAAGGCTCTGGTCGAGAAGGGCGGTCCGGACGCGCTGCGGCAAGTGGCGAAGGTTCATTTTCGCACAGCGCACGAGATCGCGCCCGCGAGCTACCCGGCGCCGCCGCCGCGGACCGCGTGGCGCAAATGAAGCGAGGGTGCGATGGCGGTGCTGGCTTGCCGGACACCGCCGGATGGACCGGATAAATCCTGCGTGGCTGAATTCGACAGTCGATGGGCAAGCTTCTTGCTGAATACCCCTTATCCGGCAAACAACCAGTGGAAAACCGCCTTCTCATTCTGAATGCCGATCCGGTCTTCGACGACCGCGGAATCGCCGTCTTTGACGACATGGCCGCAGTCGAGATCCGCATCGTCCGCAGCATGGCTGAGGCGATCTGCGTTTTGTTAGCCGAGAATTTCGATGGCTTCATCGTGGAAGGGGAACCCGCGCTCGCGCTGGAACGAGCGACCAACGCGCGTCAGCACTTTCCTTCCCTGCGGATCGTTTGTCTCGCCCCCACGCCGTACGGCGCCGACTACGTCGAGACCGCCGAACAACAGAAGATCGAGTGGATCGATGCGGGACTGAGAGAAAGCCGCCTTCGCGCTCAATTGCGCCGCTTTGTCGACTCGCTGGAGACGCACTCGGGAGACGTTTCCGAAGGGATCGATCCGTGCCATTCATTGATCGGCAACCTGAATCAATTTTCCGCGGCCGAAATTCTGCAGATGAGCTGCCTCGGGCAACGGAGCGGCCGGTTTACCTTCAAATCGGGTCGCGGCAACAGTGAGATTTACCTCCAGCACGGTTCGGTGCGGCACGCGGTTTTCGACACGTTGGAAGGCGAATCGGCGGTCGCGGAGATCTTTCGCTGGCGGCAGGGCCGCTTCTATTTTGAAGAGGGCATCATCAGCCAGGTCCAGACGGTCGATCGCCCGTGGGCGCACTTGCTAATCGATAATTTGCAGAAGCTCGATGAAACGCTGGAGCTTTCCGCCCGGTTGTCATGAGAGACAAAATTCTCGAAACCCAGCTCCGGCTGTTGACCCTCCAGTTGGACAGCTGGAAGAAGCTGCACGCACCTGATCACCTACGGGCTGGACAAGGCGAAACCGATTATTTTTGCGGAGCAAGAGCGCCAATTCACCGAGATCCGAGCGAACCTTCTCCAAGAGACTGAGCATGCCTTCCGGGAATTAGGCTTGCTCGGAGAACTCTCCGGCCGGGCGATGAACGTCCTGCAACGTGGTGTCTCGATGCGTGGGGTGCGAGAGCTGACCAACGATGAAGTCCGACGCCTCGAAGGCGACTGGAACGCGGTCTTTACCAAGCTGGGCATCCTGCAGGGGCAATTGAAATCGCGCCGCAAGACCATCGCGGGCCAGACGTTCCTGGCATATCACCTGAGCGAGCTCTTCCGCCGCCGGGCGGCGACTCTATGATCCAGTCCTTAGATTGCAACGGACGTGCGCGTCGCAGATAATTTTAATAAAAGTTTGCAAATTCGGCCGTCTAAAAGGAGCTTGGTAAACGATTTAGCTGTTATTATGTCCAAGCTCACCAAACGCGACATTGTTGTCGCGATCAGCAATCAAACTGGAATGGTCCAGCACCAGGTGTTTGAAGTGGTTCAGCGAACCCTGGACCATATTACCGACAGCCTGGCGAAGAATGTCGCGGTCGAATTGCGCAATTTCGGCGTTTTCCAGCCGCGTCTGACCAAACCGCGCGTCGGTCGCAACCCCAATGAACCGGGCAGCAGTTTCGTCATTCCCTCGCGAGCGACCGTCAAGTTCAAGGCCGGGAAAATCATGCGCCAGCGCGTGGAGAAGCTCTCGCGAGAATTGAAAGAGGCTTCGGAAAAGAAGGACGCCGCCAACGCTGTCGCGCCGAACGCCGCGGCCTAGTGCCCGCCGCGTAACGTTGGGGCGTCAGTTCGACGGCCCACTGCCATTTGCGGGAGAAGTGGACTCCGCTTCCAATAGTCTGTGGATGGCCTCTTCCAATCGTTCGAAATTAATCGGCTTCGTTAAGTGCTCTGAAAAACCGGCGGCCCATGCCCGGTTGACGTCGTTCTCCATCCCGAAACCGCTCAGCGCGATTCCACGCATTCGCCTGGTCGTGCGCAGTTCTTCCATGAGCTCGTAGCCAGAGCGGTCTGGCAATCCGATGTCGCTGATCATCAGATCGAATTCTTCCCGGCGCGCCTTTTCCACTGCCTGATCGGCGGTATGCGCCATGGTCACGCGGTAGCCGCGGCGTTCGAGCATCATTTTCATGCCGGTGCAGGTATCGTGGTGGTCGTCGACCACGAGCAGCCGCGGCGCTCGTTTTTCCATCCGGTTCCTTGCCTCGCCGCTTGGCTCGGTGCGATTTGACGGCTTTGCCTGATCTACGACCGGGACCGCAACGGTTTGAAGCGAAACGATGAAGGTGGCGCCACAATCCCTTCCCTCGCTCGTGACCGCGATCCTGCCGCGATGGGCCGAGACCATCGCGTGTGAAATCGCGAGGCCAAGCCCCAAGCCTCCAAAGCGCCGCGTGATGGAATTTTGACCCTGCTCGAAGGCATTGAAAACCTTTCCTAGTTTCTCACGTTCGATGCCGATACCGGAATCGGTGATTCGGATTTCAATTTCCTCGGAAGATGGATTGGAGGTCTCAATCGTGATCCGCCCCCGCTCCGGGGTGAATTTGACGCTGTTCTTGATCAGATTCCAAAAGACCTGCTGCAGGCGTGCAGGGTCGCCCTCGACATGCATCGATTGGGCGCGCAAAGCGAAATCGAAACGGAGATGCTTGGCGAGGATCTCTTCCCGGCAAATCTCGTAGGCGCGTTCCAGGATTTCGTGAAGGTTTACCGTCTCGAGGCTAAGCTGGAGCTTACCCTTGGAGATGCGGGTGACGTCGAGCAGGTCGTCGATCAGCCGTGCTTCCAACTCGACGTTGCGGCGGATGACGGCCAACGCGTGCCGAACTTCGGGCGAATCGGGCGCCCGCTGCTCGAGTTCGCTGACCATCGCGATGACGGGAGAAAGCGGATTGCGCAATTCGTGTGAAAGCAGGGCGAGAAACTGGTCCTTGGCGGCGTTCGCCCCGATGAGTTCCTGACGCAGAGTCACGTCGCGAGTCTTATCTTCCACCAGATAGAGCACGCCCTGGATGCGTTGATCCGAACCCTGCAGGCGCAAGAGGTTGACGTTAACAAAGCGTGTCTGGCCACCCTCATCGATGAACGGTTGTTCCACGAGCTGGAACGGCGTGCCGAACTCGAGCACCTTCCCGATCGCCTCTGGAGGCGCGATCCGCACTTCGTCGTAGGTTGCGGCGTAAATGTCCTTTCCCCTGGCCAGTCCCCCGAAATTCTGAGCCATGTTGGTGAAGGCATCATTCGCCTGCAGGAAATTCCGTGACTCGGGATCGACCAGCGCGATGCCGCTCGGCATATTGGCGAGAATCTTTTCATTAAAGATTACTTCGCGCTCGATTCGGCGCGCGGCATCACGCTGACGGCGGGTGAACCTGCCCGCGAGCCATGCGCCGATCGCGGTCAGAACGATGAGCCAGACAGCGAGGAAGGTGATTTTGCCAAGAAGATCTGTGACCGGTTTGTAGGCCTCGGCGCGCGGTTGCTCCACGACGGCCACCCAGCCCGTTGTCTCGATGGGGCTGAAAGTAAAGAGTTGGTCATATCGTTCCAGATGCCCCGATTGCTTCTCGCGTATTTCGTCGATGATCGCCTTTGCTTCCGGCGAAACGGAGGCCGTGTTTTGCCGAAAATCATTCGTGAAAAGAGCGGTGCCGTTCTGATCGATCACCTGGGGGATCGAGTGGTCTGTGAAATCGATCGAGGACAGGCGGCGTCCCATCCGCTCCACCAAGACGGAGACGCCCAGATAACCGATAACCGTGCCATCGGGATTTCGGACCGAGCCCACGATGTCGGTCGTCATGCGCATATCCGAGGGACGTGGGTAAACGGGTGATACGTAAACCTGCGTGCCGGCCGCGGCCTCGCGCCACCTGTCCGAGGAGAATTCCCCGGCGGCTTCTGGCGGCACAGCGGGGATCGCGGCGATCAGCCTGCCATCCTGCGCCGCGATGAACATGCCGTCGATGCGCGGATGCGAATAGAAAGTCTGGTTGAGCCACTGTTGAGCGGCTTGCTCCGGCGCGGGACCGGAGAGGATTTTCGGGACGATCTCGGCTGCGTCTGGTAGTACTCGACGATACCGCTGGTTCGGCTCAAATCGTCCCACACAAGATGGGCGATCAAGCTCACAAAGGTCTGGCGATCCCGCAGGATCTTCGATTCCAGAGTGTGGGTCAGGATCGTGTAGGAAACCACCAGCATCGCGATCGAGGGCAGCCAACCCACGACCAGGATGATGAAGATGATATTGAAGCGCTGAAACTTGTCGCGATTGCGCCTCTGAAATAGGGTTCGCAGTCGGGCAAAATCCGGGAGCGCCATCGGGACTGTAAAGCTCAACCGTTCGATGCCTGGCGGCAAGGCCGGAATCGACCTAAACGAGTCGGCCGCGACTTGCGTTCGAGGCGCACTTTGGCAGAGTTGATCGCGGGAGCAGCGCGCCATTTTTGGAGGTTATCCCGGCGCTCGTCAATAGAGGGAAAACCCGGTTTTTGATTTGACGGATGCCTCGGAAGCGGCATCATGTCGCCCGTGCCGGCCAAAGGTGGCCGGCATCTCTTATCACGGTTATGCAAGGAAGCATTGGACATCTCATTTGGACCATATGCTACCTGAGCGTGCTGCTCGTTCTTTCTGCTTACGGTGTTCACCGTTATTTCATCGTCTACCTCTTTCTGAAGCACCGAAAACGCGAAAGCGTGCCGGCTTCGCGTTTCGCGCAGTTGCCGAGGGTGACGGTGCAGTTGCCGATCTTTAACGAGGTCTATGTGGTCGAACGTTTGTTGAAGTCGGTCAGTGAAATCGATTATCCCCGCGAGCTGCTCCAGATCCAGGTACTGGATGATTCCACCGATGACACCCGAGAACTAACCGCGCACTGCGTCAGCCAACTGCAAGGGCGCGGCCTGAATGTGGAGCTGATTCACCGCGTTGATCGGGTGGGCTTTAAGGCGGGCGCACTGGAGGCAGGTCTAGCGTCGGCCCAAAGCGATTTCGTCTGTATTCTGGACGCGGACTTCGTCCCGCAGCCGGATCTCCTGCACAAGACCATTCACTTCTTCACCGATCCGAAGGTGGGAATGATTCAGACCCGATGGGGCCATCTCAACCGCACCTACTCGCTGCTCACGCGGGTGCAGGCCATGTTCCTGGACGGCCATCTACTATTAGAGCAAACCGCCCGCAGCCGCAGTGGCCGATTCTTTAACTTCAACGGCACCGCGGGGCTCTGGCGCCGCTCGTGCATCGAAGAGGCCGGGGGCTGGCAGCACGATACGCTGACGGAGGACCTCGATTTGAGCTATCGCGCGCAGTTGGCCGGCTGGAAGTTCATCTTTTTGCCAAATGTCATCACCCCCGCCGAGCTGCCGGTGGACATGAATGGCTTCAAGTCTCAGCAACATCGCTGGACCAAAGGCTCGATCCAAACATGCAAGAAGCTCCTGCCGACCATCTGGCGCAGCCCACTTCCATTTTACCTCAAGCTCGAAGCGACGGCCCATTTGACCTCCAACTTCGCATACCTCCTGCTTGCTTGTTTATGCGTGTTGCTCCATCCCTCCATCGGCGGGCCGCAAAGCGGCTGGCTGCGAATCCTGCTGGTGGACGTCCCGATTTTTATGACCGCCTCCCTCTCCGTGGCGGTCTTCTACATTTGCGCGCAGCGCGAACTTCATCCGCGCACGTGGATGAAAGAGATTCTACTTTTGCCCGCGCTCCTCGCTCTCGGCGTGGGACTCTCGCTCAACAATGCCCGCGCCGTCCTCGAAGCCGTCTTCAATCATCGATCGGATTTTGCGCGCACTCCGAAATATGGCATCGAACGCCAAAAGCAGGCGTGGCGCACCTACAAATACATGCCGCTCAAGTCTCTCCTGCCAATCGCGGAGATGGCCTTCGCCCTCTATTTTTCCTACTTCGTCTGGTTCGCGATCCAGCACCGGCAATTCCTCTCAGTGCCTTTTCTGGCGATGTTTCAGATCGGGTTTCTCTACGTCTCTTTGAGTTCACTTTCTCAATGGTGGCCGCGGTTCACCCCGGCCAGCGCGCGGGCACAGATTACGATTCCCGCGTGACAAAGGTGCGAAATCTGCTAAAAAACGCCCACATGTTTCGGCGGTCTGTGTTTCTATTGTCATCGGTCTTCGTCTTGCGTTCGCTGCACGCCGCCGGAGTTCCGGAAGTGAAGAACGAGGTTATCGTTAGCGTCAAGGATCAAAGGCTGATGCTCCTGCAAAATGGCGCACAGGTGACCACCTATCCGGTTTCGACCTCGAAGTTTGGTGTTGGCGATTCCTCGGGCCGAATGACCACGCCGCTCGGTGCGATGGCGGTCGCGCAGAAAATCGGCGACCACGCGCCGACCGGTGCCGTCTTCCACAACCGCCGCTTCACCGGGGAAATCCTTCGGCCGAACGCTCCGGGTCGCGATCCGATCATTACTCGCATCATCTGGCTGCGCGGCCTCGAGGCCTCGACATCGCGCGCCTTCAGCCGGTGCATCTACATCCACGGCACTCCGGAGGAAAAGACGATTGGCCGTCCCGCAAGTTTCGGTTGTATCCGCATGAAGTCGAAGGATGTCACCGATCTCTACAGGCAACTTCCGATTGGCGCAGTGGTCCAGGTTGTTCCGGACGGATTGCCGCGCGTCCCTAAGGCGCGCACCGTTTATCAGATCCAGGCACCCGACGCCCCGGTCGAAAAGGGGCGCCCGGCGCCGTTCGCCAAGTCGCAGGGTGCGGCGCGCAGGCTGTAATTCGACGCGCGCCCCGCGTTTCTGCGGTGATTTGACAAGACTCCGGCCGTCCGCGAGCCTCCACGCCCACATTTCGTCTCTCCAGTTTTGCCATGGCCAATACCAAATCCGCCTCTAAACGCGCCCGCCAGACGGCGGTGCGTTCTCTCCGCAATCGCAGCGTGCTCACGCGCCTGCGCAAGATGCACAAGAGTGTCGCGAGTGCGGAACAGAAGGATGCCGCCAGTGCTCGTTCGTTGATTTCCGCGGTGGATAAGGCTGCCAAGCGCGGCATCATTCATCGCAACGCCGCGAATCGTCGCAAGTCGCGTCTGAACAGGGCGCTGATCGCCGCCAAGCCGTCGGCAACACCGGCGGCCTAAGCGCGCCGGACTTGCGTGCGCTTCCCTCTTGTAATCGCCGCGTTGCTTATCTATTAGAAGGGTTAAAATTCATGCCGATGATCGCTGCGCTTTTTCTCATTCTTTCCGCGGTCGCGTATCGCATCGTGACCGGACTTTACGGCCATTCGGACTCGATCGGTCTGCTCAATTTCGCGCCGCTGGCCGCGATTGCGCTTTGCGCGGCGGCCTATTTCCCACCGCGGTACAAATTCACTGTGCCGATGATCGCGCTCTTGATCTCCGATGTGGTGCTCAACGCTCATTATCACTTCTCGTTTTTCACCCCGGAGGTGTTGTCTCATTACCTCGGCTTCGCGCTTGTCGGTTGCCTCGGACTGCTTCTGCAAGATCGGCCGAGGTTGAAAACGATGCTGCCCGCTTCACTCGCGGCGTCTCTTATTTTCTACATCGTCACCAACGTCTTCTCGTGGCTAAGCGATCCAGGTTATGTGAAGAATTTTGTCGGTTTGATCCAATCGCTCACGGTCGGTCTGCCTCAATACAGTACCACGCCGACCTGGATGTTTTTCCGCAACTCACTCCTGAGCGATCTCTTCTTCACCACGGTCTTCGTTGTTTGCATGAGCTTTGGCCCAAGCCCGCAACGTTCCCGCGCCGCCACGGCTTTGTCTCGCGTCGCCTGAGCCCGGCCATGGAGCCGCCGGAGCAACGCGACGAAGTCGAGATGCTCTCGCTGATGCTGTTGATCCGGCGTTTCGAAGAACGCGCGAGCCAGCAATATCAAGCGCAGAAGATCGGCGGCTTTTGCCATCTTTACATCGGACAGGAAGCGGTCATCGCGGGCGCGATCGCGGCCACCCGGCCGGATGATTACCTGATCACCGCCTATCGCGATCACGCACACGCGCTCGCCCGCGGCACGAGTGCGAATGCCTGCATGGCGGAACTTTTTGGCAAGGCGACGGGCTGCTCGCGCGGTCTCGGCGGCTCGATGCATTACTTCGACAAGGAGCGCCACATGTACGGCGGGCACGCGATCGTCGCCGCGCACGTCCCGCTCGCCGCGGGGATGGCTTTCGCGGCAAAATACCGCGGCGAAGATCGGGTCACGCTCTGCTTTTTCGGCGACGGCGCGATCAACCAGGGCTCGTTCCACGAGGCGCTCAACCTCGCCGCCCTCTACAAGCTGCCGGTCATATTCATCTGCGAGAACAATCTTTTCGCCATGGGCACATCGGTCGAGCGCTCGACTTCGCTTGAAGCAAATCGTCGATCGCGCCGAAGGCTACGATATCCCGGGCTCGGTGGCCGACGGGATGAATTTTCGCGACGTGCGCGACAAGCTGGGCGAAATCGTCGCCTCGATCCGAAAAGATCCGCATCCCGCCTTCATCGAAATCCGGACTTATCGCTACCGCGGTCATTCCATGTCCGATCCGGCAAGTTACCGGACGAAGGAACAGCTCGAGAAGTATCGGATGGACGATCCGATCACACGCCTGCGCGCACAGCTCACGCGCGAAGAAAAGCTGACTAACGAGCAGTTCGATAAAATGGACAAGGACGCGAAAGACACGGCGCTGGCGAGTGTGAAGTTCGCCGAGGAAAGCGAAGAGCCGCCGCTCGAAGATCTCTACAAATACACCTACGCGAATGGGGCCGAAGCGTGAGGGAGATCACCTATCGCCAGGCGCTGAACGAAGCGCTCGCTGAGGAACTCGAGCGCGATCCCGACGTCTTCCTCATGGGCGAAGAAGTCGCGCAATACAACGGCGCCTACAAAGTGAGCCAGGGTCTGCTCGATCGCTTCGGGCCGCAGCGGGTCATCGACACGCCGATCAGCGAGAACGGTTTCGCCGGCATGGGCGTCGGCGCGGCCATGGTCGGCCTGCGACCGATCATTGAGTTCATGACCTTCAGCTTTTCGCTCGTCGCCTTCGATCAGGTGGTGAACAACGCGCCGAACATGCTCACGATGTCAGGCGGGCAATTCAACATCCCGATCACCTTTCGCGGGCCGAATGGTCCCGCGCACCAGTTGGGCGCGACGCACTCGCACGCGACCGAATGTTTGTATGCAAATTTTCCGGGCCTGAAAATCTGCACGCCGGCCACGCCGCGTGATGCCAAGGGTTTGTTGAAGACGGCGATCCGCGACAACAACCCGGTTCTGGTCCTTGAATCCGAACTGCTCTACAGCTCGAAGGGGATGGTCGAACCGATCGAGCAAGAATTACTCATCCCGCTCGGCGAAGCGGAGGTGAAAAGGGAAGGCAGCGACGTCACCATTATCTGTTACGCGCAGACCGTTCCGCTCGCGCTCGCGGCCGCGGAAACGCTCGCAAATGAGGAAGAAATCAGCGCTGAGGTCCTGGATCTGCGCTCGATCAAGCCACTCGATCTGGAGGCGATCCTCCGCTCCGTTTCCAAAACGCACCGAGTCGTCATCGTCGAACAGGATCGGCCGTACTGTGGCATCGGCTCGGAAATTACCTACCGCATCCAGAAGGAAATCTTCGATCAGTTGGACGCGCCGATCCTGCGCGTCGCGCAGGAAGACGTGCCCATGCCGTACAACGAGCGCCTGGAAAAAGCCGTCCTCCCGAGCGCCGAGAAGTTGATCGCCGCGGTGAAGAAGGTCTGCTACGCCTAACGAGGAATCACCATGCCGGAAATCCAGATGCCCAAGCTGAGCGACACCATGACGGAGGGCACCGTCGTCGCCTGGAAAAAGAAGAAGGGCGACAAGGTCGCCACCGGCGACGTCATCGCGGAGATCGAAACCGACAAGGCGACGATGGAATGGGAGTCGCCAGAGGACGGCGTGCTCACCGAGATCTTCGTCGAAGAAGGCGGGAAGGTGAACGTGGGCGACAAGCTCGCGTTCATTGGCGCGGAAGGCGAAGCCGCACCCGCAAAGGACGCGCCAACCGGCAAAGCCCAAGCCGAAAAACCGGAGCCGGCAGAAAAGCGAGCCGAACTGCCCGGTCCAACAGGAAACCAAGGCGGAGAAACCGGCCGAAACGAAGCCCCCTGTTGCGCCGAAGGAAAAGCAGCCCGCCGCCAGCGGCGAAGCGAGAGTCAAAGCCTCACCACTTGCGCGCCGCTTGGCCGCCGAGCTAGGCGTGGACCTTTCGACTCTGCAGGGCACGGGCCCGGAAGGTCGCGTGACGGAAAGCGACGTGCGCGCGGTCGCGAAATCAAAGGGCGCGTCGAAAGAGAAGATCTCCCAACCGAAGGCTTCCGCCCATCGACGCCAGCGAAGGTGCGCGGATTCACCTCACCGGCATGCGCAAAGTCATCGCCGAACGCCTGGTCGCGAGCAAAGGCCCGGTCCCGCACTTTTATCTGAACATCGAAATCGATGCCGGACCGCTCATGACCGCGCGCGCGGAATTGAAATCGGCGGGTGAAGGAACCGACACCTCCAAGATCACGGTGAACGATTTCATCCTCAAGGCGGCCGTGCAGGCGGCGGTGAAGGTGCCGAAGGCGAATGCCTCGTTTGATGAAGATTCGATCGTGCAATACAACGACATCAATCTCGCGATCGCCGTCGCGCTCGAGGAGGGTCTGGTCACCCCCGTCATTCGTGCGGCGCAGACAAAATCGCTCCGCGAGATCAGCGAGGCGGTGAAAGATCTCGCGAGTCGCGCGCGGAACAAGCGGATGAAGCCGGAGGAATTCCAAGGCGGCACGTTTACGGTTTCAAACCTCGGCAGCTACGGGATCGACAACTTCTCGGCGATCATCAATCCACCGCAGGGATTCATCCTTTCGATCGGCGCGATCACCAAAAAGGCGGTGGTGGATGAGGGCGATTCCATCGTCGTCGGACAGCGCATGAGCATCGGAATGAGCTGCGACCATCGGGTGATTGACGGCGCGTTGGGCGCGGATTATCTGAAGGTGTTACGGCATTTGCTGGAAAATCCGGCCTTGCTGCTGCTATAATCCGATTTTTCCCATGCAGGGTCAGCCGCCCTCGCGGCAGTTCGCTCGCAGAAAAATGAAGTCTTCCCGATCTTCGCCAAGTCGATGCTGGCGCGTGGTTCTCGCCGTCGCTTGCGTCGGCACGCTCTCGGCATTCGCGGCGGAGGAGCCGGACGAGTCGGAGGAGCCAGAGATCATTCTCGCGACCACGCTTACCCAAACCCGTTCCGAGATCGATCAGATGGCGACGTTGTGGGAGACGGACACGGTGGTTATTTCGCCGCTCGCGACGGCGCAATATCCGCAGTTTTCCGGTAGCTGGCAGTACAGTTTCCCGAACAGCAACATCTCCGCCGACGAGGATATTCACATTAACATGGCGGTGAATTCCGCCGGCACCGGCAGAACCGGCAACAATCTCGGCACCTCCTCGCCAATCGTCGGCGAAGTGATCAACGCGACGAATTCGCAACTGAATTATCTCGCGGGCATTTCGAGCGGACGCTATGCGCCGCGCGGCATCTTTCGTTTTTACACGGAGCACTTCGACGAGCGACACTTTGAGATCCATCCGCTGACGCAACTGCTGCGGTGGAATGGCAGCGCCTTTGTCGTGGATGCCGATTACCACGCGAATATTGCCGGCGTGGCCGACGGCGCGACGCATGCGACGAGCACCTACACCTCGCTCTTGAACGGTTCGCAGACCGTGAGCGCGACCGTGGCCAGCGATAACGTGAATGTGACCTTCACCTTCCCGAGCCCGAGCGTGAACTACGTGCAATACAACGGCACGGCGCTGTCTGGCCTAACGAGCGATGCGGTCAGCAGTTACTTTTTGTTTCAACCGGCGCCTGGTGCCGAGCGCGACGGTCAAATGTCGCCTCATCGCGAACACCGGAGCAAACTCGACCGCAGGGACACTCGTGCCCGGCCAGGCCCTGACGGTGAATGCGTTAACCCGCACGGACATGGCGGCGGTCGCGGACCAGATCTCGGCGCTCGCCGCGGGCCAGACGTCCACCTTTCCCCGCCCGATTGAATTCATCACGCTGGGTTTGAGTAACCTCGGCGCGGCCCCGATCACCGGCGGGGCGACAAACATCAGCGGCAATCAAGCGACCCTGAACGGCACCGTGAATCCAAACGGCGTTTCCACGACCGCTTATTTTCAGTACGGGACGACGACGAGTTATGGCAACACAACCACCTCGCAGAGCGTCGGACTCTGGCACGGCGCCGATCAATTTCAGCCAGGTAGTTTCCGGGCTGGCGACGAACGCGAGCTATCATTTCCGCATCGTCGCGACGAACAGCCGCGGCACGACCTACGGCGCTGATCATACCTTCACCACGTCCCTGCAACCGGGGCCGACAATCTCCAGCGCGAGTGCCACCGACGTGGCCCGCACCACGGCGACCTTGAACGCGACGATCAACCCAAACGCCTTCGCGACGAGCATGCATTTCGAGTACGGGCAGACCATTACCTACGGGACTACGACGTTCGCCCAGAACATCGGCAACAGCGCGACGGACGTGTCGGTGAACGCGGCGATTGCGGGGTTGTCGCAAAGCACGTCGTACCACTTTCGGGTGGTCGCGACGAATGCGAACGGCACGGTCTTCGGGGCCGACCAAACCTTCAACACCGCGCCGCGGCGGCCCACGGTGACTACGAGTCCTGCGACAAATATCACGACGAACTCGGCGACCCTGAATGGCTCGGTCAATCCCGGCGGACTCGCCACCACTTATTATTTTGAATTCGGGACCTCGACCGGCTACGGGAACGACCACTGCGACGCAAGATGCCGGCAGTGGCACGCTCGACGTCGCGGTCAGCGCCAATCTTCTCGCGGGCTTACAGCCGAACGTCGCCTATCATTTTCGGCTGGTCGCCACGAACAGCCTCGGCACCGTTTTCACTCCGGATCAGGTTTTCACGACCGTGCCGGCGGCGCCGATCGCGACCACCTTGCCGGCCAATCCAATCGGATTTTCCACGGCGACGCTGAACGGCACCGTCAATCCGCAGGGCGCGAGCGCCTCCGTGCATTTTGAGTATGGGACGACGCTTGGTTACGGCACGAGCACGCTACCCCAGTCGATTCCGTCGGCCAACAACGCGGTTGGGGTGAGCCAGCCGATCAGCGGTTTGCTGGCGAATACGATCTATCATTTTCGGATTGTCGCGACGACGGCCGGTGGGACGAGCTACGGCGGAGATCAGATGTTCACGACGGCCGCTTCCGCGCCGCCCTCGGCGGCCAGCGCCGCTGCGACCGCTGTCGGCCTGACGAGTGCTGTCTTGAATGCGACGATTAATCCCAACGCCGCGAGCACGAGGGAGTATTTCGAGTTCGGCACGACCACGGCCTACGGCCTAACGACGCCGCTGGAGCGCATCCCGAGCGTCGCCGGAGCAGTTCCGATCAGTTGGGCGATCGACGGATTGAGTCCGAACACGACCTACCATTTTCGGGTCGTCGCCACGAACAGTAACGGAACGACGCTTCGGCGGCGATCAGATGTTTACCACGCCTGCGGCGCAGCAATTATTCATTTACGCCTTCAGTGATGTGACCACCTCGAGTGGCACGTCGTCGTCCGGCGGCACGGCGAACAACGTGACCTTTTCCAATTTCACCGCTGTCGGGACCTCCGCGAATCCCAACGCAACCGGACGCTTCTCGTTCACCAACCAGCCGCTCGGCGCGACCAACGGTTCGGATGTTTTTAACGGAACGATTGATCTCGGAAAATATTTTCAGATGAGCGTCACGCCTGTCGACTGGTTTCACGCTGAATCTCACCGCGATCGCGTTCACCATGCAGCGCTCAGGGACCGGGGTGCGGCAATATTGCCTCCGCTCCAGCGCGGAAAGTTTCGCCACAAATCTAAGCGCGGCGATCACTCCATCGAACGCGAATCTCACCATCGTCTCGACACCGCAGGCGAATGTTTTCCAGGTGTTGGATGCATCAATCTCCGCCAACCCCGGCAGCACCGTCAGGACGGGGCCTGCGGCGAGCGCGCTCACGCAACCGATGACGTTTCGTTTCTATGGTTACAACGCGGAAGGCAGCGCAGGCACGTTCAGTGTGGACGATGTCGCGATTTACGGCGCGGTGGCGAACGGCGGTGTCCCATTGATCACCACTGCAAACGCCGAGCGGGACGACGACGAGCAGCGCGACGTTAAATGCGACCGTCGATCCAAACGGAGCCGCGCGGTTGTTTATTTTGTTTACGGAACCTCGATCAATTACGGCGACATCACCGCGTCCGCGAGCGTTTCCGGTCCAGCGACGATCGCGCAAACGCTTGCCGGCCTCACCTCTTACACGACCTATCATTACCGAGTGATCGCGGCGAACAGCACCGGCATCACGCTCGGGCCCGACCAGACGTTTACCACTGCGGTGGGAGATCGCGACGGCGACGGCCTGCCCGACGACTACGAAGTGCAATATGGATTCAACCCGGACGATCCCAGCGATGCGGCGCTCGATGCGGACGGCGATGGATTCACCAACTCGGAGGAATACCTTGCCGGCACCAATCCACGCAACGCGACCGATCGATTGCGAATTGTCGAGATCGGGATGGATCTTGACGGTCTTGCCCTTACTTTTAACTCGCTGAGCAGCCGAATTTATCGGGTGGAATACCGGGACGACCTTGCCAGCGGAATCTGGAGCATCGCGGCCGACAACATCCCCGGGACCGGAAGCGATGTCACCGTGACGGATTCCGGAGCGATCGCGCTCGGCCGGCGCTTTTATCGCGTCAGCGTCGCGCCGCAAGATACTGGCGGCCTAACGAAAGACGACTAACCGTGACGACGAATTCGTCCGACGAAAAGCCTTTGCAGACGACTTCGTTCGTCGTGCAGGCGACCCGCGGGTTAATTCGAGATCAAAAGGCGCGCCGCAGAGTGATGATGGCGGCGGTGATCGGTGCGCTTGTTCTGATCGTGGCCGGTTCCACTTTCTTGCAAGACCTCCTCGAGCCAAGGCAGCATACGCTGGCGTTCATCATTTTTTGGATCGCCTGCGGGTGGTTAACGATGCTCGCGCTGCTCCTGGCGCTCTTTGATCTTCTAATTATTCGCGCAGAAGCACGCGCGGCGCGCAAGGTCCTGAGCGAACAAGCGGTCACGCAGGCAAACGAAGGCGCGGCCAACGCCAACAAGCAATTGCCGTGAGGGCGAGGGAAACAAGACTGAGCGCCAGACCTTGGGCAATAAGAGGGGTGGCATAACGGACTTCTACGTTATGCGTGCCCGGGTCGAGCGCGACACCCAACAGGCCTGCATCTACCTTCAGCACGGGCGCTGCTTGTCCATCCTGTGAAGCACTCCAGCCGCGATCAAAGGGCGTCTGGAGGACAAGGATGCTGTTTTGATCGAGGCGCACGGTGCCCTCGATTCTTGTCTGACGGAAAGAGGTAAGGCTAAGAGCCGTCTCGCGCCGCTTTTCGATCATCGCAGGAAAGGAGCTGGCCGCCATTTCCCTTTGCAGTTCAGCGATTGTTACTTGCGCAAGGCCCCAGCTCGGAGCTTCCTCCTGGCGCGAGAGCACCGCTACGGCGAGGAGCGCCTGCTCCTTCTCCTCGCGTGTTAGTTTTCGAAACTCATCCTCGAGGATGGACTGACTGAAAGTGAGTCCGAGCGGCACGGACAGCGTGTTGCGAAAGAGGTATTTCTTCCCGTAACGGCGGACCAATTCGTATTGCGGCTTTGCCTGGAAGGGCGCCGGATCCTCGACCAGCGCATACTTTTCACCCGCGAAAATGGAAGGAATGAAATTGCCGGCTAGACCAAGGGCCCAACGGGTATCCGTTTCGGAGTTTGGCGGCATCGCCTCGATGGCCGTCAGGAAGTTGGTGTAGTTAAGATTGTTGAAGGACGTGTACGATGACATGCCGTAGTAACGGAGCACCATGGCGTCATTCAGATTGATCTCGGTGCCGAGATTTGACTGTCGCAGTGTCGTCACGCGGAAGAAGGTGTGATCGCCTTCCTTGATATCCCGCACGGCCTCGGCCGTCTCTTCATCGCAGGCAACTCCTCGAACCAACTCGTGCTTGTTGACCGTCTTGCGATTGGAAACGGTGATGCTGTCGAACTGAGTCAACTCGACCGCGACCAGCACGACAACAATCCACGCCGTGAGCGTTGAACGCTTCATCAGGTGACCCGCGGCCAGCACCGCTCCATAGACAGACAAGAATATCGTCGCGGCCTGTCTTAAGCCGGGACTAATGACTGTCTGCAGCGCTTGAGCGGGAAAATAAAGTGCTCCTGAGAGGGTGAGGACGGTGGCCGCGAGAAGCCAAAGATTTAACGAACGGCCATCCAGGTAGCGCGAGAAAGCGATCACACTCAAAGTGATCACTCCGAGGACGCAAAACAGTGAATAGGTGCGGTAGTAGTCGCCTTGAAAGGCCCAGAAAAGATATCTGAACCAGGGAAAGACGGTTGGCACGAGCACTCCGCCCAGAAAGAGACCGTAGATGATACGTTGTCGCCGGCTGGCCCCGACAAACACCTGAGGAAAGAGGAGGAAGCAGACTAGCCCGCAATAGGTCAATGGGGCTTCGAGATAGTTCCCCCAACCGCGAAAATCATCAGCTGTGCCCAAAGCATCATTCGCCAGTGGCCTCAAGGCGGCGGTGACGTAATGCGAGAGCGATTCCAACCCAAAGACGGGAGACGAAGCCAGCGTCGCGACGGAAGAGGTGGTTCCAGAACCGCGCGGGCTGTTGAGCAGCGCATAGAGATTGGGCAGCGTGACAACTGCTCCGAGGCCGACGCCCAGGGCAGCCGCACCAGCAAGGGGGAGGCAAATGCGCAGGATGGACCGCGGTTGCCAGCCGTAACGCGCGAAAGCTCGGGCAGGCACGTAGCCCAATAGAAACAACGCGCACAGATAGAGATGGAAGGCGCCGAGAAAACCGACCAAGCGCGACTGCCAGAGTCAGAAAGAGCCATCGTCCGTTTTTGACCGCGTATTCGACCGCCAGCAGAAGCCCCGCAAAGCAAACCACCTCGTCGGCCAGGGGATACCAGCAACTACCCATGGTCATGTAGGCGGAAAAAGCGAGCAGCAACGCGCCCAACAGGCAGGCAGGCAGCTTCAGATCCCGCACCCGGAGAAAGGAAAAGAACAATAACCCGGCAAGAAGAATCTTGGCTAAATGCTGATAGACGAGCGCCTGAGCGATCAGTCCTCTTGGTAACCAGGTAACCGGTTGCAGAATCAGGTAACCAACCAGGTAGTAAAGGTCCTGGCCCATACCGAAATGAAAAGACCAGGAAGGGATGCCGTCGCTGCGAATGTAATCAGAGAGTTGAACGAAACAGGGATAGTAATCGTTCAGCGAATCGCTCCCGATATCCCGGTAAAGAAGGACGGCGTCCCCGAAGAGGAAGTCACGAAAGATGAGCAGCCCGACTAACAAGAGGCACAGCGTCGGCAGCAGAATAAAGAAAGGCGACCAGCGACTTTGGCCAGAAGCATCTGAGGAAAACTTGCCTGCCACAAAGTCTCCTACGCCTTAGCGGTGCTCACGAAAAGGCTGGCCGGACTGGTAGACCTCGATTTGCCCACGAATGGAATTGGCGCGCGCCACCTGACCTTGCTCGGTCGCCAATTGCTGGGCGTGCTGGGCGGCTTTGATCGCTTCGCCGAACCGGCCCGCCTCTGCGTAGGCGGCGGCCAGGGTTGCGCTGATCACTGGACTTCCGCCGTGCGTGAGCGTGTCCGCCCTTTCGGCGAACCGCACGGCCTTGGCGCCATCGCGAGTGGCTGCATCGCCTGAGGTCGCCAGGATCCAGGCAAGGTTGTTGAGGGCTTCGGTGTCATCGGTGTTGATCTGCAACGCGCTCTCGTACTCGACCACGGCTTCCTTTGCTCGTCCCATTTCCCGAAGGGTGTTACCCAGGTTATAATGGGCGTCGCCATCGTCGGGAGCGAGCGCCACCGCCGTCCGCAAATGCGCCAGAGATTCTTCCGCTTGTCCCGCTTCCAACAAAGCCACACCTAGTGATGACTGGATGGAGGCCTGGTTTGGATTTATTTGCAGCGAAGCCCGCAAACGAGTCATGGCTTCGTCGCGCTGGCCGGTCGTTAACAGGGCCACGCCCAGAGAGCCGTTGATGGTGGCTTCGTTGGGCTGGATTTGCAGCGCTCTTCTAAAGTGCGCGATCGCCTCTTCAGCCTTCCCTTGTTTGTGAACCGCTTCGCCGAGATTCAGTTCGGCCATGGCATTGTCCGAAGTGCGAGCGAGCGTGAGGGTCCAGAGCGACTGGCTATCCTTCCAGTAAGCTGCCTGGGTGCGCGCGGTCAACGCCAGGACGACGAGAACAACACCGGCGAGACCGCCGAGGAGAAGGTGGCGCTGCGGCAAGCGCGCGCAGAAATCAGCCACGGCCCAGGTTAACAAGAGATACAAACCGATTTGGGGAAGATAGGTGTAGCGATCGGCCCGCGCTTGATTTCCCACCTGCAGGATCCCGATCACCGGCCCGAGCATAATAAGATACCAGAGCCAGCCAGTGACGAGGTAGCGGTGGCGACGCAGGACGAAAACCACCATGGAAATCCCGATCAGAAGGACCAGGGCGAGCAGGACCGTTGAGAGCACGACATCCTTGATCGCAAATGGATAGTAAGCGGCCAAATCGGAAGGCCAAAACATCTGCCGCATGTAGGCTACATAGGAAAGGGTTGCGTTGCCCAGTTTCACTGGAAACGGAAAGTCCGTCGATGGACGGAGGGCAGCCTTCTGCGCGAAGAGCGTTGCCACACACGATGCGCCAGCCAGGGCGAGCAGCGGCAGCTTCTCCACGATCAGCGAACGCGGGATGCGGAACTTCTCGCCGACTCGATCCAGCGGCCAGTAGTCCAGCAACAGGAGGACAAAGGGAACGGTCACGAGCATCGGTTTGCACATCAGTCCCAAGGCAAAAAGAACCAACACCAGTGTGTAGCGGCCAGGCGACGAGCGGCGGGCGTAGCGGACGTAAGCTCCGAGCGTCAGCATGAAAAAGAGGCCGCTGAGGACATCCTTGCGCTCGGCGACCCACGCGACCGATTCCACCCGCAAGGGATGGATCGCAAAGACCGCTGCCACGAAAGCGCTCCGCCACAAGAAGCCGGTCATCTGAAGCAGGACGAGAAAAAGCAGAATCGCCGTCGCCGCGTGGAGCAGCACATTGGTCAGGTGATGTCCGGCCGGATTTAGCCCGTAAAGCTGGCAGTCCAGCATATGCGAAAGCCAGGTGAGCGGATGCCAGTTGGCCGCGTGCAGATGGGTGAAAGCCCAGACGACGCCTGCACTCGTCAGACCGCGCGAAACGTGCGGATTCTTAAAGACGTAATCGCCGTCATCAAAATTGATGAACTGATGATGAAGCGTCTGGCCGAAGACCACCCAGGTGATTGCGGCCAGAAAAAGGCACACGCCGAAGACCATCCAGCGGCCATCCCGGCCAGCGCCTTTCGGCGCAACGACCTTGGTCTTCGATTTTGTCTTCATTCCATTTCCGGCGGCCACGATCATGCGAGGGAGACGGCAGCCGGAGCAAATTCTTTGCACTGGATGTCCCCGGGGCCAACTCCAGGCTGGCAATGCGCTGGCGAAGACGATCCTTTCCGTTGACGAGCGATTCCCGTGACTTCAAGGCCGCGCACGCCAAAGTCGCGAGAATTCGCCGAGGCCGGCGCAGAGATTTACTCGAAAGGTAGAGGTTGCAGGCTGTAGAGGCAGGCGTGTCGCCTGCAGGCCAGCCGGCAGAGCGAGATTATTGAAGCTGCCCCCTTATAACCCCCCAATCAATGGATCGCGCAGAGACTGCACGGGCGAGGCCGCGGTCGAGCAAAATACTGAGATTCACCGACCAACCCCTTCTGCCACTGCACAGATCGTTCGCCCCTTGGAATCAATTGCTGAGACCCAGCCCAAACTCCAACCGGCTTTGCTGAGATTGTCAGTCGAACTGTCAGGCCCAACAGCTATTTATCTTTCCATTAAGGGACCAACGACTCCTTTGAGACTCCGGCGTTACCCAACAATGAACGGGCTTGATGAAGCTGACCTTCACTGGGGACGGATAGCATTCCAAGATTGGCAGTGACAATGACCATGTACGGTATTGGTATGTCACCGAAGGTGGCCACTGATAATCCGTCACGCCACGACGTGTAATTTCTCGCTCGATGGCTTCCTTTTCTGCGAGGTCGTTGTTGACCTCATCAGGGTCGTTGCTTTGCGGCGGTCCCTTGTCCCAACTCATGCGCGCCATACTCAAGCAATGGTTGAGTTCATAGCGCCGCAGTTCCAGATCGGATGTGGATAAATGTTGAATGTCATTCCTTGTCGAACAACAGCCCGCCACCACAAGCCCGGCTGTAATTAGTAGTATTATCTGTTTCACGCTTCGGCTCCTCCTGTTCACTCCTGCACTACTCGATGCAGGCGCTTAATACAATCCGGAGATCTGGAAGCGAAGAATCGTGTGGTGACGCAGAAGCTGACGATCGCCGATGACGCGATCAAGGTGCGGGCGCTTTGCGAGCCATCCGCCATCCTTACCATTCCTTCGACCGCGCAAGCGAGAGCGAAATTCTGAACGTGCCCCTTCTGCCTTTCCACTTGCTCAGCGCAGAGCTGGCTTTGCATGGAGGCGCGGTTGTGTGTGATTAGGGCCTGTAACCCGGGGCCGGCGAGCACAACGATCAGATCCTGCGCGTGATTCTAGATTGAATTGGAGCGCAGCAACTCCGCTTCGCGGTTCCTCACAGCTGGGTGCTGCGCGCACGGAGCGTTGAAACTGGCCGCCCGAACACGGTAGTATCCTAGACATGAGCGCTACGGAAATCCTCGATGAACTGCCCAGGCTAACTCCGGCAGAACTGGAAACCATTTGCCGCCGCGCACTGAAGTTGCATCAGGGCCAGACGCTGGAGGCGAGCCCGCAACTGCTGGCCGCCATCGATGCGGCAGACGAGTCTGCGGGCGAGGGCGACGTGCGCGTTGGCGAGGCCCGTCGGATCGCAGGCTCGTGGAATACGAAGTAATCATCACCCCTTCAAACGAGCAACTCCAGGCTGGCAATGCTCTGACGAAGACGAATAATCTCTCCCGTGCCGAGCGATTCACATGACTCCGTGGTCGGGCGCGCGAGTTGGAAAACGCGTGAAGCCATGGAGGCGGACGAACGCCGCGTGCTCGCGCCTTTCGCGCAGAAATCGGGCGACTCGCGCGGGCGGAGATTTCCCGAAGGACGCCACGCTTATCGGACGGAGTTTCAGCGCGACCGGGCGCGGATCATTCATGCGCGCGCTTTCCGCCGGCTGGAATACAAGACGCAGGTCTTCCTGAATGGCACGGGCGATCATCTGCGCACGCGGTTGACGCATACGATCGAGGTGGCGTCGATTAGCCGGACGATCGCGCGCGCGCTTTCGTTGAATGAGGATCTGGCGGAGGCGATCGCGCTGGCGCACGATCTCGGGCATTCACCCTTCGGGCATTCCGGCGAAGAGATGCTGGCCGAGTGCATGCAGGGGCATGGGGGATTTGAGCATAACGACCAGAGCCTGCGCGTGGTGGATCTGCTGGAGGCGGTGTATCCGGATTTTCCCGGCTTGAATCTGACTTTCGAAGTGCGCGAGGGATTGCAGAAACACCGGAAGCTGGAGACTCGCCCTTCGCTGGAGGCGCAGATCGCGAATCTGGCGGATGAAATTACCTACTACAGTCACGACCTCGATGACGCGGTCGATTTCCAGATTCTCAGTGCCGATCAGCTGGAGGAAAACGCGGTCTGGCGGCGAAGTCATGAGGCGGTGACGGAGCGATACCCGGACGCGCGGGAGCCGGAGCTGCATCAATTTATCATCCGCAACATCATCGATGTGCAGGTGACTGATGTCATCGCCTCGAGCGCGCAGGCGATCGCGGCGGCGGGCCTGGCCAGCGCCGATGACGCGCGTCGGCAGGAGCAGCCGCTGATTTGCTACAGCGAAGAACTGCTGACGGCGAACCGGGAACTGCGCCGTTTCTTATACAAGAATGTTTACTATCATCCGCGGGTCGCGGAGGTGAACCAGCAGGCGTGCGAGATGTTACGGGCGGTTTTCGAAGCTTATGTGCGCGCGCCGGATTTGCTGGGCGATGGCGCGGCGAGGCGGATCGAGACGGAGGGATTGCACCGGACGGTGTGCGATTACATCGCGGGAATGACGGATCGCTATTTGCTGGAGGAACACGCGCGGGTGGCGAGACCGTAGTGCCGGCGACGCTAGGCCGCGGCGTTCCCGGTTTCCTCGCGCAAGTATTGGATCACCAGGCGCAGCCGCGCGCTCACCGACAGCTCTTCGAGCAGTTGCTGTCGCCGCAGAGGATCGCTGACGAAGGTCGCCGCCATCAAATCGGCGAGCATTTCCGGATCGGTAAGATCAGCGAGGTAGCGATCGACTTTCTCCGGGAACGGGCGGCCGCTACCTTTGAATTTTTCGTAGAGTTCGAGCACTTTCGCGCCAAGCGCTTCACTTTGCAGGGAGGACTCTCCGGGCTTTGATTCGAGCGGTTCGATTTCGGCGATAAGGAATGGGCTCGCTTGCAGGAAGCTGGCGAAGCGAACCCGTTGCAGGCCCTGGAGAATGAGATTCGAGGTGCCATCGGCGCGTCCGACACAGGCGCGGATGAGACCGACGGTGGCGGTGTGGTGAAAATCAGCGACCGAATTCCATTCCGCGCGATTAGGATTTAGCAAGGCGACACAAAACATCCGATGCTCCGCGAGCCCGTGCTCGAGCATCGCGCGATAACGCGGTTCAAAGATGTAGAGTGGCAGGAGCGCGTGCGGAAAAAGCACCGCGCCCGGGAGTGGCATCACGGGGACGGCGTCTGGCAATGAGATCGGATCGGTCACGAGATGAGGGCGGGGTTCTCTATTGTCTATCCTCTGTGATTCGGGGGTGACGTGCCATCCATCGTCTCATCTGCAGGAGCGATGGTTGGCCGGCCAACTGGGAATTCCCGAGGTGAACGTAATTCAAGGCTGATCCGTGTGCCGCAAAATAGATCCGCGAAGCACGGCCGAATTTGCCCACGCCCATGGCGCTGACCTTCATTCGGCTGCGCGTGCGCTGGAAGAATTTCGCGAGCTCCGCCAACTCTTCCGCGGTCTCGGTACGGGTGACAATCTTGAAGATGTCCGCCCCGAGCGACTCCGCATCGCGAGCCCACTGATCCAGGCGGTGTCGCGGTCGGTGCCCGGTGGAAATCGTGCACGGAGATGATGCGTTTGATCTTCCGCTCCTTCGCGGTGGCGAGGATGGACCGGAGTTGAGCCGCGGAGCGCAATTCGACATCGACGCCGGCAGAGCTCGGCAGAAAACGTTGAAGGAGTGCCCGTCGTTCGGAGGCGGAAAGGTTGTTCAACCCGCCTTCCGCAGGATGCCGCGCGGTGATAATGAGCGGCGCGGACAGTCTGGCCAGGATTTGTTCGATCGCGGGCAGTTCGCGGTGGAGCGCGTCGAGCCTTAGTTCAAAGAAGTCCGGCAACCGTCGCATCCTTGTCGCCCGCTGAAGGTCCGGGAGCGAAGAGAGGACGGCGACAATTTGCGGAGTCGCCCCTATGAATGCTCTGGCCGTTGTCATATTATAGTGGATCGCCGCCTGCTGGAAAGGCGGACCGAAAGTCATCCTCATGCTCGCCCGCAAACAGGAAATAAACACTCAACTTCAGCAGATCCTCGATGCGTTCCTGCTCGCCCTAACGCTTATCGCGACGCACTTCGTGCGTTACCACGCCACGGAATGGTTTGGCGTCCAGAAAACGATCGACCCCTTCAGCAATTACCATTGGCTGATTCTCGTTGTCATGACTTTCGGACCGATCCTGCTCGACTTGCACGGCTTTTACGAATCGCCGCTGACCAAGGACAAATGGAAGTCGTTTACCCAAATCGTGCAGGCGATGGTGTACCTCACGGTCGTGGTGAGCGGCTGCGTGATTTTTCTCCGGCTTCCGCTGGCGAACCGCTCCATCCCGCTGCTTTTCATTCCCTTCGCCGTCTTCGTCCTGATGCTGAAGGAGCGGGTCATCGTGAACACGGTGCGCCGCCGCGCCCGCCGCGGAGAATTGCGCGAGCGCGTTTTGCTCGCCGGTTTGCCGGAGGACATCGCCGCGCTCGAGCGCTCGTTTACGCCCGATCAGAAGCTCTTGATGGTGATCGCGGACCGGATCGACATCGAGAAGCAACCTCTCAATGATCTGGTGGAGGCGTTGCATCAGCACGCCGTTTCCCGCGTGATCTTCGCCGCGGGCCATAGCCAATTAAACCGCGTCGAACAGGCGATTGGCGCCTGCGAAGTCGAGGGCGTGCCGGCGTGGCTGCTGGCCGATTTCATTCAAACCTCCATTGCGAAGCCGGATTTGGACGTTTTTGCCGGTCGTCCGATGCTCGTCTTCCGTTCGACGCCGGAAGTGTCCTGGGCGCTGCTCTTGAAACGCGTGATCGATTGGGTCGGTGCGCTGGTCGCGCTCGTTGTCCTTGCGGTGCCTATGCTGCTCGTTGCCATCGTCATCAGATTAACCTCCAAGGGCTCGGCGATCTTTCGGCAACAGCGCGCAGGCAAGCATGGCAAGGCCTTCACGATGTATAAATTCCGATCCATGTCCGACGACGCGGAACAGCGCCGGGAAGATCTGCTGCCGTTCAATCAGATGCACGGACCGGTCTTCAAAGTGAGCCACGATCCCCGGATCACGCCTTTCGGGCGCTGGTTGCGGCGCACCAGCTTCGACGAAACGCCGCAACTCCTGAACGTCCTCATGGGCAACATGAGCCTCGTTGGCCCACGGCCCCTGCCACTCTATGAAGTGGAGAAATTCGAGAATACGGCGCAACGCCGGCGCCTGAGTGTAAAGCCGGGCCTGACTTGTTTGTGGCAAATCCGCGGCCGCAACGAAGTGAACGATTTCCGTGATTGGGTGAAACTCGACCTCGAATACATCGACAAATGGTCTTTGGGCCTGGATTTCAAGATCCTCGTCTGGACGATCCCCGCGGTCGTCTTTGGCTCGGGCGCGAAATAAGCCCGCGCCTATGTGTGCGGAACGTAACGCGCGCACATTCGCTCGACGTATTTCGCGAGTAAATCGAACTCCACGTTGAGCGAATCGCCCGGCGCGATCAGGTCGAGATTGGTGTGCCGCTTGGTGTGCGGGATTACCCAGACTGCGAAGCTTTCCGGATGCACTTCTGCCACGGTCAGGCTGATGCCGTTAAGGGCGACGGAGCCTTTGCAGGCGATGTAATGCGCGAAATCCGCCGGCAGCCCGACCTCGAGCCGATGATCCGCCCCTCTCTCCTCGAAGGAGAGGACCCGCACCGCGCAATCCACGTGCCCCTGGACGAAATGACCGCCGAGGCGGTCGCTCGCGGCGAGCGAGCGCTCGAGGTTTACGAGGCTGTCGCGGCGAAGCGTGCGCAGGTTTGTGCGATCGAGGGTCTCTTCCAGGAGATCGAAGGTCAGGTGCTCGCCGCGATGCGCCTTCACGGTCAGACAACAACCATTGACCGCGATGCTATCGCCATTGTGGATGTCCTCGGAGATGCCGGGCGCAGCGATCTGTAGCTGCGTGCCGCGGTCCGTGGCGCGAATCCAGAGCACGGTCGCGATTTCTTCGATCAGGCCGGTAAACATAGGGGAAGGAGTTCGCAATTAATAGTGGCGGAGAGAGTTGGCAACGGCGCTCGGCCAGAAAGAGTGAAATTAGCGAGCGGGGTTGGCCGCAAATCTGCTTCTCGGACGGAGACTCAGAGAAAAGAGCCGACACCTGCCTTGGCAGGCGCGTTCAAAGTTTTTTTAAAAAAGTGAAAAAAAACCTTGTCAGCCCTAGCCAACACCATTAAAGCTCACCGCCAAACCTAACCCAAACACCAATGGAGAAACCAATGATTCGAAACACATTTAGAAAGTTGGGATTCCTTCGCGCAGCCCTCGTCGCCGCGGTCGGACTTCCCTTCCTTATTGCCTTGAGCGCCTCCGCTCAGACCCCAACGCCGACACCCGAGTCGAACTACGCCGCAACGTCGGGGGACGTGCAGAACGCCCTCGCGACCGGCGGCGTAGCGGAGACCGAGCGCGTCATCGTGACCGGATCGTACATCCCGACGGCGGAGACGGAATCCGCGTTGCCGGTCACCGTTTACACCGCGGCCGTCCTGCAGAAGGCGGGCGCCAATACTCCGGTTGAAGGTCTGCGCCAATTGCCCTCTTTCGTCGGAAATGCCGCAACGGAAAATGACTCCAATGGTGGTAACGGTGCGGCCGGTATTAACCTCCGCGCTCTTGGCCAGCAGAACACCCTCGTCCTGATCAACGGTCGCCGTGCCTTCCTCGGCATTGGTAACAACGGGGCTCCCGACATCAATGCGATCTCGATTGGCGCCCTGAACCGCGCCGAGGTCCTGAAGGATGGCGCCTCTGCTGTTTACGGCTCCGATGCCGTGGCCGGTGTCGTCAACTTCGTCATGATCAATGGCCCGGGTGAAGCGCCCTATCAGGGAGCAGAAATCTACGCCCTCTATGGAAACACCACCAACGACGATGCCAACGTCGAGCAG
The DNA here is from genome assembly GCA_963784865.1 of uncultured Verrucomicrobiae bacterium. Classification (GTDB taxonomy): domain Bacteria; phylum Verrucomicrobiota; class Verrucomicrobiia; order Chthoniobacterales; family UBA10450; genus JACCTI01. Next base: position 41,654 of record CAWATC010000001.1, on the reverse strand, counting down.
GCGTGGGTCAGAGGCGGCGTGACAGGTTTGGATGGCAAAGTCGCCATTGCCGCGGCCGGCGAATATTACCAGCGTGCCAACATCTACTCGGCCAATCGTACAGATCTCGACGACGGGCGATTTGAGCAATAACCCCACCGGCCTGGGCCTTGGCGGTATTAACAATAACAGCCCGACCTATGCGGGCCGCGTGGCCGTTGCGGCCGCCGGATCGAGCCTTGGATTCTCCACTGGTCAGCTCACTCTCATCGACCTCAGCGCGCCTGGGTCGGCACTCAACCCCGCCACCTCCTACCGGGCATTTGACGGTCCGGCCACTGGTGGCGCAGGGACTGACCCCGATAGGTTCAACTTCCGTGCCTACACCCCGGCGATTCCTCGACAGGAATTCGCGAAATACTTCGTCACCGGCGGTATCAAGATCTTTGGCGATGGTCTCCAGATCTATGGCGACGTAATGTATTCCCATACCCAGCAGGACAACGGTCTGGCGGCCGCCCCATTCGCCCTCAGCGCCGCCGTCTCGCAGTCGTCTCCTTACAATCCATTTGGCACGGCCCTGACTCAAACAAGATATCGCTTCGTGAACGACTTGGGCCCCCGCAGATCCTACTTCGATACCGAGTACCAACGCTACACGGTCGGATTTAATGGTGACTTTAATTTCAAGGACAACGGTTTCATTAGCCGCTTCGGATATGACACTGGCTTCGTTTATGAGTACTATGTTCAGGAGCGCGTCGACAGCGGCGACGGTCAGTTCACGCCGCTCACCGGAGAAATTGCCGCGGGGAATTTCAATCCCTTCATAGGCCAGAATGCTCCCGTCTCGGGTGTGGCTCCGATTTATACGACCAATGCGGGGGGCCAACCAGTTCCAGCAGGGACTCAGGCCTTCGACAACGCAGCTGCCGCGCAACGCGTATCGTATATCGGCCACTCGTTCACCTACGAGGATGACTACCTCATCGACGTTCGGACCAACGCACACCTCTTTCCGAATCTCTGGAATGGCGGTATCGATATCGCGGCTGGTTATGAAAATCGCGAATTGCGGCAACACTCGGTCCCTGACCCGGTGCAGGCTAATGGCGATCAGCTCGGATTTAACCAGGCGCCGAATACCAAGACGACGCAGAAAGTCAATTCCATCTTTGGCGAAATTAACATTCCATTCGTGACCTCGACGAATAACATTACGTTCGTCCGCTCGTTTGAGGTTGATTTTGCCTATCGCTACGAGTGGTTTACCGATACGGATCAATTCAACAAGCAGAATGAGGCGAGTTTCAATAACGGCGGCACCCCGCGCGTCACCGTCCGCTGGCAGCCGATCGCCGATATCACGCTGCGCGGCTCCTACGGTGAATCATTCCTCTCGCCGACGCCGTTGAACCTCTTTCTCCCGGTCGCGCAAAACTTCCCGGTGGTCTTCGACCCGGTGAACAGAGTTACGCTGCAGCCGGGTGAAGGTGTCTGGCAGGGAGGCAATCCGGCGCTGACACCGGAATTGACGAAATCCTGGACGGCAGGCGTCGTCTGGACTCCAAAATACCTGCCCGGGTTCACCATGACTGCGGACTGGTATCAGATCTACACCACGAACCTGATCCTTCCGGCCGCGAATGCCGCGCAGGTCTTGCTTACCCAAGGCGTGCTCGACACGGACGGGTATGGCAATGGTTCCGGAACGGTCGATGGTCCTGGCGGCACCGCCAATGGCATCACCCGCGACGAGTTTGGTAACTTGGTTGCGATCGATGCTGACATCGCCAACGCCGGCACGCGCTTTGTGCAAGGTCTGGATGTGACCGCAGTTTATGAGATGCCGACCCAGCACTGGGGCACGTTCACGGCGTCAGGTGGTTGGAACCACTTCTTCGACTGGAAGGCGCAACCGGGTGTGGGCGCTTCCCACGATTTCCTGGGAGACTTCAGCGCTACCTTCCCGCTCGCGCCGGGCGCGGTTCCGTTCAACAAGTTCTTCGTCCGTGGAGAATGGCAATGGAGGGGCTGGGACTTTATCGCTACGATGAATTACATCGGCGATTACCAGGACGATCCGAACTTCATCCTGGGTAACGAACTTGTTCCGGGAAGCCCGGGAACCGGGGACATCCCACCATCGAACAATCCGAGCTTTGTCCTGAATCGGACTGTCACCAGCTATATCACGCTCGACATGCAGTTGAGCTACGAGTGGAAGAAGCCGGAGATGGCGCCGGTGGTGGCAGGCTACTCCAAGGATGCGAAGGATGCCAAGAGCACCCCGGTGGCCGCTGTCGACAACGGCACTTTCTGGCAGCGGATGCTTTGGAATACCAAGATCACCGTGGGCGTGAACAACGCCTTTGATCGTGAGCCACCGACGACGCTCGGAGCGTTTAACGACAACTACGACACGTCGCTCTATTCGATCCGTGACCGCTACTGGTACATCAGCCTGAGCAAGAAGTTCTAAGCCAACTTCCCGTCTGATCTAACAGACGTTTAGCATTGCGGCGGGCGACAGAAATGTCGCCCGCCTTTTGCTTTTCAGGTGAAAGGTGTTTGGCCGGAAATCCGCTGGAATCCGTCGCCCGGAGATTGCCTTGGCATCGACTTTCGGCTATGCAGGAGCGTGGCCACGCAGCAGGCAGTGCCGTTGAGAGAATCGAGCGGCTTCAAGACAATACCCAGCATCCGCGACGCAGTCCCGCAGGCGAGTCCTTCCCCATGGATTCTTGATCGCTGGCGCGATCTCCTCCTTTTTGTTGGGACGCCCGTGGTCTTGATCCCAATTTTTGCCGCCGCCCAGGTCCGGTGGAGCGCGCAGGACATTTTTCTCTTCGTCGGCGCCTTCGGGGCGATGGGACATCATCTTCCGGGCATGATCCGAGCCTACGGAGATCCAGCGCTTTTCCGGCGATTCAAGACTCGCTTCCTCGTCGCTCCTATCGCCCTGCTGGCGGTCTGCATTTGGTCGTCGTTCTACAACATTCAGGCGGTCCAACTGGTCGCTCTGGCATGGGGGATCTGGCACGGGATGATGCAGACCTACGGGTTCTGCCGAATTTACGATGCGAAGGTTGGCGCCAAAGCCACGGCCCGCGCCCGCGCGGATTTTGCTCTTTGTTTTGCGTGGTTCCTGGCGGCGGTCCTGTTATCGCCCCTCCGCTTCCGGAGTTGCCTCGATCTTTATTATGACAGCGGCGGTCCCCTGCTCCCCGTGTCTCTCGTCTCTGCGATCCGTCAGGGCGTAGTCGTTGCGCTCGCGCTCGTTACCGCCTTCTTTTTCTGGCGGCAGTGGAATGATGCCAGAGGTGGTCGCGGATTCAGTGGGATCAAAATCCTCTTGTTAGGGAGCAGCATCGGATTCTGGTGGTATTGCAACAATGGTGTCCAAAACATCCTTGTCGGCATCGCACTCTTCGAGGTCTTTCACGACGTCCAATACCTCTCGATTGTCTGGATTTACAATCGCGCGCGGGTCGAGCGCGATCAAAGCATCGGTGGGTTCATGCGTTTCGTCTTTCGACGGAGCGGCTCGCTGATCGGCGTCTATGTCGGACTGGTGGTGGCGTACGGAGCGATCGCTCTCACGACCTCTGGCGTGTCCGCTGATTGGATTCGCAATAGCCTCATCGGCGTCGTGACCGCCTCGGCCTTGCTGCATTTCTATTATGATGGATTCATTTGGAAAGTTCGTGAAACCCAGACACGCTCGATGCTCGGAATCACTGAGTCGGGTGGACCGGTAGCCGTGAGGCGCCGGGGACTTCCAATATGGGCGCTCCATAGCCTGCGTTGGGCCGCGCTGATCATCCCGTTCGGCGCGCTTTGCGCGGCTCAGATGGGTGGCCGCCTTGTGCCCGTGCTCGAGCGGACCGGAAAGGTTGCCGAGGTGCTGCCCCGGGATGCGAAAGCGCAGTTCAATTATGGGAAAGCCTTGCACGAAGCTGGACGCGTGAAGGAAGCCATCGCTCGTTATGCTTCGGCCGTCGCGCTGGATCCGAAGCTGGCCGAGGCGGAGATGTACCTTGGACTTGCGTGGAACGACCTGGGCGACACGGATCAATCGGTCGCGCATTACGAGCGGGCTCTGTCGCTCGACCCCAAAAATGCCAAGGCTGAGTGCAACCTGGCCATCGTCCTCGTCCTTCAAGGACGCCGCGAGGAAGCGAGACGGAGGTTCGAGCACAGCTTGTCCATTCAGCCGGATCTATTTCTCGCGCACAAGGAGTTCGGCGATCTGCTCTGTGCTGCCGGTGAAATCGACGCGGCTATCGGCCACTATTCCGAGGCCCTCCGAATCCATCCGGACTTTCCCGAGGCTCGGCAGAATCTCAATTTTGCTCGATCCCTTGTCGGCCGCTAGCCTTGTTTGCTTTTTCGCACTAGGCCGGTGTGACCCACCTCAGCGGTCGGGCGAGAAACGGTGAGTCGCCCGGACCACGCCTTGTCCCTTGCGTCGGTGTAATTTCGGGAGCATCTTTGGATATGAAACGCACGACCCTTATTGGAGTGGCACTCGGGGTGTTTTGTTTCGGCGCGCTTGTTTCGCCTGCGGTTAGGGCCGATCCGAAAAATCGCCTCCGCGACCAAAAGATACTCGAAGAAAGCAACAAAGAGCGGACTGCCTACCTGACCGGTTCCCGGCTTCCCCAGAAGGTGAGAGTCAAGTCGATCGGCACGGACTCCGCAGAAAATATCCGCATCTATACGCGTGCAGAGTTGCAGAGCACCGGCAGACAGACCGTCGCTGGCGCCCTTGCGCTGGATCCTTCAATTCAGGTGACGGGGGGCCATTAAGGTCCGCTGATATTATTTGAGGTTTGAAGACGCAGCGGTGTTGCCGCTGCGTTTTGTTTGTACGGCAGAAAAATTGCGGGCGACGCGGGGCTGGTTCTTGTCTGCATTGCCAAAGCCTGTTGCCCGACGGAGTTGAATCGTCAGTGGTAGCCGTCCATATGATCTGGCATCTGTAATCGCCTGCGAATCGGTTGAAGACGCGGAGATTCTTTGACTTATCACTTCGCTACGGCGCGGGTTGCCTGGCAAAATTCATCGTGAGCTAGCTTCCCGGTTGCGTGGGCCGGAGTGAGCTCGGATCGCACACAACGGTGCGGGGCGACGCCTTGCCTCAGGCGGTGGCATGCCCGCTGCTTATTTTAATCATATCGAATATGATTCTTATAAGCATCCGGCCATTTGTCTTTAAGAAGTTGTTCGCCCTGCTGGCGACCGTTTTTTGCCTCTCTACCGCTTCGTGTTTCGCGGCCTCAATGTTTCTTTCGGTTGAGTCGACGCCGTACGATCGACAAATGAGCCGGATCCGCCCCGTGCTACTTTCTGCCAGGAACGGTGCCGCCAGCCGTGATCTGTCGCTCAACGCCGTGAACCAGTGGATGGGGGATCTGCGCGACATCCCATACGGTTATCACATGGAGTGGAAGACTCCGTTTGAAGTGGAATCCCGCCAGCCGTCGGACTGCAAGGGAAAGTCTGTTGCACTTTATCAGCGAATGCGGGCCAGTGGGGCTAGGAATCTTCGGCTTGTCATCGGAAAACGCGCGCTTTCGAGCCGGGTAACGCATACGTGGCTCGTTTGGGAAACTGATCGGGGAACCTATCTCCTTGACCCGACGTTCAATTGGATGGCACGCCGTACTGACCAAATCGGTGAACGCTCCTATGTTCCGCTCTATGCGTATGCTGGGAACAAGAAGTTTCGCGCGGAGTCATCGCCCGCGCTTTACGCCACAAACTAGCTGCCTTTCGAAGGGTCGGATCGGTTCGAGGATCGACCGATTCGAACCCAAATGACGCTTTAAGAAGCGTTAATCATCGAGCCTGATCAGGCCCAAGCGAAAGGCCATCCGGCCACATTTGTATTGCAAGCCGGAACAATGTTATCCTAGCATCCATGTTGTGGATATGGACATTCTAATTACGCCTTTTATCCGTTTTTGCACGTTCTGCGCGGTAGGCTTTTTCATCCTCGCGAGCCCCTCTAGCGTCTTTTCGACTGGACTGACACTACAGAAGGTCCCGCCCCTGACGGTGGAACAAGCACCGTCGTACCCCGAAAATCTGGCCCGCTATCATCTTGGTGCCCAAGTGGAGGCGGCACCGAAAAGCACACCCATCGCCAACCTCCAGCTCAGCTCCAGCTCCGCAGATCAAAACGCCGCCGAGGCCGCTCTGCTTTGTGATGATCCGACTGTCGGGTACGCATTGCCTTCAGGCTCGACTACTCTTTTGGTCTCATTGCCGAAGATTGAGAACATCGGCAGCGTCGCTTTCCTGACCAAGGGGGTGCAAGGCACCGTATCCGTGGCGACATCCAGCGCCAGGCTCCCGGAAGGAAGCCCCCAGTGGCGCAACGCGCTGGAGCAGGAGCTTTCGTCGGGGCTTGTCCGGGCGAATCTGGGGCCGAGTGAAGCCAAGTACGTCCGCCTCACGTTCCACGTGACCCGAGTCCGGACGGATCGCTGGCTTCGGCGTCTACGCGAGCCCTCGAGTCTCGGATTTCACCCTCCCGCGCGCGCGCAACTTTGCTGCGCAGGATAAGTCGGACAGTTTTGCGCTGATCTCCTATAACTACACGGATATCCACGCAAAGGGTCGCGCACTTTACGTGAGCTCGGGTAGTGATGTGAAACAGGCGAACAACATGATTGATGACCAGATGTCGACCGCATATGCCTTCGCGGCCGAGGACACGGCGCCGACGACGGTGATCGATCTCGGGAAGCGGTGCAGCCTGCGCCGGTTATCCGCCGTCTATTCGCCTCGAGCTGGCCAGATGGAGTTCTACGTGCTGCAATCGCTGCCCTCCTCTCCGATCTCCGACAATCTGCCTAACGACAACAATCCCGCTCGCATCGACCGGTAGAGAACACGCCTGCCGCGCTCCACATTGACGACGCAGTTTTCGCCAACCTCAAAGCGGTTGGATCAGCCAGCGACGATGGCAGCCAGGGCCGCGCTTCGATCGATTTTCCGCAGACTTCAGGCCGTTATGTGATGGTCCGGTGGACTCCAGCGGCTCAAGCCGACGGGGCCTTCTCGCTCGCTGAGGTCGCTGCCTTCGGTCAGGGAACTCAGAACACTCTGCTCGCGGCGAACACGGAAGGCTTACGGTCGCGACGATGCTGTTGAGGACGACCCAAACCCAAGATTCTGACGACAAGACGATGCGCGAACCGAAAGACATGAAGGGGGAAAACCCGGAAAGCCCTGCCGAAGGTCCTCCTCCACCGTTGCCTCAGCCTCCGTCCTTCACATTCATTCCGGTGCTGCCTCCTGGTGTTCCGGTGACGCCTCCTCCGGTGATCCTCCTCCGGTGATAAATCCGCTCAGTTTCTAGCGTTAAGCACTCAAATGACCCGTCTGTTGGGTTTTGGCTGACAGACGGGTTTCGGCTTCGCGAAGGTTTCCAAGAAACCGGGGCGCTCGCCGAGTTCCAGCGGTCAGAGATTGTCACGGATGATCTCGAAGATCGCCGTGCTTTCCTGAGTCCCGTGGAGCGCGTCCGCACCCAAGCCGGTGCCAAATGCGGTAACATCGTCAGCCGTCCCCTGAGCTGACTTCGCATAGATGGCGGCTGGGTGTTGCAGCGCGGAAGAGGATCGAGGAGCGCTGGCAGGAACTACATCCGCAGGGTTGCGAGGATCTGGAGCGCTTTCGGCGTGAACACCCGCTGGCCCCGTTGCCCAGGTTAGCGAAAAATCATCCGTCGCGTTCTCTGCCAGCAGAGCCGCCCCGTTCACTCCGCGGGATGGCGAACCGTTCAAAGCGAGTCCGCCGATGGCCACGTCGCCGCAAACCAGGATGGTCGACTTCTCGCCGGCGTATTCGATGGCCACGGCGAACGCGCGATCCAACTCGACCGTTTCCGCGAGCGTGCGCTTGGCGTTGTTTTCTTGAGCCGCTTTGCGCATTAGACCAGCGTCGACAATCAGGAGATATCCGCCGCTGTTGAACTGGAGCAGCTCGATTCCACGGCGAACCATGTCCGCCAGGCTCGGTTGATCGGCCTCCGCCTTCTCCGGCTCAAAGAACGCGAGTTCAGCCTCGCCAAAAAGTCCGAATAATTTTGCCTGTCGCCAGCGCGGGATCGCATCAAGCTCCTTCTTGCTCCGCACGACATCAAAATCGGCATCTTGCAGCTCGCGGAGAAGGTCGCGTTCGTCGCTGCGGCGGCCGCCTTTGTTAATGGGGAGAAAATCCTGTGACCCTCCTCCGAGCACAAGATCCACGTTTCCCTTCTCGACTAATTCCTGGGCGAGATTGGATCGGTCATCTTTCGAAGACACATGCGCGTAGAAGCTCGCGGGGGTCGCATCGGTCAGGCTCGCGTTTGTTACCAAACCCGTCATCCGGCCGCTTTCGCGCGCCAGTTCGATCACGTTCTTGAGCGCCTTGCCTGCCGCGTCGATTCCGACAGATCCGTTGTTTACTTTCACACCGGTCGCGAGCGCCGTTGCCGCAGCCGCTTCGTCTGGGATGACCGAATCATTCGAGTAATTCTTGAGCAGCGCGCTGTAAGTCAGCGAATCGATGTTCAGCGGCTTGTCCGCGCCACCGGCGTAGATACGGGTCATCGCCAGCCGTCCCGGTCCCAGTCCCTCGCCGATGAACAAGATGATGCCGAAGGGCTTCTGCACGACCCAGTAGCGAAAATAGAAAACGCCGAAAGCGAAGAAGACGATCAGGCAGAAAAGCGCGAGCAGTTGGTTGCGCCATTTCACGCCGCCGATGTAGAAGCCGTCGCTTGCCGATGTCAACGCAAGAACCGGCTTGTGCCGACTCCGCTGCGTCGCCACATTCGCGACGATGGCAAGACCGGTGATGCTTCTGATTCGCGACGGCTGGGGAATCAATCCCGGTGGGCAGGAACAGCGCGAAGCGAACGGTGACGCCACGTTGCTCGCGCGCACTCCGTTCCATGACGAACTCTATCGGCAATACCCTGGCGGCACCTTGAGCGCGAGCGGCCTCGATGTCGGGCTTCCGGAAGGGCAAATGGGGAACTCCGAGGTTGGTCATCTGAACCTCGGCGCGGGGCGGATCGTCTATCAGGACCTCACCCGCATCAATAAGGCAATCGCGGATGGCGAGCTCGAGAAGAATCCAGTTCTGCGCGAAGCATTCGAGCATGCCCGCGGGCGCGCGGTTGCATTTTCTTGGCCTGGTTTCCGACGGCGGCGTGCACAGCCATTACGAACATCTGATCGCCCTGGCGAAGGCTGCCAAGGCGGCTGGTGTGAATGACATCATGGTGCATGCGTTCACCGACGGTCGCGACACGTCGCCCACCGGCGGCGCCGGGTTTCCTGAAAACCTGCGAAGCGGAACTCGCCGCGATCGGCGCACGGATTGTGACCGTCGTCGGACGCTATTTCGCCATGGATCGCGATCGCCGTTGGGATCGAACGAAAAAAGCCTGGGACGCAATTGTCCTCGGCCAGGGAGAACTTCCTGGAACTGCGCCCTCCGCGGCGGTGCAGGCTGAGTATGCCAAGGGTGTGACCGATGAGTTCATGCCGGCGCTGATCTTCGCGCAGCCTAACGAACAGCGAGTGCGCGACGGCGATGTCGTCTTTTTCTTTAACTTTCGCGCAGACCGCGCGCGTCAGCTTTCGCAAGCTTTCCTCGAAGCCGATTTCAGCGGCTTCGATCGCGGCGTGCATCCGAAGGTGCACTACGTGACGCTCACGCAGTACGACGTGAAATACGCATCGCCGTACGTCTTCGCGCCGGAAGCGTTCGTCCACATCCTGAGTGACGTCGTGAGCGCGGCCGGCAAGACCCAGTTGCGCATCGCCGAAACCGAAAAATATCCGCACGTCACCTACTTCTTTAATGGCGGAATCGAGCAGGCTTTCCCGGGCGAAGACCGCAAGATCATCCCTTCGCCGAAAGTGGCGACCTACGATCTGCAACCGGAGATGAGCGCGCGCGAGGTGACCGACGTTGTGCTCGCGAGCATGTCTCGCTATGACCTCATCATCTTGAACTTCGCCAATCCCGACATGGTCGGACATACCGGCGTGGTGTCGGCGGGAGTGAAAGCCGTGGAAACGATCGACGAATGTGTCAGTCGCATCGTGCCTGCGCTCCTCGCGCTCGGCGGCAAGTGTTTGATCACGGCCGATCACGGAAACTGCGAGCAAATGCGCAACGCCGATGGTTCGCCGAACACCGCGCACACGACGAATCTCGTGCACTTCATCTACGTCGCCGACGATGCGAAGCGTTTTCGCGTCGAGGATGGAATCCTGGCGGATGTCGCGCCGACGCTACTTTTCCTGCTCGGTCTTCCGCAGCCGCCTGAAATGACCGGACACAACCTTCTCGTGCCGGTGGCGGAAAGCTAAAGCGAACGCTGCCGCTCCGCCTGGACCAGGTCGAAGCTGATCTCCAGTTGGCGATTCAGATGGCGGGTGCCGGCGGTGGCGATGCGGTGCAGAAAACGCAGACGACTTTCCGCTGAATTATCATGCCAGGCGGGTTTGCGGCGAACGTGGAGCGCGCCGTCCTGTTCGACGAGCGCACCCCAACCCAGGGGCAACTCTGCTTCCCGATACAACTCGTTAGGCACAACGAGGAAGAATACGTTCGCACAGCGATAGCGCGTCAGGCATTCAAATTTCGTCCCACCGCGCAAACGCTTTTGCAGGGCCGCAAGCTCCCGCACCACGCGCGTGTAGCCGTGATGTCCGATGGCGCCGAAATCGTGCGAGTCGAATTCCGGAAACAACGATTCGCCGCCGCGCAGCGTCGGATAATGAACGCGCAAATGCCTCTCCAGCACCTCGCGTCGCTTGCTTACCGTCTTGAGCCGCTCGCGCGCGGAGAAGCTGCAGCAATTGTCCCGGCGCAGATCCGCGAGCACTTGTTTGCACTCGAAGATTGCGGTCACGCCGGGTTCATTGCCGCGGGCGCGATAGGCGGCCACGTCGGCGCGGTAGCGGCATTGGGGAAGACTCACTTCGACGGCGCAGGCGGAGTAGCCCTGTGCTTGCGCCCACAAAACCGCGAGCCGTTTCAGCCGGCGGTGCGCCTCCGTTTCGCCCCGTCGCGGGCTCAGCCCCGCGTCCATTCCGCCAGCTCCTTGGCCCAATAAGTCACGATCAAATCAGCGCCCGCGCGCTTGAGCGAAGTCATGACTTCGAGCACGGCGGCGCGCTCTTCGAAACAGCCTTTCTCCACCCCGGCCTTCACCATCGCGAACTCGCCGCTCACGTGATAAACGGCGGTCGGTTTGCCAAAGCGCTCGCGCACGCGCCAGACAATATCCAGATACGGCAATGCCGGTTTGATCATCAAAATGTCGGCGCCTTCTTCGACATCGAGCGCGGCTTCACGCAAGGCTTCGGCCGCGTTGGCCGAATCCATTTGATACGAGCGTCGGTCGCCAAACTGTGGCGGGCTTTCCGCCGCTTCGCGAAAAGGACCGTAAAAGACCGACGCAAATTTTGCCGCGTAACTCATGATGCCGGTCTGCTCGAAGCCATGCGCATCGAGCGTTTCGCGGATCGCGCCGATGCGACCGTCCATCATGTCGCTCGGTGCGACCAAATCTGCGCCGGCGGCCGCGTGAGAAAGCGCCGTCTTCGCCAGGATCTCGACGGTTTCGTCATTGAGAACATGAAAGTGCTCGCCGTCTCTGCGCGTCACGCCGCAGTGACCGTGGCTCATGTATTCGCAAAGACAGACATCAGTGATCACGACCAGGTCCGGGCAGGCGCCCTTGATCGCGCGGACGGCTTGCTGGACGATGCCGTTCTCCGCGAACGCCGCGGTCGCCTGCTCATCCTTTTGCGCCGGAATGCCAAAGAGAAGGACCGCCTGCAAACCAAGTTCGTAAGCCTGCTTCGCCTCTTCCACCGCCTCGCGCACGGAAAGCTGGAAAACACCCGGCATGCTGCCGATGGCGCGCCGCTCCTGCACCTTTTCGCTGACAAAGAGAGGCAGGACGAAATCGTGCGCGCTCAGCTTCGTCTCGCGCACCAGGTTTCGCAGTCCGGGCGAACGGCGCAAACGCCGCGGACGATGAACCAGCTTTCTCACGCGCCGAGGCTAAGCGCTGGCTTCCGGCGTCGCAAGCTCGCCAACGGACGAGTCCGACCGACTGTCGGACTTGACGCCTTGCACACTTCCCGATACCGGCAGGAACTGCAGAGCGACCTGCCACCGCCCGATGCGCGCTTCTTCAAAACCGAAGATCAATTATCTCCTGATCGACGTGAGCAATTCCTACACGAAGCTCGCTTTCTCGACGGCGACGCGCGTCGGCCGTCCGTCGCGCATTCCAACCCAGAAACTGACGCAGGAAGCGCTGCGGAAAATTCTCAAATCGCGCAGTGTCGATGCGGTTGTGGTCTCGTCGGTCGTGCCGATGAAGAACGCCATCATCCGAAAAGCCGCCGGGAGAAGGCGCGTTTTCTTCGTCAACGCGCGCAGCGATCTTGGTGTTGGCGTTGATTATCCGTCGCCTGAGACCATCGGCGCAGACCGTCTGGCGAATGCGGCGGCGGTCGCGCAGTTGTATGGCCGCCCCGCCATCGTGGTGGATTTCGGAACCGCGGTGACTTTCGACGTCGTCTCGGCGGAAGGGAATTACGTCGGGGGCGTGATCGCGCCGGGGTTGGAAGCGATGACCAGTTTCCTTTATCAACGGACGGCGCTGCTGCCGAAGCTGACCCTGCGAGAACCGGCCAGCGCGATCGGCAAGACCACCCGCAGCGCGATGATGTCAGGCGCGATCTACGGATACCGCGGGCTGGTGCGCGAGATTCTCGCGCGGATCCGCGCCGAATCTTTCCCGAAGGCAAAGGTGCGAGTCGTCGCGACGGGCGGTTACGCGCAATTGATTGCGCGCCGTCTCCCGGAGATAGAAGCGGTGCATCCGGGGCTCACCTTGGAAGGCCTGCGCCTCGTGGGGAACCGGAACGTGTAGGCAAAACCATCCGCGCCACCCGCGAATGGATCATCCGCAACTCGCCCGTGCCGATCGGCACCGTCCCCATCTACCAGGCGCTCGAGAAAGTGAACGGCCGCACCGAAGACCTCACCTGGGAAATCTTCCGCGACACCCTCATCGAGCAGGCCGAGCAAGGCCTCGATTACTTCACCATCCACGTCGGCGTCCTCCTGCGCTTCGTTCCCATGACCGCGCCGCATGACCGGCATCGTCAGCCGCGGCGGCCCATCATGGCGAAATGGTGCCTCACCCAACAAAAGGAAAGCTTCCAATCAGGAATGCAGGCAAAGAGAAAAGATTCGCCGAGCAAGGCGCCGAGCCTTACACCAAGGCGTGATTTGATAGCGATGACCCGCCGTCACGCGTTCGATTGGAGCGATGCCCTACGAGTTTCACGACACCTCCCACATCGCGAAGCGCGCACGAGAGCGTCGCTTCACGGTCGAAGAGGCGAAGCTCACGATCGATCAGCCGGCGAGCATCCTAAAAACCCCGCCTCGTCAGCGGAAACCACGGCGGGTTCATCTGGTTGTTCTTTCGTGCGTTCCAAAGTAAGATTCTCGTCGTAGTCGCCGAGGTTAAAGGAAATGAGTGCTGGATCATCACCGGATATTGGGAAGAGCAGCCTTAAGGGATTCGTTATTCCAATCACCGAGCCACCGATCGTGGAGATCGATACGGAAGCAACGGCCGCATATGTACGGCTGAGCCGACGCACGGTCGTGCGGACGGAGCCATTCGGTTCCGAAAAAGGCTTGGTCATGCTCGACCTCGACGCGGAGGGCAACGTTGTCGGAATCGAGGTAGTCGGACAGCAGGAGTTCAGCATCCGCGAATTGCTCAAGCAAGTGCCCGCAGAAGCGAGCGAGACCGTTCTCAACCAGACCCGCTATGTCGCCGCGGATCTACAGGCGGCGTGATTTCTCCCCGCGCACTTTCCCCGTCCCGCCGAAGCCGGGCGAAGGAGGATGCTCGATGTGCGGACCGCACTTCTGTTCGATGAAGATCACGGAAGACGTTCGTAGGTACGCTGCCGAACACGGCAGTGTCCGAGAACGAAGCGCTCAAGAGTGGCATGGAACAGAAGTCTGCTGAGTTCGAACGAAAAGGCTCGGAGATTTACGCGAAGCCATAGGACCTTTCGCGTTGATAGCGGCGTAGCGCGAACAGGGCTGCGCTTTTCTTAAATTAGTGCAAGTCCCCCTTATGGCTAAAGACATCATCGCTAACGATAAGCCTCTTGAAAAAAAGATATCGACGGCACCGGGTGCTGATAATCCCTTGCCTAAGCTCGAGCTACCAAAACGTTGGGAGTTGCTGAAGCAGCGCGCTGAGGCGGCGAAACTCGATCCAGTGGAAGTGGTGGAACGCGTCGATGAAGCCGCCGAACGCGTCGACAGCTTATTGCAGAAGAGACCAACGGGCGGCGGCGGGCTGTTTGAAGTGTTCTATGGCTTGTCAGGTTCTGGAAAGACGACTTTTCTCAAGACTTTACCTAAATTCTTTGGGGGAATTGATGTAACCAGTTTCCCAGAAGATCGCGCCCTCTGGGAGTTGCCAAAGTTTATCCAGGATGCCGCTGCATCTGCAGGAAATAATTCGCGCGTTGTCCTCGTCGAGCGTCGGGATAATCCCAGCGCGAACAATCTTCAACAAGTGGACGCGATGCTGGCGAATTTGCTCGAAACTTTTCGCACTCCGGAAGGCCGCGCCCTTGGACTCTGGCCGATAACGAAAGAAAGCGCGGCAAAAGAGATTGCTGCTAAAGCGTGGGAGACCGGTCGCGATTCTGTTACAGATCAAGAGTCGCGCGGAATATTCCGTTTCAATGGCCTACCGCGGGAACGCTATTTCGAAATCGCTGATTCTACTTCTCGCAATCTAGCGGGTGATTCGCTGGAGGCGTTCGGGATCACCAGAGAGGTAGGCCGTGGGTTTTTGGCTCCGTGCGAGACTATCTCCGATTTTTTTGGAAAGCTTGACCGGTATGCTGACAACGCGCGAGGGAAGACGTGGTCAATTCTGAAAGAACGTGTTCGCGCTCGCCTGTGGGTTGTCTTACCAGGCGATGTCGTTGCCGCCATCGACGGCACCGTCAAAGCGCTCACTGCGGGCACACGAAACCGTATTGATCTAGACTTAATTGGTGAGTTTCTCGACCAGAAGGATAACAAAGCGATCTATGTCACTGAGTGGCGGAAGCGGCGCGCCGCGCTCGCGCATCTGCTACGGACAATCGACCTCAGGATTTTTCCTGTCGCCCCGAATGTCGCTCTTCATGCAGTCAGAACGTTTGGTGACAGTTCGATAAAAGGCCTGCTAAAGCAGCGCTCTGCGAACCTGGAGCAGGCGAAGGGCGCGATGAGGTCAAGCCGCCTCTATAAAGCTATCTTAGGAGAGATGAACATTTCGACCGAGCCGTATGCAGGAGCGCGGCAGCTGGGAGAAGAAACTTCGGAGGAATACCGCCGAATTCAGAAGGCGGCGTCAAAAAGCGATGGGCTTCTAAACAAAGCGTTCGGGGAACTAATCGCAGCTTGCCTGAAGGAGGACGCTCCCAACGCAAAGGTCGTGACTGAAAAGCGGTCGCTTCCGAAGATTGCACTGCAACCAGACGTTCAGATCGAACTGGCAGCGAATGATTTCGTCTGCCTCGAACCTACCTGGAGAACGACGGGAGTCGCAGTCGACGGAGGAAAGGAAGCACAAAACACGCTTACTGAGGCTCACATCAAAAAGTGGGCACGTCCTCGACAAAGCCGACCAATACATAAAGGCAATGGGTCTCTGAGAACTGAAACGTTCCGGGCGGAATTCCTCGCGAAACAACTATTTCGATCAGGAGTGCGATGGTGGATGCTGAGCTTCGTCCGCGTCGCACCGGAAGGAAGAAATTCCGCTTCCGTCTGCTGCAGGGGCGACCGTCACGTTTGTTTTCGGATGCGCTCCTGCTGATCAATCATTTGCTGCACGGCATCCGGAACGAGCTGTGTTTGCTTTCGGATGCGCTCCTGCTGATCAATCATTTGCTGCACGGCATCTGGAACGAGCTGTGTTTGCTTTCGGATGCGCTCCTGCTGATCAATCATTTGCTGCACGGCATCTGGAACGAGCTGTGTTTGCTTTCGGATGCGCTCCTGCTGATCAATCATTTGCTGCACGGCATCCGGAACGAGCTGTGTTTGTTTTCGGATGCGCTCCTGCTGATCAAGGAATTGTTGCACGGCCGCGTCCAATGCGGCTGATGAGATTTCGGCCCGACGAACTTCCCTCACTTCTTCGATCGCTGCTGGCTTCACTTCTTGTGAAAGCTTCTCCGCTGCAAGCGACATGAAGCGCTCTGGAGAAAACATCTGTAAGTCAACTCCCGCCTTTGCCTTGAGTTCGGCCGTTAATTCCGGTCGTGGTCCGATTGTCTTTCCATGGGTGACTCTCCACCAGTCCTCTTTTTCGTCTGCAGTGATAAACGCGATCGGCTTTTTGTCCGTTGCAGCTTTCTCTGTTAACTCAAACCATATCACTAGGTCGCCAAATCGGTCGTTACCATCCGTTTTTTTTGCGTCTTGGTAGCCGGGTGGAACTTTGTTCTTATATCGTTCTTCACCGATCGTAAATATTTCACCCAATCGGGTCTGCGAGAAACCTTCGCCAATGCGGCCCGCCAACAATTCCGCAATCTCTTCTTGGATTGGGTCGGTAGTGAACAATTGATCAAGCTGTAACTTTTTGCCGCTTAAGTAGGAGCGCAGCTTGTTGAACAACCCTTCTGTGTCTGCGAGCAACGGCTTAGTAAAGAAAAGGGTGGCCGCGGGAGCTTTTGTAAGACGCTTCAAGTGCTTCGAGCGCAGCAATATTTTCCGCGTATTTCTTCGCCTGGCCAACCACACCTAGCCGCCCATCTAAGAATTCGTGCGCCGCTTGACGAGTGATCCACAAGCGGTCTTTCAAGGAGTTTAGGAGTTTAAGTAATTCTTTGCGCGTTTCGTCCGAGTATCTGTACAAGTCCAACAGTACGCTCGCGTCCAAAGAAATAATACCTTCTTTCCACGCAATCCGCGCCGCCTCTTCGGAGATCGAAAAGTATCCAGGAAACTCCTTCTTCACATAACGAATATAGCGGTCGAGTGCATGCAGGCAATATAGGGCACTTCGCCGATCTAGTGATATCGACACTCCCGCGCATTCTGGGATTTATCCGACCGCGGAACTTCTCATTCCGTCGCATCAAGTTCGTGCGCTTCATGCAGACTGTGCGCCGGCAGCGCCAGGATGCAGGCAAATGTTCCGGCGCTGACGGCGATCATCACGAGTAGGCCCATGCGAAATCCGCCGACGGTTGCGGCCAGGACAAAGGCGCTGACGCCAAGGGCGGCGCCGACCTGCCGGACGAATTGCTGGCTGGTGGTCGCACTGCCCATGCGCGCGACCGGGACGCTGTTTTGCACCACCACGGTGAGCGCAGGCGAGAGAAGCCCCATGCCGGCGCCGGAAATCAACGCGGCCGCGACGACCCAGCCGAGTCCGTGTTCGAATGCGACCATGAACAAGGAGGAGCCCGAGAATATGAACAACGATTCCGATCACGCTCGGCAGGCGTTCGCCGATGCGATGAACCAATCGCCCGGTGGTGAATGATAACGCGCTCCATCCAATGGTGAACGCGCCGACCACCAGACCGACGATGGCGCGGTTTTCATGAAAAGCAGCATTGGTGGCGAGCGGCAGATACGAGCTCACGCCGAAGCCGCTGAAGAAGGCGAGGAATGACGAAGAAATCGACGCGGCGTAACCGGCATGATGAAAGAAACTCAGCGGCAGGATCGGGTGCGGCGTCCGTCCTTCGTGCCAGACGAAGATGGCGAGCAGAATGATTCCTGCGCCAATGAGCGCGGCCTGCATCACCCCGATTTTTCCTTCCCCGAGATCGACGAACGCCCACATGAGCGAGCTGCCGCCGGCGCCGGCGAGAAGCGCGCCGGCAAAGTCGAACCGCCCGTCGCTCTGCCCGACACTCTCGTGCATTCCGATGATGACGAGGACAGCCGCCACGATCGCGATGGGCACGTTGATGAGAAAAGCCCACCGCCATGAAACGTGGGTCACGATCAATGTGCCAAGGAGCGGCCCCGCCACGCTCGCGACCGCCCAGGCACTGGCGGCCGCACCCAGCGCACGTCCGCGTTTGTGCGGCGGATACACTACGCCGAGCAGGACGAAGGGAAGCGTGGCGATGGCTCCCGCTCCGATTCCCTGGATCGCCCGCGCGGCGATGAACTCCATCATGGTGCGCGCGACCGCGCAGAGTGCGCTGCCGGCCGTGAAGGCGACGATGCCGACGAGATAAGTGCGCCGACGTCCCCAACGATCCGAGCCCGGTCCCCAGATCGGCATCGATACGGCCGCGGCCAGCATGTAAGCGGCGAAGGTCCACGCGTACATGTGCGCGCCGCCCAGCTCCGGCAACGCCACCGGTATGACCGTGCTGACGATGGTGTTGTCGAGCCCGGCGAGAATGATGGTGAACAACACTCCGAGCAAAACCAGCACGCCGCTCTGTCCGGAGGAATCCTGCGATCGCATCGTTCATATTGCGCGTGGCGCAGGGGAAAGGAAGAGGGATGAAGGAAGCCGTAACGGATGCGCAGCAACGGCCGGGCTTTCCATTCAGAAATTTTTGCTCGCTCCGCCTTTCCTCCATCGCGATCAGGCGTGAAATCCCAGAAGGGACGCCTTCATCGCTATACGTGAATCACGTATAGCCTCGCAAACTCGCCGGACTCACGACGGTGCTCGGCCGCCGGCCGTCGTCGCCCCTTCAGAAGTGGCGCAGGCGCGACAAATATTGGACGATCGCTCCGTCGCTATACCCGAGTGACGTATAGCTGGTACCCGAGCGCTATCGAGGCTAAACGTGGAGTCACCTATAGCGGCTTGATGACAGGCGCGGCGCCGGCTTCTCGAGCCAAAGCTGCCGGTCGCGACCGCCGCCGTTTCCGACGCTACTGACTGCTCGCAAGATCGCCTTCGCACCGGACGACCTGCCTCCTCGTCCAGTAAAAGATCGAGGCACGAACTTGCTGCCTATACGTGACTCACGTATAGCATCGTTTTTTTCGGAAATGGCTTTCGGGACACGATCTCATCACACGCGAGTATCAGCGCCTGGCCGCTCAATCGCTTCCCGCTCCGACTGCGGGAGTGGCGCGAGCGTCGAGAATCTCTCGCAGAGTGAGGCCGCGTTGAAGTTGCAGGCTCGAATCACGTAACCCTGCAAGAGTGGGAGCAAGATCGCGGCGCTGCGCCGCGTGGCTTCGCGCGCACCGCGGTCGAGAAGGTCGATTCGGGCGTAGCGCGCCCTGAAGGCTCATCCTTCCGCCGGGGAGGGTGAGTTTATGGTATCGTGAATCACGTATAGCATCCTGCGCGGCCCTTCGAAGGGTTCGAGGTCTCGCGCGAGGCATCGGCCCCGAGCTCGAGGGCCGCAAGAGCGAGAAAGGTCGGCGAGGGATTCCGTCGCGGGCGAGATGGATGTTCTTGGAAGGTTGCGCGCCCGCGTCCTCCCACATCCGATTATGCAGCGGCCGCAGCGATCCCGGTGCTTTGCGCAAGCCAGTCTGATCGGCTCATATTCGTGGTGCGCGAAGAATGTGCCCTCGGCCCGGGCCCATCGACGCGGGCGGGCACCGTGCTTAGGATTCGGCATCGATCGTTTGACGGGTTTTGCCTCAGCCTTCACCCCTACTTCAAGGTTCCGCCGGACAAGCTGTCCGGTCTTGAAAGAGATTTTGCCTGAGTTCGTCGCGAAAACGCGCGGCGAGACGCGGAATTATTTCCACGAGTTCACCATCACGGCGATGAAGTCTTTTGCCGCGAAGTCTATGTCGAATGCCGAGGCGCCCCTCGAGCACCTCGATAATGCCAGGCCATGCTGGCGCAGGCCGCTGGCGATGGAACTGAACTAAGTCCGCCTCGAATGCACTGGTCCGGCGACGAAGAGACGGTGGCCAGAAACTGAAGAGAAGGGCGACAGCGTTGTCACAGAGCTAGGATTTCACGGCTGGTCACGTCCTACCGGATGTGGGCACGGCTTGAGACTATGCTCTCGCAGCGGACCTCCTTAAAAAGCCCGCCTCGTCTCCGTTACTGGTGATGGACCCAGTCGGGCATTCGTGCCGTCCTTCCGGTATTCGCTGGTGTCCCGAACTGCATGCCCTCCTATATCCGTCCGGCGGTTCTCATTGATCGCCTTGCGCACGACGCTGAGGGCGGCGCAGCGAAGAATTAGATTTGTTCGATCCGGTAGCCGCGGGCCTTGAGCAAAGTTAGTAATCCGTTCGGTCCGCCGAGATGACCTGCCCCAACCACAACGAAGCAGATCCGTCCGCTGCGCAGATAACCCTCGATCTTTGGAACCCAGTTTCGATTGCGCGCGTCAAGGACGCGGTTGGCGAAGGTGGGAAAATCTCGGAAGGAATCGCGCGCGAGGCGTGCGAGCGTGTCCGCGTCTCCATGACGCCAGGCATTCATTAGCCCTCCGTCGGTGTCGCCGCCACTCTCCTGAGGGATGAACGTCATCAGGATGAGCATTTCGCATTGGCGATCGGTCAATCCGGAAAAGACCTCCATATGTTCCCGGAAGGACTCCAGGCCGGAGATTGGTTTCGAATTCGACCGAGCCCGTTTCTCCAAGAACCCTTCCACGCCCAAATCATTGGAAAGGCCGTGCAGCTCGGGCGACGAGAGCATCAAGACCAAATACCATGGTCGGAACGAGGAAAATTTCCCTTCGGGAATTCCCCAAAGAGAGAAGACACGCCGGAGATAAGCGTACGTTCGCGGGTCGACGATGATTCTTTAGACTGTCTCCCTTCGGATATTCGCCCGTCTTGTAGAAACTCTTAACTGTCCCTTTGGATACTGCCGGATCATCCTCGAAGACAAGGCGGGTCGAGGCGTCGAAAGCGCGATTGTAAGCGGAGGGAAGCGGATAATCAGTGCTGCGCAAAGCGTGCACTGAACCGCCTAGATAGAGGATGCCGCCGTTTGCATCCGTTACCTTCCAAACGCAGGCCGCAACAACTTCGTTGCGCGGACCGATCCACGTGATGGTCAGAGCGCAGGCAAAGGCCAAACCGCGAAAGAAGAACCTGGAAGGCACTCGCTCGCTCTACCAGTCAAGACCGAAGGCGACAAGCTTACTGGGAAATAGATTTTTGCTTGGAAGTTGAGGGCCACCGCTTAGAACTCACGCCATGAGACCGCGCTTTCTCTTCAGTGCGGTGGCGTCGGCCGTCTTGTTCTGTTTCCTGAATCGGTCGGCTCCTGGCCAGGATGCTTCGATCGATCAGTTGCTAAAGAAACTGCCGCCTCCAGAAAAATTCGCCAGACAGCCACTCGATCGCGCTCTCCAACAATCCGACGCTGCCCTCAACGATCCGCTCGCGAAGGAAATAGAAGCGGCCATCAACGCACGGAATCTCACCCGCGCGCTGGATTTATCGCGCAAACTCGCAGACCGCTATCCGAAGAGTCCGACGGCCCTCAGCTTGTTCGGTGTGGTGGCCCTGGATCTGCGCCAATATGCGGTCGCGTCCGCGGCGTTCCGCAAAGCCATTGCCATCCAGCAGAGCTTCTCGGTCGCGCATTACGGTTTGGGCCACGTCGAGGCCGAGCAAGGTCATTACGCCGCAGCCCTGCCGCACTTTCGCAAGCTGGCGGAGCTTGAACCGAACTCGGTGGCCAGTTGGTACTACCTCAGTGCCTGCGAGGCCCAGTTGGGGCAGAAACAAGCAGCGGCCGAGCACGCGCGACGGGCGACGGCAATCGCTCCTTCAATGGTAGAGGTCTGGATTCAGTTGGCGCGAACGGAGGAGGCGCTCGGTCGTGGAGCGGAGACTCTCAAGGCGATGAACCGTGCCGCCGAAATTTCTCCGGACAATGTAATCCTGCTCGCCGCCGTTGGCTTTGCCTACATTAACCTCAATCGCTCGGCCGAGGCAGTGCGTCCGCTGCAACGAGCCGCTCAGCTTGCGCCGCGGGACTACCTCATCCAATCGCAGCTGGGATATTCGTTGCTGATTGCGGGCCGGACGCAGGCGGCGATCGTCCAATTGCGCAAGGGAGCGGAACTGGCGCCCAACTACTTTCCGGTCTGGGAACATCTGGGATTGGCATACAAGAAACAGGGTCAGCACGACGCTGCGATGAAAGCCTTTGAAAAAGCCACTCTGCTCGCTCCCGGATACCGTCTGGCGTGGCAACACTTGGCGGACGAATATCGTGCGCTGGGGAAGATTGCCGAGGCGAACCGCGCCGCCGCCCGCGCGCAATCTCTGCCGTCAAACTCGCCGAAGGGCGGTCAGCGAAAAAAGGGATAAACCCTGCGCCGAACTTGCAACACCTTTGCGGAAAGATCGCTGCTCTGTTGCCCGCACCGATTTCCGGTTAAAGCATTCCGCGGATCGTGTCCGTGACTGCTTTCGCGTCCAACAAGGAATTCTCCACGGCCGGAAGCGCCCAATTGTCCTGATTCACGAAGTACACATTATTGCCAATGGGTCGATGCGCCATTTCGACCGTGCCATTGGCGATGAGTCCCGGACGCGGGATCGGCATCGCATGTCCCCAACGCGTGAGCCGCACTTGCCGCACGGCGGACTCTGGAACGTCAAGCAGCGAAAGCATGCGGCGAATCTGCGGCACGAGCAACTCCGTGTAATGTCTCCACGGATCATTGAGAAGCAGCGTGAACCGCGCCGATGGCCATGAAAGCGGCCAATACAGAGTCAAGACGCTGCGAGGACCGTGCTCGCGCGTGTAATCGCCGCGCAGCATGTCCGTAACGATTGGGTTTTGCTCGAGCTGCTCGCCATTCATCGGGTAATGCACGCCATCGCCAAGCAGGAAGCAGTCGTAAAAATCGCGTTCGATGGGCGACTTGCAAAAGGACATTGGCGACGAGATAGGGAGAGGTGGCGATCTGATTCATCGCCTGCAATTTGTCCCAGTCCCAGTGCTCCAGGTCGTAAAGCACGTACTTGGCGATGTGTTTCGAACCAGCCATGATGACAAAGCGCGCGCTGATCGAGCGCAGGTTCTGGCTGGCATCATAGTAGGTCACCTGCAAGCGCTCGCCTCGCGGGCGCACGTCAATCACACGGCAGCGGCCACGCAGAAAGTGAGGCCGGCATTCCGGCCGGACATCGTCCTCACGCTCCTTCAAGCGCCGCCAAAGTTCGTAAACGAATCGTGAATTTCCGCCCGGCAGGACCCACCGTCCGCCTTCTTCCGCCGCGACAAAGTTCCACCCGCAGGCAGCGGAGATTTCTTCCATCGGCGCATCGAATGAGGAAAAAAAGTAGGATTGAACACCGGCCGCAAGCAACGGAGTCATCGGCATGCCCATGCGTTGCTCCACGTCTTGGCGAAACGTGAGGCGGTCCAGTGCGCGGACCCGCGCGGCCTCGACGGGATCTTTGGAAAGCGGGATATCCGGGTATTGATTCTCCCAAATCTCGGTGACCACCTCGGCGTAACGGTGAAACGCTTTCTGCTCCTCCGGCGAAGCCCCGACCCCGCTCCAGAAGTCGTCGCGAATGACGCCGTTGAGTTCCATCGGGTCCGGCGGTTCACTCATGCGAATCAGACGATGCAGCCCGAGCTCGTGGTAGAAGTGCTCCAGGAATGAGCCAGGATCCGGGGTAATAAAATACGCGCCGCCTAACGAGTACTCGATGTCGTGCCACACTTCGCCCTGAGCGTTGCCGCCGAAGCGATCGCGCAATTCGAAGAGCACGGTATTGTGATGGCGCAAGAAATAAGCCGAAGCCAATCCCGACAGTCCCCCGCCCACCACGGCGACATCGATTTCCTCCGCCGGTTCTGGCGGCGGGCCGCCGTTGAAATAATCCGGGATGAAATGAAACGGGATGGTCTTGTTGTCGAAATCATCGCCAAAGAACCACTGGGCAAAGGGAATTCCATCGACCATCACCGAGGGAGGGTGTGAAGGGATTTCGAGGAACGGCGTTGTCGCAGGGATCTGCAATGCGCCGGAAGGAGCGCACGACCGTGGCGTCCGCGGAATTGGAATAAGGCCCAAGCCTCTGTTCGCTCCGAGCATTCCCAGAGAAAAAGCGCCTAACCGCCGCGTAAGAACTCTCGTCGATTCGGCATGGTAACTCCCTGTTTCGCGATCCTATTCTCTTCTTCTTTTGCCGGGAAACACAAATCCTCAGAAGTGCGTCTCCGCGTCGCGACGCGGCTGTATCGTCCTGTTTGCTGCTAGCGCAGTTTTGCCTGTGGAACGTGCCAAAAATAACTTGTCATCCCTCGACTACGAAGGTTCTGTCCCCTGTGATGAAAATACGGAAAATCGCCGCAATTTCACTCCTGGTCTTTAGTTCGTTCGCGGCCAATACCGTCGCGCCCTCGAAGAGTGAACTCGAGGCGATGTATGACAAGGCGTTCCGCGAATTTGACGGAAACAATTACGAGCAGGCGCTGAAGGATCTTGATGCAATTGACGCGCGTCAGCCGGACCTGGCCGAGTCGCAAAACCTGCGCGGTGTCATTTTGATGCGGCAGAAGGATTACGTGAAAGCAGAAGCGGCCCTGCAAAGGGCGCTCGCAGCCGACCCGAAATTTTGGAATGCGCGTTTCAATCTCGCGGAGATTCCCTTCCTGCAAAAGAACTGGTCCGAGGCGCGCAAACGTTTCCAGGACCTGCTCACGGGAAACGCCTCCGAGTTGCAAGGTGAGGCGACCCAACTCATCCAATACAAGGTCCTGATCACTTACCTGATGGAGGGTAAGGAGGACATGGTCGATGCGATCAAGGGCAAATTCGAGCTCGCGCCCGAGACGCCGGCTTTGCAGTACGCGCTCGCCTCGATCGCGCTGAAAAAGAAGGATGAAAATGCCGCGAAGGAGGCCTTGGCCACGGCGGAGAAAAATTTCTCACCGCAACTGAACAGGCTTTTCGCAGAATCGTTGTACGAAGTGGGCTGGCTGGAAAAGCCAGTCGGGCAAACGCGCGCTGCGCTCGAGTTGAACTCGGCGGCGGAACGCGGGGCCAAGACCAAGGAATTTGCCAAGGCGAAGTCCGACGAAGCCGAGCAGGCCCTGCAGCAGCATGATCTGACGGCGGCGCGCAAATTGATCGACGAAGCCGATGCGGCCGATCCGAACCGGGCCGCGACCATCAACCTGCGTGGCGAGATTTTCCTCGAGCAGAAAGATTGGGATCAGGCGGAAAGCGAGTTCAAGAAAGCGCTGAAGATCGATCCGAAGTTGCGCGATGCGCAGTACAATCTCGCGCAAGTGCCGTTCAAGAAGAAAGAATACGGCAAAGCGCGGGAGCGGTTCGAGGCCCTCTTCAACGCGACTTCAGGCGCGGATAAAGATCGCGCCGCGCAGCTGATCAAATTCAAGGTCTATATGACCTACCTCCTCGAAGGCAAAGACAGCCGCGCGCAGAAGATGATGGAGCAGTTCCAATTCACCGGCGACACGCCCGCCCTCTACTACGCGCAAGCCGCGTGGGAGTTTAAGCATGACAATCCTTCGAAGGCGAATGACTGGGTCACTTCCGCCCGCAAGATTTATTCGCCCGCACTCAACACTGTTTTCTCCGACGCGTTCTTTGATCTCGACTGGTTGCAAGCTCCGGCGGCGGAAGCTTCGTCGTCCGCAACCGTGGCGGAGGCAAACCAGCCGGAACTCGCACCGTCGATCGAACCAACACCAATCCCCTCGATTACGCTCGCGAAGAACGATGTCGACAAGGGTGCCGATCCACTGACTCTCGCCGCGCAACCCGACGCTTCGGCGCCAGGAATCGACGGGACTACCACGTCCGCGGCGGAGGGCTCCCCCGCACCCTCCATCGTGGTGGGCGCCGCAGCCTCGCCTAGTGTCGAAACGCCCGTCGCTTCCACCGCTTCGCCGGCGGCCGCACAGCCGGTGATCGCGAGTACATCTGAACCGGAGGCCCCGCCAACGAGCGCAGAGACGGTTTCCAATAGCCATGCTTCAACGGCTGTCGCTTCGGCCAGTCCGGCCACCGTCCTCGCTCCAGAGAAAGTGCGCGAATGGTCCAAACCAAGCATCGTGCTCCTGTTGGTCGCAATCCTGCTTCTTGCCTGGGTGGTGATACCTCAAATTCGCCGCCTAATGGCGAGACGTTCGGTGACGCAAACGTTATCGTCCGCGCCAACTCCGCGCCTTGCCGGGAACGACGAAGCCGTCGGCGCGGTCGAGCATTTCGCTACCCCGGCGCGCCTTGCTGGCGGTCCTCCTCAGGTGTCGCTCCACCTGAGACCGTCTGAACCTGCTTTGCGAAGAGCGGTTATGCTGCCAGGCAAGAACGGCCGGGGGTCGGGGAGCGGGGCAGCGGTGGCGGCCGCGGCGGTCGCCGCTCCGGTGGAGACTTCCGTTCCGCCGGAAAAATTTGTTCCCGCGGTGAGCGAGTCGTTTACCGAGGGTGTCGGTGAGCCATTATTTGAAGGGCCGAGAGAGCCTAACGAATTTTTGTCGGAGGAGGTCGCCGAGCCGGTCGCGTTTGATGAGCCTGCGCCAGTCGAGGCTTTCGCAACGGAGCCCTTGGAGGCGGAATTTGTGGAAGCCCCGATGGAGGTCGCCGAGCCGGTCGCTTTCGATGAGCCTGCGCCGGCTGGGACTTTCGCGACGGAGCCCCTGGAGGCGGAATTTGTAGAAGCGCCGATGGAGGTCGCCGAGCCGGTCGCTTTCGATGAGCCTGCGCCGGCCGAGACTTTCGCAACGGAGCCCGCAGAGGCGGAATTTGTGGAAGCTCCGATGAAGGTCGTCGAGCCGATTTGGGAAACCGTTGGAGCCATCGAAGAACCGCACACCGAAGAAGCCATGGCGTTTGCAGAGGAAGCGCGCCCGGCATTTGCGGAATTCGCGGCAAGCCCGATCATGACCGGCGACTGGATGGCCGAAGCCACCACATCCATGGACGAAGCCTCAGAACCAATTGGCCAGGGCCAACCCATACCGCATCTAATTCCTGCAACTTCAGCGGACGAACCCGTTGCGCAGATCCCGGAACAAGAGGTGGAAATGCCGGTCGCGGACTTTGCAGCGGTACTTGCGGGCCTCGGCGCACTGAGCCATTCTCTGGACAAACCGTCATTTGCTGCTCAAGATGCTTTTCCCGAGCCGACGGCTCAGCAGTCAACCCAACCAGCCACCATGTCACAATCGACGCCAACCACACCCGTTCCCACGATTCGCACCGGCCCCGCAACTCCGATGACCGGGGGCGCGCCCCCGATGCAACCGGCCAGCGCGCCATTCGCCGCCCCACAAACCGGCGCCATGCATACCGCCGTGCAGCTCACTTTCTCCTTCGAGATCACTTCCTTGCAACTGACCCCCAACTTCAAGATGGGTGCGGTGCAATTGAAGCCGACCTCGAAAATTGTGACCATGCGCCTCGCGCCGTCGCAACATCCGCAGCCGGCGATGAATTTGCAGATCACCTTCGAGGTCGCGAGCGTGCAGTTGAATGGGAACAGCATCGGCATGATCCGCCTGACGCCTTCTCAGCAGCAGCGGCCCAGCATCACCAATTCATCCTCCTTCAACATCGCGGGACTTCAGTTGGTCAGCGGATCCGAGGCCGCACCTGTGCAAATGACGCCATCGCAGCAAGGGCAGGCCTCGGTTCACGTCACCGCGGGCTTCCAAATTGCGACCGTGGAATTTTCGCCTTCCTTTGAGATCGCATCCATCATTCTGAATGCGACTTCAAAAAATGCGTCCGTCCAGTTGCCGGGGACCGGCCCGAGCGCGCTCGAGGGTGCGCCCGTCTTTGAAATCGCCAACGTGCAACTGGGAGGCAATGGCGAGATCACCGGGATGCAACTCAACCCACGGGGTGCGGCGCTGAAGAGCGCGTAAGCGAAGATAATTCTAAAGCAAACGGCCCGCGTTTCCGCGCGGGCCGTTTTGTTTTCAGAAGGGTGACACTCTGGTCCCCACCTTACCGTTTGGCAAAATTGCTACGGTTCAAGGAGCGCAGTTCCTTCGGAAGAAACTCGCCGTTCCGGCGAATCAGTTTCCCGTCGAAGAAAATCTCGCCGCCGCCGTAGTCGGATCGCTGGATGTTGACCATGTCCCAATGGACCTGGCTGCGGTTGCCGTTATCCGCCTCCTCGTAGGCCTCGCCGGGAGTGAAGTGAAATGAGCCGGCGATTTTTTCGTCGAACAAAATGTCGCGCATCGGATGGAGAATGTAGGGATTGAACCCGAGTGAGAACTCGCCGATGTAGCGCGCGCCCGGATCGGAATCGAGAATCTTGTTCAGCTTCTCCGTCTCGTTCGCCGTCGCTTTGACGATCTTGCCTTCGCGGAACTCGAGGCGAATGCCATCGAAGCCGATGCTCTGGTAAATCGTGGGCGCGTTGAAGGTGACGTGGCCTTCGACGGAATCACGCACCGGACAGCTGAAGACTTCGCCATCGGGAATATTCCGGTCTCCGCCGCAAATCACCGCGTCAATGCCTTTGATGCTGAAACGCAAATCGGTGCCGGGACCTTTGATTTCCACGCGATCGGTTTTTGCCATCAGAGTGCGAAGCGCTTTCATCCCCGGCTGAAGTCTTCGGTAATCCAGGGTGCAGACGTCGAAGTAGAAATCCTCGAAGGCTTCCGTGCTCATCCCGGCCTGCTGCGCCATCGAGGCCGTGGGCCAGCGCAGGACGACCCACTTCGTTTTCTTGACCCGCTGGTCTTGCACCGGGCGCATTTTTTTCGCCACCAGTTTCATCTGCTCCGCCGGGACATCGGACAATTCGCTGATGTTGTTGCTCCCGCGCAGTCCGATATACGCGTCCATCTTTTTCATCCGCGCGAGTTCGTGGATGGCGGTCAGGTTCAATTGCCGCTCCGACGCATTCAGCGCCAGTTCGCGGGTCACGCGGCCGCGCTGGATTTGCGTGAAAGGGATGGCGCCCGCTTTCCGCACGGCGCGCACGAGCGCGATCGTCATCTCGTCCGGAATATCGAAAGACTCGATCAGAACCGTTTCCTGGCGTTTCAGCCGGGTGGAATATTCCACGAGAAGCTGCGCGAGTTTGTCGAAGCGAGGGTCGTGCATAGAGGAGAATGATTCCATCGGCGCAGGCGGATGCAACCCGAAGGGAAAGAGCTGGGGAAAATACCAGCGCGGTTCGTTAGGCGCGGTTCGTTAGACCGGTCGCGTTCCAGCCGCGCGGCAAAGGCGCCGTCGAAGCGATCCCGAAACGGGAGGATGGATTTCTGCGCGCTCAGTTTCAGAAAAGGAAATTCGCGTAAGGCGCGCGCGACGACTTCCTCATTTTCTTCCGGCTCAATGCTGCAGGTGCTGTAGACGAGCGTTCCGCCTGGTTTCAGAAGCGGGATCAGCGCGCGCAGGATTGTGATTTGCTCTTCCTGCATCCGAACGAAATCGCGCGGCGTGAGACGCCAGCGCACGTCCACGCGGCGTCGCATGACCCCGGTGTTGCTGCAGGGCGCGTCGAGGAGAATGCGGTCGAAGGAATTAGCCAGAAGCTCGGGGGCTGGCGGCTCCTTGCCAATCCTGCTGGAGCGTTTGCGCACAGGTAACGCCGAGTGTCTCCAGATTCTTGCGCAAGACGAGCGATGCGATCCGGAGCGCGATCACAGGCGACCAGTCGCCCGCGATTCTGCATTTGCTCAGCGATGAGACCGGTCTTGCCGCCGGGCGCGGCACAGGCGTCGAGGATAGTCTCGTTAGGTTGGGCGTCGAGCAAGTCACCAGCGAGACCGGTGCTCGGGTCCTGGATATAACACTCACCGCGTGCGAGCGCCTCGGCGGGAATAGAGCTGAGGCGAACGAAGTTTGTTCTTTCAGGCAACGCTTCGGCTGCCGGGTGTTTCGCCATGAAGTTCTCGGTGGAAATCTTCAGCCGGTTGATGCGCGCGTAGAGCGGAGCGGGTTGATTATTCCATGCGCACAAGGCGACCGCGGCGTCGGCGCCGTAATGGTCCGTCCAGCGCTCGATGAGGAATTGCGGATGCGAGAAGCGCGTCGCG
Source organism: uncultured Verrucomicrobiae bacterium (assembly GCA_963784865.1). GTDB lineage: Bacteria > Verrucomicrobiota > Verrucomicrobiia > Chthoniobacterales > UBA10450 > JACCTI01. Next base: position 11,620 of record CAWATC010000001.1, on the reverse strand, counting down.
ATCGGCTCGGTTTCGGCGGCAACTTCCAGGTCGGTGAAGTTCCGGAGCGCGGTTCGGAGGACGGCGTTGATCAGTGAGCGATTCTTGCGACCGGCGAGTTCTACCGTTTCGAAAATGGCGGCGTGTCCCGGCGTGCGAAGACAGAAGAGCTGATAAAGCCCGAGCCGCAGCAGGTCGCGCGAAGTGTGTTCGAGCGAACCGGAGCGGAGTCGATCGATCCAGAAGTCGAGCAGCGTCAGGTTGCGCAGGACACCGTAGAACAGCTCGGTAGCGAAACCTCGATCGGATGCGCTCAAGACATCGCCGGCGAGGAGCTGCTGAATGATCGAATCCGCGAACCCTTTTCCGCGCCGCCATTCGGAAAGCGCCGCGAACGCGACTCCGCGAGCGGATGGATGCGCCATGATGCGCGCCGCCCGCTAGCGTGACGCTGTGCGACCACGTCCGATGGAATGATAATGAAATCCGAGGGTCGCCATCGTCTTGGGATCGAACAAATTTCGTCCGTCGAAAACAATCGGCGTGGCCATCTTCTCCTTGACCGCAGCGAGATCGACATTTCCAAACTCCGCCCATTCGGTCGCGACGATCAGTGCCTCTGCGCCTTCCACCGCCTCGAGCGCTGAGTTCGCGAAAGTGGCGCCCGCGATTTCTGGCACCTCGCGCGCTTTCTCCATTCCCTTGGGATCGTAGACCGTCACCTGTGCGCCTTCCCGCAGCATGTCGGCGACGAGATCGATCGCGACCGACGAGCGAATGTCGTCCGTGTCGGGCTTAAACGTGAGGCCCCAGACCGCGATCTTCTTTTCGCGCAGGACCCAAAGCGTCTCGCGGACCACGGTGAGGAACCGGTCCTTTTGCGTCGCGTTGATCCGCTGCACTTCCTTCAGAAGGTTGAACGGGACGCCGAGCTGCTCGCTGATCTTGATGAAGGCGGCGATGTCCTTCGGAAAACAGGAGCCGCCGTAGCCGATGCCGGCGTTGAGGAAATTCCGGCCGATGCGCCGATCCATCCCGATGCCGTCCGCCACTTTTTCCACATCCGCGCCGCTCGCTTCGCAGATCGCGGAGACGGCGTTGATGTAGGAAATCTTGAGCGCGAGAAAGGAATTGGCGGCGTGCTTGATCAACTCCGCGCTGTTGATATCCGTGACCAGAATGGGGGCCATGAAAGGCTCGTAGACCTTCTTCATCAGATCGATCGCCCGCTCGCTTTGCGCGCCGATGACGATGCGGTCGGGCTGCATCAAGTCCGCGACGGCGCAGCCTTCGCGCAGGAACTCCGGATTGCTCACGACGTCGAACTCCGCGCCGTGGCGATTGTAGCGCTTGATGGATTCCGCGACCTTCTCGCCGGTCTTCACCGGGACCGTGCTCTTGTCGACGATGACGCGATAGGTCGTGAGGACGCCGGCGATCTCGCGCGCGACCTTTTCGATGAAGCTCAGGTCAACCTGGCCATCGGGCTGCTGCGGCGTCGGGACGGCGATGAAGACGATCTGCGAGTTATCGACGCCGTCTTTGATGCTCCCGGTGAAGCGCAGACGCTGCGCGGCGACATTGCGGTGAATGACTTCTTCGAGGCCGGGCTCGTAGATTGGCACCCTGCCTGCCTGGAGCGCTTCCACCTTCCGCGGATCGTTATCCACGCAAATGACGTTGTGGCCGACATCGGCGAAGCAAGCGCCGGTGACCAGGCCGACGTATCCGGAGCCGATGATCGACAAGTCCATAAGAAGAAAATCAAACGCTGCGGGCTAGCCGCAGCGAAGGAAGGAACAAGGAAAACGGCGCCATGCAATGGTGATCTGTGACTACGGCGCGACGAGGCCGTTCGACGTCCCGCCCTGTGTGCTGGGATCGAAGTTCAAATCGAAACTGAACTTGGGCAGCGCCTTGAGGGTAAAAGTGAGCAGCACGCCATACTCTTTCACGCCGCCGTTGTTCCGAATGACTCCGCCGAGGGACGCGACCCAGCTCGTCAGATCGCGGTAAATGCTATAGCGCTGTTCCTCAAAGAAACCGGTCGCGCCTTCAAAGCGGTCGTACGCGCCCACGGCCCAGTTATCGTTCAGGCGATAGTAGGCGCCGACGACGAAGAGACTGCTATTTTGAAAAAAAGGATCATTTTGCAAATAGCGATGACCGAAGGACAGAGTCAGGCTTCGCGGTCGGCTTAAAGGCCGCATTGGTATTTATCTCGGTGAAACCGTGCGCGAGGAGTGGCAACTGGGATGAAATGGCAAGAGACGCCCACGGCAGGGGCGAGAATCGCAGATTGTTGAAAACGTTGGAAAAAGAACTCCGGTCGTACGGATTGTCGATGTTGACATCGAAGTAGGTGTCCAGTTCCAGCCAGTTGATCGTGCTGTCGTCGCGCCGGGTCTGCAGGCGATTATGCATGCCCACGCGCACGACCGACCAGTTATCGATCGAATCGATCGCAGTGAACTGCGGGAAATCCAGCGGGCGGAGCTGGGTTGATGGCTGGTAGCGATCAAACTGCAGGATCTCGGCGGGATTGGTATTATCGCCCGTGACATAGGAAAAATTCATGTAGGGCTGGATGATGTGTCGCAGACCATCCAGGCCAAGAGTTCGAGTCTGCACCTGCTCCCAGGTGCGCGAGACTTTGAAGGAAGCCTCGACTCCGGTATTGACGATCGGTCCGCAGGCGGTCGCCGCCGGGCACGAGCGGCATCTCCTCAGTCGGCGGAGGAATGAAAAACACGGGGACGAGCGGGTTCGTGCTTGGTTCGAAGATGACACCCGAGACATCGCGCGACTGGGTATAGTAGGTGGCGCGAAAACCGATCCGCGGGACGATCGACAACCAGCCGAAGTAGGTATTTGGGTAAAGGAATTGATGGAAGGTGTCGAAGCGGACCGCATCATAGTCTCTGGAAAGTCGAATCGTTCGCAAAGCTGCGCTGCAGGCTGGCGATGCTGGCCTCGCCTTCGTAGAAGATCGGACTTCCAAAAACCGGCTGGCGTGTGATATCGAGCGCGACCGCGGGCAAGCGCTCCGTGGTTTCATAGAAATCATTCATTTGGAAACGCGTGTAGGCGGTCAAGGTGTAGAGCGGCTTAACCTTGGCCACGGTGACGACGTTGTCCGGTTGCGGGTTGATCCGAAACTCCGCGGGGAAGAAGTCCTGGAGAACGAAAGGATCGCTTAGCTTGGTCACGTTGATCGTCCCGGAGGTGTCTTCGGTGAAGTTCGTCCTGTCCGCGAGCGAGAGGCGAAAACGGTCGGTGGGGATCGATCCGCGCGGAAGCGAAGTTCGATTTGAGTATGGGTTTGCATCGCGCAGGAAATAGGTCCGGAGTTTGGCCGAGCTGCTGTTGTCCTTGCCGTAATCGATGTCCGAGTCAAAGCCCAGCGCGACGCCGCGGCGGGCGCGCAAATCGAGGCGGACCAGTCCGGTGATATTCTTCGTGATCGGGAAGGTAAGCCGGCTGAGCACCGACATTCCCCAGGAGCTGAGGTAGGCGGGCGAAACAAGGAAGCTGAACGCGTCGTCGAGTGATTGATAGACGTACGGCCAATAGAAAACGGGAATCCGGCCGATGTAGAAGGTGACGTCGCGCATGATCACCCGATCGCCTTCATAAAAACGAATGCGACGCGCCCGCAGAGTGAAATCCGGCTGGGAAGAATCGTGCGTGGTGAAGCTGCCGTGCAGGATGAGCTTCGCGTTCTCGGCCATGGTCGTCATCTGCTCGCCGCCCATCAGGTAGGGATAATTGCTCGTGTGCAGATTCTCGGCGCCGACCTCTTTCGTCTGCGTGTTGTAAGTGCCTTCCTCGCCCACATAAAGCTGCGCGGCCTGAGTGGCGGTCGCGCTCCGGTAGATCCGCACGTTCCCCTTCACCTGCACGATGTGAGTCTCCGTGTTGTAGGTGGCTTCGTCTGCGTAGATATCGGTGTCGCCGAGGTGAATCGCGACATTCTCGCGTGCCGTGGCGACGCCATTGTCGTAATTGGTGCCGCCGCTCGAGGTGATCTCGACCGGCTGTCCGCTGAGGGACTCCTGCTGCGCGGTTTGGCGCGAAAGCAGCCTCCGCGCAGAGAGCCAGAAGGAGGAAAACCAGCTTACGCATCGCGGATGCCGAAGGTACGACTGAGGCCAGAGGTTGCAAAGTTTAAAGCGGGTGTGTGCGGGCCAGTCCAGTCTCCGAAGGCGTGGCTTTTTCCTCGGTCGGCAGGACCAAAGAGAGCCCGGCCACTTGCTGATTCAGGCCGCATACAGAAACGATCGCGCGGCTGGCTGGCACGCTGGCTGGCGACTCACCGGGGTGTGGCATCGGCGGCAACTGCTGCATTCGCAGTGCCTGCGCTGCGCAAATAACCTGCCAGAGGCTGCTGGCTCCGACGCTTTCCCCTAACGAGATCTTCGGCGAGTAAACGCGGGCGCGCGGACAGCGCTGGCGGACGACAGCACTTTCCGCTCGGTCGACAAACGTGCCGTTGGCGCTGGCGATGATGAAGTCGTGGTCGTTTGCCCCGAGACGGGAGAAGACCTCGCCGACGCAAGCCGCCGCTTCTTTTTGCCGCTGAAAATTAGTGCCGGCATCGATCGTCTCGATTTGCGGAGAGCCCCTCCGCTCAACCAGGACCGCGCCCGCCCCTTCGCTCAAAATCATCCCGCGCGGCTTTTCCTCAAAAAGTTCGACCGGCGGAGCCGGGCGCAGCAGACGCCATCGGCGATACGCATCGCACAAGAGCCAATCAGCTTCCTCCGCCCCGACAACCAGGCAGCGATCGAGCGCGGGATTCTGCATCAAATCTTCCGCCATCTTTAACGCGAGCAGGCCCACCGCGCCGTCACCCACCAGGGTGTAACTCGCTCCGGTGAGGCCGAGGATTGCGGCCAAATGACTGGCGGGCGCGTTGAAGACCGTCTCGGGAAAGAGCAAGGGACTGGCGGCTTGCGCGCCTGATTCCACGATCTCGTGATAGAAGCGTTTCGTATAAATGACGCCGCTGTTTGAGATCGCGAAGATCAGCGCTGTTCGCTCCGCGGCCGCGGCGTCGAGTTTCACCTGTGCGTCTTCCAGCGCGGCCAGTCCCGCGACGACCGCGAAGCGCGAGATCGCGCCGGAGCGGCGGAGACGAGGATGCACCGGCGCTTTGGCGATCGCCTCCGGCGGAACGCGGAACACCGGATAGGTGCGATCGCTCAGCGGACTCGAGATTGTTTCGGCGACAGCCTCGTCGCCATTCATGAGGCGCTGCCAAACTTCCCCGACGCCGCTGCCCAGCGGTGTCACCCAACCCATGCCGCCAATCGCAAGCGTCATGCGGCGATCGAACGGAGGATGAGGGAAGCGTTTGTTCCGCCGAAGCCGAAGGAGTTCGAGAGAACGGTGCGAAGCCGGGCGGGTCTGGATTCGTTCGCGACGATGTCGAGATCGAGATCCGGATCGGGTGCCCGGAAATTGATGTTCGGCGGGAGAAACTGATCGCGGAGAGCGAGAAGACTAACGACAGCCTCGATTGCGCCCGCGGCGCCGAGCGAGTGGCCCATCATTCCCTTGGTGGAACTAACCGGCACGCGACGGCCGAAGAGGTCCGCGATCGCTTTTCCTTCCGCGGCGTCGTTGAAGGGAGTGGCGGTGCCGTGCGCGTTGATGTAATCGACGTCGGAGGCAGAAAGCTGGGCACTCTCCAGAGCGCGCTCCATCGCCCGGCGCGCTCCGCTGCCGGAAGGGTCAGGCTGAGTGAGATGGTGGTTGTCGGTGGAGAGGCCGTAGCCGACCACCTCCGCGAGAATGGTCGCGCCGCGCGCGTCCGCGACTTCGAAGTTCTCGAGCGCAAGAATGGCCGCGCCTTCCCCGAGCACCATGCCGGTGCGCGCGCTGTCGAACGGGCGGCATTTCTCCGGCGTGGCCGCTTGCAGTGAATCGAAGCCGACGAAGACCAGCTCTGAGATCGCGTCGTAGCCGCCGGTAAGGACGCGTTGATAGCGGCCGGAGCGCACGCATTCGAACCCGTGGCCGATCGCGTTCGTGCCGGATGCGCAGGCATTGGCGATCACCTGACAGGGTGCGGAAATGCCGAGCGCATCCTGCGCGTCCATCACCGCCTTCTGCGGCGTGTAGTTGGCGACCCAGGACGGGGCGCCGCGAAGAGTGCGATGAGCGTGGAGTGCGCGGTAATATTCCTCACCGAAGGTCATGCCTCCGCTGGTAGTGCCGACGACCGTAAGTTCCGGTTGGAAATTCGGTTGCTGCGCGAGCGCTTCCGCGAGGGCTACGATCATCATTTGCGCTACGCGGTGCAATCGTTTCGTGCGGCGCGATGGCCACTGTGGAAGTTCGAGCCATGCATCAGGAATCTGGCCAGCGGTCTGGCAGCGGCATTGCGTGACGGAGAATCGCGACACCGGAGTGATGCAATCACGACCGCCCGCCAACGAGGCCGCGGTCTCTTCCATTCCGAGCCCCAGCGGGCTCACAACTCCGGCCGCCACCACGGCGACGCGAGCGGGGGATTGCTGTCGGTTGACCGGCGCGGAACTAACCATTTAAGCGGACTTGACAGGGCGCCATTTCCATTTGCTTTCGCCGGGGTTAAGCCGTAGTTGATCGCCGAAAGAAAACGGAAGCTCGGGAAGTTGGTGGATTGTCAGTTGAGTTTATCAGTGGCGATTTGAAATCCGATGAGCGGGAACAGTGACCGAAGCCTCGTTTTCCACAGTAAACTCAGATGGGAACTAAATTATACGTAGGAAATCTTTCCTTCAACACGACCGAAACCGATCTTCAGGATCTTTTCGCTCAGGCGGGACCGGTGCAGGAAGTGACGCTGATGCAGGATAAGTTTACCGGTAAATCGCGCGGCTTCGCGTTTGTCACCATGACCTCGGACGCGGATGCGCAGAAGGCGATCACCGAGTTCAACGGCAAGACAGTCGAAGGCCGTCCCTTGACCGTGAACGAAGCGCGCCCGCGCGAAGCTCGCCCACCGGGTGGTGGTGGCGGCTACGGTGGCGGTGGCCGCGGCGGTGGTGGCGGTGGCTACGGCGGCGGTGGCGGCGGCTACGGCGGTGGTGGCGGCGGCTACGGCGGCGGTGGTGGCGGCGGTGGACGTCGCGACGGCGGCGGACGCAGCGGCGGTCGCGGTCGGTAAATCAAACTTTTTCAAAAAGCGCTCGACCAAAAGTCGGGCGCTTTTTTGTTGCCGGGATGCCGGCGCTCAAAGCCGCCTCAAGGCGCCTTGATTCGCTCCAGGGAAAATTCCTCCAGCGGGATTTCGACGTCTCGATCTCCGCGGGAGAGTTCGAGCGTGGTCAGCCGGGTGGATTCAGGGCCTCTGCACAACGGTCGTGATCGGCACCCAGATGCCGTCGCGACGGGTGGTTTTCTGCACGGTGAAGCGTTTGGCCAGACGCCTGTCGCGGCCGAATTTTTCAATCCGCAACGGCACAAGTTTCTCCGGGGAAATCCATGAGCGGATCACCGAGTAGGCACTTCTTGCGCCGTCGGGCGGACGCGATTCCAGGATCTGGCAGACCTCGCCGTTGATCGTTTCCTCGCCGCTGATCTTCTGCGAGGGCCACTGCCAGAAATCCTCCGCGAGATCTTCGATGGTCAGGTCGGAATCGAGGTAGGGGCGATTCATTGCCGATGCGATTGACGGGTGCGGTCTTGTCCGGCGGATCGTAGCTAAAGCCGCTGATCGCACCCTTCGCCGATCGTTCGATGTAGAGTGCCTCGCCTTTGTGCTCCGTAGGCCACAGGACTTGGTAAAGGAGGCGTGTCATCTCGGCGTCGCGCCGCACCCGAATTCGAATCTGCGCGGCGTCGCCTGGTCGGATTTCGTGTCCTCGACCGTGAGCTTCGCGCGGATCATCGCGCCGCTGGTTCTTTGCGTCTCCTCGAGTTTGGCGACCAGGTCTTCCGCGGTCCGATCCGCCGCCAGCAACGGCGCGGCGAAAGAGACGAGGGCGGCTGACAAAGTTGAGAGGGTTCGCCAGTTCATTCGTGACGCAAGGCGTTGACCGGCGACATCCGCGAGCCCACCCAGGCGGGATATAAGCCGCCCACCGCGCCGAGCCCGAAGGCGATGAGCATCGCGACACCGAGGAGCGTGGGACTCACTTCACCCATCAGTTTCCCGCGAATCCACGGACTCGCCTGCAGTGCATTCACGCCAGCGATGCCCAGCAAACATCCGAGGACTCCACCAACGAAACTGAGCGCCAGCGATTCCAAAAGAATCATCCGCAAAATGCGTCCGCGCCGCCAGCCGATCGCCAGGAGCACGCCGATTTCCCGCAGCCGCTCAAACACGCTCATGAGAATTGTGTTCATCACGCCCACGGCTCCGACCACGAGTGCGATGATGGAGGTGGCGAGACTCATCGCCTTGGCGATCTGGATGCCGACATTGCTCTGGGCGACGGCGCCCGGATTGAATGCGGTCAGTCCCTTGAACTTCTCTTTGACCGCGAGACGGAGTTGTTCCAGCTCCTCCGGCTTGGTGTTGGGGTCCATGCGCACGTCGAAGAAATTGACCATTTCCTTGCGGTCCGTCAGCGCCTGCATTCCGAGCAGTGGCAGGATGGCTGCACCGTTTTCCGCCAGCGCGGAACTGGAGAAAATCCCGACGACCGTGAACTCCACGGCCTCGATCTGGACCTTATCACCGAGCTTCTTGTGCAGCATGTCGGCGGCGATCGTCCCGAGGAGAAGTTCGTCTTTCGCCAGAGCCCCTGGCAGGCGTCCTTGCAGCAGGTTGATGTGCTCCCAGAGTGACGTTCCGGGCTCCCAGCCGATCACGATGAGCGAAGGCGAGTCCTCCACGCCGAACACTTCGGCCAGGACTCCGGCCACCTCCCGGACGTGGGGCATCGCCTTCAACTCATCCCTGATGCTGATTGCAAATGGCGCCGGCATCGCGCTGCGCGTGCTCGCCTTGGTCACGATAATGTCGGTGCCCCGCGCCTTATAGACATTGTTCCAGGTTTGCTCGAATCCCCACGCGAGACTGGTGAGCGCAACCACCGCGGCGATGCCGATCGCGATGCCGATGATCGTGAGCAGACTGCGGGATGGGCGGCGCAGGAGGTTCTTGAGAATGAGCGTGAGGAACGACATGGCGGCTCAGGTTTTCTGCGCGGACGGTGCGTCGTTGACGATGCGCCCGTCGAGCATTTGCAAGATGCGCTGCGCATGCCCGGCCACATTCAGTTCATGGGTGACCATGATGATGGTCATGTTGTTCCGTTGATGAATCACGCGCAATACCTCGAGGATTTTGCCGGCGCTGGTGCTGTCCAGATTGCCGGTCGGCTCGTCGGCCAGCAGGAGGCACGGCTCATTCGCGAGGCTGCGGGCGATGGCGACGCGCTGCCGTTCGCCGCCGGAGAGTCTTGAGGGAACGTGATTCATCCGCTCCGCCAGTCCGACGGAATCGAGCAGCGCCGCGGCGCGCTTGTCGTCGCTCCGACGCGGACCATGGCATTTCGAACATGGGAACCTGGACATTCTCCACCGCGGTCAACGTCGGCAGCAGATGGAAGGACTGAAAGACAAAGCCGATAACGCGCGCGCGGAATCGCTCCGGTTCGGGCAACTGGTGAAGATTGACGCCGTCAATCGTGATGTTGCCGTCGAACTCGGTCTCGAGCACGCCGAGGATATTCAGCAGCGTGGATTTGCCCGATCCGCTCGGGCCCATGATCGAGACGAATTCACCGCGCTCGATCGTGAAGTTTACTCCGCGGAGCGCCTGCACGGCTCCATTGTCGTAGGCGCGCCGGAGGTCGCGTGCTTCGATGAGGAGCGAGTGCCATTCGTTTCTTGGAACAGTCTCGCGCGCTACGCCGGAACCAGCACGCGCTCCCTGGCTGCCCGCCGAGTCCGAGGCGTTGTCAGTGCAGCGATCAACTGCGCGGCGAGTGAATTCACGAGCGGAGGATACATCAGATCGTAATGATCCCCGTCAATGAACTCTTCGCTGAATCCTCACGCTCGAGTAATCCCGCCAGGCGGCACTCTCGTCTCGTGTCTGCCTGCCGGCCCAAACTGCCAGCGGAGCGCTGATGACTGTCGGCGAACATTCGCCGAGGAAATTGGTGTGCGCGAAGAACAGGGATAGGTACTGCTTCACCAATTTGTCGGGCAGTCCGGGTAACAAATAACCGTGCGCAGAAATGGAGCGCAGCGCGACCTCGGCGCGCATTTCCGGCGGCGCCTCGACAATTTCCTCCGCGACCTGCTTCGGCATATTTCTCAAGTTCCTGCGCGTCGAGTGGCCTCAGGAGCCCGAGCTCTCGCGTGAAGGTTCCGTACATCTCGACGCTGTGCCGCCGGAAGAATTCCTTTTTCAGATTCTCGCTTTTCGGTCCAGCGAAGGTCGGCATCAATCAGCCCGACAAACGCGACCGCCCGTCCGGCATCCTCCATGACCCGCGCAATCTCCATGGCCAGGAGACCGCCGAGCGAGAAGCCGAGCAAACGGATGGGACCACGAGGGTGTTTCTCCTGGATCAGGCCGGCGTAGTGCTCCGCCATCGCGGCGACGGTCGCATGCTCGGTGCCGCTCCCAAAGAGCGCGCGCGACTGAAGACCATAGACGGGCAAGCTCGGGCGGGAGTTGCTTCGCCAGATTCTCGTAGATGTTCACCATCCCGCCGGAGGGATGAATGCAGAAAAGCGGCGCCATGGAACCACCCGCGCGCAGCGCCACGAGACAGGAGGGTGACGCTTGCGGTCGGGAATTAGCCTCCGCTTCCGCGGCCGGAGCGGACGACGCGCCGGGCATGATCTCGAGGATCTGAGCGGCCATTTTCGAGATGGAATTCCCCGCGGCGAGATTGGCCGGCGGGAGCGAGACGCCGAGGCTGGTCTCGATCCGGTTCAGCAATTCGACGCCCATTAGCGAATCGAGGCCGAGTTCATTCAGCGGACGCTCGGTGTCGAGTTTCGAGGCCGAGGTGCGCAGGACTTTCGCGATCTGCTCCCGGAGTTGTGTTGTCACCGCAGCCAGGCGTTCGCTTGCGGGTAACGAGAGGACTTCCTCGCGGAAGGATCGGCCGTCCTTGGGTTGATTCGAATGCCGGGCCTGCACGACTTCCGAGAAACGCGGCGACGTCCCGACGAAGGCAAAGCAGTCTGCCAGTCGCTGCCAGTCCACGAGGCCGATGCCGAATTGCGCGCCATCGCCCTGCAACAGTTTTCCCAGAGTCCCGACGGCCTGCGCGGGCGTGATGCCGGTGAGGCCATTGCCCGCGAGCAACTGGCTCAACTTTGCGTTCCGCGCGACAAACCCCACTTCGCTGATCACACCCCAATTGATCGCGAGGCCAGGCAGGCCCATCGCCCTCCGGTGATGCGCGAGAGATTCGAGGAAGCTGTTGGCGGCGACGTAACCACTCTGTCCCGGGCTCCCGACGATCGCCGCGACGGATGAGAAGAGCACAAAGAAATCGAGCGGCAGCTCTTGCGAGCGCACGTGGAGATTCCAGGCGCCGCTCACCTTGGGCGCCATCACGCGGCTGAAACGCGCCGCGGTCTGCTGCGCGCAGGACGCCGTCATCCAGCACCATCGCCGCGTGGATGATGCCCCGCAGCGGCGGCAGTTTTAAGCTCTTCGTCGGCCTTCTTTTCC